>NZ_JAUJQE010000015.1:0-129514 GCF_030482505.1 Burkholderia sp. AU45274 | reverse complement strand
CTTGGCAAGCTACATCCACTACTACAATCACGACCGCATCAAACTGAAACTAAAAGGGCTGAGTCCCGTGCAATACAGAACTCAGCCCTAGCCGTCATAACCCGTCCAACTTTACGGGGTCAGTTCAGGCGAGGTGGCGGGCTTTGCTTTTCGCGTTATCCCTGCGCGCGCTCTGCGAGGTTCTCGCGCTGCGACAGATCCTCGACGTTGACCATCCAGTGCACGCCGAAACGATCCTTCGCCATCCCGAAGCCGAGCGCCCAGAACGTCTTGCCGAACGGCATCGTCACTTCGCCGCCGTCGGCGAGCGCATTGAACAGCTTCTGGCCTTCCTCGACCGTCGCCGGGTTCAGCGACAGCGAATAGCCGGCGTGCACGCCGCCGCCGGGCTGGCTGCAGTCGCCGTCCGAGCACATGATCATCGACTCGCCGATCGTGAAGCTCGCGTGCATCACCTTGTCGGCCATCTCCGGCGTCATCGGATAGTCGGGATTCGGCGGCGCGTCCTTGAAGTGCATCTTGAACATCGTCTTCGCCCCGAGTGCCTTTTCGTAGAACTGAAGGGCTTCGTCGGCGCGACCGTAGAACGTCAGGTACGGTTGGACTTGCATCGTTGTCTCCTGTATTGAGGGGGCCGGCCTACGCTTCTGCGCGGGTTCGGCGTCGTACAAGACTGACTGGGAAAGGGGGCCTCGGGAGGCGGCCGACGCACCCGTGACGTGGATTGTAGTGCGCGTGCTTGACGATGGAATGAAAAATAAAAACGGCCGCGAACATGACGTTCGCGGCCGTGTGCGGCGTGCGTGCTGACGGCTGTTGCCAGTGTTGCTGACAGCCGCTGACGCTTGTCGCGGCTCAGTGGCTCAGTGGCTCAGTGGCTCAGCGCAGCGAGTCGATCAGCTTCTCGAGCTTCACCGCATCGGCGGCGAATACGCGGATGCCTTCGGCGAGCTTTTCGGTCGCCATCGCGTCGTCGTTCAGCTGGAAGCGGAACGCGGCCTCGTCGATCGCGACACGCTCGGACGGCTTGTCCTGCAGCGCTTCCGGCGACAGCTTGCGCGCGACCGTCTCGTTGCTGTCCTGCAGCTTCTGCAGCAAATCGGGACTGATCGTCAGCAGGTCGCAGCCGGCCAGTTCGATGATCTGGCTGGTCGTGCGGAAGCTCGCGCCCATCACTTCGGTCGTGTAGCCGAACGTCTTGTAGTACGTGTAGATGCGGCGCACCGACTGCACGCCCGGATCGTTCGCGCCGCCGTCCTTCTCTTCATTCCACTCGGCGCCGGCCTGCTTCTTGTACCAGTCGTAGATGCGGCCGACGAACGGCGAGATCAGCTGCGCACCGGCTTCCGCGCATGCAGCGGCCTGCACGAGCGAGAAAAGCAGGGTCATGTTGCACTTGATCCCTTCCTTCTGCAGCACCTCGGCCGCGCGGATGCCTTCCCACGTCGACGCGAGCTTGATCAGGATGCGTTCGCGGCCGATGCCGGCTGCTTCGTACAGCTTGATGAGCTCGCGGCCCTTGTCGATCGAGCGCTGCGTGTCGAACGACAAACGTGCGTCGACCTCGGTCGACACGCGGCCCGGGATCAGCTTCAGGATCTCGGTGCCGAATGCGATCAGCAGGCGGTCGATGATGAAATCGGTGCTTTCGTTGCGATGATCGCGGACGGTTTTCTCGAGGATCGGCTTGTACGCATCCTTCTGGACGGCCTTCAGGATCAGCGACGGGTTCGTGGTCGCGTCCTGCGGCTGGTATTGCGCAAGCTGCTGGAAATCGCCCGTGTCGGCGACGACGGTCGTGTACTGCTTCAGCTGGTCGAGTGCGGTAGTCATGGCGATTCGGAAGAAGGGCGCAAGGCGCCGGGTTCTCACGGGCCGCGCGAACGCGGCGGCGAAGCGAGGCGGCGCCGGGCACCGCCTCCGATCCGCTATTCTAGGCCCGATTCGTGTCGGGCACGTTCTGGCGTGTCCGATGGCCGCGGCGGCGGGCGCCGTGCAGCGTCACGCGGGGCGGCGCGCGTTCAGGATCACCTGCGTGACGACGCCCGCGACGAGCCCCCAGAATGCCGAGCCGATCGACAGCAGCGTGAGGCCCGACGCGGTGACCATGAACGTGACGAGCGCGGCTTCGCGCTGCTTCACGTCCTGCATCGCGTTCGCGAGGCCGCTCATGATCGAGCCGAACAGCGCGAGCGCGGCGACCGACACGACGAGCGCCTTCGGCAGCGCCGCGAACAGCGCGGCGATCGTCGCGCCGAAGATTCCCGCGACCAGGTAGAACGTGCCGCACCACACGGCGGCCGTGTAGCGTTTCGCGTGATCCTCGTGCGCTTCCGGGCCGGTGCAGATCGCGGCCGTGATCGCCGCGAGGTTGACGCCGTGCGAGCCGAACGGCGCGAGCAGCAGCGACGCGAGGCCGGTGGTCGCGATCAGCGGCGACGACGGGGTCTGATAGCCGTCCGCGCGCAGCACCGCGATGCCCGGCACGTTCTGCGACGCCATCGCGACGACGAACAGCGGGATGCCGATGCTGACGATCGACGCGATCGAGAACGCGGGCATCGTGAACACGGGCTTCGCGAACGCGATGTGAAAGCCGCTGAAGTCGAGCAGGCCGAGACCACCGGCGACTGCCGTGCCGACGATCAGCGTCGTGACGATCGCATAGCGCGGCGCGAGCCGCTTGATGATCAGGTAGGTGAAGAACATCGCGAGCACGAGCGCCGTCTGGAACTGCGCGGCACGGAAGATCTCGATGCCGATCTCGAACAGGATGCCCGCGAGCAGCGCGGCTGCGATGCCGGCCGGAATCTTGCGCATCAGCGTGTCGAACAGCCCGCTCACGCCGACGGCCGTCAGCAGCACCGCGCAGACGACGAATGCGCCGATCGCCTCGGGGTAGGGCACGCCGGGCAGCGACGCGATCAGCAGCGCGGCGCCGGGCGTCGACCACGCGACGACGACGGGCGCACGAAAGCGCAGCGACAGGCCGATCGTCGTCAACGCCATGCCGATCGACAGCGCCCAGATCCACGACGAGATCTGCGCATCGGTGAGGTGGGCGGCGCGGCCGGCCTGAAACATCAGCACGAGCGAGCTCGTATAGCCCGTCATCATCGCGACGAAGCCGGCGACGAGGGCCGAGACGGACGTATCGGCGAAAAAGCGGCGGCCGCCGGCGCGGCTGGCGCTCGCGGTGGGCGAGGGGTTCATGCTATCTCCGGGGGGAGGCCGCTCGGACGCGGCCTTCGTGCTTGGTGGGTGTCGTTACTTGCTGAGTGCGCGCATCGCGGTTTCGAGGCCCGCGAGCGTGAGCGGATACATGCGATGGCCGAGCAGGTCGCGGATCACCGCGACCGACTGCCGGTATTCCCATAGCCGTTCGGGCTCGGGGTTCAGCCATGCATGATGGGGGAACTGGTCGGCGAGGCGGCGCAGCCATACGGCGCCGGCTTCCGGGTTGTTGTACTCGACCGAGCCGCCGGGCTGCAGCACTTCGTACGGGCTCATCGTTGCATCGCCGACGAAGATCAGCTTGTAGTCGGGCGTGAACTTGTGCAGCACGTCCCACGTCGCGGTGCGTTCCGAGTGGCGGCGGCGGTTGTTCTTCCACAGGTGGTCGTACACGCAGTTGTGGAAGTAGAAGAACTCCAGGTGCTTGAATTCGGCCTTCGCGGCGGAGAACAGCTCTTCGGTGCGCTTGATGTGATCATCCATCGAGCCGCCGACGTCGAGCAGCATCAGCACCTTCACGTTGTTGTGGCGCTCGGGCACCATCCGCAGGTCGAGCCAGCCCGCGTTCGCGGCGGTGCTGCGGATCGTGCCGGGCAGGTCGAGCTCCTCGGCGGCGCCTTCGCGCGCGAAGCGGCGCAGCCGCCGCAGCGCGACCTTGATGTTGCGCGTGCCGATCTCGACGGAATCGTCGTAGTCGCGATACGCGCGCGCCTCCCACACCTTCACCGCGGTGCGGTTGCCGTTCGACGGGCCGCCGATGCGCACGCCTTCCGGGTTGTAGCCACCGTGCCCGAACGGCGACGTGCCGCCGGTGCCGATCCACTTGTTGCCGCCCTCGTGGCGTTCCTTCTGCTCGTCGAGCAGTGCCTTCAGGCGCTCCATCAGCTTGTCGAGCCCGCCCATCGCCTCGATCTGCGCCTTCTCCTCCGGCGACAGCTCGCGCTCGAGGCGCTTTTCGAGCCAGTCGAGCGGAATGTCGAATGCTTCGGACGGCAGGGCCGACACGCCGTGGAAGTACGCGCCGAACGCCTGGTCGAACTTGTCGAAGTACTGCTCGTCCTTGACGAGCGTCATCCGCGCGAGGAAGTAGAACGCGTCGATCGACGGCGAGATCAGCCCGGCCTTCAGCGATTCGAGCAGCGTCAGGTATTCCTTCACCGAGACGGGCAGCTTGGCTGCGCGCAGCGCGTAGAAGAAATTGAGCAGCATGGCCGGGCCTTCGCGGGTGAGAGAGGATTACCGGTTGTGCCGGTTCATGTAGACGAGCCGTTCGAGCAGGCTCAGGTCCTGCTCGTTCTTCAGCAGCGCGCCCGCGAGCGGCGGCACGATCTGCTTCGCATCCACGCCGCGCAACTGGTCGGCCGGGATGTTCTCGGCGAGCAGCAGCTTCAGCCAGTCGAGCAGCTCGGACGTCGACGGCTTCTTCTTCAGGCCCGACACGCCGCGCAATTCGAAGAAACTCTCGAGCGCCGCGCGCAGCAGCTCCTCGCGGATGTCCGGGAAATGGACCGCGACGATCTTCTGCATCGTCGCCGGGTCGGGAAACTGGATGTAGTGGAAGAAGCAGCGGCGCAGGAACGCGTCGGGCAGCTCCTTCTCGTTGTTCGACGTGATGATGACGAGCGGGCGGTGCTTCGCGCGGACCGTTTCCCGTGTTTCGTACACATGGAACTCCATCCGGTCGAGCTCGCGCAGCAGGTCGTTCGGGAATTCGATGTCGGCCTTGTCGATCTCGTCGATCAGCAGCACGCTCGGATGCTCGGCATCGAACGCCTGCCACAGCACGCCCTTGACGATGTAGTTCGAGATGTCCTTCACGCGCGCGTCGCCGAGCTGCGAATCGCGCAGCCGCGATACGGCGTCGTATTCGTACAGGCCCTGCTGCGCCTTCGTGGTCGACTTGATGTGCCACTGCAGCAGCGGCATGTCGAGCGCGGCGGCCACTTCCTCGGCGAGCATGGTCTTGCCGGTGCCGGGCTCGCCCTTGATCAGCAGCGGGCGTTGCAGCGTCAGCGCGGCATTGACCGCGAGCTTCAGATCGTCGGTGGCGACGTAGTGCGAGGACCCTTCGAAACGCATGGCGGCGCTCTTCTCAATCGGGGAAAAAAACCCAGTATAAGTCAGAAGGGCTGTCCGGTTGGGCCACGCCCGCGTATCGTTGCGGGGCTGTGGCGGGGCGAACCGGGGTGCCTTGTGGACGCGTTCCCCGCCGACGCGGTACAATCTGGCCGTTTTTTTTGGCCTGCGTGGCGACCTGATAAGCATAACGGCGCGGGCCGTTGCCGCTTCGGCGCCAGTTTCCCCTCAAGCTAGGTTACAAGAGCTATGAACAAATTCGTCGGCAAACACGTCGTTGTCGCAGCGCTCGTGGCGCTCGCGGGCAGCGCGCAGGCGGCCGGTGTGGTCGGCAACCCGAAGGACGGGGCGAGCAAGGCCGCCATGTGCATCGGTTGCCACGGCATCCAGGACTACCGCGCGGCGTACCCGGAGGTCTACCGGGTGCCTGTCCTCGGCGGCCAGAACCAGCAATACCTCGAGAACGCGCTGAAGGCCTATCGCAAGAAGGATCGTCACTTCCCGTCGATGAATGCGATCGCCGGTTCGCTGACGGATCAGGACATCGCGGATCTGGCGGCGTACTACGCCGTCCAGAAGGCCGACACGAAGGACAATCCCTACAAGTAAAGCGCGCGCCGCCGATCTGACCGGCGGGACAGGAGCATTCATGAACAACGCATTCAAGACGGCGGCGGTTGCACTGGCGGCCGGCCTCGCGATCGGTACCGCGCACGCGGCGGACACCACGAAGGGCAAGGAACTGGTCGAATCGCACAACTGCGCCGCCTGCCACGGCGCGCAGATGAACAAGCCGATCAACGCCGAATATCCGCGCCTCGCCGGCCAGCACGCCGACTACCTCGTGTGGGCGATGCGCCAGTACCAGATGGGCCTCACGAATCCGCTGCTCGGTCGCAACAACGCGATCATGCAGGCGCAGGTGCAGAGCCTGTCGGTCAGCGACATGAAGGACATCGCGGCCTACATCGAGTCGCTGAAAGAAACCGATCTCGTGTTCAAGAAGTAAGCGCGACGGGCCCGACGGGCTCGCGCAGCAAAAATACCCCGCCTCGGCGGGGTATTTTTTTGTCCGCGCGCCGCGCCCGTGGGCCGGCGCCGCGGCGCTCAGTCGCGCGAGGCGCGACGCAGGATGCGCTGCAGGTACGCGTCGGTATCGGGCGGCGTGCTGGTGCGCTGGGCTTCCCAGATCGTCTCGCCGAGGCATTCCATGATCACGTGCTGCGCGTCGTGGGTCGAGTCGAGCTTGGCCGCGAGCTTGTCGTGTGCAGCGCGGATGCCGGGCGGCTGGTCGATCGACAGCTGCTCGCTGATCGCGAGATGCATCGACAGGTGCAGGAACGGGTTCGTGCGGCCTTCCTCGGGCGTGTACTCGCGCGCGTTCGCGCCATCGGCATCGGCGAGTTCGTCGTGGTATTCGGGATGCTCGACGATCCAGTCGGCTGCCATCGCTTCCAGCGGCGTCAGGATCTCGCCGGCGCGCTGCTTGCGCCAGGTCTCGGTGAAAAAGCGACGCACTTCGTCGCGGCTTGGATTGAACATGGTGGGGAAACGTCGTGATTCGGACGGCGTGGTGCCGCGTCGCGCATTGTACGCCGGGTCGGCGGACGGCGCTGGCGGCGGGCGGGAGCGGGTTGTGCGGCGGCCCGCCGGGCGAGCAGGTGCGTAGCCGCGCGGCGCCGGCGGGTTGCCGGCACCCTGAGCCGGCGCCGGGGAACGGGTAAGCGCGGGCTAGGCTCGCCGCCGCCGCGCCGTTACACTCCGACGATTTCCGGCGCCACGCCGATCGTCCTCGTTCCATCATGACCGCTACCGCCCGCCCGTCGTCCGCCGCCCTGCAGGGCACGCTCTACGTCGCGCTGTCCGCCGCCGCATTCGGCGCGATGGCGATCTTCGGCCGCTACGCGTATGCGGCCGGCGTCGACGTGCTCGGGCTGCTGATCGTGCGCTTCGCGATCGGCGGCGCGGTGCTCGCCGCGATCGCACGGCATCGCCGTGTCGCGTGGCCGCGCGGGCGCGCGCTCGCGCCGCTCGTGGCGATGGGCGCGCTCGGCTATGTCGGGCAGTCGTTCTGCTATTTCAGCGCGCTGCAGCACGCACAGGCGAGCCTCGTCGCGCTGCTGCTGTACCTGTATCCGGCGTTCGTCACGCTGCTGGCCGCGTGGTGGCTCGGCGAGCGCCTCACGCGCGCGAAGGCCGTCGCGCTCGTGCTGTGCGTCGCGGGTTCGGCGCTGATGGTCGGCGGCGGGCATGGCGAGCCGCTCGGGATCGCGCTCGCGCTGGCCGCCGCGGTGATCTATTCGCTGTACATCGTCGGCGGCACGAAGGCGACGCGCGGCGTCGATCCGCTCGCGACCACCGCGATCATCTGCCTGTCGGCCACCGCGACGCTCGTGGCGATCGCCGTCGTGCGGACCGCCGCGTTCGGCGCGCCGCCGCGCTGGCCCGCGACGGCCGGCGGCTGGGCGTCGATGCTCGCGATCGCGCTCGTGTCGACGGTGGCGGCGATGCTCGCGTTCTTTGCCGGGCTCGAACGGCTCGGGGCCGCGCGCACGTCGATGCTGTCGACGCTCGAACCGGTCGTGACGGTCGCGCTTGCGGCGCTGCTGTTCGGCGAAGCGCTGTCGCCGCTGCAGTGGGCGGGTGGCGTCGCGATTCTGGCTGCCGTGCTGGCGCTGGTGCGCGCGGGCGGTGCGGCGGCAGACGACGCGACGGCGACGTCCAACGCGTAAGTCGGGAAGGGGGGAGGGGGGAAGCGGGGCGGCAGCGCGGGTGGCGACGCGCTATCGTGGTGGCGGCTGCGGTATGCCGGCCGGCCAACGGCCGACGTGGCGTGCATCGTGCGCCTGGCTGTCTGGCGCCGGGCGGCCTGCGGCATGTCAATCTCGGTGGCGTATCACTCGTTCGGCGGCGGCGTCTTCGGCCGGAATTCGCACAGCGGCTCGATCGCGCAATGCCAGCACTCGGGCTTGCGGGCCTTGCACACGTAGCGCCCGTGCAGGATCAGCCAGTGATGCGCGTCCTGCAGGAATTCCTTCGGCGTGAACTTCTCGAGCGCGGCCTCGACGGCGCGCACGTCCTTGCCCGGCGCGAGGCCGGTGCGGTTCGCGACGCGGAAGATATGCGTGTCGACCGCGATCGTCGGCTGGCCGAACGCGGTGTTCAGCACGACGTTCGCGGTCTTGCGGCCGACGCCCGGCAGCCCTTCGAGCGCTTCGCGATCGGCCGGCACCTCGCCGTCGTAGCGGTCCAGCAGGATCCGGCACGTCGCGACCACGTTCTTCGCCTTGGTCCGGTACAGGCCGATCGTCTTGATGTACTCGGTGACGCCTTCTTCGCCGAGTGCGACGATTTGTCGCGGGGTGTTCGCGACCGGAAACATCTTCCGCATCGCCTTGTTGACCGATACGTCGGTCGCCTGCGCGGACAGCATCACGGCGATCAGCAGCTCGAACGGCGTCGAGTATTCGAGCTCGGTGGTCGGATGCGGATTGAGGTCCTGCAGCGTTTCGTAGATCGCGCGTCGTTTGCTGGCGTTCATGGAGCGTTCGGGTCGGGCGGTGCGGACGGGCCATCCGGGCCGTCGTTGCCTGCGTCGTTCTTTTCGTCGTTGCCGCTCGCGGCGGCCGCCTCGGCGTCGCGTTGGGCCTGCTGTTCGGCGAGCCGCTTGCGGCGCGCCTCGGCCGCGTCGATCTGCGCCTGGACGGCCGCGCTCACGCCTTCGGTGTTCTTCGGCCCGGTGCCTTGCCCGGACAGCTCTTCCTTCTTCTTGCGCGCGCGTTCGAGCGCGGCGGCGATGATCGCGCGCTTCTTCGCTTCGGCGTCGTCCGCGGGGGCGGCGGCCGGCGCGGCGGACGGCGTTTCCGCTTGTCCCGCAGCCGGTTTTGCGGCACTCGCCGCGCGGCGTGCGGCCGCGCGCGCTTCGGCGGCCTCGCGTTCGCGGCGCTGGCGCGCGAGCCGCAGGTCGTGGTGCTCGCGTGCGGCGTCGGCCTGCTCCTGCGACCACGCGTCCCAGCCGGTGCGTTCGCCGGTCACCGGCAGCATCGCGATACAGTCGACCGGGCAGGGCGGCACGCACAGATCGCAACCGGTGCACTGCGACTCGATGATCGTGTGCATCTGCTTCGGCGCGCCGACGATCGCGTCGACCGGGCACGCCTGCATGCACAGCGTGCAGCCGATGCACAGGCTTTCGTCGATGAAGGCGACCGCGCGAGGATGCTCGGTGCCGTTGACGGGGTTCAGCGGAATCACCGGTTTGCCGAGCAGGCTCGACAGGCGCGCGATGCCCTCGGCGCCGCCGGGCGGGCACTGGTTGTAGTTCGCCTCGCCGGCGGCGATCGCCTCGGCGTACGGACGGCAGCCGTTATAGCCGCACTTCGTGCATTGCGTCTGGGGAAGCAGATCTTCGATGCGATCTGCGAGTGTTTTGGAATCGGTCACGGTGACAACGGGCGCAGCGGCGCCGAATGGCTCTCGGCCGCGTCGGGCGCGGCCGGAAAGGTTTGCCAAAGCTCGATTATCGCCGATTTCCCGCATTGCGCTGGACGCCGTCTGTGCGCATAATCGAACCGCTTTTTTGCAGGGGCTCAGCAGGAGGGCGGCCGCCCGCGGCGCGCCCGTTCCAGGGCGGCCGGCGCCAAGGCGGTGGGGGTGCCGGTCCGGATCAAGCGGCTCACATAGCAAAACGCCACCATGAATCAGCCAAAAATCAAAAGAGATCCTGAAGGTACGCGCCGCCGCATCCTGATGGCGGCAGCCGAAGAGTTCGCGAGTGGAGGGCTGTTCGGCGCGCGCGTCGACCAGATCGCGCGCAGGGCCGAAACCAACGAGCGCATGCTCTACTACTATTTCGGCAGCAAGGAACAGCTGTTCACGGCGGTGCTCGAACACGCGTTCTCCGCGCTGACCGAGGCCGAGCGCGAGCTCGATCTCGACGGCGTCGCGCCGGTCGAAGCCGTCACGCGGCTCGCGCATTTCGTTTGGGACTACTACCGCGACCATCCGGAACTGCTCAGGCTCATCAACAACGAGAACCTGCACGAAGCGCGCTACCTGCACAAGTCGACGCGGATCCGCGAGATGATGTCGCCGATCGTCGCGAAGCTCGGCAACGTGCTGACGCGCGGCCAGAAGGCCGGGCTGTTCCGCACCGACGTCGATCCGCTGCGCTTCTACGTGACGCTGTCGGGGCTCGGCTACTACATCGTGTCGAACCGCTTCACGCTCGCCGCGACGCTCGGCCGCGACTTCACCGACGCCGACGAGCGCGCGGAGATGGTCAGGATGAACACCGAAGTGCTGCTCGCCTATCTGCTGCGGCGCTGAAGTGGCCGCCCGATGTAAAAACGCCGCCGTGCGCAGGCAACGGCGGCGTTTTTTCGTCGGGACGCGATGCGTCAGGCGGCCTTGCGCGTGCGCACGGCTTTTGCGCGCGGGCTGACGGCGGCGGCGCGTTTCGCGGCCGGTGCGGCCTTGGCGGGGGCGGCGGCCTTCGCCGGCGCCTTCGCGCGCGTGCGCTTCGCCGTGGTGGCGCGCGTCGTTTCGGCCGGTGCGTCGGCGGCCGGCACGGCGGCGAGCGTCTTGGCGGCCGGCGTTTCCGGGACATCCTTCGTCGCACCGTGCTTCGGCTCCGGTGCATGCTCGCGGATGAAATCGCGCAGCTGCGGATAGATGATCGTGCGCCAGCGACGGCCCGAGAAAATCCCGTAGTGACCGCACTTCTCGGCGGTCAGGCTGCGGCGCTGGTCCTGCGGGATGCCCGTGCACAGCTCGTGCGCGACGTGCGTCTGGCCGCTGCCCGAGATGTCGTCGAGTTCGCCCTCGATCGTCATCAGCGCGGTGTGCCGGATGTCCTGCGGACGCACGCGCTCGCCTTCGACATCCCACGTGCCTTCGGCCAGGCGGAATTCCTGGAACACGACGCGGATCGTCTCGAGGTAATACTCGGCGGCCATGTCGAGCACCGCGTTGTATTCGTCATAGAAGCGGCGGTGCGCTTCGGCGTCGTCCTCGTCGCCGCGCAGCAGGCTCTGGTAGAAATCCCAGTGCGATTGCGCGTGCCGCTCCGGGTTCATTGCGACGAAGCCCGTGTGCTGCAGGAAGCCCGGATACACCTGGCGGCCTTCGCCCGGATAGTTCGCCGGCACCGTGTGGATCACGTTGTTCTCGAACCATGCGGTCGAGTGCTGCGTGGCGAGCGAATTCACCGACGTCGGGCTGCGGCGCGCATCGATCGGGCCGCCCATCATCGTCATCGTGAGCGGCGTGTCCTCGCCGCGGCTCGCCATCAGCGAGATCGCCGCGAGCACCGGCACCGTCGGCTGGCACACCGAGATCACGTGCAGGTTGCGCGCGCCGATATGACGGATGAACTCCTGGATGTACGCGATGTAGTCGTGCAGGTGGAACGGGCCGGTCTCGATCGGCACCATCCGTGCGTCGATCCAGTCGGTGATGTAGACCTTGTGATCCTGCAGCAGCGTGCGCACGGTGTCGCGCAGCAGTGTCGAGTGGTGGCCCGACAGCGGCGCGCAGACCAGCACGACCGGTTCGTCCTTCAGTTGCGTGACGGCGTCGGCGTCGTCCGAATAGCGCTTGAAGCGCAGCAGCCGGCAGAACGGCTTCTCGACGATCGTCTGCTCGACGATCGGGATGTTGTGGCCGTCCTTGACGATCTGATGAATGTTGAATTCGGGCTTCTCGTAATCCTTGCCGAGCCGGTACATCAACTCGTACGCGGCGGCCATCCGCGTCGCGCCCGGCATCAGCGAGAACGGGCTGGACGGATTGGCGAACGATTTGGACGCGGCCTGGGCCCAGGCCGTCAGCGGGCTCAGCATGGCGCGCTGGAATTCGTGCAGTTGGTAAAGCATGCAGACTACTCCCGCGTGGGGGACGGAGCGCAAGGGCGGCGTGGGGCGTCGCGGCGTGCCGTGTGGGTCAGCGACCGGCCATGTTGCATTGCAGCCGGACAATCGCGTCGATCATATCGGACAACGATGGGTGGTGCAATGCAACATTTCCCCGATTTTTCATCAAAGTTTTGCGATTTGACGTTATCTGACCAAGCCGCTCGCGCGCCCGTTCAACGCCCCGTCGCGACGGCCGGCGCGGGCTGGCCGGCTGCGCGCGCCATTGCGTCCTCGTGGTGCATCAGGTTCATCGCGGTATGCACGAGCGCCACGTGCGAGAACGCCTGCGGGAAGTTGCCGACGAGCCGCCCGGCCACCGGGTCGTACTCCTCCGCGAGCAGCCCGAGGTCGTTCGACAGCGCAAGCAGCCGGCTGAACAGGCGGTGCGCGTCGTCGATCCGGCCCAGCAGCGCATAGTTGTCGACCAGCCAGAAGCTGCATGCGAGAAACGTGCCTTCGCCGGGCGGCAGGCCGTCGTCGTACTCGGTCGTGCGGTAGCGCATCACGAGGCCGTCGTGCAGCAATTCCCGCTCGATCGCCTCGACCGTGCCGACGATGCGCGGATCTTCCGGCGGCAGGAAGCCGAGCAGCGGCATCAGCAGCACGCTGGCGTCGAGCTCGTCGCTGCCGTAGCTCTGCGCAAACGCCCGTTTGCTTTCGTGCCACGCGTTGGCGCACACGTCGGCATGGATCTGGTCGCGCAGCGCACGCCAGCGGTCGAGCGAGCCGGGCAGCCGGAACATCTCCGCCGACTTGATCGCGCGGTCGAACGCGACCCACGCCATCACCTTCGAGAACGTGAAATGGCGGCGGCCGCCGCGCGTTTCCCAGATGCCTTCGTCGGGCTCCTGCCAGATCTTCTCGAGATGGTCGAGCAGCGCGCACTGCACGGACCAGACCGTGTCGTCGGCCTGCAGGCCGCCCACCCGGGCGAGGTGCAGCGCGGCCATCACCTCGCCGAACACGTCGAGCTGGAGCTGGTTCGCGGCGCCGTTGCCGATGCGCACCGGCTTCGAGTCCTGGTAGCCGGGCAACCAGTCGAGCTCCATTTCCGGCAGCCGGCGTTCGCCGGCGATCCCGTACATGATCTGGATCTGCTCTGGCGAGCCGGCCATCACGCGGCCGAGCCACGTGCGCCATGCGCGCGCCTCGTCGTAGTAGCCGCCGCGCATCAGCGCGAGCAGCGTGATCGTCGCGTCGCGCAGCCAGCAGTAGCGGTAGTCCCAGTTGCGGTTGCCGCCGATCTTCTCGGGCAGCGACGTGGTCGGCGCCGCGACGATGCCGCCGGTCGGCTCGTACGCGAGCGCCTTCAGCGTGATCAGCGAGCGGCGCACGGCGGCCGCGTAGCGGCCCTGTACCTGGCAGCGGCCCGACCATTCGAGCCAGTAGTTCTCGGTGCGCGCGAGCATCGACAGCGGATCGCGCGCGGGCGGCAGCCGCAGGTGCGACGCCGCATAGCTGAGCGAGAACGGCACGCGCTCGTCGGCGCTCACCGTGAATTCCGCGAGCGTGTGGAGATTCTTGCCGGTGAGCGGCACCGGCGTGCGCAGCACGACGGTGTCGGGGCCCGCGATCGCCTTCATGCCGTCCTCGCGGGTCAGTTGCGTGACCCACGGGATCGAGAAGCCGTAGTCGAAGCGCAACACGAGCTCCATGCGCATCTTCATCGTGCCGTGGCGGCCGACGACGATCCGCACCAGTTCGGACCAGCCGTTGCCGGGCGGCATGAAGTCGACCACGGTGACGGCGCCGTCGGCGCTTTCGTAGTCGGTTTCGAGAATCAGCGTGTCGCCGCGATAGCGGCGCGTCGTGTGCGTGATCGCGGCGTCGGCGGCCGGCGCGAGCAGCCAGCGGCCGTGCTCGGGGGTGCCGAGAAGCGCCGCGAAGCAGGCGCCCGAATCGAAGCGGGGCCAGCACAGCCAGTCGACGGAGCCGTCTTTAGCGATCAGCGCGGCAGTGTGGCCGTCGCCGACGAGGGCGTAGTCTTCGATCAGGGCAGGCATGGGCAGGCGATCCTTGGGTATTCGAGTTCACAATGCGGACGGCGGCGGCCAAGGCTTCACGCGCCGGCACCGCGCCCCGTATACTCGGCCGGGCGGCGGAGCGCATGAACGGCCGGCGTTTCGTCCTATCTCAACACTTGAAGCGACTCGACGCAAGGAGGATTCAATGCCCAACCGTTTACGCGAGCGTGACGCACGCGCTTCGACACGAGGGTTCCCGCTTAGGCTCGCTCACTGGATGAAAGGTTTCGCGATCGTGCTCTCCCTTTCCGCGACCCACGCATTCGCGCAGCAATCGCCCGCCCCGGCCGACGGCGTCTACAACCTGCTCGTCGGCACCTATACGGGGGGCGGCAGCGACGGCATCTATGTTTACCGCTTCGATACGAAAACCGGCAGCGTCGCACCCGTGTCGTCGGCGAAGACCGTGAATCCGTCGTACCTGTTGCCGAGCCGCGACGGTCGCACCGTTTACGCGGTCAACGAACTACCCGGCGACGACGGGCCGGCGACCACGCGCGGCGGCATCAGCGCATTCCGCTTCGACGCGAAGACGGGCGCGCTGAGCTTCATCGACCGCGTGTCGTCGGAAGGGAACGATCCTTGCTATCTCGCGCTGTCGCCCGACGGCAAGTACCTCGTGACCGCCAACTACTCGGTCGCGAAGGATCCCGGCGGCAGCTTCGCGGTGTTTCCGCTGCGCGACGACGGCGCGGTCGGCCAGGCCGCGCTGACCGTGCACCATGAAGGCACGGGGCCCGTGAAGGGCCGCCAGGACGGCGCGCACGTGCATTCGACGGTGTTTTCGCCGGACGGCCGTTATCTGTTCGTACAGGATCTCGGCGCGGACAAGATCTACGGCTACCGCTACACGGTGGACGGCAGCCGCGGGCTGATCAGCCCGACGGACACGCGCTACACGCCGGTGAAGGCGGGCTCGGGCCCGCGCCACATGGTGTTCGGCGCCGACGGCCGGTATGCATACGTGACGAGCGAGCTCAACGCGTCGGTCGAGGTGTTCGGCTATCACGACGGCAAGCTGACGCCGGTCGAGACCGTGTCGATGACCGCGCCGGGCTTCAAGGGCAAGGTCGGCGGCGGTGCGATCCACCTGTCGCCGGACGGCCGCTTCCTGTACGTGAGCAACCGCGGCGACGCGAACGACCTGGTGATCTACGCGGTGAACCAGGCCGACGGCCGGCTGAAGCACGTCGGCCGCCAGTCGAGCCTCGGCAAGACGCCGCGCGAGTTCCTGATCGATCCGACCGGCAAGTGGCTGATCGTCGGCAACCAGGACAGCGATACGTTCTACGTGTTCAGCCGCAATGTCGAAACGGGGCAGCTCGGCCCGAATCCGCAGAAGGTGGCGGTCGGCAAGCCGGTCGACTTCAAGCTGGTGCCGGTGCTGTAAATGAAAAAGGGCGCTGCCGATGCAGCGCCCTTCGTGTGTCGGGGCGGCCGGTTTCCCGGCGCGCCCGTATCGGCTGACGGCGGCCGACCGGCCGCCGCGCTCAGTCGGCCGCGGCCGGCACGAGCACCTCGCGGCTGCCGTTGATGCCCATCGGCGACACGAGCCCGGCCGCCTCCATCTGCTCGACGAGGCGCGCGGCGCGGTTGTAGCCGATGCGCAACTGCCGCTGCACCGACGAGATCGACGCGCGCCGCGTGCGCACGACGAACGCGACGGCTTCGTCGTACAGCGGATCGGCTTCCGCGTCCGGCGCATCGCCGAACAGGTCCTGCGTCGCGCCGTCGGCCGTCGGGCCGTCGAGGATCCCTTCCTCGTACTGCGGCTCGCCGAACTGCTTCAGGTACTCGACGACCCGGTGCACTTCTTCGTCCGCGACGAACGCGCCGTGCACGCGCTGCGGATAACCGGTGCCCGGCGGCAGGAACAGCATGTCGCCCATCCCGAGCAGCGATTCGGCACCCATCTGGTCGAGAATCGTGCGCGAGTCGATCTTCGACGACACCTGGAACGCGACGCGCGTCGGGATGTTCGCCTTGATCAGCCCCGTGATCACGTCGACGGACGGACGCTGCGTCGCGAGGATCAGGTGGATGCCGGCCGCACGCGCCTTCTGCGCGAGGCGGGCGATCAGTTCCTCGATCTTCTTGCCGGCGACCATCATCAGGTCGGCCAGCTCGTCGATCACGACGACGATCAGCGGCAGCGTCGACAGCGGCTCCGGATCCTCGGGCGTCAGCGAGAACGGGTTGCCGATCTTCTTTTCCTTCGCTTCCGCGTCGCGGATCTTCTGGTTGAAGCCCGCGAGGTTGCGCACGCCGACGGCCGACATCAGCCGGTAGCGCTTTTCCATCTCGCCGACGCACCAGTTCAGTGCGTTCGCCGCGAGCTTCATGTCGGTGACGACCGGCGCGAGCAGGTGCGGGATCCCTTCGTAGACCGACAGCTCCAGCATCTTCGGGTCGATCATGATCAGTCGCACGTCCTCGGGTGTCGCCTTGTACAGCAGCGACAGGATCATCGCGTTGATCGCGACCGACTTGCCCGAGCCGGTCGTGCCCGCGACGAGCATGTGCGGCGCTTTCGCGAGATCGGTGACGACCGGGTGGCCGGTGATGTCCTTGCCCATCGCGATCGTCAACTGCGACGCCGAGTGCTGGTACGGGCGCGACTCGAGAATCTCCGACAGGCGGATCATCTGCCGCTTCGCGTTCGGCAGTTCGAGGCCCATGCAGGTCTTGCCGGGAATCGTCTCGACGACGCGGATCGACGTGAGGCCGAGGCCGCGCGACAGGTCCTTCATCAGCCCGACGATCTGGCTGCCGCGCACGCCGAGCGCGGGTTCGATCTCGAAGCGCGTGATCACGGGGCCGGCGGACGCGCCGACCACCGTCACCGGCACCTTGAATTCCTGCAGCCGCTGTTCGATCACCTGCGCGGTTTGCGCGAGGTGTTCTTCGGTGATCGTTTCGATGTCGCCGGACGCGGACGCAGGCTCGAGCAGGTCGAGCGTCGGCAGTTCGACGCTGAACGACGCGGGTGCGTGGAATTCGAATGCGTTCGGGCGCGGCTGGCGCGCGGGGGTGTCGGGGGCGGGCGAGCCGGCTGCGGCAGGTGCGGCCGGTTCGGTTGCCTGGGTGGTTGCTGCGGCCGGCGGGGCAGTGGGGGGCGCCTGTGCGGTCGTGACTGCCGTCGGTGCGGACAGGCTCGCGCCGGGGATCGTTGCTGCGGGTTGCGGCGGTGCCACGGGCGATGTAGCTAACGGTGCCGCGGAGACATTCGACACGGACCAGCTTGCCGGCGACGAGGTCGCGGCGGCCGGGGGGGCGAACGTCGTGGCTTCGACGGCTGCAGGCGCGGAAGCGATCGACGGAGCCAGCGCCGCAGTGGTTGCGCCGAAGGACGTCAGCGAGCCGGCTGGCGCGACGGGCGAGCTGGCGATCGGTTGCGCGGGGGGCGCCGCGGCGGTGGTAATCGGTGCGACTGCGCCGGAGGACGTTGCCGTCGTGGCGGCAGGGGCCGGCGGCATGGGCAGGCCTGCGACCGACTGCGATGCGATTGCGCCTGAGGGGGCAAAGGTGCCGAATGTCGTACCGGTCGACGAGGCTGATGGGGTGGCCGGATGTGTCGGGGCAGGCGCGGCGGATGGAGCCGCGACCGAGCCGGACACGACATTCACGGGCGTCGTGGTAGCGATCGCCGGCGCGCTCGAACCGGATGCCGAGGCCGTCGAGCTGGCCGTCGACGGCGTCGCGGCGGGCGCAACGGGCGATGCGGGCGACGCGGGTGTTGATGCGCGGGGGAACGAACCGTAAGTCGTGTCCGCAACGGTCGATGCCGACGCGGCTGGTTGCGAAAGCGAGGTCGACGCAGTGCCGGTCACGTCGATCGGAGATGCCGACGCGACGGGTGCAGTGTTCGATGCCGAAGCGGTCGGCTGCGAAAGCGAAGCCGACGTGGCTCCGGTCACGCTGATCGGGGATGCCGGCGCGACGGATGAGGTGTTCGATGTCGAAGGGGCGGGCTGCGAAAGCGAGGTCGACGCAGTGCCGGTTACGCCGATCGCAGATGCCGACGGAACGGCTGCAACGGTCGACGCAGCCGGTTGAGCCAGCGAACCGGATGCCGTGTCGGTCACACCATCCGACGAGGCAGTAACGGCGACAGGCGCAATGCCTGAGGCGGATGCAGGCGCTTGCGCGGTCGAACCGTACGCGGTGCCGACGAGCGGCGACGCAGTGCTTGCCGAAGCCTTTTGCGTGGCGGCAAACGGTTGAGCGGCAACCGGCGATTTCGGCAATTCCGCGGTGACAGGCGTATTCGTCGGGGCCGGTTGCGCCGTCGCAGGCGTCCACGTCCATGCTGTCGCCGGTGCCGCGGGTTCAATCGTGTCTGGCTTGGCGGCTCCCGATGCGGCCGGTACCTCCGCCGCCGCAAACGGCCTGGTTTCGACACTTGCGCGTGGCGTCGTTTCGGCGATCGGCGAAGAGGGGAGGGCCGTGAACGGCGTGCTGTTCCCGGCGGGTTGCACGTCGGCGTGTGCATTGGCGATGCCCGGCGGCACGCTGGCCGATACGGTGCGATCGATTGCAGGCGCCGGATGTGCCGTGTACTTGTCGTCGGTATCGATGGATGCCGGGTTGCTCGCGGCGAGGTCGTGAACCGCCTCGTTTCCGAGCTGCGCGGAACCGGCATGGGCTGGTTCCGATTCCGTCACATCGGTCGATGACTCGGCGACCGGGTTCCAGGCGGATGCGTCGAACGCGGACACCGGTTGGCTGGCGAGGTCCTCCCACGGCGCGAGGTCGATGGGCGCGTCGAACGTCGGCGCGGGCGAGATTCCCGATGCCGGTGCGATAGCGGCAGCGACATCGTCTGCGTGCCGGATCTCGTCATTGGCGTGATGCGGGAACGCGGCATCAGCGATGCCGGAATTCGACAACGCGTGCGGTGCGGTGGCGTCGACTGCCACGGCGCCCGCATCGGCAACCGGTGCATGGACAGCAGGCGCTGCCGGATTGAACGCGTCGAGCACGATCGGCGCGTTGTCGTCGTATGTCGGCGCCGGATCGTAGGCGAGCGGCGCACTGGCGTCATGCGCCGCGAGGCCGTGGGCCGCGGAGGTGATCCAGGTCGGCACGGCCGCTGCTGCTGGCGCTGCCACGCCGGCCGCCGTCGCGGCCACACCGGCCACGGTTGCCGCTGCCGCCGCCGCGTGCCCGGCATCGTCCTGCGCACCGCCCAGCGTCGCCCACTGCGCGGTGCTGGCTTCGATCGAGCGCAGCGTGTCGTGCACGCTCGGCGCCGGCGTGATCGGCGCGGCGGGCTTTTCCGTCCAGGCATAGAGGGGCGCTCGCGCCGGCGTTGGCTGCGCCGGGCGACGTCGTGCCGCATCCGGCGGCAGGCCGGCCGAACCGGCTGCTGCTGCGGCGGCGGGGCGTACCGGCGGGCGCTGCGGCTGTGCGGTGGCCGGCCGCGGCGTGACCGTGGTACGCGGCGGTGTCGGCTTCAACGCGGCAGTGGCTGGTCGCGCGCCAATCGGCCGCGGGCGGACAGGTTGGAATCCGGCAGGAAGCGGGGCTGGATCGGGGCGCGGGACTTGCGAGTTCGCTGCTGCGCGCGCGAGGCTGGCGGTGCTGCCGGTCGTCGGCGGGGGCATCGCGCTGGCCGGCGTGATCGGGGCGGGCGGTGTCGGCATGCTGCGCTGGGGCGCGGCCGGCTTCAACCAGCCCGACGGCGCAACAGGTTCCACGTGCGGGCGCGCAGGCGTGCTGCTGCGCGGCTTCGGCCGCGCCTGCGGGTCGGGTTTCCACAGCGTCGGGCGCGAATACCGGCCGTTCTGGCGGGGCGCCATCGAATTGACGGTATGCGCGGTGGTCGGCTGGACGATGTCGTCGTCGCGATGCAATGCGCTGCGCGGCAGGTCGGCGATGCCGCGCGCTTCGTCGTCACCGCCGTCGCGCGCCAGCTTGACGCCGAACGACGTATCGACCCACGCGGCGAACTGCCGCCAGCCGATGCCGGTCAGCCAGGGCAGCCCGGCGAAGAACAGCACGACCATCGCGACCGGCGTGCCGATCGGGCCGAGCACGTGGGCGAAGCCTGCCGAGAACGCATGGCCGAGCGCGTTCGTGTCGGGGCCCGACAGCGGGCTCGTCAGCGTGCAGCTCGCCACGAACACCGCGGCGAAGCCGAGCCACAGACGGATCGAGCCGCGGCCGGCAAGCCCGACACCGCCAGGCAGCATCGCCTGCACGAGACGCCAGAAGAGAAGGAGGAACCAGACGGCGGAGATGCCGAACCAGCCGAAGACAACCGTGTGCATGCTTTGAAACAGGAGTGGGGAGGGGCGCGCGTGGCGCGACCCGCCGAGTTTAACCGGCCGGCGAACAAGACTCTAACGCGGCGTGCATCCGATTCACGCCGCTCGACGCGTGTGGCTGGCACACGCGTGTGCCAGCCACGCGAAGGCGGTCGGTCGGCCTTCGCGCGCGCCGTGCATCAGGGGCTCCGGTGCGTGAAGGTCAACGTTGCGCCGGACGTGGTCACGATCTGCAATTGCTGCGGCTCGCGCATCTGCACACCGGTCTTGTCGACGTGGGCGAGTGCGTCGAGGTACGCGGTTTCGAGCTGGCCGCCGAGCGTATTCGGGCAGGCCATTCGCGTGCCGGCGAGCGGCCCGAAGCTCAACAGGCCGTTCTTGATCGCGTAGGTGCCCATGTAGCGGTTGCAGCCCGAAAACCCGCTGGCGCGCCGGATGCCCGAGTCGGTCGACAGCGCGAGCTTGATCGGCTCGCCGTTGTCGCCGTGCGGGATCGCGCGCTGCGTGCCGTCGGCATTCAGCCAGCTGGTGAGTTCCCAGCTCGTGTCGTCGAGCAGCTGGACGGCGGCCGGGTTGTACGGGTCGGGTGCGGGGGCGGCGGAATCGGGGTGGGTCGGCATCGCGCAGGCGGCGAGAAGCGTGGCAAGCGTCAACGCGCAGAGCGGCGCGCGCAACGGACGAAGCAGGCCGGTGCGTGCGCGTGCGGCGGCGGACAGGTGGGACATGAGCCTCGTTCCTCATCGGATTCTGATCAAGGCGTAAGAGTAACGCACCCGCCCCGCGGCAGGCGAGCCGACACTTCACGCGTGAAAACGTTCGCAGCCTGCTCGCGAGCGGCCCGCGGCCGGGCGCCGGCACGGCGAAACGCGCAAAACCGGCGCCGTGGCGCGTGTTAACATCGGAGCCGTTTTCGTCCTCCACCAGAAGCGGGTAATCACATGCAGATCGGTCAGCGGCTCGGTACGCCGCTCTCACCCTCGGCCACGCGCGTCATGCTGCTCGGCGCCGGCGAACTCGGCAAGGAAGTCATCATCGCGTTGCAGCGGCTCGGCGTCGAAGTCGTCGCGGTCGACCGCTATCCGGACGCACCGGGCCACCAGGTCGCGCATCGCGCGCACGTGATCGACATGACGGACGCCGCCGCGCTGCGCGCGCTCGTCGAAGCCGAACGCCCGCACCTGATCGTGCCGGAGATCGAGGCGATCGCGACCGACGCGCTCGCGGCGATCGAGGCGGCCGGCCTCGCCGAAGTGATCCCGACCGCGCGGGCGACGCAGCTCACGATGAATCGCGAAGGGATCCGCCGGCTCGCGGCCGAGGAGCTCGGCCTGCCGACCTCGCCGTATGCGTTCGCGGATTCGTTCGAGGCGTTCAGCGCGGCGATCGCGAAGATCGGCATGCCGTGCGTCGTCAAGCCCGTGATGTCGTCGTCGGGCAAGGGGCAGTCGGTCGTGAAGACCGAGGCCGACGTGAAGCCGGCGTGGGACTACGCGATGGCGGGCGGGCGTGTGAACCACGGCCGCGTGATCGTCGAGGGCTTCGTCGATTTCGACTACGAGATCACGCAGCTCACCGTGCGCGCGATCGATCCGGCGACGAACGCCACCCGCACCTATTTCTGCGAGCCGGTCGGTCACGTGCAGGTCGCGGGCGACTACGTCGAATCGTGGCAGCCGCAGCCGATGAGCGCGGTGGCGCTCGAGAAGTCGCGCGAGATCGCGCACAAGGTCACCGAGGCGCTCGGCGGGCGCGGGATGTTCGGCGTCGAGCTGTTCGTGCGCGGCGACGACGTGTGGTTCTCCGAGGTGAGCCCGCGGCCGCACGATACGGGCCTCGTCACGCTCGCGTCGCAGCGTCAGTCGGAATTCGAGCTGCACGCGCGTGCGATTCTGGGGCTGCCGGTCGATCCGGCGCTCGGTACGCCGGCCGCGTCGGCCGTGATCTACGGCGGGCTCGACGAGCGCGGGATCGCGTTCGAGGGCGTGCGCGACGCGCTTGCCGTGCCGGGCGCCGACTTGCGCCTGTTCGGCAAGCCGGAAAGTTTCGCGAAGCGGCGCATGGGCGTCGCGCTGGCGACCGGCGCGACCGTCGACGAAGCCCGCGAACGCGCGAAGCGTGCCGCCGCGGCCGTCCGGCCCGTGTCGGCCCGCTGACGTAATCAGGAGAGGACGATGACGCCGAAGTGGCTGCGTATCGGAAAGCTGGCCGCCGCGCTGGCGCTTGCAGTGAATCTCGCGGGTTGCGGGCTCGCGGCCGCACCGTGCCGGGTGGCCTCGGCCGGGCTCAAGATCGTGCCGCTCGTCGGTCATGTCGCGGCCGCACCGACCGACGCGTGTGCCGACGTCATCGATCCCTGAGCACGCTACCCGACCCGATCGCCAACAATAATCACGCGCCCCGCGAGGGCGCGTTTCTACCCGTCTCGTGAGAGGACCTGCATGATCCGCCAAACTCTCGCCGCGCTCGCGCTCGCCGGCACGGCCGTTTCCGTCGCGCATGCCGCGCAGCTGACCGTCGAAGAGATCGACGCCGATTCGCGTCAGTTCACCGTCTACCAGTGCGCGAACCAGAAGCAGCCGGTGCGCGTGTCGTACTGGCTCGCGGGCAACGGCCAGAGCTTCGCGCTCGTGCCGGTCAACGGGAAGCAGATGCTGTTCGTCGACACCGTGTCGGCGTCGGGCGCGCGCTACCAGGCCGGCCGCTATACGTGGTGGACGAAGGGCAAGGAAGCGACGCTGCGTGACGAGATCGCCGACCAGAGCTCGCCGCCGCTGCTGGGCGACTGCGTGCAGGTCGAGAAGAAAAAGAAGAAGGGCTGAGCGCCGGGCGGGAACGTGGATCGCGCAACCGGTGCCGGCCGGCGGCCGGCTCCCGGGCCTGACGGCCGGATACGCGGCGTGGCCGCAGGCGATCGGGGATCGGACCCCTGAAATCATCCGCCGGCCCATCGGGCTAGTCCGATCGGGTCATTCGTCTACCGCGCGGGCCTGCCCGGGCCTGCCGCGCGAACCGCCGTTGTGGCCGTTCGCCGCGTTGTCACGGACAGATGGCCGCGCAGTGCTACAATACGCCCCTTTCCGCCGGCATTCGCGCCGAACGGAGTCCGCACGGCCTGGCGTCCAGCGTTCACATTGAACCGGTCCCAAGCGCCAGAGCGGCGCCGCGCGGCGCGCCGCGGCTCCGTCTATTTCCGAATTGTGATGAGCGCAGGCCCGGCTGGCCTGACGCACGATGTCCCCGCCGCGCCTTTTGAGCGAAACGCCACCATGTCCGATTCTGTCGCCAAGCCCGTCGACGCAACCTTCGATCAATTCGGCCTTGCCGCCGATATCCTGAAAGCCATTGCGGAGCAGGGCTATACGACGCCGACGCCGATCCAGGCGCAGGCCATTCCGGTCGTGCTCGCCGGCCGCGACGTCATGGGCGCCGCGCAAACGGGCACCGGCAAGACCGCGAGTTTCTCGCTGCCGATCATCCAGCGCCTGCTGCCGCAGGCCAACACGAGCGCGTCTCCGGCGCGCCACCCGGTGCGTGCGCTGATCCTCACGCCGACCCGCGAACTCGCCGACCAGGTCGCCGCGAACGTGCACGCGTATGCGAAGCACACGCCGCTGCGCAGCGCGGTCGTGTTCGGCGGGGTCGACATGAACCCGCAGTCGGCAGAGTTGCGCCGCGGTGTCGAGATCCTGATCGCGACGCCGGGCCGCCTGCTCGACCACGTGCAGCAGAAGACGGCGAATCTCGGCCAGGTGCAGATCCTCGTGCTCGACGAAGCCGACCGGATGCTCGACATGGGCTTCCTGCCCGACCTGCAGCGCATCCTGAACCTGCTGCCGAAGGAACGCCAGACGCTGCTGTTCTCGGCCACGTTCTCGGGCGAAATCAAGAAGCTCGCGTCGACCTACCTGCGCAACCCGCAGACGATCGAAGTCGCGCGCAGCAACTCGACGAACGCGAACGTCACGCAGATCGTCTACGACGTCGCCGAAGGCGACAAGCAGGCGGCCGTCGTGCAGCTGTTGCGCGATCGCGGCCTCAAGCAGGTGATCGTGTTCTGCAACAGCAAGATCGGAGCAAGCCGGCTTGCGCGCAATCTCGAGCGCGACGGCGTGGTCGCGTCGGCGATCCACGGCGACAAGACGCAGATCGAGCGGATGCAGGCGCTCGACGCGTTCAAGCGCGGCGAGATAGAGGCGCTGGTCGCGACCGACGTGGCCGCGCGCGGCCTCGACATCGCCGAACTGCCGGCCGTGATCAACTTCGACCTGCCGTTCAGCGCGGAAGACTACGTGCACCGGATCGGCCGTACCGGCCGTGCGGGTGCGACGGGCGACGCGCTGTCGCTGTGCAGCCCGAACGAGCGCAAGCAGCTCGCCGATATCGAGAAGCTGATCAAGCGTCCGCTCGAAGTGCAGACGCTCGCGCTCGACAAGCCGGCGCGCCATCGTCACGACGAGCGCGGCAACGACCGCGGCGGCGATCGCAACAGCGAGCGGGGCGGTGAACGAGGCGGCCGTCGCGATCGCGACGAGCATCGCGGTGCATCGGGGCGCCGTCCGGGCGGTTCCGAGCGCGGTCATCACCGTCGCCACGAAGCGCCGGTCGACGATTTCTTCCTGAAGCCGTATGAGCCGTCGGCGCCGGCGAAGCAGCAGGACGACGCGCAGCCTGCGCAGCAGCCCGAGAAGAAGGGGCCGAAGCGTCAGGTCGCCGCACTGCTCGGCGGGCTCGGGATGCCGCGCAAGCCGTCGGCGTAAGCCGGGCGGGCGTGGCGGCGCAGCGCGCGAGCGCTGCTGCAGAAGCGGGTGCATGCGATGAGCATGTGCCCGCTTTTCATTGGGGCTGCGGTTTGATGGGGGAGGCGGGCGTGTGGCGTCGGCGAGGGGGGCGGTCGGCATCCGGCTGAGGCCCGGTCGCCGCGAAACCGGTGCGCCGTGTGCGTCAGCCGGCCTGCGGCCCGAAGCGCCTCGCCCATGCGGCCGTGGCGGCGGCGTAGAACGTATCGAGCGTCGTGCCAGCGAGCGTGCCGTCGGGCGCGAGGCCCAGGTGCGCGGCCGCGGCCCGCAGCGCCGGCAGCGGATCGTCGCGTTCGAGCGCGGTCGCGCCCGTCTGCTTGCTGAGCTTCTCGCCGTTCGCATCGACGACGACGGGCACGTGCAGGTATCGCGGTGTCGGCACGCCGAGGCAGTGCTGCAGGTGGATCTGGCGTGCGGTCGAGTCGAGCAGGTCGGCGCCGCGCACGACGTGCGTGATGTGCGCATCGGCATCGTCGACGACGACCGCGAGCTGGTAGGCCCATTGGCCGTCCGCGCGCTTCAGCACGAAATCGCCGACTTCGGTCGCGAGGTTCTGCGATTGCGTGTGCTGCCAGCGATCGTCGAACGTGACGATCGCGTCGTCGCCGTCCGGCACGCGCAGCCGCCACGCGCGCGCGGGCTTGCCGTGCAGGCCGGTGCGGCAGGTGCCCGGGTACGCGAGCGTCGTATGGCGCTCGTGCGCGGCGCGCAGCGAATCGGCGATTTCCTTGCGCGTGCAGCCGCACGGATAGACGAGCCCGGCCGCGACGAGCCGTTCGAGCGCGGCCGTATACGCGGCATCGCGCGTGCTTTGCCAGACGGGCGGCTCGTCGGGCGTCATGCCGAAATGCGCGAGCGTCGCGAGGATGTCGTCGGCGGCGCCCGGCACCGTGCGCGGGCCGTCGAGATCCTCGATGCGTACGAGCCATGCGCCGCCGTGCGCGCGTGCGTCGAGCCAGCTCGCGAGTGCACCGACCAGCGAGCCGAAATGCAGCGGGCCGGTGGGCGACGGCGCGAAGCGGCCGCGATAGCCGGTCATCGGGGCGCGGGGCAGTGCGCGCTTACGCAGCGCTGGCCGCCGGTGCGCAGGCCGGGCACGACTTGCCGGGCACGTAGCTCGGCGACTGTTGCGCTTCCGGCGTGACGACCGCGCGGCACGCGAAGCACGTGACGTTCTCGGTGGGCTGGAGCTGCGGATTCAGCGCGGTGCGGTAGTCGAACACGAAGCAGTCGCCGTGATAGTGCGCGCCGCCGACTTCCTCGAAGTACTTCAGGATCCCGCCTTCGAGCTGGTACACGTTCTCGATGCCGATTTCCTTCATGTGGATCGCGGCCTTCTCGCAGCGGATGCCGCCCGTGCAGAACGACACGACCGTCTTGCCTTCGAGGTCGGCACGGTTCGCGTCGATCACTTCGGGGAATTCGCTGAACTTGTCGATCCGGTAGTCGAGCGCGTCGTCGAACGTGCCGACGTCGACTTCGAACGCGTTGCGCGTGTCGAGCATCACGACCGGGCGGCCCGTGTCGTCGTGGCCGCGATCGAGCCACGTCTTCAGCGTACGCGCGTCGACGAACGGCGCGCGGCCGAGTTCCGGCTTGATCGCCGGCTTCTTCATCGTGATGATTTCGCGCTTCAGGCGCACGAGCATGCGGCGGAACGGCTGCGAGTCGGACAGGCTCTCCTTGAACTGCAGCGACGCGAACTTGCCCTCGAACAGCGGATCGTGGCGGATGTACGCGATGAACGCGTCGGCGGCTTCGCGCGTGCCGGCGATGAACAGGTTGATGCCTTCCGGCGCGAGCAGGATCGTGCCGCGCAGGCCGAGTTCGTTGCAGCGGGCGGTGACGAGCGGGCGCCATTGCTCGTTCGCGTCGAGCGACACGAAGTGGTAGGCGGCGAGGTTGACGATGGTCATGATGGTCCGACGGGAAAACGGCCGCACGGCGGCCCGCAAAAAAGGGTGCGAAGCCGGGGCGTGGATTCGAAAAACCGTATTATCCCGCAAACCGCGTCCGGGCCGGCACCCTGCCGTTTGGCCAGCCGCGCGACGTGCGGTCGCGCGCATCGGCCGAACGGCCAGCGCGGGGATTTTTTGGGCAGCCTGCGCGGCGGGGCGGCTACAATAGCGCCCATGTCAGATCCCCGCTTCGTCCATCTTCGCGTTCACTCCGAATTCTCGATTGCCGACGGCATCGTGCGCATTGACGACATCGTCAAGGCGGCGGCCGCGGACGGTCAGGGCGCGCTCGCGCTCACCGATCTCGGCAACGCATTCGGCCTCGTCCGTTTCTACCAGGAAGCCCGCGGCAAGGGCATCAAGCCGATCGCCGGCTGCGACGTCTGGATCGCCAATCCGGACGACCGCGACAAGCCGTCGCGGCTGCTGCTGCTCGTCAAGGACAAGGTCGGCTACCTGAATCTGTGCGAGCTGCTGTCGAAGGCGTGGCTCACGAACCAGTACCGCGGCCGTGCGGAGCTGGACGCGAGCTGGCTCGACGGCGAGCGCTCGAAAGGGCTGCTCGCGCTGTCGGGCGCGCAACAGGGCGATATCGGGCTCGCGCTTGCCGCGGGCAACGAAGAAGCCGCGCGCCGTCACGCCGAGCGCTGGGCGAAGGTGTTCCCGGGCGGCTTCTACATCGAGCTGCAGCGTTACGGCCAGCCGGGCGCCGAGGCGTACATCCAGCAGGCCGCAACGCTCGCCGCGGCGCTGAAGCTGCCGGTCGTCGCGACGCACCCGACGCAGTTCATGACCGACGACGATTTCACCGCGCACGAGGCGCGCGTGTGTATCTCGGAAGGCGACATCCTTGCGAACCCGCGGCGCCAGAAGCGTTTCACGACCGACCAGTATTTCCGCACGCAGGACGACATGGTCGCGCTGTTCGCCGACCTGCCGTCGGCGATCGCGAACACGGTCGAAATCGCGAAGCGCTGCAACCTGAAGCTCGAGCTCGGCAAGCCGAAACTGCCGCTGTTCCCGACGCCGGACGGCATGTCGCTCGACGACTACCTGGTCCAGCTGTCGAAGGAAGGGCTCGAGACCCGTCTCGCGCAGCTGTATCCGGTCGAGGCCGAGCGCGACGCGCAGCGCGACACGTATTACAAGCGTCTCGAATTCGAGTGCGGGACCATCACGAAGATGGGCTTCCCGGGCTACTTCCTGATCGTCGCGGACTTCATCAACTGGGCGAAGAACAACGGCGTGCCGGTCGGCCCGGGCCGCGGCTCGGGCGCCGGTTCGCTGGTCGCGTACGCACTCGGCATTACCGACCTCGACCCGCTGCGCTACAACCTGCTGTTCGAGCGCTTCCTGAACCCGGAACGCGTGTCGATGCCCGACTTCGACATCGACTTCTGCCAGCACGGCCGCGACCGCGTGATCCAGTACGTGAAGGAGAAGTACGGCGCGGACGCCGTGTCGCAGATCGCCACGTTCGGCACGATGGCCGCGAAGGCGGCCGTGCGCGACATCGGCCGCGTGCTCGACCTCGGCTACATGTTCACCGATGGCATCGCGAAGCTGATCCCGTTCAAGCCGGGCAAGCACGTGACGATCGCCGACGCGATGAAGGAAGAGCCGCAGCTGCAGGAGCGCTACGACCACGAGGACGAGGTGCACCAGCTGCTCGATCTCGCGCAGCGCGTCGAGGGCCTCACGCGTAACGTCGGGATGCACGCGGGCGGCGTGCTGATCGCGCCCGGCAAGCTGACCGATTTCTGCCCGCTGTACACGCAGGGCGACGACGGCGGCGTGGTCAGCCAGTACGACAAGGACGACGTCGAAGCCGTCGGCCTCGTGAAGTTCGACTTTCTGGGCCTCACGACGCTGACGATCCTCGACTGGGCCGAGCGCTACATCCGCCGCCTCGATCCGTCGAAGGCCGACTGGTCGCTCGCGCAGGTGCCGCTCGACGATCCCGCCTCGTTCCAGATCCTGAAGAAGGCCAACACGGTCGCGGTGTTCCAGCTGGAAAGCCGCGGGATGCAGGGCATGCTGAAGGATGCGCAGCCCGATCGCTTCGAGGACATCATCGCGCTCGTGTCGTTGTACCGTCCGGGCCCGATGGACCTGATCCCGAGCTTCTGCGCACGGAAGCACGGCCGCGAGAAGGTCGAGTATCCGGATCCGCGCGTCGAACCCGTCCTGAAAGAGACCTACGGCATCATGGTCTATCAGGAGCAGGTGATGCAGATGGCGCAGATCATCGGCGGCTACTCGCTCGGCGGCGCGGACTTGCTGCGTCGCGCGATGGGCAAGAAGAAGCCCGAGGAGATGGCCAAGCACCGCGAGATCTTCGCCGAGGGTGCGGCGAAGAACGGCCTCACGCGCGAGAAGTCCGACGAGATCTTCGACTTGATGGAGAAGTTCGCGGGCTACGGCTTCAACAAGTCGCACGCGGCCGCCTATGCGCTGCTCGCGTACTACACCGCGTGGCTGAAGGCGCACCATCCGGCCGAATTCATGGCGGCCAACATGACGCTCGCGATGGACGACACCGACAAGGTGAAGATCCTGTTCGACGACTGCGTCGTGAACAACCTCGCCGTGCTGCCGCCAGACATCAACGCTTCGCATTACCGCTTCGAGCCGGTCGCCGAAGCCGACGGCAAGCGCTCGCGCACGATCCGCTACGGCCTCGGCGCGGTGAAGGGCAGCGGCCAGAACGCGATCGAGGAAATCCTGCGCGCCCGCGAGGAAAAGGCGTTCACCGACCTGTTCGACTTCTGCGAGCGGATCGACCGGCGCGTCGTCAACCGCCGCACGGTCGAGGCGCTGATCCGTGCCGGCGCGTTCGATTCGCTGAACACGAACCGTGCGCAGCTGATCGCGTCGGTGCCGCTGGCGATGGAAGCGGCCGACCAGGCCGAGGCGAACGCGATGCAGGCCGGCCTGTTCGACATGGGTGCCGAGTCGCCGCACGCGCATGCGCTCGTCGACGAGCCCGCGTGGGACGACAAGCGCCGCCTGCAGGAAGAGAAGGGCGCGCTCGGCTTCTACCTGTCCGGCCATCTGTTCGACGCGTATCGCGACGAGGTGCGCCGCTTCGTGCGGCAGAAGGTCGGCGACCTGAAGGAAGGGCGCGACAAGCTCGTGGCCGGCATCATCGCGTCGCTGCGCACGCAGATGACCCAGCGCGGCAAGATGCTGATCGCGCTGCTCGACGATGGCTCGGGCCAGTGCGAGATCACGATCTTCAACGAGCAGTTCGAGGCGAACAAGGCGCTGTTCAAGGAAGACGAGCTGCTGATCGTGCAGGGGCAGGCGCGCAACGACGCGTTCACGGGCGGCATCCGCTTCACGGCCGATACCGTGATGGATCTCGAGCGCGCGCGCAGCCGCTATGCGCAGGCCGTCCGGCTGACGATGAACGGCAACGCCGACGCAGCCGCATTGCGCCGCGTGCTCGAGCCGCACGTGTCGAAGGACGATCCGGCGGCGAACGTGGTCGACGCACCGGCGCCGCGCGGCGGCGGGCGCGATGGTGGTCGTCGCCCGCAGGCGCCGCTGCCGAACGGGCTTGCGGTGCAGGTCCACTACAGCAACGCGCGGGCGCAGGGTGAAATGCGCCTCGGCGACGCATGGCGCGTGAAGCCGAGCGACGTGCTGCTCGCGGAGCTGCGTGCGACGTTCGACGGCAGCGTCGTCGAAATCACGTACTGATCGCGCCTACGCCGAACGGCCGTCGCGCCATGCGGCCCGTCGCATCGCCATCGTGCGGTGCGGCGGGCCGTTTTTGCAGGTTCACGCAAGCGGGTCTTGGGCTGGCCATCCGGACGCTATACAATCCGGCGCTAGCTGCACGAACGCGGCGCTGACCGCCGCTTGTCCGGCAGATTGCGCCGGGATCGCGCACATAAGCGGGGGCGGATCCGTGCGGCGAGCCGCGATAGGCGACCCGGCCGTCCCGGAACCGGATGCTATGAAATGGCTCGTCGCGACGACAAAAACTGACAGTCCCCACATGACCATGGCCAATGTGAACCCGACGCAGCGGATCCTCGTGATCCGGATCGATTTTCTGGGCGACATGCTGTGCACGACGGCGTTTCTCCGCGCGCTGAAGGAGCGCTGGCCCGGCGCGGAACTCCATGTGGTCGCGAACCGTTACAACGCGGCCGCGCTGGACGGAAACCCGGACGTCGACACGATCCACACCTACGTCTATAGCCGTCAATGCGAGCGCAACGACCGTCCCGGGCGGATGCGCGCGTTCTTCGACCGGCTGCGGCTGGTGCGTCGCCTGCGTCGCTTGCGGTTCGACCTCGTGGTCGTGCCGAACGGCGGCATGCATCGCAGCAGCGTGCAGTTCGCGCGCCAGATCGGCGCGAAGGATTGTCGCTGGCACGATGCCGAGACGGAATTCGACGATCGCAAGCCCGAGCATGTCGCCGAGCGGCCGATGTGCCACGAGGCGTTGTCGGGTTTCCGGCTCGTACCCGAACTCGGCCGCGCCGACGTCGACCGCCTCGCGTTGTCGGTTCATCCCGACCGCGCGCTGCAGGACGCGTGGTACCGGCTGCTCGGCGCACGCACGAAGCCGCGCGTCGGGTTGTTCGTCACGAACAAGGCGGTCGAGCGCCGCTGGCCGGCCGATCGTTGGCGCGACCTCGCCGGGCGTCTCGCGCCGCATGCCGACGTGATCGTGTTCCGCGACCCGGCCATCGGCCATGCCCCCGAGGGCGACTCGTGGCGCGACGTGTGCGCGCGCCATGTTGCGCCGTCGTCGGTCGCCGAGCTGGTGGCCGCGGCGAGCCTGCTCGATGTGATCGTCTCCGCCGACAGCGCCCCCGTGCACCTCGCGTCGGCGCTCGGCGTGCCCGTCGCCGCGCTGTTCGAGGACCGTCCCGAGAAATACCTGCGCTGGCATCCGCTCGGTGTGCCGCACGTGATCGTGCGCGCCGGCGCGACCGTCGATGCGATCGGCGTCGACGCGGTCGAGCGTGCGGTGAATCACCTGCTGCCGCAGGCCACCCATCGCGACGAACGGTTGGCCGACGCAGCACACACTCAGCCCGCGGCTGCCGCTGCGACGCCGGTGATCATGACCATCGCTTCGTAGCGCCACGGGTATCGCAGGCCCCGCGTACGCCACCGGCGCGCGGTGCGCCTGCCGCGCAGCAACTCGTGAGCGGGGCCGCATCAGGCTGACCGGACGGCCGATTCGCCATGTCGCGCCGGCTGCTGCAAAATCCTGTACATTGCCAGCCTTGTTCAGCCAGCCAGACACACCCGCCGTGGCCCTGTTTTCTTCCGCCCGCCCGCCCAGAACCATCCTCGTTGCCGCGCCGCGCCGTATCGGCGACGTGCTGCTGACGACGCCGCTCGTCCGTTCGCTGAAGGCCCGCTGGCCTGAAGCGCAGATCGACATGCTGGTGTTTCGCGGCACCGAAGGCGTGCTCGAGCACAATCCGGACGTGCGGCGCGTGATCGTCGTCGCGCAACGCGCGGGGTTCCGCGAGCGGCTGCGCGACGCACTATCGATGTGGCGCCGCTACGATCTCGCGTGCGCGGCGCTGAGCTCCGACCGGCCGCGCTTCTACAGCTGGTTCGCGGGCCGCAAGCGAGTCGGCCTCGTCGATCCGAACCGCGTGACGTGGCTCACGCGGATGATGCTGAACGGGATCGCGATCAATCACCACGAATCCGCGCATACGGTCGTCAGCACGCTGGCGCTCGCCCCCGTGATCGGCATCGAGCCGGTGTCCGAGGTCGTCGCGCCCGGCATCGGCGACGATCCGGCGCGGCGCGCGCGCTTCGACGCGTGGCTGGCCGAATCGCCGGCGATCCGCGCCGGCAAGCCGCTGGTCGTCCTGCATCCGTATCCGATGTTCCGTTACAAGCAATGGCGGCTCGACGGCTGGGTCGAGATGATCGGCTGGCTGCGCGAACACGGCTTCGCGGTCGCGTTGTCGGGCGGCCCGGCGGACAGCGAGCGCGAGTATGCGGAGCAGGTCGCGGCCGAAGCGGGCGGCGATGTACTGAACCTGGTCGGTCGCCTGACGTTCGGCGAAAGCGCCGAACTCGTGCGGCGCGCACGGCTTTTCATCGGGCCCGACACCGGCGCGACGCACGTCGCGGCCGCGACCGGCACCGACACGATCGCGCTGTTCGGCCCGTCCGACCCCGTGCGCTGGGGGCCGTGGCCGCAGCACTGGCCGGCGACTGAGAATCCGTGGCCGCTGCGCGGCTCGGGGCGGCACGGCAACGTGTGGCTGCTGCAGGGGGAGGGGGATTGCGTGCCGTGCCGGCACGAGGGCTGCGAGCGCAAGGTCGACAGCCGCAGCGACTGCCTCGTCAATCTCGGTGCGCAGCGCGTGAAAGCGGCGGCGGCCGAGATGCTCGGGCTGAATCCGCCTGGCCCAGCCGAAGCCGTCGTCGATACGTCGCGACTGCACCGCGCCGGATCCGACTGACGCGCGGGCGACGCGCGTTTTCCGCCGGTTTCAGGCGGCTTGTTTTGCGACGCGCCAGCGGCCCGGCCCGTTTCCGTCGAAGCTCGATCGTGAAGAACGCCGCTGTGGCCGGAGTCGGCCCCCAGCGGAGCGCAGGCCGCTGCGCGTTACGCGCTGCGCCGGATCGCCGACGTTTCGCGCGGCAGCGCCTCGGCGCGCTCGCCGCAGCCGAGCAGGATGCCGGCCAGCAGCACGATCAGGTGCCCTTCGGCGAAATCGAGCAGCAGCGAATTCGCGAGACTGCCGATCGCGAAGATCGCGAGCCAGCCGAGCAGCAGATGCCGCGAGCGCGGATCGAGCGTACGGCTGCCGCGCGCGATCTGCACGATCAGGTTGATGAACAGCACCAGCCCGAGCGTGCCGAGCTGCACGGCCATCAGCAGGTATTCGTTGTGCGGATTCGACGTGAGCTGGCCTGCGGCTGCTGTCTTGCCGGCCGTGAGCCGCTCGAATTCGGATTCGAGGCCGCCCGCGCCATAGCCGATCACCGGGCGCTGGCGATACAACTCGAGCCCCTTCTTGTACCACTCGAGGCGCAGCCCGGTCGACGTGACCGCGTCGCTCTGCCGGTATTGCTGCACTTCAGTCACGACCTTCGTCAGCCGGCCGTTGTGAACCGTGCACGCGGCGACCACGAGCGCGATGCCGGCCAGCACGAACGCGCCGGCGGCGAGCCCCGCGCGCAGCGCCGATTGCCGGCGCAGCAACAGCACGAAACGCACGGCGACGACGAGGATCAGCAGCAGCGCGATGACCTGCCCGGTGCGACCCTGCAGCATCACGAACACGTTGACGAGCGACCACGCGGCAACGCCCGCATATGCAGCGCGCGACAGCGCCGTGCGGGCCGCCAGCGCGAGATCGGCCGCCTGGTAGAACAGCAGCGCGCCGAACATGCCGGCGGCGATGTGGTTCTTGAACACCCAGGCGCGTGACAGCGGCAGCTCGGTCGCGTGCGCGGGCCCGATCGCGGTCAGGCCGAGATAGTTGGTGGTCGACAGCAGCAGGATCACGCACAGCGTGCCGAACCAGCAACGCCGCACGATCGGCGCCCAGTTCGAATGGCGGAAGGCGAGCACGGCGAACGGCAGCAGCAGCAGCTTGTCGTACTTGGCGACCCAGCTCCACGCCTTGTTGTGCGGCGCGACCGTATAGGTGACGCTGGCGGCCAGCGCGGCCAGGATCAGCAGCGCCGCGAGCGAGGCCGGGTCGGTGACGAACGAGCGCAGGTCACGCCAGAATTCGGGGGAAATCACGAGCGCGGCGGCGAACAGCCCGCAGAACACGTTGGTCAGCGCGGTCGAGACGGGCACCATGCAGAGCGCGGCGACGGCGAATGCGCGGGCGGCGGTCAGGCGCCGCGAGGCGGGAGCGGAAAACGAAAGCATCGGAACCTGTCGAATGGACGAATGCGGCTTGCGTACGTCGTGCTGCGCGCCGCGCGCCCCGGCGGGAGATCCGGGACGAACGGCGCAGAGTATACGCGAAGCAGCGCGCGTTTCCGTGTCGTTTTCGGGGCGCGATCAGCTGAACGCGCGCTTGATCCGCGAGCGCAGCAGCGCGCGCTTCAGGCTGCCTTCCACGGCCGGCGTGTCGAGCGCGATGCGCGTGCCCGCCGGCTCGCCGCGATGCAGGTAGTGGCGGTCGAACGTCGCCTGGGTCATGCCCCATTTGTTCAGAAACTGGCGGCGACCATCGTTCTTGACGATCTTGCCCGTGCTCTTCTGCTGGAAGTGGTAGACGAGGCTGTCGCCGACGCCGATGAAGATCCGGCAGCCGGCATCCCAGAATTTCATCGAGAAGTCGTTGTCGCTGCTCATGCCGGGCGACAGCTCGCTGCTGTAGCCGCCGATCCGGTTCCACCAGTCGCGGTGCACGAGCGTCGGCGGCCAGGTCGAGCCCAGCCAGTCGGCGCGCACGAGCTTCGGAGCCGCCGCGACGAGGCCCGCCGCGTCGAAATGTTCGGCGTCGCGGCCGAAATTGCTGACCACGACGCACGGGTTGCGCGTGTCGACCGGCTCGACCATCGTGCCCGACAGCATGAAGAGGTCGGTCGGCATCTGTTCGATGCGGCGCACGAGCGCCGTGTCCCAGCCGGGGCAGCAGAACATGTCGTCGTTCATGTAGACGACGTAGTCGCGCGTGGCGCGCGCGGCGGCCCAGTTCACCGCATGGCAGATGCCGATGTTGGTCGGCGACGCGGTGTGCTCGATCCCTTCGCTGCGCACCCAGTCGAGCGTGCCGTCCGAGCCGTCGTTCACGTGCACGATGATCTGGTGGTCGTACGCGGAGTGGCGGCGCAGGCTGTCGACGACGAGCTTGAGGTACGGCAGGTTGTTCCAGGTCGGAATGATGATGGAGAACATGGCGGTCGGATTCGGTAGTCGTCGTGGCGGGCGGCGCGTGGCGCCGCCGGTCGGGCGGGCACGCGCGGCGCGGGCAGCCCGGCATTGTAACGCCGGGCCGGCTCCCTGCCGGGCGGGTGCTCAGCGGGCCTGTTCGTGGCCGAGCTTCAGGAAACGGTAGTACACGGTTTCCGCGTTGAACACGGCGATCATGAAGCCGGCGCGGCCATCGAGGAAGCCGCGGCGCAGCACGTAGGTGCGCACGAACGCCCAGGCGCCGCGCGCGAGCGCCTTGCCGAAGCCGCCGCGCTGGCCGGCCGCGCGGCGCTGGCGCGCGCCGGCCGTCGAATAGGCGTCGAGCTTGCGCACGACGGTTTCGAAATCCTCGTACGAGTAGTGCATCAGCTTGCCGGACAGCCGCTGCGCGGCGCCGTCGAACACGAGGCGCTCGTGCACGAGATCGTCCGAGAAGCGCGCGGCGCCGCGCCGGAACAGGCGCGGGATCCAGTCCGGATACCAGCCGCTGTGATGGATCCACTGGCCGCAGAAGCTCGACAGGCGGTCGACCGCATAGACCTGCGCGGCCGGCGCGCGGAGCGTGTCGCGGATCGATTGCGCGAGTTCCGGGGTGACGACTTCGTCGGTATCGAGGGACAGGATCCAGTCGGTGTCGAGCGCGTCGAGCGCGCGGTTCTTCTGCGGTCCGAAGCCCGGCCAGTCGCGCTCGACGATCACGCGCGCGCCGTGCGCCTGCGCGATCGCGACGGTATCGTCGGTGCTGCCGCCGTCGATGACGACGACGTCGTCGGCGAACGACAGCGCGGCCAGGCACTGGGCAAGCCGCGCGGACGCGTTGAGGGCGATGAGGGCGACGCCGAGGGAGGGTTCAGCCATGAAATCGTCGGAAAAGGCGGAGAAAACGGTGAGCGGCAGTATACCCGCGGCCCGGGCGCCGCCCGCATCGGCCAGGACCGTGCCGGCGGGGGCGGTGCGGCTATAATGTTGAGCCCTTTTCGGCACCCGCCCGACAGGGCGAATTCCCGGGCGGCCACGTCCGGGCGCCGCATCGCGGCTCAAGAAGGATTGCCTTGGAAACCCAGAACACTCTTCGCAAACCGATGGACGGCACGGGCACCTCGCCCGTGACGGTCCTCAAGCGCCTGTGGCCGTACATCCGGCCGCTGATCGGCATCGTGGTGCTCGCCGTGATGACGATGGGCGTCGTCGCGGCCACCGAGGCCGGGATTCCGGCGCTGCTCAAGCCGCTGCTCGACCACGGCTTCGGCTCGCACGGCAGCGACCGCGCGAAATGGTACGTGCCGATGGCCGTGATCGGGCTCGCGCTCGTGCGCGGCGTGTCGCAGTACGCGTCGAATTACCTGCTCAACTACGTGTCGAACCGCATTCTGCTGCAACTGCGGCTCGAGATGTTCCAGCGGATGCTGCATACGGGCGCGTCGTTCTTCCAGCGCGAGACGGCGAGCACGGTGATCAACGCGATCGTGTTCGAGGTCAACCAGATCCTGTCGGTGCTGACCGGCGTGATGGTCACGCTCGTGCGCGATTCGCTGACGGTGATCTTCCTGCTCGGCTACCTGTTCTACCTGAACTGGCGGCTCACGCTGATCGTCGCGGTGATCCTGCCGGGCATCGGCTGGCTCGTCAGCAAGATCAACCGCCGCCTGCGCCGCCTGAACCGCGAGCACCAGACGCTGACCAACGAGCTGTCGTACATCGTCGAGGAGACGGTCGGCGGCTACAAGGTCGTCAAGGTGCACAACGGCGAAGCGTACGAGATGGACCGCTTCACGCAGATGAGCAAGCGCCTGCGCGGCTACGCGATGCGCATGACGATCTCCGGCGGCCTCGCGCAGCCGCTCACGCAATTCCTCGCGTCGATCGCGCTCGCGGTCGTGATCACGATCGCGGTCGTGCAGTCGTCGAACGACCAGACGACGGTCGGCGGCTTCGTCGCGTTCGTCACGTCGATGCTGCTGGTGATCTCGCCGCTCAAGCACCTGATCGACGTCAACCAGCCGCTGCAGCGCGGGATGACGGCCGCCGAACTGATCTTCGGGCTGATCGACGAACCGGCCGAGCCGCAGGGCGGCGGCCGGCCGCTCGCCCAGGCGCGCGGAGACATCGAGTTCCGCAACGTGACGTTCGACTACGGCGCGGCCGAGCGGCCGACGCTCGACCGCATCTCGTTCAAGGTCGCGCCCGGTGAAATGATCGCGCTCGCGGGCCCGTCGGGCAGCGGCAAGACGACGCTCGTGAACCTGCTGCCGCGCTTCTTCGATCCGACCGACGGGGCGATCCTGGTCGACGGCGTGCCGGTGGCCGACTACGACCTCCACGCGTTGCGCGGCCAGATGGCGATGGTCAGCCAGGACGTCGTGCTGTTCAACGACACGATCGCCGCGAACGTCGCGTACGGGCAGACGCCCGACCGCGCGCGCGTGCAGGCCGCGCTCGAGGCCGCGAACCTCGCCGATGCGGTCGCCGCGATGCCCGACGGGCTCGACACGCTCGTCGGCGGCAACGGGATGCGGCTGTCCGGCGGCCAGCGCCAGCGGCTCGCGATCGCGCGCGCGATCTACAAGGACGCGCCGATCCTGATCCTCGACGAAGCGACGTCGGCGCTCGACTCGGAATCGGAGCGCCACGTGCAGGCCGCGCTCGAGCGGCTGATGGAAGGCCGCACGACGCTGGTGATCGCGCACCGGCTGTCGACGATCGAGCGCGCGGACCGCATTCTCGTGCTCGAGGCCGGCAAGATCGTCGAGGAGGGCAGCCACGACGAATTGCTGCGCCACGGCGGCCTCTACGCGCACCTGCACCGGATCCAGTACCAGCAGCAGGCGGCGTAACGCGCGGTCATATGCGCGATCATGTGGCCCCGCGATACCGTGTGCTAGTCTTCATCGGGCAGTCCGAGTGGTTTCGTTCGACGTGACAACACGGAGGGAAGGCACGATGAAGAAGATGCACGGAATGATGCTGGCTGCGCTGATTGCGGCGGGTTTCGCCGCGCCGGCCGCGATGGCGCAGGATCACGACCACCACGACGACCAGGGTGGCCACGGCATGCAGCGCGGCCACGGCCCGAAACACATGCCGCCCGGCCAGATGCGCCATGAGGACGACGTGCCGCCGCGCTGGGCCGACCAGCCGCGCCGCGAATGGCACAAGGGCGACCGGCTTCCGCCCGAGTTCCGCGATCGCCAGTACGTGATCGACGACTGGCGCGGCTATCGCCTGAGCCCGCCGCCGCGCGGCTATCAATGGGTCGGCGTCGGCGGGGATCACCTGCTGGTGCAGATCGGTTCCGGCATCGTGCTGCGGATCGGCAACTGACCTGGCCGACGGCCCGGCACGGATCGCGCGATGCCGCGATGCGCGCCGGGCAACCGGATCAACGCGTCACTTTGCCGCCGCGTGGCGGAACCAGCGGCGCTCGATTTTCGACATCACCCAGCACACGCCCAGCGCACACACGGTGCCGAGCGTCACCTCGCCGAGCCGCATCAGCGGAATGTCCCACAGCGGGCCGTTGCCCGGAAACAGCAGCACGATCGTCGCGGTCACGCCGCCGAGCCGTGCCGCGCTGCCGACGTTCAGGCACCAGCAGCAGACGATCACGACCGCGACGGTCATCGCATACGCGACGAGGCGGTCGCCGCCGAGCGCCGCGCCGGCGAAGCCGAGCACGCCGCCGACCATCGCGCCGACGAACTGGTCGCGCGACAGCGACATCGTGTCCGAGTAGTTGTGCTGCGTCACGGCGATCGCGGTGATCGCCGCCCACACGGCCTGCTCGGTGTGCAGCGCGCGGCCGATCACGTACGCGAGGCAGGCGCCGCACACGGCCTGGAGCGCCATCAGCCCGCCCTGGGCGAGCCGCTCGCTGAATGACAGCCCCTTGAACAGGTCGAAGATCGACTGCTGGATCTGCTGGCGGGCTTCGTTGAGTGTCCTGATCGTATCCATCATGCGTTGGCCAAGAAGCGGGTAACGGCGGCGCGCCGGGGTCAGCGCGCCTGTTCGGGCGATGCGGCGGCCGGTTCGTCGGCGGCCGCGTCACCGTTCGCGACGCGCGTTTCGGGCATCACGAGCCAGACCAGCAGCACCGCGAGCGCACCGGCGCCCGCGAGCCCGAAGAAGCTCACGGCGTTGCCGAAGTGATCGGCGACGTAGCCGGCCGCGGCCGTGCTGAGTGTCGCGCCGATCCCGGCCGCGAGCCCGAAGAGCCCGATGCACAGGTTGTAGCGGCCCTTGCCGCCCGCGACGTCGGCCGCGATCAGCGGCAGCATCACGCCGAACACGGCCGCGCTGATGCCGTCGAGCATCTGCACCGGTACCAGCAGGTACGGGCTGCTCACGCCGGCGAACAGCAGCGCGCGCACCGGCAGCGCCGAGAAGCCGAGCAACAGGATCGGCCGGCGCCCCCAGCGTTGCGCGGAGCGGCCGACCCACGGCGACAGCATCGCGACAATGGCCTGCGGCACGATGATGCACGCGGCGATCACGAGCTGCACGTTCTCGCCCATCCCGGCCGTGACTTCACCGGCCGCGAGGTTCAGCATCGCCGCGTTCGACAGGTGGAACAGCACGACGCACGCCGCGAAGATCAGCATCCGGCGGTCGCGCAGCAGCTCGAGCAGCGTTTCGCGTTCGCCGGCTTCGTCGCGATCGTCGGGCTTCGACGACTGCGGGATCACCTCGTGGGTCGGCTGGATCATCGCGAGCGCGAACAGCGCGGGCAGCGCGAGCACGGCGGTCAGCCAGAACACCGCGCGGGCGGAGAAATATTCGCCGGTGAGCCCCATCAGGCCCGCCGCGACCGCGCTGCCGATCGACGCCCAGCGCGCGTTGCGGCCGAGCCGGTCGCCGAGGTCGGCGCGGCCGACGAGCGAGAACGAGATCGCGGCCATGGCCGGCACGAGCATGCAGCTCGCGAAGCCGTGGAACACCTCGGCGGCGATCACCGGCACGATCGTCGGGCTCGACGCGAGCAGCACCGCGGACAGGATGATGGCCGCGATCGCCCACGCGGCCGCGCCTTTCTTGTTCTTCAGCGCATCGACGGCCGCGCCGCCGGGCACCTGGCTGACCATCGCGCTGATCGTGCCGATCGACAGCACCATGCCGATCTCGCCCTGCGTCCACTTGTGCGACGCGAGGTAGGACGCGATGAACGGACCGAACCCTGTTTGAACGTTTGCAACGAAGAAGTTGAGCCAGTCGAGGGACCGGAGACTGCGTGCGCTGACGGAATGCTTGATCGTCATCGGGTCGCGCTCGCAGACGAAGCCGGTGCCGGGGCAACGGGCGGGGGGAAAACCGCGACGATCGGCTTGTCGGCCGCGTAGGGCGGCGACGCCTTGATCTGTGCGTCGTTCAGGTCGAGCTGCGGATGCAGCGCCTTGTCGCGCGTGACGAAGCGCAGCGCGCCCCAGCTCGCGGCGATCGAACGGCGGTCGGTATTGACGAGGCCGCCGAGGTCGAGCACGACCGCCTGCGGCTGCGATGCGCGGTCGATCAGCACGTCGACGATGCGGCCGATCTTCGTGCCGTTCGGGCGCTCGACGTCGCTGTCGAGCATCGGCAGCCGCGTCGCAGGCGAGGCGGCGGCCGAACCGGACAGCGGCACGGCCTTGGGCCGCGCGGCCGGCGGGAGGTCGCCCGACGGCACGTCGAGCACGATCGGCTCCTGTTTGCCACCGGGCGTGAAGCGGAACACGTTCCACGGGAAGATGACCTTGCGGTCGCCCACGCCCATGAAGCCCTGCAGGTTCACGATCATCTCGCGCGGCTTGCCGCTCGCGTCGGTCACCATGTCGACCGCGCGGCCGATCACCTTGCCGTTGCGGCGCGCGACTTCGCTGTCGAGCAGCGCATGGATCTGGGTGCGGTCGAGCGGGCGCGTCGCGACGATCGGCGGCGGAGGCGGCGGCGGCGGTGTCGGCGATTCGGGGCGCTGCACGGGCTTCGGCCGCGTGGCTTCGCGGTGCGGCTTCTTCGGCGCTTCCGGTTCCTCCGGGTGCGTCGGCGCGGGCACGGGCGGCATCGTCAGCGGTTCGCCGGCGGTTTCCTCGACGGGCTCGACGAGCGCCTCGCTGATCGGCGCGGGCGGATTCTGCACCGGCAGCAGCCCGCAGCCGGACAGCAGCGCGGCGGCGGCGAGGATCAGGAAAACCGTCGAGGACGGCAACGACTTGCTGCGGGATGCGGGAAACGGAGGTCCGCCGCTCATTGACACTCACTCCATGGGTCGGGGGCGGCCCGGAGGCACGCGGCTGGCGATGGATGGCGGGTGCGGGCGGCGCACCACGCGAGGTGAGATTTTAACGTGTCTTGCTTTCAGGTCCGATTTCGATGGCTGGCTGGAGGCGGACTGTCGGGAAAAGGAAGGGATCGCGGGGTGGGGAAGGGGGTGAATGAAGGCGAAGGCTAAGGCTCAGGCCAAGTCGAAGGCGCCCGATCGTCTGCGACGATGCGGGCGCCGTGCCGGCCTGCCGCTTACTTGACCAGCGCGCCGAGCGTCGTCGTCACGGGGGCGAGCACGCCGCCCGTTTTCGAGAGCGCACCGGTGCCGCTGCCGCCCGTCAGCCCCGCGACGGGCGAGCCGCCGGCTGCGCCCGACACCGCTCCCGTCACGGTGCCGACCGCCGACGTGAGCGCACCGGCCGGGTTGCTGCCGCCCGTCGCGCCGCCGAGTGCGCCGGTCGACAAGAGCCCCGTGACCGGTGCGAGCGGGCTCGTCGCGGCGCCGCCACCGCCCAGCAGCGCCGTGCCGGCGGTGGCCACCGTGTTGCCGGTCGCGGTGACGACGTTGCCGACGCCGGTCGTCACCGGATTCCCGCCGGTTTTCGCGATCGTCGTGCCGGCGTTCGCGACGCCGTTGCCGACCGTCGTCACGAGGTTCGTGAGCGGTGCGCCGAGCGGCGTGCTCGACGCGACGGTCTGCGTGACCGACCCGACCTGCGCCGTGATCGGCGTGATCGCCGAGCTGGCGGCGCCCGTGACCTGCGCGACGGGGCCGGTCGACAACTGCGTGCCGAGCGTCGCGCCGCCGCCTGCGATCGTATTGCCGAGCATCGTGACCGCGCCGCCGACCGGCGATGTGACGGGCGCGAGCGGCGCCAGCGCCGAACCGCTGGCGCCGAGACTCGACACGACGCCGCCGGTCGCGGCGACCGCGTCGCCGAGGTTCGTGACCACGCCGCCGGTGCTCGCGACCGTCGTGCCGACCGGGTTCGACGATGCGCCGAGCTGGCCGAGCCCCGAGCCGAGGCCGGTGCCGAGCGTCGTGACGGCCGCGCCGGCATCCTGGACGACCGTGCCGAGACCTTGCGTGGTCGACGCATGGGTGCCGGGCAGCGACTGGCCGGCGATCGTCGTGCCGACGCTCGATACCGCGCCGCCCGCGGCCGTCACGATGTTGCTCGACGAGTCGATCGTCTGGCCGAGGGCATTGGCGGATGCGCCGCTGCCCGCCGAGCCGCTGCCGCTGCCCGTGCTGCCGACGGTCGAGCCGCTGCCCGAGCCGTTGCTCGTGCCGCCGGTCGTGGCCGTCGTATCGCCCGAACCCGATCCTGCGCCACCGGTGCCCTGGCTCAGCGAGCCGGAGCCGCCGCACGCGGACAGCGACACCAGCGCTGCGACGCCAGCCGCGATCATGATCATTCGGAGTCCTGCTTGATGGGTGGTAGGCGTATCCATGTCGTCCTCGTATTCGTTGGAGAGTGGTGTCAGGCGGCCTTCGCGTGCGTCAATGTGTCGCTGCGATGGGAAGCGGCTGGCGCATTGTTGGTTGTCTCCCTGATTGGCCTGTCGCCGTGTCGCGTTTTCGCCCGTACCGGAATCCGGAACATCGGTCGGGCGAGCGGTTTGCATTCTTTCGTCTTGCTTGCCGATCGCACCGGAAAACATCGGATTCCTGGCGATCAGAGTAGGTCTGCCGGCGCGAGCCGTCTTTTAAGCAACGTTAAATTGAAGTAAGCGTCCGATTCACTGCCGAAATCGGGGTAATCACCGTCGACGCGGCGGAAATCGTGTGAGTCGGTGCCGGTGGCGCGGATGTCGCGCGATGGCGGGAGAGGATGGGGAGGCGAGGCGGAGGGAGCGGGGCGGCGCCGGCCTCACCCGCCGTGGCGGCGGGCAGGCGCGGGCGCTGCGCGACGGGCGTGAAGCCGGAAACTCAGGCTTCCGGGTACCACGCGTCGGTGAATTCGCTGACCTTGACGTCGGACAGTTCCGGCCGTGCGGCCAGCCAGCCGCGCACGAGCTCGCGGTCGGCGTCGGTCGTCGTGCCGCGCGGCGCGCCGGAAATCACGTAAGCGCCGATGCCTTCGTCCGCCGACGCGACGGTCAGCAGCCCGTTCGCTTCGACGAAGTCGATGAACGCGTCGATCAGTTCGCCGCGCTCGAGGTCGGTCATTTCGTTGCGGTAATGCGCGGTGGCGTTGAACGCGAGTTCCTGGAATTCGCCGATGTGGAGTTTCTTGCGCTGGCGGCGGTTGTGGCCTTGGCTCATGGTGTGTGGTGAATGCGAAAAGGGTAGGGTGAAAGGGCGGCGGCGGGTGCCGGCGCGACATGCGCGGGCGGCCCGGGCGCCGCATCGAAGCGCCGCGCGGCGATGCCGGCGGCGGATGGACGGAACGTTACATCAGCACGATATCGTACTGCTCCTGGCTCAGGTTCGATTCGACCTGCAGCGACACCGGCTTGCCGATGAAGTCGATCAGCATCGCGAGATGCTGCGACTCCTCGTCGAGGAACAGGTCGATCACCTGCTGCGCGGCGATCACGCGGAATTCGCGCGGGTTGAACTGCCGCGACTCGCGCAGGATCTCGCGCAGGATGTCGTAGCACACGGTGCGCGACGTCTTCACCTGGCCCTTGCCCTGGCAGGTCGGGCACGGCTCGCACAGCACGTGCGCGAGCGATTCGCGCGTGCGCTTGCGCGTCATCTCGACGAGCCCGAGCTGCGAGAAGCCGTTGACCGTCACGCGCGTGCGGTCGCGCGACAGCGCCTTCTTCAACTCGGACAGCACCGCGTCGCGATGCTCGGCGTTTTCCATGTCGATGAAGTCGATGATGATGATCCCGCCGAGGTTGCGCAGCCGCAGCTGCCGCGCGATCGTATGCGCGGCCTCGAGGTTGGTCTTGAAGATCGTGTCGTCGAAGTTGCGTGCGCCGACGTAGCCGCCCGTGTTCACGTCGATCGTCGTCATCGCCTCGGTCTGGTCGATCATCAGGTAACCGCCCGACTTCAGGTCGACGCGGCGCGACAGCGCGCGCTGGATCTCCGTCTCGATGTTGTACAGGTCGAACAGCGGACGCTCGCCCGTGTAGTGGTGCAGCTTCGGGCTCACGGCCGGCGTGAATTCGCCCGCGAATTCCGACAGGCGCTGGTACGTCTCGCGCGAATCGACCTGGATACGCGTCGTGTCGTCGTTCGCGAAATCGCGCAGCACGCGCTGCGCGAGATCGAGATCCTGGTACAGCAGGCTCGTCGCCGGCAGCCGCTGTGCCTGGGCGACGATCGTCGCCCACGTCTTGCGCAGGTACGTGACGTCGCCGGCGAGCTCGTCGGAGGTGGCATCCTCGGCGATCGTGCGCACGATGTAGCCGCCTTTCTCGTCCGGCGGGATCACGGCCGTCAGGCGCGCGCGCACGGCCTCGCGTTCGGCCTCGCTCTCGATCTTCTGCGAGATGCCGATATGCGGCTCCTGCGGCAGGTAGACGAGCGTGCGGCCCGCGATGCTGACCTGCGTCGACAGCCGCGCGCCCTTCGTGCCGATCGGATCCTTGATCACCTGGACCATCAGCGTCTGGCCTTCGAACACGATCTTCTCGATCGGCTGGTGCGGCGTGCCCGACTGCGGCTCGCCCGCGAGGCGCGGATGCCAGATGTCGGCGACGTGCAGGAACGCCGCGCGTTCGAGGCCGATGTCGATGAACGCCGACTGCATGCCGGGCAGCACGCGCACGACCTTGCCGAGATAGATGTTGCCGACCCGCCCGCGCGACAGCGTGCGCTCGACGTGAAGCTCCTGCACCGCGCCTTGCTGGACGAGTGCGACCCGCGTTTCCTGCGGCGTGAGGTTGATCAGGATTTCTTCGTTCATGGTGGGTTCAGAAGGCGACGCGCGCGACACGCAGCAGCGCGGCAGTCTCAAAAAGGGGCAGACCCATGATACCTGAATGGGAACCGTCGATTCGCTCGATGAACTCGGCGGCGCGCCCCTGGATCGCGTACGCGCCGGCCTTGCCGAACGGCTCGCCCGATTCGACGTAGCGCGCGTACGCGTCGCGCGACGCGGCCGCGAAGCGCACCGTCGAGCGCGACAGCGCGGGCGGCAGCAGTTCGCCGTCGGCATCGATCACGGCGACGGCGGTCAGCACCGCGTGTTCGCGGCCGGCGAGGCGCGTCAGCATCGCGAGCGCGTCGTCGGCGTCGGCCGGCTTGCCGAGGATCGCGCCGTCGATCGTGACGGTCGTATCGGCGACCAGCACCGGCGACGCCGGCTTGCCGCTCGCGACGAGGCGTGCACGCGCAGCCTCGGCCTTGGCGATGGTCACGCGCCGCACGTAGGCATCGGCGGCTTCGCCGGGCAGTTCGGCCTCGAGCGCCTCGGCGTCCTCGTCGGGGCGCGGCAGCAGCAGCTCGAAGCGTACGCCGATCTGTTGCAGGAGCTCCTGGCGGCGCGGGCTTTGCGAAGCGAGGTAAAGGGTCGGGAAAAGCGCGGGGGGCGTGCTGGACGGCATGGTGTCGTTATCTCGGTGTGCGCGCGTGGCGCGCGTCTCGAGGACGACACGTCATGCGCGGTGGTAGGGGTGATTCTGCGTGATGCTCCACGCCCGGTAAAGCTGTTCGGCGAGCAGCACGCGCACCATCCCGTGCGGCAGCGTCATGCTCGAGATGCGCAGCAGCGTGTCGGCACGCGCTTTCAGTTCGGGATCGAGCCCGTCGGCGCCGCCGATCACGAACGCGACGTCGCGGCCGTCCTGCTGCCAGCCGGGCAGCGCCTGGGCGAGCTGCATCGTGGTCCAGTCGCGGCCGCGCTCGTCGAGCGCGACGAGGCGCGCGCCCTTCGGCAGCGCGGCCTCGATCTTCTGCCGCTCGGCCGCCATCACGCTTTCGGCGCTGCGGCCGCCCGAACGCAGTTCGGGCTTGATCTCGCGCAACTCGATGCGCAGCTCGGGCGGCATCCGCTTCGTGTATTCGTCGAAGCCGGATGCGATCCAGCCCGGCATCTTGTGGCCGACCGCAAGGATGAAAAGCTTCATCGGAAGACGCTTGACGAATCGGGGCTCAACGGCGGCGAGCGGCCGTCTTGCGCGCCGGGCGGGCGGGCGCGGCTTCCTCTTCTTCGTCGTCGCCTTCGCTGGCCTGGGCGAAGCCGTTGCCCTTGCCGCCGCCGAGCTTCATCCGCACGGGCTTGTCGCCCCAGATTTCCTCGAGGTTGTAGTACTGGCGCAGGGCCGGTTGCAGGATGTGCACGATTGCGTCGCCGCAGTCGACGAGCACCCATTCGCCGGTGTCTTCGCCTTCGGAGCTGACGATGTCGCCGCCGGCTTCCTTGACCTTGTCACGCACGCTCGACGCGAGCGCCTTGGTCTGGCGGTTGGAGGTGCCCGAAGCGACGACCACGCGGTCGAACAGTTCGGTCAGGTGGCTGGTGTTGAACACCTTGATGTCTTGCGCCTTGACGTCTTCGAGGGCGTCGACGATCACGCGCTGCAGTTTGCGAATATCCATGGATTCAGGAATGGTAGAGGCGATGTTGAAGAATATAGGCCCATACGGCGGCCGGCACATGCTCGGCCGATGCGTCGGGCATTTGCGCATGGCGCGCGATGCATTCGCGCAGGTGGGCGCGGATGTCGGTCGCGGCTATGTCGAACGAAAGGGTCGTATCGATCAGCAGGTGGCCTGCCGGCGTGGCCTTGAGCACGCCGGCGCCGGCTTGCCGCGCGGTGATTTGCTGCGCGACGTCCGGTGGCGCCGCGCCGAGGTCGAACCCCGGGCGCGTCGACACGCAGATGTGCGCGTAGTCGAACAGCTTGCGCCAGTCGCGCCACGTGTCGAGGCGCACGAGCTGGTCGGCGCCGATCAGCAGCGACAGCGACGCGTCCGGGCCGATCCGCTCGCGCCAGCGCGCGAGCGTCTCGACCGTATAGGTCGGGCCGGCGTGCTCGATCTCGTCGGTGGCGACGGTCACGGTCACGCCCGGCACGGACAGCGAGCCGGCGGCCGCGCGCGTCATCGCGAGCCGATGCTCGGCGGCCGACACGTCGCGCTTCTGGTACGGCTGCCCGGCGGGCAGCAGCACGAGTTCGGTCAGGCCGAGCAGTTCGGCGAACCGGCGCGCGAGCGCGAGATGGCCGTCGTGGATCGGGTCGAAAGTGCCGCCCAGCAAGCCGATACGACGCGGCAGCGGGGCGGGGCGGGCGGTGGTGTCCAGAAACGCGTCCTTTGCTTGAGGCAGGGTCAGACCCAGTCGCGCGGCACGATGAAGTCGCTGTACAGGCGCGCTTCCGGCGAACCCGGCTCGGGCTGCCAGTTGTAGCGCCAGTTCGCGACCGGCGGCATCGACATCAGGATCGACTCGGTCCGGCCGCCGCTTTGCAGGCCGAACAGCGTGCCGCGGTCGAACACGAGGTTGAATTCGACGTAGCGGCCGCGGCGGTACGCCTGGAAGTCGCGCTCGCGCTCGCCGTACGGCAGCTCGGCGCGCCGCTCGACGATCGGCAGGTAGGCCTGCAGGAACGCGTCGCCGACGCTTTGCATCAGGTCAAACGAGCGTTCGAAACCGGGCTCCGAGAAATCGTCGAAGAAGATCCCGCCGATGCCGCGCATCTCGTTGCGGTGCTTCAGGAAGAAATACTCGTCGCACCACTTCTTGAAGCGCGGGTAGAGCTCGACGCCGAACGGATCGAGCGCATCCTTGCAGGTCTGGTGGAAATGCCGGGCGTCGTCCTCGAAACCGTACACCGGTGTCAGATCCATGCCGCCGCCGAACCAGAACACGGGCTCCTCGCCCGGTTTCGTCGCGATCAGCATCCGCACGTTCATGTGGACGGTCGGGCAGTAAGGATTGCGCGGGTGCAGCACCAGCGACACACCGAGCGCCTCGAAGCCTCGGCCGGCAAGCTGCGGGCGCGCCGCGCTCGCCGACGGCGGCAGCGCATCGCCCGCGACGTCGGAAAAGCCGATCCCCGCGCGTTCGAACACGCGGCCGCCTTCGAGAATCCGCGTGCAGCCGCCGCCGCGCAGGCGTTCGGCCGGCCCGCGTTGCCATGCGTCGGTCGCGAGCGGCGTACCGTCGAGCGCGCCGAGCGCGTCGGCGATGCGTGTCTGCAGGCCCTGGAGGTACGTGCGCACGCGCGCCACGTCGTAGGTCGAATCGGTCATGTCTGGACTGGGTGCCCCCGCCCGAAGCGGAGGCCGTAAAAAAGGCTTCTGCCGGGCATTCTATCGAACCCCGGCAGACGAGCCGCCGCCGCGCGCGGGCGGGGCGGCAATTGCAGCGTCAGGCGCTCTTGCGGTTGAGCGCGCGAAAGCCGATGTCGCGGCGGTACTGCATGCCTTCGAAATTGATCTGGTTGATCGTGTCGTACGCATGCTGCTGCGCTTCGCGCACCGAATCGGCGAGGCCGACCACGCACAGCACGCGGCCGCCGGACGTCGTCAGCTTGTCGCCGTCGAGCGACGTGCCTGCGTGGAACGTGACGGCCTGTTCGGTCTCGGCCGGGATCCCGTTGATGCGGTCGCCCTTGCGCGGCGCGTCCGGATAACCGTGCGCGGCCAGCACGACGCCCAGCGCGGTGCGGCGGTCCCAGTCGAGCTCGACCGTGTCGAGCGTGCCTGCGATCGCCTGCTCGACGACCTTCGAGAAATCGCTCTTCAGGCGCGCCAAGATCGGCTGCGTTTCCGGGTCGCCCATCCGGCAGTTGAACTCGAGCGTGCGCGGATTGCCTTCCTTGTCGATCATCAGGCCCGCATACAGGAAGCCCGTGAAGCGGATGCCGTCCTTCTCCATCCCGCGCACGGTCGGCATGATGATCTCGCGCATCACGCGTGCGTGCATCTGCGGCGTGACGATCGGCGCGGGCGAATACGCCCCCATGCCGCCGGTGTTCGGGCCGCGATCCTCGTCGAGCAGGCGCTTGTGGTCCTGGCTGGACGCCAGCGCCAGCGCGTGCTTGCCGTCGACCATCACGATGAAGCTCGCTTCCTCGCCATCGAGGAATTCCTCGATCACGACACGCGCGCCGGCGTCGCCGAGCTTGTTGCCCGACAGCATCATGTCGACGGCTTCGTGCGCTTCTTCGAGCGTCATCGCGACGACGACGCCCTTGCCGGCCGCGAGGCCGTCGGCCTTCACGACGATCGGCGCACCCTTCGCGTCGATGTACGCGTGCGCGGCGGCCACGTCGGAGAACGTTTCGTACTCGGCGGTCGGGATGCCGTGGCGCTTCATGAACGCCTTCGCGAAATCCTTCGAGCTCTCGAGCTGCGCGGCTTCGCGGGTCGGGCCGAAGACCTTCAGGCCGCGTGCGCGGAACAGGTTGACGATGCCGGCCGCGAGCGGCGCTTCCGGCCCGACGAGCGTGAACGCGACGCCTTCGCGTTCCGCGAAATCGGCGAGTTCGTCGAGCGCCGTGATGTCGACGTTCTTCAGACGCTCGTCCTGCGCCGTGCCGCCATTGCCGGGCGCGACGTAGACCATCTGGACGCGCGGCGACTGCGCGAGCTTCCACGCCAGCGCATGTTCGCGGCCGCCGGAACCGACGACGAGTAGTTTCATGGGATTCCCCGCAGACTAGAAAACAGGGCGGCCGGCACGCTCAGGCGCGCCGGCCGCGGATTCGGTCGGGCCGCCGCCGCGACAGGAACACGGCGGCCGGCACCTCATTCCTCGACGATGACGGCGTTCGTATACACGTCCTGCACGTCGTCGAGGTTCTCGAGCGCGTCGAGGAGCTTCTGCATCTTCGCCGCGTCGTCGCCGGTGAATTCGACTTCGTTCTGCGGCTTCATCGTCACTTCGGCGAGCTCGGCCTTGAAGCCGCCGGCTTCGAGCGCGTCCTTCACCGCCGAGAATGCCTGCCAGTCGCACAGCACTTCGATCGAGCCGTCGTCGTTCGTGTTCACGTCGTTCGCGCCGGCTTCGAGCGCGGCTTCCATCAGCGCGTCTTCCGACGTGCCCGGTGCGAACAGGAACTGGCCGACGTGATCGAACATGAACGCGACCGAGCCGTCGGTGCCCATGTTGCCGCCGAACTTCGAGAACGCGTGGCGGACTTCCGCGACCGTGCGGGTGCGGTTGTCGGTCAGCGTGTCGACGATGATCGCCGCGCCGCTGATGCCGTAGCCTTCGTAACGGATTTCCTCGTAGTTCGCGCCATCCGCGCCGCCGACGCCGCGATCGATCGCGCGCTTGACGTTGTCCTTCGGCATGTTCGCGTCGGCCGCCTTGTCGACCGCGAGACGCAGGCGCGGGTTCGAGTTGACGTCGCCGCCGCCGAGGCGCGCCGCGACCTGGATTTCCTTGATCAGGCGGGTCCAGATCTTGCCGCGCTTCGCGTCGGCCGCTGCCTTCTTATGCTTGATGTTGGCCCATTTCGAATGACCAGCCATACCTTTCTCCGTGCCCGGGCGCACAGCGCGGGCGATTGTTTCAATGTGTCGTTGAATCGGCGGCCGTTTCGGCGGGCATGAAGCCGCGGGGCCGCGCGTGTCGAGTGGATCGAGATTTTATCACGCGGCGACCGCCGGATCGGGGCCGCCGCGCATGGCCGGACGGCCGGGCAGGCCGTCGCGGGCCGGGCCGCGCGTCGCGCGGCCGTGCCGGTGCGTCAGTTCTTGGTGCCGAACAGGCGGTCGCCCGCGTCGCCGAGGCCCGGCACGATGTACGCGTGCTCGTTCAGGTGCGAATCGAGCGACGCGACGAACAGCTTCACGTCCGGGTGCGCGTCCTGGAACACCTGCACGCCTTCGGGCGCCGCGACCAGCGCGACGAACATGATGTTCGCGGCCGGCACGTTGCGGCGCTTCAGCACGTCGACCGCGTGCACGGCCGAGTAGCCGGTCGCGACCATCGGGTCGCACAGGATGAAGATGCGGTCTTCCAGATCCGGCAGGCGCACCAGGTATTCGACCGGGCGGTGGTCGTCGGCGCGGTACACGCCGATGTGGCCGACGCGGGCGGACGGAACCAGGTCGAGCAGGCCGTCCGACATCCCGATGCCCGCGCGCAGCACCGGCACGATCGCCAGCTTCTTGCCCGCGATCACCGGCGCGTCGACCTCGACGAGCGGGGTTTCGACCCGCTTGGTCGTGATCGGCAGGTTGCGGGTGATCTCATAGCCCATCAGCAGCGTGATTTCGCGCAGCAGCTCGCGGAACGTGCGCGTGGACGTGTCCTTGTCGCGCATGTGCGTGAGCTTGTGCTGGATCAGCGGGTGATCGGTGATGAAGAGATTCGGGAAACGGCTGTCCTGTTTCATGACGGGGCGCCTTGGCGGCAAAAGAGGATCGGGGGCGGTGGCGGGCGCAAGCCGGCCGCGCGCTTATGCCCGCAATTTTACCAAGGCGCGCCGCATGATCCGGATAATATCGACGTCTCACGACAATCCGCGCGCCCGCGCCCGCCCGATTGCCCGCCTGACCCGTCCGGGGTTCGTGCGCCGGCGTGATCGGGCCGAGCCGGCGCGTGTCGCCACCAAGGAATCGACGATGGATCTCGGCATCGAAGGAAAGACCGCGCTGGTGTGCGCGGCCAGCAAGGGGCTCGGTCGCGGCTGCGCGGAAGCGCTGGCCGCCGAGGGCGTGAACCTCGTGATCGTCGCGCGCACGCGCGACACGCTGGAGGAAACCGCGGAGGAGATCCGCGCCGGCGCGAACGTGTCGGTGACCGCGGTCGCCTGCGACATCACGACGCCGGACGGGCGCGCGGCCGCGCTCGCCGCGTGCCCGCAGCCGGACATTCTCGTGACGAATGCCGGCGGCCCGCCGCCCGGCGACTTCCGCGACTTCTCGCACGACGACTGGATCCGCGCGCTCGAATCGAACATGCTGACGCCGATCGAGCTGATCCGCGCGACCGTCGACGGGATGATCGCGCGCGGCTTCGGCCGGATCGTCAACATCACGAGCTCGGCCGTGAAGGCGCCGATCGACGTGCTCGCGCTGTCGAACGGCGCGCGCTCGGGGCTGACCGGCTTCGTCGCGGGGCTGTCGCGCAAGGTCGCGGGGCAGGGCGTGACGATCAACAACCTGCTGCCGGGCCTGTTCGACACCGACCGGATCGCGACCACGCTCGCCGCGTCGGCGAAGGCGCAGGGCGTGACGGTCGACGAGCTGCGCGCGCGGCGCACGAAGGACATCCCGGCCGGCCGCCTCGGCACGCGCGAAGAGTTCGGCGCGGCGTGCGCATTCCTGTGCAGCGTGCATGCCGGCTACATCACCGGGCAGAACTGGCTGCTCGACGGCGGCGCGTATCCGGGCACGTTCTGACGCACGCACCGCCTTTCACGACGACACTAATCGAACCACGAAGGAAACGGAGATGAGCAAACCCCGCATCGCACTGATTGCGCACGACGCGAAGAAGGACGATATCGTCGCGCTCGCGGGCCAGTACCGCGAGACGCTCGCGCAATGTCGGCTGGTCGCGACCGGCACGACGGGCGGCCGTATCGCCGCCGTGCACGGGCTCGACGTCGAGCGCAAGCTGTCGGGGCCGTGCGGCGGCGACCTGCAGATCGGCGCGGAACTGGTCGACGGCCGTGTCGACATCGTCGTGTTCCTGCGCGACCCGATGACCGCGCAGCCGCACGATCCGGACATCACCGCGCTGGTGCGCGCGTGCGACGTGCACGACGTGCCGGTCGCGACCAATGTCGCGACCGCGCGGATGCTGCTCGACGATCTGGCGCGCAACATGCAGGACCGCTGCTAGGCGCAGGCTGCGGCACGAATATCCTTGTCCGGCGTCGCCATGTCTGTCTCTCTGCCGCATGGCGGCGCTGTGCGTCGAGGATGGCGATATCGGCATGGGTTGCGCCGGGCCGGGGTACTGCCGATTATCGCAATGGCCAAAACCACACTTCCGATGCCGCCCATTAGCAATCGGAGCCACAGAGGGCTCGGGCACCGTCGATCAGGTCGATATGTCCGCCACGACCGTTCATGTACCCGGTATGTTCCAGAAAGCGACCACGCCCTTTCTGGCGGCAATGCCGAGCACCGCGTCGTCTCGTCGAAACGCTTCGGCTTTGCCGAAATACGCCGGCTCCGCCAGCATCCTGGCTAGCCTGGCTTGGCCTGCCTCGACACGGCGTCCACGATGCGGCCCTTTCTGAATGACCAGTCCACCACGCAACGTTATTCCGCATTTGACAAGAGCCACACTGATCCGAATGGCGCAGGTATTTGCATACGACGGATTCTGAATCAGATCTTGCCAGCCCAGTTCTTGGTAAAGCGCTTCCCTCGAAACAGTCTTGTTGCCTGGATAGTGGCTGCTCAGTAAAGAGAACGGCGGTTTCAAACAGGTTTTCCCTCGATTAACGGCAAGGATATTTTTGTTGCAAGACATGGGTAACCAATCTTGCTGCGCTTGCCTTCAGCGCGTCTCTTGGTAGCTTCCGGAGATCGCCAATCACTTCCGAATCGATTTCTCCCGGTTTGACGCGACCGTGGTCGCACCATTCCTTGCCCTCGGTGGCATCGGCGACGCCAGCCAGATACCCGGCCATCGCGTGGCGCTGGGCGTCGGCGTACGGACTGTTGTCGGAGCGGTTCATGTCGTCGAGCAGCCGGACGCCGTCGACGCGCGATACTGCGGCCGCCGTGGCGGTGCCGATACTTGCCGACAACGACGCGAGAATGACCACATTCCGGATAAGCAAGAGTTTCATGGCGTAGGCTTGGCGAATTTGGCAAACGGCAAAATAGCACGACCGTCATCTCGTAAATGTGCGAGGCAAGAAGTTGAGCAACCAGGCCGACCTGTATCAAGGTCGCCGATTCCGGGGTGAGTACGACGACGAGGCGCGGCAGATTCGTCGCGTACCAACGGCAAGCCGAAGATGCGCAGGGGCGGTCGGGCATGGCCATCGCGGACGGAATGGAGATTCATTCGACCCAAAAGCGATGATTTGAAGGTGTCGAAGTGTGACGACCGTCATCGATTCGAAAGCGCGACGAACACACTGCTGCGACTCGTTCAAAGCCGTGCCGTCCTCCGGCATGCATGGCCCTTGCAATTCGTTTCCGGCGAAAACCCTAAAGACGTGAAGGGATTGCGATGGCGCGGTGCATGACGGCACAGGACGCGCGAGAATCAAATTTTATGACCGGTGTTCGCACGCATCACCGCAGGGGCGATGTCGACGCATTCGCCGAACACGATTCCCAGACAAACGAGGAGCGAAACGATGCCGAAAGCAATCCGATACGACCAGCCGGGCGGCCCGGACGTGATGAAGTGGGTCGATGTCGAGGTCGGCGAACCGAAGGCGGGTGAAGTCCGCATCCGGCAGCACGCGGTCGGCCTCAACTACATCGACGTCTATTTCCGCACCGGTCTGTACCCGCAAGCGCTGCCCGGCGGTCTCGGGATGGAGGCGGCGGGCGAGGTGACGGCCGTCGGCGAAGGCGTGACCACGCTCAAGGCGGGGGACCGCGTCGCGTACGTCGGGCAACCGCCGGGCGCATACGCGCAGGAGCGCGTGATGCCGGTCGACCGGCTCGTGAAGCTGCCGGACGGCATCAGCTACGACGACGCGGCGTCGGTGATGCTGCAGGGCCTGACCGCGCACTACCTGCTGCGCCGCACGTATCCGGTGAAGGCCGGCGACACGATCCTGATCCACGCGGCGGCCGGCGGTGTCGGCCTGCTCGTGTGCCAGTGGGCGAAGGCGCTCGGCGCGACCGTGATCGGGACGGTCGGCTCCGACGAGAAGGCCGCGCTCGCGAAGTCGCACGGTTGCGACCATCCGATCGTCTACACGCGTGAGAACTTCACGCAGCGCGTGAAGGAGATCACGAACGGCGCCGGCGTGCCGGTCGTCTACGACTCGATCGGCAAGGACACCTACATCGGCTCGCTCGACAGCCTCGCGCCGCTCGGGCTGTTTGTCAGCTTCGGCAACGCGTCGGGCCCGCTGCCGCCGATCGACTCGAAGGAATTCTCGTCGCGCGGCTCGCTGTTCTTTACGCGCCCCACGCTGTTCTCGTACATCGCGAAGCGCGCCGATCTCGAAGCCGCGGCCGCCGAGCTGTTCGACGTGCTGCTGTCGGGCAAGGTGAAGACCAGCATCAACCAGCGCTATCCGCTCGCGGAAGTCGGCCGCGCGCATGAAGATCTCGAAGCGCGCAAGACCACCGGCTCGACGATCCTCGTTCCCTGACCTGCCTCCCCGTGCCGGCGCCACGTCGGCACGCGCTTGTCCGGGCGGCGCCACGGCGCCGTCCGTCCCGCCTCCCGGTCCCCGCCGTCGTCCTCCCCGAATGCCACGTTTACGTGTTTTTTATACGCGCCCCGATACCTTTGACCCGTCCTTTACGTGCGTTCCCATAAGGTTCTAGTCGTCTGATTTCGACGATGGAGAACAGAAAAATGGATGGGGTTTTCATCGGCGCACTGGTGCTCTTCACCGCGCTGATCCTCGGTTTGGTCGCCGGTTGCGACAAGCTCGTGCAATACGGTCGCGGGGGGCGAGCATGACCTGGATGCTTTGGCTGGCGGGCGCGTCGACGGCCCTGCTGTTCGCGTATCTCGTCTTTGCGCTGCTGCGCGCGGAGGACATTGAATGAACGCGAACAATCTCTTTCAGACGCTGCTCTTCATCGTCGTGCTGCTGGCGGCGGCCGTGCCGGTCGCGCGCTATCTGTCCGCGGTGATGGACGGCAGCTCGCGCGTCGTGCGCGTGTTCGGGCCGCTCGAGCGCGCGCTGTACCGCGTCGCCGGCGTCGACGCCGGCAGCGAGATGAACTGGAAGCAGTACGCGATCGCGACGATCGCGTTCAACGCGCTCGGCGCGCTGTTCCTCTACGGCCTGCTGCGCCTGCAGGGCTTCCTGCCCGGCAACCCGCAGCAGTTCGGTGCGATGACGGTCGACGGCGCGTTCAACACGGCCGTCAGCTTCGTCACCAACACGAACTGGCAGGACTACACGCCCGAGCAGACCGTCAGCTACCTGACGCAGATGCTCGGCCTGACCGTGCAGAACTTCCTGTCGGCGGCAACCGGGATCGTCGTCGTGATCGCGCTGATCCGCGGCTTCGCGCGTCATACCGCGCAGACGATCGGCAACTTCTGGGTCGACCTCACGCGCGTGACGATGTACGTGCTCGTGCCGATGTCGATGGTCATCGCCGCGCTGCTGATGAGCCAGGGCGTGATCCAGAACATGAAGTCGTACCAGGACGTGCCGGTGCTGCAGGCGAGCACCTACGCCGCGCCGAAGCTCGACGCGCAGGGCAATCCGGTGAAGGACGACAAGGGCAACGCGGTCACGGTGCCGACCCCGCTCACGAAGCAGACGCTCGCGATGGGCCCGGTTGCATCGCAGGAAGCGATCAAGATGCTCGGCACCAACGGTGGCGGCTTCTTCAACGCGAACTCCGCGCACCCGTACGAGAACCCGACGCCGTTCGCGAACGTCCTGCAGATCTTCGCGATCCTGATCATCCCGGCCGCGCTGTGTCTCGTGTTCGGCCGCATGATCGGCGACCGCCGGCAGGGCATCGCCGTGCTCGCGGCGATGACGGTCGCGTTCGTGATCGCGATCGGCTTCGAGGTGAGCGCCGAGCAGGCCGGCAACCCGACGCTCGCCGCGCTGCACGTCGACCAGTCGGCGAGCGCGCTGCAGCCGGGCGGCAACATGGAAGGCAAGGAAACGCGCTTCGGCATCGCGCAGACCGGCATCTTCACGGTCGCGACCACGGCCGCGTCGTGCGGCGCCGTCGACACGATGCACGATTCGCTGACGCCGCTCGGCGGCCTCGTGCCGATGCTGCTGATGCAGCTGGGCGAAGTGATCTACGGCGGGGTCGGCTCGGGTCTCTACGGGATGCTCGTGTTCGCGCTGCTCGCGGTGTTCGTCGCCGGCCTGATGATCGGCCGCACGCCGGAATACGTCGGCAAGAAGATCGAAGCGTACGAGATGAAGATGGTGTCGATCGTCGTGCTGCTCACGCCGCTGCTGGTGCTGGTGGGCACGTCGATCGCCGTGCTCGCCGATGCGGGCAAGGCCGGCATCGCGAACCCGGGGCCGCACGGCTTCTCGGAAATCCTGTACGCGTTCAGCTCGGCCGCCAACAACAACGGCAGCGCGTTCGCGGGCCTGACGGTCGGCACGCCGTTCTACAACTGGATGACCGCGATCGCGATGTGGTTCGGCCGCTTCGGCACGATCGTGCCGGTGCTGGCAATCGCCGGCTCGCTCGCCGCGAAGAAGCGCATCGCGGTGACGAGCGGCACGCTGCCGACGCACGGTCCGCTGTTCGTCGTGCTGCTGCTCGGCACCGTGCTGCTGGTGGGCGCGCTGACCTACGTGCCGGCGCTCGCGCTCGGCCCGGGCGTCGAGCACCTGATGATGTGGCTGGGCGCGTGATGCGCGCCCGCATGGCGACACCTTGAAAAGACTGAAGAGATTGAAGAGATCGCAATGACTCAACATTCCGCAACACGGTCCATGTTCGATCCGGCGCTGCTGCGCCCGGCGATCGTGGACTCGTTCAAGAAACTCACGCCGCGCACGCAGTTCCGCAATCCGGTGATGTTCTGCGTGTACGTCGGCAGCATCCTGACCACGATCCTGTGGATCGCGGCGCTCGCCGGCCAGGCCGAGGCGCCCGCGGGCTTCATCCTCGCGATCGCGCTGTGGCTGTGGTTCACCGTGCTGTTCGCGAACTTCGCCGAAGCGCTCGCCGAAGGGCGCTCAAAGGCGCAGGCCGCGTCGCTGCGCAGCGCGAAGAAAGACGTGATGGCGAAGAAGCTCAACGAGCCGCATCCGAAGTCGCCGATCCGCATCACGACCGCGACCGAGCTGCGCCGTGGCGACGTCGTGCTGGTCGAGGCCGGCGACGTGATCCCGGCCGACGGCGAGGTGATCGATGGCGTTGCGTCGGTCGACGAATCGGCGATCACCGGCGAATCCGCGCCGGTGATCCGCGAATCGGGCGGCGACTTCTCGTCGGTGACGGGCGGCACCCGCGTGCTGTCGGACTGGATCGTCGTCAAGGTCACCGCGAACCCGGGCGAGGCGTTCCTCGACCGGATGATCGCGATGGTCGAAGGCGCGAAGCGCAAGAAGACGCCGAACGAGATCGCGCTGACGATCCTGCTCGTCGCGCTGACGATCGTGATGCTGCTCGCCACCGCCACGCTGCTGCCGTTCTCGATGTTCTCGGTCGAAGCGATGAAGGCCGGCCACGTGGTGACGATCACCGCGCTCGTCGCGCTGCTCGTGTGCCTGATCCCGACGACGATCGGCGGCCTGTTGTCCGCGATCGGCGTGGCCGGGATGAGCCGGATGATGCAGGCCAACGTGATCGCGACGTCGGGCCGTGCGGTGGAAGCCGCCGGCGACGTGGACGTGCTGCTCCTCGACAAGACCGGCACGATCACGCTCGGCAACCGCCAGGCATCGACGTTCGTGCCGGCGCCGGGCGTGACCGAGGAAGCGCTGGCCGATGCCGCGCAACTGTCGTCGCTCGCCGACGAAACGCCGGAAGGCCGCAGCATCGTCGTGCTCGCGAAGGAGCGCTTCAACATTCGCCAGCGCGACATGGGGCAGCTGCACGCGACGTTCATCGGCTTCTCCGCGCAGACGCGGATGAGCGGCGTCGACCTGCCGGGCCGTGAAATCCGCAAGGGCGCGGCCGACGCGATCCGCCACTACGTCGAGACGCACGGCAGCCGCTTCCCGGAAGAAGTGCGCCGCGCGGTCGACGAAGTCGCGCGCCGCGGCAGCACGCCGCTCGTCGTGGCCGACCTGCATGAAGGCGCGGCGCGCGTACTCGGCGTGATCGAGCTGAAGGACATCGTGAAGGGCGGCATCAAGGAGCGCTTCGCGGAACTGCGCAAGATGGGCATCAAGACCGTGATGGTGACGGGCGACAACCGGCTGACGGCCGCGGCGATCGCGGCGGAAGCGGGTGTCGACGATTTCCTTGCCGAAGCGACGCCGGAAACCAAGCTCGCGACGATCCGCGAACACCAGGCCGCAGGGCGCCTCGTCGCGATGACCGGTGACGGCACCAACGACGCACCGGCGCTCGCGCAGGCCGACGTCGCCGTGGCGATGAACACCGGCACGCAGGCGGCGAAGGAAGCCGGCAACATGGTCGACCTCGACTCGAACCCGACGAAGCTGATCGAGATCGTCGAGATCGGCAAGCAGATGCTGATGACGCGCGGATCGCTGACGACGTTCTCGATCGCGAACGACATCGCGAAGTATTTCGCGATCATCCCGGCCGCATTCGTGACGACGTATCCGCAGCTGCGCGTGCTCGACATCATGCACCTGACGTCGCCGGCGTCGGCGATCCTGTCGGCGGTGATCTTCAACGCGCTGATCATCGTCGCGCTGATTCCGCTGGCGCTGAAGGGCGTCACGTACCGGCCGCTCGGCGCCGCGTCGCTCCTGCGCCGCAACCTGCTGGTGTACGGCCTCGGCGGCGTGCTGCTGCCGTTCCCGTTCATCAAGCTGATCGACATGACGCTCGCTGCACTCGGCTGGGCCTGAGCCGGCCGTATTTGAAGGAAACATCATGAAAACGTTGATTCGTCCGCTCGTCGTGCTCTTTGTCGTCCTGACTGCCGTGACGGGGCTCGCCTATCCGGCCGTGATGACCGTGTTCGGCCAGGCCGTGTTCCCGTCGCAGGCGAACGGCAGCCTGATCGACAAGGACGGCAAGGCGGTGGGCTCCGCCCTGATCGGCCAGCCGTTCGATGCGCCGAAGTACTTCTGGGGCCGGTTGTCGGCGACCTCGCCGATGCCGTACAACGCGACCGGCTCCGGCGGCTCGAACCTGGGCCCGTTGAACCCGTCGCTCGCCGACCAGGTGAAGGGGCGCATCGCAGCGCTGCGCGACGCGGGCACCGACATGTCGAAACCCGTGCCGGTCGACCTCGTGACGGCGTCGGCCAGCGGCCTCGATCCGGAGATCACGCCGGCCGCCGCCGCGTACCAGGTCGAGCGCGTCGCGAAGGCGCGCAACCTGGCGCCCGACGCGGTCGCGCAGCTCGTCGCCGCGAATACGACGGGCCGCCAGTTCGGCGTGCTCGGCGAACCGCGCGTGAACGTGCTGAAGCTGAACCTCGCGCTCGATGCGGCGCAGGCCGCGCACTGAGCGCGCGTCCGGGCTTCCGACGGCAACCGGCGTCCGGCGCGGCACGATCCGCGCCGGGCGCGCCTTTTCCCGACGGCGCATGCGCCGTCTTTGCCTTTTGCGGCGATTTGGAACAACAATGCTCGTACTCGCGCGCATCCGGGCGCTCCGCCTTTCTGACGCATGAATCGTCCCGATCCAGACCAACTCCTCGACAAGCTGCAGCGTGACGAAGAAAAGCAGCGGCGCGGCCAGCTCAAGATCTTCTTCGGCGCATCGGCCGGTGTCGGCAAGACCTACGCGATGCTGCAGGCCGCGCGCCAGCGCCTGCAGGAAGGCGTCGACGTCGTCGTCGGCATCGTCGAGACCCACGGGCGCAGCGAAACCGCCGCGCTGCTCGACGGCCTCGACGTGCTGCCGCTTGCGCGCATCGACTATCGCGGCCGCACGCTCGCCGAATTCGATCTCGACGGCGCGCTCGCGCGTGAGCCGCAACTGATCCTCGTCGACGAACTCGCGCATTCGAACGTGCAGGGCGCGCGGCACCTGAAGCGCTGGCAGGATGTGTACGAACTGCTCGACGCGGGCATCGACGTCTACACGACCGTCAACGTCCAGCACCTCGAAAGCCTGAACGACGTGGTCGGCGCGATCACCGGCATCCGCGTGTGGGAGACGGTGCCCGACCGTGTGTTCGATGCGGCCGACGAAGTCACGCTCGTCGACCTGCCGGCCGAGGAGCTGCTCGAGCGGATGCGCGACGGCAAGGTCTATCTCGCGCAGCAGGCCGAGCGCGCGGTGCGCAACTTCTTCCGCAAGGGCAACCTGATCGCGCTGCGCGAACTGGCGCTGCGGCGCACGGCCGATCGCGTCGACGCGCAGATGCGCGAGTATCGCGCCGACCGCTCGATCCAGCGCATCTGGCAGGCACGCGAGCGGCTGCTCGTGTGCGTCGGGCCCGGCCCTGAAGCGCCGACGCTCGTGCGCGCGGCCGCGCGGCTCGCCGCGAGCCTGAAGGCCGACTGGATCGCCGTCTATGTGGAGACGCCGCGCCTGCAGCGGCTGCCCGATGCGCGACGGCAGCGCACGCTCGATGCGCTGAAGCTCGCGGCCGAGCTCGGCGCGGAGACGGCCACGCTCGCCGGCGCCGACGCGGTTGCCGCGCTGATCGGCTATGCGAAGGTGCGCAACGTGTCGAAGATCGTCGCGGGCGGCTCGCCGAAGGTCGGGCTCGTGCGCCGCTTCGTGCGGCCGTTCGGCGAGAAGCTGGCCGAACGCGCGGGCGACGTCGACCTGATGCTGATCCGGGCGTCCGCGAGCGACGAGGCGCGCGCAGCCCCCCTCGACGCACGTGCGCGCGACTGGCGCGATGCATTCGCGCAGTTCGGCACGCACCGTTCGCCGCCGCGGCATTACGTATATGCGGCCGCGATCTGCGCGGCGATCACGGTGGTCGCGAGCCTCGTGTCCGAGCGGCTCGACCTCACGAACCTCGTGATGCTGTACCTGCTCGGCGTCGTGTTCTCGGCCGTGCGGCTCGGGCGCGGCCCGGGCGTGCTGCAGTCGTTCCTGTCGGTGGCCGCGTTCGATTACTTCTTCGTGCCGCCGCGCATGTCGTTCTCGGTCAGCGACACGCAATACCTGCTGACCTTCTTCGGGATGCTGCTGACGTCGCTCGTGATCAGCCACCTGACGTCGACGCTGACGCGCCAGGCGAGCGTCGCGCAGCGCCGCGAGCGCCGCACCGGCGCGATCTACGCGATGGCGCGCGAGCTGGGCGCGGCGCTGACGACCGAGCAGATCGTCGAGATCGGCAGCCGTCACGTGGGCGAGGTGTTCCGCGCGCGCGTCGCGTTCCTGCTGCCCGACAGTGCGGACAAGGTGCGCCAGAAGATCGAGGAGCCCGATGCGGCCGTCACGCTGACGGGCACCGACCTCGACAGCGACGTCGGCCAGTGGGTGTACGACCAGCAGAAGCCGGCCGGCCGCGGCACCGATACGTTGCCCGCGACGGCCGCGCTGTACCTGCCGCTGAAGGCGCCGATGCGCACGCGCGGCGTGCTCGCGGTCGCATCGCGCGAGCCGCGCGAACTCGAGGTGCCGGAGCAGCAGCGGATGCTCGACGCGTTCGCCGCGCAGATCGCGCTCGCGCTCGAGCGCGTGCACTACGTGGAGATCGCGCGCGACGCGCTCGTCAACATGGAGTCCGAGCGGCTGCGCAACTCGCTGCTATCGGCGATCTCGCACGACCTGCGCACGCCGCTCACGACGATCGTCGGCTTCTCGTCGATGCTCGCGAACGGGCGCGCAGCCGCGCAGGGCGGCGACGCCGCGGCGGCCGAACGCTTCGCGCAGCGCGAGGGCGAACTCGTCGATGCGATCCACGACGAGGCGCTGCGGATGACGGGCATCGTCACGAACCTGCTCGACATGGCGCGGCTGCAGGCCGGCAGCCTGCAGTTGAAGCGCCAGTGGTCGCTGCTCGAGGAAACCGTCGGCGCCGCGCTCGCCGCCTGCAAGCGCGTGCTTGCGCACCATCCCGCGCGCGTCGTGTTGCCGGCCGATCTGCCGCTCCTGCAGATGGACGCGGTGCTGATGGAGCGCCTGTTCACCAACCTGTTCGAGAACGCGGCGAAGTACACGCCGGCCGATACGCCGCTCGACATCGGCGCCGAGCGCGTGACCGACGACGGGCTGCCGTTCGTGCGCGTGCTCGTCGACGATTACGGTCCCGGCCTGCCGGCCGGGATGGAAACGCGGATCTTCGACAAGTTCACGCGCGGCGAGAAGGAATCGGCGACGCCGGGCATTGGCCTCGGCCTCGCGATCTGCCGCGCGATCGTCGAAGCGCACGGCGGTAAAATCGGCGCGTTCAACCGGACGGCACCCGACGGCCACGTGACGGGCGCGCGTTTCTGGTTCACGCTGCCGGTCGAGACGCCGCCGGCCGCGCCTGCCGTACCCGACGACGAACCCGAAGTGCCGGGTGCGTCGTCCCCATCCGAATCATTGCCAGATCATGAGTGAACCCAGCCTGACCGTCGTCCTGATCGAGGACGAAAAGCAGATCCGCCGTTTCGTGCGCGCCGCGCTCGAGGAGGAGGACATCGCGGTGTTCGAGGCCGAGACGGGCAAGCAGGGGCTGATCGACGCGGCGACGCGCAAGCCCGATCTCGTGATCGTCGACCTCGGCCTGCCCGATACCGACGGCCTCGACGTGATCCGGGAATTGCGCGGCTGGTCCGAGGTGCCGGTGATCGTGCTGTCCGCGCGCACGCAGGAAGAAGAGAAGGTCGCGGCGCTCGATGCGGGCGCCGACGACTACCTGACCAAGCCGTTCGGCGTGTCCGAACTGCGCGCGCGGATCCGCGCGCAACTGCGCCGGCGTAACCAGGGCGGCGCGAACGAGTCGCCAAAGGTGACCTTCGGCACCGTGACCGTCGATCTCGCGCTGCGCCAGGTGTGGCGCGACAACGAAATCGTGCACCTGACGCCGCTCGAATACCGGCTGCTCGCGACGCTCGTGCGGCACGCGGGGCGCGTGCTCACGCACCGCCAGCTGCTGCGCGACGTGTGGGGGCCGTCGCACGTCGAAAGCCACCACTATCTGCGCATCTACATGGCGCACCTGCGCCAGAAGCTCGAGCGCGACCCGGCGCAGCCCGAGTACATCGTGACCGAGACGGGCGTCGGTTACCGGCTGGTCGGCGCCGCATGACGGGCGTCGCCGGGTCGCAGCTGCACCCGTGCGCGTGACGTCGCATGCCGGCAGGGTTGCGCCGGCGCGACAGTCTCGCGGCCGGCGCGCGCGTTGCACACCCGGCGCTCATTCCCCGTTATCCTGACCGTTCCGCGAGCGAAAACGAGGAGCGTGCAATGTCCGTCCGTCTGGTCGTCATCTGTGCGCTGGCGCTTGCCGCGTCTGGCGCGTTCGCCCAACCGCTGCCGCCCGGGCAGCAACCGTCGTCGCAGCAGCAGGCGATGGCCAATCCCGCGTCGGTCAATTGCGCCAAGCTCGGCGGCCGCCACACGACCCGCAACCTGTCGAGCGGGCAGGTCGGCATGTGCGTGTTCAAGGATGGCCGCGTGTGCGAGGAGTGGGCGCTGTACCGCGACGACCGCTGCGTCGCCGGCGTCACGCCGAAGCGCGTGTCGAACTGACCGGGCCTGGCCGATCGTGCCCCCGATCGGCCGCCGGCCGCGCGCCGCGTCCGTAAGCATCTTGTTATACTCGGCGCCGCCTGGGGACGACCCCGGGTCATTCGTTTCAACGGGGACGGCCCCATCCGATACGGAGTACGTCGAGATGGCGTGGGTATTGTTGTTCATTGCCGGTTTGCTGGAAGTGGCCTGGGCGGCCGGCATGAAATCGTCGGACGGCTTCACGAAGCTCGGTCCGTCGGTGTTTACGATCGTGACGGCGCTGGCCAGCTTCGGGCTGCTCGCGGTCGCGATGCGCCAGCTGCCGCTCGGCACCGCGTACGCGGTGTGGACGGGCATCGGCGCGGTCGGTGCGTTCGTGTTCGGCATCGTGATGATGGGCGAGGCGCTGACCGTCGCGCGCGTCGCGAGCGCCGTGCTGATCGTCGCGGGGCTGATCGGCCTGAAGCTGTCGTCGGCTGCGTGACGACGGCACCCGGGCGCGTGCGCGCCCGGTGCCGCACTGCGGATTTGCGCCGGCCGCCCATCTAGCCTGTCTATAATGGAACGCATTCGGGCCTGAATACCGTCGTGCTTCTCGCGGCACGCGGTGCCGGTCGCCACGCGCCGCGCGGCCGGTCTGTCCGACCCGATCCGATCAATCGGCAAATCGCACGGAAAGTGCAAGGAGAGGGCCATGATCGAAGCCATTTCGCTCGGCGCGGGGCTCGCGTGGGCGAGCGGCCTGCGCCTGTACCTGACCGTGCTGATCGCCGGCGTGCTGGCGCGGTTCGGCTGGCTCCACCTGCCCGACACGCTGGCCGTCCTGATGTCGCCGTGGGTCATCGGCGCCGCGGCCGTGCTCACCGTCACCGAATTCCTTGCCGACAAGATCCCCGCGTTCGACTCGCTGTGGGATGCCGTGCACACCTTCATCCGCATTCCGGCCGGCGCCGTGCTCGCAGCCGGCGCGCTCGGCCATGCCGATCCGACCGTGCTCGCGGTCGCAGGGCTCGCCGGCGGCTCGCTCGCCGGTGCCGCGCACGTGGCGAAGGCCGGCACGCGCGCGATGATCAACCTGTCGCCCGAACCGATTTCGAACTGGATCGCGTCGTCGACCGAGGACGGCCTCGTGGTCGGCGGGCTCGTGCTCGCGTTCTTCGTTCCGCTCGCGTTCCTCGTGCTGCTTGCCGCCTTCATCGCGGCGTCCGCGTGGGCGCTCCCGCGCCTGTGGCGCGGTGTCTCGGGCGGCTTTCGCGGCATGGCGAACCACATGGTGTCGCGGCTCAACTCGATCGGGGGGAAGCGCGATTGAAGGGGCGGCAACCCGCGGCGCAGCCGCCGGCCGGGCACCCCGGCCATGAGGTGAACGCGCATGCCGGCCGCTTCGGCCTGCGCGACCTGATCCGCCAGGCCGCCCGCATGACCGCGCGCGACTGGCGCGCGGGCGAGTTGACGCTGCTCGTCCTTGCACTGGTGCTCGCGGTCGCGGCGCTGACGAGCGTCGGCTTCCTCGCCGACCGCCTGCGCCAGGGGCTCGAGCGCGACGCGCGCCAGATGCTCGGCGCCGATTTCGTCGTGCGGGCCGATCGTCCCGTCGATCCGTCGTTCGATCAGCAGGCCCGCGCGCTCGGCCTGCGTACTGCGACGACCGCCATCTTCCCGAGCATGATCGCGTCCGCCACGGGCGGGCAGGCGACCGACGCGGCGCCGTCGCGCCTCGCGGCCGTGAAGGCCGTGTCGCCCGGCTATCCGTTACGCGGCGCGGTCGAGATCCTGCCGGCCGGCGCGGCCACCGCGCAGAAGGCGGCCGCGATTCCCGCGCCCGGCACCGTTTGGGCCGATCCGGCGCTGCTCGATGCGCTGCACCTGAAGGCCGGCGATACGGTGCGCGTCGGGCTGCGCACGTTCAAGGTCGCCGCGTCGATCTCCCGCGAGCTCGATCGCGGGTTTTCCTTCGTCAATTTCTCGCCGCGGCTGATGATGCGCGCGGACGAGCTGGCCGCGACGGGGCTCACGGGCTATGGCAGCCGTGTCACGTACCGGCTGCTGGTTGCCGGTGACCAGCAGGCCGTCGCACGCTTCGAGGCGTATGCGCACGCACGTGTCGACGGCGGGAAGCTGCGCGGCGTCGGTCTCGAGTCGTTGCAGGAAGGCCAGCCGCAGGTGCGGCAGACGCTGGATCGCGCACGCCACTTCCTGACGCTTGTCGCGCTGCTCACCGCGCTGCTCGCGGCGGTCGCGATCGCGATGGCCGCGCAGCGCTACATGCGGCGCCATCTCGACGGCTGCGCGACGATGCGCTGCCTCGGCGTGAGCCGCCGCACGCTCGGCGCGCTGTTCGCACTCGAATTCGCTGGCATCGGGATCGTGTCCGGCGCTGCAGGCGCGGTGCTCGGCTATGGCGGCCACTGGGCATTGCTGGCCGCGCTCGGCAGCCTGATCGACGTGGTGCTGCCGCCCCCCACGCTGTGGCCGGCGCTGATCGGCATGGGCGCCGCGCTCGTGTTGCTGCTCGGTTTCGCGCTGCCGCCGCTCGTGCCGCTCACGCGCGTGCCGCCGGTACGCGTGCTGCGGCGCGAGTGGGGCGACGCGTCGCGCACGGCGTGGGTCGCGTATGCGGTCGGCGTCGTGCTGTTCGCGGGGCTGCTGATCGCGGCCGCCGGCAACCTGAAACTCGGGCTGATCGTCGCGGGCGGTTTCGCCGGCGCGCTGGTCGGTTTCGCGCTGATCGCGCGGCTCGTGCTGTTCGCCGCCGCGCGTGCGGTGCGCAACGCGCGCGTGGCCGCGGGCGTCGGCTGGCGTTACGCGCTGGCGTCGCTGCACCGGCGCGGCACGGCGAGCGCGCTGCAGATCACCGCGCTCGCGCTCGGCCTGATGTGCCTGCTGCTGATCGCGATCACGCGCAACGACCTCGTCGCGGGCTGGCAGCAGTCGACGCCGCCCGATGCGCCGAACCAGTTCCTGATCGACATCCAGCCCGACCAGCGCGCCGACGTCGCGGCCTATCTGGCCGCGCACGGCGTGCGCGACGCGGTGCCCGAGCCGATGGTGCGCGGCCGCCTCGTCGCGATCAACGGCAAGCCGGTGAATCCGGAGGCCTACCCGTCCGAGGAGGCGCGCCGGCTCGTCGACCGCGAGTTCAACCTGTCCTATACGACCCGGTTGCCGTCCGACAACCGGATCGTCGAAGGCGACTGGTTCGGCACCGCGGCGACGCCGCAGATCTCGATCGAGGCGGGCCTCGCGAAGACGCTGAACGTGAAGCCGGGCGACGTGCTGCGCTTCGACGTGACGGGGCTGACGGTCGACGCGCCGATCACGAGCGTGCGCAAGCTCGACTGGGGTTCGTTCCGTGTCAATTTCTTCGTGCTGATGCCGCCGCCGGTGCTGAAGGATTTCCCGGCCGTGTACCTGACGAGCTTCCATTTGCCGGCATCGAATGCCGCGCTGCTCGATCCGCTGATCGCGCGCTATCCGAACCTGACCGCAATCGACGTCGCGCCGATCCTCGCGCAGTTGCAGCGGATGATGCTGCAGGTGGTCGGCGCGGTGCAGTTCCTGTTCATGTTCACGCTCGCGGCCGGCGTGCTCGTGCTGTACACGGCGCTCGCCGGCACGCGCGACGAGCGGGTGCGCGAGGCCGCGCTGCTGCGCGCGCTCGGCGCGTCGCGCGCGCAGGTCAACGCGGTGCAGCGCGCGGAGTTCGTCGTGGTCGGCGCGCTGGCCGGTGCACTGGCGTCGGCGGGCGCGATCGCGGTCGGCTGGGTGCTCGCGTCGCGCGTGTTCGATTTCCAGCTCGCCGTCGATCCGTGGCTCGTGCCGGCCGGCATCGCGGCCGGCGTCGCGTGCGCCGGTGCGGCCGGCTGGCTGAGCCTGCATAATGTGCTGCGGCGCCCCGCGCTGCAGTCGCTGCGCGACGCATGAGCGTCGCCGGCGGCCCCGAAGATCCTGTTTTCCGACTATCCGTATGACCGATGTGAATGACGATGCGCCGTCGCAGCCGACGGCGTTCGAGCTCGTGGGCGGTGAAGCCCGCGTGCGCGAAATGGTGGACCGCTTTTACGACCTGATGGATCTCGAGCCCGAGTTCGCGCAGATTCGCGCGCTGCACCCGGATTCGCTCGACGGTTCGCGCGACAAGTTTTTCTGGTTCCTGTGCGGGTGGCTCGGCGGCCCCGACCACTACATCAGCCGGTTCGGCCATCCGCGGCTGCGCGCGCGGCACCTGCCGTTCCCGATCGCGTCGGTCGAGCGCGACCAGTGGCTGCGCTGCATGGCGTGGGCGATGGAGGACATCGGGCTGCCCGAGCCGCTGCGCGAGCGGCTCATGCATTCGTTCTACGACACGGCCGACTGGATGCGCAACCGGCCCGGTTGATCGACCGGTACGCCGCCGCCCGCGCGCGGGACGATCTGCGTCTGGGCGCGCGCGCCGCGCGGCGCGACACTGGCCGCTTCCCCCAATCGATACGAGGCTCGCCCGATGACGACACAAGCGCTGTTTCGCGAAGACGCGTACCTCACGCAATGCGACGCGGTCGTGCTGGCCGTCGGCGACGACGGCATCCGGCTCGACCGCACCGTGTTCTATCCGCTCGGCGGTGGCCAGGCCGGCGACACCGGCACGCTGACGCTGCCCGACGGCAGCACGATCGCGATTGCCGATACGCGCAAGGCCAAGTTCGACGGCGCGACGCCCGACGACGCCGTGCACGTGCCCGCACCGGGGCAGGAGGTAAGCGTCGCGGCGCTCGAGCCCGGCACGCGCGTGATCGCGGAGATCGACTGGCTGCGCCGCTATCGCCACATGCGGCTGCATACCGCGGCGCACCTGATGTGCGCGGTGCTGCCGTACGCAGTCGATGGTTGCAGCGTGACGGCCGACTACGTGCGGCTGGATTTCGCGACGTCCGACGCGATCGACCGCGATGACGTCGAGCGGCGCCTCGCCGGCCTGGTGGGCGGCGCGCATCCGGTCACGACCGAATGGATCACCGACGACGAGATGGCCGCGCGGCCGGACCTCGTGCGCACGATGAGCGTGAAGCCGCCGATGGGCCTCGGCCGTGTGCGGCTGCTGCGCATCGAGCAGGTCGACCTGCAGCCGTGCGGCGGCACGCATGTGCGCAATACGTCCGAAATCGGCGAGCTGCGGGTCGCGAAACTGGAAAAGAAGAGCGCGCGCACCCGGCGCCTCGTACTGGAGTTTGCATGACGATTGACACCCCCCACGCGGGCGCGGCGGCGCTCGATCCGCAAGCGCGGGAAATTCTCGATTTCTGGTTCGGCGAGCCGGGCTCGGCCGAGTTCGGGCAGAACCGCAAGGTCTGGTTCAACGGCGGAGCGGCATTCGACGACGTGCTGCGCACGCGCTACGGCGCGTTGCTCGACGCCGCGTGCGACGGCGCTTGCGATCACTGGGCGGGCTCGCCGTCGGGGGCACTGGCGTTGATCGTCGTGCTCGACCAGTTCTCGCGCAACATCCATCGCGGCACGCCGCGCGCGTTTGCCGCCGATCCGAAGGCGCTCGCGCTCGCGCGCCGCGTCGTCGCGGCCGGCTGGGACGCGCAGTTGCCGAGCGGCCATCACCGCGCGTTTGCGTATCTGCCGTTCGAGCATGACGAGTCGGTCGAGAGCCAGCGCGAAGCCGTGCGCCTGTGCGCGGGCATTCGCGACGAAGCAGGGTGCGAGAGCTATCATCGCTTCGCGTTGCTGCATGCGGCCGTCGTCGAGCGCTTCGGCCGCTTTCCGCACCGGAACGCGATTCTCGGTCGGGCATCGAGCGACGAGGAGACGGCGTTTCTTCGCGAGCCTGGTTCGTCGTTCTGAGGATTCGGGCGGCGGTGTGACGCGGGAAGAGGGGAGGCCCACGGGGTCACGCGGGCACGGTGGCGGCAGGGCACGCCGGTCGGCGGCGCGCATTTCCCGATGGCTGTTCGCTGCTCGGGCGGTGGTGCTCACCATGCCACGCCCGCTACGACGGCAAGCACGGCGGCGCGTCTGCCGTGCCTCCCCGCATTACTCGACGTGCTGTTCAGGCGTGCGCACGTACACGCGCAGCAGTTCCTCGTTGTCGCCCGGGCGGGCGCCCGTCCAGAACAGTTTCCATTCGTCGCCGGGCGCCGGATCGACGGCCCGCACGCCCTGCACGATCATCCAGGTGCAGCGCGTCGTCTTCGCGTCGGCGATCGGCGTGTGCTGGATGCCGGAGAAGTAGTACAGCATCGGCGCTTCCGATTCGCCGAGCCCGTGCAGGCTCGCCATGCAGTCGCCGTCGTTCCATTCGAGCGCGAGGTGCGCGTTCAGGTCGTCGAACACCGAGCGGTAGCTCTTCGCGACATCGAGCCACGGCAGCAGCAGCGTGTAAATGAGCCCCCACGCAACGAGTGCGCCGGCGCCCCACGACAGCGCGCCGCGCCAGACGCCGGTCGTACGCAGCTTCGGCAGCAGCGTCAGCCAGCCGACCGTCAGCGCGAGCGCACCGATCACGAGCGCGGGTTCGATCGGCATCGTCCAGTCGAGCGGCAGCCAGCGGCCGAGCAGCGTCAGATCCTTGCGCGACGCGGCCGGATCGGCCATCACCGCCCAGATGGCCCAGGCGAGCGCGGCGGCCGTGCCGAACAGGATGCGGCTCAGGTAGTCCCACGCGAGATGCAGCTGGCGCGGCAGGCGGTCGATGGCCTGTGCGGCGACCAGTGCGAGCGGGGCGAAGAACGGCAGGATGTAGAGCTGGCGCGACGTCGCGGACACTTGCAGCACGGCGAGCCCGACGACCGTGAACATCACCGGCAGCGCGATGCGCGGCGTGCGCCAGTCGCGCCATGCGCCCCGCGCGAGCGCGACGATCGCGAGCGGCGCGACCGGGAAGCCGACGAGCAGGAACGCACGCAGGATGAAGAACGGCTTGTCGTTTTCCGCGCCCAGTTGGGGGACGGAGAAACCGAAGAAGCGGCCGACGTTGTTATCCCAGAACCACGTCATGAACAGCGTCTCGGAGCGCAGGAACAGTGCGGTCGGCCAGACGAGCGCGAACGGCGCGAACACGAGTGCGGCGATGCCGAGCGAGCGCGCGAACGCGCGGGTGCGGCAGGCCGGATAGAGCACCATCGCGCCGACGAGCGTGGCGGCAAACACGAGCGGCACGAACAGCCCCTTCGTCATCAGCGCGATGCCGACGCCCGCGCCGAAGATCGGCGCGGCCCAGCGGCCCGACGGCCGGACCGGCAGCCCGTGCCGCATCTGCTGCGCGCGCGTGACGTGCTGCATCACGAGTTCGAGCAGCCCGCAGAACGCGATTGCCGTGCCGGCGAACAGCGCGACGTCGGTCATCATGTCGTGCACGTGCTTGATGACGACGAGCGTGCCGGCGCTCAGCACGACGGGACCGATCACGCGCAGGTCGAGCCAGGCGTCCGCGCGGCTGGCGACGCGCGCCGCGCGCGCGATGAAGCCGAATGCCAGCGCGGCGAACAGCGCGCTCGCGAGCCGGGCCGCGTCGTGCAGCGGCATGACGCGCTGCAGCAGCCAGGCGAGGCTGGTCGCGACCCACGCGTAAAGCGGCGGCTTTTCCATGAACGGCAGGCCGGCATTGGTCGGCACGACGAAGTCGCCGGTCTCGAGCATGTGCTGGATGATGCCGAACGTGTAGGTTTCGTCCTGCTTCCACGGATCGTGGCCGAGCACGCCCGGCAGCGTATACGCGCAGATCAGCGCGGCGACGAGCAGCCACGCGCGCCAGCCGAGCAGGCGCGAGCGTTCGCGCGTCGTGCTGGTGGCGGCGGTCGACGCGGCGACGGGCGTGCCGGCGGCGTCGAGCGTTGCGGTGAGATCGGCGTCGGCGGTCGAGTGGGTGTGCGGGGCCGGAGCGGGCACAGACGTGCGTCGCCGGCTGGGCGCTGCGGTTCCAGGCATGGAAGGAATCTCGGGTCGAGTCGAGCCGGTCCGGCGACGTGGGCAGGACCGATTGGGGCCATATCAAAGGCCAACGGACGGATGTTTATGACACCTGTCTGAATGTCCGCTAGTAGACCACGGAATTGTTACGGTGGATTACCGTTCGTGTCACGAAATTGTGGAGATTTGTGGTGTCGTGACGACGGATTGCTTTGGACGGCGGTTTTTGATGTGCGGCAGTGCGGAATTACCGGCCGCCGCCGACGTCGAGCAGGGCGCCCGTCGTGTAGGACGCCGCGTCGCCGAGCAGCCAGACGATTGCTTCGGCGATCTCCTGCGCTTCGCCCGCGCGGCCGAGCGGCGTCGTGGCGCCGAGGCGGGCCGCACGGCCCGGCTGGCCGCCACTCGCGTGAATGTCGGTCTCGATCAGGCCGGGTCGGACCGCGTTGACGCGCACGCCGTGCGGGCCGAGTTCCTTCGCGAGACCGATCGTCAGCGAGTCGACCGCGCCTTTCGACCCCGCATAGTCGACGTATTCGTTCGGCGAGCCGAGCCGGGAGGCGATCGACGATACGTTGACGATCGCGCCGCCGCGGCCGCCGCGGTCGGTGGAGAGCCGGCGCGCGGCCTCGCGCGCGCACAGATACGCGCCGAGCACGTTGGTGTCGAACATCCGCCGCAGCCGGTCGGCCGGCATGTCGGCGAGCGGCATCGACGGCGCGACGATGCCCGCGTTGTTGACGAGCGCGTCGAGGCGGCCGAATGCGGCCGTGACGGTGTCGAACATCGCGACGACATCGGCTTCGTTCGCGACGTCGCCCGCGACGACGCACGCGCGGCCGCCCGCATCGCGGATGGCCTGCGCGGTGAGTTCGGCCGCCGCCGCGTCGCGCGCGTAGTTGATGCCGACGTCCCAGCCGCGCTCGGCCGCGAGCACGGCGGTCGCGCGGCCGATGCCACGGCTCGCGCCGGTGATGAGGACGGCCTTGCGGTCGGACGGTGCGGTCATCGCGTGCGGGTTCCGGTGACGGTTACTTGGCCGCGTCGGGCGCCCACTTGTCGCGGGCGGGCGGCTGGTAGCGACGCAGTCGCTCGATCAGCTCGACGGGTTCCGACTCGACGCACAGTGCGTCGAAATAGGCCGGACGCATGAAGCCCTCGTCGACCGTATGACGCAACAGCGCGATCAGCGGATCGTAGAACGAATCGATGTTGTAGACCGCGACGGGCTTGCGGTGATAGCCGAGCTGCGCCCACGTGTAGACTTCGAAGAGCTCTTCGAGCGTGCCGGCGCCGCCGGGCATCGCGACGAACGCGTCGGAGAGATCGGCCATCATCTTCTTGCGGTGGTGCATGTCGGGCACGACGTGCAGTTCCGACAGCCCCGTATGGCCGACTTCCTTGTCGACGAGCAGTTCGGGGATCACGCCGACCGCACGGCCGCCGGCCGCCATCACTTCGTCGGCGATCACGCCCATCAGGCCGACCCGGCCGCCACCGTAGACGAGCGTGAGGCCCGCATCGACGAGCGCGCGACCGAATGCGCGCGCGGCATCGGCATAGACCGGCCGCACGCCGGACGACGAGCCGCAGTAAACACAAACAGCCTTCATTGCTTGGAGTCCTTGGCGGGTGCCTGCCCGGTGACGACGGGGCTGTCGGCGGGGCGCGGCGAGCCGTCGCGCGGCGGCAGGTAGTCGGTGAACTGGCGCTTCGGCAGCTTGCCCGAGACCAGGTCGTCGAACAGCTGGCGCGAACGGCCGCGCAGGTACGGTGCCATCACGGAGATCACGTGCATGCTGACCTGGTGCAGTTCCTCGCGGATCGCGTCCTGGTCGTTGTATTTGCGCGGATGCATCACGTACTGATACGACAGCCAGTACGTCGAAATGACGGCCATGTTGGTGGCGATGACTTCGATCTCCGCGGGCGTCGCGACCATCTCGGCGTCGGACACGAGCAGCTCGCACATGTCGCGCGCGAAGCGCACCTTGTGGCTGATGATCTGCTTGAAGTGCGTCTCGAGCGTGCGGTTGCGGGCGAGCAGGTCGTTGAGGTCGCGATACAGGAACCGGTAGGTCCACATGAAATCGGCCATGTACTGCAGGTACGACCAGGTTTCGTCGATCGTCGGACGATGATCTTCGGGAAAGCGCAGCCGCCGTTCGATCTGCTGCTCGAACTGCGCGAAGATGCTGTTGATGATGTCGTCCTTGTTGCGGAAATGGTAGTACAGGTTGCCTGGACTGATTTCCATTTCCTCGGCGATCGTCGTGGTCGTGACGTTCGGCTCGCCGATCTCGTTGAAGAGTTTCAACGACAACTCGAGAATCCGTTCGCGGGTGCGGCGGGGAGGTTTCGCTTCCATGTCGTCCGGCCCTGTGTGTGCCGGACTGGCGGGCGCTGCAATCGATGCTGCGTGATTCGTCCGGCGCGGGTTGCTGTTCTATGTCTAGCGGACGATTATAAACCGGGGTTTCGCCACATCGGGGCATTTCGTGATCGCCGCCCCGCGCGGCGCATGGTGCAGCGCCGCACGCGGGCGGTGCGCCAGATACCCGCGGGGCAGCCGTCTAGAAGCCGAGCCAGCGTGCGACGACGGGGCCGAGCACGAAGCCCCACGTCGTCACGCACGCGAACAGCGCGACGGTCACGGCTGCGCTGCCGAGGTCCTTCGCGCGCTTCGAGAGTTCATGACGCTCGAGCGAGATGCGGTCGATCGCGGCCTCGACGCTCGAGTTCAGCAGCTCGACGATCAGCACGAGCAGCACCGACGCGATCAGCAGCGCACGCGATGCCGCCGGCACCGGTGCGAACGCGCCGATCGGGAGCATCAGCGCGGCGAGCGTGAGTTCCTGGCGAAACGCGCTCTCCTCGCGGATCGCCACGCGAAAGCCGTTCAGCGAATGCTTGAGGGCGTACCAGGCGCGCGTGATGCCGCGATGGCGCTTGTACGGGTTCGGCGGCAGCGGCGCGAGCCGATCGTCGGGGCCGAGCGGCTCGTGCGCGTGCACGTCCGCGTCGGCGTGCGGCTCTTCCTCGTCGAACGGGCGGTGCCGTTGCGGCGTTGCGTCGGGGGGCGGGATTTTGTCGTTCAGGTCTCGTTTCAAACGGCGGCACCTTCTGCTGGCGAGTACGCGGTCTTCGGCAGCGGCTTCAGATGCGACGCGAACTGCTCGGATGCCGCGCGCCACGAGAAGCGTTCGGCCCACGCGCGCGCAGTGGTGCGTTCGATCTTCAGCGCCTCGAGGCAGGCTTCCTGCAGGTCTTCGTGCATTGCGCCGGCGTCGCCTTCGCCGAGCACGTCGATCGGGCCCGTCACGGGATACGCGGCTACCGGCGTGCCGCAGGCGAGCGCCTCGAGCAGCACGAGGCCGAACGTGTCGGTGCGACTCGGGAACACGAACACGTCGGCCGCAGCATACACCTTGGCGAGCTCGGCCTGTGACAGCACGCCGAGATAGTTTGCTTCCGGATAGCGCGACTTCAGCTCCGCGAGCGCGGGGCCTTCGCCCGCGACCCACTTCGAGCCGGGCAGGTCGAGGCGCAGGAATGCCTCGACGTTCTTCTCGATCGCGACGCGGCCCACGTACAGGAAGATCGGCCGCGCGGTATTGAGCACCTTCGATTCCATCGGCCGGAACACGTCGAGATCGACGCCGCGCGTCCACAGCACGACGTTCGTGAAGCCGAATTTCTCGAGGTCCTGCTTGACGACCGGCGTCGGCGCCATCACCGCGAGCGACGGGCCGTGGAACCAGTGCAGGAAGCGGTAGGTCGCGGCGAGCGGGATGCCGAAGCGCGCCTGCACGTATTCCGGAAAGCGCGTGTGGTACGCGGTCGTGTACGGCAGCTTGCGCGAACGCGCGTAGCGTCGCGCGGCGAGGCCGAGCGGGCCTTCGGTCGCGATGTGCAGCGCGTCGGGTGCGAACGCATCGATCCGCGCGCGCAGCTTGCGGTACGGCAGGATCGACAGGCGGATCTCCGGGTAGGTCGGGCAGGGCACCGTACGGAATTCCAGCGGCGTCAGCAGTTCGACGCGGTGGCCGAGCGCGGTGAGTTCGCGCGACGTGCTCTTCAGCGTGCGCACGACGCCGTTGACCTGCGGTTCCCACGCGTCGGTGACGATCATGATCTTCATCGCGGCTTTGTCCTGTAAGTAGGGGGGTGTCAGGCAGTGGCCTTGGCCTTGCGCGACGTGGTCTCCGTCGGTGCGGTGCGCATCACCGTCCAGTAGACGATCTTCAGTTCGCCTTCCATCGTCTCGACGAGTGCGGACAGGCTTTCGACCCAGTCGCCGTCGTTGCAGTACAGCACGCCGTCGATGTCGCGGATCTCCGCCTTGTGGATGTGGCCGCACACGACGCCGTCGCAGCCGCGGCGGCGCGCCTCGTCGGTCATCACGGTCTCGAACTGGGAGATGAAGTTGACGGCGTTCTTGACCTGGTGCTTCAGGTACTGCGACAGCGACCAGTACTGGAAGCCGAGCCGGCTGCGGATCCGGTTGAACCAGCGGTTCAGCACGAGGATCAGCGTGTAGAGCGTGTCGCCGAGGTACGCGAGCCATTTCGCGTGCTGGATCACGCCGTCGAACAGGTCGCCGTGCACGATCCACAAACGTTTGCCTGCGAGCGTCGTGTGGAACGCCTCGCCGCGCACCTGGATGTCGCCGAACGCGAGATCGCAGAACTGCCGCGCGCCTTCGTCGTGGTTGCCGGGGATGTAGACGACCTGCGTCCCCTTGCGTGCCTTGCGCAGGATCTTCTGCACGACGTCGTTGTGCGCCTGCGGCCAGTACCAGCCCTTCTTCAGCTGCCAGCCGTCGATGATGTCGCCGACGAGGTACAGGTACTCCGAATCGTTGTGACGCAGGAAGTCGAGCAGGTACGGCGCCTGGCAGCCGCTCGAGCCGAGGTGGATGTCGGACAGCCAGATGGTGCGGTAGCGGTGGGCCGACGAGTCGGGGTCGTCATGCTGCGTGGCGTGCCCCGCAGGCGGGTCTTGCGAGACCAGCCCGTCGGTTGCGGCAGAACCGGACAGGAACGCTGTGGCGGCGCGGGCGCCGATGGGGTGACGGAACAGGGAGGTCGCGGACGTTTTCTGGCCCATGCATGACTCGCGCCGGTTGACATTACCGGCATTCCGCCATGCGGGCGTGACTGTGCCATGACAGTCACGAGACGTTCTTATTACGACCGCTGCAGGGTGTTTAGCAGTGAATGACGGGGCGTTGCGTAATGTGCCGTACAGAACGGACGGTCATTGTCGGGCAGCGCTGCCGGGACGGGCGGAAGTCGCCTCGGCGAGGTGTTTTCGTCAGGCGAATGCCGCGTGTCAGCGCGGTATCGCGACGACGCGCGTGCGGGCGATCCGGTCGTGCGGAAACTGCCGCTCGGCATGCAGCCGCGCGGCGCCGGCCCAGGCGGCGATCCATGCGGCGGTGAGCGCGAGCGTGACGGGTACCGACAGGCCGAGGAGCGGATGCAGCGCGAGCGGCGGCAGGAACCACAGCCAGCCGAGCGCATAGCGGACGAGCGCGTGGCCTGCGCTCAGCGGCCGGCCGCTCGACGATTCGAGCCGCAGCCGCCAGGTCTTCATCGGCAGCGTCTGCCCGCCGTGGGTCCAGAACCAGACGAAGTACGCGCCGACCACGAGCGCGATCCAGGCGGCGAGCAGGTTGTGATGGACGAGGCCGTTGCGTTGCTGCGTCGCGAGGCTGAACGCGAGCCCGGCGAAGAACACGACGCCGAACAGCAGCACGCCTTCGTAGAGCAGCGCGGCGAGGCGCCGCCGCACGGACGGCGCGGGGGCCGGAGTTTCAGGTGCGTGGGCGTTCGCCACGGGCACTCAGGAGCCCTTGAACAGCGAGGGCGCGTCGGCGGGCGACACCGGCGCCACGGCAGCCGGCGCGGATGCGGTGCCGGCCGTCGACGATGCGGGCACCGGCGGCGCGACGGCGGCCGAGACGGGCGCCGGTGCGGTGGCCGGGCCGCTGGCCGGGTGTTCGTGCGAATTGACGAGGCGGCGCACGTCCCGGTCGGCGACGGTCGGCGGCGCACTGACGACGCTCGGCCGGCGGCGGCGCTCGGCGGCCGCGAGCCGTTCCTTCTGCTCCTCCGGGAGTTGCTGGTATGCCTTCCACGCCCGCTCGCGCGCCTGTGCGGAAAGCTCCTTCGCACTCTGGTAGTTCTCGCGCGCGACGCGGCGCTGCTCGGGCGTCATCCTGGCCCATTCGGTCATCCGGTCCTGCAGGCGCTTTTGGTCATCGGGCGTCAACTTCGCGAAACGCGACGCGATCTTCAGCCATTTGCGCTTGCGGGCATCGCTGAAGCCGTCCCACTGGTCGGCGAACGGCGCGAGCGCCGCGTGCTGCGCCGGCGTGAGGCGCGCCCACGACAACGGGCCGGTAGCGGCCGGCAGCGGCAGGGGCAGGGGCAGCGGGGGGAGTTCGGTGCTCAGCCCGGTCGCGGCCGATGCGGGCGCGGCAGGGCTGCTGACCGCGGCGGTGGTCGTCGCGGGGGCCGGGTGGAATCGTGGGTAAGTGGCGACGTAGGAAACGGCGATCGCGATTACGCATCCGAAAAATACGGCCAGGCCGCGCTTCTGACTCACCCGTGCGATCCCCTCGTTATTGTCTGTTAGTGAGCGCGCGACAGATACGCGTTGAACCCGTGGTCGAGATACGCGTTGAGCGGCAGGTCGTCGCTGAGCATCGCCGCGTCGATATCGGCGAGTTCGGCGGTGCGCTGCATGTCTTCCCAGTAGGCGATGCCGACGAGCCCCGCGAGCAGCAGGGCCAGCGGCCACGCGCGCAGCAGGCGGCGCGCGAACGACGCCGGCGGGCGGCTCGCGGGCGCCGTGCCGTACGCACCGGCCGCGCCGGCGAAGGCCGGCACGAACACCGGCACGGTCGCGGCTTCGGGCTTCTTGCGCGCGAGCGCAGCCCGGCGGGCGACGGCCAGACGGTCGGTGGTCGCGGCAGGCAGGTCGGCCGCGCACTCGTCCAGCGCGCGGCGCACCTTCAACGCGAATTCGTGTTCTCGATTTGCGGGAGCGGAGCTCATAGCGTGATTCCTTTGGCCTTGAGCGCGTGCGCCAGCGTGTGGGTGGCCCGTGAGCAGTGCGTCTTCACGCTGCCCTCGGAGCACCCCATTGCGGCGGCAGTCTCGGCGACATCCATATCTTCCCAATAACGCATCAGGAACGCTTCCCGTTGACGCGCCGGAAGCTTCTGGATTTCTTCGTCGATCAGGGCCAGAACCTGCTCTCGTTCGAGGCGGTGCTCGCTGCTTTCGACGCCCGCGTTGTCGTCCGCGGATTCGAGTGTTTCGAGCGGGTCGAAGTCGTCGTCGTCGCTGCTGTTCAGCGACGAAAAGAGCGTGACCCACGTGTTGCGGACTTTCTGCCGGCGGAACCAGTCGTGGATCGCGTTCTGCAGGATCCGCTGAAAAAGCAGCGGCAACTCGGCCGCCGGCCGGTCGCCGTACTTCTCCGCAAGCTTGATCATCGCGTCCTGCACGATGTCGAGCGACGCATCGTCGTCACGCACGGCGTACGCAGCCTGCTTGAACGCGCGCCTTTCGACGCCCGCCAGAAAGTCGGCGAGTTCCTTGTCTGATGCCATTCCGTGAAGGTATGCGCTGCGGGCCGCTGCGTGGTGTAAAAGGTCGAAAAATTTCGTAAAACCCGCGGATGCTATCAAATTTTCGCGCCGCTTGGCACCGGGTTGGGCGCCGCACGTTGCGCGCGAGCCGCGGCGGCGGGGTGCCGGGCGGCACTCATGATGCGCTGCGGGATATTTTGCTTGACGACCCCATCGCGACCCGCTATCGTCAATGATTCGCAACATGAAGTGATGGTCTCATTTGAGGCTGGCCCAAGAAGCCTGCCCTTCAAACTGGACGCGCCGCTTGAACCCGAGCCACAAGCCCGGCAGAGAGCACCCGATCAATTTTTTGCCGAAAATTCGAAAGGTCAAAATGAACATGCCCAGCGCGGAATTCTCCACGTCGGAACCCCTTTCCCCTCCCGATAGCGACTCCATCGGCGGTACGGTGCTCATGAAGGCACTGGCCGATGAAAACGTCGAATTCATCTGGGGCTACCCCGGCGGCTCGGTACTCTACATCTACGACGAGCTTTACAAGCAGGACAAGATTCAGCACGTGCTGGTGCGCCACGAACAGGCGGCCGTGCACGCAGCGGATGCGTATGCGCGTTCCACCGGCAATGTCGGCGTCTGTCTCGTGACGTCGGGCCCCGGTGTCACCAACGCGGTGACCGGCATCGCCACGGCGTACATGGATTCGATCCCGATGGTCGTGATCAGCGGCCAGGTGCCCACGGCCGCGATCGGCCAGGATGCCTTCCAGGAGTGCGACACCGTCGGCATCACGCGTCCGTGCGTGAAGCACAACTTCCTCGTGAAGGACGTGCGCGACCTCGCGGAAACCGTCAAGAAGGCGTTCTATATCGCCCGCACCGGCCGTCCGGGCCCGGTGCTGATCGACATCCCGAAGGACATCTCGAAGACGCCGTGCGAATACGAGCCCGTCAAGAGCGTGTCGCTGCGTTCGTACAATCCGGTCACGAAGGGCCATTCGGGCCAGATCCGTAAGGCCGTGTCACTGCTGCTGACGGCCAAGCGCCCGTACATCTACACGGGTGGCGGCATCATCCTCGCCGACGCGTCGCGTGAACTGAACCAGTTCGCGGACCTGCTCGGCTACCCGGTCACGAACACGCTGATGGGCCTCGGCGGCTATCGCGCGTCAGACAAGAAATTCCTCGGCATGCTCGGCATGCACGGCACCTACGAAGCGAACATGGCGATGCAGCACTGCGACGTGCTGATCGCGATCGGTGCCCGCTTCGACGACCGCGTGATCGGCGACCCGGCGCACTTCGCGTCGCGTCCGCGCAAGATCATCCACATCGACATCGACCCGTCGTCGATCTCGAAGCGTGTGAAGGTCGACATCCCGATCGTCGGCGACGTGAAGGAAGTGCTGAAGGAACTGATCGAGCAGTTGCAGACGGCCGAGCATGGCCCCGACACCGAGGCGCTCGCGCAATGGTGGAAGGACATCGAGGGCTGGCGCTCGAAGGACTGCCTGAAGTACGACCGCGAAAGCGAGATCATCAAGCCGCAGTACGTGGTCGAGAAGGCGTGGGAGCTGACGGACGGCAATGCGTTCGTGTGCTCGGACGTCGGCCAGCACCAGATGTGGGCGGCGCAGTTCTACCGTTTCAACAAGCCGCGTCGCTGGATCAACTCCGGCGGCCTCGGCACGATGGGCTTCGGCCTGCCGGCAGCGATGGGCGTCAAGATGGCGCACCCGGACGACGACGTGCTGTGCATCACGGGCGAAGGCTCGATCCAGATGTGCATCCAGGAACTGTCGACCTGCCTGCAGTACGAAACGCCCGTGAAGATCATTTCGCTGAACAACCGCTATCTCGGCATGGTTCGCCAGTGGCAGCAGATCGAATACAGCAAGCGCTATTCGCATTCGTACATGGATGCGCTGCCTGATTTCGTGAAGCTCGCCGAAGCGTACGGCCATGTCGGCATGCGGATCGAAAAGACCTCGGATGTGGAGCCGGCGCTGAAGGAAGCGCTGCGCCTGAAGGACCGCACCGTGTTTCTCGACTTCCAGACCGATCCGACCGAAAACGTCTGGCCGATGGTACAGGCCGGCAAGGGCATCACCGAGATGCTGCTCGGATCGGAAGACCTGTAACGGCGCGACGCGCGCCTGAGCCCGATGCGGCCGCCTTCACGAAGGGCGGCGCGGCACGCGGCAGCGCGCGGCGCGAGTGAATCGACACGGACACATTCTGGAAGAAGCGAACATGAGACACATCATTTCCGTCCTGCTGGAGAACGAACCGGGCGCGCTGTCGCGCGTGGTCGGTCTGTTTTCCGCACGCGGCTACAACATCGAAACCTTGACGGTGGCGCCGACCGAAGACCAATCGCTGTCGCGGCTCACCATCGTTTCCATTGGCTCCGACGACGTGATCGAACAGATCACGAAGCATCTGAACCGCCTGATCGAGGTGGTGAAAGTGGTGGACCTGACCGACGGTGCACACATCGAACGCGAGCTGATGCTGATCAAGGTACGTGCAGTGGGCAAGGAGCGCGAAGAAATGAAGCGGATGGCGGACATTTTCCGCGGCCGCATCATCGACGTGACCGAAAAGACCTACACGATCGAATTGACGGGCGCGAGCGACAAGCTCGACGCATTCATCCAGGGGCTGGACGCGGGCGCGATCCTAGAGACCGTGCGCACCGGCAGCTCCGGCATCGGACGCGGCGAGCGCATCCTGAAGGTGTGATGCCAGACAGGCACGCCGGGTGCGCCGTCATGTCCCGGCCCGCAGTACTCCATCCGAACGAATTGTTGAATTTTTGAATTAGCGAAGGAACCATCATGAACGTTTTCTACGACAAAGACGCTGACCTCTCCCTCATCAAGGGCAAGCAAGTCACGATCATCGGCTACGGCTCGCAAGGCCATGCACACGCGCTGAACCTGAAGGACAGCGGCGTGAACGTGACGGTCGGCCTGCGCAAGGGCGGCGCGTCGTGGAGCAAGGCCGAAAACGCAGGCCTGTCGGTCAAGGAAGTCGCGGAAGCGGTGAAGAGCGCCGACGTCGTGATGATGCTGCTGCCGGACGAGCAGATCGCCGACGTGTACGCGAAGGAAGTCCACGCGAACATCAAGCAGGGCGCGGCGCTGGCATTCGCGCACGGCTTCAACGTCCACTACGGCGCGGTGATCCCGCGCGCCGACCTCGACGTGATCATGATCGCGCCGAAGGCACCGGGCCACACGGTTCGCGGCACGTACTCGCAAGGTGGCGGCGTGCCGCACCTGATCGCGGTTGCGCAGAACAAGTCGGGCGCGGCACGCGACATCGCGCTGTCGTACGCGGCAGCGAACGGCGGCGGCCGTGCGGGCATCATCGAAACCAACTTCCGTGAAGAGACCGAAACCGACCTGTTCGGCGAGCAGGCCGTGCTGTGCGGCGGTACGGTCGAGCTGATCAAGGCCGGCTTCGAGACGCTGGTCGAAGCAGGCTACGCGCCGGAAATGGCGTACTTCGAGTGCCTGCACGAGCTGAAGCTGATCGTCGACCTGATCTACGAAGGCGGCATCGCGAACATGAACTACTCGATCTCGAACAACGCCGAGTACGGCGAGTACGTGACGGGCCCGCGCATCGTCACGGAAGAGACGAAGAAGGCGATGAAGCAGTGCCTGACCGACATCCAGACGGGCGAGTACGCGAAGAGCTTCATTCTCGAGAACAAGGCAGGCGCGCCGACGCTGCAGTCGCGCCGCCGCCTGACGGCCGAGCACCAGATCGAGCAAGTCGGCTCGAAGCTGCGCGCGATGATGCCGTGGATCGCGAAGAACAAGCTCGTCGACCAGTCGAAGAACTAAGCACCGCGTGCTGTTCCGGCCCCTCGAATAGAGGGCCGGTACCAAAAAGCCGCCCGAAGGCAGCAGTGCCCCGGGCGGCTTTTGCTATCCTACGGGCTTTGCAATTCACCGAACACAGAACGAATCCATGAACTATCCTCATCCGATCATCGCGCGCGAAGGCTGGCCGTTCATCGCGATTGCAGCCGTCATCGCGCTGTTGATCCATGCTGTCGGGGGCTTCGGCTTCGCGTGGCCGTTCTGGCTGCTGCTCGTCTTCGTCGTCCAGTTCTTCCGCGACCCGCAGCGCCCGATCCCGGCGCAGCCGAACGCGGTGCTGTGCCCGGCGGACGGCCGCATCGTCGCGGTCGAGACCACGCAGGACCCGTACGCGAACCGCGAAGCGCTGAAGATCAGCGTGTTCATGAATGTCTTCAACGTCCATTCGCAGCGTTCGCCGGTCGATGGCGCGATCTCCAAGGTCGAATACTTCCCGGGCGCGTTCCTGAACGCGGCGATCGACAAGGCGTCGACCGAGAACGAGCGTAATGCGGTCGTGATCCAGACGGCGAGCGGCAAGACCGTGACCGCGGTGCAGATCGCCGGCCTCGTCGCACGCCGGATCCTCTGCTACGTGCGCGCGGGCGAACCGCTGTCGCGCGGCCAGCGCTACGGTTTCATCCGCTTCGGTTCGCGCGTCGACGTGTACCTGCCGCTCGGCAGCCGCGCGAAGGTGTCGATCGGCGAGAAGGTCTACGCGTCGTCGACGATCCTCGCCGAACTCGAACAGTAAGCGGCGGAGCGCACGATGGCCGCATTCAAACCGCGTCGGCCGCGCAACGGCGCCGGCCAGACGCCACGCCCGTTCCGGCGCAACAAGGTGATGGCGCAGGATCCGGTGCCCATCGAGAGCCGCCGCGCCGCGCGCCAGCGGTTCCTGAAGACGCGCGGCATCTACCTGCTGCCGAACGCGTTCACGACCGCCGCGCTGTTCTGCGGCTTCTTCGCGGTCGTGCAGGCGATGAACGTGCGTTTCGAGATCGCCGCGATCGCGATTTTCGTCGCGATGGTGCTCGACGGAATGGATGGGCGCGTGGCACGCATGACGCATACGCAGAGCGCGTTCGGCGAGCAGTTCGACAGCCTGTCGGACATGGTGTCGTTCGGCGTCGCGCCCGCGCTCGTGATGTACGAGTGGGTGCTGAAGGATCTCGGCCGCTGGGGCTGGCTCGCCGCGTTCGTGTACTGCTCGGGCGCCGCGCTGCGCCTCGCGCGCTTCAATACGAACATCGGCGTTGTCGACAAGCGCTTCTTCCAGGGGCTGCCGAGCCCGGCCGCCGCCGCGCTGATCGCGGGCTTCGTGTGGCTCGCCACCGACAACCGCGTGCCGATGAAGCTCGGCTGGCTGCCGTGGGTTGCGTTCGTGCTGACGATCTACGCGGGCGTGACGATGGTGTCGAACGCGCCGTTCTACAGCGGCAAGGCGCTCGACGTACGGCACCGCGTGCCGTTCGCGGCGATCCTGCTGGTCGTCGTCGCGTTCGTGCTCGTGTCGTCCGATCCGCCGCTGATGCTGTTCTGCCTGTTCGTGCTGTACGGGCTGTCCGGCTACGTGTTCTGGGGCTACATGGCCATCCGCGGGCGCGCGAATCCGGCGCGCTCGTCGCAGCGCGATCACTGACGCACGCGCATGCTTTGCCCGGAAACGGCGGCCCCTGGGTCGCCGTTTTCATTTGTCCCTGGATCGGCCCGTGCGGCCGGAAACCCCGGGTGCCGTCCGATTGCGCACCCAACGGAATGCCGCTATAGTCTTTGGCATGACTGCATTTTCCCGCCTCTCCCTCCTTCTAGCCGGTGCGCCGCTACGCGCGCTAGCTTCGGCGCGCCTGCCGCGCTGACCGTTCTCGCCCCCCGTCAAGCTTCGTCTGTTGTCGAGCGTCGCCAGCGGTGGCGCGATCTCGTTACGTTTGACTTCCGTATAAAGAGCCCTGGAGCCCCCCATGACAGACAAGCTGATCATTTTCGATACGACGTTGCGTGACGGCGAACAATCGCCCGGTGCGTCGATGACGAAGGAAGAGAAAATCCGCATCGCGAAGCACCTCGAGCGGATGAAGGTCGACGTGATCGAGGCCGGCTTCGCGGCCAGCTCGAACGGCGATTTCGACGCGATCCACACGATCGCCGGTCTCGTGAAGGACAGCACGATCTGCTCGCTGGCGCGCGCCAACGACAAGGACATCCAGCGTGCGGCCGACGCGCTGAAGCCGGCCAACAGCGCGCGGATCCACACGTTCATCGCGACGTCGCCGCTGCACATGGAGAAGAAGCTGCGGATGACGCCGGACCAGGTGTTCGAGCAGGCGCGTCTCGCGGTGCGCTTCGCGCGCAAGTTCACCGACAACGTCGAATTCTCGCCGGAAGACGGCAGCCGCTCGGATCTCGACTTCCTGTGCCGCGTGCTGGAAGCCGTGATCGCGGAAGGCGCGACGACGATCAACATCGCCGATACGGTCGGCTACGGCGTGCCGGAGCTGTACGGCAACCTCGTGAAGACGCTGCGGGAGCGCATTCCGAACTCGGACAAGGCGATCTTCTCGGTGCATTGCCACAACGATCTCGGGATGGCGGTGGCGAACTCGCTCGCCGGCGTGAAGATCGGCGGTGCGCGCCAGATCGAGTGCACGATCAACGGCCTCGGCGAGCGCGCGGGCAACACGTCGCTCGAAGAAATCGTGATGGCCGTGAAGACCCGCAAGGACTACTTCGGCCTCGACGTCGGCATCGACACGACGCAGATCGTGCCGACGTCGAAGCTCGTGTCGCAGATCACCGGCTTCGTCGTGCAGCCGAACAAGGCGGTGGTCGGCGCGAACGCGTTCGCGCATGCGTCGGGCATTCACCAGGACGGCGTGCTGAAGGCCCGCGACACCTACGAGATCATGCGCGCGGAAGACGTGGGCTGGACCGCGAACAAGATCGTCCTCGGCAAGCTGTCGGGCCGTAACGCGTTCAAGCAGCGCCTGCAGGAACTCGGCGTATCGCTCGACAGCGAGAGCGAACTCAATGCCGCGTTCATGCGCTTCAAGGATCTGGCCGATCGCAAGGCCGAGATCTTCGACGAAGACATCATCGCGATCGTGTCCGAGGAATCGGCGCTCGCGCACGAGCAGGAGCACTTCAAGTTCGTGTCGCTGTCGCAGCGTTCGGAGACGGGCGAGCAACCGCAGGCGAAAATCGTGTTCGCGGTCGAAGGCAAGGAAGTGACCGGTGAGGCGCGCGGCAACGGCCCGGTCGACGCGACGTTCAATGCGATCGAGAGCGAAGTCGGCAGCGGTTCCGAACTGCTGCTGTACTCGGTGAACGCGATCACGACCGGCACGCAGGCGCAGGGCGAAGTGACCGTCCGGCTGTCGAAGAGCGGGCGGATCGTCAACGGCGTCGGCACCGATCCGGACATCGTCGCCGCATCCGCGAAGGCTTACATCTCCGCACTGAACAAGCTGCATTCGAAGGACGACAAGGTCAATCCGCAGCGCTCGTAAGCGCAGCGCGTCCCCGAAACGCCCGGTGCGGCCCTGTGCCGCTGAACTGCACCCCAAAAGTTGGATTTTTGATCCGACCTTTGGGGTGTTTTTTCATGTACCCACTCATCCACGGCTCATTCGGCAGCCGGCGCACGGAACAGCCAGCGGCGCGCGGCCGTGCGCGGCGCCGGGCTGCGCCGCCGGAACTCGACCGCGATCCCGCGTCGCGGCGCATCGGCGACGAACGCGTCGAGCAGTTCGAGCACGTCGTGATCGATGTAGTCGGCGCGCGTCGCGTCGATGATCACCGCGGCGCGGTCGGGAATGTGCCGCAGGTGATGCTTGACCTGCACCTTGCCGAGAAACGACACGTCCTTGCGGAACGACAGCAGGAAGTGGTCGTCGTGCTGCGCGAGCGTGACGGGACTCTTCAGGTTCGCGACGGCGACCGCCAGCACGCTGCAGGCGAGGCCGAGCGCGATGCCGAACAGCAGGTCGACCGCGAGCACGCCGGCGATCGTCGCGGCGAACGGCACGAATGCGGCCGGCCCCTGTTTCAGCACCGAGCGGAACAGCGCCGGTTTCGCGAGCTTGAAGCCGGTGTGGATCAGGATCGCGGCCAGGCTCGCGAGCGGGATCAGGTTGATCAGGCCGGTGAGCGCGAACACGCTCGCGAGCAGCAGCATCCCGTGCACGATCGCCGACATCCGGCTTTGCGCGCCCGCATTGACGTTCACCGAGCTGCGCACGATCACCGACGTGATCGGCAGCCCGCCGACCGCGCCCGCGACGAGATTGCCGACGCCCTGGGCCTTGAGCTCGCGGTCAGGCTGGGTCGGCCGGCGCTTCGGGTCGATCTGCTCGACCGCTTCGAGGCTCAGCAGCGTCTCGAGGCTCGCGACGACCGCAAGCGTGATCGCGACCCGCCACACGTCAGGATTGACGAGCTGCGCGAAGTTCGGGCCGAGCTCCGCATGCTTGAGCGACGCCGCGAAGGCCGCGAACGATCCGAGTTCGGGCAGCGTCACGCGATGGGCGGCGCCCGGCGCAACTGACGGCGCGACGACGCTCAGCACGAGCGTGGCGCCGATCCCCAGCACGACCACTGCAAGCGGGGCCGGCACCGCGCGCACCAGCGCAAAGCGGCGCAGCGCGGGCGTGTCCCACGCGACCAGCAGCGCGAGCGAGGCGAGCGCGATGGCCGTCGCGGCCCACGCGACCGGCAGGCCCGGCCAATTCGCAAACGATTGCGCGGCTGACCCGCCGATACCGAAGGCAAACGGAATCTGCTTAACGATCAGCAGCAGGCCGATCGCGGCGAGCATGCCCTTGATGACGGGCGACGGCACGTAGGCGGCGAAGCGGCCGGCGCGCAGCATGCCGAACCCGAACTGCAGCACGCCGGACAGCAGCACCGCGAGCAGGAACGCGGAGAAGCTGCCGAGTTGCGCGATGCCTTCGACGACGATCACGACGAGGCCGGCGGCCGGCCCGCTGACGGACAGCGACGAGCCGCTCAGCAGCGCGACGACGATGCCGCCGACGATCCCGGACACGAGCCCGGCGAACGGTTCGACGCCGGATGCATTGGCGATGCCGAGACACAGCGGCAGCGCGACGAGGAAAACGACGACGCCGGCGACAACGTCGCGCGGCAGGGTGGACAGGCGCTCGTTCAGTTTCATGGTTGGGGCGATTTCATTGGCTTGGGGGCGGGGTAGGTCAGCCGAGCGCGCCGGCCGTCGCGGCCTGCACGGGTTCGACGTCGGCGGACGGCGTGGTGTAGCCGGAATCGAGTTCCTGCAGGCGGCCGTCGGCGAGCGAAAAGATCCAGCCGTGCACGAGCGGCGGCCGTTCGCGGCCCTGCACGATCGGGGACGCGCGCAGCAGCCTCACCTGTTCGAGCACGTTGAGTTCGGCGAGGCGGTCGGCGGCGGCCGCGTCGTCAAGCCCGTCCAGCGTGTCGCGATGGCGCCGCGCGAGCGCGCAGAGCGGCGCGATGCGGCGCGCGACGTGCGGCAGGTCGGACGGCGGCGGCAGCAGCGACGCGCGTACGCCGCCGCATCCGTAGTGCCCGCACACGATCACGTGGTCGACCTGCAGCACGCGCACCGCGTACTCGAGGACGCTGGCGGAATTGTCGTCGTCGGGATGAAACAGGTTCGCGATGTTGCGATGGACGAACAACTCGCCGGGCGCGCAGTGCGTGATGGTCTCGGCCGGCACGCGGCTGTCGGCGCAGCCGATCCACAGCACGCGCGGATTCTGGCCGCGCGCGAGCGCGTCGAAGAAGCCGGGCGTGTATTCACGCGTCTCGCGGGCCCAGGCGATGTTGGCAACCAGCATGCTCTTGGGGCGATTCATGAGGACTCCTTTGTGATAAAGGCAAACGAATATCGGCAAAAATGTCGCAATGGCATTCTTTCTAAATTGAAAGGTTGTTTTTCGACTGATATTAGGGGTATGCCCTAGCACTTCGGGGGTGATGAAACAATTTGTTTCAAATTGATTTGGCGTAGTGCATTGCATGCACCAATTCGCCGCATGACATGCACCGCGCATGCCTGTTTCCGCGCAAAGGCCCGTATGACGGGGATGTCAGCGAGGTGCCATCGGAATGTCATCGATCGGAAAAGATTTCCGTCGCATTTTCCGAATTAATCGGGAAGCGGAAAAAAGGAAATGGCCATTCACGCAATGATTCGTGAATGGCCATGCTGAATATTGCGCGTAAATGCGTAATCGGTCAGAACAGGTTGCGGCGGTCGGGGTCGTGCAGCGGGTCGGGCGTTTTCTGCGTGATGCGCAGGATGCCCTGCGGATCGAAGTAGAAGCTGTACATCATGTACCAGACGTTGTCCTCGAGATACCGGTAAGTCCACACCTCGCGCTTCATCAGCGGGAAGTAGGACGTCTCGACGGGGCGTCCGAAGTTCACGAGGACGTCGGTCTTCGTCCACTTGCCGATCTCCGCGCGATAGAACTCGTTCGGCTGCAGGACCTGGCGCACGTTGACGATCTTGTGGGCCGCGTCAACGTCGGCCGCGATGGTGATTTCGCCCATCGGCTGGGTCGGCCACATCAGGCGCTTGCCGCCGCCGGGCAGGTCGTAGATTTCGCGCGGCGGGCCCATGCGTGCGACGATCGCCGACTCGTCCTGGCCGGCCTGGTATTGCTGCCACGGTTGCGCGCAACCGGCCAGCAGCGCGGCGGCGCTGGCGACCAGCACCGGCAGGCGCGCGGAAATGCGAATGCGCATGGGGATTCTCCAGAACACGGAAACAAGTCCCGTTTTATCACGGACGGCGTGCGACGGCGCATCGCGTGGAAAAAATCGGTGCGGATCGCCGGGCGCGTCGCGCTTGCGGGCGGCGGGGGCGCCGGCCTATGATCCGCGCTTCTCGGGCAGATTGAAGGGCAGGTGGCCGATGCAGGGGTGGAAGCGGTGTGCGCTCGCGTTGAGCGCGGGATGGATGCTGGTGTCGTCGGCGTTTGCCGGCGGCGAGCCGGTGCGGATCGCGCTGATCGAAGGGATGTCGGGCCCGTTCGCGAATGCGGGCGCGGCGGTCGAGCGCAACCTGCGCTTCGGCGTCGAGCAGGTCAACGCGGCGGGCGGCGTGAAGCTGCGCGATGGCGCGCATCCGCTCGAACTCGTGGTGCTCGACAGCAAAGGGAGCCCCGAGGAGGCGCTCGTGCAGTTGCGCGCGGCCGCGGACCGCCATATCGGGTTCGTCACGCAGGGCAACAGTTCGGCCGTCGCCGCCGCGCTCGTCGCGGCGCTCGACAAGCTGAACGCGCGCGATCCGGACAACCGGATGCTGTTCCTCAACTATTCGGCCGACGATCCGGCGCTGACCGGCGCACGCTGCAGTTTCTGGCATTTCCGTTTCGATGCTCACGCGGGCATGCGGATGGCCGCGCTCGCGGACGTGATGGCGCGCGACCGCGCGCTCCACAAGGTCTACCTGCTGAACCAGGACTACAGCTTCGGCCGCGACGTCAGCGTGCTCGCCCGGCAGGTGCTGGTCGCGCGGCGCCCGGACGTGACGATCGCCGGCGACGAATTCCACCCGATCGGCCGGATCAAGGATTTCTCGCCGTACATCGCGAAGATCCGCGCGAGCGGCGCCGACGCCGTCGTGACCGGCAACTGGGGCAACGACCTCACGCTGCTCGTGAAGGCGGCGCGCGAGCAGGGGCTGAATGCGAAGTTCTATACCTTCTACGGCAACAGCCTCGGTGCGCCGGCGGCACTCGGCGATGCCGGTGTCGGACGGGTCGTGGCCGTGGCGGACTGGCATCCGAACGCGGGCGGCGCGAAATCGGATGCGTTCTACCGCGCGTTCCGGAGCCGTTTTCCGGCCGCCCAGGACGACTATCCGGTGCGACGGATGAGCCTGATGATCGAGATGCTGGCCGCCGCGATGAACCGCGCGGGTTCCGCCGACCCCGTCGCGGTCGCACGCGCGCTCGAGGGCCTGTCGTTCGACGACGGCTTCCACGCGTCGAAGATGCGCGCGCAGGATCACCAGCTGATCCAGCCCCTTTACGTGATGGAGATGGACAAGGTCGGCACGCCGGGTGTGCGCTTCGACAACGAGGGTTCGGGCTACGGCTTCCGCACGGTGCTCGCGGTGCCGGCGCCGCGCACGGAGATGCCGTCCGCCTGTTCGATGACGCGCCCGTGACAGGAGGCGGTAAGAACGGCGCGGAGTTGTGCTACAATGCGCGCCGGTTGTAAGTCACGGCACGGCCATTCTTCCGTGTCCGCCTGTTCAGTTAGAAAGGAAATCACATGTCTGTTGCAGATATCAAGAAGTCGGAAGTTGTTGCTCAGTTCGCCCGCGGTACCAACGACACGGGGAGCCCCGAAGTCCAGGTCGCACTGCTGACCGCACGTATCGTCGAACTGACGGGTCACTTCAAGACCCACGCGAAGGATCACCACAGCCGCCGCGGCCTGCTGCGCATGGTGAGCCGCCGCCGCAAGCTGCTCGACTACCTCAAGGGCAAGGATGCCGACCGTTACCGCGCACTGATCGAGAAGCTGGGTCTGCGTAAGTAATCGAGGCGATTGCCGCCAGCAAGATGCCTGTGTCAGTCCGCTGATACAGGCATTTTGTTTTTGCGCGGTGCGTAGCGTCACACGCACCGCAGGCTGTCCGGCACGGTTGTGCCGGGCTGCCGCAACGACTGATACCGGGGCAGGATTTGTGTCATTCCAGCGCGTCGCTGCATGAGCGCCGCGCTGGAATGGCATAAAAAACACACCTTGCTCCGGGTGATTCGGTCGGGACGCCGCCGCGCGGGATGGCCGGCGCGGCGAATGAAATGCATGAATTCAAAGGAGCAACCATGTCCATGTTCAACAAGGTCGTGAAGGAATTCCAGTGGGGCCAGCACAAGGTGCGCCTCGAAACCGGTGAAGTCGCTCGCCAGGCAAGCGGCGCCGTGATCGTCGACGTCGAAGACACCGTCGTGCTGGCAACCGTCGTCGGCGCGAAGTCGGCGAAGCCGGGTCAGGATTTCTTCCCGCTGACCGTCGACTACCTCGAGAAGACCTACTCGGCCGGCAAGATCCCGGGCGGCTTCTTCCGTCGCGAAGGCCGTCCGTCGGAGCACGAGACGCTGACGTCGCGCCTGATCGACCGTCCGCTGCGCCCGCTGTTCCCGGAAGGCTTCTACAACGAAGTCCAGGTCGTGATCCACGTGCTGTCCGTGAACCCGGAAATCCCGGCGGACATCCCCGCGCTGATCGGCGCATCGGCTGCGCTCGCCGTGTCGGGCCTGCCGTTCAACGGCCCGGTCGGTGCCGCGCGCGTGGCGTACATCGACAACGCATACGTGCTGAACCCGACGCGTGACCAGATCAAGGCGTCGAGCCTCGACCTCGTCGTCGCAGGTACGGAGCGTGCCGTGCTGATGGTCGAATCGGAAGCCGATCAGCTGTCGGAAGAAGTGATGCTGGGCGCCGTGGTGTTCGGCCACGAGCAAATGCAGGTCGCGATCGACGCGATCCACGAACTGGTTCGCGAAGGCGGCAAGCCCGAGTGGGACTGGCAGCCGGCGCCGAAGAACGAAGCGCTGATCGCTCGCGTGACCGAGCTGGCACAGAACGACCTGCTCGCTGCTTACCAGCTCCGCGACAAGCAGGCACGCTCGACCAAGCTGAAGGAAGTCTACGCAGCAACCTCGGCGAAGCTCGAGGAAGATGCGCTGGCAGCCGGTACGGTCGCAGCCGACAAGGCAACGGTCGGCAACGTGCTGTTCGACATCGAGGCGAAGATCGTCCGTTCGCAGATCCTGAACGGCGAGCCGCGCATCGACGGCCGCGACACGCGCACCGTGCGCCCGATCGAAATCCGCACCGGTGTGCTGCCGCGTACCCACGGCTCGGCGCTGTTCACGCGCGGCGAGACGCAGGCGCTGGTCGTCGCGACGCTCGGCACGAAGGGTGACGAGCAGATCATCGACGCGCTCGAAGGCGAGTACCGCGAGCGCTTCATGCTCCACTACAACATGCCCCCGTTCGCGACCGGCGAAACGGGCCGCGTCGGCTCGCCGAAGCGCCGCGAAATCGGCCACGGCCGCCTCGCGAAGCGCGCACTGGTCAAGTGCCTGCCGAGCGCCGACGAATTCGGCTACTCGATCCGCGTCGTGTCGGAAATCACCGAATCGAACGGTTCGTCGTCGATGGCGTCGGTGTGCGGCGGCTGCCTCGCGCTGATGGACGCCGGCGTGCCGATGAAGGCACACGTCGCGGGTATCGCGATGGGCCTGATCCTCGAAGGCAACAAGTTCGCGGTGCTGACCGACATCCTCGGCGACGAAGACCACCTCGGCGACATGGACTTCAAGGTGGCCGGCACGGAACAAGGCGTGACGGCGCTGCAGATGGACATCAAGATCCAGGGCATCACGAAGGAAATCATGCAGGTCGCGCTCGCGCAGGCGAAGGAAGGCCGCATGCACATCCTCGGCAAGATGACGTCGGCGGTTTCGGGTGCGAACACGCAACTGTCGGAATTCGCGCCGCGCATGATCACGATCAAGATCAACCCGGAAAAGATCCGCGACGTGATCGGCAAGGGCGGTTCGGTGATCCGCGCGTTGACGGAAGAAACCGGCACGACCATCGACATCTCCGACGACGGCGTCGTGACGATCGCGAGCACGAACAGCGACGGCATGGCCGAAGCGAAGAAGCGCATCGAGCAGATCACGGCCGAGATCGAAGTTGGTCAGGTGTACGAAGGCACGGTTCTGAAGCTGCTCGATTTCGGCGCGATCGTGAACCTGCTGCCGGGCAAGGATGGCCTGCTGCACATCTCGGAAATCGTCAACGAGCGTGTGAAGGACATCAACGACTACCTGAAGGAAGGCCAGCAAGTGAAGGTCAAGGTCATCCAGACGGACGAAAAGGGTCGCGTGCGTTTGTCGGCGAAGGCGCTGCTGAACGAAGCAGCGGCAGCGTCGCAGTCGGACACGCCGCCGCAGCAGTAAGCGGATAGGCGGATCAACGGCCGGCAGTGCGAAAGCGTGCCGGCCGTTTTTTCTGTAGCATCGTTGTGCGGCGCAGCAGCGCCGGCAAGGCGCCCCGTGCCGCGTGCGGGTGCGCCATCCGATTCCGATCCTGATCCTGGAGCGACCCTCACCATGAAAGCCATCGAAATCACCGAGTTCGGCGCCCCCGACGTGCTGAAGCTTGCGGAGCGTCCGCGCCCCGAACCGAAGCGCGGCGAAGTGCTGATCAAGGTGGCGGCTTCCGGCGTGAACCGGCCCGACGTGTTCCAGCGCAAGGGGGCGTATGCGCCGCCGCCGGGTGCGTCGGATCTGCCGGGCCTCGAGGTCGCGGGCGAGATCGTCGGCGGCGACCTGTCCGACGCCGCTCAGAACCCGTTCGGCCTGAAGCTCGGCGATCGCGTGTGTGCACTGCTCGCGGGCGGCGGCTATGCGGAATATGCGGTCGCGCCGCTGCTGCAATGCCTGCCGGTGCCCGACGGGCTCACCGATATCGAGGCCGCATCGCTGCCCGAGACGTTTTTCACGGTGTGGAGCAACGTGTTCGACCGCGCGCAGCTCGGCGCGGGCGAGGGCGGCGAGCAGGAAACGCTGCTCGTGCAGGGCGGCTCGAGCGGCATCGGCGTGACGGCGATCCAGATCGCGCATGCGCTCGGCTTTCGCGTGTTCGCGACGGCCGGTACTGCCGACAAGTGCCGTGCGTGCGAGGCGCTCGGCGCGGAGCGTGCGATCAACTACAAGACGGAAGACTTCGTCGAGGTCGTGAAGTCGCTGACGCACGATCGCGGCGTCGACGTGATCCTCGACATGGTCGCGGGCTCGTACGTGCCGCGCGAACTGTCCGCGCTCGCGGATGGCGGCCGCCTCGTGCTGATCGCGCTGCTCGGCGGCGCGAAGGCCGACGTCAACCTGGGCGAGATCCTGCGTCGCCGGCTGACCATCACGGGTTCGACGCTGCGCCCGCGTCCGGTCGAATTCAAGGCGCAGATCGCCGCGCAATTGAAGGCGCGCGTGTGGCCGCTGCTTGCCGACGGCCGCATCAAGCCGGTGATCTATCGCGTGTTGCCGGCGGCGGACGCCGCGCAGGCGCATGCGCTGATGGAAAGCAGCGAGCATACCGGCAAGATCGTGCTCGATTGGGGTGCGAACGCCTGACGGCCCATGCGGCCGGGCTTGACATGCGCGGTTTGACCGGTTCAAGCCGCGCGCAGTAAAATCGCCGGTTTGCTTCGCCAGATCAAACCTGACGGCCGGTTCCGGCGCGTTAATGACCAAGCGGTGACGAGACAGACACGATGTCGAAACAGAGAACTAAGCGTGTGATCGGCAACTGGAAGATGCACGGCCGGCTGGCCGGCAACCAGGCATTGCTGAACGAAGTGGTGCAGGGCGCGGGCGCGGTGGCGGCCGAGACGTCGGTCGGCGTGTGCGTGCCGTTCCCGTATCTCGCGCAGGTTCAGGCGCAGCTCGACGGCGGCCGTGTCGCCTGGGGGGCGCAGGACGTGTCGGCGCACGAGCAGGGCGCGTTCACCGGTGAAGTGGCGGCAGCCATGGTCGCGGAGTTCGGCGCACGCTATGCGATCGTCGGTCACTCGGAGCGCCGCGCGTATCACGGCGAACGCAACGAGACGGTCGCGGCGAAGACGCAGCGCGCGCTCGCGGCGGGGCTCACGCCGGTCGTGTGCGTCGGCGAGACGCTCGACGAGCGTGAGTCGGGCGCGACCGAGCAGGTGGTCGGTGCGCAGCTCGACGCAGTGCTGGCCGTGCTGACGGCCGACGAGGCCGCGCGCATCGTCGTCGCGTACGAGCCGGTCTGGGCGATCGGCACGGGCAAGAGCGCGACGTCGGCGCAGGCGCAGGACGTGCACGCGTTCCTGCGTGCGCGTCTCGCGGCAAAGGGTGCGGCGGACGTGTCCGTGCTGTACGGCGGCAGCGTGAAGCCGGACAACGCGGAAGAGCTGTTTGCGCAGCCGGACATCGACGGTGGCCTGATCGGCGGCGCGTCGCTGAAGGCGGAAGATTTCCTGGCGATCTGCCGGGCCGCGCGCTGAGCGGTCCGAGATCGAATTGAACCATGACGGCGGCCGGTCGGTCCGGTCGCCTGATCCATTCGGGTGGGTGTGATGCTGTTATTCAAGACGCTGATTATTGTGGTGCAGGTGCTGTCTGCACTTGGTGTGATTGGTCTCGTGCTGTTGCAGCACGGCAAGGGTGCCGACATGGGCGCTGCGTTCGGCAGCGGCGCATCGGGCAGCCTGTTTGGTGCAACGGGCTCGGCGAACTTCCTGTCGCGTACGACGGGCATTCTCGCGACGATCTTCTTCGTCGCGACGCTCGCGCTGACGTACCTCGGTTCGTACAAGTCGACGCCGTCGGCGGGCGTGCTGGGTGGGGTCGCGACCGCACCGGCATCGGCGCCTGCAGCATCGGCGCCGGCCGTCGCGGCGTCCGCTGCAGCAGGTTCGGCTGCAAGCGCGCCGGGCCAGGACGTCCCGAAATAAAAAGTTAAATTTTTTGCGATTGTGCGTTGAACAAATCTCGAAGTCGGGTTAGAATTTAATTCTTGAAGCGATTCGCGGGAAACAAGTAGTTACAACCCCGGTTGCATGCAGTGCCGACGTGGTGAAATTGGTAGACACGCTATCTTGAGGGGGTAGTGGCGAAAGCTGTGCGAGTTCGAGTCTCGCCGTCGGCACCAAAGTTACTCAATGCCAGCCGCTTCTAGTGGCTGGCATTTTTCATTTCTGGGGTGTGCTTGCGGTTGTCTTGCGATCGCCTGCACTCCGAAATGATTCCTTCCGCCGGAAGTGGTATTCTCCGGACGCTCAGAACCAACCGATAGAGGATTGCCTTGAACCTCGCAGCCTATTACCCCGTCTTGTTGTTCCTCCTCGTGGGCACTGGTTTAGGTATAGCGCTGGTCAGCATCGGCAAGCTCCTTGGTCCCAACAAGCCGGACGTCGAGAAGAACGCACCGTACGAGTGCGGCTTCGAAGCCTTTGAAGACGCCCGGATGAAATTCGACGTCCGGTACTACCTCGTCGCCATCCTGTTCATCATCTTCGATCTCGAAACCGCATTCCTGTTTCCGTGGGGCGTCGCGCTCCGGGATATCGGCTGGCCGGGTTTCATCGCAATGATGATTTTTCTGCTCGAATTCCTGCTGGGCTTTGCCTATATCTGGAAGAAAGGCGGCCTCGACTGGGAGTGATGGGTTAATCGCCGGTTTGCATGGGCGGCCACGCTCGGTCGCTCGTCTGGAGTGGAAAGCAAATGAGTATCGAAGGGGTCTTGAAGGAAGGGTTTGTCACCACGACGGCTGACAAGCTGATCAACTGGACGCGTACCGGCTCGCTGTGGCCGATGACGTTCGGGCTCGCGTGTTGCGCCGTCGAAATGATGCATGCGGGCGCGGCCCGTTACGACCTGGACCGGTTCGGCGTCGTGTTCCGCCCGAGCCCGCGCCAGTCGGACGTGATGATCGTCGCCGGCACGCTCTGCAACAAGATGGCGCCCGCGCTGCGCCGCGTGTACGACCAGATGGCCGAGCCGCGCTGGGTGATCTCGATGGGATCGTGCGCGAACGGCGGTGGCTACTACCACTACTCGTACTCGGTGGTCCGCGGCTGCGACCGGATCGTGCCGGTCGACGTCTACGTGCCGGGCTGTCCGCCCACGGCCGAGGCGCTGGTCTACGGCGTGATCCAGCTTCAGGCGAAGATCCGCCGCACCAATACCATCGCCCGTCAATAAAGCCCCGAGCGTCCCCTCAATATGGCAAGCAAAATCGAGACCCTCAAGGCAAACCTCGAAGCCGCGCTCGGCGCGCGCGTGGTGAGCCTCACCGAAGCGATCGGTGAACTGACGCTCGTCGTGAAGGCGAGCGATTACCTCGAAGTCGCAAAGATGCTGCGCGACGATCCGAAGCTCCGTTTCGAGCAACTGATCGACCTGTGCGGCGTCGACTACCAGACCTTCGGCGACGGCGCCTACGACGGCCCGCGTTTCGCGGCCGTGTCGCACCTGCTGTCGGTCACGAACAACTGGCGCCTGCGCCTGCGTGCATTCGCACCGGACGACGACCTGCCGATCGTGGCATCGCTGGTCGACATCTGGACCTCCGCGAACTGGTACGAGCGCGAAGCGTTCGACCTGTACGGCATCGTGTTCGAAGGTCACCCCGACCTGCGCCGCATCCTCACCGACTACGGCTTCATCGGCCACCCGTTCCGCAAGGACTTCCCGGTGTCGGGCTATGTCGAAATGCGTTACGACCCGGAAGAAAAGCGGGTCGTGTACCAGCCGGTGACGATCGAGCCGCGCGAAATCACGCCGCGCGTGATCCGCGAGGATCGCTATGGCGGTCTGAAACATTAAGGGGGCGTCATGGCAGAAATCAAGAACTACACGCTCAACTTCGGCCCGCAGCACCCGGCAGCGCACGGCGTGCTGCGCCTCGTGCTCGAGCTCGACGGCGAAGTCATCCAGCGTGCCGATCCGCACATCGGCCTGCTGCACCGCGCGACGGAAAAGCTCGCGGAATCCAAGACGTTCATCCAGTCCGTGCCGTACATGGACCGTCTCGACTACGTGTCGATGATGGTCAACGAGCACGGCTACGTGCTCGCGATCGAAAAGCTGCTCGGCATCGACGTGCCGGAGCGCGCGCAGTACATCCGCGTGCTGTTCGACGAAATCACGCGCGTGCTGAACCACCTGATGTGGATCGGCGCGCACGCGCTCGACGTCGGCGCGATGGCCGTGTTCCTGTACGCGTTCCGCGAGCGGGAAGACCTGATGGACGTGTACGAAGCGGTGTCCGGCGCCCGGATGCACGCGGCGTACTACCGTCCGGGCGGCGTCTATCGCGATCTGCCTGACGCAATGCCGCAATACAAGGCGTCGAAGATTCGCAACGAGAAGGCGCTCGCGAAGATGAACGAAGCGCGCAGCGGCTCGGTGCTCGACTTCATCGACGATTTCTTCACGCGCTTCCCGAAGTGCGTCGACGAATACGAAACGCTGCTCACCGACAACCGGATCTGGAAACAGCGTCTGGTCGGGATCGGCGTGGTCAGCCCGGAGCGTGCGCTGCAGATGGGCCTGACGGGCCCGATGCTGCGCGGCTCGGGCATCGCCTGGGATCTGCGCAAGAAGCAGCCGTACGAAGTGTACGATCGCATGGATTTCGACGTGCCGGTCGGCGTGAACGGCGATTGCTACGACCGCTATCTGGTGCGCGTCGAAGAAATGCGCCAGTCGATCCGCATCGCGAAACAGTGTATTGAGTGGCTCCGCAAGAATCCGGGCCCCGTGATGACGGACAATCACAAGGTTGCACCGCCGTCGCGCGTCGGCATGAAGACCAACATGGAAGACTTGATTCACCACTTCAAGCTCTTCACCGAAGGTTTCCATGTGCCGGAAGGCGAAGCGTACGCGGCGGTCGAGCATCCGAAGGGTGAGTTCGGCATCTACCTCGTGTCGGATGGTGCCAACAAGCCGTATCGCCTCAAGATTCGCGCACCGGGTTTCGCGCACCTGGCGTCGCTCGACGAAATGGCACGCGGTCACATGATCGCCGACGCCGTCACGATCATCGGTACGCAGGACATCGTGTTCGGCGAAATCGATCGCTAATGGTTAGCGCCGCCCGCGCGAGCGGGCGGCGAGCAGCAAGTCACACGCGATGCGCGCTGAACCGGCGCGGCTTCGCAAGCTGTCAACAGAGTGAGCGCCAGGTCTGCCGTCCATGCACCCCAGTGTGCGGCAGGTTGTTCGTTCGGTAGGAATTGAAAGAGTCGTGTCTGAAAATGATCTCAGCTGAAGGCCTGAAGGAAATCGATCGAGCGTTGACGAAGTATCCCGCCGATCAGAAACAGTCCGCCGTGATGTCGGCGTTGGCCGTGGCTCAAGAAGAGCACGGCTGGCTGTCGCCCGAACTGATGCAGTTCGTCGCGGACTATCTCGGCATGCCGGCCGTTGCCGTGCAGGAAGTCGCGACGTTCTACACGATGTACGAGCTCAACCCGGTCGGCAAGCACAAGATCACGCTCTGCACGAACCTGCCGTGCCAGCTCGGCCCGGACGGTGGCGCGGAAGCGACTGCCGACTACCTGAAACAGAAGCTGGGCATCGGCTTCGGCGAGACCACGCCCGACGGCAAGTTCACGCTGAAGGAAGGCGAATGCATGGGCTCGTGCGGCGATGCGCCGGTGCTGCTGGTGAACAATCACAGAATGTGCAGCTTCATGAGCCGCGAGAAGATCGACCAGCTGCTTGAGGAGCTCTCGAAATGACGTCCCTCCACGACCGTCACATCAAACCGCTGATCCTCGCTGGTCTGAACGGCGAGAACTGGCATCTCGAAGATTACGTCGCGCGCGGCGGCTACAAGCAGCTGCGCCGCATTCTCGAAGAAAAGATTCCGCCCGAGCAGGTGATCGCCGACGTGAAGGCGTCGGGCCTGCGTGGCCGTGGCGGTGCGGGCTTCCCGACCGGCCTGAAGTGGAGCTTCATGCCGCGCCAGTTCCCGGGGCAGAAGTACCTCGTCTGCAACTCGGACGAAGGCGAGCCGGGCACGTTCAAGGATCGCGACATCCTGCGCTGGAACCCGCACGCGCTGATCGAAGGCATGGCCATCGGCGCGTACGCGATGGGCATCACCGTCGGCTACAACTACATCCACGGCGAAATCTTCGAAGTGTATCGACGCTTCGAAGCCGCGCTCGATGAAGCGCGCGCCGCGGGGTTCCTCGGCGACAACATCATGGGCTCGGAATTCTCGTTCCAGCTGCACGCGCACCACGGTTACGGCGCGTACATCTGCGGCGAAGAAACGGCACTGCTCGAGTCGCTCGAAGGCAAGAAGGGCCAGCCGCGCTTCAAGCCGCCGTTCCCGGCGAGCTTCGGCGTGTACGGCAAGCCCACCACGATCAACAACACCGAGACGTTCGCCGCGGTGCCGTTCCTGCTGTCCATCGGGCCGCAGAATTACCTCGAGATCGGCAAGCCGAACAACGGCGGCACGAAGATTTTCTCGGTGTCGGGCGACGTCGAGCGTCCGGGCAACTACGAAGTGCCGCTCGGCACGCCGTTCGCGACGCTGATGGAGCTCGCCGGCGGGATGCGCGGCGGCAAGAAGATCAAGGCCGTGATTCCGGGCGGTTCGTCGGCGCCGGTGATCCCGGGCGACATCATGATGCAGACGGATCTCGACTACGATTCGATCGCGAAGGCGGGCTCGATGCTCGGTTCCGGCGCGGTGATCGTGATGGACGAGACGCGCTGCATGGTGCGCTCGCTGCTGCGCCTGTCGTACTTCTACTACGAGGAATCGTGCGGCCAGTGCACGCCGTGCCGTGAAGGCACCGGCTGGCTGTATCGCGTCGTGAACCGTATCGAGCACGGCGAAGGCCGCCAGGAAGATCTGGACCTGCTGAACTCGGTGGCCGAGAACATCATGGGCCGCACGATCTGTGCGCTCGGCGATGCGGCGGCGATGCCGGTACGCGGGATGCTCAAGCACTACTGGGACGAATTCGCGTACCACGTCGAGCACAAGCACTGCATGGTCGGCGGCCACGCGCACGCGGCGGCAGCCTGAAGCGAACCCGGTTGCGGAATTTGAGCGCACGGTCGGGCGAAGGCGCGAACGGGCGGAAATAGGTTAAGGACCATTCACCATCATGGTTGAACTTGAAATAGACGGCAAGAAGGTCGAGGTGCCCGAAGGCAGCATGGTGATCCAGGCTGCGCACAAGGCGGACAAGTACATTCCTCACTTCTGCTATCACAAGAAACTGTCGGTTGCGGCCAACTGCCGGATGTGTCTCGTCGAAGTCGAGAAGATGCCGAAGGCCGTGCCTGCCTGCGCGACCCCCGTGTCGGCCGGCATGATCGTCCATACGCAATCCGACAAGGCCGTGAAGGCGCAGCAGTCGGTGATGGAATTCCTCCTCATCAACCACCCGCTCGACTGCCCGATCTGCGATCAGGGCGGCGAATGCCAGCTGCAGGATCTGGCGGTCGGTTACGGCAAGTCGTCGTCGCGTTACGCGGAAGAGAAGCGCGTGGTGTTCCACAAGAACGTGGGCCCGCTGATCTCGATGGAAGAAATGTCGCGTTGCATCCACTGCACGCGCTGCGTCCGCTTCGGCCAGGAAATCGCCGGCGTGATGGAGTTCGGCATGCTGGGCCGCGGCGAGCACTCGGAAATCACGACGTTCGTCGGCAAGACGGTCGATTCCGAAATGTCGGGCAACATGATCGACCTGTGCCCGGTCGGCGCGCTGACCAGCAAGCCGTTCCGCTACAGCGCCCGTACGTGGGAACTGTCGCGCCGCAAGTCGGTGAGCCCGCACGATTCCGTCGGCGCGAACCTCGTCGTGCAGGTGAAGAACAATCGCGTGATGCGCGTGCTGCCGTTCGAGAACGAAGCCATCAACGAATGCTGGATCTCGGACAAGGATCGCTTCTCGTATGAAGGCCTCAACAGCGAAGAGCGCCTGACGAAGCCGATGCTGAAGCAGGGCGGCCAGTGGATCGAGACCGACTGGCAGACCGCACTCGAATACGTCGCGAAGGGCCTGAAGGGCATCGCCGCGGATCACGGCGCGAACGCGCTGGCGATGCTCGCGAGCGCGCACAGCACGGCCGAAGAGCTGTTCCTCGTGAAGCAGCTCGCCAACGAACTGAAGACGCCGAACGTCGACTTCCGTCTGCGTCAGCAGGATTTCTCGGCGCCGGTCCAGGGCGCACCGTGGCTCGGCATGCCGATCGCCGACCTGTCGAACGTGGACGCCGCGTTCGTCGTCGGTTCGTTCCTGCGCCGCGACCACCCGCTGTTCGCCGCCCGCCTGCGTCAGGCCGCGAAGAACGGCGCGAAGCTGCATTTCCTGCACGCGACCGGTGACGACGCCCTGATCCCGACCGCGCAGCGCATCGTTGCCGCACCGTCGGCATGGCTCGACCAGCTGGCCGGCATCGCAGCGGCCGTCGCGCAACTGCGCGGCGTCGCACTGCCCGACACGCTCGCGGGCGTCACGGCATCGCCGGCCGCGCAGGCTGTCGCCCAGTCGCTCGCGAACGGCGAACGCCGCGCGGTGCTGCTCGGCAACGTCGCGGTCCGCCATCCGGAATTCGCGAAGCTGCACGCCGTTGCCAAGTGGATCGCCGACAACATCGGCGCCACGTTCGGCTTCCTGACGGAAGCAGCGAACACGGTCGGCGCGCACGTCGTCGGCGCACTGCCCGGCGAAGGCGGCCTGAACGCGCGCGAAGCGTTCGAGCAGCCGCGCAAGGGTTACGTGCTGCTGAACGTCGAGCCGGAATTCGACACCGCCGATCCGGCGCAGGCGCTTGCCGCGCTGAACCAGGCCGAGATGGTCGTCGTGATGTCGCCGTTCAAGCACGGCCTCGACTACGCCGACGTGCTGCTGCCGGTTGCGCCGTTCACGGAAACGGCCGGTACGTACGTGAATGCGGAAGGCACCGTGCAGAGCTTCAACGGCGTCGTGCGCCCGCTCGGCGACACGCGTCCGGGCTGGAAGGTGCTGCGCGTGCTCGGCAGCCTGCTCGGCCTGCCGAACTTCGAATACGAGACCGCGGAAGAAGTGCGTCTCGCCGCGCTCGGCGATGCCGGCGTCGCGAGCCGCCTGTCGAACCAGACGTCGGTCGCGCCGGTGCGCGTCGCGGCGAATGCCGCGAACGGCGGCTTCGAGCGCCTGGCCGATGTGCCGATCTATCACGCCGACGCACTCGTGCGCCGCGCAGGTGCGCTGCACCTGACGGCCGCCGCGAAGGCGGCGAATGCCGCGGCGCTGCCGGCCGCGCTGTTCGACAAGCTGGGCTTGAAGGAAGGCGACGCGGTGCGCGTGCGCCAGGGCGAGCGTGCGGTGCAGTTGCCGGCCGTGCGCGACGCGAATCTTGCGGAGACCGTCGTTCGCGTGTCGGCGGCGACGCCTGCCGGCGCAGCGCTCGGCAGCCTGTCCGGTGAACTGGTGGTGGAGAAGGCGTAAATGAGCTTGTTCGATACGATCAACGCGGGCGGGTCCCAGCTTCTCGGCTTCGCATGGCCGACGGTGTGGGCAATCGTGCGCATCCTCGTCGTCTCCGTCGTCATCCTGCTGTGCGTCGCGTACCTGATTCTGTGGGAACGCAAGCTGATCGGCTGGATGCACGTGCGTCTCGGCCCGAACCGCGTCGGCCCCGGCGGCTTGCTGCAGCCGATCGCCGACGTGCTGAAGCTGCTGCTGAAGGAAGTCATTCAGCCGAGCGCCGCCAGCCGCTGGCTGTACCTGATCGCACCGGTGATGACCGTCGTGCCGGCGTTCGCCGTGTGGGCCGTGATCCCGTTCCAGGCCGAAGCGGTCCTCGCGAACGTGAACGCGGGCCTGCTGTACGCGATGGCGATCTCGTCGATCGGCGTGTACGCGGTGATTCTCGCCGGCTGGGCATCGAACTCGAAGTACGCTTTCCTCGGCGCGATGCGCGCCGCGGCACAGATGGTGTCGTACGAAATCTCGATGGGCTTCGCGCTGGTGCTGGTGCTGATGACGGCCGGCAGCCTGAACCTGTCGGAAATCGTCGGTTCGCAGCAGCACGGCTTCTTCGCGGGCCACGGCGTGAACTTCCTGTCGTGGAACTGGCTGCCGCTGCTGCCGGCGTTCGTCGTGTACTTCATCTCGGGCATCGCCGAAACGAACCGCCACCCGTTCGACGTGGTGGAAGGGGAGTCGGAAATCGTTGCCGGTCACATGATCGATTACTCGGGTATGGCGTTCGCGCTGTTCTTCCTCGCCGAGTACATCAACATGATCGTGATCTCGGCGCTGACCGCGACGCTGTTCCTCGGCGGCTGGGATGCACCGTTCGAATTCCTGTCGTTCATTCCGGGCATCTTCTGGCTGGTGCTGAAGATATTCGCGCTGCTGTCGGTGTTCATCTGGGTTCGCGCGACGTTCCCGCGTTTCCGTTACGACCAGATCATGCGCTTGGGCTGGAAGGTGTTCCTGCCCGTCACGGTGGTCTGGGTGGTCGTGGTCGGCTTCTGGATGATGTCGCCGCTCAACATCTGGGTGAAGTAATCGGACGAAATCATGAGCGCAATCCAACACTTCTTTAAGACCTTCTTCCTGACCGAGCTGCTGCAGGGGCTCGCGCTGACCGGCCGTTACACGTTCAAGCGCAAGGTCACCGTGCAGTTCCCGGAAGAAAAGACGCCGATTTCGCCGCGTTTCCGCGGGCTGCACGCACTGCGCCGCTACGAAAACGGCGAAGAGCGCTGCATCGCGTGCAAGCTGTGCGAGGCCGTGTGCCCCGCGATGGCGATCACGATCGAATCGGAAACGCGCGCGGACAACACGCGCCGCACGACGCGCTACGACATCGACCTGACGAAGTGCATCTTCTGCGGTTTCTGCGAAGAGAGCTGCCCGGTCGATTCGATCGTCGAGACGCAGATTCTCGAGTACCACGGCGAAAAGCGCGGCGACCTGTATTTCACGAAGGAAATGCTGCTCGCGGTGGGCGATCGCTACGAGAAGGACATCGCCGCGGCGAAGGCCGCCGACGCGCCGTATCGTTGATTGTGTTTGCAGTGCCGGCCCGAAGCCAGGGCCGAGCCGCCGCGACGGGTGCGGCACGCGAGAGCGTCCCGCAAGCCGCGCCTGACTATGGCCTAACGATGAACCGGTAATCATGGAATTCACGACCGTACTGTTCTACATCTTCGCGCTGCTCCTGGTGGTATCAGGGCTGAAGGTGATCACTTCGCGCAACCCGGTGGCGTCTGCGCTTTTCCTTGTGCTGGCGTTCTTCAACGCCGCCGCGATCTGGATGCTGCTGGAAGCGGAGTTCCTCGCGATCCTGCTGGTGCTGGTCTACGTGGGCGCGGTGATGGTGCTGTTCCTGTTCGTCGTGATGATGCTCGACATCAACATCGACTACCTGCGCCGCGACTTCAAGCGCTTCGTCCCGATGGCGACCGTGGTCGGCGCGATCATCGTGATCGAAACCGCGCTGATCCTGTGGCGCGGCTACGGCGACACGCAGACGGTGCACGCGATGGCGACGGGCGAGATGGCCAACTGGTCGAACACGCGCCTGATCGGCAAGGTGATCTACACCGACTACATCTTCGCGTTTGAAATCGCCGGCCTCGTGCTGCTGGTCGCGATCATTGCCGCGATCGGGCTGACCGAGCGCAAGGGCAAGGACAGCAAGCGCCAGCGCGTGTCGGATCAGGTCAAGGTGCGCCGCAACGATCGCGTGCGCCTCGTGAAGATGGACGCGGAAAAGCCGCAGCCGGAAACGGCGCAGAGCGAAGCCGGTTCGGGCACCAACGGCTAAGCGGAGGAAAAGAAAACATGCTGACTCTTGCTCATTACCTCGTGCTCGGCGCGATCCTCTTTGCGATCGCGATCGTCGGGATTTTCCTGAACCGCCGCAACGTCATCATCATCCTGATGTCGATCGAACTGATGCTGCTGGCGGTGAACACCAACTTCGTCGCGTTTTCGCATTACCTCGGCGACGTGCACGGCCAGATCTTCGTGTTCTTCGTGCTGACCGTCGCCGCAGCGGAAGCCGCGATCGGTCTTGCGATTCTGGTGACCCTGTTCCGTAAGCTCGACACGATCAATGTCGAGGATCTCGATCAGCTCAAAGGTTAATTTCAGGCAACGCTGTTATGTCAACGACACTCAATGAAAACCTGCTGCTGGCGATTCCGCTCGCTCCGCTGGCCGGCTCGCTGATTGCGGGGCTGTTCGGGAACGCAGTCGGGCGCAAGGGCGCACACCGGATCACGATCCTCGGCGTAATGATCGCGTTCCTCCTGTCGGCGAAAGTCTTCTTCGACGTGATGGGCGGCGCAAGCTTCAACGCGACCGTCTATGAATGGATGAACGTCGGCTCGCTGAAGCTCGAAGTCGGCTTCCTCGTCGATTCGCTGACCGCGATGATGATGGTCGTCGTGACCTTCGTCTCGCTGATGGTGCACGTGTACACGATCGGCTACATGGCGGAAGAAGACGGCTACCAGCGCTTCTTCTCGTACATCTCGCTGTTCACGTTCTCGATGCTGATGCTCGTGATGAGCAACAACTTCCTGCAGCTGTTCTTCGGCTGGGAAGCGGTGGGTCTGGTGTCGTACCTGCTGATCGGCTTCTACTTCACGCGTGAGAGCGCGATCTACGCGAACATGAAGGCGTTCCTCGTGAACCGCGTGGGCGACTTCGGCTTCCTGCTCGGCATCGGCCTGCTGCTCGCATTCGCCGGCTCGATGAACTACGGCGAAGTGTTCGCGAAGCGCGCTGAACTCGCGAGCCTGCACTTCCCGGGCACCGACTGGGGCCTGCTGACCGTCGCCTGTATCTGCCTGTTCATCGGCGCGATGGGCAAGTCGGCACAGTTCCCGCTGCACGTGTGGCTGCCGGACTCGATGGAAGGCCCGACGCCGATCTCCGCGCTGATTCACGCGGCGACGATGGTGACCGCCGGCATCTTCATGGTGTCGCGCATGTCGCCGCTGTTCGAGCTGTCGGATACCGCGCTGTCGTTCATCACGGTGATCGGCGCGATCACGGCGCTCTTCATGGGCTTCCTCGGCATCGTCCAGAACGACATCAAGCGCGTGGTCGCGTACTCGACGCTGTCGCAGCTCGGCTACATGACCGTCGCGCTCGGCGTGTCCGCTTACCCGGTCGCCGTGTTCCACCTGATGACGCACGCGTTCTTCAAGGCGCTGCTGTTCCTCGGCGCCGGCTCGGTGATCATGGGCATGCACCACGACCAGGATATGCGCAACATGGGCGGCCTGCGCAAGTACATGCCGATCACGTGGATCACGTCGCTCGTCGGTTCGCTCGCGCTGATCGGTACGCCGTTCTTCTCGGGCTTCTACTCGAAGGACTCGATCATCGACGCGGTGAAGCTGTCGCACCTGCCGGGTTCGGGTTTCGCGTACTTCGCGGTCGTCGCGAGCGTGTTCGTCACGGCGCTGTACTCGTTCCGCATGTACTTCCTGGTGTTCCACGGCGAAGAGCGCTTCCGCAAGCCGAAGCATCCGGAATCGCCGATGGGCATGGCGGCTGCGCACGGCCACGACGACCACGGTCATGGCCACGGTCATGACGACCACGCGCACGAACCGCACGAGACCCCGTGGGTCGTGTGGGTGCCGCTGGTCCTGCTGGCGATCCCGTCGGTCATCATCGGCGCGATCGCGATCAGCCCGATGCTGTTCGGCGACTTCTTCCAGCACGGCGTTGCATTCGACAAGGTGATCTTCATCGGCGAAAACCATCCGGCCCTGGCCGAGATGGCCGAGGAGTTCCACGGCTGGGTGGGCATGGGCCTGCACTCGGTGTCGGGCCTGCCGGTCTGGCTCGCGCTCGCCGGTGTCGTTGTCGCGTGGTTCCTGTACCTGAAGCGTCCGGAACTGCCGGCGTCGATCCGCCGCGCGTTCGGCCCGATCTACACGCTGCTGGACAACAAGTACTACATGGACAAGATCAACGAAGTGGTGTTCGCCCGTGGTTCGGTGGCGATCGGCCGCGGCCTGTGGAAGGAAGGTGACGTCGTGGTGATCGACGGCCTCGTCAACGGCAGCGCGCGGTTCATCGGCTGGTTCGCCGGCGTGATCCGCTTCCTCCAATCCGGTTACATCTATCACTACGCGTTCGCCATGATCATCGGCATGCTGGGGCTCCTGACCCTGTTTGTAACGCTCGGCGGCAAATAAGGCGGGGGACAACTTAATGCACGCTTTTCCGATTCTCAGTACCGCGATCTGGCTGCCGATCGTTTTCGGCCTCCTCGTGCTTGCGGTGGGTAACGACAAAAATCCGGGGACGGCCCGCTGGATCGCGCTGATCGGTTCGCTGCTCGGCCTGGCGGTCACGATCCCGCTGATCACGGGCTTCGACTCGAGCACGGCTGCGCTGCAGTTCGTCGAGAAGTCGACCTGGATCGAACGCTTCGACATCGCGTATCACCTCGGCGTCGACGGCATCTCGATGTGGTTCGTCGTGCTGACCGCGCTGATCACGGTGATCGTCGTGATCGCCGCATGGGAAGTGATCACCGAGAACGTCGCGCAGTACCTCGCGGCGTTCCTGATCCTGTCCGGGATCATGATCGGCGTATTCTCGGCGGCCGACGGCCTGCTGTTCTACGTGTTCTTCGAAGCGACCCTGATCCCGATGTACATCATCATCGGCGTGTGGGGTGGCCCGAACCGCGTGTATGCGGCATTCAAGTTCTTCCTGTACACGCTGGCCGGCTCGCTGCTGATGCTGGTCGCGCTGATCTACCTGTACACGGAAACGCATTCGTTCGACCTCGCGACGTGGCAGAACGCCAAGATCGCGATGACGCCGCAGATACTGTTGTTCATTGCGTTCTTCCTCGCGTTCGCGGTGAAGGTGCCGATGTGGCCGGTCCACACCTGGCTGCCGGACGCGCACGTGGAAGCGCCGACGGGCGGCTCGGTCGTGCTGGCTGCGATCATGCTGAAACTCGGCGCATACGGTTTCCTGCGTTTCTCGCTGCCGATCACGCCTGACGCGAGCCACTTCCTGGCACCCGTCGTGATCACGCTGTCGCTGATCGCGGTGATCTACATCGGCCTCGTCGCGATGGTGCAGGCCGACATGAAGAAGCTGGTCGCGTATTCGTCGATCGCGCACATGGGCTTCGTCACGCTCGGTTTCTTCATCTTCAACCAGCTCGGCGTCGAAGGCGCGATCATCCAGATGATCTCGCACGGCTTCGTGTCGGGCGCGATGTTCCTTTGCATCGGCGTACTGTACGACCGCGTGCACTCGCGCCAGATCGCCGACTACGGCGGCGTCGTCAACGTGATGCCGAAGTTCGCGGCCTTCGCGATGCTGTTCTCGATGGCCAACTGCGGCCTGCCGGGCACGTCGGGTTTCGTCGGCGAGTTCATGGTGATTCTCGCGGCCGTCCAGTACAACTTCTGGATCGCATTCGGCGCGGCATTCACGCTGATCCTCGGTGCTGCCTACACGCTGTGGATGTACAAGCGCGTGTACTTCGGCGCGGTGGCGAACGATCACGTTGCCAAGCTGAAGGACATCGGCCGTCGCGAATTCCTGATGCTGGCCGTGCTCGCCGCGTTCACGCTGCTGATGGGCCTGTATCCGAAGCCTTTCACCGACGTGATGCACGTTTCCGTGGAAAACCTCCTCTCCCACGTCGCGCAGTCGAAGCTGCCGCTGGCCCAGTAATCGCGAGCGGAGGAACTCAAGATCATGCAAAACGCCCCTATGAATGTCCTGTTGCCTGACGCGCTGGTGCTGGCCGCCATCGTCGTCGCATGGCTGAACGACACCTTTACCGGTGCTTCCGGCCGCCGCCTGACTTATCTGATCGCGGTCGTCTCGTCGGTCGTGGCCGGCGTGTGGTTCGCGGTGCAGGCACTCGACCCGCAGCAGTACTACTTCTTCTCGAAGATGGTCGTCGTCGACTCGTTCGCGAGCATGATGAAGGCTGTCGTGTCGTTCGGTTTCGCGGTCTCGCTCGTCTATTCGCGCAAGTACCTCGAAGATCGCGACATGTTCCGCGGTGACGTGTTCCTGCTCGGCATGTTCTCGCTACTCGGTCAGCTGGTTATGGTGTCGGGCAACAACTTCCTGACGCTGTACCTCGGTCTCGAATTGATGTCGCTGTCGCTGTACGCCGTCATCGCGCTGCGCCGCGATGCCGCACAGTCGAGCGAAGCCGCGATGAAGTACTACGTGCTGGGCGCGCTCGCATCGGGCTTCGTGCTGTACGGCATCTCGATGCTGTACGGTGCGACCGGCTCGCTCGAGCTGGCCGAGGTGTACAAGGCGGTCGGCGGCAACACCGACGCGGCCGTGCTGATGTTCGGCGTGGTCTTCATCGTCGCCGGTATCGCGTTCAAGCTCGGCGCCGTGCCGTTCCACATGTGGGTGCCGGACGTCTACCAGGGCGCACCGACCGCGATGACGCTGTTCGTCGGCGGCGGCCCGAAGGTTGCCGCGTTCGCGTGGGGCCTGCGCTTCCTGGTGATGGGCCTGCTGCCGCTCGCACAGAACTGGCAGACCGCGCTCGTGATCCTGGCCGCACTGTCGCTGATCGTCGGCAACATCACGGGTATCGTCCAGCGCAACATCAAGCGGATGCTTGCGTACTCGGCGATCTCGAACATGGGCTTCGTGCTGCTCGGCCTGCTCGCGGGCATCGTGAAGGGCGACGCGACGGCACCGGCGAACGCATACAGCTCGGCGATGTTCTACGCGATCGTCTACCTGATCACGACGCTCGGCTCGTTCGGCGTGGTGATGCTGCTCGCACGCCGCGATTTCGAAGCCGAAACGATCGACGACTTCAAGGGCCTCAACAAGCGCAGCCCGGTGTTCGCGTTCGTGATGATGGTCATGATGTTCTCGCTGGCCGGCATTCCGCCGACCGTCGGCTTCTACGCGAAGCTCGCCGTGCTCGAGGCAACCGTCAACGCGGGCCTCACGTGGCTGGCCGTGCTGGCCGTGATCACGTCGCTGTTCGGCGCGTTCTACTACCTGCGCATCGTGAAGCTGATGTACTTCGATGCACCGCAGGATACGACGCCGATTTCGGGCGATTTCTGCAAGCGCACGATCCTCGTGCTGAACGGCCTCGCGGTCGTCGCGCTCGGCCTGATCCCGAGCCCGCTGCTGACGGCCTGCCTGCAGGCAATTCGTCACACGCTGCCGCTGTAATGTCGGCAGCCGGCTGGTTTATCGTGCTGTTGGCGCTCGTCTGCGCCAACCTGCCGTTCCTGAACCAACGCCTCTTCGCCGTCGTGCCGTTCGGCACGGCGAAGAAGAGCGGGTGGGTGCGGATCGGCGAGCTGATCGTGCTGTACTTCATCGTTGGCGCGCTCGGCTTCTGGCTCGAGTCGCGCGCCGGCAACCGCTTCGAACAGGGCTGGCAGTTCTACGCGATCACGTTCAGTCTTTTCGTCGTGTTCGCGTTTCCCGGCTTCACGTTCCAGTATCTCGTCAAACGACGCTGACGGCTTCGGCCGTCGCGCTCAATTTTGGAGTCGCCGATGGCCGAACTACCCAATCACGACGCCGCACTGACCGAAACCTGCCTCGAAAGCGAGGCGATCTTCGAAGGCGCGTTCCTCAAGCTCAAGCGCGATACCGTCCGTCTGCCGGATGGCAAGAAAGCCACGCGCGAATACGTCCAGCATCCGGGCGCGGTGATGGTGATCCCGCTGTTCGACGACGGCCGCGTGCTGATGGAAAGCCAGTATCGCTACCCGATCGGCAAGGTGATGGCCGAATTCCCGGCCGGCAAGCTCGATCCGAACGAAGGCGCGCTTGCATGCGCGGTGCGCGAACTGCGCGAGGAAACCGGCTACACCGCACGCGAGTACGTGTTCCTGGCCCGGATTCATCCGATCATTTCCTATTCGACCGAATTCATCGACCTGTACCTGGCGCGCGGGCTGACGGCCGGCGAGCGCAAGCTCGATGAAGGCGAATTCCTCGAGACCTTCATTGCGACGCAGGCCGACCTGCAGGAATGGGTGCGCACGGGCCAGATCTCCGACGTGAAGACGATCATCGGCACGATGTGGCTCGACAAGGTGCTGTCCGGCACGTGGCCGCTCGGGCCGGTCCTGACGCCCTGAGCGCGGGGTCAGCGGCGGGTGGGGCGCCGCGTTACAATCCGGTGACGCGGCGCCACGCCGTCGCGCGATCGATATTTAGCACGACCGTTCACAAAACCGCTTTTTGCGCTACACTCGCCACACGCCCTGATTCAGCATGAAGGTCCTCGATTTACAGTGCCCGCACGGTCATCGGTTCGAAGGCTGGTTCGCTTCCGCCGATGAATTCGAAGCGCAGTTGTCCCGCAAGCTGGTCGAATGTCCGGTGTGCGGAACGACCGAGGTCAACCGTCTGCCGTCGGCGCCGCGCCTGAACTTGTCGGGCGCGACGCAGGCCCAGCCGGTTGATTCGCGTGCACTGCAGGCGCAGGTGATGCGTGCGCTGCGCGAGGTGCTGGAGAAAACCGAGAATGTGGGCGAGCGCTTCGCCGAGGAAGCGCGGCGCATCCATTACAACGAGGCGCCGGCACGCAGCATTCGTGGCGTCACGACGCCCGAAGATGCGCAATCCTTGGCCGAAGAAGGCATCGACGTGATGCCGCTGCCGATTCCTGTCGCGCTCAAAGAACCGCTGCAATAGACATATGCAGTGAGTCCTTGCCGGGCCGGACGGCTGCGGACAGCCTTGCATGGGACCGGACTAACCGCTGAAGCGCTAACTCCGGTCGACAGGAGACACTGCGCATGGATCTGGATTATTCCCCCTCGGACGACGCGTTCCGCGTCGACGTCCGCGCCTGGCTCGAGGCCAACCTGCCTCACGCACTGCGCGCCAAAGTACTCGATCACAAACGACTCGATCGCGAGGATTTCGCGAGCTGGCACCGGATTCTCGGTCAGCGCGGCTGGTCTGCGCCCGCATGGCCCGTCGAATATGGCGGCCCGGGCTGGAACGCGACGCAACGACACATCTGGGAAGAGGAGTGCGCGCGGATCGGTGCGCCGACCGTGCTGCCGTTCGGCGTATCGATGGTCGCGCCAGTGCTGATGAAATACGGCAGCGAAGCGCAGAAACGTCATTATCTGCCGCGCATTCTCGACGGCTCGGACTGGTGGTGCCAGGGCTATTCGGAGCCGGGGTCGGGGTCCGACCTCGCATCGTTGCGCACGCGCGCGGAGCGCCAGGGCGACCACTACGTCGTCAATGGCCAGAAGACCTGGACGACGCTCGGCCAGTACGCAGACATGATGTTCTGCCTCGTGCGCACCGATCCGGCCGCGAAGAAGCAGGAGGGCATCTCGTTCCTGCTGATCGACATGAAGACGCCCGGCATCACGGTGCGCCCGATCGTCATGCTCGACGAGGACCACGAGGTCAACGAGGTGTTCTTCGAGGACGTGAAGGTGCCGGTCGAGAATCTCGTCGGCGACGAGAACCGCGGCTGGACCTACGCGAAATACCTGCTTGGCCATGAGCGCACCGGCATCGCGCGCGTCGGCGGGTCGAAGCGCGAGCTCGCGTTCCTGAAGCGTGTGGCGTCGAACCAGCGCAAGAACGGCAAGCCGTTGCTCGCCGATCCCGTGTTCGCTGCGAAGGTCGCGGCGCTCGAGGTCGAGCTGATGGCGCTGGAGGTGACGGTGCTGCGCGTCGTCAGTCGCGAGACGAGCGGCAAGGGGCCCGGCCCCGAGGCGTCGATGCTGAAGATCAAGGGCACGGAAGTGCAGCAGGCGCTCACCGAGCTGATGGTCGACGCGATCGGCCCGCTCGCCGCACCGTTCGACGTACCGTTCCTCGACGGCCAGCGCGAGCACAGCATCGCGGGCGACGACGATGCGGCACCGCTTGCCGCGTACTACTTCAATTATCGGAAGACGTCGATCTACGGCGGCTCGAACGAGATCCAGAAGAACATCATCGCGCAGATGATTCTGGGGCTGTGATCAGGGAACGGAGACAACCATGGATTTCAGCTTTACCGATGAGCAGCAGCAGTTTGCCGACGCGCTGCGCCGTTATCTCGGCGAGCAATACGGCTTCGAAGCGCGCCAGGCAATCGTGCGCAGCGATGCGGGTGTGTCGGACACGCAATGGAGCGCGTTCGCCGAACTGGGGTTGACCGCGCTGCCCGTGCCGGACGCGCAGGGTGGCTTCGGCGGCGGCCCGGTCGACATGCTGGTCGTGATGCAGGAACTCGGCCGTGCGCTCGTGATCGAGCCGTACTGGGCAACGGCGGTGGGCGTCGAGGCCTTGCGCATTGCCGGTTCCGGCGCGGGTGAGGATGCGGCGCTGCTGGAAGCCGTCGCGCAGGGGCAGAAGCGTGTGGCAGTCGCATTCCACGAACCGCATGCGCGCTACGACCTGTTCGAACTCGACACGCATGCGCGCGAGCAGGGCGGCACGTACCGGCTGACCGGCACGAAGTCGGTCGTTCAGCATGGCGCACAGTCGGATGCGTGGATCGTGCCCGCACGCGTCGACGGTGGCGGCATCGGCCTCTTCGTCGTCGAGCGGGATGCCGCGACCGTGAAGGTGGTCGACTACCGGACGATCGACGGCCAGCGTGCCGCGACGATCGGGTTCAATGAAACGCCGGCGCGACTGCTGACGGGCGGTGCGCGCGACGCTGCGGCCCTCGAGCAGGTTGCCGACTACGCGACGTTCCTTCTGTGCGCGGAAGCGGTCGGCGTGCTCGACGAACTGAATCGCGCGACGGTCGAATACACGAAGACGCGCGAACAGTTCGGCGTGCCGATCGCGCGTTTCCAGGCGCTGCAGCACCGGATGGTCGACATGCTGATCCATGCCGAGCAGGCGCGTTCGCTGACCTATCTGGCAGCCGTACGCTACGCGAGCGGCGATGCCGATGCGCGGCGCAAGGCCGTGTCGGCCGCGAAAGCGCGTGTCGGCGCCGCCGCGCGCTTCGTCGGCCAGCAGGCCGTCCAGCTGCACGGCGGCATGGGCGTGACCAACGAGGTCGCCGCCGCACACTTGTTCAAGCGGCTGACGATCATCGAGACGACGCTCGGCGACACCGATCATCATCTTGCCCGCATCGCGGCGCTGCCCGATTTCGCGCAGACCGACGCAGCATGACGGCGACGCGCGAGCGCACCAGACAAGGAGACACCGAGTGGGCATCAGTTACGAAGACCTGGTGGTCGGCAGTACCACCGAAGTGGGCCGCTACACGTTCGAACCGGACGACATCAAGGCGTTCGCGCAACGCTATGACCCGCAGCCGTTCCACCTTGACGAAGAAGCCGGAAAAGCATCGCATTTCGGCGGGCTCGTCGCGAGCGGCTGGCATACGTGTTCGGTGTTCATGAGCCTGCTCATCAAGAAGCTCGGGTCGGACTCGACGAGCATGGGCTCGCCGGGCATCGATTCGATCCGCTGGCTCAAGCCGGTGCGCGCCGGCGACACGATCACGATGTATCAGAAGGTCCACGACAAACGCGTGTCGGAGAGCAAGCCCGACCGCGGCATCGTGTCGACGGAATGGGTCGGCGTGAACGGCGCCGGCGAGACGGTGATCACCGTGCATACCAAGGTGATCTTCGGGCTGCGCCATCCGGGAGGCACGCAGGCATGACCGACGTGACCTTGCCGCTGATCGCATCGGCGCAGGCGCTGCAGGCGCGAGTCGGCGCGGAGCCGCTCGCGAGCGGCTGGATCGCGATCGACCAGCGTCGTGTCGATGGCTTTGCCGATGCGACCGGAGATCATCAATGGATTCACGTCGATCCCGACCGCGCGCGGCGCGAGTCGCCATTCGGCGGCCCGATCGCGCACGGGTTCCTGACGCTGTCGCTGATTCCGGCGTTGATGGCCGATGCGATGCGTTTCGAGCAGAAGATGGGGGTGAACTACGGACTGAACCGCGTGCGGTTCCTGAAGCCGGTGCCGGTCGGTGCGCGTGTGCGTGCGCTGTTTGCGGTAAAGGAAGCCGCCGAGGCTGCGCGGGACGGTGTGCAGGTGACGTGGTCGGTGACAATGCAGGTCGAGCGTCCCGATGTGCCGCTGCCCGTCTGCGCGGCCGAATTCATCACGCTGCATTACTTCTGAAGCGGGGAGCGGCATGTACGGATGCCGCTCCGCCCGTCACATGCGTGTCAGTGCTTCGCGTATTGCGTCGCACCGAACAGCACCTCGCGTGCCTTGTCGTCCTGCAGCGCCTTGCGCATCGATGCGAGCACTTCGACGCCGCGCTGCACGGCCGGTCGTGCGGCGATCGCCTCGTGCCAGCGCTTCACGTTCGGCAATTCGTCGAGCACGATGCCCTGGTTCTGCCACGAGCGCGTCCACGGGAACGTCGCAATGTCCGCGATCGTGTACGCGTCGCCCGCGAGATATTCGGATTCGCCGAGCCGCTTGTCCATCACGTTGTACAGCCGCTTCGCCTCGTTCGTGTAGCGGTTGACCGCATACTCGATCTTCTCCGGCGCATACAGGCGGAAGTGGTGCGCCTGCCCGAGCATCGGGCCGACACCGCCCATCTGGAACATCAGCCATTCGAGCGTCGCATAGCGTGCGGCCGGATCGGTCGGCAGGAACTTGCCGGTCTTCTCGGCGAGGTAGATCAGGATCGCGCCCGATTCGAACAGCGAGATCGGCTGGCCGCCGGGGCCGTCCGGATCGACGATCGCGGGGATCTTGTTGTTCGGGCTGATCTTCAGGAAGTCCGGCTTGAACTGGTCGCCCGCGCCGATATCGACCGGATGGGCGCGATAAGCGAGGCCCGTCTCCTCGAGCATGATGTGCACCTTGTGGCCGTTCGGGGTCGCCCAGCTATAGACGTCGATCATCGTGAACTCCTTTGTTGCATGCGCGAAAACGGCGCCGGCAGCGCCGCGACAGGCGGTCATTAGAGCATGGATCGATGCGGGCTGCTGGCGACGGAACCGTGCGCGCCGATGCGTATGCGCAGTCGTGCGCGCGCGTCGAGCTGCATGGTGTCGGGGGCGATCGCTTGTCGTTCCGAGTCGTCGAGATTGGGGGCGTCGCCGTGCAACATCGGGTCGATGCGGTGGCGACGCGTCCATCCGAAAGCGGGCGCGACGGTTCAGCGTTTGTAGCGGGGTTGGCGTTTCTCGAGAAATGCGGTGATGCCTTCGAGCCCGTCCGCATGATGCAGCGATGCGACGAAATGATCGCGCTCCGTGGCGAGATGCGCGTCGAGCGGTTGCGTCGTCGCGTCGTCGAGCAGCGACTTGATGCGCGTGAGTGCGTTCGGCGAGATGCCGGCGAGCGCATCGGCCCATGCCAGTGCATCGGTCAGTGCCGCGCCGGGCACGGCGAGCCGGTTGACGACGCCGAGCGTGTGCAGACGTTCGGCTGCAACAGGCTTGCCTTCGAACAGGATCTCGGCCGCGATCGCACGCGGCAGCGCGCGGGCGATGAACCACGAACCGCCTCCATCGGGCGTCAGGCCGACACGCGCGTATGACATCACGAACTTCGCGTCGTGCGCGGCGACGATCAGGTCGCACGCGAGCGCGAGCGAGAAGCCCGCGCCGGCCGCGGCGCCTTCCACCGCTGCGATCACCGGCTTCGTCGAAGCGTGGATCGCCGTGACCCAGGCGGCGAGCTGATCGATGCTGTCGGCCTGGTAGGACGGATCCTTCGAGCGGTTGTCGAGCAGCCGGTTCAAATTGCCGCCCGCGCAGAAGAAGCGATCGGCGCCGGTGAGTACGACCGCGCGAATCCCGGGATCCCGTTCGGCGGTGGCGAGCGCTTCGATGCCGGCCGCGTACATGTCGGGATGCAGCGCATTGCGCGCGCCGGGGTTGGATAGCGTGAGGACGAGCGTCGATTCGCTCTCGGGCGGACGCGAGGCCAGCAGTTCAGCACTCATGCGAGCGTGTCTCCATCGGATAGCAGGGCTGCGGCAGCGGACACATGGCGCGTGCTGATGCGGACGATGTCGCAGCAGAGGTATTGTTGTCGCGGCAGACGCAAAACTTGCTTTAGACTAGCACGAACGTGCTTTTCAGCGCGATGAATCCCGGTGCGGCCGGCATCGATGCGGCCGCGCTTCAGCAAGGAAGGAGACTCCGATGCTACAGCTGTGCGGTATTCCGTTGTCCAACTATTACAACAAGGTGAAGTTCGTCCTGCTCGAGCACGACATTCCGTTCGAGGAGTCGGTATGCGGATTGCCGGTCAGCGATCCGGCGCAGCTCGCCGATTCGCCGCTCGGCAAGATTCCCTTTCTGAAGACCGAAGAAGGGGCGCTGTTCGAGTCGCAGGTGATCATCGAGTACCTGGCGGCGCGCTATCCCGAAAAAGGCATTTTCCCGGCGAGCCCGTTCGCGGCCGCGAAGGTGCGCGAACTGATCGAGACGCTCGAACTTTATCTCGAATGGGTGGCGCGCGAGGTTTACACCGAAGCGTTTTTCGGCGGCAAGGTCAGCGACGGGATGAAGGCGCACGTCGAGAAGCGCCTGCCGCGCGCGATCGACGGATTCAAGCAGATGACGCAGTTTTCGCCGTATGTGCTCGGCGAGTCGTTCAGTCTCGCGGACATCGCCGCGTGGGTCCATCTGCCGGTCATCGGCATGGCGACGAAAGCCGTATTCGGGCGCGATTTCCTGCTCGATGCAGGCATCGACTGGAAGGCGCATGCGAAGAAGGTGGGCGAGCGCCCCGCCGCGCAGCGCGTGGCGGCCGAGCGCAAGGCGTATATCGACGCGACGAGCGTCGCGCGTTCGTAAGCATGGTTCCCGCAGGGCGGTGTGCGACCGCCCGTGTGGGTCTTACAGGCGGGCGAGCCGTTCGAGCGCGGACGCGAGCGTGCTTTCCTGCTTCGCGAAGCAGAATCGGACGACGCCCGATTCGTGCGGCTCGTGATAGAACGCCGACACCGGAATGGCGGCCACGCCGATCTCCGACGTGAGCCACTTCGAGAATTCCGCTTCCGGCAGGTCGCTGATCGCCGAATAATCGACGCACTGGAAGTACGTGCCCGTGCAGGGCAGCAGCTTGAAGCGCGTGCGCTCGAGTCCGGCCCGGAAGAAGTCGCGCTTCTTCTGGTAGAAGTCGGCAAGCGTCAGGTACGGCGCCGGGTCGCGCAGGTAGTCGGCGAGCCCGATCTGCATCGGCGTGTTCACCGTGAACACATTGAACTGGTGGACCTTGCGGAATTCCGCGGTCAGCGCGGCAGGCGCTGCGACATAGCCGACCTTCCAGCCCGTCACGTGATAGGTCTTGCCGAAGCTCGACACGATGAAGCTGCGCGCGGCGAGTTCCGGATAGCGCGCGACGCTCTCGTGGCGCGCGCCGTCATAGACCATGTGCTCGTAGACCTCGTCGGACAGGATCAGCACGTTGGTGCCGCGCACGATCTCCTCGAGCTTGCGCATGTCCGACTCGCGCCACACGGTACCCGTTGGGTTGTGCGGCGTGTTGATCAGGATCATGCGCGTTTTCGGCGTGATCGCGGCCGCCAGGCGGTCGAACGGGATCGCGTAGTCGGGCGCTTCCAGCGTGACGAACACGGGCTTGCCGCCCGCGAGTTCGATCGACGGCAGGTAGCTGTCGTAGGTCGGTTCGACGACGATCACTTCATCACCCGGGTGCACCGTGCACATGATCGCGGTCAGCAACGCCTGCGTCGCGCCGGCCGTGACGGTGATTTCGGTCGCCGGATCGTAACGCCGGCCATAGACCTGCGCGATCTTGTCCGCGATCGCGTCGCGCAGCGGCGCGACACCGGCCATCGGCGGATACTGGTTGTGCCCGTTGCGCATCGCGGCGGCAACCGCATCGACGATGCGCGGATCGCAGTCGAAATCCGGAAAGCCCTGGCCGAGGTTCACCGCGCCTTTTTCTGCGGCAAGCGCGCTCATGACCGTGAAGATCGTCGTGCCGACGTTCGGCAGGCGCGAGGGGAAAACGGGAGTCGTTGGCATGTCTGAAGGAGCGTTCATCGATACGGTCGAAATCGGGTGGTGCGGCGTAGGTCAGGCCGGCGTGGTCGTCGTGTCCGGCGTGGCGTCGAGCGAGCAGGCCTCGGTAAATGGCGCGGGCTGCGCGATCCGGAAGCCGAAGTCGCGTGCGGTGCGCTTCGCGAGCTTCAGCAGCGCGCGGTCTTTCGACACGAGCCACTCGGCCTGCGCGGCGCGGGCGAGTTCGAGAAACTTCTGGTCGTCGCGGTCCTTGCACTTCGGCAGCGGCGGCGCGCCGGCGTCGACGGGCGGCGGCTCGACGAGGCTCGCCAGCCGGGCGACGGTCGCGAGTGCGGCCGCCTTGTCGATGGCGCGCGACTGGAACTGCGGATAGTCGAGCACGTATTCGAGCTCGGTCAGGCAGCGGCCGTCGATCACGGCGGCAAGCGCGCCGCTTTCCAGCGCAGCCCGGATCGGGCGCGTAGCGGGGTCGTCGAATACGAGGATGTCGATCCAGACGTTCGAGTCGAGCACGACGCGGTGCGCGGCGTGCGGGGCGAGAGAGCGGGTCATTCGTTACAATCGGTGGTTTTCGTCTGACCGCAAGGCACGGCGTGCCAGCGAGCCTCTATGATAATCGTTCTCTCTCCAGCCAAATCCCTCGACTACGATACGCCCGCGCACGTCCAGTCTTACACGAAGCCTGCATTCGTCGACGACGCGTCCGAGCTGATCGACGGCCTGCGCAAGCTGTCGCCGCAGGACATCGCAACGCTGATGGATATCTCCGATCCACTCGCGCGCCTGAATTTCCAGCGCTACGCCGACTGGTCGTCGACCTTTACGCCCGCCAATGCGAAGCAGGCCGTGCTCGCGTTCAACGGCGACGTCTATGAAGGTTTCGACGCGAAATCGCTGTCGTCCGCCGATCTCGACTATGCGCAGCAGCATGTGCGCGTGCTGTCGGGCCTGTACGGACTGCTGCGTCCGCTCGACCTGCTGCAGCCGTACCGGCTCGAGATGGGTACGCGCTTCGCGAACGCGCGCGGCAAGGATCTTTACGCGTTCTGGGGCGACCGCATCACGCGGGCGCTGAACGAACAGCTCGAAACGCGCAGCGGTGCGGCGCGCGTGCTGGTCAACTGCGCGTCGACCGAATACTTCAAGTCGGTCAAGCCGAAACTGCTGGCCGCACCGGTCATCACACCGGTGTTCGAGGACTGGAAGGGCGGCCGCTACAAGATCATCAGCTTCCATGCGAAGCGTGCGCGCGGTCTGATGGCGCGCTTTATCGTCGAGAACCGTATTGCCGACCCGAAGGCGCTGAAGGATTTCGCGACGGAAGGCTATGCGTTCGATGCGGCGGCGTCGAACGATTCGACTTACGTATATCGCCGGCGAGTCGGCGAGTGACCCTGCCGGCCGTTCACGAGACGGCCGGCGCATGCATGAGGCCGGGCAAGCGCTACACCGCCTGTTCCGGTCGCCCCAGGAGAGACAGATGGCCCTTTCGATCACCAGCAATTTCGACGCAGGCGCAATCGACGTCGTGTCGTGCGACAGTCCCGATGCGATTCGGCTGCGCGTGCGCGGCGACACCCACTCGGAATTCGCGCAATGGTTTTACTACCGCTTGACAGGCGTGCGCGGCGAGCGCTGCGTGATGACGTTCGAGAATGCTGCCGAATGCGCGTATCCGTCGGGCTGGCGCAATTACAGCGCGGTGGCGAGCTATGACCGGGTCGACTGGTTCCGCGTGCCGACGACGTTCGACGGCAAGACGATGACCATCGACCATACGCCGGAATTCGACAGCATCTACTACGCGTATTTCGAGCCGTACTCGGAAGAGCGTCACGCGGCGTTTCTCGGCGCGGTTCAGCAGTTGCCGCAGGCGAGCGTCGTCGAACTCGGCCGCACGGTTGAAGGTCGCCCGATGTCGCTGCTGACGCTCGGTACGCCGGAAACGGATGGCGTGCCGAAGAAGAAGGTGTGGATCATCGCGCGCCAGCATCCCGGCGAGTCGATGGCCGAATGGTTCGTCGAAGGTCTCGTCAAGCGGCTGGCCGGATGGGGCGACTGGGCCGGCGATCCGGTCGCGCGCAAGCTGTACGATCGTGCGACGTTCTATATCGTCCCGAACATGAACCCGGACGGGAGCGTGCATGGCAACCTGCGCACCAATGCCGCAGGCGCGAACCTGAACCGCGAGTGGATGGCGCCCGATGCCAAGCGCAGTCCCGAGGTGCTGGCCGTGCGCGATGCAATCCATGCGATCGGCTGCGACATGTTTTTCGACATCCACGGCGACGAGGATCTGCCGTATGTGTTCGTTGCCGGGTCCGAGATGCTGCCGAGCTTCACCGAGCAGCAGGGCAAGGAGCAGACCGCGTTCATCGAAGCGTTCAAGGTCGCGAGCCCGGACTTCCAGACTGAGCACGGCTATGCCGCGAGCAAGTACAAGGAGGACGCGCTCAAGCTCGCGTCGAAGTACATCGGCCATCAGTTCGGCTGTCTGTCGCTGACGCTCGAGATGCCGTTTAAGGACAACGCGAACCTGCCCGACGAACGCGTCGGCTGGAACGGCGAGCGAAGCGCGGCGCTCGGCGCAGCGATGCTGGCGGCGATCCTGGTGCACGTCGACACGTTCGCGTAAGCGTAGCGTCGCCGTATGAAAAAGCCGGGGCATCTCAGGATGCCCCGGCTTTTTTACTTCTGTGGATGCCGCTTCGGCGGATCAGGACTTCTTCGCGGTCTTCTTCACGACCTTCTTCTGGCCGCTCGACTTTTTCGTTGCGACGGCCTTCTTGCTGCCGGTACGGCCCGATGCCTTTGCCTTGCCCTTGCCTCGGTGCGACTTGCCTTTGAATTTCTTCGTCGAGGACGAGGAGCGCTCGACGCGCGGCTTAAGCGGCGGAACCGGGTCGTTCCAGCTGAACGCGAGCATCTGCTGACCGACATAGCCGCATCGGAATTTCAGCGGCGTCGCGTCGCTGCCGTCGCTGTGGATGCCGAGGCCGTCGACCGTGACGATATTGTCGACCTTCACGCGCTGCTTGCCCTGGTCGAACGAGTCGTTCCATGGCGTGATCGTCGCGTTGCCGCTGTCGAATGCGTTCGGCGCGAAGTCGACGCGGTCGAAAGCCGACGACGTGCTGGCGATGAAGCTGCCGTGCGCTGCACAATCGGCGGCGAGCGGATCGGCATGCATTTCGTTGACGAATTTGTTGATCAGTTCGGAGCGCTGGTCGAGCAGATCGGCGAATGCCGGTGTCGGAAGCGCAAGCGACAGGCCCGCAATACAGGCTGCCAGCTTGCCGAGCGCCCGGAAAATCCGGAGCGACGCAGGAGAGCTGTCCATCTGGTTATTGGTGAGGAGCGAATGAGACATCGGGCACGTATAGATGCCCGATGAAGAACCGGAGTTCAATCTTAGCGTAAAAAAGTTGTGCGGCAGTAGATGTCGCATTCTGCCGTACTGAGGGAGGGGAGGCCGGCGCGTGATGACGGCGCCGCCGCCGGAGGGCAATTCAGGCGCGCGGGCCGCCGAGACGATAGCGCCGGACGTCGAAGGTCGTGACCCACGCGGGACGATAGACAGCGATGAGTGCGGTCGCCATGCCGGTGAACCACGCTTCGCCGAGTGCGAGCAGCGCGGTGTTCAGCAGATAGCCGGCCGGAATCACGACGGGAACGCCATCCGCGAGCGCGAGCTGGACCCCGGCAGCGGCAGCGGCAACCGCGATGATCGCGATGGCGGGCGACAGGAATCCCTGGCCGGTAATGAACGACGCGAGATTGTGCGGCAACCATGCGAGTGCGGCGCGCTGCAGCAATGCCGACACGGCGACCGGCAGCGCGCCGTAGATCAGATAGGTCAGGCCAATGCCCTGCCAGGGCGCATCGAAGATGATCGCGGCGACCGCCGTGACGGCGCCCATCGCGATCAGTGCGAGTGTCCAGTCGAACAGCGTGACGAGCAGCGTCGCGCCAAGCAGATGCATGACGATGCCATCGTCGAGCCACGCATTCGAGGCCCAGAGGACCGCAATGGCGGTGACGAGCGCGAGCCACACGTGCTGGAGCGTGGCGTCCTGCAGGCGCACGAAGGGACGATTCCAGATCGCGAGCGCGAGCAGGGCCACGGCGGCGATCCAGCCACCGATGCCAACCCAGAGCGGAAGCGGTGTGAAAAGAAAACCCATGCGTCCATATTACTCGTTGAGCATCAAAGGTGGGAATCCGCACACACCGACCGTCGCAATATCGAGACTGTTTAACTAGCGTTCGCGCCGGAACCGCGCTGGCGGCTCGGCGGCGATCGGCAGGTCCTGCGCGCTATCGATCGAGGCCGGCAACGGGTACGGGCGGTTACTCCGTTGCGTACGCAGCGGAACCGGGCCCTGTTCGCCGATGGGCGGCTTGCGCGCACGACTGCGGTTCGCCAACAGCACCTCGAGATGGGGCGACAGCCAGCCGTTGTAGATTGCGACCGCGGCGGCCCGGTTGGCGGCACCGAGCTGCTGGAAGATGCTGGCGAGGTGGATCTTGACAGTGCCTTCGCTGATGCCGAGTGTGCGAGCGATCATCTTGTTGGTGCTGCCCATGTGGACGAAGCGCATGATCTGCGCTTGCCGCGGCGACAGGAGGCCGCTCGGCGGCCGCCGGGGAAGCGACCCGGCGAGCGTCTGGAAATGGGCATCGTAGCGCGCCGCAGCAGCGGAAGGCAGCAGGCGCAGCGCGATCGGCGGAATGTAGTGTCCGCCCAGCAGCACGATCTCGAGCGCACGCACGATCAGGTGTGGCCGCGTGGAATGCGGGATCACGCCGGCGACACCGTAGTTGAAGAAGCGCTGGATTGCTTCGGGCGAAGTTTCGTCGACCAGGACGGCGACGGGTGTCGGCGAGCACGCGCTGCAGAGCGCCTGAAGCTCGCTGAGCCGGCCGACGTCGAGCCAGTCGATCGCGACCAGGTCGAAACGCTGGTTGCGCAGCAGCCTGCGCGCCTGAAAACTGTCGGGCACATCGTTGATGCCGGCGTGACGGTCGATCTGTCGCAACAGGGCCTTCAGTCCGTCACGCCGCTCGGCGTCTGAATTGAGCATCAGGAACCGCATATTCAACCTCCGTAATGTGAGCCATTGATCTGCCGTCTGGCATGCCTTGGGTCTGATAATGACAAAGACCTTACACGATGTCTGCTTGGCTGAAAGGCTTAGGAAAAGTATGAAATTTCGGGCGACGGGAGGACAGACAAGTAAAAAGCCGCTCCGGCGGGAACCGTGAGCGGCTTCAGGTGGGCAGGCCGTCGGGCCTGCTGTGCTGCGGATTAGTGGAAGTGCGGCTGGGCGGGTGACGCGTCTTCCGGCATTTCAGCGTGGACGATTTCGCCGAGCGGATCTGCGTAGAGCGGCACGCCGCAGTCATCGCAATATTCAGGTTCGAAGCGGCCCGCGTGCCGCCGGACGTCGGTTACGCCGCATTCCTTCAGCAGACTCACGATTTCCTCGACCGGGCCTTCGATCGGCGCTTCGCCTTCGAGCGTCGCACTGTCGATCGACATGTCGCCGTTTTCACGGCCGTAAAGCGGCCATACGACGCCGTAGATTACGTCGTTGCTGGCACGCCGCGTGAAGCCGACACGGTACTCGTCGATACGGCGTTCGCCGAAGCCGGCGACCACCGCGCGGAGCTCTTGCGGCGCTGCACCAAGTGTGTCGAATAGATAACGAATGGCCGTTCGGACCGTATGTGGACGTATCCGTTCGTCCGCATCCCGGCAGGCCGAGTAGTACGCGTCCGGAAGCAGGCATTCGAATTCGCAGCCGGGCAGCGCGATCGACAGGTTCGGGCCACCTTGGGCCGTCCATTGCTCGAGGCACTGGCCGCGTTCGATCCGGCTGCCGTTTTCTTCTTCCTGCCAGCGGAACAGCGGTGCGCCGGCGGGGGCCGCAACGACGGCGAGCAGGAAGCGCGGGTCGGCGAGGATCGGCGAGGTTTCGGGCAGGTCGCCGAAGCTGAGCTTGGGCGTGTGCTGGCTGATCGCCCCATGCGCGAGCTGCTGGGCGAGCCGGTAGGTCTCGACGTGGTGTCGCGGCAACTGGTCGATGCTGTAGAGGAACGGGGCAAGCCCGACGAGGGTACCGTTCGCAAGGACGTGCGCCTGCAGGTGCGTTCGAAGTGCGTCGGCAACGTCGCCCTTGAGCGGGCCCGACGGAATCATGTAGCGCGTCCATGCGAGAACCGGGACGGCGACCAGCAGCGCATCGAACGGTTGGCCGTCGTGCTCGATCACCATCGACTCGCTGTGCGTCTCGGCCATGTCGGCGAGCGCGCCATAGGCGTCGGGATGATTCTGCTGCAGATGGTCGAGCGCTGCGTCGAGCGTGGTCTGGTTGCCGTTGCGGACAATCTTGGAGAGCAGCGCATCGAGCTTCGCTTCCCAGAAGCGGTCCTCGATGCGGCTGCCCGAGGCGAAGAGCGCAAGCGACAGGCCGACCAGTTTGTCGGCATCGGGGGGGAGGCGTTTGGCGATTCGCTGGCGCATATTAAAGACGTATATAGAAAGAGGCGAAGAGCCTCACATTCTAGTCCGTTCTTTGCACCATAAGCGGTCTCGTGCCGACACATGGCCGGCTGGCCGAATTGCAGCTTTTGTAAAAAAGTTGCTTCAAACCCCTTGCGCGAATGTCGCGAGCTACCTACAATCACGCCTCTTTCGCGCTAACGGAAACGCAGCGCGGGAGAAGGGAAGCAAGGTGGGCGGTGTGCTGAAGTCTGGAGCGCGCAGCTGGCCTGGAAGTTGAACCCCGCAGTCGCAACGATGTAGTGTAAAAAGTTGTTGACGAACTGCGAAACACGGTTCATAATCTCGCTTCTCTGCTGCTGAAAACGCAGCGCTGCTGGGAAGCACGAAGTTCCTCGCAGAATGCTCTTTAAAAATTAACAGCCGATAAGTGTGGGCGCTTGATGAAAGCGAGCTGATCCTCGGATCAGATAGCGAAAGTATCAAGAGTCTCACACTAAAGTAAGTCAGG
>NZ_JAUJQE010000014.1:0-142071 GCF_030482505.1 Burkholderia sp. AU45274 | reverse complement strand
TCTCACGGAACCCAGCGTGGCCGGACTCGTACTCCTCTGCAATGGATACCTTGAACTGCTCCGTGTACTTGCTCATGAAAAACACCCCAAAGGTTGGATCGATGTCCAACTTTTGGGGTGCAGTTCATAGGCCGGTCGGGCTTTTTCTTGTCCGGAGCAGGGCGGCGTGCGCCCGACTCCGCGGGAGGGCTCAGCCTGCGCGCTTGCGGAACACCAGGTCCCACACGCCGTGGCCGAGCCGCAGCCCGCGCCGTTCGAACTTCGTCACCGGGCGGTAGTCGGGGCGCGGCGCGTAGTCGGAGGCCGTGTTTTCGAGCGTCGGCTCCGCGCCGAGCACGTCGAGCATCTGTTCCGCGTAGTTCTGCCAGTCGGTCGCGCAGTGAATGTACGCGCCGGGCTTCAGGCGCGACGCGAGATGCGCGACGAGCGGCGGCTGGATCAGCCGGCGCTTGTGGTGGCGCGCCTTGTGCCATGGGTCGGGGAAGAAGATGTGCACGCCGTCGAGGCTTTCCGGCGCGAGCATGTGCTCGAGCACTTCGACCGCGTCGTGCTGGATGATGCGGATGTTCGTCAGATCCTGCTCGCCGATCAGCTTCAGCAGCGCGCCGACGCCCGGTTCGTGCACCTCGACGCCGAGGAAGTCGTCGCCGGGGCGGTTCGCGGCGATTTCCGCAGTCGATGCGCCCATGCCGAAGCCGATCTCGAGGATGCGCGGTGCGCTGCGGCCGAACACCGCGTTCCAGTCGGGCAGTTCCGGCGCATACGGCACCACGAAGCGCGGGCCGAGTTCGTCCATCGCGCGGCGCTGGCCGGTCGACACGCGGCCGGCGCGCGTCACGAAGCTGCGGATGCGGCGGTGGTGCAGCGGATTGACTGCGTCGGCGCCTTCGGCGGCTTCATCGGGAATCGCGTCGTCGTGCGGCGGCAGGCCGGCTTCGTTCGGATCGTCGTGCATCATCGGTGACAGAGAAAGGCTCGGTTGCGGGCGAGGGCCCGTTGCGCGCAGCAGTGCGCCGGGGGAACCGGCACATGGTACAAAAAAGCCGCCTTCGACGAGGCGGCTCATGCGCAGGCTGCGATGCAGCCGGAAAGTGGAGCGGGCGATGGGAATCGAACCCACGTCATCAGCTTGGGAAGCTGAGGTAATGGCCATTATACGACGCCCGCAGAACGCGCAATTCTACAGGGTTTGGCCGAGATGTGGCAAGTGGGCTGTTTTGGGCGGTGGCTTCAAGGCCCGCACGACGCGAGGGAGGTGCGGTGGCGCTGCCGGAAATGGTCGTCAAAAAGGATCGGCTGGAAGCGGTTCGTCGGTGCAACGCGGAGCCGAACGAACGGCGGCGCACCCGCCCGCAGGCCGTTGTCGAAAATAGACGAGTCCGCGTCGGAAGCATACAAGTCCCCGCGAAGCTTTCGAACTAACGTGACAGGCCTCTTACACGATCGTTAGTCTGGAGCCGACATGTCCGATTTCATCACCGTTCTGCGCGAAACCTGCCCGACCCCGGTCCTCGATGCGACCAAGTGGAAGCGTATCGGCGGCGATCCGCACACCGTGAACCTGAACGCCTACCTCTCGAAGGACGGCAGCAAGATCATGGGGACCTGGATCTGCACGCCGGGCAAGTTCGAGGTGAACTACGAAAAATGGGAGTACTGCCACTTTCTCGACGGCTACTGCATCATCACGCCGGAAGGCGAGGAGGCGGTGCACCTGAAGGCCGGCGACGTGTTCGTGATCGAACCCGGCATGAAAGGCACGTGGGAAGTGGTGGAAACGGTGCGCAAGTACTTCGTCTTTGCCTGAGCGGGCCGGTCGACCCGATCGACGCGTCCCTGCGTCGCTCGATCCCTTCCCGGTTCCTGGGGCCGGGAGGGCAAGCGGAGGATTCCGGCTCAATAGAACGCGTTCCGGTTCGGAAACAGCTCGCCGAGCATGACCGCGTTTCTTTCAGCGAGGCTGAGCACGCGCACATATCAAGCGTCGCTCCCGAAAGGGCCGGAAGTGCCGAGTGTGCCGATTGCATGGCCCGACGTCGCGCCCGGTGCGGCCGCCGGAAACCCATTGCCACCCGCCCGCGCCATTGCGCGGCGCCGGTGTTAATCTTTTGCCCATCCCGCTGCCGCCCCCGACCCCAAAGGCCTCCCATGGAAAGCTGGACGATCGGCATCCTGCTCGGCATGACCACGATCCTCGTGCACACCGCGGCGATGGTCGGCCTGGCGGTCGTCGCGCGCCGGCTCCGCGAAGCGCTCGACGTGCGCCGCGACGACATCCACCAACAATTGCGCCAGGTGACGGGCATCATCGCGCTGATCTGCATCGCGCTCGGGCTGCTGCATACGCTGGAGGCGATCGCGTGGGGCGCGACGCTCGTGCAGGTCGGTGCGATCGGTTCATTCAGCGATGCGCTGTTCTTCTCGATCGACGCGATGTCGACGCGGGGCGCGTCAGGCATCGTGCCCGCCGCGAACTGGCGAATGCTCGGCGCGATCGAATCGTCGTGCGGCGTGCTGCTGTTCGGGATGTCGACCGCGTTCATCTTCGCCGTGATCCAGGCCGACTTCTCGGCGATCACGCAGCGGCTGCAGCACGATCGTCCGCCCCGGTAGCGCACGCCTGCAGCCTGCGGCGACAGCGCCTATGATGCAGCGGTCCGCCCACTGTTACGGCCGCATCGCGTACGTCGTTTGCCAGCGTCTCGGCTGCCACCTTCGGAACCCCGACCATGCGCATCACCGCGATCCACGAACAAGCGATTCCCGTGTCCCGCTATGCCGACCCGGCGATCCCGTCCGGCGGCCTGACGACGAGCGTTGTCGCGGTCATCACCGACGTCGTGCGCGATGGCCGCCCGGTGACAGGCTGCGGCTACGCGTCGATCGGCCGTTTCGCGCAGGGCGGCCTGATTCGCGAACGGTTCGCGCCGCGTCTGCTGGCCGCCGCCGACTCACTCGCCGACGAAGCCGGCACGAACCTCGACCCGTTCCGCGCATGGCGCGCGATGATGGCCGGCGAGAAGCCGGGTGGGCACGGTGAACGGTGTGTCGCAGTCGGCACGCTCGACATGGCGATCTGGGATGCCGCCGCGAAGATCGCCGATGTGCCGCTCGCTCGCTTTCTCGCCGACCGACTTGAACGGACGGCCGCACCACGCGTGCGTGTGTACGCCGGCGGCGGCTACCGCTATCCGCATGACGATCTCGCGCGTCTGTCGGACGAAATGCGCCGCATTGCCGATCTCGGCTACACGCACGCGAAGATCAAGATCGGCGGCGCGGATCTCGATCAGGACCGCAGGCGCATCGAAGCAGCCGCAAGGCAATTAGCGGACAGTTCGCATCTCGCGGTCGACGCGATGAACACGTACGACGCGACGACCGTCGGCGCGGCCGCCGCGATGCTCGCGCCGTTCGATCTCTGGTGGTTCGAGGATATCTGCGATCCGCTCGACCTGCCGCTCCAGGCGGACATCGCCACGCGCTACGCACCGCCGATCGCGGCCGGCGAGGCGCTGTTCTCGCTCGCGGAAGCGAAGCTGCTCGACCGCTACGGCGGCCTGCGGCCCGAGCGCGACGTGCTCGTGTTCGATCCGGTGCATGGCTACGGGCTGCCGGGCTATCTGCAGATCGTCGAACACTTCGCATCGCGCGGCTGGCGGCGCGATGCGTTCTGGCCGCATGGCGGCCACCTGTTCTCGCTGCACGTCGTCGCGGCGCTCGGGCTCGGCGGTGCGGAAGTCAGTCCGTTCGCGTTTCATCCGTTCAGCGGACTGGCCGATGGCGCAAGCGTCGACGCCGGATACGCGCGCGTGCCGCAAGCGCCGGGCATCGGCTTCGAGCGGCATGCCGGCGCGCACGACGTGTTTCGCACGTTATCTGGCCGCTGACGCCCGCAGTGCATCGATCGCGAAACGCACCGCGAAGCCGAGCATCATCACCGCGACGAAGCAATCGAGCATGCGCCATGCGAGCGTGCGGGCGAACCACGCGCGGCATGCGCGTGCGCCATACGCGAGCATCAGGAACCACGCGAGCGAAGCCGTCATCGCGCCGATCGCAAACGGCGCGCGTGCGGCGGACGCGTGGCTCACGATCACGGTGCCGAGCAGCAGCACGGTGTCGATCCACGCATACGGATTGAGCAGCGAGACGGCGGCGGTCGCGAGTCCCGTGCGCGAGCGCGTGGATTCGCTGCCCGTGCCCGGACCGTCGACGTGCTCGGGCTGTCGTCGCCGGATCGCCGAGCGCAGCGCAAGCAGGCCATAGCCGGCGAGATACGCGATGCCGGCCCACAGCGCGGCCGATACCACGCCGGGATGTCGCGACAGCAACGACGACAATCCCTGCGCACCGAGCACGATCAGCAGTGCGTCGCTGCCTGCGCAGACGAGGGCGATGGAAAGCAGATGGGGGCTCGAGATCGAGCGCTTGATGACGAAAGCGTCTTTGGGGCCGACGGACGTGAACAGCGCGGCGCCAAGCAGCAGGCCTTCGGTGAAGGCAGAGGTGTCGAGCACGAGCGGGCCGACAACCTCTTAAGCTGAACCGGTGAGGGTTACGATGAACGAAACGTTAAGGGGCGCCCGGGGGCGTTGTCAATGCCCACTCGGGCCGCTGCCCGAGCGTGTCGAACAGCCGGACGATCTCCGCCTTCACCTTCTGCACCGCGTTGCTGACGAGCGCCGTATCGTGCCAGCACAGCGACAGGTCGCGCGCGAACAGCCGGTGCGCGACCGTCGACAGCTTGAGCTTGCGCTCCTCGATCTCGACGTGCGCGGCCGTCCACGGCAGGATCGTCACGCCGAGCTGCGCCATCACGGCCGCGAACAGCAGGCCGGTCGAGCTCGCCTCGAAGCTGATCTCGTACGACAGCCCGGCCTCGCGCATCGCCCAGTCGACGCGGTTGCGGATCGTGTTCGGCGCGCTCGGCAGCACGAGCGGCATCCGCGCGATCGCGTCGAGCGGCACGGGATCGTCCGGCACCGGGAACCCGGGCCACGTGATCAGGTACAGCGTTTCCGTCAGCAGCCGGTGAACCGCGATGCCGCGCGTGTCGACCGCGTCGACGACGATCGCGAGATCGAGCCGCGTGCGTTCGAGCAGCGTGTCGAGATCGGCGCTCGGCGCCTCGATCAGCTCCAGCATGATGCCGGGAAAGCGGTCGCGCACCGCGCGGGCGAGCGGGATGGCCAGCACGCGCGCGGTGCTCGACGGCATCCCGACCGTCACGCGGCCCTGCGGCGTGTCGGCATCGCGGCGCAGCAGCTCGCGCGTGCCGTCGGCCTGGCGCAGCAGCTCGAGCGCATGCTGGTACAGCGTGCGGCCGGCGGCGGTCGGCGCGACGCCGCGCACGCTGCGTTCGAGCAGCTGCATTCCGAGATCCTGTTCGAGATTGCGCATCTGCTGGCTGACCGCCGGCTGCGCGACATGCAGCGCCTCGCTCGCATGCGTGACGTTGCCGCATTCGACGACCTTCACGAAATAGCGCAACTGCCTCAAGTCCATCGTCGCCCCTCCCGATTCGAGCCATAAGCGAATCTGATCGAGCGAGATGAATATCATATTTTTCCCCGATCGATGGTGTTTCTATACTCGTCTCACAAAAGAGCCAGCCTGCCGGCCATCCCGGACCGGACGCGGCAAAAGCGCCGGCCCCGCCGGCAAGGAGACGAAGATGTTCAAGGCGATCGACGCGCCGGCGGCCGGCGCGAAGCCGCGGCGCACGCCGCTCACGCGCGAGCAGGTCAAGGGCTTCTGGGCCGTGTATGCGGGCTGGGTGCTCGACGGCGTGGATTCGGTGATCTACGCACTGGTGCTGATTCCGGCGCTGACCGAACTGCTGCCGGCATCCGGCATCGCGGCGACGCCCGCGAATCTCGGGATGTACGGCTCGATCCTGTTCGCGCTGTTCCTGATCGGCTGGGGGCTGTCGTTCATCTGGGGGCCGCTCGCGGACCGCTTCGGCCGTGTGCGGACGCTCGCCGCGAGCATCCTGATCTACTCGGTGTTCACCGGCGCGGCCGCGTTCGTGCACGACGTGTGGGCACTGGCCGCGTGCCGGCTGATCGCCGGGATCGGCGTCGGCGGCGAATGGGCGCTCGCGGGCACCTACGTCGCCGAAAGCTGGCCGGAAGACCGCCGCAAGATGGGTGCGGGCTATCTGCAGACGGGCTACTACTTCGGCTTCTTCATTGCGGCGTGCCTGAACTACACGATCGGCGCGACCTACGGGTGGCGCGCGATGTTCCTGTGCGGGCTCGCGCCCGCGCTGCTCGCGGTGTTCACCGTGATGCGCGTGAAGGAGCCCGGCCAGTGGCGCCGGCATGACGCACGCGACGGCGACGTGGCCGACGCACGGCGCGCCCATCCGCTGCGCGAGATCTTCGCGCCGGCCTTCCTGCGCCGCACGGTGACGAGCGCGAGCCTCGTCGGCGTCGCGATCGTCGGGCTGTGGGCCGGCTCCGTGTACGAGGCGAGCGCGGTCAGCACGCTGGCGGCGCGTGCGGGCATCGACCACATCGGCGCGATGCGGCTCGCATCGATCGGCGCGGCGATCCTGTCGTGCGCGACGATCGTCGGCTGCCTGGTGGCGCCGTGGCTGTCCGAACGGCTCGGCCGGCGCACGGCGCTCGGCGTGTATTTCGTGGGCATGGCCGCATCGATCGTGTTCGCGTTCGGCTGGGCGTTCTACCAGCCGAACGGGCTCGCGGCGTTCATGGTGTCGCTCGCGTTCCTCGGTTTCTTCGGCGGCAATTTCGCGATTTTCTCGCTGTGGCTGCCCGAGCAGTACCCGACGCGCGTACGAGCCACCGCGTTCGCGTTCAACGCGTCGGTCGGCCGTTTCATCGGCGCGGGCGTGAACTTCCTGCTCGGCGCCGCGATACACGGCTACGGATCGCTCGGCGTGCCGGTCGCATGGACCGCGGCCGTGTTCGGGCTCGGCATCCTGATCCTGCCGTTCGCGGTCGAAACGCGTCATCAGACATTGCCCGAATGAGCGGCACGCCGCCATCGTCCGCCAACACGCCACACCTCGTCATCAATATCAGGAGTCCGGAATGCAGGCATTACAAGGAATCAGGGTCGTCGATCTGAGCCGCGCGCTGTCGGGGCCGTTCTGCTCGATGGTGCTCGCCGATCTCGGCGCCGACGTGATCAAGGTCGAGTCGGGGCCGCACGGCGACATGAGCCGCGCATGGGGGCCGTTCGATCGCGGCGTGAGCACGTACTACCTGTCCTGCAACCGCAACAAGCGCGGCATCTGCGTGGATTTCCGGCAGCCGGCCGGCCTCGACGTCGTGCGTCGGCTGATCGCGCAGGCCGATGTCGTGATCGAGAATTTCAAGGCGGGCACGATGGACGCGATGGGGCTCGGCTATGCCGCGCTGAGTGCGCGCGATCCGCGGCTCGTGATGGGCAGCGTCACCGCGTTCGGCCCGCGCGGCCCGTTGCGTGACTGGCCGGGCTTCGACCAGATCGCGCAGGGCTATGCGGGGCTGATGAGCCTCACCGGTTTTCCCGACGGCGAGCCGACCCGCACGGGCACCGCGATCGGCGATCTCAGCTCGGGGATGTGGGTCGCGACCGGCGTGATGGCCGCGCTGTACGAGCGTGAGCGCACCGGGCGCGGGCAGCATGTCGGCACGTCGCTGCTCGAAAGCCTCGTTTCGCTGCTGAGCGTGCACGGGCAACGCTACCTGAGCCTCGGCGACGTGCCGCGGCGCACCGGCAATGCGCACGCGGTGATCGCGCCGTACGGCGTGTTCGAGACGGCCGACGGGCCGCTCAACCTCGCGCCGATCACGACCGACATGTGGCTGCGGCTGTGCCAGTTGCTGGACCTGCCCGAGCTGCCGAACGATCCGCGCTTCGCGACCAACGATGCGCGCGTCGCACACCGCGACGCACTGAAAGCGTTGCTCGAAAGCCGGCTGCGCACGCGCGGCAAGCGCGAATGGACGCAGCGTTTCGTCGAAGCCGGACTGCCGGCCGGGCCGATCAACACGCTCGACGAAGTGTTCGACGATCCGCAGCTCGCGCATTGCGGGCTGGTCGAGCCGGTCGCGCATCCGACGCTCGGCACGCTGCGCCAGGTCGTCACGCCGCTCGGCGGGATGGGCGACGAGATGCCGGCGCCGCGCACGCGTCATGCGCCGCCGCTGCTCGGCGAGCATACGGTCGACGTGCTGCGCGAAGCCGGCTACGGCGACGACGCAATCGACGCGCTGCTGGCCGAGCGCGCGATCTTCCAGGCGGAAGCGGTGGCGGAGGCCGTGCAATGAGCGACACGACGAAACACGAAGGGGCGTCGAACGTGACGGTCGACAGGGTCGGCGAGCGGATCGCGCGCGTGCGGTTCGCGAATCCGGCGCGACGGCATGCGCTCGATGCACCGTTGCTCGATGCACTCGTGGCGCACCTCGATGCACTGGCCGAACAGCGTCCGCCACCCGTCGTGATCCTGTCGAACGACGGCAACGGCGACGTGTGGAGCGCGGGGCACGACCTGCGCGAACTGGCCGACGATCGCGATCCGCTCGCCTACGGCAAGCCGCTCGAACGGGCGCTGCGGCGCGTGCGCACCTATCCGGGTGCGGTGATCGCGGCGGTGTCGGGTTCGGCGTGGGGCGGGGCGGTCGATCTCGTGATGAGCTGCGACCTGGTGGTCGCGGCGCGCGACGCGCGTTTCGCGATGACGCCCGCGAACATCGGCCTGCCGTATTCGACGAGCGGGCTGCTGCGCTTCTACGACAACCTGCCGATCCACGTGCTGAAGGAGATGTTCTTCTGCGCGCAGCCGCTCGATGCGGAGCGTGCCGCGCATCACGGGCTCGTGAACCGGCTGGCCGACGCGCGCGGCGTCGACGATGCGGCGCTCGACGTCGCGCGCACGATCGCCGCGAAGGCGCCGCTCGCGGTGTACGCTGTGAAGGAGCAGTTGCGCGTGCTGCAGGACGCGCGGCCGTTGCCGGCCGATGCGTTCGAACGGATTGCCGAGCTTCGCCGGCAAGCGTGCAAAGGCGCGGATTTCGACGAAGGGTTGCGTGCGTTTTCAGAACGTCGCGCGCCGGTGTTTCGCGGCGTCTAGGCGATGGGTTGTGCGAGCGGGGCGCGCGAGCGGTGAAAAGCATGCGGACGCGCGCGTGTCGTTGCGCAGGTATCGGTTGCGTCATGCGCGGCCGCCGTCGCGTGCCGCGTCGCCGCGCGTCACATGCCGAGCGCGTGCACGCCGACGAGCAACAGCGCGCCGATCGCGATCAGCAGCAGCGCGTGAATGCGCGTGTAAATCACGCACAGCGTCGACGCAACCGCGATTGCCCGTGCGGCCCAGCCGCCGTCGAGCGCCTGCAGCAGCACCCACACCGACGCGAGGATCATGCCCGCCGCGACCGGGCGCAGGCCGGCCTCGAGCGCGATCTGCCAGCGTGCGCCCTGGTGCCGCCGCCACAGATGCGCGACGCCGTAGATCAGGAACGCGGTCGGGCCGAACAGCGCGAGCGTCGCGATCACCGCGCCCCAGAAGCCGGCGACCTGCCAGCCGATCAACGTGGCCAGCAGCGAGCCGGGGCCCGGCGCCATCCGTGCGATCGCGAAGTCGTTCACGAATTGCGTGGCGCTCATCCAGTGATGCACGTCGACGACCTGCCGCTGGATGTCGGCGATGATCGCCTGTCCGCCGCCGATCGTCGCGATCGACAGCGGCGCGAACACGCCGAACAGCGCGGCGTAGCGTTGCAATGCGGTCATCGCGTGTCGCTCCCGGCCGGCGTTGCGGCCGCGCGGCGGTATTCGAGCGCGACGCTCAGCGTGCCGCCCACCAGCACGGTCCACACGAGCGGCCAGTGCAGCACGGCCACCGACACGAACGTGAGCGCCATTACCGCGAACGGCAACGTGCGGCGCGGCAATCGGCGCACGGCGGTGATCGCCATCGAGATCGACAGCCCGATCGCCGCGGCTGCCGCGCCGGCGAGCGCGACGTGCGTGAGCGGAAAGCGCGTGAGGGTCGAGAATGCGATGCCGAACAGCACGATCAGCACGGCGGGCGGCGCGATGATGCCGGTGAAGCCGGCCACCGCGCCGCGCCATCCGGCGAGCCGGTAGCCGATCCAGATCGCGAGGTTCTTCACGTTGACGCCCGGCAGCGCCTGCGACAGCGCGAGGCCGTTGAGGAACGCCTCCTCGTCGAGCCAGCGCCGCTCGTAGACGAAGTCGCGCATCATCCGCCCGCTGAGCCCGCCGCCGAAGCTGGTCAGGCCGATCTGCGAGAACGCGATGAACAGCGCGAGGACGCCGGGCGGCTGCGCGTCGCCTGCTGGCGGTGCAGGTGAAGTGGCGGAGGAGGGCGGCGGCATCGGTGGGCGGTGCGTGGCGGTTGGGCGGTCACCCATGTTAGCAAGCGGACCCTGTCAGCACGCTGACAGGGGCTCGGCGGCGATGTGATGAAAGCCTTCGGCCGAGTCGACAAGTGCATTCCGGTGCACTCAGTTCATCCATCGGCCCAGCACATCAGTACATCAAACATCAAGCATCAACGCATCAGCGCATCCCGCGCATTCGCGTGAACGCAACCCTTCGCCGCTACGCGCGCACGACCGTCACCCCGGCCGCCTCGATCGGCTTCGTCAGCGCGGCGTCGGTTTCCTTTTCGACCACGACGGTATGCGCCAGCGTGAGCTCGCCGATCACGAACTGCGACGCCGCGCGCAGCTTCGACTGCGACGCGAGCACGACCGTCTCGGCCGCGCGTTCGGCGAGCGCGCGCTTGATCGCCGCTTCCTCGAAATCGCCGGTGCTGAGCCCCGCGACCGGATGCACGCCCGTGACGCCCATGAAATACAGGTCCGCATGAATGCGCGCAATGCCCTCCATCGCCGCCGCGCCGACGGCCACGATCGAATGCTTGTAGAGCCGCCCGCCGATCAGGATCACGTCGATCGACGGATGCGCGGCGAGCGCCACCGCGACACTCGGGCTGTGCGTGACGATCGTCGCGCGCAGATCGGCCGGCAACTGGCTGACGAGCAGCGCCGAGGTCGTGCCGCCGTCGACGATCGCCACCTGGCCGGGTGCGATCATCTCCGCGGCCCGCCGCGCGATGCGCCGCTTCTCCGCCGTCTCGAGCGCCTCGCGCTGCGCGAACGGCGCAACGGCGGGCGACGCCGGCAGCGCACCGCCATGCACGCGCTGCAGCAGGCCTTCGGCCGAGAGCTCACGCAGGTCGCGGCGGACAGTATCTTCGGACACGCCGAATTGCGCGCTCAGTTCGACTGCCAGCACCTGGCCGTCGCGCGCGAGTGCGTCGAGGATCGCTTTCTTGCGTTGTGTCGTCAGCATCGTGGTTGCACGAATTTTCTTGAAGTTGCACGAATATGCACGCTACCATGGGCGCCGTCTTTTGTCGAACCGGAGGCTGGGATGGCTGCAACGCGAGACCGTGTCCGCATCGTCGAGACGACGGTGCTGTCCGATGACTGGTATGTGCTGAAGAAGGTGACGTTCGATTTCCTGCGCCGCGACGGAACGTGGCAGCGCCTGAGCCGCGAGACGTACGATCGCGGCCATGGCGCGACCATCCTGCTGCGCAATGCCGGGACGGGCGACGTGCTGCTGACGCGGCAGTTCCGGATGCCGGCGTTCGTCAGCGGGCACGACGGCATGCTGCTCGAGGCTGCTGCCGGCCTGCTCGACGACGCGACGCCCGAAGCGCGCATCCGCGCGGAGGCCGAAGAGGAGACCGGCTATCGCGTGCGCGGCGTGCGCAAGGTGTTCGAGGCATTCATGAGCCCCGGCTCGGTGACGGAGAAGCTGCATTTCTTCGTCGGCGAATACGATGCGTCGCTGCGCACCGGCGACGGCGGCGGCGTCGCGGAAGAGGGCGAGGATCTCGAGGTCGTCGAGATGCCGCTGCAGGCCGCGCTCGACGCGATCGAGCGCGGCGAGATCGTCGATGCGAAGACGATCATGCTGCTCCAGTACGTCGCGCTGCGGGAAACCGCCGGCGCGCGCACGGCATGACGCCGCTGCTCGTGCTGGTCGCCGGCCCCTATCGCAGCGGCACGGACGGCGACCCCGCTCGCATCGCCGCGAACCTGCACCGGCTGGAGGCGGCGGCGCTTGCCGTGTATCGCCGCGGACACGTGCCGATGATCGGCGAATGGGTTTCGCTGCCGCTCGCCGTTGCGGCCGGGTCGCGACAGGTCGGCGACGCGATCAGCGAGACGTTCCTGTATCCGGCCGCGCACCGGCTGCTGCGCCGCTGCGATGTGGTGCTGCGCATCGACGGCGCGTCGCGCGGGGCGGACACGGACGTCGGTCTTGCAAGACAGCTCGGCAAGCCGGTCTATTTCGCGGCCGACGACATTCCGGTCGCGCAGGACGATCCGGACAGCTGATCAGGCGGGGAGGCGGCCAGCCGGAGCGCCGCCGGCCGCCCTCGGTATCGGCCGGCTGACTGCATCACTCTGAGCCGGGCGAGCACCGGGTCAAGCCTTTGCATTGCGCATGCCGCGCCGCGCGCGAACCGGCGTATGATCGCGACGCCACCCGCGCACCGCCCGACGCTACCTCCGTCCCATCATGCCGCTTTCCGATTCCGCTGACGCCACCGCTGCTGCCGCGCAACTGCCCGCCGATCTCGTCGCTGCCGCCGTCGCCGCGCTCGCGCGCGCCGACGCCTTGCTCGTGACGGCCGGCGCCGGTATCGGCGTCGATTCCGGGCTGCCCGATTTTCGCGGCACGGACGGCTTCTGGCGTGCGTATCCGGCGCTGCGCCACGAGCGTTTCGAATTCCACGAGATCGCCTCGCCGCATGCATTCCGGGCACGCGCGCCGCTCGCGTGGGGCTTCTACGGGCACCGTCTGGCGCTTTACCGCGCGACGGAGCCGCATGCGGGCTTCGCGATCCTGCGCCGCTGGATCGACGCGATGCCGAACGGCGGCTTCGTGCTGACGAGCAACGTCGACGGCCAGTTCCAGAAAGCCGGCTTCGATCCGGCGCGGATCGTCGAGATCCACGGTTCGATCCACGCGATGCAGTGCCTGCGCCCCTGTTCGGACGACACATGGGAGGCGGCGCCGTTCGTGCCGGACGTCGACGAAGCCACCTGCCGCCTCGTCGGCGACATGCCGCGTTGTCCGCATTGCGGCGGCCTTGCGCGACCGAACATCCTGATGTTCGGTGACGCCGGCTGGCTCGGGGCGCGCTACGACGCGCAGGAGCGTGCGCTGGAAGACTGGCTCGCGCGGGCCGGGCGCGTCGCCGTAGTCGAGATCGGCGCGGGCACCGCGATCCCGACCGTGCGTCTGCTGAGCGAACGGCTCGGTGCCGACGTGATCCGCATCAACGCACGCGAAGCGCATGCGCGCCGGGCGGACGTGATCGGCCTGAAGGGCGGTGCGCTGGCGACGCTGAGCGTGCTCGACGCAGCCTGGCAACGCGCGTGAGCCTGCGGGCGCGCTCACGACCCGAACGCCCCGAACGGGCCGAACGGGCCGGCATCCCGCAGGCGGTCGCCGTTGCAGGTGCGCGGCGAATCCGCATACAGTTCAGCGTGTGCCGCCCGCGCACGCGCGATCGGCGTCCGGGAGCGGACCTCGCCCCGGGCAACCGGGGGCCGGCGGCTGACTCCAGCCGCATCTTCGACCGGGAGCGCCCTTGTTCTATTCGATCGTCGCGATCTTCGTCGGCGCCGGGCTCGGCGCGTTGCTGCGCTGGTTCCTGAGTCTCGCGCTCAACGAATTCTTTCCCGCCGTGCCGCTCGGCACGCTCGCCGCGAACCTGATCGGCGGCTATGTGATCGGTATTGCCGCCGTCGTGTTCACGACCCGCGTCGGGCTGCCGCCCGAGTGGCGGCTGTTCGTGATCACGGGCTTTCTCGGCGGCCTCACGACGTTCTCGACCTATTCGGTCGAAGTGATGACGCATGCGGTGCAGGGCGAATTCGGATGGGCGTTTGCGGTGGCTGCCCTACACTTGACTGGATCGTTCGCGCTGACGGCGCTCGGCATGTGGACCGCGCGCGCGTGGCTCGCGGCGGCCTGAGCGCGCCGCCATCGGAGGGTGCGATGGACAAGGTCTTCCTGCGCTTCTATGTGCACGAGAAGCACCGGCTGCACTGGAAGCCGCTGTGGGAATGGCTTCTGGAGGAAGCGAACCGGATGGGCGTCGCGGGCGGTTCCGCGTTTCGCGCGATGGCGGGGTTCGGCCAGCATCGCGTGCTGCACGAGGACCGCTTCTTCGAACTGCAGGGGTCGCTCGCGATCGAGATCGAATTCATCGTCACCGAGGACGAGGCGCAGCGCTTGCTCGAGCGGCTGTCGCACGAGAAGGTGCGCGTGTGCTACGCGATGATGCCGGCGCGCTTCGGCGTGATCGACACGCTCGGCGGACCGCCGGCGCAGGGGCCGGCGGCGTAGGGTGCGACGTTGGCGTCAGATGCCGAACATCGTCAGCGACACGGCGGCGCGCGTGACGACCATCAGCAGCACCTGCACGATCACGAACAGCAGGATCGGCGACAGGTCGATGCCGCCGAGGTTCGGGATGATGCGGCGCAGCGGGTTCAGGAACGGCGCGGTCAGCTGGTAGAGGATCGGCATCGCCGGCGAGCGCGGGTTGAGCCACGACAGCAGCGCCATCAGGATCGTCATCCAGATCACGAGATTGAGCGCCCACTTCACGACGGTGAGCAGCGCGACCACGACGAGCGTCGCGATCACCGCGGCCGGATCGAAGCCGGCCATCACGACCATCAGCACGACGTAGACGAGCGCGGTGAGCAGCGCGGCGACGACGCTGGCCCAGTCGATGCCGCGCACGCCCGCGATCACGCGGCGCAGCGGCAGCACGAGCCAGTTGGTCGCCTGCAGCACGGCCTGCGTGACGGGGTTGTACGGTGGCACGCGGACGGCCTGCATCCAGACGCGCAGGATCAGCGCGGCGCCGAACAGCGTGAAGACGGTATTGAGCAGAAAACGGGCGATCTCGCCGAACATCGTTGGCATCCTTTTTAGTCAGTAGCGTGCGGCCGCCAACGCCGGATGGCGGCGCATCGGCCGACACATTATCACGCCTCGTCTTGCGACGGGGAGGGGTGTGCGGCGGTGCGCGCGAGCGACGTTTCGACGGTTTCGGCGAGCGCCGGCAGCGATGCCGGCGGCGTGGCGCGCTGTGCCGCGAGCGCGATCGCGCGGCGTGTCAGCAGCGCGTACAGCGTCGCGTGATCGCCGCCGCGCGTTTCAAGCAGTGCCAACTGGCGTTCGACGATGCCCGTGTCGCCGCGCGACACCGGGCCGGAGAGCGCGTTCGCGAGCCCCTTGTCGCGGGCGGTCTCGATCGTGCCGGCCAGCATCGGCAGCAGTGCGCGCAGCGCGGCGTCCTCGTCGAAACCGAGGCCGCGCCACAGCTCGACCGCTTCCGCCAGCCCGCACAGCGCGAAGCTCGCCGCGTAGTGCGCGGCTGCGTGATAGAGCATCCGGCCGCCGGCCGGAATCGACAGCGGATGGCAGCCGAGTGCGGCAGCAAGTCGCAGCAGCGTCGCGTGCAACGCGCCGTCGGCTTCGATCGTGACCGAGCAGCCGTCGATGCGGGCGAGGTCGGCGTCGGTGCCGCCGAACAGGTAGAGCGGATGGAAGCCGCCGGTGGCCGCGCCTTGCCGCTTCGCCGGATCGAGCAGGGCGACCGCCGACGCGCCGCTGCAGTGAACGACGGCTTGCTGCGCGGCGCGCGACGTGTCGAAGCGCAGCGCGGCGGCGGCCGACGCGAGATGGTCGTCGGGCACGGTCAGGAAGATCAGGTCGGCGGCGTCGGCAACCTGCTGCGGCGTGTCGACCGCCTGGCAGCCGTCGATGCGCGCGGCGAGCGCCGCGGCCGACGCGGGCGTGCGGCTCGCGATCGCGACGACCGGAAAGCCGGCCCGCGCGAAGCGTTGCGAGACGCAGCGCGCGAGACGGCCGGCGCCGATAAAGCCGAGGCGGGGTGTGTCGGGAACGGACATGGCGGCGGATGTAAGCGAAAACGAAGCAACCGCCAGTATCGCAGGAATGACCGCGGGGCCGTGAAAGGGGGGCTTCTGCCCGGGACGTGACTTGGCTTATCGGTATGCGGCGCTATCTCGGCGCGAGTTTCACCGCCCGGCACCGCGGTCGATTCATGATCGGAGAATCCGACCCCGAAACATATCGCCCCCGTATCCGGCTTGAAATGTCGGCATCTTGTCTCAAATTTGTAATCGTTCATTACGGTTGCGTGCCCGCTGCGCGCGCCGTATCCGGTAAGACTGACCGGTCATGATGTTGCGACCCGATTCGTCGGACGGAGTCGCGCGACCGGCAAGGGGCGCCGCAGGCGCTGCGAGCCACGCCGCGCGGCGGCTCCGGCCACGTGCGATTGCAATTTGCAACAAATGCACGGTACGCGAGGAGCGGGTTTTCGCTACATTGCTTCCATGCGACGTGCACGCCCGCCGTTGCCGACAGGGGCGCATAAAATACCGCTCCAGCAGGAGAATCGAAGTGAAAAAGCTCATTCCGTTCATCGCCGCCGCCGCGCTGGGCCTGGGTGCCGCAAGCGCTGCGCAGGCTCACGTGTCGATCGGGGTCGGCATCGGTATCCCGGTCGCGCCCGCGTATCCCGTCTATGCACCGCCGCCGCCCGTGTACTACGCGCCGCCGCCTCCGCCCGTCTATTACGCACCGGCGCCGGCCTACTACGCGCCGCCGCCCGCCGTGGTCGTCGGCGGCTATGGTGGCTACTACGGTCGCCCGTACTGGCGTCACGGTTACGGCGGCTGGGGCCATCACGGCTGGCGTCGCTGATTCGTGCCGCGCGGCCTGGCCGCGCGTGGCAAAACGGCGCAACGTCCCGCAAGGGGCGCTGCGCCGTTTTTTCTTTGGACCCACCGCCAGACCTCGGTGAGGCCGACTTCGATTACACCGCGTGCACGATCAGGTCCCGGTACCCGCCGACGATCACGCTGTACGAGAAATACGCGAACAGCAGCGCCGACGCGACATGACACGCGCGCATCAGCCCGGCGCCCGCGCGCTTGCGGCCCTGGCTTGCGAGCGTGCACATGAAGAGCGTCCACGCCAGGCCGCCGAGGAAAAAGCCCGACAGGAACACCGACGCGGTGGCCGGCGTGGTCGCGCCGGCTTTCGCGATCAGCGCGCCGCCGACCGCCGCGAACCACAGGATCGCGCTTGGCGACGACATCGCGAGCAGCATCCCGCGCAGGAAGCTGCGCCGTGCGCTGGCGCGCGGCGGCGGCGTGTCCTCGGCATCGTCGCCGGCCGTCTTCGCCGGCGTGAGCGCTTCACGCGCCATCTTCCACGTGAGGAACAGCAGCACGGCGCCGCCGCCGATCCACACGATCCAGCGCACCGGCTCGAACTGCAGCAGCACGGCCATCCCGCCAAGCGCGAGTGCCGCATAGACGAGATCGCCGACGCACGAGCCGATGCCGAGCCAGAAGCCCGGCCGGAAGCCGTGCGACAGCGTCAGCGACAGCATCGCGACATTGACGAGGCCGATGTCGAGGCACAGCGACAGCGACAGAAAGAAGCCGTCGGACAGCATGGAGGCGGGCGGAAAGGTCATCTTCGATGTGCGTGTCGCGATGGCAGTCCACGGGCCGGCAGGCGCCGGCCGCGTGGCATCAGAGGCCGATCTCCTGCCAGAGCCGGTCGACGCGCGCCTTCACGGCCGCATCCATCTCGATCGGGCGACCCCATTCGCGGCTGGTCTCGCCGGGCCACTTGTTGGTCGCGTCGAGGCCCATCTTCGAACCGAGGCCGGCCACCGGCGACGCGAAATCGAGATAGTCGATCGGCGTGCTGTCGACCATCACGGTGTCGCGCACGGGGTCGACACGCGTCGTGATCGCCCAGATCACTTCCTTCCAGTCGCGGATGTTCACGTCTTCGTCGACGACCACGATGAACTTCGTATACATGAACTGCCGCAGGAAGCTCCACACGCCGAACATCACGCGCTTCGCGTGGCCCGCGTAGCTCTTCTTCATCTGGACGATCGCCATCCGGTAGCTGCAGCCTTCGGGCGGCAGGTAGAAGTCGGTGATCTCGGTGAACTGCTTCTGCAGCAGCGGCACGAACACCTCGTTGAGCGCGACGCCGAGCACGGCCGGCTCGTCAGGCGGCTTGCCCGTGTAGGTCGAGTGGTAGATCGCGTCGCGGCGCATCGTGATGCGCTCGACGGTGAACACCGGAAACCACTCCTGCTCGTTGTAATAGCCGGTGTGGTCGCCGTACGGGCCTTCGAGCGCGTGCTCGTACTTGGCGGACGCATTGCCGGCCGGGCGCGGCGGTGCGCCGGCCGGAGCCGGGGCAGGGCTGCCTTCCTGCGGATAAATGAAGCCCTCGAGCACGATCTCCGCGCGTGCGGGCACCTGCAGCGTGTCGACGCCGGGCGTCAGGCACTTCGCGAGCTCCGTGCGGCTGCCGCGCAGCAGGCCGGCGAACTGGTACTCGGACAGCGAGTCGGGCACGGGCGTCACCGCGCCGAGCGTCGTGGCCGGATCGGCGCCGAGCACGACCGCGACCGGGTACGGCTTGCCGGGGTTCTGCAGCGCGAATTCGCGGAAGTCGAGCGCGCCGCCGCGATGCGCGAGCCAGCGCATGATCAGCTTGTTGCGGCCGATCAGCTGCTGACGGTAAATCCCGAGATTCTGCCGCGACTTGTTCGGCCCGCGCGTGACCGTCAGCCCCCACGTGACGAGCGGCCCCGCATCGCCGGGCCAGCAGGTCTGGATCGGCAGCCGGTTCAGGTCGACGTCGGCGCCTTCCCAGACGATCTCCTGGCACGGCGGCGACGACACCGATTTCGGCGCCATGTCCCACACGGCCTTCGCGAGCGACAGCAGCTTGCCGGCGTCCTTCAGGCTCTTCGGCGGATCGGGTTCCTTCAATGCGGACAGCAGGCGCCCGAGATCGCGCAGCGAATCGAGCGCGGCGTCGTCGCCCGCATCCACGCCCATCCCGAGCGCGACGCGGCGCGGCGTGCCGAACAGGTTGCCGAGCACCGGGAAGTCGTAGCCGGTCGGCGCGTTGAACAGCAGCGCAGGGCCGCCGGCGCGCAGCACGCGGTCGCACAGCTCGGTCATTTCGAGCACGGGCGACACGGGCTGCGTGACGCGCCGCAGTTCGCCGAGCGCCTCGAGGCGCTGGATGAAATCGCGTAAGTCTTTGTATTTCATGAAGATGGTCCGGGCCACCCGCCAGGCGGGCAGCGATGGGTGGGCGCAGCGGCCGGCTGCGACCCCGAATCGACCGACGATTTTACCCGCGCGGCCGCATGGCCGCCCGGCGGAGAAAAAAGTCGACCGCGCGCAAACCCCCTACGGCACGGGGATTGCGTTCTGAAGAGTGCCATTAAATTACTTTTTGTTATAATTTCAAGGTTTTATAGTGTTGACGATCTATAAAACCCTGCTAGAATCCGCTCACATTGGCTGCAGGGTAAAAGGCTTCGAGCCGCCAATCACCGATCTTTGACGCAGCGCGTCACCGTCCGCCGAATCCTGCACGGCGTATCCGACGGCCTTAGTCGTAGTCTCAGCCAGCGCCACCAGACGCTGGTTTTTTGCGTGGGTGCCACCGCGTATGCCCGCCTCGCCCAGTGTGCGAAGGTGCCGGCCCTCTTACACCGTGGCCTCGAACGGTACTTATACCGTTTCCCCGATGCTTGCACGCCCCAACCAAAGCGTGCGGCGTCGTGATTCCGCGGCGCGTTACCTGTCTCGCCATCGAGCTGAGCGAGCCGCACGAGTCATGTTCATGGGAGATGATCTGAATGAACGCTTGGTTATCGTGGCGTCCTAGTGAGCAGCATGCGCAATTCGTGCGCAGCATGCTGCGTCGCGGGACGCGTGTCAGTCACCATCTATTCAGCGTTGTCGGCTGTCTCGCTGTCGCAGTGGCGCTTGCACTGTGGCTGCTGCCAACCGTCCGCGGCACGCTGGCCGCGAAGCTGATGCCGGTCGTATCCGCGGCCGTGCAAGCCGGCCCGGCCCGTCTGCTGACCGGCCATCCGCTGCCGAACTTCGCGCCCGCCGGCGCGCAGCCGCAGCAGGAAGAGAACAGTCCCGAAACGGACGCGCTTGCGGTCGGCCTCGACGTCGCACCGGAAGCCGCCGCCGCGCAGGGCGACGCGTCCGACCCGGCCCGCAACGGCCCGTCGCCCGTCGCGCTGGCGAAGCTGATCCCGACCCAGCGCGTGGCGGCCGATGCGCGTGACGACCGTGCGCTCGCATCGAATCGCGAACAGGCGCTCGTCGCGACCTACCTGTCGCGCCGTTACCGCGTCGCACAGGAGCCGCTCGGCCAGCTCGTCAAGGCTGCGTTCCAGACCGGCCGTGACGTCGGCCTCGATCCGCTGCTGCTGCTGTCCGTGATGGCGATCGAATCGGGCTTCAACCCGTACGCCGAGAGCGGCGTCGGTGCGAAGGGCCTGATGCAGGTCATGTCGAAGGTCCATTCCGACAAGTTCGAGTATTTCGGCGGCACCGATACCGCACTGCAGCCGCTCGCGAACCTCCAGGTCGGCGCGCTCGTGCTGAAGGATTGCATCGCACGTGGCGGCTCGCTTGCGAACGGGCTGCGCCTGTACAACGGCTCGACGAACCCGGACGACAACGGCTACGGTTCGAAGGTGATGGCCGAGCGCGGTCGCCTGCGTGACGTCGCGCGGGGTCGTAGCGTGCCGGTCAATGCGCCGCAGGCGCCGGCGAAGCCGATCGTCACGGCCGCCGCCGTGACGGCAGCCGCAGGCGGCGCGAAGCGCGTGCATGCGACGCTCGAAACGTCCGCGAAGTCGACGGCATCGAAGGAAGCCACGTCGCAGGACGACGCGAGCGTCGATACCGCGAAGCAGCCGCACGGCGATCGTTCGGAGCTTGGCGCGTAACTCACGCACGGCTCCAGCCGGCAGGATATGAAAAAGGCACCCGGATCGGGTGCCTTTTTGCTTTTGCGGGGTGCGGAATGGCCGCCGCACCGGTCGCGTGTCAGTGCTGCCCGAACAGCGTCGCGAGCCGGTCGACCGCTTCCTCGAGCCGCGAGTAGGCCGTCGCATAGGACAGGCGGATATAGTCACGCGGCGCATGGACACCGAAGTCCATGCCGGGCACCAGCACGACGCCTGCATCGTGCAGCATCGCCGTCGTGAGCGCGGCGCTGTCGCCGGCTGCCGGGTGGGCGACGCCGCCGCAGTGCGCATACACGTAGAACGCGCCGTCCGGCATCACGGGCACCGTGAAGCCGAGCCGTTCGAGCGCCGGTGCGATGAAATCGCGACGGCGCTTGAATTCGAGCCGGCGGGCTTCGTAGATGTCGAGCGCGGCCGGCTCGAAGCACGCGAGCGCCGCGTGCTGCGCGAGCGCGGACGGGCAGATGAACAGGTTCTGCGCCAGCTTCTCGAACGTGCCGACTAGCGCGGGCGGCACCACCAGCCAGCCGAGCCGCCAGCCCGTCATGCTGAAATACTTGGAGAAGCTGTTCACGGTGACGACGTCGTCGCCGAACGACAGTGCCGACACGGGCGCCGCGTCGTAGCTGAGCCCCTGGTAGATCTCGTCGACGATCGTGAAGCCACCGCGTGCGCGCACGGCTTCGACGATCCGCTTCAGTTCGTCGGGTTCGAGCGACGTGCCGGTCGGGTTCGACGGCGACGCGAGCAGCACGCCGCGCGTGCGGTCGCCCCAGCGTGTGCGGACGTCGTCCTCGGTTAGCTGGAAGCGCGCATCCGGGCCGCTCGGCACGAGCACCGCGCGGCCTTCGGCCGCGGCGACGAAGTGCCGGTTGCACGGATACGACGGGTCGGGCATCAGCACCTCGTCGTCACGCCCGACGAGCGCGAGGCACGCGAGCAGCAGCGCGGCCGACGCGCCGGCCGTCACGACGATCCGTTCCGGACTGATCGTGAGGCCGTAGGCGCGTGCGTAGTGCGCGGCGATCGCCTCGCGCAGCGGTGCGATGCCGAGCGCGCTCGTATATTGGGTGACGCCACGGCGCAGCGCGGCCGCGGCCGCTTCGACGACCGGCTCCGGCGCAGTGAAATCCGGCTCGCCGATGCCCATGTGGATAACATCGCGCCCGGAGGACTCGAGACGCTGTGCCTCCTTCATCAGTTCCATCACGTAGAAGGGCTGGATCGCGTCGACGCGTGCGGCGAGTCTGACGAGCGAATCGGTGGCGGTATTCATCGGGCGGGCAGGGCGAGGGAGGCGGGGCAAAAGAAAAAACGGGCGCATGCGCGCCCGTTCCGGATCAACGGGTTCAGCCGTTGCGGCGCGCCTGCGTTTCGGCGGGGCGCAGCTTCGCGGCGAGCTTGTCGAGCACGCCGTTCACGTACTTGTAGCCGTCGGAGCCGCCGAACGTCTTCGCGAGTTCGACAGCTTCGTTGATGATCACGCGGTACGGCGTTTCGACGTGGTGCGTGAGCTCGAACGTGGCGATCAGCAGCACGGCGCGTTCGACCGGCGACAGCTGCTCGATCGGGCGATCGAGCGACGGCGTCAGCGCTTCGACGAGCGTGGCGTGCTCGCGGATCACGCCGTGCAGGATCGCGTCGAGCAGCTCCTTGTCGGCCTTGTCGTAACCGAGCGCGCCGCGCAGTTGCGCGTCGATCTCACCGGAGGACGCGTTCGACAGCAGCCACTGGTACAGCCCCTGCGTCGCCAGCTCGCGCGATTGTCGGCGGGCGCTCTTCTTCATGCGCGCTCCTCTTCGTCGTCTTCCTCTTCTTCGTCCTCGTCGTCATCGCCGAGCTGGTCGAGGGCCATCGTCAGGTTGGCCATCTCGACGGCGACGCGTGCGGCGTCACGACCCTTTTCGGTCATGCGCGCGACGGCCTGCTCGTCGTTTTCGGTCGTCAGGACCGCGTTCGCGATCGGCAGGTTGAAGTCGAGGCCGATGCGGGTGATGCCCGCGCCGCTCTCGTTCGACACGAGTTCGAAGTGGTAGGTCTCGCCGCGGATCACCGCGCCGAGCGCGATCAGCGCGTCGAACTGGCCGCTTTCCGCGAGCTTCTGCAGCGCGAGCGGGATTTCCAGCGCGCCGGGCACCGACACGAGCAGCACGTCTTCACCGGTGACGCCGAGGCGTTCCAGTTCCTCGACGCACGCGTCGGCGAGGCCGTTGCACACGGGCTCGTTGAAGCGCGATTGCACGATGCCGATACGCAGGCCGTCGCCTTCGAGATTCGGTTGGTATTGTCCGATTTCCATGATCTTGTCCGTGGTGTGGATGAACGGTTATAGGGCGAAAGCGCCGTGGCGGGTTACGCGTGGGACGCCGGGCAGGACTTGGCTTCGCCGCCGGGCATCGGAATGAAGCCCGTGACTTCCAGGCCGTAGCCGGACATGCTGCCCAGCTTGCGCGGATTCGACAGCACCTGCATCTTGCTGACCCCGACATCGCGCAGGATCTGCGCGCCGATGCCGAACGTCTTGAAATCAACCGGCCGGCGCTTGAGCACAGCGGCCTTTTCTTCCTCGTCGAACGCCTTGAAGACGTCGATCAGGTGTTCCTTCGTGTCGCCGCAGTTGAGCAGCACGATCACGCCGAGGTCGCGCTCCGCGATCTCGCGCATCGCGGCGTCGAGCGTCCACGAGTGCGTCGACACGCCCGTCTCGAGCAGGTCGAGCACCGACAGCGGCTCGTGCACGCGCACCGGCGTATCGACGTCCGGCGACGGCGTGCCGCGCACCAGCGCGATGTGCGGCGAGCCGCTCGGCTGGTCGCGGTACAGCACCGCGCGGAACGTGCCGTGCGCGGTCTGCATCGTGCGCTCGGCGATCCGCTCGATGATCGATTCGGTGCGGCTGCGGTACTGGATCAGGTCGGCGATCGTGCCGATCTTCAGGTTGTGTTCCTGCGCGAACTCGATCAGGTCGGGCAGGCGCGCCATCGTGCCGTCGTCCTTGATGATCTCGCAGATCACCGCGGCCGGCGTGAGGCCCGCCAGCGCGGTGAAGTCGCAACCGGCCTCGGTGTGGCCCGCGCGCACGAGCACGCCGCCCGGCTGCGCCATGATCGGGAACACGTGGCCCGGCTGCACGATGTGCTCGGGGCGCACGTCATGCGCGACCGCCGTGGCGATCGTGTGCGCACGGTCGGCGGCCGAGATGCCGGTCGTCACGCCTTCGGCCGCTTCGATGCTGACCGTGAACGCGGTGCCGTACTGCGTGCCGTTGCGGTAGGTCATCAGCGGCAGGTGCAGCTGCTTGCAGCGTTCCTGCGTCAACGTCAGACAAACCAGGCCGCGGCCGTACTTGGCCATGAAGTTGATCGCTTCCGGCGTGACGAATTCGGCGGCGATCACGAGGTCGCCCTCGTTTTCGCGGTCTTCTTCGTCGACCAGGATCACCATCCGGCCGGCTTTCAGCTCGGCGATGATGTCGAGCGTGGAGGCGAGCGTCATAAGGGGGCGTGAAAGAGGAAAGTGCGTATTTTACGCCAGCCGGACGACGTTTCGGCTGGCGTGGACCGCGCGCGACCGGCGAGCGCTCCGGAAAGCGCTGCGGCCGGCCTGCGCGGCAGGCCTGGTGGGGCCGCAGCGCATTGGCTGCATGCGCGTGCGGACGGTGGCGGGCTTTGCCCGGCCGCGCGTCACGCGTGCTGGTCGCGCCCGCCCAGGTAGTCGAGCTTGCCGAGCTCGACGCCGCTGTGGCGCAGGATGTCGTACGCGGTCGTCACGTGGAAGAAGAAGTTGGGCAGCACGAAGTTCAGCAGGTACGACTGGCCGGTGAACTCGATCGGGCCGACGCGCATCTTCAGCACGATCTGGCGCGCCTCGCTGCCGTCGATCTGCGCGGCGTCGAAGCTTTTCAGGTAGTCGATCGTCTTCTGGATGCGGGCGTGCAGTTCGTCGAAGCTCTGCTCGACGTCCGGGTAGCTCGGGATTTCGACATCGGCGAGGCGCGCGGCGCAGCCCTTGGCCGTGTCGGTCGCGATGTAGACCTGGCGGACGAGCGGCAGCATGTCCGGGTACAGGCGGGCGCCGACGAACACCGACGGATCGATCTGCTTTTCGGCCGCATGCGCCTGCGCCTTGCCGAGAATGTGCTGAAGATTGGTCAGGCCACGAATCAGGACAGGCACCGAGGCCTGATACATCGAAATGGACATGGGGACGACTCCTTGAGGAAGAGGGTGACCAATACGCGGCCGCACCGTGCGTTGCGGCGCCGGAACCGCTGTCGACGCATCTTAGCGCGGCGGCATGACCCGTGCGCGTCGTTGGCCATTCGGCCAGTTGTCGGGGCAGGTGGGCGAGCGTCGAGCGCACGCGTCGTGGCTTCGACCGGCGACGGCGGCGCGGCGCGAAATGGGGCGGGAGCAATCCGCGTCGTCCCGACGCGATGGGCAACATGCATCGCGCGGCGGGTTCGACGGGCGGCCGACCGAACGAGGTGGCGCGAGGGCGGCGCCCCGGCCACGACGGGCCGAATCGCCCGTCCGTGGCTGACGATCAGTCCTGACGCACGCCTTGCGAAGACGAGAGCATCCGCTCCACATACCGCGCGATCATGTCGACTTCGAGATTGATCTTGCCGCGACAACGCCGGCAAACATCGTGACGATCCCGTTCAGTGCGCGGCGTCGGGCGGCGCGAAGCGCGCGAGGATCCGCAGGTCGTCGCCGACCCGCTCGAACCCGTGGAACGACAGTCGCGTACGCGCGTCGAGGTTCGCCGGCGCGGCGAGGTCGAACATGCCGGCCGCATCGGCGCCCAGCAGGCTCGGCGCGAGGTAGACGAGCAATTCGTCGACGCACTGCTCGCGCAGCAGCGAGCCATTGAGCTTGTGACCGGCCTCGACGTGCAGCTCGTTGACGCCGCGCGCGCCGAGCGCCGCCAGCATCGCGGGCAGGTCGACCTTGCCGTGCGCATTCGCGATCGGCACGATTTCCGCGCCACGGGACTTCAGCACGTTCGCGCGCACTTCGCCGGCGGCGTCGAGCCGGCCGCAGAAGATCAGCAGCGGCGCGCCTTCGAGCAGCCGCGCGTCGAGCGGCAGGTCGAGGCGGCTGTCCACCAGGATGCGCTGCGGCTGGCGCGGCGTGTCGATGCCGCGCACGGTCAGCAGCGGGTTGTCTTCACGCACGGTGCCGATGCCGGTGAGGATCGCGCAGGCGCGCGCACGCCATGCGTGGCCGTCGAGGCGCGCGGCCTCGCCGGTGATCCACTGGCTTTCGCCGGACGGCAGCGCGGTGCGGCCGTCGAGCGACGCGGCGGTCTTCATCCGCACCCACGGGCGGCCGCGCGTCATCCGCGACACGAAGCCGACGTTCAGTTCGCCGGCTTCGTGCGCGAGCAGCCCGCAGCGCACGTCGATGCCCGCGTCGCGCAGCATGCCGAGGCCGCGCCCCGACACCTGCGGGTTCGGGTCTTCCATCGCGGCGACGACCTTCGCGACGCGCGCTTCAATCAGCGCGTTCGCGCACGGCGGCGTGCGGCCGAAGTGGCTGCACGGCTCGAGCGTGACGTAGATGGTCGAACCGGCGACGTCGTAGCCGCGTGCGCGTGCATCTTTCAGCGCCTGCACTTCCGCGTGATCCTGGCCGGCCGGCTGCGTGAAGCCTTCGCCGATCACGTCGCCGTCCTTGACGATCACGCAGCCGACACGCGGGTTCGGCGCCGTCGTATACATGCCGCGCGCGGCGAGCGCGAGCGCGCGCTGCATGTGGGCGAAATCGATATCCGAGAACATGCGCGCGGCCCCGGGTCAGGCAGCGAGTGCCGCGAATGCGCGGCGCGCGGCCGCGAGCGTCGCGTCGATCACCGCGTCGTCGTGCGTGCTCGACACGAATCCGGCCTCGTACGCGGACGGCGCGAAGTACACGCCTTCGTCGAGCATCAGGTGGAAGAAGCGGTTGAAGCGCTCGGTGTCGCTCTTCGTCACTTCGGCGAAGCTGGTCGGCACGCGTTCGGCGAAGTAGAGGCCGAACATCGCACCGATCGAGTCGGCCGCGAACGGCACGCCGGCCGCACGCGCTTCGGCCGCGAGGCCGTCGGCGAGGCGCTTGGTCTGCGCGGTGAGCGCGTCGTAGAAGCCAGGCGCCTGGATCAGCTGCAGCGTCTTCAGGCCCGCGGCGACCGCGATCGGGTTGCCCGACAGCGTGCCCGCCTGATAGACGCCGCCGAGCGGCGCGAGGTGGGCCATGATGTCGCGGCGGCCGCCGAACGCGGCAGCCGGCATCCCGCCGCCGATCACCTTGCCGAGGCAGGTGAGGTCGGCCGTGATCCCGTAGTAAGCCTGCGCGCCGCCGAGCGCGACGCGGAACCCGCACATCACCTCGTCGAAGATCAGCACGGCGCCGTGCTTCGTGCACAGTGCGCGCAGCGCGTTCAGGAATTCGGGCGTGCCGCGCACGAGGTTCATGTTGCCCGCGACCGGTTCGACGATCACGGCGGCGATCTCGTCGCCGAACGCGCCGAACGCTTCTTCGAGCGCGGCGACGTTGTTGTATTCGAGAACGGTCGTGTGCTTCGCGATGTCGGCGGGCACGCCGGCCGACGTCGGGTTGCCGAACGTCAGTAGGCCCGAGCCGGCCTTGACCAGCAGGCTGTCCGCGTGGCCGTGGTAGCAGCCCTCGAACTTGACGATGCGGCTGCGGCCCGTGAAGCCGCGCGCGAGACGCAGCGCGCTCATCGTGGCCTCGGTGCCGCTCGACACCATCCGCACCTGCTCGATCGACGGCACGAGCTTGCAGATTTCCTCGGCGATCTCGATCTCGGCTTCGGTCGGCGCGCCGAACGAGAAGCCGTCGGCGAGCACGTTCTGCACGGCCGACAGCACTTCCGGATGGACGTGACCGACGATCATCGGGCCCCACGAGCCGATGTAGTCGATGTACTGCTTGCCGTCGGCATCCCAGAAATACGGGCCTTGTGCGCGCGCGACGAAGCGCGGCGTGCCGCCGACCGAACGGAAGGCGCGCACCGGCGAGTTGACGCCGCCGGGAATGGTCTTCTGGGCGCGTTCGAAGAGGATCTGATTGTTGGACATGAGCGAAACCTGCGAGAGAAGGGCGCGGGGGCCTGTGCACGGGCCGCGGCGCCTGGGCGGAACGATCGTCTGATTGTACCGGAGACGCGCGCGGCGGGCCCGCGGCACGGTCTGCGGCGTATCGGCGCGCGAGGGATCGCGCGGGCCGGGAAGGACGAGCGGGCGATTCGGCCCCGTTATCGATCCGGCAACGGCGGCGGCTTGCGCTTGCCGGTCAGCTCGGCCCAGCGCTTCTCGAGCGGGCCTTCGACCATCGGCTTGATCACCGTGCCGGAGCTCTGGGCATCCCAGGTCTGCACCGAATACGGATGGACGCGCAGCGCGTCGCGCGCGATCACGACGTCCTGGTGCGCGTCGACCAGCCAGTCGTATACGAAGTCGATGCACAGCCGGTAGCCGCGCTTCGTCGACGGATCGGGCACCTCGTATGGCGCGCGCGTCACGTAGCCGGAGCCGAACACGCCTTTGGGCTCCTTCGCGACGCGATGCAGGAACACGCGGTCGCCCGGCAGGATGCCGCGCGCGAAGCCGCAGCCCCACACGTCATGCACGGCCTCGCCGGCCTTCACGCGCGCGGCGACGTCGGGCAGGTCGGGCCACGGCCATTTCTTGGGGCTCCAGATCAGCAGGAAAGCGGTCATCGGTTCGGTCGTGAGTCGAATTGGTCAGACAAGAGGGGTGGGACGCTGCAAGCTTAATCGAATCCCGGTGCTCGATCCCGCGCGGCGGGCGTCGCGCCGGTGTATTCCCGCCAGCCGCGCACGCGGCCGCCAGCACGCAAAAAAGTTGCGCGTACAATCATGGGCCTGGGCGCGCCGTTCGCGGCGCGGCCTCCCGTCTTCACCGCCACGCGCGCCCCGATGCGCGCGGGCTCCATTCCGGATACCCATGTCTCACGTCATCCGACGCCGGCCCGATGCCCGGCTGATCCTGTTGCTCGGCGCGCTCGCCGCTTGCGGGCCGATCGCTACCGACATGTACCTGCCGAGCCTGCCGTCGATCGCCGCCGGCTTCTCCGTCAGCCCCGGCGCCGCGCAGCGCACGCTGACGAGCTTCATGGCCGGCTTCTCGGTCGGCATGCTGCTGTACGGCCCGCTGTCCGACACGTGGGGCCGCCGCCCCGTGCTGCTCGGCGGCATCGCGCTGTTCACGCTCGCCAGCATCGGCTGCTTCGTGTCGACGTCGATCGACATGCTGATCCTCGTGCGCTTCCTGCAGGCGCTCGGCGCCGGCGCGGCGTCGGTGCTGTCGCGTGCGATCGCGCGCGACGCGCACGAGCCGACCGACGCGGCGAAGGTGCTGTCGATGGTGGCGATCGTCACCGCGGTCGGGCCGCTGCTCGCGCCGCTGATCGGCGGGCAGATCCTGCGCTTCTCCGGCTGGCGCGGCGTGTTCGTCGTGCTGGCCGTGTTCGGCGCGGTGTGCGCGGCGACCGCGTACCTGCGCGTGCCCGAAACCTGGCCGAAGGAGCGGCGCAAGAGCGCGGCCGTGCTCGCGTCGTTTGCGTCGTACGGGCGCATCCTGTCCGATCCCGTTGCCTGGGGGCACATGCTGTGCGGCGGGATGGCGTTCGCGTCGATGTTCTCGTACATCACCGCCACGCCGTTCGTGTACATCGAGTATTTCCACGTGTCGCCGCAGCACTACGGGCTGCTGTTCGGCCTGAACGTCGTCGGCATCATGATCGGCAACTTCACGAACACGCGGCTCGTCGGCCGCCTCGGCTCGCTGCGCATCATCGCGGCCGCGTCGCTCGTGAGCTGCGTCGCGTCGCTCGCGGTCGCGCTCGTCGCGCTGACGGGGTGGGGCGGGCTGTGGTCGATCGTCGTGTGCCTGTTCTTCGTCGTCGGCGTGGTCGGGATCCTGTCCGCGAACTGCACGACCGACCTCATGCATCGCTATCCGCACAACGCGGGCGCGTCGGCGGCCGTGTTCGGCGCGATGCAACTGGCGCTCGGCGCGCTCGCGAGCGTCGCGATCGGCGCACTCGCGGACGGCACGCCGTTCGCGATGGGCGTGACGATCGGTGTGTCGGGCGTGCTGTGTTTCGCCGGGCGTTATCTGGTCCTGCGCTGGCATGGCCGGCCGGTGAAAGCGGGCGCTTGAGCCGCGGGGCGGGACAGGTGGGCGAGGGGGCCGTGGATGCGCGAACGCGCCGGGCCGCGGTTTGCTTCGGAACACCTCGCGGGCAGCCCCGTCGCGTGGAGCAGCAATTTCGCGGTGTCGGGGCGTGCGTGTAGTCAATGCGGGCCATGTATTCGACTTCTCACGTCAGCGTCATTTGGAACGGTCAGACGAGCGATTGTCGAGTTCGTAGCTGCGCTTTGGGTTGATCACGAACCGCTTGGCTTGGGCGTTGAGTTCCTTGCTGTGGTACAGATCCACGCATTTCAAAAAATCGAACTTCACGCCTTTGACTTCGGATTCGACGATCGGATTGCGATAGTCCCGTGCGAGAAAGCGATTGACCAGCGATTTGCCCGCGTCGGGGTTCCGCTCCAGATCGAAGTATGTCCAGTCCATCAGGGCGCTGGCGCTGCTTCCCGCGTCCATCGCAGCAGAAGGTTGATCCCGATAAGCGGTTGCGACACATTCCGCGAGCATCATGTCCTTGTAGTTCTGCGCATAGGACCGGGCGCTTGCTTGCGGTGACGACGTCGTATCCGCGGCGTGGCCGGACTGTGCCGCGAACGTCAATGCCCAGAACATCACACACCGGAGCAGCGGATTTTGTCTCATGGCTGACACCCAGAGATGTGCACGGATCCAACACATCGCCTAAAAATAAACCGGTCTATTCGGCGAGGTGCGATCAGCGCGGCAGACTTTCCAAGCGCTGATTGTTCCACTCTCCATCTAAAATAGCCTGATAGAGCATACCTAGAGTCAATGGCACTTTTTCATATTTTTTTCGGCGTTTTCTGGAGAAAGCCATCCGCGCAACTTCAATCAAGCTAAAGCCCTCTCCTGAGAAATAGCGACTGAACTCAAAATCTCCAACTTGCACCGGAAATTTATCGAAAAACCTCTCCATAAACTCGACCGCATCGTCGCCAGTGATATCCAAATCACCCTCGACGGCATGGCCTTTTGTGAGATTTTTTTTAGGACTAACATCGGCCACCCTTCTCACAAAATCCTCAAACTCGTTCCATGTAAACTGGCTCATCAGAACACCTTGTCCTCAGGCTTAACAAGCGCGTTATAGCGCGACACGGAACGGATGCTGATCATCGTGACATTGTTGGCAGCAATGACCCAGCCAACGACAGGAACCGCGCGCCCAACGAAAACCCCAATGTTTCTTACCATAATGAACTTCAATCGCTTAACGCTGGCGTTGGTCAGCGTCGGGAGGATCTTCTTCTTCAAATCGTAGTCCAGATACTTGCGACTCAATATCGACGCAACAGAAGTACCCGGCGTGGTACCAAAGGGCTTTGCTCGTTTTGGCATCCAATTTTGACCCGCCACAATGGCAACTACTGCCGCTACATCGTCAACGCCAAGCTCCTTGCATGTCTCCATCGATAAAGACAAGGAAAAACAGCTCCATCGGCGTGAGATCTCGATGTGTACCAAAGTCATAGGTATTGTTCATTATAGTGTTCCTCTCTCAGGCTATCGACGAGGCTGAAACCTCGAAGAGAACGATCCCGTGCCTATCGTCCCGGGTGCAGCCTCCCGGCGAAGGCGGGAATTTGATCACTTCTGCTTTGCCCCGTCGCTGGATATGGGTGCCACGTTGCCCCAATCGCTCGCGCAACCTTTTCCGCGGAATTTATCGGCGCGTAAATGCGCTTTACATGCTGCCCATGCGGCTGAAAAACGTGGTCTAGGCATATCCCTCTCCACAAACTGGATGAACGTGATGCCGTCGATGCCAATCGGGGTTCTGTGAGAAACGCGTCATTTCTCGCGTCGGACCGGGATGGCGGCATCAGCGGAGTGAAGGAAGTTACGGAGCTTGGGCAACGGCTGACAATTGGACGTGTTCGAAAATGGGAGCGCGTACGAACACGTGAAGTCACGTGCAGCTCTCGGCAGACGTCATGGTGGATGCTTGTCGAGCCGCCGTGGTTCGGCGCGGCTCCCCAATGCAAAACACCCCGAACGCTGGATCAGCCGTCCGGCGTTCGGGGTGTCATTCACCCGTGACGTTCCTTTACCGCCGCGTCAATCCCGCGCGACGTCCTTCGCCGCCGGCGATGCACCGTGGCTCAGCCAGTCGAGCACGTCGGCCGTTTCGTCGTCGCTCGCGCGCGCCTTCGCCTGCGCGACAGCCTCGGGCAGTTCGCCGTTCGTCGACGCACGGCGGATCGCGACGCCGACCGCGAGGATGTCGATCATCAGCAGATGCAGGATCCGCGAGATCATCGACAGCTGCGATTCGCGCATCTCGATGTGGTCGGTTTCGAGCGCGACGGTCGCGCGCTTCGCGAGCGGCGTGTTGCTCGACGTGATCGCGATCACTTTCGCGCCGGCCTGCATCGCGACGTCGAGCACGCGCAGCAGCTCGGGCGCGCGCCCCGACTTCGACACCGCGACGATCACGTCGCCCTTGCCGAGCAGCGCGGCCGATGCGGCCTGCATGTACAGGTCGCCGTACGCGATCGTCGGGATCCCGAAGCGGAAGAACTTGTAATGCGCGTCCTGCGCGACGATGTTCGAATTACCGAGCCCGTAGAACTCGATGCGCCGTGCGCCGTTCAGGATCTCGATCGCGTTCTCGACGTGCTCGAAATTCAGGTGCTCGCGCAACTGCAGGATCGCGGACACCGTGTTGTCGAGCACCTTCGCGCCGAAGTCGGTGGCCGTGTCGCCGAGATGCACCTGGCTGTGGCTCATCGGGATCGTGCCGGTGAGGCCGGTGGCGAGCTTCAGCTTGAAGTCGGACAGCCCCTGGCAGCCGAGCGAGCGGCAGAAGCGGATCACGGTCGGCTGGCTCACGTCGGCCTTGCGCGCGATGTCGACGATCGGATCGTTGATGATCGAGCGCGGATGGTTCAGCGCGAGATCGGCGACGCGGCGCTCGGCCGGCGTCAGCGCGTCACGCATCTGGCGGATCCGTTCGAACACGGCCGACGACGCACCGCCCGAGCGGTTCGACAACTGCTCCGCGAGGATCGCCGACACGCCGAGGAACGCCGGGTATTCGGCGGTGATCAGGTAGGTCGGGATGTTCTCGAGGTAGTGCGTGAAGCGGCCCTTCGCCTCGAAGCGCGCGCGGAACGACGAGCGCGTGAACAGTTCGCCGAGCTTCAGCGCGACGCCGCCGCCGATGTACACGCCGCCGAGCGCGCCGAGCGTCAGCGCGACGCTGCCCGCGAACGCGCCGAGAATCCCGCAGAAGCATTCGACCGTCTCGAGCGCGAGGGCGTCGCCCGCATGCGCGCGCTCGACGATCTCGACCGTGTCGACGGTCGCGGCCACGCGCTTCTTGTCGCGCGCGGCGAGCGCGCGATAGATGATCTCCATGCCGGGGCCCGCACACACGCGTTCGAACGACACGTGCGGAAACTTCTTGCGCGCATACTGCAGCACCAGGTCCTCGCGCTCGTCCTGCGGCGCGAACGACGCGTGGCCGCCTTCGCTGCCGAGCGCGATCCAGCGGTCGTCGGCCGGAATCAGCCCCGACACGCCGAGCCCGGTGCCGGGCCCGAGCAGCCCGATCACGCTGTTCTGGCGGCGCGCGCCGCCGCCGACCTGCACGCGTTGCGCATCGGTCAGGCCCGGCAGCGCCATCGCGAGCGCGGTGAAATCGTTGACGACGAGCAGCGTGTCGAAGCCGAGCGCACGGCGCGTCGCCTCGATCGAGAAGCTCCAGTCGTGGTTGGTCATCGTGACCTGGTCGCCGTCGACGGGATTGGCGATCGCGATCGCCGCGTGGTTCACGCGGCTGATCTTCACATCCTTCAGATACTTGCGGATCGCGTCGGTGATCGTCGGATAGTCGGCGCCGGGATAGACGCGAATCTGCGTGATCTCGCCCGGGCCGGTTTCCAGCGCGAAGCGCGCGTTGGTGCCGCCGACGTCCGCGAGCAGGCGCGGGCCGTCGGCATGCTGACCCGCGACGACCGCCTTACTTTGCGCACCAGTAGACATCGAGCTGGGTCCCCTTGTCGTTGGCCAGTTGGGAAATCGCGTTCTTCTGCAGCGATGCGGCCGCGGCGTCGAGCACCGCGCGTTTGCGTTCGCCCGCGATCAGCAGGAACAGCCGGTCGACGCGCTTGAGCGCATCGAGCGAGAAGCTCACCCGCGCATGCGGCGCGGCGCCGGGATGGACGGCGACGAAACGCTCGGGCGTCGTGATCGCGTGATCCCATTCGGGCGCATCGGCGAAGATCGACGCGGTATGGCCGTCCTCGCCCATGCCGAGCACCGCGACGCTCGGCACGCGGTAGTCGGCGTTCGCGTTCAGCGCGGCGACGTGCGCGTCGAGCGCGGCGCGCGTGTCGACGAGCGGCAGGAAGCGGGCAGGAGCGGCGGCGTGCTGCAGCAGCGTGTCGCGCACGAGCTGCGCGTTGCTGGCTGCATCGTCCTCCGGCACCCAGCGGTCGTCGACCAGCGTCACGTCGACGCCGGCCCAGTCGAGCGCCGCGTGCGACAGCGTGTGCAGGAACGGGCGCGGGCTCGTGCCGCCGGACACCGCGAGCGTCGGGCGCGCGGGGCCGGCGAGCGCGGCGCGCAGCGCATCGCCGACGGCGCGCGCGAGCGCTTCGCTTTGCGCTTCCTGGGTGTCGAAAGCGTGAATCTCGATCACATCTCCTCCGGACTGCTTTGTCTGTTCAAATCGTACGAATCGTGGGGCACGTTGCCGCGTACGGTGGCGTGCGCGGCAACGGTTTGCATCAGTTCTCTTCTTCGAGCCAGCAGGTGTCGTGCTGCGCGAGCATCGCGCTCGCCGCGGCCGGCCCCCACGTGCCCGCCGCATACGGCTTCGGCGGCTTCAGCGTGCGTGCCCATTCGTTCAGGATAGGCTCGACCCAGCGCCATGCGGCTTCCTGCTCGTCGCGTCGCACGAAGAGGGCGAGGCGGCCGTTGATCACGTCGAGCAGCAGGCGCTGGTACGCCTCCATCTGCCCTTCCTTGAAGAACTGGTCGAACGCAAGGTCGAGGTGCACGCTCGCGAGGTTCATCCCTTCGCCGGGCTGCTTCGCGAGGCAGTACAGGCGGATCGTCTCGTTCGGCTGCAGCCGGATCACGAGGCGGTTCGAACCGGGACGCAGCGCGGTGGGCCCGAGCGCCGAATGCGGCACCGGGCGGAAATTGACGACGATCTCCGCGACGCGATCGGCAAGCCGCTTGCCGGTGCGCAGGAAGAACGGCACGCCGGCCCAGCGCCAGTTCTCGATCTCGACCTTCAATGCGACGAAGGTTTCGGTCTGGCTATCGGGCTTCACGCCCGGTTCGGTCGCGTAGGCCGGCACCTGCGCGCCCTTGATCACGCCCGCATGATACTGGCCGCGCACGGCCACCTTGCCGATGTCGCGCGGATCGACCGGCTTCAGCGCGCGCAGCACGCGCAGCTTCTCGTCGCGCACCGAATCCGAATCCATCGAATGCGGCGGCTCCATCGCGACGATCGACAGCAGTTGCAGCAGGTGGTTCTGCACCATGTCGCGCAGCGCGCCGGTATTGTCGTAGAAATCGCCGCGTGCCTCGACGCCGAGCTCCTCGGCGATCGTGATCTGGATGCTCTCGACCCATTCGCGGCGCCACAGCGGCTCGAACAGCGCATTGCCGAAGCGCAGCGCAAGCAGGTTCTGCACCGGTTCCTTGCCGAGGTAGTGGTCGATCCGGTAGATCTGGCCTTCCGCGAAGATCTCGCCGACCGCGTCGTTGATCGCGTTCGACGACTTCAGGTCGTAGCCGAGCGGCTTCTCGAGCACGATGCGCGAGCCTTCGCTCAGGCCGACCGACGCGAGCGCCTTGCAGATCGGCACGAACAGCGACGGGCCCGTCGCGAGATAGAACACGCGGATGCCGGGCAGCGCTGCCACCGCGTCGCGCAGCACGACGTAGTCTTCCGCGCGGCCGAGATCGAGGTGCACGTACTCGATGCGATCGAGGAAGGACTTCCACGCAGCTTCGTCGAACGCGTTGCCGGCGGCCTTGGCCGCGTGCGGCTTCACGTGGGTGTCGACCCATTCGAGATAGGACGCCCGATCCGATTCATGACGCGCCACGGCGACGATCCGGCCGCTCTCCGCCAGCATGTTCGCACGGTGCGCTTCGAACAGCGCAGGCAGGATCTTGCGCATCGACAGATCGCCGGTGCCGCCGAAAAGTACGAAGGTAAAGCTGGAATCGGTATGCATGTGTCTCCGCCGGGTTGGGGGTGCTCGGAAGCGATCCGTAGTGCGATAAAAATATTTTTGACACTGAATTGTAGTTTAACTACAATCCGCCGCAAGGGGTAGCACCTGGGTGAAGAAAAAAAGAAGTGCGGTCGATGAACTGCGCGAGCTTCATCTTCGGGAACGCCTTGTGCCGAATGTTATCGGACATTGACGGCGCGCATCGTCCGCGCGACGTCGGCCCCGGGCTCGCGCCGCATCATCGCGGCGGGCCAGAAACACCAAGAGGAGACACGCCGTTGAATCTCGATTCACGCTTTCTGTAAGAGCCCGGCCGGTCATCGGCCCCGTACGCTGCATGCGTCCCGCGGCTCGATTTCCCCGTCGTTATCAAGAAGCCGGTTCCCGCTCAAGGGAACCTCACGAGTTGATTCAGTCTGGAGGAGATAAGTAATGAAAGTTCGCTCGATCATGGGCGCGCTCTGCGCCGCAGGTCTGATGGCCGGCGCCGTGGCGGCGCAGGCAGCCGAGAACGTGACGGTGCTGCACTGGTGGACCTCGGGCGGCGAGTCGAAGGCCGTCGGCGTGCTGAAGGACGACGTGCAGAAGCAGGGCTACGTGTGGAAGGACTTCGCGGTCGCGGGCGGCGCCGGCGCCGCGGCGATGACCGCGCTGAAGACCAAGGTGATCAGCGGCGATTCTCCGTCTGCCGCGCAGATCAAGGGCCCGCTGATCCAGGACTGGGCCGACCAGGGCGTGCTCGTCAACATCGATTCCGCTGCCGGCGACTGGAAGCAGAACCTGCCGCCGGAAATCGACAAGATCATCAAGTACAAGGGCCACACCGTCGCGGCGCCGTTCTCGGTGCACCGCGTGAACTGGCTGTACATCAACAAGGCCGCGCTCGACAAGGTCGGCGCGAAGGTGCCGACCACCTGGCCTGAATTCTTCGCGGTGGCCGACAAGCTGAAGGCCGCGGGCATCCAGCCGGTCGCGATGGGCGGCCAGCCGTGGCAGGACCTGACGCTGTGGGAAGACGTCGTGCTGTCGCAGGGTCCGGCGTTCTACAAGAAGGCGCTGGTCGACCTCGACCAGGCGACGCTGACCTCGCCGCAGATGCTGTCCGTGTTCGACACGGTGCGCAAGATCCAGGGCTACTTCGACACCGGCCGTAACGGCCGCGACTGGAACCTCGCGACCGCGATGGTCATCAACGGCAAGGCCGGCATGCAGTTCATGGGCGACTGGGCGAAGGGCGAGTTCGAGAACGCCGGCAAGAAGGCGGGCAAGGACTACGTCTGCGCACCGGTGCCGGGCACCGCGAATTCGTACACGTTCAACGTCGACTCGTTCGTGTTCTTCCAGCAGAAGGGCGAGAAGAACGCGACGCCGGGCCAGCTCGCGCTCGCGAAGACGATCATGACGCCGGACTTCCAGGAGCAGTTCAGCCTGCTGAAGGGTTCGGTGCCGGTCCGCCTCGGCGTGAAGATGGACAAGTTCGACGACTGCGCGAAGAAGTCGTATGCCGACGAGCAGACCGCGATCAAGTCGGGCGGCTTCGTCCCGTCGCTCGCGCACGGGATGGCGCAGAGCGACGCGACCGCCGGCGCGATCACGGACGTCGTGACGAAGTTCATGAACTCGCAGCAGGATTCGAAGAGCGCGGTCGCCGCGCTCGCGAAGGCCGCGAAGGTCAAGTAACGCGCGACAGGCGCCCGGCCGGAAACGCTTCATCGGCCGGGCGTTTTTGCATGCGCAGCAAACGGGCTCGCCCGCGAAGCCCGTGCCGTACCCGGCGCCGGCCCGGCCTGCGTCGCCCTCGTTCCAGGAGTCGAATCAAGTGGCTGCCCCTCTTAGCGGAAACGGATCCGGCGCTGCCGCCGCACGGCGTACGTCGCCGATGTCGGCCTTCGCCGACCGCTGGATCCCGAAGCTCGTGCTTGCGCCGAGCGTCGCGATCGCCGTGGTGTTCATCTACGGCTTCATCCTGATTACCGGCTATCTGTCGCTGACCAATTCGCGGCTGTTGCCGAACTACGAATTCGACGGCTTCGGCCGTTACTCGGACCTGTTCCAGAACGACGTGTGGTGGACCTCCGCCGCGAACCTCGGCTGGTTCGGGATTCCGTTCATCGTGATCTGCGTCGCGCTCGGGCTGTTCCTCGCGATCCTGCTCGACCAGCGGATCCGCAACGAAGGCGCGCTGCGCGCGGTCTTCCTGTACCCGATGGCGCTGTCGTTCATCGTCACCGGCACCGCGTGGCAGTGGATCCTGAACCCGGGCCTCGGCCTCGAGAAGGTGATGCACGACTGGGGCTGGACGAGCTTCTCGTTCGGCTGGCTCGACGATCCGGACAAGGCGATCTTCTGCGTGGTGATCGCGGCCGTGTGGCAGTCGACCGGCTTCGTGATGGCGCTGTTCCTCGCGGGGCTGCGCGGTGTCGATGCGGAGATCTTCAAGGCCGCGCAGGTCGATGGTGCGACGCTGCCGACCATCTACCGCAAGATCGTGATCCCGAGCATGCGCCCGGTGTTCTTCTCGGTGCTGCTGATCCTCTGCCACATCACGATCAAGACCTTCGACCTCGTCGTCGCGCTGACGGCGGGCGGCCCGGGCACGTCGTCGTCGCTGCCGGCCATGTTCATGTACACGTTTTCGTTCAACCGCGGCCAGCTCGGGCTCGGCGCGGCGTCCTCGGTGATGATGCTCGCGACCGTGGTCGCGGTGCTGGTGCCGCTGATGTATATGGAATCGAGGAGCACCCGCAATGCAGCCTAAGATGACGATCAGCCGGGCAGTGATCTATGCGGCACTGATCCTGTTCGCGCTGTATTTCCTGTTCCCGATCTACGTGATGCTGTCGACGTCGTTCAAGGATCTCGACCAGCTGCGCACCGGCAACCTGCTGACGCCGCCCACCACGTGGACCGTCGACCCGTGGGTGAAGGCCTGGAGCGGCGCGTGCACCGGCGTGCGCTGCGACGGCATGAAGCCGTTCTTCCTGAACTCGCTGCAGATGGTGATCCCGGCCGTGCTGATCTCGTCGCTGATCGGCGCGTTCAACGGCTACGTGCTCACGCACTGGCGCTTCCGCGGCGCCGACGCGCTGTTCACGATGATGCTGGTCGGCTGCTTCATTCCGTTCCAGGTGATCCTGCTGCCGATGGCGCGCCTGCAGGGGATGCTCGGCCTCGCCAACACGATTCCGGGCCTCGTGTTCGTGCACGTCGTGTACGGCATCGCGTTCACGACGATGTTCTTCCGCAACTTCTACGTGAGCGTGCCGGCCGAACTCGTGAAGGCCGCGCGCATCGACGGCGCGGGCTTCTTCACGATCTTCACGAAGATCCTGCTGCCCGTGTCGCTGCCGATCTTCATGGTGTGCCTGATCTGGCAATTCACGCAGATCTGGAACGACTTCCTGTTCGGGATCGTGTTCTCCGGCGTCGATTCGATGCCGATCACGGTTGCGCTGAACAACCTCGTCAACACGTCGACGGGCGTGAAGGAATACAACGTCGACATGGCGGGCGCGATCATCGCCGCGCTGCCGACGCTGCTCGTCTACATCGTCGCGGGCCGCTACTTCGTGCGCGGGCTGACGGCGGGGGCGGTGAAGGGGTAAGCGCGGCTTCATCCGATACGACGAACCGGCCGCGCCTCGCGCGCGGCGCATCGAAACGAACCCGACGCGGCGCCGGAGTGCGCCGCGCGAGACGAGACAGAGGATTCACAGCATGGCAAGCCTTTCCATCCGTGACGTGTACAAGACCTACCCGAACGGGGTGCCGGTCCTGAAGGGTGTCGACATCGAGATCGAGGACGGACAGTTCCTGATCCTGGTCGGCGGGTCGGGCTGCGGGAAGTCGACGCTGCTCAACATGATCGCCGGGCTCGAGACCGTGACGAGCGGCGAGATCTGCATCGACGGCAAGGTCGTCAACGACCTGTCGCCGAAGGATCGCGACATCGCGATGGTGTTCCAGTCGTACGCGCTGTATCCGTCGATGACGGTGCGCGAGAACATCTCGTTCGGCCTGAACATCCGCAAGGTGCCGAAGAGCGAACAGCAGCAGATCGTCGACCGCGTGTCGCAGATGCTGCAGATCCAGCACCTGCTCGACCGCAAGCCGGGCCAGCTGTCGGGCGGCCAGCGCCAGCGTGTCGCGATGGGCCGTGCGCTCGCGCGCGATCCGTCGCTGTTCCTGTTCGACGAGCCGCTGTCGAACCTCGACGCGAAGCTGCGCATCGAGATGCGCGCGGAAATCAAGCTGCTGCACCAGCGCCTCGGCACGACGATCGTCTACGTGACGCACGACCAGATCGAGGCGATGACGCTCGGCGACCGGATCGCGGTGATGAAGGACGGCGTGGTTCAGCAGTTCGGCGCGCCGCAGGAGATCTACGATTCGCCGTCGAACCTGTTCGTCGCGGGCTTCATCGGCGCGCCGCCGATGAACTTCATCAACGGCAAGCTGGTCGAGCAGGGCAGCGGGATCGCGCTTGAAGTCGACACGGGCGTCAAGCGCGGCGTGCTGAACCTGCCGTTCGATGCGGCGAAGCTGAAGTCGCACGTCGGCCGCGAGGTGATCCTCGGCCTGCGTCCGGAGCGCATCACCGACGTGCGCCATGCGCACAACGGCGACGCGTCGCACCTGCAGCCGTTCGACGTGCGCGTCGACGTGACCGAGCCGACCGGGCCGGACACGCACGTGTTCGCGCAGGTCAACGGCAAGCGCATCGTGAGCCGCGTGCATCCGGCCGCGAACCCGCAACCCGACCAGACGCTGTCGCTGCTGTTCGACGTGTCGAAGGCTGTGTTGTTCGATCCGGCGTCGGAAGAGCGGATCGCGTGATGTCGCGCGAGCGCTGAAGGAAGCAAAAAGGGGCCGTCTTCGGACGGCCCCTTTGTTTTGGCGCGACGGTCGATGCCGCAGCGGTAGTCAAGGTCAGTGCGGCAGCCGCACGTCGAACTTGAACGTCGCGAGCCGCGCGACGAGGATGAAGCCGGTCGCGAGCAGCACGCTGTAGACGGAATCGAACTGCAGCCACACGAGCAGCAGGTAGAACCAGCAGCCGACGAACGCGCAGGTCGCGTAGGGCCGCGAATCGCGCAGGATCAGCGGGATGTCGTTGCACAGCACGTCGCGGATGATCCCGCCGACCACGCCCGTGATCACGCCCATCATCACCGCGATGAAGCGCGGCATCTCGGCATCGAGCGCGATCGCCGTACCCGAGATGCTGAAGATCCCGAGCCCGATCGCATCGGCCACGAGCAGCAATCGCTCGGCCGACAGCCGCGACAGCATCCGCAGCACGAACGGCGCGAACAGCGCGAGCACGAAGATCACGATCACGTAGTCGTCGTGCACGACCCAGTAGAACGGCCGGCGTTCGAGCAGGATGTCGCGCAGCGTGCCGCCGCCGAACGCGGTGGCGAGCGCCACCACGAACGTGCCGACCGAGTCGAGACGGTTCTTGCGCGCCTCGATGAAGCCCGAGATCGCAAAGGCCAGCGTGGCGATCGCCTCCAGTACCGCGATCGCGAGCGTCAGCCTAGGATGCGGCACGCGGCCCCCGGTCCCCGGGTGCCGCGAACGGCTGCAGCAGCACCAGCACCGCGCCCGCGCCGCCGTCGTGGCCGCGCGCCTCGCAGAACGCGATCACTTCTTCCTTCTGCACGAGCCACGCACGCACCTTGCCTTTCAGCACCGGCTCCTTGCCGATCGAGCCGAGCCCCTTGCCGTGGATCACGCGCAGGCAGCGCAGCCCCTTCTTGCCGGCTTCGCGGATGAACTCGGCGAGCGCGTCGCGCGCCTCGTCGCGCCGCATTCCATGCAGGTCGATCTGCGCCTGCACGATCCACGCGCCGCTGCGCAGCTTGCGCACGACGTCGCGGCTGATGCCGGGGCGGTGGTAGTACAGCGAGTCGTCGCTGTCGAGCAGCGTCTCGGGATCGAATTCGTCGGACAACGTCGCGTTCAGCACGGCTTCCTCGTCGCGCTGCGTCTGCTTCGGCACCGGGTCGGGCGGTGTGCGGCCGGCCGCCGCGCGCGGCGGCGCGTTCAGCGGGCGGATCGCGCCGATCTCGTTGCGGAACAGGTTTGCGTCGGCTTCCGCCTTGCGCTCGGCCTTGGCCGCTTCGACGCGCTCGCGGTCGCGGCGATCGGCTTCGCCTTGCAGCGACTTGCGCAGCGCGCCGAGGCCCGCGAGCCCCTGGCCGCGCAACGCGGCGGGATCGGGCGCGGGCGCCGGCGCGACGGGCGCGGGGTTCGCGGGACGGGCGGCGATCTGCCGCTTCGCGGGATCGCTCGGATGGGGCTGGTTCTTCGCCATGATTCGGTACGCAGGGCAGGCGCGTTCGGGCGCGCGGGCAAAAAAAAGCCGCTGCACGGCGGCAGCGGCTTGTCCGGCCAGACCCGCTTCGCGGCAGCGGACGCCATTGTAGCGCCCGGCGCGACAGGTCTCGCGGCTTACTTCTTGTCGTGCAGGCTTTCGAGGTAGCGCTGCGCGTCGAGCGCGGCCATGCAGCCCGTGCCGGCGCTGGTGATCGCCTGGCGGTACACGTTGTCCTGCACGTCGCCCGCGGCGAACACGCCCGGCACGCTCGTCGACGTCGCGTTGCCGTGCAGGCCGCTCTTCGTCAGGATGTAGCCGTCCTTCATCTCGAGCTGGCCCTGGAACAGGTCGGTGTTCGGCTTGTGGCCGATCGCGACGAACACGCCCTGCACGTTGAGGTCTTCCGTCGCGCCGGTCTTCACGTTCTTGATGCGCAGGCCCGTGACGCCCGAATCCTCGCCGGTCACTTCATCGAGCACGTGATCCCACTTGATCACGACCGCGCCTTCCTTTTCCTTCTCCAGCAGGCGGTCGATCAGGATCGGCTCCGCGCGGAACTTGTCGCGGCGGTGGATCACCGTGACCTTCTTCGCGATGCCGGTCAGGTAGAGCGCTTCCTCGACGGCCGTGTTGCCGCCGCCGATCACCGCGACTTCCTGGTTGCGATAGAAGAAGCCGTCGCAGGTCGCGCAGGCCGACACGCCCTTGCCCATGAACGCTTCTTCGGACGGCAGGCCGAGATACTGCGCGGACGCGCCAGTCGCGATGATCAGCGAGTCGCACGTGTATTCGCCCGAATCGCCGATCAGGCGGATCGGCTGCTCGTGCAGCTTCGCGGTGTGGATGTGGTCGAACACGATTTCGGTGTTGAAGCGTTCCGCGTGCTCCTGGAAGCGCGCCATCAGCTCCGGACCCTGCACGCCTTTCGCGTCTGCCGGCCAGTTTTCGACGTCGGTCGTGGTCATCAGCTGGCCGCCCTGCGCGATGCCGGTGATCAGCACCGGGGACAGGTTGGCGCGTGCCGCGTAGACGGCAGCCGTGTAGCCGGCGGGGCCGGAACCGAGAATCAGGACTTTGGCGTGTTTGGGCGTGGACATGTGCGAATCCGTAAAAGGCGGCCGCGGCGGGCGGGGTAGGGCTCGCCGTACGATCCGGGTTGACCGGGATGCCGTCATAGATGGGTATCAGACGCGCATTATAAAGGCCCCGTTGCTGCGTTGCCGAACGAGAGTTTCAATCGTCGCGATAGTGTCGGGCAGTGCAACGGCCGCGCACGCGGGGTGGGCAGGGCGCCCGGCGGCGCGTTGCCGCACGTGTGCAGCGGGGCCTGGCACCGGCTCGAGGGGCATCGCGGCGGTGCCCGACGGGGCCGCCCGTACCACGGCGAAAGGGCTGCCGGGAAATGCACCCGCGGGGCCGTCTTGACCCCGGCCCTGTTATGTAACCGTCATTTACACTTGGCGGCCCGGTGCAGCGTTTACAATAAGCGGGATCGAACGACAGGCGGGCGCACGGCCCGTCCTCTTTATACGGATTCATGGCAAAAGCTCCTTATTCCGCCCAGGCACAGGCGTTGCCGCACCGGATGTCGAAGCTCCTCACGGAGATCCGCTGGATTCTCCAGGTCGCGCTCTGCGCATTTCTGGTGATGGCCCTGCTGAGCTACAGCCGGCGCGATCCGAGTTGGACGCACGCCGCCCAGGTGGATCACATCACGAACTGGGCCGGCCGCGTCGGCGCGTGGACGGCCGACATCATCCTGCTGCTGTTCGGCCTGTCGGCCTACTGGCTGATCGTGCCGCTCGCGCGGCGCATCGCCGTCAACTATCGCCGCATCACGCGCCACGAGGCGGTCTCGGACGAACCCGAGCGGCCGATCGGCTGGCTCACCGAAATCCTCGCGTTCGTGCTCGTCGTGCTGGCGTGCGACGGCATCGAGGCGCTGCGCATGTGGTCGCTGAAGGTGCAGTTGCCGCGCGCGCCGGGCGGCGTCGTCGGCGAGGCCGTCGCGGGTGCGATGTCGCATGCGTTCGGCTTCACGGGCGGCACGCTGCTGCTGCTGATCGCGCTCTCGATCGGCCTGTCGCTGTATTTCCGCTTCTCGTGGCTGTCGGTCGCCGAGCGTGTCGGCGGCGCGATCCTGTCCGCCGTCAACGTCGCGAAGCTGCGCCGCGAGGCCGAGCGCGACCGCAAGCTCGGCGAGGCCGCGGCCGTGCGCCGCGAAGGCAAGGTCGAAGAGGAGCGCGTGCGCATCGAGGATCACGAGCCCGTGACGATCGTGCCGCCGGTCGTCACGCCGGTGAAGTCCGAGCGCGTCGAGCGCGAGCGCCAGGTGCCGCTCTTCACCGACCTGCCGGGCGATTCGACGCTGCCGGCGGTGTCGCTGCTCGATCCCGCGCCGAAGGCGCAGGAGGCGATTTCCGCCGATACGCTCGAATTCACGTCGCGCCTGATCGAGAAGAAGCTGAAGGATTTCGGCGTCGAGGCGAGCGTCGTCGCCGCGTATCCGGGCCCGGTCGTCACGCGCTACGAAATCGAGCCGGCCACCGGCGTGAAGGGCAGCCAGATCGTCAACCTCGCGAAGGATCTCGCGCGCTCGCTGTCGCTCGTGTCGATCCGCGTCGTCGAGACGATCCCCGGCAAGAACTACATGGCGCTCGAGTTGCCGAACCAGCGCCGCCAGACGGTTCACCTGTCCGAGATCATCGGCTCCGAAGTCTATGCGGCCGCGTCGTCGGCGCTGACGCTGAGCCTCGGCAAGGACATCGGCGGCAAGCCGGTGTGCGCGGATCTCGCGAAGATGCCGCACCTGCTGGTGGCCGGCACGACCGGCTCGGGCAAGTCGGTCGGGATCAACGCGATGATCCTGTCGCTGCTGTACAAGGCGACGGCTGACCAGGTGCGCCTGATCCTGATCGATCCGAAGATGCTCGAAATGAGCGTCTACGAAGGCATTCCGCACCTGCTGTGCCCGGTCGTCACCGACATGCGCCAGGCCGGCCACGCGCTGAACTGGACGGTCGCCGAGATGGAGCGACGCTACAAGCTGATGAGCAAGCTCGGCGTGCGCAACCTGGCGGGCTACAACAACAAGATCGACGAGGCCGCGAAGCGCGAGGAGAAGCTGCCGAATCCGTTCAGCCTGACGCCGGACGATCCGGAGCCGCTCGGCCGCCTGCCGAACATCGTCGTGGTGATCGACGAGCTGGCCGACCTGATGATGGTCGTCGGCAAGAAGGTCGAGGAACTGATTGCACGGATCGCGCAGAAGGCGCGCGCGGCCGGCATCCACCTGATCCTCGCGACGCAGCGTCCGTCGGTCGACGTGATCACGGGCCTGATCAAGGCCAACGTGCCGACGCGGATCGCGTTCCAGGTGTCGTCGAAGATCGACTCGCGCACGATTCTCGACCAGATGGGCGCCGAATCGCTGCTCGGGATGGGCGACATGCTGTACCTGGCGCCGGGCACCGGGCTGCCGGTGCGCGTGCATGGCGCGTTCGTCGCGGATGACGAAGTGCACCGCGTCGTCGAGAAGCTCAAGGAGCAGGGCGAGCCGAACTACGTCGAGGGCCTGCTCGAAGGCGGCACCGCCGACGGCGACGAGGGCTCGGCCGGCGCGGGAACCGGCGAAGGCGGCGAGGAGTCTGATCCGCTGTACGACCAGGCGGTCGAGATCGTCATCAAGAACCGCCGCGCATCGATCTCGCTCGTGCAGCGCCACCTGCGGATCGGCTACAACCGCGCGGCGCGGCTGCTCGAGCAGATGGAGCAGTCGGGGCTCGTGTCGGCGATGTCGTCGAGCGGCAACCGCGAAATTCTTGTGCCGGCGCGCGACGCGGAATGAGTCCGCGGCGTTCGCAGCGCCGGCCACCCAGGGAGAAAACCGCAATATGCAGCAACATTCGTTCGCAATGTCCCTTCGTTCGACGCGGCGCTGGCTCGGCGCGGCGCTCGCCGGCGCCTCGCTGATGCTCGCGGCGACGCACGCGTTCGCGGGCGGCACCGAGCAACTGAAGGCGTTCGTGTCGCAGGTGCGTTCGGCGAAGGGCGACTTCACGCAGCAGATCGTCAAGGCCCCGGCGAAGGGCGCGAGCGCCGCGCAGGCCGTGCCGAAGCCCACCGACAATTCGAGCGGCACGTTCGTGTTTGCGCGCCCCGGCAAGTTCATCTGGACGTACCAGAAGCCGTACCAGCAGGTGCTGCAGGCTGACGGCGACAAGCTCTACGTGTACGACCGCGACCTGAACCAGGTCACAGAGCGCAAGCTGAACGGCGCGCTGGGCGCGAGCCCCGCCGCGATCCTGTTCGGCAGCAACGATCTGGAGAAGAACTACACGCTGCGCGATGCCGGCGAAAAGGGCGGCATCGAGTGGCTCGAAATGCTGCCGAAGGCGCAGGACACGCAGTTCCAGCGGATCGGCATCGGCTTCAAGAACGGCACGCTCGCCGCGATGGAACTGCACGACGTGTTCGGCAACGTCACGCTGCTGACGTTTACGAACATCCAGACGAATCCGCCGCTGAAGGGCGATACGTTCAAGTTCGTCGTGCCGAAGGGCGCCGACGTGATTACCGGCTGACCGGCGCCCGCGCGCTGCTGTTTCACCGAAGGGCCTGCCGGCGACGGCAGGCCCTTGTTGTTTCTGGGCGCGGGCACCGGGCGCCGGGTACCAGGCGCGGCGGTGCTTTCGCGCGGCTGTCATAATGTCGGGTCCGGCGGCCGGTTCGGCCGCCATCGTTTGATGTGGAGCGAGGGTTCATGTCCGACCTGTTTCAAGTCGAGCCGCGCCGCCCGCTCGCCGAGGCGCTGCGGCCGAAGACGCTCGCCGAGGTGATCGGCCAGACGCATTTGCTGGGCGAAGGCAAGCCGCTGCGGCTCGCGTTCGAATCGGGCAAGCCGCATTCGATGATCCTGTGGGGGCCGCCCGGCGTCGGCAAGACGACGCTCGCACGGCTCACCGCGCTCGCGTTCGACTGCGAGTTCATTGCGCTGTCCGCGGTGCTCGGCGGCGTGAAGGACATCCGCGAGTCGATGGAGCAGGCGAAGGACACGCTGAACCGCACCGGCCGCCACACGATCCTGTTCGTCGACGAAATCCACCGCTTCAACAAGGGGCAGCAGGACGCGTTGCTGCCGTTCGTCGAGTCGGGGCTCGTGACCTTCATCGGCGCGACGACCGAGAACCCGAGCTTCGAGGTCAACTCGGCGTTGCTGTCGCGTGCGCAGGTGTACGTGCTGAAGTCGCTGGACGACGACGAGATGCGGCAGTTGCTGAAGCGCGCACAGGAAATCGCACTCGACGGCCTGTCGTTCGACGACAAGGCAATCGATACGCTGGTCGGCTACGCGGACGGCGACGCGCGGCGCTTCCTGAACCTGCTCGAGCAGGCGCAGACGGCGGCCACGTCGGCCGGCACCGCGACGATCGATGCCGAATTCGTCAGCAGCGCAATGACGCTGAACGCACGGCGCTTCGACAAGGGCGGCGACAACTTCTACGACCAGATCTCGGCACTGCACAAGTCGGTGCGCGGTTCGAGCCCGGACGGCGCACTGTACTGGTTCTGCCGGATGATCGACGGCGGCGCGGATCCGAAGTATCTCGCGCGGCGGATCGTGCGGATGGCGTGGGAAGACATCGGCCTCGCCGATCCGCGCGCGCTGCAGGTGGCGAACGACGCGGCCGAAACGTACGAGCGCCTCGGCTCGCCGGAAGGCGAGCTCGCGCTCGGACAGGCGGTGATCTATCTCGCGTGCGCGGCGAAGAGCAACGCGGGCTACAACGCGTTCAACCAGGCGATGGCGTTCGTGAAGCAGGACAAGTCGCGCGAGGTGCCCGTGCATCTGCGCAACGCGCCGACCAAGCTGATGAAGGAACTCGGCTACGGTCACGCCTACCGTTACGCGCACGACGAGCCGAATGCGTATGCGGCCGGCGAGACGTACCTGCCGGACGGGATGCGCGAGCCGCGCTGGTACCAGCCGGTGCCGCGCGGGCTCGAATCGAAGATCGCCGACAAGCTCGCGTGGCTGCGCGAACTCGACCGCGAGGCCGGCAAGAAGGACTGACCGGGCAACGTCCGGCGCGGCCTGCGCCGGTGCCGCGAACGCGTCAGCGCTTGCGGGCCGGCTGCTTCTTCCAGTAGCCGAACGGCTCCTGATGGCACTCGATGTCGAGTTCGGTGACGCGGGCGTGCAGGCTCTGCTGCGCATCCGCGATCGCGAGGTTGTAGATCGCGGGCGCGATTTCCTCGACGAAGAAGTGCAGCAGTGCACCCGCCTGGATGTTGCCGATCGGCTCATCCATGTTTTCTGTGAAATAGCGTTGCAGCGACGCGATCGCGCGGTCGCGTACGTCCTTCTCCAGTTCGATGGCCATCGGGTTCCTTGAGTCGTTGTGACGGGTGGCGCGTGCCTCGTTCGATGCGTTGCGGCGGGCACGCCCGGGTGTTTCGCGATCCGCGGCGCGTCGATGCCGCGCGATTTCGCGGGCGCCGACGGGCGGTCCGGCACTGCGATACTGCCATGGCCGTCGCGCCGCGGTCATCGCCCGTTTGCAGCATTGTCCGTCCGGCCAGTGCCGTGGCAGCCCCGCGGTGCGTTAGAATTCCCGTCTTACACAACGATTCTCCAAGTCCTCCCATGCTCGACATCCAGTTGCTGCGCAAAGACCTCGACGGCGTCGCCCAGCGCCTCGCCGATCGCGGCTACACCCTCGACATCGCCGCCTTCTCCGCGCTCGAAGCGGAACGCCGCGCGATCCAGACCCGCACCGAAGAGCTCCAGGCGCGCCGCAACAGCCTGTCGAAGCAGATCGGCGCGATGAAGGGGAAGGGCGAGGACACGTCGGCCGTGATGGCCGAGGTCGGCGGGATCGGCGACGAAATGAAGGCAGGAGAAGCCAAGCTCGGCGAGATCCAGGCGCGCCTGTCCGACCTGATGCTGGGCATGCCGAACGTCGCGCATGAAAGCGTGCCGGTCGGCAAGGACGAAGCCGACAACGTCGAGGTGCGCCGCTGGGGCACGCCGCGCCAGTTCGATTTCGAGGTGAAGGATCACGTCGACGTCGGCACGCCGCTCGGCCTCGATTTCGAGACCGGCGCGAAGCTCGCCGGCGCGCGCTTCACGATGCTGCGCGGCTCGATCGCGCGCCTGCACCGCGCGCTCGCGCAGTTCATGATCGACACGCATACGCAGCAGCACGGCTACACCGAGACGTATACGCCGTACATCGTGAACCCCGAGATCCTGTACGGCACGGGCCAGCTGCCGAAGTTCGCGGACGACATGTTCCGCGTCGAGAAGGGCGGCGAGGACAACAAGGTCACGCAATACCTGATCTCCACGTCGGAAATCTCGCTGACCAACACCGTGCGCGAGTCGATCGTCGACGCGTCCGCCCTGCCGATCAAGCTGACCGCGCATTCCCCGTGCTTCCGCTCGGAAGCCGGTTCGTACGGCCGCGACACGCGCGGCATGATTCGCCAGCACCAGTTCGACAAAGTCGAGATGGTGCAGGTCGTCGCGCCGGAAACGTCGTACGCCGCGCTCGACGAGATGGTCGGCCATGCGGAAGCGATCCTGCAGAAGCTCGGCCTGCCGTACCGCGTGATCACGCTGTGCACGGGCGACATGGGTTTCTCGGCCGCGAAGACGTTCGATCTCGAAGTGTGGCTGCCTGCGCAGAACACCTATCGCGAGATCTCGAGCTGCTCGAACACCGAAGCGTTCCAGGCGCGCCGGATGCAGGCGCGTTTCCGCAACGCGCAGGGCAAGCCGGAGCTCGTGCATACGCTGAACGGTTCGGGTCTCGCCGTCGGCCGCACGCTCGTCGCGGTGCTGGAGAACTACCAGAACGCGGACGGCTCGGTCACGGTGCCGGAAGCGCTGCGTCCGTACATGGGCGGCATCGAGCGTATCGACGCGCCGGCACAGGCGTCGTAACGCGGCCTTCAAAGCCCTCGCAAAAAAAATTGCAGAAAGGGCTTGTCAGCTACGAAGCGATCGTCTTATAATCTTTTTCTCGCGGAAACGACCAGCCGCGAGATGCAGCAAGGAAGGAGAGGTGGCAGAGTGGTCGAATGTACCTGACTCGAAATCAGGCGTACGGTTTCCCCGTACCGTGGGTTCGAATCCCACCCTCTCCGCCAAAATACGAAGCCCCTTGATCCGGAAGGATCAAGGGGTTTTTCGTTTTGGGTTCGCGGTGCGTGCATCGAGTCGCAAGCGGTTGTAGTGGCAACAGCTCGACCTTCGGCAATTCGGATCGTGCAGATGCGGGGGCGCCCACCGCATGCATGATCGTGCCGCGTCCTCGATACAGCCGCGCTGAATGGCAAACGCAGCATCGATCGTGCTGAATGCCGCGACGATCGTGCCGACGCCGACCCAAGGTGGCCGCGCCACTACCTGTCCAACGCGACCGCAAGGATCGTACTCGGCGTACCGTCGATCGTCGTCGTGCGCTGCTGGATGGCGGCCCGCGCAGGGGCGCGACAATCGGGCCGCGCGCCACGCATCCCACCTGAGCGCACTGGCCTGCCTCGATACACGCGTCCGGCCTTTGCCGCTTTCTTCAGCTTTAAGCCCGCGCTTCCCGGGCCGTTAACACGGGGCGGCGGCCGGCGCTCGTGCCGGATCGCATCGTTCCCCGTCGATTCAAGGTTCCATGAAGCTGAGCTACAAGATTCCCCTCGCATTCGCTGTCGCGCTGCTGCTGATGTTCTGTGGCGCGCTGTACGGTATCCACATTCTCAATCGGTCGATCGATACGTTCGCCGACGACGTGCAGACGAACGTCGGCAACGAACGGCTCGTGTCGGCCACGCTCGTCCAGTTCAAACTGCAAGTGCAGGAATGGAAGGACACGCTGTTGCGCGGCAAGCAGCCCGACAAGCTCGACAAGTATTGGCAGGCGTTCCAGACGCGCGAGCGGACGGTCGACATGCTCGCCGCGCAGCTCGTTCACCAGTTGCCGCCCGGCGAGAGCCGCTCGCTCGTCGAGCAGTTCATGCGCGCGCACACGGCGATGGGCGAGGGTTACCGGCGCGGGTTCGACGCGTTCAAGGCGGCCGGCTTCGAGCCGTCGGCGGGCGATGCCGCGGTGGCGGGCGTGGACCGCGAGCCGGCGGCGCTGCTGGAGCGGGCCGCGAAGTCGATCGCCGACGAGAGCGCCGCGGTGTCGGCGCAGGCGAGCCGCGACGCGCAGCACGCCACGACCGCGAGCCTCGTGCTGATGCTGGTCGTGCTCGGCGTCGCGATGGTCGGCGCATTCCTGTTCAGCCGCGCGATCCTGCGTCCGCTCGACCGTGCGGTGGCGTGCGCGCAGGCCGTCGCCGAAGGCGACCTGACGCGCGACGTCGACGCGGCCGGCCGCGACGAGATCGCCGATCTGCTGCGCGCGTTGCAGACGATGCAGACGAGCCTGTCGGGTGTCGTGCTCGAAGTGCGCACGCATGCCGAAGCCGTCGCGACGGCGAGCGCCCAGATCGCGTCGGGCAATCACGACCTGTCGGCGCGGACCGAGGCGCAGGCCGCGTCGCTCGAGGAGACGGCCGCCAGCATGACCGAACTCACGGGCATCGTCCGCCAGTCGGCCGAGCACGCGCAGCATGCGGCGCAACTGGCGCACGACGCGTCGAACATCGCGGCGGCGGGCGGCGGCGTGATGACGGATGCCGTCGGCACGATGAATGGCATCGCCGACAGCTCCGCCAAGGTTGGCGAGATCATCGCGGTGATCGACGGCATCGCGTTCCAGACCAACATCCTCGCGCTGAACGCAGCGGTCGAGGCGGCTCGCGCGGGCGAACAGGGGCGCGGCTTCGCGGTCGTCGCGGCGGAAGTGCGCACGCTCGCGCAACGCAGCGCCGCGGCTGCGAAGGAGATCAAGGGGCTCATCGAGCAGTCGACGAAGCGGGTCGACGAGGGCGCCGTGCTGATCGGCCGGGCGGGCGAATCGATTCACGAGATCGTCGGCGCAGTGCAGCGCGTCACGACGATCGTCGGCGAGATCTCGTCCGCGTCGCAGGAGCAGAGCGGCGGCATCCAGCAGGTGAACATCGCGGTGACGCAGATGGACGAAGCGACGCAGCGCAACGCGGCGCTCGTCGAGCAGGCCTCGGCCGCGACGCAGGCACTGGCCGAGCAGGCGAGCGCGCTGCGGCATGCGGTGGCCGTGTTCAGGCTGCCGGAAATGGCGTGATGGCGGCGGCCGTCGCGCCGGACTTCGATGGAACCGGGGCCGGCGCGGCGCCGGCTTTCAGCGGCGCGCCTGTGCCGATCGACCCCGGCCCGTCCCCCGCGATCACGCCGCGGCCGGATACTGCGCGAGCACCCGGGCGCGGATCGACGGCTTGATGTTCGACTGCGCCATGTTGCCGCCGTAGTGCGCGACGACGCGCGGATTCATCACGCGATACCAGAGCGGCGGCACGTACGCGAACAGGATCATCGTCGCGTAGCCGGCCGGCAGTTGCGGCGCATCGTCGAAGTGGCGCAGCGCCTGGTACGAGCGCGTCGGATTCGCATGATGGTCGGCGTGCCGCTGCAACTGGTACAGGAACAGGTTGGTGACGACGTGATTGCTGTTCCACGAATGCTGCGGCGTGCAGCGTTCGTAGCGGCCGTTCGGCAGCTTGCGGCGGCCGAGCCCGTAATGCTCGACGTAGTTCACGACTTCGAGCAGCGACGCGCCGTAGACGGCCTGGATCACGAGGAACGGAATCACGACCTTGCCGGCCATCGCGATCGCGATGCCCCACACGACGACGGTCATTGCCCACGCGTGCAGCACTTCGTTGCGCCAGGTCCACGGCGAATGCCCGAGCCGTTCGAGGCGGGCCTTCTCGAGCCGCCACGCCGAGCGGATGCTGCCGGCCACGGTGCGCGGCAGGAAGGCCCAGAACGATTCGCCGTAGCGCGCGCTCGCCGGGTCCTCCGCCGTCGCGACGCGCACGTGGTGCCCGCGGTTGTGCTCGACGTAGAAGTGGCCGTATGCGACCGGTGCGAGCGTGATCTTCGCGAGCCAGCGCTCGAAGCGGTCGGTCTTGTGCCCGAGTTCGTGCGCGGTATTGATCGAGATGCCCGTCGCGGCGCCGAGCGACAGCGCGAAGCCGACGTAGTCGTACCAGGCGAGCGCGTGCGTGCCGACGATCCAGACGCACGCGAAGAACGCGACGTATTCGACGAGGGTCGCGAGATAGACGATCAACCGGTAGTAGCGCTCCCGTTCGAGATGCGGCACGACGTCCTCGGGCGGGTTGTCGCGATCGTCGCCGATCAGCGTGTCGAGGATCGGGATCACGCCGAACGCGAACAGCGGGCCGAACCACCAGAATACGTGCAGGCCCGTCGACAGCGCGAGCTGGGCGGCGAGGATCGGCAGCGTGATCGTCAGCGCGCCGAGCAGCCACAGGTAACGCTTGCCATCCGACCAGCCCGAAGCCGATCCGTGGGTCATTGCCATTGTCTCCCTCCTGCCGGCCGGCCCGAGGGCGGCCGCCTGTACGATTGTTCGAATTCTCGTGGGTCCGCGAAGCACGCGCGGTCGAGCCGGATCGTCACCCGGTTCTGCCTGTTATACGACCCACGCGCACGGTTGCCAAACTCCGGCACTAGGCGCGCGGCTCCAAACGGGCGAGCGTGTGTGGCGCAGGCAGGGAAGGGCCCGCGCACGCTGATTGAAACATGCGGGGAGCGCCGGATCGACCCGTACGGCCGACCGGTTTGTCAGACGGATGGCGTGTCGTGACGCGTGCGGGTGTCGGCGCCACGGGTTCGCAACAAATGTTGCAATGCAATATTGAGAGGGCGGCAGGTGCCCGTGATATCTATTTCCGGGGTCTCCAATCTTACGGATCATTACGGCTTTCGCGTTGAAATTCACGGGGTCTGACGGGCAACTGCCGCATGTCGCAAGGCGACTGCCGGCATGCGTCGAACGAGGCCGTCGCAACCGTCTTTCGGCGGCACGCATCGGCATCGCGATGCTGCACCTGCACACGAACGGGCCGACTGGCCGCCGGCGGTGCGTGCTGCCTTTCGATTCGCGCTGTCATTTGAAAATAACGATTTGACTCATGCCCCGCTTTCGGTTGAAGCTAGTAGCTTGCTGTCCGAAGGGGGCTGTGCCTGCATGAGTTCGACCTTGACCGTTCGTCGTATCGTTGCCGACCAGGGCGGCGTGTATCGCGAACTCCGCGCCGCATCGCTGCGCGAGCCCTACGCGCCCGGCGAAGCGCCGGAGGCCGAATTGCTGAACGTCGAAACGGACGCGGCGTCGGCGATTGCCGCGCAGCGCGCCGTGTCCGACGAGTCGACGACTTTCCTGTTGTATACCGAAGGCCATCCGGCCGGCATGATCGGCGCGTATTTCGACAATACGCCCGATCGGCGTGCGTTCGTCAGCGAGCTGTGGGTGGCGCATGCGGTGCGTCATCTGCGCGGCGGCGTGCTGCTGCTGGAGACGGCCACCGCCTGGCTCGCCGAGCGCGGTGCCCAGGACGTCTACGCGTGGATTGCCGATGCGAACCGCAACGCGATCCGCTTCTACGAGCGGGCGGGTTTCGGCAATACCGGCGAACACGCACCGATCGCACGGATGCCCGGCGCGATGAAATCGCTGTACGTATCGCAGATGAAGCACTGACGTGACGTCAGAACGCGGGCCGCACGGCGCGATGAGCGTGGGGTCGCCCGCTTGCCTGCCCGCCTGCCGGTTGCGCGCCCGCCCGGGCCGCCGCCACCCGGTTCCCCAAAAATAATGGCCGCACGCGTGGACGCCTGTAAAATACGCAAAAAATTTTTGCAGAGTGTCCATGTCGCTTAAAAAATCGCCATTCTTCGAGCTGCGCAGCGGATCGGTCGATACGTTGCTGTTCACCGTGAAGACGACCGATCTCGATGCGTTGCGTACCGAACTGGTCAAGCGCTTCGAAGCGACTCCCGAGTTTTTCGCCGACGATGTCGTCGCGATCGACGTCCGCCGCCTGGCTGACGGCGAACGCGTCGCGCTCGCGGACATCCGCCAGATGCTGAACGACGTGCGGATGCGTCCGGTGGGCGTCGTCGCGCTGGCAACGCAGGGCTGGGCGGGGGAAGCCGGCCTGCCGTTGCTGGAGGCGCGCGATCGCCGCGCGCCGGCCGCAAAACCTGCCGACGAAGCGGAGCCGGCGGCTGTGCCAGCCGTCGAGCCCGCCACCGCTGCGGCAGCCGCAGCGGCGCCCGAACAGCCGTCGGAGCCCGCGCCGACGCCCGTGCAGGCCGGCGGCCAGACGCTGGTGATCGACCGGCCGTTGCGTTCGGGGCAGCAGATTTACGCGAAAGGAGACCTCGTGGTGCTCGCGCCGGTCAGTCACGGCGCGGAGATCATCGCGGAAGGCAATATCCACATCTACGCGCCGTTGCGCGGCCGCGCACTCGCGGGCGTGCACGGCAATCACGACGCGCGCATTTTCTGCACGTGTCTCGAGCCGGAACTGATTTCGATCGCGGGTATCTATCGAACAACCGAGAACCCGTTGCCCGCCGAAGTACTGGGCAAATCGGTGCAGATCCGGCTCGAAGAGGAAAAACTGATGATCGAACCGCTGCGCCTGACGTAAGACACGCGGTGCGCTCCGGATCGATCGGCTCTCATTGACGAACACAGGGTATTGGGTAAATGGCAAAAATCATCGTGGTGACCTCGGGCAAGGGCGGCGTGGGCAAGACGACGACGAGCGCGAGCTTTGCGTCCGGTCTCGCGCTGCGCGGCCACAAGACGGCCGTGATCGACTTCGACGTCGGCCTGCGTAACCTCGATCTCATCATGGGCTGCGAGCGCCGCGTGGTGTACGACCTCGTGAACGTGATCCAGGGCGAAGCGAACCTGAACCAGGCGCTGATCAAGGACAAGAAGTGCGAGAACCTGTTCATCCTGCCGGCGTCGCAGACGCGCGACAAGGATGCGCTCACGCGTGACGGCGTCGAGAAGGTGCTGAACGACCTGGTCGCGATGGACTTCGAATACATCGTCTGCGATTCGCCGGCCGGTATCGAGGCGGGCGCACTGCACGCGATGTACTTCGCGGACGAAGCGCTGATCGTCACGAACCCGGAAGTGTCGTCGGTGCGTGACTCGGATCGCATTCTCGGCATCCTGTCGTCGAAGACGAAGCGCGCGACCGAAGGCAAGGATCCGATCAAGGAACACCTGCTGATCACGCGCTACAGCCCCAAGCGCGTCAGCGAAGGCGAGATGCTGTCGCTCGAGGACATCAGCGAGATCCTGCGCATCAAGCTGATCGGCGTGGTGCCCGAGTCGGAAGCCGTGCTGCATGCATCGAACCAGGGTCTGCCGGCCGTGCATATCGACGGTACCGACGTGGCGGAAGCGTACAAGGACGTCGTCGCGCGTTTCCTCGGCGAAGACAAGCCGCTGCGCTTCACTGATTACCAGAAGCCGGGCCTGCTGCAGCGCCTCTTCGGCAGCAAGTAACGGAGGCCGCCCATGTCCATCCTTTCGTTTCTCCTCGGCGAGAAGAAAAAGTCCGCATCGGTCGCGAAGGAGCGCCTGCAGCTCATCATCGCGCACGAGCGCGTCGGCGGCCGGCCGCCGGCCGATTACCTGCCGGCGCTGCAGAAGGAGCTGGTCGCGGTCATCTCGAAGTACGTCCATATTTCGGACGATGACATCCGCGTGAGCCTCGAGCGCCAGGACGATCTCGAAGTCCTCGAAGTGAAGATCGAGATCCCGCAAGCCTGACCGTTGCAGGTATCCCTCCGCACGGCGGCACTCGCCGCCGTGCGCGTCTTACGCCCTGTTGCACTTTCGGGCATGCCGTAACACGGCGTCTGTCGGCCGTTACCGCGCCTCCCGCATTGAACGAATACGCTCGCGTAACTTGTTCAACCAGGAGGTTGTGATGGCTGTCTCTACCGTTCAACGTCGTATCGTTTCGCTCGCATTGCTTGCCGCGAGCCTGTCAGCCGTCGTCGCGCCGCTTGCCGCGCATGCGGACGAGATTCTCGTCGGCACCCCCGTGGTCGTGCCGCAGGGCCGCGTGGTCGTCGCCGAGCCGGTCGCCGTGCGCACCGAGGAAGTCGTGATCGTCGCGCCGAACGCGCCGCCGCCGGTGCGCTACGAGGTCGTGCCGGCCTCGCGCGTGGGCTACGTGTGGGATCGCGGGCACTGGCACTGGGAGCATGGCCGCTACGTGTGGATCGGCGGTCACTGGGAAGCCGAGCGCGTCGGTATGCAATGGGTGCCGGGCCACTGGGACCAGCGCGGTCCGAACTGGTTCTGGACCCGTGGTCACTGGGCCTGATGGAGCCGGACGATGAAAAGAACCGCAATCGCCATCGCGCTCGTCGCGATCACGCTGGCCGGATGCATCGTCGTGCCGGCGCGGCCCGTGTACTACCGGCCGGCGCCCGTCGTGATCTACTGAGCGTCGCGCGGGCCGCGCTGTGCCGGGTCGTGCGTCCCGGCTGCGGCCGGCTCGTCGTCGTACGGCGCCGGTGCATGTGCTGCGCCTTCGGCCGGCACGGTGGAGGGGGACGCTTCGTCGCCCTTGCCGCCTTCGTCGCGCAGCGTGTCGAGCGGATCGGCGGGCGCCGCGGCCGCATCCTGCGGCTCGGTGACGCCGGTTGCCGCCGTCGCGCTCGCGGCGGTTGCCGCAGCCGGTTCAGCGGCCGCGGCGGGCGGCGCGAGATAGCGCAGGGCGAGCGTTTCGTAGAGCGGTGGCGCGAAGAAGCGCGACACGCGGCTCGACACCAGCGCGGTGGCCATCAGCGAAATCACGAGCGCGTGACCGTTGATCATCTCCATCACGATCACGAACGACGTGATCGGCGACTGCGTGACGGCCGCCATGTAGCCGACCATCGCGAGCGCGATCAGCATCGGCAGGCTCATGTTGCTGAACACGAGATGCAACAGGTTGCCGAACCCGGCGCCGATCGACAGCGACGGCGCGAAGATCCCGCCCGGGATGCCCGGCAGGTACGACGCCACCATCGAAATCATCTTCAGGAACGGATAGAACACCGACAGATGCTGGCTGCCGTCGAGCAGGCCGCGCGCCTCGGCATAGCCGCTGCCGAAGGTCGTGCCGCCCGATACGAGGCCGACGACGGCGATCGCGAAGCCGCACAGCGCGGCGAACGTGATCGGCCGCTCGCGATACAGGCCCAGCAGCTGCGCGGGCAGCCAGCGTCCCGTGTTGAGCAGCAGCCAGCAGAACAGGCCGCCTGCGATCCCCGTGACGATCGCGGTGACCAGCACGGCGAGCGCGAGCAGTTTCGGAAAATGGGGGCCGGCATCGATCGTGCCGAAATACGTGTAGTTGCCGTTCAGGCCGAGCGCGACGACGCCGGCGAGGATGATCGCGGTGATCAGCACGCCGCTGGCGCGCGCGGAGAAACTGCGCGTCAGTTCCTCGATCGCGAACACGATTCCCGCGAGCGGCGTATTGAACGCGGCCGACAGCCCGGCCGCCGCGCCGGCGAGCACCAGTTGGCGTTCGATCTGCGCGTTCGAGCGCGGGTAGAAGCGTCGCAGGTTGAACATCAGCGCCGCGCCGACCTGCACGGTCGGCCCTTCGCGGCCGATCGTGAAGCCGCCCAGGATGCCGAGGAACGACACCAGCACCTTGCCGAACAGGATGCGCAGCGTCAGCAGCCGGGAGCCGAACGCGCTCGGGCGCGCATGCAGCGTCGCGATCACCTGCGGGATGCCGCTGCCCTCGGCGCCGCGGAAGAAGCGCCGCGTGATCCATACCGACAGCGCGGCGATGGCCGGCGTCAGCAGCAGCGGCATCCACGCGGCGTGATCGCGCATCGTGCGGAAGGTTTCGTAACCCCAGTCGATCAGACGCGCGTAAAGTACGGCCGCGAGGCCGACGACGATCGCACCGAGCCAGAACACGCCGTACTGGCGCCAGATCCTCAGCGAACGACGGGTAAGAGCGGGAAACAGGGCGGGAAGGGCGGGGCGTGGCATCGGCGCGGGCCGGCAGGCAAAGATCGAATTATAAAAAGAACCGGATGCGGGCGGGGAGCGAGAATGTTCCCGAAAGGAGATGCATTTTGTTGCAAAAGTAATTTCACGTAATGTCTGCGCATGTAACCATCGTGAGCATGCCAAATTGACTGGCTTATCTCCACACATCGTGAAACGTATCCTCATCGTGAAAGTGACGTCGCTCGGCGACGTTGTCCAGACGCTACCCGTCGTCGCGGATTTGCATCGCGCCTTTCCCGGCGTAACGGTCGACTGGGCGGTAGATGAATCGTGCGCGGAGGTCGTGCGCTGGCATCCGGGCGTCAGCCGTGTCCTGGGCGCGCCGCTGCGCCGCTTCAAGAAGATGCGCAATCGCGGCGACCTGAAGGCGATCACGGCGTCGATCGGCGCGCTGCGGGCGCATCGCTACGATGCGGTGATCGACCTGCACGGCGTCTACAAGAGCGCGATCATTTCGGCGCTCGCGCGCGCCGCGCGCCGGGTCGGCTACCAGACGCGGGATCTCGGCGAAACGGGCGCACGCTTCGCGTATTCGCATCGTTTCGGCCCGCGGCCGGACTGCGACGCGTGGCACGGGATGCGCGTGAGTGCCGGCGAGGCGCTCGGCTACGCGCCCGAGGGTATCGCCACGTACGGCATCGCCCCGCCGCGGGACGTGAACCTGCCGGCCGCCGTGACCGATGGTGCCCCATTCATGCTGCTGTTCCATGCGACGTCCAACCCCGACAAGAAATGGCCGGCCAACCACTGGGCCGCGCTCGCCACGCAGATGATGGCGCGTGGCGTGCGCGTGCTGCTGCCGTGGGGATCGGCTGCCGAGCATGACGATGCGCAGGACATCGCCGCACGCGCGCCGGGTTCGGTCGTGCTGCCTGCGATGACGGTGCGCGAGCTCGGCGCGGCGCTCGGCCGGGCTGCGCTCGTGGTGGGGGTCGATACGGGGTTCGTCCACATGGCGCACGCGCTGCAGCGGCCGACCGTGATGATTTTCGTCGCGACGTCGCGCCATCATTGCGGCATCGGCGGCGCGCCGAATGCATTGTCGATCGGCGAGCCGGGCATGATGCCGTCGGTCGACGAGGCGCTGGACGCGATCGATACGGTCGGCCCGGCCTACGGCGCGCTGCGCGCGCGGATGACCGCCTGACGAAGCGGGGTGTGCCGGTTCAGGCGAGCAGCGCCTCGACCGTGAGGACGGCGGCGACGGCCGCCAGATTCGCCAGCAGCGCCTCGAACACGAGGCCGCGCCAGGTCTGCGGCCGGAAGCGCATCGCGAGCAGGATCGCGCCGCCCAGCGCGAGCGCGAGGATCAGGACGAGATCGGCATTGCCGAGGCGGATGTTCATGGCGGCGGCTCCTTCAGGGCGGGATCCCGGGCGCGCGCAGCGGCGCACCCAGGATCGAGTATAGGCAGCGCCGGCTTGCGCACAACCCGGGTCGCCCCGGAGTTTCAGACGAGCGATGCGTCGCGCGTCTCGCGCATCAGCAGCACGCCGATCAGGCTGATCGCCGCCGCAACCGACACATAACCGCCGACCCACGACAGCCCGCCGCGCGCCGCCAGCAGTTGTGCGATATACGGCGCGATCGACGCGCCGAGGATCCCGCCGAGGTTGTACGCGACGCCCGCGCCCGTGTAGCGGACGTTGGTCGGGAACAGCTCCGGCAGCAGCGCGCCCATCGGCGCGAACGTCACGCCCATCAGGAACAGCTCGATCGTCAGGAACAGCGCGACGAGCGGCATCGAGCCGCTACCGAGCAGCGGCTCCATCGCAAAACCCGACAGCAGCGCGGCGATCGCGCCCACGACGAGCACCGGCTTGCGGCCGAAGCGGTCCGATGCCCACGCGGACAGCGGCGTCGCGAGTCCCATGAACACGACCGCGAAACACAGCAGGCCGAGGAAGCTCTGGCGCGGAATATGCAGCGCCGACACGCCGTACGACAGCGAGAACACCGTCGAGATGTAGAACAGCGTGTAGCAGACGACCATGGCGAGCGCACCGAGCAGCGTCGGCCGCCAGTGTTGCGTGACCAGCGTCGCGACCGGCACGCGCACGCGCTCGTTGCGATCGAGCGCGGCCTGGAACGCGGGTGTTTCGGTGATCTTGAGCCGCACGTACAGGCCGAGCGCGACGAGCACCGCACTGACCAGGAACGGGATGCGCCAGCCCCAGCTGCGGAACTGCTCGTCCGACAGCGACAGCGCGAGCGCGAAGAACAGCCCGTTCGACATCAGGAAGCCGACCGATGGCCCGAGCTGCGGGAACATTCCGAACCAGCCGCGCTTGCCCTGCGGCGCGTGCTCGGTCGCCAGCAGCGCGGCGCCGCCCCATTCGCCGCCGAGGCCGATCCCCTGGCCGAAGCGCAGCACGCACAGCAGCACCGGCGCGAGCGCGCCGATCGCGTCGTAGCCGGGCACGAAGCCGATGGCGGTGGTGGACACGCCCATCACGAGCAGCGATGCGACGAGCGTCGACTTGCGGCCGATGCGGTCGCCGAAGTGCCCGAACAGGAACGAGCCGATCGGGCGAGCGATGAACGCGATGCCGAACGTGACGAAGGCGGACAGCGCCTGTGCGGTCGCGGACCCGTGCGGAAAGAACACCGGGCCGATGACGAGCGCGGCGGCCGTTGCGTACACGTAGAAATCGTAGAACTCGATCGCGGTGCCGATGAAGCTGGCGAACACGATGCGCCGGTGGCTGACGGCGCCGGCCGAACCGGTTGCGTGTGCAACGGTCGGGGGGGATGCGGACATGGATGTCTCCGTTTTGTCGTTGGGGCGGTCGGCTGAGCGTGCGGTCGGGCAGGCGGATGCCTGCCGGGGGCAGCCGAGCGGATGATGCGGTGGCGGCGTGGACGCGCGCCGTGGCGCGGACGTCACCCGCCGGTCGACGATGGAGACGTGTACGTCGCCGCCGCCCGGTGCCGGCGTGGTCGGCTCGCATGCCGGGTGGGGCGCACGAACGCGCGCGCGGCGTGATGGCCGCGCGATTGCGGAAAATTATAGCCAGCGCCGCCGTGCACCGGCAATCGCGGGGCGGCGACCGCTCAGTCGATCGATTGCGCCTGCGCCGACGCGGTGCTTTGCAACTGGAAGTGGCCGTCGTCGTTGAAGAGCCAGCCTTCCATCAGTTCGAGCCGGCCGTTGCCGTCGAGCAGTCGCGACGGCGGCGGCGGCAGCGGCGCCGAGCGGCGCAGCGACGCGAGCGCGAGTGCTTCCGCTTCGCTGTCGCCGTTGCTGCGATAGACGGACGCGTTGACGAGCCGGCCGCTGCCATCGACGGTGAAGGCCACGACGACGAGCGAGCGGAGCATGGCCTGAGGTATGCCGTGCAGCATGCCGGACGGATTGCGTTCGGCGACACGGTGCGCGACTTCGACGCGGTACTGGTCGAGGTTGCCGCTGCGGGTGATCGACGGAATCGTCAGGATCGAGTGCAGCGACGGAGGCGGCGTGATCGTGCACGCCGCGAGCATGGCGACGACGGCCAGCGCAACTGCACGCGGCCGGTTGACATGCAAACGGGGAAGGGGGCGCATGGGAGGCTAGCCGGAAGTGACTATAAAAAAATGATAGGCGCACGGACGCGAGCCGATATCGGGAGAAACGCATAACGGGCGATGCCGGATGATGCGAGCGCTGATGACGAGAAGGCGTGTGCTTGCGCAGCGCGATGTGACGTGACGTGACGTGACGTGACATGTGACAGTACGCTCGCGTGGCTGCCGCACGCGTGCATCGCGGCGTGCGTGTTGCAAGGTTGAAAGAAACACGAGGAACGCGACTGGCACGCCGGCGCGTGGCGAGGGTCCGGCGCGAGCGCAGCGGGTCGCTGCAGGCAGCACCACGGGCGCGCCCGCGCCATTTTCGGCGATGCGTGCGGCCCGGTTCAGAAGCCGTGCGTGACGAGTGACAGGATCGACAGGTCGGGGTGCGTGCCGTCGATGATGCTCTTGCCGATGTGCACGGCTTCGTGGACGGCTTCATCGAGGCTCGCGAAGCTTTCCTCGCCGTCCGCATGGAAGGGCACCGCGTGGCCGGGCAAGGCGGGATTCGCGCCAGGATGGCACACGTAGCCGGTGTAGGTGTAGCGCGTGTCGTTGCCGGGCGCGACGGCCGGCACGACATGGATCTCGAAGCCTTCGTAATCGACGTGTTCCGCCGGTGTCGACAGTTCGGTCATGGCGATCTCCGTGTACCGCACGCAGGGGTGGCGCGCGCGGCATCGAGTACGCGGCGGCGGTCGTGTCGCCGTGTTGATCGAATTCTAGGTGATCGAGCGGCCGGCCGGGAGGGGGGCTTCCGGCGCGTTGCGATGTAATGGCGTGCCGCTGCCGGTGCCCGCCGCTCAGGTGGCGCGCGACGGCCGGCGCGAACGCCCGTGCCGTTTCGGCGGACGGGCTCGTGCGCGGCGCCGCATCATTGCTTGCAGCGCGCGTCCTTGCGCTGCACGACGATGATGACCGGGTATTTCTGGCCGTGATCGAGCTCCACGCGCGCCACGACGGTCAGTGTTGCCGGATCGGAATCGTCGTACACGCTGACCTGCTCGTTCCGGAGGTAGGTCACGCCGGTGCAGTTCGACGTGCGTCCATCGTCACCCACCTTGCACTGGAGGTCGTTGTCCTTCACGTAGTTGTAGGGCGACGGGCTCGCGAGGTATTCGTTCAGGCCGCGCGGCGAGCCGCCGACACCCGTCACGTAGGCGATCGCGCACGACGCTTGCGCGTCGCTGCCGGCGGCGGAGTCGGCCGTCGCCGGCGTGCTGACGGCAACCAGCAGTGCAGCGAGCGACGAGACGATGAAGGGCTTCATGACGTGGGTTTCCCGTTTCGCGAATCGGAGCGCCGGATTGTAACGGCATCCGGCGTGACGCGTCGGAACGTGAGGGAAGGGCGTGCGCGGACCAACAAAAAACCCCGTCATTCGGTGAATGGACGGGGTTTGGCGAACTTCCTGGCGGAAGCGGTGAGATTCGAACTCACGGACAGTTTCCCGTCGCCGGTTTTCAAGACCGGTGCCTTAAACCGCTCGGCCACGCTTCCACACGAGGCGGCATTGTAACCGAAATGCCGCGTGGTTCATCCCCTCAATCGTCACGCAGGAACAATTCCTGCAGGTCGTTGAGGAAACGCTGGCCCAGCGGCGTCGGCGCGATCTGCGCGAAATCGCGCGCGATCAGCCCGCGCCGTTCCGCTTCCTGCAGCGCCGGCTCGATCGTGCTCATCGGCAGGCCCGTGCGTTCGGCGAAGCTGTGCACGGGGAAGCCCTCGACGAGCCGCAGCGTGTTCAGCATGAACTCGAACGGCAGGTCGCGCGCGCCGACTTCACGCTCTTCCTGCACGGCCGTGCCGGCCATCGCCTGCTCGATGAAGGTCGCCGGGTGCTTGTAGCGTGCCTGCCGCAGGATCCGGTTCGGGAACGACAGCTTCGTGTGTGCGCCCGCACCGATCCCGAGATAGTCGCCGAAGCGCCAGTAGTTCAGGTTGTGCTTGCACTGATGATTCGGCTTCGCATACGCGGACACTTCGTAGCGCCCGTAACCGGCCTCGGCCGTGCGCGCGTGGATCCACTCTTGCATGTCGGCCGACGCGTCGTCGTCGGGCACGACCGGCGGGAATTTCGCGAACAGCGTATTCGGCTCGAGCGTCAGGTGATACAGCGACAGATGCGGCGGTGCGTACGACAGCGCGGTCTCGATGTCGGTGCGGCATTCGTCGAGCGTCTGGTTCGGCAGCGCGAACATCAGGTCGAGGTTGAAGTTGTCGAAGTGCTTCGCGGCGATCTCGACCGCGGCGCGTGCCTGCGTGGTGTCGTGAATCCGGCCGAGCGCCTTCAGGTGCGCTTCGTTGAAGCTCTGGATGCCGACCGACAGGCGGTTCACGCCGCTCGCGCGGAACTGCGCGAACTTCGCGGCCTCGAACGTGCCCGGATTCGCCTCGAGCGTGATCTCGGCATCGGCGTCGAGCGGCAGCAGCGCACGCACGTCGGACAGCATCCGGTCGAGGCCGGCCGCCGACAGCAGGCTCGGCGTGCCGCCGCCGATGAATACCGTATGCACCTGGCGACCCCACACGAGCGGCAGCGCCTGCTCGAGATCGGCGCGCAGCGCGTCGAGATACTCGGTTTCCGGAAACCGTTCGCCCTTCCACTCGTGCGAATTGAAATCGCAGTACGGGCACTTGCGCACGCACCACGGGAAATGCACGTACAGCGCGAGCGGCGGCAGCGACGTGAGCCGCACCTGGCCGGGCGACGTGAAGGTCGCGACGACGCGCGCGCCGGTTTCCGCGGCCTGGCTCATGCGACCTCCGCTGGCGAACGGGTATCGGGCGTGCTCATGCTTCCTCCGCGAGCCGCGCCAGCAGCGCCTTCAGCGCCAGCGCGCGATGGCTGTGCGTGTTCTTCACGGCCGGCTCGAGTTCGGCGGCCGTCGCGCCGAGCGACGGCAGGTAGAAATACGGGTCGTAGCCGAATCCGTGCTCGCCGCGCGGCGTGTCGACGATCTCGCCCGCCCAGCGTCCTTCGGCGAACAGCGGCTCGGGGTCGTCCGCATGGCGCACGAGAGCGAGCACGCAGCAATAGTATGCGCGCCGGTCGTCGACGCCGCGCAGTTGCTCGACGAGATATGCATTGTTTGCCGAGTCGCCCTTGTCACGGCCCGCGCGCTGCGCGTAGCGTGCCGAATAGACGCCCGGCGCGCCGCGCAGCACGCGCACGCACAGGCCCGAATCGTCGGCGATCGCCGGCAGCCCGGTGAGCCGCGACGCGTGGCGTGCCTTCGTCAGCGCATTCTCGATGAAGGTGCCGAACGGCTCTTCCGCCTCAGGCACGGCAAGGTCGCCCTGCGGGACGATCTCGATGCCGACCGTCGAGAACAGCGCGGTGAATTCGCGCAGCTTGCCGGCGTTGTTCGACGCCAGAACGATGCGCGACAGCGGCGCGGTGGTGTGGTCGTCCGGCATGTCAGGCGCCCAGCACGTCTTTCTGAAGCTGCACGAGCTCGGCGATCCCGCCTTGCGCGAGGTCGAGCAGCGCGTTCATCTCGGCGCGCGAGAACGGCACGCCTTCGGCCGTGCCCTGGACTTCGACGAAACCGCCGGCGCCCGTCATCACGACGTTCATGTCGGTGTCGCACTGCGAATCTTCCGCATAATCGAGGTCGAGCACGGGCGCGCCCTGGTACACGCCGACCGAGATCGCGGCGACGTGGTCGGTGATCGGCGAGCGCGTGAGCTTGCCTGCCGCGATCAGCTTCGACACGGCGTCATGCGCGGCGACGAACGCGCCGGTGATGCTCGCCGTGCGCGTGCCGCCGTCGGCCTGGATCACGTCACAGTCGATGTGGATCGTGCGCGGGCCGAGCGCTTCGAGGTCGAACACCGCGCGCAGCGCGCGGCCGATCAGGCGCTGAATTTCCTGCGTGCGGCCGGTCTGCTTGCCGCGGGCGGCTTCGCGGTCGCTGCGCGTATGCGTCGCGCGCGGCAGCATCCCGTATTCGGCGGTCAGCCAGCCTTGCCCGCGGTCGCGCAGGAAGTCGGGCACGCGCTCGGAGACGCTCGCGGTGCAGAGCACCTTGGTGTCGCCGAATTCGACCAGCACCGAGCCTTCGGCATGTTTCGTGTAGTGGCGGGTCAGGGCGACCTGGCGCAGTGCGTCGGCGCGGCGGCCGCTCGGGCGGGAAACGGAAGACGTCATGTGGGAATCGCGGAACGAGAGGAAACCCCGATTTTAGCGCCGAACGGCGGGCGTGCCCGGCGGGGTGGTCCGCAAAAATGGGATAATGCGCGCTTCCCGCCCCGCGCTTTCCGATGCGCCGGGCGCCTCGACATTTCCCCGCCCGCGAGGGCACCCAGACGGCGAGACGAACCATGATCTACAGCATGACGGGCTACGCGAGCGCGACGCGCGAACTCGCGACGGCCACCGGCAACGGCGGCACCAGCGTGTCGGTCGAACTGCGCACCGTGAACTCGCGCTTCCTCGACCTGAATTTCCGGATGCCGGACGACGTGCGCGCGTGCGAACCCGCGCTGCGCGAAATGCTGATGAACAAGCTGTCGCGCGGCAAGGTCGATATCCGCATCAACCTGCAGCGCGGCGAGCAGAGCATCGGCGCGGGCGCGCTGAACCAGTCGGCGCTCGGCCAGCTCGCCGAACTCGAGCGCTCGGTACTCGACTCGTTCCCGGGCGTCGGCCGCCTGCGCGCGGGCGAGATCCTGCGCTGGCCCGGCGTGATCGCCGAGAGCGGCGTGTCGGCTGACGCGATCCGCGAGGCGGTGCTCGCGTGCGGCAAGGAAGCGATCGGCGAGCTCGTCGTCGTGCGTTCGCGCGAAGGCGCGCAACTGGCGACGATGCTGCTGTCGAACGTCACCGAGATGGAAGCGATCGTCGCCCGCATCACGCCGCTCGTGCCGGAGCTGATCGCGAAGCACCAGCAGAAGATCGTCGAACGGCTGCAGGAGGCGCTCGGCATCGCGGCGCCCGAAGGCAGCTCGACGATCGTCACGCGCGAGGAAGCCGCGGAGCGCATTCGTCAGGAAGTGACGATGTACGGGATCCGGATCGACATCGCGGAAGAGCTGTCGCGACTCACCGCGCACCTGAACGAAACGCGCCATGTGATCGAGAAGGGCGGCCGCGTCGGCAAGCGTCTCGACTTCATGATGCAGGAACTGAATCGCGAAGCGAACACGCTCGGCTCGAAGGCGGCGGCGAAGGAACTCGCCGACGCATCGATGGCGCTCAAGCTGCTGATCGAGCAGATGCGCGAGCAAGTGCAAAACCTGGAGTAAAGCAACATGACGGAATCTACCCGCGACGCGCACGCGTCGCATTCGCTGCACGGCGGCGTCTATCCCGGCAACCTGTTCATGGTCGTCGCGCCGTCGGGCGCCGGCAAGTCGACGCTCGTGAATGCGCTGCTGTCGAAGGACAGCGACATCTGCCTGTCGATCTCGTACACGACCCGCAAGCCGCGCCCGGGCGAGCAGGACGGCCAGCACTATCACTTCACGACGGTCGAGGATTTCCGCGCGCGTCACGCGGCGCACGAATTCCTCGAGAGCGCGGAAGTGCACGGCAACTACTACGGCACGTCGCGCGTGTGGATCGAAGAGCAGATGAAGAACGGCCACGACGTGCTGCTCGAGATCGACTGGCAAGGCGCGCTGCAGGTGAAGAAGCAGTTCCGCAACGCGGTCGGCATCTTCGTCCTGCCGCCGTCGCTCGACGCGCTCGAGGAGCGCCTGAAGAAGCGCGGCCAGGACGAGCCGAAAGTGATCACGCGCCGCCTGCTGGCCGCCGGCAGCGAGATCGCGCACGCGCCCGAAGCGGAATACGTGGTGATCAACGAGAACTTCGAGCGTGCGCTCGCGGAGCTCGAATGCATCGTCGCGGCCACGCGCCTGCGCTTTGCTTCGCAGTACGCGCGACACACGGAGCTGTTCATCGAGCTCGGCATCCATCTGCCCCACGCGGAATGACGCGGGGGACGAGGGACATAAGGTAGAATAAGGACTATATTCAGAAGGAATTACCAACATGGCTCGCATTACCGTCGAAGACTGCCTGAAGCAAATCCCGAACCGCTTCGAACTGGCGCTCGCCGCCACCTATCGCGCGCGGCAGCTCGCGCAAGGCCATACGCCGAAGATCGAAAGCCGCGACAAGCCGACCGTCGTCGCGCTGCGCGAAATCGCTGCCGGCCAGGTCGGCGTCGAGATGCTGAAGAAGGTGCCGGTGTAACGCGCATCCGGCCCGTTCCAGCCATGTAATCCACGCGCGCAACGACTCGACCTGGAGGCGAATATGAGCACCACCCCATCGTCCGCCTCCGCGGATTCGACCACCGAAGCCACGGCCCAGTCGCCTGCGCGCCAGTACATCGACGCGGTCCTCGAACAGTCCTTCCGGCATCTGTTCGGGCCGACCGCCACACCGGAGCAGCCTCGCAAGCACGGCGTCGTTTCGATCGCGAAACTGACGGGCGTGCTTGCCGAGTATCTTCCTCCGGAAGAAATCAAAGAGGTCAAGGCGGCGTTCCACTTCAGTGACGAAGCCCACCTCGGTCAATATCGCCAGAGCGGCGAACCCTACATCACCCATCCCGTCGCCGTCGCGGAAATCTGCGCCGGCTGGAAGCTCGACGCGCAAGCCGTCATGGCCGCGCTGCTGCATGACGTGATGGAAGACCAGGGCGTGACCAAGAGCGAGCTGGCCGAGCGGTTCGGCCCGAAGGTCGCCGAACTGGTCGATGGCCTGTCGAAGCTCGACAAGATGGAATTCCGCAGCCGCGAGGAAGCGCAGGCGGAAAACTTCCGCAAGATGCTGCTCGCGATGGCACGCGACGTGCGCGTGATTCTCGTCAAGCTCGCCGACCGCCTGCACAACATGCGCACGCTCGGCGCGGTGCCGATGGAGAAGCGCCGCCGCGTCGCGCGGGAAACGCTCGACATCTACGCGCCGATCGCGCACCGCCTCGGGTTGAACAACACGTATCGCGAGCTGCAGGACATGAGCTTCGCGAATTTCAACCCGCATCGCTACGCGACGCTCGAGAAGGCCGTGAAGGCCGCGCGCGGCAACCGCCGCGAAGTGATCAGCAAGATCCTCGAAGCCGCGCAGCGCGCGATGGCCGATGCGAAGATCGACGCCGAGATCACCGGCCGCGAAAAGACCATCTACAGCGTGTACCGCAAGATGCGCGACAAGCAGCTGTCGTTCTCGCAGGTGCTCGACGTGTACGGCTTTCGCGTCGTCGTCGACAGCCCGCTCGACTGCTACACGTGCATCGGCGCGCTGCACGCGCTGTACAAGCCCGTGCCCGGCAAGTTCAAGGACTACATCGCGATCCCGAAGATCAACGGCTATCAGTCGCTGCACACCACGCTGGTCGGCCCGTTCGGCGCGCCAATCGAGTTCCAGGTGCGCACGCGCAAGATGCACGAGATCGCCGAGGCGGGGGTCGCCGCGCACTGGCTGTACAAGAACGGCAGCGCGGATCTCAGCGACGTGCAGAAGCGCGCGCACCAGTGGCTGAAGTCGCTGCTCGACATCCAGAGCGAAGCCGGCGATTCGAGCGAATTCCTCGAGCACGTGAAGATCGACCTGTTCCCGGATGCGGTCTACGTGTTCACGCCGAAGTCGAAGATCATGGCGCTGCCGCGCGGCGCGACGGCACTCGATTTCGCGTATTCGATCCACAGCGATCTCGGCAACCAGTGCGTGGCCGTGAAGATCAACAACGAGCTGCTGCCGCTGCGCACCGAGCTGAAGAGCGGCGACATCGTCGAGGTGATCACGGCGCCGTATTCGAAGCCGAACCCTGCGTGGCTCGGTTTCGTGCGTACCGGCAAGGCGCGCTCGGCGATCCGGCACTACCTGAAGACGATGCGCCTGAACGAATCGGTGCAGCTGGGCGAGCGGCTGGTCGACCAGAGCCTGAAGGGCTATGGTCTCGCGCTGGCCGATGTCGAGCCGGAAGTGTGGGAGAAGCTCGTGCAGTGGACGGGCAACAAGAGCCGTCAGGAAATCTTCGCGGACATCGGCCTCGGCCGCCGCGTGGCCGCGGTGATGGCCAAGCGCATCGAGGTGCTGATGAGCGGCCGCGATGCGGACGACGATCTGCCGAAGTCCGAGCGGCATCCCGCGCACCACGCGCCGCCGGTCGTGATCACCGGCACCGAAGGGATGTCCGTGCAGTTGTCCGCATGCTGCCGGCCGATTCCGGGCGACGCGATCATGGGTTACATCGGCATCGGCCTGGGGATGGCGATTCATACGACCGATTGCCGCGTGGCGCAGCGTATCCATCGCCGCGATCCGGGCCGCTGGATCGACGTCGAATGGGCGCCGCAGCCGGGCCGCCTGTTCGACGTCGCGGTGAAGGCGCTTGTGAAGAACACGAAGGGCATCTTTGCGCGGGTTGCGGCTGACATCACGTCGGCCGACGCGAACATCGTGCATATCGCGATGGACGAGGATCTGACGCACGAATCGACGGTGCTGCGCTTCGTGATCCAGGTCAGCGACCGCGTGCATCTCGCGAACGTGATGCGGCGCGTGCGAACCAATCCGGACGTGATGCGGATCATGCGCGAGCGTTCGACCGACGACGGTGCGCATGCGCGCCACGACGGCGGCATGCGCATCGAGCGCGAGCGTCAGGATTACTGACGCGGCCCGTGTGGGCGAGCGATCGACGGCGGCCAATGGCCGCCGTTTTCATTTGTGCTGCCGGAGAGGCGAACGTGCGGCGTGGTCGACGTTCTTCCGAAAAGGGGCGTTACGCGACCGTACGTTGCCGTGCGTTGAGCAAGGGAAGGAAGGGGGGGGGGCGGAAAAGAAAAAAGGGCTTTCCCGGAGGAAAGCCCTTTTAAGGTGGCGCGGCTGGCAGGATTCGAACCCACGACCCCTTGGTTCGTAGCCAAGTACTCTATCCAACTGAGCTACAGCCGCACGCAAAACGGTACTGCTTAACTGTCGGAACCTTCTGCGATGGGAAGGTTCCCAAAAAAGTGGCGCGGCTGGCAGGATTCGAACCCACGACCCCTTGGTTCGTAGCCAAGTACTCTATCCAACTGAGCTACAGCCGCACGCAACAACAAGACTTCTACTGCTTTGAACTGAAAGGGCCTTCGGTTGGGAAGGCCCTCGAAAAAGTGGCGCGGCTGGCAGGATTCGAACCCACGACCCCTTGGTTCGTAGCCAAGTACTCTATCCAACTGAGCTACAGCCGCACGCAGAAGCGGAAGTATAGCAGGGTTGTATAAAAAGGGAAGCCTTATTCGCAAATTAGGTGCCATGACCTTGCCGGGGCGCCCTTCGTGTACCCTTGGAGCATCAGTCATCCATGTTGAATCTGCATCATGAACAAGGCGTTTGTCAAAGAGTCGGACGGTGACGACGACGATCTCGACCAGGCCCAGCCCGCGATTCCGGCGGGCGCGAAGAACTACATCACGCCGGCCGGCCACAAGCGGCTGAGGGACGAGCTGCTGAGCCTGATCGACGTCGAGCGTCCCGAGGTCGTGCGGCTCGTGTCCTGGGCCGCGTCGAATGGCGACCGGTCGGAGAATGGCGACTACATCTACGGCAAGCGGCGGCTTCGCGAGATCGATCGCCGCATCCGCTTCCTGACGAAGCGGCTCGATCTGGCCGAAGTCGTCGATGCGAGCCGGCAGGAGAATGTCGATCAGGTGTTTTTCGGTGCAACGGTCGATTACGAGACACCGGACGGCGAGGATCACACGATCACGATCGTCGGGATCGACGAGGTCGATCTCGATCGCGGCTGCGTCAGCTGGATTTCGCCGGTCGCGCGCGCACTGATCAAGGCGAAGATCGGCGATACCGTCATGCTGATGACGCCCGCTGGCCCGCAGCCGATCGACGTGCTCGACGTCCGTTACCCGGCGCCGGGCAACGCCTGAGCGGCGCACGGCGCAACCCGGCAAAGAAAAAGCGCCCCGATGGGGCGCTTCGTCATCCGGCGTGCGGCGGAATGCCGGTCGCTCAGAAGCGATGACGCAGGCCTGCCGTGACCGCGATCTGCTTGTTGGTCGATGAAGCACCACCGAGGCCATTGACATAGGCGCCGATGCCCAGGCCGTCCGTGCTGACGCGCTGATAAACGCCTTGCACGTACACGTCGGTCCGCTTGGACAGTGCATAGTCGGTCTGCAGGTTGAACTGGTTCCAGCCCGGATGACGGCCGTCCAGGAAGCCGGCGGTGTACGTGTACGACCCGGCCAGCGACAAGGCCGGCGTGAGCGCGTAGCGGGCGTTTACTTCGTAGTTGTTGAAGCGGGCAAACGTGCCGTCGAGACCCAGCCCGTTCGACACGCCCGAGGCACCCGCGGAGATGCCGAGCGCCCGGTTCACGCGCGATTGCGTGAACACGAAGCCGGCCGTTGCCGGTCCGAATGTGTAGTTCAGGCCGCCGCCGAACACGCGCTGACGCTTGCCGACGAACGTATTGTCGCCTGCCACCGCGCCGCCGCTGTTGGTGACCGCCGCCGACGTGAGGCCCGAGATGTCATTGTTCAACTGCAGGTAACCGGCGCCGATATTGAAGCCGGCATAGGTGTACGACACGCCCGCGCTGTATGCGCGATTGTTCGAGAACTGGTTGCTGTTCGAGAAACCGTACAACGCGCCGAACTTCAGACCGCCGAAATTGACGCTCGTGTACTTGACGGCGTTATTGATCCGGAACGAATTGTTCAGGTTGTCGTTATCGAACGGGTGGGCAAACTGGGTGCCGCCGAATTGCGTACCGGTCAGCGACAGCGGCCCGATGTAGTCGACGACGCTGTCGTACTGGCGACCGAGGGTGACGGCGCCGAACTGGTCATGAGACAGGCCGACGAACGCCTGGCGGCCGAATTCGCGGCCATTCTGGCCGAGCGTGCCGTTGGCGATGTTGAAGCCGTTTTCCAACACGAAGATTGCTTTCAGTCCGCCACCGAGATCTTCCGTGCCGCGCAGGCCCCAGCGGCTGCCGTTGATCTGGCCGCTGCGTTCCGACCATGAGCTGTGGCCACCCTGGTTGTTCGTATAGGTGATGCCTGCGTCGATCAGGCCATAGAGCGTCACGCTGCTTTGGGCGTGAGCTGCCGTCACGAATACACCCGACAACGCGGTGACGATCAGGGTTTTTTTCATGGATCTGTCTCCAAACAGGATGATGTCGATCGAACCTGCTGCGGACTGGCATGTTGTGCTTGACGTTGCGGCCGGTCCGGCAGAGCGGCGGTGCGCTTATCAAAAAGCCATCTGCAGTGTACGGAGTGCGTGGAGTGGGGGAAGAATGCGCTTTAAGCAATAGTATATTTTGGAATCCGCAAAGATCGGCAATGTGGCGCAAACGGTTGCCCATCAAGGGTTTGTGGCGGTGCAGCGAAGAAAAATGGCGATCAGGACTACGGAACGGGCGTTGCGCGATCGCGACAGGCGGTCAGCAGGAGGCGGGGATGGCCATCATCCGATTATTGACACATCGGCAATAGAGGTTTGTGTGGAGCATGGCTAATGAAAGGTTGTTCTCTCGCTATACTGCGATCTCTGCTTTCCGAAGCAGACTTTTTCGTTGACGGAAAAGATCTCCAAACCTTTGTCGGCGCGACTTCCCAGTCGCGCTTTTTTTTGCCCCGTTGATTCGCGCGCTATTGCGCGAACGAGCGCCGCTTGCGCTTGGCCGCGGGTGCGGCCTCCTTGGATTCGTTGGGGGGCGGCGTGTATGTCCAGTCTTCCATCACGTAGTGACGGGCATCGAGGGGCGACGAGAGCAGGTTCTGCCAGTGATCGCCGTGCCAGGTCGTATCGAATTCGGTGTCGCACGGCGCTTCGCGCGAGGACACTGACTCGGCCAGGGCGCGGGACTTGCGGTGTACGCGTCCGAGCCGGCTCGCGAAGCGCTTGATTCCGTCCAGCCACATGACCTTCTCCTTCCTTCCGACGTTAAGTGAGCATCGCAATGTCCTCGGGTTTCCGCAACCCGGAAAAAACCCGAGGAATTTACCGAGCCGATTTGTCCCCGGTAGGATTTTCTCGCACAAGATTATTAATGCTCCGATCCCGGTAAGGTTGACAGGTTTTTGATGCGAATCAATTAATCAAAGGCGCCGGTGTACCGATTCCAGTGGTATTAGCTCTTTTTTGATAAAACGATCGTCAAAAATTTCCTTGACGCACCCGGATTGTCCAATTTATAAAGTCAGCACTCCGTCCTCGGGCGGCGTGCTGGTGTGGGTGCTGGCGCAATGTTTCGGGATTTCGGGAAACGGCTATAAAAATAGCTTTTTTGGATCTAATCGAGTGGGGAACGAAGACATGGATACCGGTATCGTGAAATGGTTTAACGATGCTAAAGGTTTCGGCTTTATTACGTCGGACAATGGCGGTGAAGATTTGTTTGCACACTTTTCCGAAATCAAGATGGACGGCTTCAAGACGCTGAAGGAAAACCAGCGTGTTTCGTTCGACGTGAAAGTCGGGCCGAAAGGCAAGCAGGCAGCGAATATCCAGGCGGTCTGACGCGCCACGCATTGCCGATCACGTCCGGCCCCCGCATTGCGGGGGCTTTTTGTTTTGCGGGGGCGGAACATTCCGGTTCGGGCTGGCCGCGAACCCGAATGCCGGTGCATACTCACGGAAGCATCGTTTCCCAGTCTTTTCATGTCCGATTCCCCCCGTCCGTCCGATCCCGCCAGCGAACAGCCGCTCGTTTTCGTCGACCTTGAAACCACTGGTGGCTCGCCCGCCGAACACCGCATCACCGAGATCGGCGTGGTCGAAATCGGCCCGTTCGGCGTGTCGACGTGGACGACGCTCGTCGATCCGGGGCAGCCGATTCCGCCGTTCATCCAGCAACTGACGGGCATTTCGGACGAGATGGTGCGCGATGCGCCGTCATTTGCGTCGCTGGCGCCGGCGTTGTTCGAGCGGCTCGACGGCAAGCTTTTCGTCGCGCACAACGCGAACTTCGACCGCGGCTTCCTGCGGGCCGAATTCGAGCGCGCCGGCTTCGCGTTCAATCCCGATGTGCTGTGTACGGTGCGGCTGTCGAAGGCGCTGTTTCCGCGTGAGTCGCGGCACGGCCTCGACGCGTTGATCGAGCGCCACGGCCTCGTGCCGGCTGCCCGCCATCGGGCGCTGGCGGATGCCGACCTGCTGTGGCAGTTCTGGCGCCTGTTGCACGATATCGTGCCGCTCGAGCGGCTGCGTGACCAGATCGCGCGCACGACGCGCCACTTCCGTCTGGGCGGCGACCTGACCGAAGCCTGGCTCGATACCGCGCCGCCCGGCTGCGGTGCGTACGCACTGTTCGGGGAGGAGGATGTGCCGCTGTATGTTGGCCGCAGCGTGCGTGTGCGGCAGCGGCTGCGTGCGCTACTGATGGGCGAGCGCCGTTCGTCGAAGGAAATGCGACTGGCGCAGCAGGTGCGGCGCGTCGAATGGCGCGAGACCGGCAACGAGTTGGGGGCGATGCTGGCCGAAGCGCAATGGATTGCCCGGCTGCGGCCGTCATACAACCGGCGCCTCGCGGCCGACGCCCGTGCCGGCGCTGCGCCGTGGCCGTTCGAAGGTGCGGTCGCATTCGAGGCGAGCGGCGAGAGCAGCCTGTTTCACGTGATCGACGGCTGGCGCTATCTCGGCGCGGCGGAGTCGCTCGACGCGGCCGCACAACTCGCGGCCGACGGGACGGACGGTGCGTTCGAACCCTTTACCCACCGTCTGCTGCAGACGCATCTCGCACGCGGCTTGCAGCTGATTCCGCTCGCCGCGCTCATGCCTGCGGGGCAGGCGGGTTAATCAGGCGCGGTCGCGCGACCCGCGCCCGCTGTCGTCAGCCGATCGCGCTTGCGCCGCCGGCCGAGCAGACGTGCGACAGCGCGGTGTCGAGTGCCTGCGTTTGCGTCGCGTCGTAGCGCGTGAGCGACTTCCAGTTGGCGATGCTGCGCGCGAGCCGCGCCTGGCAATCAGGCGCATCCCGCAGCGGTGCAACCTGCGCGAGCCCCGCGAGCATTTTCTGCGTCAGCCGGTCGAGCGCCGGGCGCGTGCTGGTCGCGAGATCGGGCGGCGTGCCTTCCGGCGGCCGCGTCGCGCGCCAGGTCGCGAACAGCGCATTCTGCACATCCTTGCTCGCGGTGATCTGATCCTCGAAGAACGTCCGTGCGAACGCGGGATCGACACCGGCCTGTGCCGCGCGCCTCTCGACTGACACGAGCAGTTCCGCTTCGCGCGGCCGGTCCTCGATTGCCTTGTGATTCGCCCATTTCCATCGGGCGACCGGTTCGGCGAGCGCGAGGCGCTGCGACGCGAGCGCGACGATATTGGTGAGGGCCGTGTCGTCACCGTCTGCATTGGCGATGCGCGGGGACGAGAAGAGGGCGACGCCGAGCGCGGCGACAGCGAGGCTGGCACGAATGGCTTGCTTCATCGGAACGATCAGGAGAGCCGGACGGGCCGGAAGTGGAAAACCAGAAGGATAGACGAAGACAGTCGCGCGGCGTAGCGCAGCGACCGGAGAATCAGCAGGCGAGCTGATCCGGCACCGTCAGGCTGTTGCGGCCCGGGTGCGAGGCGAATTGCGCGCGATGCGCAGTGATGTACCGCACGATAGCGATGATCGACACGTGGCGGTTACAGAACCGGACAGGCGTTCACTTCGGCGAGTACAGCTTGTGCTGCTCGTCGAAGAATGCCCGCACGTGGTCGGGCAATTCGGCGAGGAATTCCACGCCGACGGGTTCCGGATCCGGGCTCATCACTTGCTCCGGCGGTGGCATGCGGGTTGGTCTTTCGTCCATGGTCATTTCTCCAGCAGGTTCGATGATTATCAACCTCGTGCTTGGATTTATGCCAGTGGCGAATCGTTAGATTTTGTCTCTGTTGTATTAACGGCACATGCGCTCTGGCGCGTGCTGCGATGCCGACTACTGCATCGTGCGGAATCGGCGGCAATCGGGCCGCTTGTTATACTTGCGCGCACTTTTTCTGGACCGCGATGAAACGAACGACGCGATGGATCGGCCTCGTATGGCTGGCGCTGGTACTGAACGTACTGTCGCCCGTCATTGGCTATGCGCGTCTTGCGTCGAGCGGCTCCGGTCAGCTCACGCTCGAGTTGTGCAGTGCAGCGGGCGCCCGCCAGATCGTGCTCGCGCAGGCGGGCGGCGATCACGACACGTCGTCGTTCGACCATGCCGGCGTGCCGCACTGCGTGTACTGCCCCGGCTTCGCGGCGAACGTGGCGCTCGGGTCGAGCCTGCCCGCCCTGCCGGGCTTCGTGCGGACGTTCGCCTATCGCGCGGCCGCGCTCGCCATTCCCGATCTTCCCCGCCAGGGCATCCGTCTCGCGCAGCCTCGCGCCCCGCCTGAAAACGCTCCGATCTGATTGATGTCGTCCGCGCGCCCCGGTGGCGCGCGTGCCGTCCGCGGCCGGGCCGCGTGCCGCGCCGTCCGGGCGCGGCGCGCGCTCGTGTCCGGCGGCGTCCGATCACGTTTTCAGGAATTCACTCATGTCCTCTCCCTTCGCCGCGCGGCCGTCGCGCGGCCGGCTCGCGCTCGCATGCGCGGTCGCTTTCACGTGGCCTGCCGCCCATGCGGCCTCGACCGACGCTGCACGCGGCGCTGCCGCGCGCGGTGGCGTGGAGCGTGCCGCCGATGCCGCCGCTCCCGCTTCGGCCGTCGCAATCGCGCCGCCGGCGCCGGCGGCCGGCGAAACGCTGAGCGCCGTCAGCGTGACCGCGCAGCGGCAACCGGTCGATCCGGATACCCCGGCCGTCGTCACGTCGATCACGCGCGAGCAGATCGAGTCGCACACCAACGTCACCACCGAGGACGCGCTGAAGTACGCGCCGAACCTGATGGTCCGCAAGCGCTATATCGGCGACCGCAACAGCGTGTTCGCAGGCCGCGACTTCAACGAACTGCAGAGCGCGCGCGGGCTCGTCTACGCCGACGGCGTGCTGCTGTCGAACCTGCTCGGCTCGAGCTACGCGTATCCGCCGCGGTGGTCGCTGATTCCGCCGGACGATATCGCGCGCGTCGACGTGCTCTATGGCCCCTTTTTAGCGCTGTATCCGGGCAACTCGATCGGCTCGACCGTGCTGCTCACGACGCGCCGCCCGGAAAAGCTCGAGGCGTCGCTGTCGACGCAGTTCTTCACGCAGCGCTATCACGACGGCTACGGATTCGCGGACAGTTTCGGCGGCAATCACCAGACCGCACGGATCGCGAACCGGGTCGGCCGGTTCTGGTTCGCGCTGTCGCTCGACCGGCTCGAGAACAACGGCCAGCCGATGCAGTATGCGAGCCCCAATTCGGCATACAACCCGAAGCTCGGCGCCGCCGTGCCCGTGACGGGCGCCGCGACCGACATCGGGCCCAATGGCAAGCCGCGGACGATCGTCGGCGCGCAGACGATCGAGCGGACCGAGCAGCTCAACGAGACGGTGCGGATGGGCTATGCGTTCACCGATCACGTCGATGCAACGCTCACGCTCGGACATTGGGAGAACCATTACCGGCAGCACGGCGAAACCTTCCTGCGCGATGCGGCCGGCAATCCAGTCTACGGCGGCAACGTGTCGATCGGCGGCCGGAACATGACCGTCGCGCCGAACGCGTTCGCGCCGCAGCGCGGCGACCAGGAGAACTGGCTGTATGCGCTCGGCCTGAATGGCCGGCTCGATTCCGGCTGGCGCCTGTCGGGCGTCGTGTCCGCGTACGACGTGTCGCGCGACGTGCAACGCTCGGCGTCGACCGTGCAGGGCGGCGCAGGCACGCTGTTCCAGGGCGACGGCACCGGCTGGCGCACGCTCGACCTGAAGGCCGAGGCGCCGGAAGTGAAGGGCCACACGTTCACGTTCGGCTATCACTACGACAATTACTTCCTGCGCAACGTCACGTACAACACGGCCGACTGGCTGGCAGGGCCGACCACGTCGCTGTCGAGCGTCTATCGCGGCGACACGCGCACGCAGGCGCTGTTCGGGCAGGACGCGTGGCGCTTCGCGCCGGGCTGGCTCGCGACGCTGGGGCTGCGCTACGAGCGCTGGGATGCGTACGGCGGTGCGCTCGGCAATGCAACGGGCACGCTCGGCTATGCGGACCACAGCGCGAATGCGCTGTCGCCGAAGGTCGCGTTGCAATGGGATGCGACCGACGTCTGGCGCTTCCGGCTGTCGTTCGCGACCGGCACGCGTTTCCCGACGGTCGGCGAACTGTTCCAGGGCACGATCTCGAACAACACGATCGTCAACAACAACCCGAGCCTGCGGCCGGAAAAGGCGATCGACTGGGACTTCACGGCCGAACGCGACGTCGGTGTCGGCGTCGTGCGTGCCAGCGTGTTCCAGAGCGACCTGCGCGATTCGATCTACAGCCAGACGACGGTGTCGGGCGCGACGACGGTGACCAACATCTCGAACGTCGATCGCGTGCGCGTGCGCGGCGTCGAGCTCGCGTTCAGCGGCGAGAACGTCGGTTTGAAGGGGCTCGCGATCGACGCGAACGTGTCGGCGAGCAATGCACAGATCCTCGCCGATGCCGCGAATCCCGCGTATGTCGGCTCGCGCTTTCCGCGGATTCCGCGCATGCGTGCGAACCTGCTCGCGTCGTATCGCTTCGACGAGCACTGGCTCGCGAGCATTGGCGTGCGCTACTCGGGCCGCCAGTTCAACACGCTCGACAACAGCGACGTGAACCCGGACGTCTACGGCGGCACGAGCGCGTTCACGGTCGTCGACCTGAGGGCGCGCTACCGCGTCGACCGTCACTGGACTGCGTCGCTCGGCATCGACAACCTGACGGACCGCCGCTATTACGTGTTCCACCCGTATCCGGGCCGTACTTTCTATGGAGAACTGAAATGGTCGATGTGAGATCGCTCGCGGCAGGCGGCGCGCTGCGGTGCGCGTTGCCGTCGCCAGCCGATGCCCGAGCGTTTGCGCGCGGCGCTCGATGCGGGATGGAGAGGGGAGATGCCGCGCACCGTGTGGATCGGGCGCGATGATGCACGCGAAGCGCGCAGTGGACTGCTGACGGCCGACATACTCGACGGCTGGTTGCGGCGCGCGAAGTGCTGAACGGGCCGGCGGCGCGCGGCGAGCGTGCCGCGCGCCGGCCTGATGCGAAAACGCGCCCGAAGGCGCGTGGAGAGAAGCGTCAGGCCGCTCGCTTGAATAGCCGGATCACGAACAGCAGGATCACCGCACCGACGACCGCGACGATCACCGAACCGATGAAGCCGCTGCCGACGCTGAGGCCGAGTATCCCGGCGAGCCAGCCGCCGATCACCGCGCCGACGATCCCGACGATGATGTCGACGATCAGCCCGAAGCCGCCGCCCTTGACGAGCAAGCCGGCAAGCCAGCCGGCGATCGCGCCGATGATGAGCCACATTATCAAGCCATGAGTCATGGTTGTCCTCTCCTTGAGTGGTGTCGAAAGACCGGACGTCGGCTGTGCGCCGCAAGCTGAATGAAGGCGGCATCGCGACCCGCCGCGCCGCCCACGCAATGTAACGCGATAGACGGGTCGGAATCGTTAAGTAATGTTATGCACCCTTAACGGGATTTTCCAGGGAATTTGTCTACCTACGGCATGGCTCGCGCACGGGCAATACGCGACGAAATGAATTTGTAAGAAAAGACCGCCGGTGAAGCCGGTCGGCCATCGGCGTCATCGTTCGCGCATCGATGCCTGCATGCCCGTGTCGGGCAATCCGTCGCCTGCGTCGGCGATCAGCCGTGCGACGGTCGCGGGTTCGCCGATCGCTTCTATCGACAGCAGCGCGAAGCGGGCGAGAAAGAGCGACGCATCGGCTTCACCGATTCGCGTCATCGTGCGGCACAGGTCGGTGTAGAGCGTGTCGCGTTCGGTGTCCGTCATCATGCGGTCTCCTGAGGATCGGTTGATGCGCCCGGGCGAAGTGCGCGTTCGAGCGCGGCGGTTACGTCGCTCGCGCGAGCATCGTGCCAGCGGCCGAGTACGTGACCGTCCGGACGCACGAGATAGACGGTGCCGTCGCGCGCGCCGTACCTGTCGAACAGTCGGCCGTCGTCGTCATGGCCGCCGCAGGCCGGTTGCCGCGGCGCCGCATATCGCGCGAGCGTGACGAGCGCGAACGGTATCCGCGCTGCCTGCAGACGCTGTTCAAGCTCGGCGAGCGTCGGATCGGGTACGCCGTCGGACGTGAAGCAGAACGCGGTGAAGCGCGGGGCGACGAGGTCGGTCAGGTGGCCGCGGCGCATGCCGCCGCCGTGCGCCGTGTACCGCATCAGCGGACATTCGGCGAGCACCGTGCCGGGCGCAGGGCCGGCCGAAAACGTGTCGCGTTCGGCTGCGTTGAGCGACGACGTCGCATACGCGATGGCGGTCGTCTGGCGCGGATTGATCAGCGAGCGCAGTGCCGGATGCCGGACCGCGAGCGACAGCACGGCCTTGCGCATCAGGTCGAACGCAAACGACGGCGGCGCCATGAACTCGGTGCTCTTCGTGCCGTAGCGCAGGTTCTCGTGCGTCGCGAACACGCGTTCGTCCGAGTAGTTGTCGAGCAGCGTGTCCGATGCGAGCCCGCGAGTCACGTACGCGAGTTTCCATGCAAGGTTGTCGGCATCGTCGATGCCCGAATTCGCACCGCGCACGCCGAAGATCGGCACGAGATGCGCGGCGTCGCCGCAGAACAGCACGCGGCCGTGCCGATAGCGTTCGAGCGTCAGCGCATTCGCCTTGTAGATCGTGATCCAGATCGGCGACCAGTCGCCGTGCTCGCCCATCATGTCGAGCAGGTTCTGCACGCGGGGGATCACGTTCTCCGGTTTGATGGCCGCTTCGGGATCCTCATCGTCACGCAACTGGTAGTCGATTCGCCACACGTTGTCGGGCTGCTTGTGGACGAGTACCGTCGAGCCCGGGTTTGACGACGGATCGAAGTATGCGAGCCGTTCGGTCGGCCGGTCGCTGTCGAGCGCGATGTCGACGATCACGTAGCGGCCCTCGTAGCTCGTGCCCTGCAGCGACAGGCCGAGCGCTTCGCGCATCGTGCTGCGACCGCCGTCGCACGCGACGACCCAGTCGGCGTCGAGTGCGTAGCCGCCGAGCGGTGTGTCGACGTCCAGGCGCACGCCGTCCGGTTGCCGGGTCACGCCGGTGACTTTCGCTTGCCAGCGGATCTCGATGAGTTCGGGGCGGCGCAGTGCGGCGTCGAGCAGGAATTGCTCGATGTGATACTGCGCGAGATTGATCATCGGCGGCAGCTTCTGGTTTTCGTCCTGCGGCATCGTGAAATGCAGCACTTCGTCGCGACGGTAGAAGCTGCGTCCGCCGGTCCACGGCAACCCCGTGCGCAGGAAGTCGTCGAGCGCACCGAGCCGCTCGATGATCTCGAGGCTGCGCCGCGAGATGCAGATCGCGCGGCTGCCGTGGCAGACCGCATCGTCGGCCTCGATCAGCACGCTGCGGATGCCGTGGTTCGCCAGACCGAGCGCGACGGCGAGGCCGACGGGGCCGCCGCCGACGATCGCTACGCGATGCCGGTGTGGATCGATACCGTCGTCGCAGGCCGGCAGATGCGCGGGATGGCGCTCGGCGACGAACGGGTAGGGCTTGAAGTCGATATCCATCGTTGGCTTCCGGGGGAGGGCAGTTCGACGTGCACGCGCGCCGGGGCAACGCGTGCAGGCAGTCGAAGCAGTATGGAAGCCGGGCGGAAGTCCGCTGTCCCCATTCCGGGTACAGCAAGCCGACCGGGATTTACCCCGATTCGGTCATCGCAGGCCGGTTCGGTTCAGGGCTGCAGGCAGAGTGCGAACAACTCGCGCTGGCTCGAGATGCCCAGGCGCCGGTAGGCGCGTTTCTGGTACGTGACGACGCTCGACGCCTTCACGCCGATCGTCTCGCCGATCTCTTGTGCGGTCTGGCCTTCGAGCACACCGCGCAGCACGTCGAGTTCACGCTTGGACAGCGCCGGGCAGGCGCTGCGCAGCCGCGCGAGCATCCGTTGCGGGATCCCGATCTGCGCGGCACCGGCGAGCGCGTAGTGATGCTTCGCGGCCTGCGCGATCAGCGGCGCGAGCACTTCGATCTCCGCGATCTCGCGCGGCTGGAACGCGCCGCTGCGATGCGCGCGGTACAAATTGATCGACAGCCAGCTCGCATCGTTGGGCTGCATCAGCAACGACAGCCGGTCGGACACGTCGGGGCCGCGGTAGCAGGCCGCTCGATACGCTTCATGATCGATCTCGTCGCCGGCCTGCTGGTGCAGCAGCAGGTCGTGGCGGCGCGTGCCGCCAGGTGCGCTCGACACGATCGTCTGGTTGCCGTCGAGCGCGTAGAAGTGTCGCGCGTAGGTGTCGGCGACGTCGCGCAGGTAGCGGCCGCCGCGATGGTCGGCGACGGATAGCGTGCGCGGACGGTTGCCGAACTCGTATGCGAAGATCGTGCATTGCGTGACCGACAGCGCATCGTCGAACAGCTTCAGCACTTCGGCTGCGAATGCGTTGGGCTCGTTGCCGCCGATCGCGGCGACAAGGCGCGTCGCACGTGACACGTCCAGTTGCCCGGTGAGGTTCGGTCGCTCGAGACGCCAGGTGCGCATGATGCTCGGAAAGGGCGGAGAGGTCCGGCGATTGTAATCGGCGGCGGGCGGCGCGGGAGTCGGGTGATGCCCGCAAGCGAAGCGGACGCGGGGGAAGAAGGGCAGCGCACGATTGGGCGCTTGAATGAGAAAAGGGCTGACAAGCATTGCTTGTCAGCCCTTTATAACTTGGTGCCGGAGATAGGAGTCGAACCTACGACCTTCGCATTACGAATGCGCTGCTCTACCAACTGAGCTACACCGGCATCAGAGAAACGAAATTATAAGGTGAAATCTGAGACCTTGGCAATAGGTTTTGCGAAATTTTTTCAGCTTGCTGCTGCTGTTTCGCGAAACTCATCGATTCGGCAAACTTCCCGCTTCGTTTCACTGCGATGCGACCCGTTGGGGTCACATCGAGAGCCGCGATTCTACGTACGTCGCGCGACACTGTCTAGTGCTGCAGTGCAAATTTATTGCTTTTCCTGATGGTAGCCCGTCACGCGCTCGACTTCGTTCTTCGAACCGAGGAACACCGGGACGCGCTGATGCAGGCCCGTCGGCTGCACTTCCATGATGCGCTGCGTGCCCGTCGTCGCGGCGCCGCCCGCCTGTTCGACGATGAACGACATCGGGTTCGCTTCGTACATCAGGCGCAGCTTGCCCGGACGATCGGGCGTGCGCTTGTCGGCCGGGTACATGAAGATGCCGCCGCGGTTCAGGATCCGGTGCACGTCGGCCACCATCGATGCGATCCAGCGCATGTTGAAGTTGTCGCCACGCGGGCCGTCCTTGCCGGCGTTCAGTTCGTCGACGTAGCGCTTGACCGGGTCGTACCAGTGGCGCGCATTCGATGCGTTGATCGCGTATTCGCGCGTCTCTTCGGGAATCTGCATGTTGCTCTGCGTGAGCACCCACGAGCCGACTTCGCGGTCGAGCGTGAAGCAGTTCACGCCGTTGCCAGTCGTCAGCACGAACACCGTCTGCGGGCCGTACACCGCGTAACCGGCCGCGACCTGCTCCGTGCCGGGCTGCAGGAACGATTCCTCGGTGGCCTGCTTGCCGTCCGGGCAGCGCAGCACCGAGAAGATCGTGCCGATCGACACGTTCACGTCGATGTTCGACGAGCCGTCGAGCGGATCGAACACGAGCAGGTATTCGCCGCGCGGGTAGTTCGCCGGGATCGGGAAGAACGTTTCCATTTCTTCCGATGCCATCGCGGCGAGGTTGCCGCCCCATTCGTTCGCGTCGAGCAGGATTTCGTTCGACAGGATGTCGAGCTTCTTCTGCACTTCGCCCTGGACGTTCTCGCTGCCGGCGGTGCCGAGCGCTTCGCCGAGCGCGCCCTTCGACACGTTGTAGCTGATCGCCTTGCACGCGCGTGCGACGACTTCGATCAGCAGGCGCAGGTCGGCGGGGAGGTTGTTGGTCTCACGTTGCTGTTCGATCAGGAACTTCGACAGTGTGGTGCGGCGGGCAATGGACATGACAGACTCCAGAAGGCCAAAAGAATCCTTGAATAGCCGCAATTTTACCCGCCGCGCCTCCCGTGCCACCGGCTTTTTTCGTCCGGTTACATGACCGGGCGGCCGTCCCGGCCCGGTTTCCCGGGGTTGGAAACCGGCGGGACGCGCTTGACGCCAACGGCGGGCGGCGCGGTCGGCCCTCGCGATTGCGTGCGGTTCGAGCGGTCTTCACACCATAAAAAAGCCGGTGCCGCGACGGGCGGCACCGGCTGTATCGCGCAGGCGCGACGCGGGCGATGGCGTTACGCGAGCGCCTTCTCGACGATCTCGCGCACGTCACGCGATTTCGCGCCGGCGGCGACTTGCTCGAGCGCTTCGCGCATCCGGTCGCGCAGGGCCGGCGTGAAGCGGCGCCACAGTTCGAGCGAGCGGGCGAGGCGTGCCGCGACCTGCGGGTTGATCGCGTCGAGCGCGAGCACCTGTTCGGCCCAGAACGCGTAACCCGAGCCGTCGGCCGCGTGGAATTGCGCGGGGTTGGCCGCGCAGAAGCTGAAGATCAGCGAGCGGGCGCGGTTCGGATTCTTCAGGTTGAACGCCGGGTGCGCGAGCAGCTTGCGGACCTTCGCGAGCGTCGGCTGCGCGGGCGTGCCGCGTTGCACCGCCTGCATCGCGAACCACTTGTCGATCACGAGCGCTTCCTTCTCGAAGCGACGATAGAAATCGTCGAGCGCGTGTTCGGCCGGTTCGGTCGCGCCGGCGGCCGCGGCGGACAGCAGCGCGCCGAGCGCTGCCGCGCGATCGGTCATGTTGTTCGCCGCATCGTATTGCGCGGTCGCGAGGCGCACCGCATCGGCCGGATCCTCGAGTTCGGCGAGATACGCGAGCGCGAGGTTCTTCAGCGCGCGGCGGCCGGAGGCCTCCGGCGTCGGTTCGTAGGCGCCGGGCGTCTGGTGCTGCTCGTAGGCGGCGAGCCACTCCGCGCGCAGCGCGGTGGCGAGCTGGCGGCGCACGAACTGGCGTGCGCGATGCACGGCGGCCGGATCGGCTTCCGCCATCTGGTCGGCGAGGTAGGTTTCCGACGGCAGCGTCAGCGCGAGTTCACGGAATGCCGGCGACAGCGTCGCGTCGGTCAGCACGCGGCGGAATGCGGCAACGAAGTTCTCGCCGAGCGTGAGCGGCTCGTTCGCGGCCGCACGCGCGGCGAGCGTCAGCAGCGCGCGGGTCGCGAGGCGCTGGCCGGCTTCCCAGCGGTTGAACGGATCGCTGTCGTGCGCGAGCAGGAACGCGAGGTCGTCGTCGCTGTAGTCGTACTCGACGATCACCGGCGACGAGAAATTGCGCAGCAGCGACGGCAGCGGTTGTTCCGGCACGTCGACGAACGTGAAGGCCTGCTCGGTGTCGGTGAAGTCGAGCACGCGCGTCGTGCCTGCGGCGGCGGTTTCGCCGTCGAGACGCAGCGGCAGGTCGCGGCCGTCGCGGCCGATCAGGCCGATCGCGAACGGGATCAGCAGCGGCCCTTGCTGCGTTTCGCGCGCGGCCGGCGACCCGTCGCCGTAGCCCTGCGCGAGCGTCACCGTGTAGCGGCGCGCGGCCGCGTCGTACGCGGTGCGCACCGACACGCGCGGGGTGCCCGCCTGGCTGTACCAGCGCTCGAACTGCGCGAGGTCGCGCCCGTTCGCGTCGGCCATGGCGTGACGGAAATCGTCGCAGGTCACGGCGTGCCCGTCGTGGCGCTTGAAGTACAGGTCCATCCCCTTGCGGAAGCCGTCGCGGCCGAACAGCGTCTGGTACATCCGCACGACTTCCGAGCCTTTCTCGTAAACGGTCATCGTGTAGAAGTTGTTGATCTCGACGTAGCTTTCCGGGCGCACCGGATGCGCCATCGGGCCCGCGTCCTCGGCGAACTGCAGCTGGCGCAGCACGCGCACGTCCTCGATGCGCTTGACCGCGCGGGCCGCCGATTCGAGGTCGTCGCCCGCGGCCATGTCGGCCGAGAATTCCTGGTCGCGGAACACCGTCAGGCCTTCCTTCAGGCTCAGCTGGAACCAGTCGCGGCAGGTCACGCGGTTGCCGGTCCAGTTGTGGAAGTACTCGTGGCCGACCACCGATTCGATGTTCGCGAAGTCGGTATCGGTCGCGGTCTCGGGGTTCGCCAGCACGTACTTCGTGTTGAAGATGTTGAGCCCCTTGTTCTCCATCGCGCCCATGTTGAAGTCGCCGACCGCGACGATCATGAAGCGGTCGAGATCGAGCTCGAGGCCGAAGCGCTGCTCGTCCCAGCGGATCGAGTGGATCAGCGAGTCCATCGCATGACGCGTCTTGTCGAGATCGGCGGGCTCGACCCACACCTGCAGCAGCTTTTCCTTGCCCGAGCCGGTCGTGATCGTTTCCTCGATCGCGACGAGCTTGCCCGCGACCAGCGCGAACAGGTAGCTCGGCTTGCGGAACGGGTCTTCCCATTTCGCGAAGTGGCGGCCGTCGGGCAGGTCGCCGGAATCCACGAGGTTGCCGTTCGACAGCAGTACCGGGTACGCGGCCTTGTCGGCGCGCAGCGTCACCGTATACGACGCCATCACGTCCGGACGGTCGAGGAAGTAGGTGATCCGGCGGAAACCTTCGGCTTCGCACTGCGTGAAGAAGTTGCCGCTCGACACATAGAGGCCCGACAGCGTCGTATTCTGGTCGGGTGCGCATGCGCTTTCGAGCGTCAGCTCGAACGCTTCGGGGACGTTCTCGACCGTCAGCCCGTGTTCGTGCGCACGCACGGCGCCATGCGGCGCGCCATCCAGCCAGGCGCCGAGGAATTCGAGCGCTTCGCCCATCAGCTCCAGGTGCGGCGCGGGCGCGGCGTCCGGATTGCGGCGCACGCGCATCGTATTCCTGACGATCGTACGGGCCGGCGCGAGATCGAATTCGAGCGCGACGGAATCGATGAGGAAGGCCGGCGGCGTGTAGTCGGCGCGGCGGATCACGGTGGAGGAGGCGTTGTCGGACATGGTCGTCGAGATCGGTGGAGTGGGGGACGGGCCCGTGGCACGGGCCGGGCGAACCGGGCCATTGTACAAAGGCTGGCGGCCGCGTGCCGGGCGAACTTTTTACCGGTTCCGGGAGTCCGCGTATTATCGGCATCCCGTTACGGTTCGCGCGGTGCGACGAACGGGTGACGGATCGAAGAGGATCAACATGAAACGCGAATGGATTCAACGCGGTGCGGGCTGGGCGGCGGTGCTGTGCGTGGCGCTGCTGACCGGCTGCACCAGCTACGTGACGACCCAGGTCACGGCCTTCTCCGACTGGAGCGGCAGCGACGCGACACGCACCTATGCGTTCACGCGCACCGAGGCGCAGAAGAACAGCATCGAGCAGTCGACCTACGAGCCGATCGTCGCAAACGAGCTGTCGACGTATGCGTTCCGGCAGGTGCCGCAGGCGCAGGCGCGGTATCTCGTCGGGCTGACCTATACGGTCGGCAGCGATCTCGTGACGGTGCCGCAGCCGGTCTATTACGATCCGTGGTTCGCGCCCGGGCCGTACTGGCGGCGCGGGCCGTGGGGCCCGTGGGGTCCCTGGGGGCCGATGCCGGCCGGCTACGTCGCGCAGACGTACCAGGTGTTCGACTACACGCTCGGCATCCGCATCACCGAGCGCGCGACGGGCAAGGAGGTGTACAACGTGTCCGCGCGCACGACCGGCGACAACGGCACGCTGCTGTACGCGATGCCGTTCCTCGCGCGCAGTGCGCTCGCCGATTTCCCGCTGTCCAACGGCGCGGTTCGCTCGGTCCGGCTGCCGGTCGACAAGCGCGGCGGCCCGGCGGCGCCGGCGGCCAACGAACGCGTGGTGCCGGCCGCGCCCGCGTCGGGTGCCGCTGCCGCGAAGTAACGCGGGATCCCTCTCGGCGCGGCCGTCCGGCCGCGCCGGCCATGCCCTTCCGTCAGACCCCGATACCCAGCAGCGCCAGCGCGCCGAGCACGACGAACAGCACGGCCGCGATCGCATGCACGAGCTTCGTCGGCAGGCGGTGCGCGAAGCGGTCGCCGAGCAGGATCGCGGGCACGTTCGCGAGCATCATCCCGAACGTCGTGCCGGCCACGACACCGAGGTAGTCCTGGAAGCGCGCGGCCAGCGCGACGGTCGCGATCTGCGTCTTGTCGCCCATTTCCGCGAGGAAGAATGCGACGAGGGTCGCACCGAACACGCCGAGCCGCGAGCGGTTGGCATTGGCTTCGTCGGCATCGAGCTTGTCCGGCACGAGGATCCACAACCCCATCGCGATGAACGAGAACGCGAGCGCCCAGCGCATGATCGACGGTGTGACGAGCACGCCGAGCCACTCGCCGAGCGCGCCGGCGAAACCGTGGTTCACGAGCGTCGCGACGAGCACGCCGAGAATGATCGGCACCGGCTTGCGATAGCGCGCGGCCAGTACGAGGGAAAGCAGTTGGGTCTTGTCGCCGATTTCAGCGAGGGCGACGGCGCCGGTGGAGATCAGGAAGGCTTGGGACACGTATGGGGTTCCACGGGCCGATGTTGTGCGTGCGAGCGACGATCCACCGCGCGCCGGGCCCTGATGCGGCGCGCTGTGAACCATCGGTCTCGCCAGGCCTAGGTGGCTGCGTCCGCCATGGCCGTACGGCCAAGTCTGTTGACGGACGCCTCCGTCACGATGCGCGCCGGGAGCGCGGGACATCGAGCGGAGCGGCTACTCCCCAATGAGCGGCGAATTCTAGCACGGCGCGTTGCGCGCGGGAAAGCGGTTGGCGGGCGCTGTGCCCGGAGTCGGGGCGGGATCGGCGTACGGCCGTCTCGGCGGCCCGGCACGCGCCGCGGTGGAGGCCCGCGCGTGCCGGGGCGAACCCCGGCAGGTCGTTACGCGGCGGGGCGGCGTGCCGCGCCGCGCTCGTGGACGAGTTGGCCGGCCGCGTAGGTGCGGTACACCGCGCGGTCGTCGCCGAGCAGCGCGAACGCGAACAGCAGTTCCTCGAGCGAATCCGCGCGTTTCGTGCGGCGCGCGAGCAGCGGCGTGGCCTGCGGATCGAGCACGACGAAGTCGGCCTCGGTGCGCGGTGCGAGCGTGCCGACCGTATCGGCGAGGTCGAGTGCCTGCGCGGCGCCGGCCGTTGCGAGCCAGAACATCCGCGTCGCGCTCAGGTGGTGGCCCGACAGCCGCGCGACCTTGTGCGCCTCGTTCATCGTCTGCAGCATCGAGAACGACGTGCCGCCGCCGACGTCGGTCGCGAGCGTGACGGGCACGTCGTATTCGCCGGCCTTGTCGAAATCGAACAGCCCGCTGCCGAGGAAGAAGTTCGACGTCGGGCAGTGCGCGACGACGGTGCACGTCTCGGCCATCCGGCGGCGGTCCTCGTCGTCGAGGTGGATGCAGTGGCCGTATACCGCGCGCGGACGCAGCAGCCCGTAGCGGTCGTAGATGTCGAGATAGCTGCGATGGCCGGGGAACAGCTCGGCCACCCATTTCACCTCGTCGACGTTTTCCGCGACGTGGCTCTGCACGAACACGTCCGGATGGCGGCGCGCGAGTTCGCTGCACGCCTCGAGCTGCGCCTCGGTCGACGTCGGCGCGAAGCGCGGCGTGAGCGCGTACATCTGGCGGCCCTTGCCGTGCCAGCGGTCGATCAGCTCGGCACTGTCGTCATAACCCGATTGCGCGGTATCGCGCAGGAATTCGGGGCAGTTGCGGTCCATCAGCACCTTGCCCGCGATCATCCGCAGGTCGCGCGCATCGCTTGCCGCGAACAGCGCATCGGCCGACTGCTTGTGCACCGTGCAGTAGACGAGCGCGCTCGTCGTGCCGCACGCGAGCAGTTCGTCGACGAAGAAGTCGGCGACTTCGCGTGCATGCTCGGGATCGCCGAACTGGCGCTCGGTCGGGAACGTGTACTTGTCCAGCCACGGCAGCAGGCCCGGCGCCGGCGACGCGATCATGTCGGTCTGCGGATAGTGGATGTGCGTGTCGATGAAGCCGGGCACGATCAGCTTGTCGCGCAGGTCATGGACGATCGCGTCGCGCGCGAGCGTCGCGGCGAGCTGCGCGTACGGGCCGGCCGCGACGACCTTGCCGTCGTCGACGATCAGGAGGCCGTCGGTCTCGTAGTTCGCGGCCTGGCTCGATTGCGCCGGGTCGCCGTTGAAGGTCAGCAGCTGGGAACGGAAAGCGGTTTGCGTCATGACGAATGGTCCTGCATCAAGGTAAGGCGAACAGAAGAAAACGGGCGACGCCGCACGACGGCAAGGCGGCGCCTGGCGGGCGGTGCGGCACGCTCCGTGCCGCACGACCGGATACGATTGCGCGGGCGAACGTGGCGGCCGAAGCCGCCAGCGAGTGGTTGCCGGCGGGCCTCGCAGCCGTTGCGCTCACGACCGACGTGGCCGCTAGCGAAACGGCGAATCGCGACGGCAGGCACGCGCGAGCGACGACGCACAGCGCCGTCGCCGCGCGCTCACGCACGCGCTCGTCCCGGCGCAAGGCCGGGCCGGTGGTCGCGAAGCGGATGCCGTTGCCGTGTTTCATCTGTCAGCGTTCCTCGATGCCGGCCGTCACGCGGCCTGCCAGTACGCGTCGAGGCGCGCGTACAGCGCGTCGCGCTGCGCCGGTTCGATGAACGACGCCTCGAAGCCGTTGCGGATCACCGCATGGACTTCGGCATCCGTGAGTTGCAGCCCTTCGGCCGTCGCGAAGTAGTTTTCATTGACGTAACCGCCGAAATAGGCCGGATCGTCGGAGTTGATCGTCACCGCGACGCCGCGATCGAGCAGCGCCTTCAGCGTGTGCTTCGCCATGTCGTCGAACACGCACAGCTTGAGATTCGACAGCGGGCAGACGGTGAGCGCCGTGCGCGATTTCGCGAGGCGCTCGACAAGCGCCGCGTCCTCGATGCTGCGCACGCCGTGGTCGATCCGGTCGACCTTCAGCACGTCGAGCGCTTCGTAGATGTAGGCGGGTGGGCCTTCCTCGCCTGCGTGCGCGACGAGCTTCAGCCCGAGCGCGCGCGCCTTCTCGAACACGCGTGCGAACTTCGTCGGCGGATGGCCGAGCTCGGACGAGTCGAGGCCGACGCCGATCAGGCGATGGCGATAGCGCTCGAACAGCGGCAGCGCGGATTCGAACGTCGCGAGCGCGTCCTCTTCGGACAGGTGGCGCAGGAAGCACAGGATCAGCTTGCTCGACAGCCCGCGTTGCTCGGCATCGGCGAGTGCACGCTCGATGCCCGCGACCACCGTCTCGATCGGCACGCCGCGCTCGGTGTGCGTCTGCGGATCGAAGAACAGCTCGGTGTGGACGACGTTGTCGGCGAGCGCGCGTTCGCAGTACGCGGCCGTCATGTCGTAGAAGTCCTGCTCGGTCAGCAGCACGCTCGCGCCGGCGTAATAGATGTCGAGGAACGACTGCAGGTCGGTGAATGCGTACGCGGCGCGCAGCGCGTCGATCGAGTCGTACGCGAGCTTCACGCCGTTGCGCTGCGCGAGTGCGAAAATCAGTTCGGGCTCGAGCGAGCCTTCGATATGGATGTGCAGCTCCGCTTTCGGCGCGCGGGCAATCTTGTCCTTGAATGTCGGGGTCATGGCGTCGTTCTTGGTCGGTCAGTAGGTAGGGGAAGCCTGCGTGGACGCGTTTGCATTCGCGTTTGCCTCGACGGCCTGCAGCAATTGCGCAGCCACCGAGATCGCGATCACTTCGGGCGCCTTGTCGATGATGCCTTCGACACCGATCGGGCAGCGCATCCGCGCGACCTGGGCCGGGTCGATACCGATCGCGGCGAGGCGATGGTCGAACTGCATGCGTTTCGCGTGCGAGCCGGTCATCCCGAAGTACGCATAGTCGCCGCGCCGCAGGATGCGCTCGGCCAGCACGAAATCGAGTGCGTGGTCGTGCGTCATCACGACGAAGTACGACTGCGGCGGTGCGGCGTCGACCGCGTCGGCCGGGGCAGCGGCCGCCTCGATCGCGAGGTTGCCGATGCCGGCGAGCGCGTCAGCCGGCGGGAACACCGCATCGGGCCCGTCTATCCAGCGCACGTGGCACGGCAGCGTCGCCAGCACCTTCACGAGCGCGGTGCCGATGTGCCCGGCGCCGAACAGCACGACGGGGAACGCATACGGCGCGATCGTTTCGGTCATCAGCGACACGCCGCCGGTTTCCCACAGCAGGCAGTCGGCACGCGCGGCTTCCGATTCGGGCTCGCTCAACAGCGGCGCGCCCGGCGAGGGGCCGAATGATACGCTACGCACGGTCGCGGCGCCGGCCGCGACACGCTTCGCGAGCGACATGATCCAGCCGAGATCGCCCACATCGAGCCGCTCGAACGCGAGCACCACGGCGCCGCCGCAGCACTGGCCGAGGCTCGGGCCAAGCGCGAGCCGTTCGAGCCGGCGCGCGTGCGGCACGTGCGCGCCATCCTTCAGCAGATGCCGCGCGATCTCGATCGCCTTCCATTCCAGATGACCGCCGCCGATCGTATGGCGGGCCGTGTCGCGCGTGACGAGCATCTTGGTGCCGGCTTCGCGCGGCGCGGAGCCGTCGGTATGCGCGACCGTCACGAGCACGGCCGCTTCGCCATGCGCGAGCAGTTGCTGCAGATCGCCGAGCCAGGCTTCCATCAGCACGCTCCGTTCGGGACGACGCGGCACGACACGCGGCGCGGGCTGGCGGGCGTGGCGGCAACGATGACGGACGGGAGCGAGGCGGGCCGGCCGCACGGCCGATGCAGTGCGGCGGCAGCGCGCGAACGGCGCGCGCGGACGGCACCGCCGGATGCGCGGACGCCATGAGGGTGACGGATGCGGATGGTTTGCGTTGTCATGATGAATCCAGTCGACATTGCGGATCGGGCGCGCGTTACGCAGGGGTGGTGAGACCGCCTGGCCTCGCGCACGTAGATCGCCATCCAGTCACGAAGATAACACCGCGAGGCGACGGGAACATCGCCAGGCGGTGATCCGGGCTATCAGGAGGCGATCATGTCGATCATAGGCCCGCCGCGCGGGATCGGGGCGCCAATGCGCGCACATCGGGCCGAAACGCAGGCGTGGCGGGGCTGGGCGCGGAGCTCGCGCGATGCGCGTTCGCCCGGAGACCCGGGCGGCGGCGGGGTAGGTGTTTACGCTTGACGGGCCGGATGCGGCTCGCCGGGCTGGGCCGGCGGCGCTCCGGAGCCGGGCGGTCACCGGCCGGCGGTAGTGTGCGGCCGAGCGAACGGGCCGCGCGCAGGCCGGTGCGAAACCGGCCGGTCAGGCCACGAGCTTGCGGCGATGGCGCCAGAGGCTCGCGGCGACCGCGACCAGGATCACGGCGAAGGCGATCAGCGCCCAGCCGGGCAGCAGGATGCCGAAGATCGGCGGGTAGACCGTCTCGCACAGCCCGGCGACCTTGAACATGCCGGGGAACCACTGCGCGGGCGGCAGGCTGTCGACGATCGGCTGCAGCGTGTCGAAGCCGCAGCTGAAGCCCGGATTCATCTGGATCGACAGATGCCGGGCGGCCGTGCCGACGCCGCCCGCCGCGGCGATCGCGATCAGCAGCTCGAGCACCCAGACGCCGCGCCAGTTGCGGATCCCGGCGGCCAGGAACGCGAAGATTCCGATCGCGCAGAAGAAGTAGCGCTGGATGATGCACAGCGGGCACGGATCTTCGTTCTTCACGTACTGCAGGTAGAGCGCACCGGCCAGCAGGGCGATGCACACCCATCCGAGCAGCATCAGCAGGCGGCGTTCGCGGCGGATGGCGAGCGTGTAGTCGTTCATGTCGGCGGGGTTCCTCGTGGTCGGTCCGGAAAACAATCGCGCGATTTTAGCGCGAACGGTCTGGTACGAAACTGACAGCGCGCGTGCGGCAACCTGCCGCACCGCGCGTCCTGCCCGTCGGCGCCCGGCTGGCGGCGCTCAGCGGATCGTGTTCAGCACGGCCTCGACTGCCTGGCCGATCGCGAGCAGCGCGTCGTCGCGGTGCGGTGCGGCCGCGAGCATCAGCCCGACCGGCGCCGCGTCGCGCGGATGGCAGGGCAGCGACAACGCGCACGCGTCGAGGAAGTTGAACGCGCTCGGATTGCGCAGGATCAGCGCGTTGGTGCGCGTGAAGGCATCGTCGTCCGCTTCGAGTTCGGCGATGCGCGGCGGCACGACCGGCACTGTCGGCGCGACGAGCGCGTCGAAGCGCGACCAGACCGTGTGGGCCGCTTCGTCGAGCATCGCCGTGCGCGCGGCGAGCAGGTCGAGATAGTCGGCCGCGCTCGCGGGTTCGCCCTTCAGGATCCGCGTGAGCACGCGCGGGTCGTACTGGTCGCGGTGCTTGGCGAGCAGCGGGCGATGCCACGCGTAGGCCTCGATCGGCGAGAAGCCGAAGCGATTGACGTCCGGCAGCCGGTCGAGCGCGGGGAAGCGCACTTCCGTGACGATCGCGCCGGCGGCTTCGAGATGCTTGAGCGCGGCGTCGAGCGCGGCCGCGACGTCGGCATCGACGCCGTCCGTCACGTAGTTCGTCAGCACGCCGAGCCGCACGCCTTCGAGCGGCCGGGCGGCCGGCACGTGCGGTTCGAGGCCCGCGAGCATCCGGTCGACGAGCGCACAGCAGGCGACCGTCAGGCCGATCGGGCCGAACGAGTCGAGCGTCGTCGACAGCGGCACGCCGCCTTGCGTCGGGATCCGGCTCGCGGTCGGCTTGAAGCCGGTCAGCCCGCACAGCGCGGCCGGAATGCGGATCGAGCCGCCCGTGTCGGTGCCGAGCGCGACGGCGGCCATCCCGTCGGCGACGGACGCGGCCGCGCCGGACGACGAACCGCCGGAAATGCGCGCGTCGGCCGGCACGTCGCGGTGGTACGGCGAGCGCGGATGGCCGAAGTGCGGATTCAGCCCGAGCCCCGAGAACGCGAACTCGCTCATGTTGGTGCGACCGACCAGCACCGCGCCCGCGCGCTTGAGCCGCGCGACCGCGACCGCGTCGGTGCGCGCGGCCGGCGCGCCGTCGAGCACGCGCGAACCGGCGCGCGTCACCTGACCCGCGACGTCGAACAGGTCCTTGACCGACACCGGGATGCCCGCGAGCGGCGACAGCACGGTGCCCGCGGCGCGCAGTCGGTCGTGCGCGTCGGCGGCCGCGCGCGCGTTGTCGGCATCGACTTCGGTGAAGACGACCGCGCCCTGGCCCGACGGATCGGCGATCCGGTCGAGCGCGGTGTCGACGAGTGCGCGGCTCGTGGTCCGGCCGGCGGCGAGGTCGGCGGCGAGCTGGGCGAGCGGAGGGAAGGGCGTGAAAGTGGTCATGGGCGGCTCAGGGGCGAAGATGTTGAAGAAGCGTGGAGCGGAACGAATCGATATGACTTTCAACGGCCGCGCGTGCACCGGCGGCGTCGCGCGCGGACAGCCGATCGAACAGTTCGCGATGCTCGTGCTGGACGTCGGCGAGATGGTGAGGTTCGGACAGCGTGACGAACCAGAAGCGCAGCGAGCGCTCGTGCAGCCCGCGCAGGATGTCGGCGAGGACCGCATTGCGCGCGGCCGCGGCGATCGCCTGGTGGAATGCGCGGTCGAGTTCCATCATGCCTTCGACGTCGTGCGTGTCGACGCAGGCCTGCCCGTCGTCGAGCAGCGCGGCCAGGCGCGCGAGATCGTCAGGCGTTGCGTGGCGCGCGGCGAGTTCCGCGCAGTGTGCTTCGTTGATGCGCCGCACGTCGATCACCGCGACGATGTCGTCGAGCGACAGCGGCTGCACCATCAATCCCTTGCGCGGCATCACGGACAGCAGCCCTTCGAGCACGAGCCGATGCACGGCCTGGTGCACCGGCGTGCGGCCGATGCCGGTGCGGGCGACGAGGTCGGCTTCGTTGAGGGCGGCGCCGGGCTTCAGGCGCATCGTGATGATGTCGTGCTGGATCAGCGCATATGCGCGGTCGGCGAGGCTGGCCGTCGGTGCGGCCGGGTGCTCGTGGGTGACGTCGGCGAGGACATTCATGCGGGGTGCGGCGCGGCGGCCGGACGGGGCGCGATCATGGCGCTGGCGGTCGGGAAGCGTGGACGATGCGTGGATATTATTGTGATATATCACTGATGTCCAGTACCGGCGATGCCGCATCCGCCTGGCCGGCGCGCGGGCGGGAACGCTCCCCGACGCAGTTTGCCGTCGACTTGCAACAATATCGACAGGATGTTGCAGGTTTGCCGCTCGATCGTGCGCTGAAGCATAATGAATCTTCGTTTATCCATACGCGTGAGCGACGTACCAGACCATCGTCATGAGCGAAAACACGCCTTCCCCGGCCGGTCTGCCCGGCACCTCCTCCGTTTCTTCCGATTCACCCCGTACCGATCCGGCGAAAGCGCCCGATGCGCCGGCCACCCAGGCCGCCGCGCAGAACGTCGCTGCCGACGGCGCGTCACCGGTTACGGCTGCATCCGAGCCGGGCGCGCCCGGGGCGACCAGCGCCGCCATCGATGGTGCGGCTGCTGCCGCCGCGCCGCCGAAGGCCGGCACGCCGCCACCCGGTTTCGGCGCGCAGCCTGATTTCGACACGCCGCGCCCGCCGCCCGCGAGCGCGCAGAATGCGCCGCCGGCCTATCTGAAGCAGAGCGACACGCCGTGGTCGGTATTCGGCCGGATCGTGGCCGCGCGCGCGCGCCGGCTGTTCGACCGTGCCGGCCAGCGCATCACGCAGCGCACGCTGCGCATCGGCGTGTCGGCGCGGATCTTCCATCCGGAACCGGGTGCGAAGGGGCTGAGAGGCAAGACGCTCCAGTACCTCGAGGAATCGATCGCGCACTGGGTCATGTCGCGCGACGTGCTCGTGTTCATGATTCCGACCGTCGGCCATCAGGGCATGATTCATCCGAGCAACATCCGCCTGCGCGACTACGCGAAGCATCTCGACGGCCTGCTGCTGCAGGGCGGCGCAGACGTATCGCCGCAAACCTATGCCGCGTCCGACGCCCGCCCCGAATGGCCGGGCGATCGCGTGCGCGACATGTACGAGCTCGAGCTGCTGCACGAGTTCGTCGAGTCCGGCAAACCCGTGCTCGGCGTGTGCCGCGGCTGCCAGCTGATCAACGTCGCGTTCGGCGGTTCGCTGTACCAGGACATCGCCACCGACGTGCCGACCGCGAATGCGCACGTGAGCGAGCATTACGACCAGCATCGTCACGCGATCCGCTTCCCGGATTCGTCGACGCTTGCGAGCATGTTCCCGGGGCGCAGCGAAGCGATCGTCAACTCGATCCACCATCAGGCGATCCGCGATCTCGGTCGCGATCTGAACATCGAGGCAGTGTCGGCCGGCGACGGGATCATCGAAGGCATTCGCCATCGCCGTTCGCCGTTCGTCGTCGGCGTGCAGTGGCACCCCGAGTTCCATCGGGCCGGCGGGTCGGAGCTGCTCGACTGCACGCCGCTGCTCGATGCATTCCTGCGCGCGGCGCGCGAAACCCGCCTATAGCAAGCCGCAAGCTTCGCGTCGCACGAAGGCCGGCCGCATCCCGACAAATTCGAGATGCGGCCGTTTCGTTTTGAACGATAATCGCGAGTTCCGATTCGTTCGCCGGAGTTTGACGTTGGCTTTCCGAAATTTTTCCCCTGCACGATGCGCCACGTGGATCGTCGCGCTGGCTGCCTGCGCGCAAGCGGGCGCGGCCTGGTCCGCCGACGCGACGGCGCCCGCCGCCGGAACGCGTCCGGCGGTCACGAGCCTGCGCGGCGACACGGCGGCATCCGCCACGGCGGCGCCGGATGCCTCCGCACAAGGCAACGTCGCCGAGCTGACGCAGATGCTGCACGACGGCCGGATCGTCGAGATGCGCACGACGTACAACGGCAGCTACGGTGCGAGCCTGATGTTCGACCCGCGCGAGATGACGTACTACGTCGCGCTGTTCCAGGACAAGCATTTGTGGCGCGTAATCCGGTCGCAGGAGAAGAGCCGCGCGGAGATGGTGTACGCGAACTTCGTTCAGCAGACCGTACAACTCGCCGATATCGAGATCCGCCGCACCGAGCTGGAGGCGCAGAAGGCGTTTCTCGAGCGCGTGATCGCGCTGCAGGCGAATCGTGCGCAGCAGTTGCAGGCCGACTTGAGCGTTGCGCGCAGCCAGCAGGCTGAAGTCGCGCAGCGGCAGCGCTCGGCGCAGGAGCAGGCGCAGGCGCTGCAGGTCGAGAAGCGGGCTGCACAGGTGCAGCTGCGCGATCTGCAGGAGCAGGTGCGACAGCTCGAGAAGCAGACCGAGACGGGGCTGCCCGCGCACAAGTAACGAGTCGTCAGACGGACGCAGAGACGAGCAAAACCCGGCGAAGCAGGCTTCGCCGGGTTTTTTTATGGCCGGGCCGTCAGCGCGCGAATGCGTCCGGCGTATCGGTCAGGCGGCGGTGGGACAGCTGCGCCGTCCAGTCCACACCGGTGGCGGGCGCGCGCGTGGCGCGGACAGGCTCGGTAGCGCGCAGCGCGCTCGCCATCGCGATCAGCGTGAGCGGATCATCGAGCGTGTCGCGCATGTCGCCGGTTGCACGCGGCAATGCGGCGAGCCGATCGCGGGTGCGGGTGTCGACCGTGCTGCCGCGGATCGGCGGCCGCGTGGCCATCCGCGTCAGGGTTGGTGTTGGGACCGGCGCCGCCGCCATGCGCTTGCCGCTCGAACGAGGCGATGCGGCAGTGGCAGTGGCGGTCGGCGGCACGCCGGATGTTGCCTTTGGACGAAGCGATGCCGGAGGACGCGCGACCTGGTGCGTGGCCGGCAGTGGCTCGGCCGTTGTCGCGACAGGCGCGGCCATCTTGCGCTGCGGAGGCGCGCTCGTCGACGTACGCGGCTGAACCGCAGCGACCCGCACGGCCCCGGACGACGACGTAGCGTGATCCGGTACGTCACCTGCCGCGTGAATCGCGTAGGCAGGCCCGAACCCTGCAATCGGTTCATATGCGGCAATCAGCCAGCCGATGATGCCGAGCGCGCCGATACTCCAGCAGATCGCGTACTTCGCACGCCGGTCGCGAAAGCCGCCGGCGATACGGCGGGAGCACGGGGCCGCGGCGGCAGGCAGTGCAACCGGCGACCCGGCACGCGTCGGTGCCGACGCCGTGATGGACAGCGGCTTCCAGTGGCACGCGCGGTGCGGCCGGTCCACGTCGATGCAGGACGTCGTCAGTGTCGCGAGGCAGTGCTTGCCGGGCCGCGCACCGGGCGCGCCGCGAAAGGTCCAGTCGCGGCCGAGCGACGGCACGTGATCGAGCGGAGCGACGCGGGGGCGGGCGAGTGCGCCTGCAACGGGGACGAGGGGCGATGGGGTCATGAGGGCGGTGCGCCATGCGACACGGGCAACCGTGCCGGTGCGGCGCGGATATGTCGTCGCAAATCGAGACATTGTCGTCAGCCGGCGAAGGCCGGTCGATCAGATCAATCTGATTTTTGCTGCCGTTTCGGGACGACTCGTACGAGGAGAGCGCCGCGACCGCACCGGCAGGGGCGACACAAGGCAAATGTCGGGTTGGCGTGGCATGATGCGCGAACCATGCCGGTGCGCGCGTCGTTGCGCGGTGCGCCGCTGGCGGGCAGCGATGCCCGTGCGCGCCGGCCCGGCGCCGCGTGCGTCGTCGGATCCATGCGGCGCGGATTCGCGCCATCCGAGCTGAGCGAGAAAAACATGTCCACAGCGTCACACGCCATCGCGCAGGAATCGAAATTCCGCACCGTGTTCCGGGTCGTCAGCGGCAACTTCCTGGAAATGTACGACTTCATGGTCTACGGCTATTACGCGTCGGCCATCGCGAAAACCTACTTCCCGAGTGGCAACGCATTTGCGTCGCTGATGCTGTCGCTGTCGGTGTTCGGCGCGGGCTTCCTGATGCGGCCGGTCGGCGCGATCGTGCTCGGCGCGTACATCGACCATCACGGCCGCCGCAAGGGGCTGATCCTGACGCTCGGGCTGATGGCGATCGGCACGCTCGCGGTGGCCGCGATACCCGGCTATGCGACGATCGGCGTGCTCGCGCCGGTGCTCGTGCTGCTCGGCCGGCTGCTGCAGGGCTTCTCGGCCGGCGTCGAACTCGGCGGCGTGTCGGTCTACCTGTCGGAGATCGCGACGAAGGGGCACAAGGGGTTCTATACGTCGTGGCAGTCGGGCAGCCAGCAGGTGGCCGTCGTGTTCGCCGCGCTCGTCGGCGTGCTGCTGAACCGCGCACTGCCGGCCGAGGAGATGACCGCGTGGGGCTGGCGCATTCCGTTCCTGATCGGCTGCCTGATCGTGCCGTTCCTGTTCCTGATCCGTCGTTCGCTGAAGGAGACCGACGAGTTCCTCGCGAAGCGTCATCGTCCGACGATGGGCGAGATCATGCGTTCGATGCTCGACAACTGGGGCATCGTGGTGGCGGGCATGGGGATGGTGATCATGACGACGGTGTCGTTCTACATGATCACCGCCTATACGCCGACGTTCGGCAAGGAAGTGCTGCACCTGTCGTCGCTCGATGCACTCGTCGTGACCGTCTGCGTGGGGATCTCCAATCTCGTATGGCTGCCGCTGTCCGGTGCGTTGTCCGACCGCATCGGTCGCCGCCCGGTGCTGATCGCGTTCACGGTGCTGACGCTGTTGACGGCCTACCCGGCCGTGCTGTGGCTCGTCGGCGATCCGTCGTTCCTGCGGCTGCTCGCGGTCGAGCTGTGGCTGTCGTTCCTGTACGCGTCGTACAACGGGGCGATGGTCGTCGCGCTGACCGAAGTGATGCCGGCCGACGTGCGCACGGCGGGTTTCTCGCTGGCATACAGCCTGGCGACGACGATCGGCGGCTTCACGCCTGCGATCTCGACACTGCTGATTCATCAGACCGGGAACAAGGCGGCGCCGGGGCTGTGGCTGAGCGTTGCCGCGATTTGCGGGCTGATCGCGACACTCGTGCTGTATCGCACGGCCGAGGCGCGCAACCAGTACAAGGCGGCCTGACCGGCAGCGGTATGACGCGCGGCGCCGGCCGCACACCATGCAATGAAAAAGGGAGCGCGGCGCGCTCCCTTTGTTCGTCTGCGTTCAGGCTTCGCGCAGCATGCCGGCGACCGCGGCCGCCACGTCGTGCCATTCTCCCGGCGCGGGCTGGCGGGCGAGCCTGGCCTGCGGATACCACGGGCAGTCGTCGCCGGTGAACCAGCGCCAGTCGGGCGCGAACGGTAGCATCACCCACAGCGGCTTGCCGAGCGCGCCGGCCAGGTGCGCGACCGCCGTATCGATCGTGACGACGCCGTCGAGCCGATCGATCAGCGCGGCCGTGTCGGCAAAGTCGTTCAGCCGGCCGTCGAGCCGATGCACGCGCGGATGCGCGTCGACGCGCGCGCGTTCGTCGTCGTCGAGTGCGGGCTGCAGCACGATCCAGTCGATGTCCGGCAGCGCGAGCAGCGGTGCGAGCGCGTCGAACGGCATCGAACGGTTTTCCTGCGCCTGCCGGCGCCCCGACCACGCAAGGCCGAACTTGCGCTTCGACTGGCCGCCGAGCGAGCCGCGAAAACGCCGGCCGGCGCCGTCGGGCGCGTCGAGGTAGCGCGAGCCCGCGACGATGTCCTCCTTCGTCTGAAGCCCGAGCAGGAACGGCAGGCTCATCAGCGTGCACGCGACATCCGCGGCAGGCGGTCTTGGCGCGCCCAGCGCGACGAGCGTCACGCGCCAGCGCGCCGCGGCCGGCGCCAGCAGCGTAACCAGTTCCGGCTGGACTTCGAGCACGACGCGCGCGCAGCGTGCGCGGGCGAGCGGCACGAAGCGGACGAACTGCAGCGTGTCGCCGAAGCCCTGTTCCGCGCGGATCAGCAGCGTGCGCGACGCAATCGGCTCGCCTTGCCAGCGCGGCAGCGTGCCGAGCGGCGTCGCGCCGGGCGTGTCGTGGCGCGCTTCGTAGGCGGGCAGGCCGCGCGTGAAGTCGCCGAGCGTCAGCAGCGTGACCGCGCGGTGCAGCCGTGCCAGTGTGAGATCGGGGGCGACGCGCAGTGCCTGGTCGAACGCGCGCAGCGCCATCTCGTGCGCACCGAGCGCGTGATGTGCGTTGCCGAGATTCAGCCAGGCCAGGCTGAACGACGGGTCGAGACCGACGGCACGCTCGTAGTAGGGCAGCGCGTCGCGGTGGCGGGCCTGCGCGCTCAGTGCGTTCGCGAGCCCGAACAGCGCGAGCGGAAACGGCGGATGCAGCGCGAGCGCGGCTTCGAACGCGGCGGCCGCCTCCGCATGCCGGCCGACCGCATCGAACGTGTTGCCGAGATTGAAATGGGCGGCGACGAAGCGCGGCTGCGCGGCGATCGCGGCCTGGAAGTGCGCGATTGCGTCGTCGGCGCGGCCCATCGCGTTCAGCGCCATCGCGAGGTTGTTGTGCGCGCCCGCATGCCCGGGCCGCAGCTCGAGCGCGCGACGGAACGCGGCGAGCGCGTCGTCGTGGCGGCCGAGCGCGTTCAGCGCGTTGCCGAGATTGTTGTGGATCGATGCATCGTCGGGCGTGAGCCGCAGCGCGCGGCCGAATGCATCGATCGCGTCGTCGTGGCGCTGCAGCGCCGCATACGCGTTGCCGAGGTTGTAGTGCGCGAGCGGAAATTCGGGCGCGAGCGTCAGCGCGTTGCGAAAGCGGTCGACTGCTTCGTCGAGCCGTCCGAGCGCCTTCAGCGCGTTGCCGAGATTGAGCTGCAGCGCGGCATCGCCCGGCCGCAGCGCGACGGCGCGGCCGACGAGATCGGCCGCCTCGGCGTGCTGGCCCTGCTGGTGCCGCAGCACGCCGAACAGATGCAGCGCGTCGGCGTCGGCGGGATTGGAGGCGAGCGCGTTGCGATAGCCGTGCTCGGCCTCGGCGAGGCGGCCCGCGCGGTGTGCGGCATACGCCCGGTCGAATGCGGAATCCATAACGCGAAAACTGGCGGAAAGCGCGTATTTTCCCACACCGCGCGATGATGCCGCGCGTCGGCCGATCGGCATATGGCCCCGTCACGCGGAGCGGCGTAGACTTGCAGGGTCGCGTGTCATCGAGGTTCTCATGGCTGACACACTGCCCGATATCCCGCCCGTGCTGATCGTCGGCGCGGGGCCGACCGGCCTTGCCGCGGCGATGAGCCTCGCGCGAGCCCGCGTGCCGGTGCGCATCATCGATCGGCTCGCTGCGCCCGCGCCGTATTCGCGCGCGATCGGCATCCAGGCGCGCACGCTCGAACTGCTGGAGCAGCATCGCGCGGTCGAGCCGTTTCTCGCGCTCGGTCATCGTGCCCACGCGGCCGAGTTGCATGCCGACGGCCGCGTGATCGCGCGGCTCGATTTCGATCCGTTGCAAACGCGCTATCCGTACTTGCTGTTTCTCGACCAGACCGTCACCGAGCGCCTGCTTGCCGAACATCTGGCCCGGCTCGGCGTGACGGTCGAGCGCGGCGCGACGCTGACCGCGTGCGATGCGAGCGGTGCGTCGCTCGACGTGTCGATCCGCCGCGCCGACGGCCGCGACGAATCGTTCGCGCCGTCGTACCTGATCGCCGCCGACGGCGCGCACAGCACGGTCAGGCATCTGCTCGGCCTGGGCTTCGCCGGGCATGCGTTCGAGCAGACCTTCCTGCTCGCCGATTTCGCGGCGATACCCGACTGGCCGGACGAAGAGATCCATCTGTTCACGACATCCGAAGGCATCGCCGGCCTGTTTCCGATGGGCGGCGGCCGTTACCGGCTCGTGGCCGACCGGCCGCCCGGCGGCGACGCGTCGCCCGATGCGCCGACCCCGTCGCTTGCGGAATGCGACGCGATCGTGCGTGCCCGTGCCGGCGCGTCGATCTCGCCGAGCGATCTCGCGTGGTCGTCGTATTTTCATCTGCACAGCCGGATGGTCGACCGGTTGCGTCACGGCCGCGTGTTCTTCGCGGGCGACGCCGCGCATGTTCACAGCCCGGCCGGCGCGCAGGGCATGAACACCGGCATCCAGGAGGCGTTCAATCTTGGCTGGAAGCTCGCGCGCGTGCTCGGCGCGGGCACGCCCGAGCGGCTGCTCGACACGTATCACGCGGAGCGTCATCCGATCGAGCGCGACGTGTTGCGGCAGACCGGTTTCGTCACGCAGATCGTCGAAGCCGAGCGTGGCGCGATGAAGCTGCTGCGCGATCACGTCGTGCCGGTGCTGGCGTCGTTCGGGCCGATGCGCGATGCGGTGCGGCGCACGGTCAGCGAGCTCGGCGTGCAGTACCGGAAGAGTCCGCTGACGCTCGAGCGCGTGCTCGATGGCGGGCCGCGCGCAGGCGAGCGGGCACCCGACGCGCACGTGCGGGTGCTCGACGGGCCGCTCGGTCAGGCGCCTGGAACGGCGCGGCTATACGACCTGCACGATCCGACGAGCTTCACGTTGCTGTTGCTGGAAGAGCCGGAGAATGCCGACACCGGTGCGGTGCCGCCGATGCCGACCGATGCGCAGGCGCTCGTGCAGGGGCTCGAGCGGATCATGCCGGATGCGGTGCGCGTCTGGCGCGTCACCGATGCCGACGGCGGCGATGCCGGGCTCGCGCAGGAATACGGCCGCTCGCGGCCGTCGTTTTACCTGCTGCGGCCGGATGGTTACGTCGCCGTGCGCGGGCGCACGGCGACCGATGCGAACGCGCTGCTGCGCCACTGCGAAAGCTGGTTCGCGGGCCTGTCGCGGCCCGCGTAGCGGTGCCGTCAGGCGCTCGCCGTGGCGGGTACGAGCGACGCGCGGTGCACGGCGATCGCGTCGCGCACGATCGGTGCCGCACGTTGCCCGGCCTCGCTCGACGGATCGTCGAGCGCCGCGAGAAACGCGCGGCGCATCCGCGGCTCCCAGAAGCGCCGGATATGGTCGGCGATGCCGGTCAGCGCTTCGTCTCGATCGGGCATCGATTCGAAGAATGCGCCGATCTGGTTGGCCATGTCGATCAGGTGTCCGTTGTCCATCGCGTCCTCACTTGCCTGTCGTCACGCCGGCGCGGCGCTCGAGCAGGTCGAGCTGCTCCGCGTTGAAGCGCGCATACGCTTGCTGCCAGTCGGACGGCTGCGCGACGGGCAGCACCTGCACGGCCGTCACCTTGTACTCGGGGCAGTTCGTCGCCCAGTCCGAGCTGTCCGTCGTGATCACGTTCGCGCCCGATTCCGGGAAGTGGAACGTCGTATAAACGACACCCGGTTGCATGCGTTCGGTCACGAGCGCGCGCAGCACCGTCTGCCCCGCACGCGATTCGATGCCGACCCAGTCGCCGCTGCGGATACCGCGATCCTGCGCGTCGTGCGGATGGATCTCGAGGCGATCCTCTTCGTGCCACCGCACGTTCTCGGTGCGGCGGGTCTGCGCGCCGACGTTGTACTGCGACAGGATGCGGCCCGTCGTCAGGATCAGCGGATAGCGCTGCGTGACCTTCTCCGGCGACGCGATGAACTGCGTGATCACGAACTTGCCCTTGCCGCGCACGAATGCGTCGATGTGCATCGTCGGCGTGCCTTCCGGCGCGTGCTCGTTGCACGGCCACTGAATGCTGCCGAGCGTGTCGAGCTTCGCGTACGACACACCCGAGAAGGTCGGCGTGAGCCGGGCGATCTCGTCCATGATTTCCGACGGATGCGCATAGTCCATCTCGTAGCCGAGCGCGCGCGACAGCATCAGCGTGACTTCCCAGTCCGCGTAGCCCGCGAGCGGCGGCATCACCTTGCGCACGCGCGAGATGCGGCGTTCCGCGTTCGTGAACGTGCCGTCCTTCTCGAGGAACGACGAGCCGGGCAGCAGCACGTGCGCGTATTTCGCGGTCTCGTTCAGGAAGATGTCCTGCACGACGATGCATTCCATTGCCGACAGCGCGGCCGCGACGTGCTGCGTATTCGGGTCCGACTGAACGATGTCCTCGCCCTGGCAGTAAAGCCCCTTGAAGCTGCCGTCGAGCGCCGCGTCGAACATGTTCGGGATGCGCAGCCCCGGTTCCGGTTGCAGCTTCGCCGACCACGCCGCTTCGAACTGCGTGCGCACGACTTCGTCGCCGATGTGCCGGTAGCCGGGCAGTTCGTGCGGGAACGAGCCCATGTCGCACGAGCCCTGCACGTTGTTCTGGCCGCGCAGCGGATTGACGCCGACGCCTTCGCGGCCGATGTTGCCGGTCGCCATCGCGAGGTTCGCGATGCCCATCACCGTCGTCGAGCCCTGTGCGTGTTCGGTCACGCCCAAGCCGTAATAGATCGCGGCATTGCCGCCCGTCGCATAGAGGCGCGCGGCTTCGCGTACCAGCTCGGCCGGCACGCCCGTCACGTCGGCGCTCGCCTCGGGCGAGTTGTCGGCTCGCGAGACGAACTCGCGCCATTGCTCGAATGCGCGCGTGTCGCAGCGCTCGGCGACGAATGCATCGGCGACGAGCCCTTCGGTGACGATCACGTGGGCGAGCGCGTTGACGATCGCGACATTGGTGCCGGGGCGCAGTTGCAGGTGGTGCGTGGCCTTTACATGCGGGCCGTCGACGACGTCGATGCGGCGCGGGTCGATCACGATCAGCTTCGCGCCTTCACGCACGCGCCGCTTCAGCCGAGAGCCGAACACCGGGTGCCCGTCGGTCGGGTTCGCGCCCATCACGACGATCACGTCGGCCTGGCCGACCGATGCGAACGTCTGCGTGCCGGCCGATTCGCCGAGTGTCGTCTTGAGGCCATAGCCCGTCGGCGAGTGGCACACGCGTGCGCAGGTGTCGACGTTGTTGTTGCCGAACGCGGCGCGCACCAGCTTCTGCACGAGGTAGGTTTCCTCGTTCGTGCAACGCGACGACGTGATGCCGCCAATGGAATCGCGGCCGTACTTGTCCTGCAGCTTGCGGAATTGCGTTGCCGCGTAGGTGAGCGCTTCGTCCCAGCTGACTTCGCGCCACGGGTCGGTGATCTTCTCGCGGATCATCGGCTTCGTGATGCGGTCCTTGTGCGTCGCATAGCCCCACGCGAAGCGGCCCTTCACGCATGCGTGACCTTCGTTCGCGAGGCCGTTCTTGTGCGGCGTCATGCGCACGACCTGCGTGCCCTTCATCTCCGCCTTGAACGAGCAGCCGACGCCGCAGTATGCGCAGGTCGTGACGACCGAGTGTTCGGCCTGCCCGAGTTGCACGATGGATTTTTCCTGCAGCGTGGCGGTCGGGCAGGCGGCGACGCACGCGCCACACGACACGCATTCCGACGCCATGAACGATTCGCTTTCGCCGGCCGCGACGCGTGATTCGAAGCCGCGTGCGGCGATCGTCAGCGCGAACGTGCCCTGCGTTTCCTCGCAGGCGCGCACGCAGCGGTTGCAGACGATGCACTTCGACGGGTCGTACGTGAAGTACGGATTCGATTCGTCCTTCTTGTCGCGCAGGTGATTCGCACCGTCGAAGCCGTAACGCACCTCGCGCAGCCCGACCACACCGGCCATGTCCTGCAGCTCGCAGTCGCCGTTGGCGGGGCAGGTGAGGCAGTCGAGCGGGTGGTCGGAGATGTACAGCTCCATCACGTTGCGACGCAGCGACTGCAGCCGGTCCGACTGCGTGCGCACCTTCATGCCGGCTTCGGCAGGTGTCGTGCACGACGCCGGATAACCGCGCCGGCCTTCGATTTCGACGAGGCACAGACGGCACGAGCCGAACGGTTCGAGCGAATCGGTCGCGCAGAGCTTCGGGACGTTGACGCCGGCTTCGATCGCCGCACGCATCACCGACGTGCCGGCCGGCACCGTGACCGGCTGGCCGTCGATTTCGAGCGTGACGTCGGTATCGGCATGCCGTTGCGGCGTGCCGTAGTCGGTATCGTCGAACGGATCGAGGGCACGCGCCTGCGCGGCGCTCTTGCACGCGCATTGGCCCGAGCCGCAGCCGCCTTGGCGGACGTTGTTCGTGTCGAGGGACATGCAGGGCTCCTTCTGGGTCAGGCCGCAGCCTTGACCGGACCCGACGCGGCAGGTTTGCCGGCAGCGAGCCCGAAATCTTCGGGGAAATGGTCGAGCGCGGACAGCACCGGGTAGGGTGTCATGCCGCCCATGGCGCACAGCGAACCGGCCAGCATCGTGTCGCACAGGTCGCGCAGCAGCGTGACCTGCCGCTCCGACGTATCGCCGTGGCGAATGCGTGCGATGGTCTCGACGCCGCGCGTCGAACCGATCCGGCACGGCGTGCACTTGCCGCACGACTCGATCGCGCAGAACTTCATCGCGTATTCGGCCAGATCGGCGAGGTTCGACGTATCGTCGTGCAGCACGATGCCGCCGTGGCCGACCACCGCGCCAATCGCCGTATACGCTTCGTAGTCGAGCGGCACGTCCCACTGGTGGTCGGGCAGGTAGGTGCCGAGCGGGCCGCCCACCTGCGCGGCACGTGCGGGCCGGCCGCTGGCCGTGCCGCCGCCGAAATCGAACAGCAGCTCGCGCAGCGTGACCCCGAACGCGAGTTCGACGAGGCCGCCGTGGCGGATGTTGCCGGCGAGCTGGAACGGCAGCGTGCCGCGCGAGCGGCCCATCCCGTAGTCGCGATAGAACGCGGCGCCGCGCGCGAAGATCACGGGTGCCGTTGCGAGCGTGATCACGTTGTTGATGACGGTCGGCTGGCCGTACAGGCCGGCGAGCGCGGGCAGCGGCGGTTTCGCACGCACGACGCCGCGCTTGCCTTCGAGCGATTCGAGCAGCGCCGTTTCCTCGCCGCACACGTACGAGCCCGCGCCTTTCGCGACGTGCAGCTCGAACGCGTGCGCGGAGCCGAGCACGTGCTCGCCGAGCCAGCCGGCTTCGCGTGCGCGGACGATCGCGGCTTCGAGCGTGGCGATCGCGTGCGGGTATTCGCTGCGCACGTAGATGTAGCCGACCGTCGCGCCGGTCGCGACGCCCGCGATGATCATCCCTTCGATCAGGCAGTACGGATCGCATTCCATGATCAGGCGGTCGGAGAACGTGCCCGAATCGCCTTCGTCCGCATTGCAGACGATGTACTTCTGCGTGGCGCGTGCTTGCCGGACCGTGCGCCACTTGATGCCTGCGGGGAACGCTGCACCGCCGCGGCCGCGCAGCCCCGATTCGATCAATGTTTCGCACGCGGCATCGCCGTCGAGCGCGAGCGCGTTCTTCAGGCCGGCGAGGCCTTCATATCGCAGGTAGTCGTCGATCGACAACGGGTCGGTCAGGCCGATCCGGGCGAACGTGAGGCGTTGCTGGCGCGCGAGATAGGGCAGTGCGTCGACGAGGCCGACGCCGCTCGGATGCGCGCCGCCTTCGAGCCAGTTTGCATCGAACAGGGCCGGGACGTCGGCGGCCGACAGGTTCGCATAGCCGACGCGGCCAGCGGCCGTGCCGACCTCGACGAGCGGCTCGAGCCACAGCAGCCCGCGCGAACCGTTGCGGACCAGTTCGATGGCGATGCCGCGGCGTTCGGCTTCCGCCTCGATCGCGGCGGCGAGCGCGTCGGCGCCGAGCGCCAGCGCGGACGAATCGCGCGGGACATAGACGCGGGTCGTCATGCGGCCTCCGGGGTGCGGGCGACCGCGTCGGCAAGCAGCGCGTCGAATTTCTCCGGCGTGACCTTGGCATGCAGCACACCGTTGACCGTCAGCGACGGCGACTGCGCACACAGTCCGAGGCAGTAGACCGATTCGAGTGCGACGTCACCGGGCGCATGCGCGTCGGCCGCATCGCCGTGCACCGCGTCGAACCGGCAACCCGTGCGGGCTTCCGCATGCGCGGCCAGCGCTTCGCAGCCCATGCTGCGGCACGCTTCGGCGCGGCACATCTGGATCGTCACGCGGGCGGGCGGCGCGGTGCGGAAGTGGTGGTAGTAAGTCAGGACACCGTGCACTTCCGCGCGCGACAGGTTGAGTGCGCGGGCGAGCGGCGCGACGCAGCCTGGCGGCACGTAACCCGCGTCGTCCTGGATCGCGTGCAGGATCGCCACGAGCGACCGGCCGGCGCACGCATGGCGCTCGACGAGCGCGTCGGGCGCTTGGGAATTCGGGGACATCCGTTGTGCTCCTCCAAAGTCTCATATGCGCTCGAGATTCATATAGTGCGCATCGCGACTTCGTTCTGATTGATTTCGCCCAACGATAAGCGGAAGATTTGGCGGTCGCAATAGGAAATCGGAGTGCATAATTGATTCGTATCGAATGCGACGCGTATCTGACCGTACGCGACACGGAAGGCCGTGCGGCCAGTCTGTCGGATGTGGCGCCGTTGCTCGAACTCGTGGCCGACACGGGCAGCATTGCGCAGGCCGCGCAAGCGAAAGGGCTGTCTTATCGGCACGCGTGGGGCATGCTGCGTGCGCTGGAGGCGTGCATCGGCGGGGAACTGATCGAAACCGCGCGGGGCAAGGGCTCGACGCTGTCGGCGCTCGGGCGGGCCGTCGTCGATGCGCAGCGCCTCGCGCGCAGCCGGCTCGACGGGAACCTGCGCACGCTGGCCGCCGAAGTGGCGAGCGACCTGAATCGGCGGCTCGCGCAGCGCGACGGCGCCGTGCGTATCCATGCGTCGCACGGCTACGCGGTCGCGACGCTCGTCTCCGCGCTGGTCGATGTGCAGGCGGCTGTCGACATCAAGTATCGCGAGAGCGTCGAGGCCGTGCAGGCGCTTGCCCGCGGCGAGTGCGACCTGGCCGGCTTCCATCTGCCGCGCGGCGCGTTTCGCGCGCAGTGCGCGCAGATCTACCGGCCGTGGCTCGACGATACGCGCCACGTGCTGATCCACCTGACAAGGCGCCAGCAGGGGCTGTTCATTCCGCGCGGCAACCCGAAGCAGGTTCGCGGGCTCGCGGATCTCGCGCGCAATGACATCCGCTTCGTCAATCGCCAGCCGGGGTCGGGCACGCGCATGCTGCTGGATCTCGCGCTGCGCGCGATCGGCATCGATCCCGAGCGCATCGACGGCTACGCGTCGGCCGAGCTCACGCATTCGGCGATCGCGGCGTTCGTCGCGAGCGGGATGGCCGATCTCGGTTTCGGCGTAGAGCCGGCCGCCCATCATTTCGGGCTCGATTTCATCCCGGTCGTCGACGAAGACTATTACTTCGCATGTGAGCGCGCGCGGCTCGACGCGCGACCGCTTGCCGGCGTGCTGGCGCTGCTGCGCGATGCGCGCTTTGTCGAGCGCGTCGCGCATCTCGACGGCTACGATCCGGCTGCGTGTGGAACGCTGGCGAGCATTGCGTCGGGGCTGGCCGGCGGCGACGGCGCGAGCGTGCCGGCGGGCAATGCCCGGTAACGCGGACGCAATCGAACCGCGATGCAGCAGCAGGGGATTTGCGCTACGCTTGCCGCTTGACCAACGTTCCAACAAGTACGCCGTTCAAGCGTCATCCCGCCATGAAATTTTCCGTTCCCCTCACCGCGGCAGTGTTGTCCGCGGGGCTGCTGGCCGCTGTTTCGCCGTTTGCGCTCGCGCAGAATTCGCCCGGTGTGCCCGGCGGTATCCTGAGCGAACAGTTTCGCCTGAACGAGCATCCGCAGATGCCGTTCGCGGCGTCCGCGCCGTCGCAGAAATACCAGAGCGGCAAGAAGTCGACCTTGCGCCGCAAGGGTGACCTGGGGGACCCCAACGGCTGCAATCTGAAGTGCCCGATGGATAGCCGGTAACCTGGCTGACGGGCGCGTCCGCAGCACCGATTCAACTGACGGGTGTTGCGCGCGCGTGCCGATCTGGCTGTGTGATCGGTGGCGGCAGGCGTCCCGTGCGATTCCGATTTTGTCCGAGCCCCGCGAAGCGTTGCCGCTTCGCGGGGCTTTTGCTTTCCGTCGAATCGTCATGTGATTCGATGCCGGGTGATTTAGGGTTAACCCGTAAATCAGGAAGGATGTCTTCCAGAAACCTGCCTTATTCTTAAGCATCCGCCTACATAAACTTCGGGTTGTCAGCGATGAACAAGGTGTTCACCGCGAACACAGACAAATCTGGAGGTAGGTCATCATGAAATCGCTCGTTCAAGCTGTTGTCGTTGCTGCCGCTCTCGTTGCCCCGGTCGTGTCGTTCGCCCAGTCGGGTTCGACGATCACTCGCGCGCAGGTTCGTGCCGAACTGGTTCAGTTGCAGCAGGCTGGTTACAACTCCGCTCGCGGTGAAGATCCGCACTACCCGGAAGCGATCCAGGCTGCCACGGCGCGTGTTGCAGAGCAGCAGCGCGCTGCGCTGGCGCAAGCGCAAGGCGCCGACGCCAGCGGTTACGGCGCACAGGCACAGGGCGCATCGGCATCGGGTTCGCGTGCGATGGGCGTGCGTCCGGCCACCGCTGAAGAAATGAAGTCGCTGTATCGCGGCAGCTAAACCGCGTATTGCCCGGTGTGCGTGAATGCCGGGTGCGACGACGCGTCGCGCCTGGAGCCGCAGCACCCGGGCGGGCCGCTGCCGGCGCGATCGATGAGCGCGCGGGCACGGCAGGCTATCCGTCACCTCCTGTCGCCGGAAGTCCGGTGGCATTCCGCCCGGCCCACCCGTGGCTGGGCGCTTTTTCGGAAGGAGAGGGCGAGTGCGTTTCGCCGGCAACAAAAAACCCCGCAGACTTGCGTCATGCGGGGTTCGTGCGGCGAGCGCGGAATTTGGTGGAGGCGGCGGGAATCGAACCCGCGTCCAGAAGCGCTCCACGACTAGTTCTACATGTTTAGTTCAGTCATTTGATTTAACCGCAGCGACGCGGACGAACACGCTGCACTACGGCGATTCGCTAGGTTTTCGACCCTGGCGTCGCGACGCCGACAGGGCTTAACTGACGTAAATGACCTCTGGCGGTATTGCTACCGGTCTTGCGACACTAGCCCGTCAGTGAACTAGGCAGAGGACGGCGGCCCTTAGGCTGCCAGTGCGAACGTATCGTCGTTTGCAGTTACGATTTTCCCATTGATTAACGAGGTGACGGGTCCTCGACATGCCCTAGCCGCTTCACAACCCCTGTCGAAACCAGGTCGCCCCCGCGGATAAGATCAATCATTATAGCCCAACATCGCGCAGCAGTTCGCGCAGTTGCAGCGTCGTGTCGACGAGATGCTGCGCTTGCCAGTCGGCCGGCGCCGCGCCATCACCGCAATAGCCGTACGCCGCCGCGACCGTCGCCATGCCGGCGGCGCTGCCGGCTTGAATGTCGCGCAGGTCGTCGCCGACGTAGACGATGCGCGCAGGCGCGAGCGTCAACTGGTCGGCCGCATGCAGCAACGGGGCCGGGTGCGGCTTCGGGTGCGGCGTTGTGTCACCCCCGACGACGCAGGCGGCGCGCCGCGCGAGGCCGAGCAGGTCGACGAGCGGCGCCGTGAGCCGCATGGCCTTGTTCGTGACGATGCCCCAGCGCACGCCGCGCGCGTCGAGTTCGTCGAGCACGTCGTCGATGCCGGGGAACAGCGTCGTGTGCACGCATAGATCCGTCGCGTAGTTGGCCAGGAACTCGTCGCGCATCGCTTCATAACCGGGCGTGTGCGGATCGATGCCGAATGCACCGCCGAGCAGGCCGCGCGCGCCGGCCGAGGCTAGCGGCCGCAGCACGTCGAGCGGTGTCTCGGGCAGGTCGCGCACGCGTTGCATCTTGTTGACGGCGGCCGCGAGATCGGGGGCCGTGTCGGCGAGCGTGCCGTCCAGGTCGAACAGCACGGCATCGCAGTGCAGCAGGCGCGGTTCGTCGAGTGGTGCCCGCGCGGTCGAGAGGGGAGTCGTCATGCCGGTTGGAAGGTCACGCGCCGCGACGGCACGCGACGAGGTAGTTGATGTCGGCGTCGTTCGACAGCGCGAAGCGCTTGCCGATCGGGTGATACGTGATGCCCTTGATCTCCACGATGTGCAGATCCGTTGCCCGCACGAAGCTGGCCAGTTCCGACGGACGGATGAAGCGCGCGTAGTCGTGCGTGCCCTTCGGCAGCATTTGCGCGATGTACTCCGCGCCGATCACGGCGAACAGGTATGCCTTCAGGTTGCGGTTCAGCGTCGAGAAGAACACCCAGCCACCCGGCTTCACGAGCGTCGCGCAGGCGGCGACGATATCGCCGGGCGACGGCACGTGCTCGAGCATTTCCATGCACGTGACGACATCGTAGGTGCCCGGTTCGCGCGCGGCGATCGCTTCGGCCGCGATGGCCTCGTAATCGACCGAGATGCCGCTTTCGAGACTGTGCAGGTCGGCGACGCCGAGTGCTTCGGTCGACAGGTCGATGCCTTTCACCTGCGCGCCGAGTCCGGCCATCGATTCGGACAGGATGCCGCCGCCGCAGCCGATGTCGAGTGCGCGCTTGCCGGCGAGGTGCGCATGCGCATCGATCCAGCCGAGCCGGACCGGGTTCAGGTCGTGCAGCGGCTTGAATTCGGCATTCGGATCCCACCACCGATGGGCGAGGTCGCTGAATTTCTGGAGTTCGTGCGGGTCGGCGTTGGTCATGTCGGCAAACGGGCTACGGAAGGAGGGCGGTGCTGCGATTCGTCAGCCCCGAGTATATAAGAAGCGGACGAGCGGCGAAGCGGCGAGCGCCTGGACGGGCGTCAAAGAAAAAGCCCCGCCGGAGCGGGGCTTTGAAGCAGTCGAAAACCGCGGCTTAGTTTGCCGGAACGGTCGTCTTCTGCACTTGCTGCGTACCAACCACTTCCACTTCCACGCGGCGATCCGGTGCGAGGCAGGCGATGAGTTGCTTGCGGTTCTTCTGGTTGCAGCCAGTCGTAACCGGGTTGCGCTTGCCCTTGCCTTCCGTGTAGATCTTGTTGGCCGGCACACCCTTGCTGACCAGGTACGACTTCACGGCTTGCGCACGGCGCAGCGACAGACGGTCGTTGTACTTGTCCGAACCGATGCGGTCCGTGTAGCCCGTTGCGACGACCACTTCCGTGTTCATGCCTTCGATCTTCGAAGCCAGTTCGTCCAGCTTTTGCTTGCCCAGCGGCTTGAGCGTTGCCTTGTCGAAGTCGAACAGTGCGTCAGCTTGATACGTGATCTTCTGGCTCGTGATAGCCGGAGCGACCGGAGCGACCGGCGGCTGCGGTGCCTGGGCGACCAGTGCGCCATCGCACTTCGCGTTGGCGGTGGCCGGCGTCCAGAACGCATCGCGCCAGCAGAGCTCGTTCGTACCGTTCATCCACACCCATTCGCCCGTGCCGTTGACCCAGTTGTCATTGACGGCTTGGCGCGACGCCGGCACCGACTGTGCCGAAGCGGATGCAGCCATAACTGCGGTAGCTGCAATGAACGCGAGCTTTGAAAGTTTATTCATATTTCTCCTCTCGAAATTGAGATTACCGCAGGTTTACTGCGAGCCTGTTGACGGTGACAAGTCATACATTGCTCGAAGTATAACATTGGTGCGGCACAAAAAACGCGGCGCCGCCTCTGTGTAGACTTCGAGCAGCGTCTAACTTTCAGTGCGTTGGCATTTTGCCATATCGTTCCCTTCCTACGAAAAAAAATCCTCCCCACCCCAAGATCGCTTCAACTTTGTGGTGCATGCGCAACACTGGCCTGCCGTAACTTTTAGAAATTGTCAAGAGTGTGGCGGCGAAATTGCGCCGATGAATGCAGTTGTTTACTCGTGCGCGAGGAACGCGTGACGCGGCAATCGTCTGTGATGACGAGTCGGGGGCGATTGCGATGTGCCATTGCGGCCGATTCGCCGACGCCGCGATTTTTGCTATTCATATATAGAGGGGGCGAATTGGCGGCTGATGGGCGCATGTTAGAATCTCGCGTTGCGTTGCGCATGCAGCGCCCACGCGAAAGGCGTTCGCCGTCTTCGCTCCGAAACGATACGGATACATGGATCAATTCGCCAAAGAGACCCTGCCCACCTCCCTAGAAGAGGAAATGCGCCGTTCGTATCTCGATTACGCGATGAGCGTGATCGTCGGACGTGCCCTCCCGGATGTCCGCGATGGCCTGAAACCCGTGCACCGGCGCGTGTTGTTCGCGATGCACGAACTGAACAACGACTGGAACCGCGCGTACAAGAAGTCGGCGCGTATCGTCGGTGACGTGATCGGTAAGTACCACCCTCACGGTGACACCGCGGTCTACGACACGATCGTGCGGATGGCGCAGGACTTCTCGCTGCGCTACATGCTGATCGACGGGCAGGGCAACTTCGGCTCGATCGACGGCGACAATGCCGCGGCGATGCGTTACACCGAAATTCGCATGGCGAAGATCGGTCACGAGCTGCTCGCCGACATCGACAAGGAAACGGTCGATTTCGAGCCGAACTACGACGGCAACGAAATGCAGCCGTCGGTCCTGCCGTCGCGCATCCCGAACCTGCTGATCAACGGCTCGTCGGGTATTGCGGTCGGCATGGCGACCAACATCCCCCCGCACAACCTGAACGAAGTCGTCGACGCGTGCCAGCACCTGCTGGGCAACCCGGAAGCGACGATCGACGAGCTGATCGAGATCATCCCGGCGCCGGATTTCCCGACGGCCGGCATCATCTACGGCGTCGCCGGCGTGCGCGACGGCTATCGCACCGGGCGCGGCCGCGTCGTGATGCGTGCTGCCACGCACTTCGAGGAGATCGACCGCGGCCAGCGGATGGCGATCATCGTCGACGAGTTGCCGTACCAGGTGAACAAGCGCTCGCTGCTCGAGCGGATCGCCGAGCTCGTCAACGAGAAGAAGCTCGAAGGCATCTCCGACATCCGCGACGAGTCCGACAAGAGCGGCATGCGCGTCGTGATCGAGCTCAAGCGCGGTGAGGTGCCGGAAGTGGTGCTGAACAACCTGTACAAGGCGACGCAGCTCCAGGATACGTTCGGCATGAACATGGTCGCGCTCGTCGACGGCCAGCCGAAGCTGCTGAACCTGAAGGAAATCCTGCAGTGCTTCCTGTCGCATCGACGCGAAGTGCTGACGCGCCGCACGATCTACGAACTGCGCAAGGCCCGCGAACGCGGCCACGTGCTCGAAGGTCTCGCGGTCGCGCTCGCGAACATCGACGAGTTCATCGCGATCATCAAGGCCGCGCCGACGCCGCCGATCGCGAAGGCGGAGTTGATGGCGAAGCCGTGGGATTCGTCGCTCGTGCGCGAGATGCTCACGCGTGCCGAGAGCGAGAACGCGGCGGCCGGCGGCCGCTCCGCGTATCGCCCGGAAGGCCTGAACCCGGCGTTCGGCATGCAGGCCGACGGGCTGTACCGCCTGTCCGACACGCAGGCCCAGGAAATCCTGCAGATGCGTCTGCAGCGCCTGACCGGCCTCGAGCAGGACAAGATCATCGGCGAGTACCGCGAAGTGATGGCCCAGATCGCCGACCTGCTGGACATCCTCGCGCGCCCCGAGCGGATCACGACGATGATCGGCGAGGAGCTGACCTCGGTGAAGGCCGAGTTCGGCGACGCGCGCCGCTCGAAGATCGAGCTGAACGCGACCGAGCTGAACACCGAAGACCTGATCACGCCGCAGGACATGGTCGTCACGATGTCGCATGCGGGCTACGTGAAGTCGCAGCCGCTGTCCGAGTACCGTGCGCAGAAGCGTGGCGGTCGCGGCAAGCAGGCGACGCAGATGAAGGAAGACGACTGGATCGAGACGCTGTTCATCGCGAACACGCACGATTACATCCTGTGCTTCTCGAACCGCGGCCGCGTGTACTGGGTCAAGGTCTATGAAGTGCCGCAGGGCTCGCGCAACTCGCGCGGCCGCCCGATCGTCAACATGTTCCCGCTGCAGGAAGGCGAGAAGATCAACGTCGTGCTGCCGGTCAAGGAATTCTCGGCCGACAAGTTCATCTTCATGGCAACGTCGCTCGGCACCGTGAAGAAGACGCCGCTCGAGGCATTCAGCCGTCCGATGAAGAAGGGCATCATCGCGGTCGGTCTCGACGAAGGCGACTTCCTGATCGGTGCGTCGATCACCGACGGCGCGCACGACGTGATGCTGTTCTCCGACTCCGGCAAGGCCGTGCGCTTCGACGAGAACGACGTGCGTCCGATGGGGCGCGAGGCGCGTGGCGTGCGCGGCATGCAGCTCGAGGACGGGCAGCAGGTCATCGCGCTGCTGGTTGCCGGCAGCGAGGAGCAGACGGTGCTCACCGCGACCGAGAACGGCTACGGCAAGCGCACGCCGATCACCGAGTACACGCGTCACGGCCGCGGCACGAAGGGTATGATCGCGATCCAGACGTCCGAGCGTAACGGCAAGGTCGTGGCTGCAACGCTCGTCGATGCCGAAGATCAGATCATGCTGATCACGACGGCCGGCGTGTTGATTCGCACCCGTGTCTCGGAGATTCGCGAGATGGGGCGTGCCACGCAAGGTGTTACACTCATCAGTCTCGATGAGGGTACCAAGCTCTCTGGCCTGCAGCAGATCGCGGAGGCCGAAGAGGGCGAGGGCGAAGCCGACGAGGCGTCGGACGGCGAAGCCTGAAGAACGGATGAGACTCTAGCCGCCGCAGGCGCGAAGCGCCGCGGCCGGCGAGCAACCATTCATATTTCCAAAAGGGAGTGATGATGCAAAAGCAATTCAAGCAACTGGTTCTGCTGGCTGCACTGGTGCCGACGTTCGCGATGGCGCAAGCGCTGTCGAATTCCGCACCGGCAGCTCCGGCAGCAGCTGCGCCGATCGACGCCGACAAGAAGGCAGCGATCAAGGATCTGCTCGACGCGATCGACGCGCCGAAGCTCGTGTCGGCAATCGGCAACAGCGCCGAAATGCAGGCCAAGCAACTCGTCCCGGCAATCCTGTCGGACGCGCTGTCGGAAAACAAGACGCTGAACGACAAGCAGAAGCAGGCTGCCGTTCCGACGCTGCAGAAGAACGCGGTGCCGAAGCTGGTTGACGGCGCAGGCAAGGTGTTCGGCACGCAACAGTTCCAGAGCGACGCGATGTCGGCTCAGTACGACGCCTACGCGAAGTACTACAGCACGTCGGAGATCAAGGATCTGACGACGTTCTACAAGAGCCCGACGGGCCGCAAGTTCATCCAGGTTCAGGATCAGGTCGGTCGCGACGTGGTCAACGGCCTGATGCAGAAGTACATGCCGCAAGCTATCCAGGCAACGCGCACGCAGGCTGACAAGGAAGTCGCAGCAGTCAAGCCGGGCAAGTAAAGCCGTCCGGGCACGCCCCCGGCCGTTCGGCCGGGTTTGGCGGGAGCCTGACGACAGTGCGATAATGGCCGTTTGCGCGCGAGCGCAAGCGGCCATTTCTTTTCTGGCGCGTTCTGCCGGCGGCGAGCCGGTCGCGTCCCTCCGAGGTTTTCACGATGCGCGTCTTTAATTTCTCCGCCGGCCCTGCGGCGATGCCCGAGGAAGTGCTGCGGCAAGCGGCCGACGAAATGCTCGACTGGCATGGCAGCGGCATGAGCGTGATGGAGATGAGCCATCGCGGCAAGGAATTCATGTCGATCCACGAGGCCGCGCTGACCGACCTGCGCGACCTGCTCGGCGTGCCGGCCAGTCACCGGATCCTGTTCCTGCAGGGCGGCGGTATCGCGGAAAACGCGATCGTCCCGATGAACCTGCTCGGGTCGCGCACGACGGCCGACTTCGTCGTCACGGGCTCGTGGTCGCAGAAGTCGTTCAGCGAAGCGAAGAAATACGGCACGCCGCATCTCGCCGCAACCGGCAAGACGGAAGACGGCTTCACGCGTGCGCCCGCGCGCGCCGAATGGCAGCTGTCGGACGATCCGGCCTACGTGCATCTGTGTACCAACGAGACGATCGACGGCGTCGAGACGTTCGAGATTCCCGATCTCGGTGACGTGCCGCTGGTCGCGGATGTCTCGTCGCACATCCTGTCGCGTCCGCTGGACGTCGCGAAGTACGGCGTGCTGTTCGGCGGCGCGCAGAAGAACATCGGGATGGCCGGCGTGACGCTCGTGATCGTGCGCGAGGATCTGCTCGACCGTGCGCTGTCGATCTGCCCGTCCGCGTTCGAATGGAAGACCATCGCAGCGAACAACTCGCTGTACAACACGCCGCCCACCTACGCGATCTACATCGCGGGCCTGGTGTTCCAGTGGCTGAAGCGGCAGGGTGGCCTCGAAGCGATCGAGGCCCGCAATATCGAAAAGGCGAAGCTGCTCTACGACACGATCGATGCGAGCAGTTTCTATCTGAACAAGGTCGAGCCGGCAGCACGTTCGCGGATGAACGTGCCGTTTTTCCTGGCCGACGAAACGCGCAACGAAGACTTCCTTGCCGGCGCAAAGGCGCGCGGGCTGCTGCAGCTGAAGGGCCACAAGTCCGTCGGCGGCATGCGGGCGTCGATCTACAACGCGGTGCCGCTCGAGGGCGTGAAAGCGCTCGTCGAGTACATGAAGGACTTCGAGCAGCGCGGCGCCTGACGGCGGCGCTGTTCAAACAGCACGGCAAAACGCATGGACGACGAACTGAATTCCCGCCTGAAACCGCTGCGCGATCGCATCGATGCGATCGATGCGCAGCTGATCGCGCTCCTGAACCAGCGCGCCGCGGTGGCGCTGGAGGTGGGCGAGGTCAAGAAGCATTTCAACGCGCCGGTGTTCCGGCCGGAGCGCGAGCTGCAAGTGATCGCCCGGCTGCAGGACATGAGCGCGGGGCCGCTCGCGAGCGAGCATATCAGCGCCATCTGGCGCGAGATCATGGCCGCGAGCCGCGCGCTCGAGCAGACGATCCACGTCGCGTTCCTCGGGCCGGTCGGCACGTATAGCGAGCAGGCGATGCTCGAATATTTCGGCCAGTCGATCGAAGGGCTGCCGTGCCCGTCGATCGACGAGGTGTTCCGCTCGGTCGAGGCCGGCGCGTCCGCGTTCGGTATCGCGCCGGTCGAAAATTCGACCGAAGGCGCCGTGTCGCGCACGCTCGACCTGCTGCTGCAGACGCAATTGCTGATCAGCGGCGAACTCGCGCTACCGATCCATCACAACCTGTTGACGCAGAGCGGCACGCTCGACGGCGTGAAGCGCGTCTGCGCACACGCGCAGGCGCTTGCGCAATGTCAGCAGTGGCTCGCGGCGAATGCGCCGCAGCTCGAGCGGCAGGCGGTGGCGAGCAACGCGGAGGCTGCGCGTCTCGCGGCGGCCGATCCGACCGTCGCGGCGATCGCGGGCGACCGCGCGGCCGCACACTACGGCTTGCAGATCGCGTTCTCGCTGATCCAGGACGATCCGCACAACCGCACGCGCTTCGTGATCATCGGCAAGCAGCCGGCCGGGCAGAGCGGTCACGACCAGACGTCGCTGATCGTGTCGGTGAAGAACGAACCGGGTGCCGTGTTCAAGCTGCTCGAGCCGCTCGCGCGGCACGGCGTGTCGATGACGCGCTTCGAGTCGCGTCCGGCGCGCGTCGGCACGTGGGAGTACTACTTCTACATCGACATCGAAGGGCACCGGGACGATGCGTCGGTTGCGGCCGCGCTCGCGGAACTCGGCCAGAAGGCCGCGTTCCTGAAGATACTCGGTTCGTATCCGCGCGCACGCTGATGCGTGGCGGCCCGTGGCCTGTTCGCGCAGGCGTTGCGGCCACGCGGGCAGGGCAGGCCGATCGGTGCTGCCGAAGGCGGGTTCGGGCGGCATCCGGCGCAGGTTGCGCCGGGTGCGGGCCCGTGGCCCGGAATCTGGAATTCCGCGTGCGGGGCGTCGTCCTGCGCGCGTAACTTGGCTCTAGTCGTGTCAGGCTTTGCATTCAACAAACTGGTCATCTTCGGCGTCGGCCTGATCGGCGGATCGCTGGCCCGCGCGCTGCGCGAGCGCGCGCCGGGCGGCGCGGGCGAGGTTGTCGGCGTGGGCCGTTCGCGTGCTTCGGTCGAGCGTGCGCTCGCACTCGGCGTGATCGACCGCGCGGCGGCGCTCGACGACGACGCGCAATTGCGCGACGCGCTGACGGGTGCCGATCTGGTGCTGCTGGCTGCACCTGTCGCGCAGACGGGCCCGCTGCTCGCGCGCATCGCGCCGTGGCTTGAAGCGGCGACGATCGTCACCGATGCAGGCAGCACCAAGTCCGATGTCGTTGCGGCCGCGCGCGAAGCGCTCGGCGCGCGGATCGCGCAGTTCGTGCCGGGTCACCCGATCGCCGGCCGCGAGTCGAGCGGCGTCGAGGCCGCGTTGCCGGATCTGTACGTCGGCCGCAACGTCGTGCTGTGCCCGCTGCCGGAGAACGCACCCGAATCCGTTGCGCGGATCGATGCGATGTGGCGTGCAACGGGCGCCGACGTGCGCACGATGAGCACGGAGCAGCACGATCGCGTATTCGCGTCGATCAGTCATCTGCCGCACGTGCTGTCGTTCGCGCTCGTCGAGCAGATCCTCGGCGAGGCCGACGCGGAACTGAAATTCTCGTACGCGGCGGGCGGCTTCCGCGATTTCACGCGCATCGCGGCGTCGAGTCCGGAGATGTGGCGCGACGTGTGCGTCGCGAACCGCGCGGCGCTGCTCGATGAGCTCGATGGCTACACGCGCGTGCTCACGCGGCTGCGCGCGGCGATCGACGCCGGCGACGGCGCGGCGCTCGAAGCGGTGTTCACGCGCTCGCGCGCTGCGCGCAAGGCATGGCAGGAGCGTGGCGGTACGCCCGCTGCCGAACCGGTCAAGAAATAACAGGACGATTCCCATGGACTATCTCGATCTCGGCCCGTACTCCAGCGCATCGGGCACCGTGCGCCTGCCCGGCTCGAAAAGCATTTCGAACCGCGTGCTGCTGCTCGCGGCGCTTGCCGAAGGCGAAACGACGATCACCAACCTGCTCGATTCCGACGACACGCGCGTGATGCTCGACGCACTCGGCAAGCTCGGCGTGAAGCTCGCGCGCGATGGCGACACCTGCGTCGTGATGGGCACACGCGGCGCATTCACCGCGAAGACGGCCGACCTGTTCCTGGGCAATGCGGGCACGGCCGTGCGGCCGCTGACCGCCGCGCTCGCGGTGAACGGCGGCGACTATCGCGTGCACGGCGTGCCGCGCATGCACGAGCGGCCGATCGGCGACCTCGTCGACGGTCTGAGGCAAATCGGCGCGCAGATCGACTACGAGCTGAACGAAGGCTACCCGCCGCTGCGGATCAAGCCGGCGAGCATTTCCGTCGACGCGCCGATCCGCGTGCGCGGCGACGTGTCGAGCCAGTTCCTCACGGCGTTGCTGATGACGCTGCCGCTCGTGAAGGCGAAGGACGGCAAGATCGTCGTCGAGGTCGATGGCGAGCTGATCTCGAAGCCGTACATCGACATCACGATCCGGCTGATGGAGCGCTTCGGCGTGACCGTCGAGCGCGACGGCTGGCAGCGCTTCGTCGTGCCGGCCGGCGTCCGCTATCGCTCGCCGGGGCGGATCATGGTCGAGGGCGACGCGTCTTCCGCGTCGTACTTTCTCGCGGCCGGCGCGCTCGGCGGCGGCCCGCTGCGCGTCGAAGGCGTGGGGCGGGCGAGCATCCAGGGCGATGTCGGCTTCGCGAACGCGCTGATGCAGATGGGCGCGAACGTGACGATGGGCGACGACTGGATCGACGTACGCGGCATCGGCCACGACCACGGCAAGCTCGAGCCGATCGACATGGACTTCAACCTGATCCCCGATGCGGCGATGACCATCGCGGTCGCGGCGCTGTTCGCGAACGGCACGAGCACGCTGCGCAACATCGCGAGCTGGCGCGTGAAGGAAACCGACCGCATCGCCGCGATGGCGACCGAGCTGCGCAAGGTCGGCGCGATCGTCGAGGAAGGCCCCGACTACCTCGTCGTCACGCCGCCGGAAAAGCTCACGCCGAACGCGGCGATCGACACGTACGACGATCACCGGATGGCGATGTGCTTCTCGCTCGTCAGCCTGGGCGGCGTGCCCGTGCGGATCAACGATCCGAAGTGCGTCGGCAAGACGTTCCCCGACTATTTCGACCGCTTCGCCGCGCTCGCCAAAGCCTGACCCCACTGTTCTGATGAAATCGACCCGACCCTTTCACCCGACTCCCGTCATCACGATCGACGGCCCGACTGCTTCCGGCAAGGGCACCGTCGCCGCGCTCGTCGCCGCGCATCTTGGCTTCCACCTGCTCGACAGCGGCGCGCTGTACCGGCTCGCCGCGCTCGCGAGCGTGCGCTATGGCATCGAGGCTGAGGACATCGACGCGCTGGTGAAGCTGATCGACGATCTCCACATCACGTTCCGCGAAGGCTGCGCGCAGCTCGACGGCGTCGATGTGTCGAACGACATCCGCGCCGAAGCGGTCGGCAACCGCGCGTCGGCGATCGCCGTGCACGGGCCGGTGCGCACCGCGCTCGTCGCGCGCCAGCGCGCGTTCCGCAAGACGCCGGGCCTCGTTGCGGACGGGCGCGACATGGGTACCGTGATCTTCCCGGACGCCGTGCTGAAGGTGTTCCTGACGGCCAGCGCCGAGGCGCGCGCGACCAGACGGCATAAGCAATTGATGCAAAAAGGTTTTTCTGCTAATATAGATGACTTGCTCCGGGATCTTCGTGAACGTGACGCGCGCGACAGCAATCGCGCGGCCGCGCCGCTTAAGCCCGCAGCAGATGCCAAGCTGCTCGATACGTCGGCGCTTTCGGTCGATGAAGCGGTCGACCAGGTGCTGCAGTGGTACCGGGCGCTCGGCCAGCCGGCCTGAGAAGGCGGGCAGCGGTAGGTGTTCCGTGCGTAATTGCGGAGCGTGTTTCGAACCCTTAACCCCGTGTGGACCTCGATCTGGCCCTTTCAGCCTGCCATTCCGGCCGGCGTGGCACAGCGATCCATGCACAATCAGATTTTTATGTCCGACCTGCAAACCTCTACCCCGAATACTGAATCTTTCGCGGCTCTGTTCGAAGAGTCGCTGACCCGCCAAGACATGCGCGCCGGCGAAGTGATTTCCGCCGAAGTCGTGCGCGTCGACCACAACTTCGTGGTCGTCAATGCAGGCCTGAAGTCCGAGGCTTACATTCCGATCGAGGAATTCCTGAACGATCAGGGCGAGGTTGAGGTGCAGTCGGGCGATTTCGTGTCCGTCGCGATCGACGCACTCGAAAACGGCTACGGCGACACGATCCTGTCGCGCGACAAGGCGAAGCGCCTTGCATCGTGGCTGTCGCTGGAAAAGGCGCTCGACAACAACGAACTCGTCACCGGCACGATCACCGGCAAGGTGAAGGGCGGCATGACCGTGATGGTCAACGGCATCCGCGCGTTCCTGCCGGGTTCGCTGGTCGACACGCGTCCGGTCAAGGACACGACCCCGTACGAAGGCAAGACGCTCGAGTTCCGCGTGATCAAGCTCGATCGCAAGCGTAACAACGTCGTGCTGTCGCGTCGTGCAGTGATCGAAGCAACCCAAGGCGAAGAGCGCGCGAAGCTGCTCGAGACGCTGAAGGAAGGCGCGATCGTCAACGGCGTGGTCAAGAACATCACCGATTACGGCGCGTTCGTCGACCTCGGCGGCATCGACGGCCTGCTGCACATCACCGACATCGCATGGCGTCGTGTGCGTCACCCGAGCGAAGTCCTGTCGGTTGGCCAGGAAGTCACCGCGAAGATCCTCAAGTTCGACCAAGAGAAGAACCGCGTCTCGCTGGGCATCAAGCAACTGGGCGACGATCCGTGGGAAGGCATCTCGCGCCGTTACCCGTCGGGCACGCGCCTGTTCGGCAAGGTCACGAACATCACCGACTACGGCGCATTCGTCGAAGTGGAATCGGGCATCGAAGGCCTCGTCCACGTGTCGGAAATGGATTGGACCAACAAGAACGTTGCGCCGTCGAAGGTTGTCCAGCTGGGCGACGAAGTCGAAGTCATGGTCCTCGAGATCGACGAAGACCGTCGTCGTATCAGCCTCGGCATGAAGCAGTGCAAGCCGAATCCGTGGGATGACTTCAGCCGCAACTTCAAGAAGGGCGACAAGATCACGGGCGCAATCAAGTCGATCACCGACTTCGGCGTGTTCATCGGTCTGCCGGGCGGCATCGACGGCCTGGTTCACCTGTCGGACCTGTCGTGGAGCGAAGCTGGCGAAGAAGCGGTTCGCAAGTACAAGAAGGGCGACGAAGTCGAAGCAATCGTCCTCGGTATCGACGTCGAGAAGGAACGTATCTCGCTCGGCATCAAGCAGCTCGAAGGCGACCCGTTCAGCAACTACGTTGCAATGAACGACAAGGGCTCGATCGTCGACGGCGTCGTGAAGACGGTCGATGCGAAGGGTGCGGTCGTTACGCTGACGGGTGACATCGAAGGCTACCTGCGCGCGTCGGAAATCTCGCAGGATCGCGTGGAAGACGCACGCAACGTGCTGAAGGAAGGCGACAAGGTCAACGCGATGGTGATCAACATCGATCGCAAGTCGCGCGGCATCAACCTGTCGATCAAGGCGAAGGATTCGGCTGAACAACAGGAAGCGATCCGCGGCCTGCAGTCGGACTCCAGCGCTGCTGCGACCGGTACGACCAACCTCGGCGCGCTGCTGAAGGCGAAGCTCGACGGCCAGAACCAGTAAGCCTCACGAGGTCTGCTGAAGTATGACCAAATCCGAGTTGGTCGCGCAGCTGGCATCGCGATTTCCGCAACTTGTCCTCAAGGATGCGGATTTCGCGGTGAAAACGATGCTCGATGCGATGTCTGACGCCCTGGCGAAAGGGCATCGCATTGAAATTCGGGGTTTCGGCAGCTTTGGCCTCAACCGTCGCCCGGCGCGCGTCGGACGCAACCCGAAGTCAGGGGAGAAAGTGCAGGTGCCCGAGAAGTTCGTGCCGCACTTCAAGCCTGGCAAGGAATTGCGCGAACGCGTCGACGGCCGCGCCGGTGAACCGCTGAAGGCTGATGATCCGGACGACGAGCGTTAAGCGTCATCCGGTTTGCCCGGAACCTATCCGGCGAAGGCTGAAAAGAAAAGCGCCCCTTGCGGGCGCTTTTTTCATTTCCGGCGATCATCGCGCAACGGCGGCACGCAGGATCTGCGCAGCCGCGGAAACGCATCCTTTACAATACGGGTCGATTCGGTGCGACGAAGGGGAGTCGCGCGCCGCGGCAAACCTCAACAAAGAGAGGGCTTCATGAAGTTTATCGTCTGGCTGATCCGGGTATTGGTGTTCGTACTGCTGCTGGTGCTTGCGCTGGCCAATACGCAAACCGCGACGCTGAATTTCGTTGCCGGCTATTCATGGCAAGCGCCGCTGATCCTGATCGGCCTGGCGTTCTTCGCCGTGGGGCTGCTGGCCGGCTTGCTGTCCGCGCTGCCTTCGATCTTCCGCCTGCGTCTCGAGAACGGGCGCCTGAAGCGCGATTTGCGTGCGGCGCGCGAAACGCCGGCCGTCATCGACCAGCCGCCGATGCCGCCCGTCATTTAACACGGACGCCGCGCGATCATCGCGCGGTTTTCGTCTCTGCTTCGATATTTCGCATGGATCTGGATTTCTGGTGGTTGCTCGCGATTCCGGTTGCGTTCGCGCTCGGTTGGGCGGCGTCACGCTATGACCTGAAGAATCTCCTGTCGGAGAGTGCCAACCTGCCGCGCTCGTATTTTCGCGGCCTGAATTTTCTGTTGAACGAACAACCCGACAAGGCGATCGATGCGTTCATCGAGGTCGCCAAGCTCGATCCCGAGACGGTCGAGCTGCACTTCGCGCTCGGCAACCTGTTTCGCCGCCGCGGCGAGACCGATCGCGCGATCCGCGTGCACCAGAACCTGCTGAGCCGCACGGACCTGCCGGTCAACGAGCGCGACCACGCGCTGTACGAGCTCGGCCAGGATTTCCTGAAGGCCGGGCTGCTCGATCGTGCCGAAGAGGCGTTTCACAAGCTCGCCGACGGCGATTACGCGCTCGGCGCGCAGCGGGCGCTGCTGACGATCTACGAGATCGAGAAGGACTGGAACAAGTCGATCGATACGGCGAAGCGCATCGAGTCGATGAGCGACAAGCCGCTTGGCGTCGAAATTGCCCAGTTCCACTGCGAACTCGCGCAGGACGCGCTGCAGCGAAAGAACGCGGCAGCGGCCGCCGAACAGCTGCGCCTGGCGCTGGCCGTGAACCCGCAGAACGTGCGCGCGACGGTGCTGTCCGGCGACGCGGCGGAAGCCGAGGGCAACCACGCGGCTGCGATCGAGCACTGGAAGCGCGTCGAGGCGCAGAATCCGGCGTATCTGCCGCTCGTCGCCGACAAGCTGATGAAGGCGTACGTCGCGCTCGGCAAGCATGCCGAAGGCGCCGAGCTGCTGATGGGGTATATCGACCGCTATCCGTCGAACGACCTGCTCGACATCGCGTACCAGCACATCGCTGGGTTGCGCGGCCAGGATGCCGCGCACACGCTCGCGCGCACGCAGATGGAGAAGTCTCCGAACCTGTCGGGGATGTTGCATCTGCTCGATGCGCAAATCGCCGCGGCCGACGAACCGCGTCGTAAGGAACTTGAAATGATGCGTGCGCTGATCAAGCAGCGCACGAAGAATCTGCCACGGTATACGTGCCAGAATTGCGGTTTCCGGGCACGGCTCTTCTATTGGCAGTGCCCCGGATGCAGCGGCTGGGAAACCTATGCGCCGCGCCGCGTCGAACCTGCGATGCCGGGCTGATCCCGGCGAGCGGAAACGCGCTGCGGTTGTCGCCGGGCTCGTCCCGGCGGCCAAGTTAGTCAATTACCGGGAAGTACCGGAACATCTATGAAAATCACCATCATCGGCACCGGCTATGTCGGTCTCGTCACGGGCGCCTGTCTCGCGGAGATCGGTCACGACGTCTTCTGTCTCGACGTCGATCAGCGCAAGATCGACATCCTGAACAACGGCGGGATGCCGATTCACGAACCGGGGCTGCTGGACATCATCGCGCGCAACCGCGCGGCGGGGCGCCTGCGCTTCTCGACCGATATCGAGGCGAGCGTCGCGCACGGCGAGATCCAGTTCATCGCCGTCGGCACGCCGCCCGACGAGGACGGCTCGGCCGACCTGCAGTACGTGCTCGAAGCCGCACGCAACATCGGCCGCCACATGACGGGCTTCAAGGTGATCGTCGACAAGTCGACAGTGCCGGTCGGCACCGCGCAGCGCGTGCGCGGCGTGGTCGACGAGGCGCTTGCCGCCCGCGGTCTGGCAGGCAGCGTCGCGCATCGCTTCTCGGTCGTGTCGAACCCGGAGTTCCTGAAGGAAGGCGCCGCGGTCGAAGACTTCATGCGTCCGGACCGGATCATCATCGGCGTCGACGACGACGAGACGGGCACGATCGCGCGCGAGAAGATGAAGAAGCTTTACGCGCCGTTCAATCGCAACCACGAGCGCACGATCTACATGGACGTGCGTTCGGCCGAATTCGCGAAATATGCGGCGAACGCGATGCTCGCCACGCGCATCTCGTTCATGAACGAGATGTCGAATCTGGCCGACAAGGTCGGCGCCGACATCGAGGCCGTGCGCCGCGGGATCGGCTCCGATCCGCGCATCGGCTATCACTTCCTGTACGCCGGCGTCGGCTACGGCGGCTCGTGCTTCCCGAAGGACGTCCAGGCGCTGATTCGCACGGCCGGCGAGAACGGCCAGCCGCTGCGCATCCTGGAGGCCGTCGAGGCGGCCAACTATGCGCAGAAGGACGTGCTGATCAGCAAGATCGAGCAGCGCTTCGGCGCCGACCTGACCGGCCGCGAGTTCGCGGTCTGGGGCCTGGCGTTCAAGCCGAACACCGACGACATGCGCGAGGCGCCGAGCCGTCGCCTGATCGCCGCGCTGCTCGAACGCGGCGCGACCGTGCGTGCGTACGATCCGGTCGCGGTCGACGAGGCGCGGCGCGTGTTTGCGCTCGATTTCGGCACCGATCCGGACGCGCTGGCGCGGCTGCATCTCGTCGAGACGCAGGACATCGCCGTGACGGGCGCGGACGCGCTCGTGATCGTGACCGAGTGGAAGGAATTCCGGAGCCCCGACTTCACGCGCCTGAAGGCCGAACTGAAGGCGCCGGTGATCTTCGACGGTCGCAACCTCTATGAGCCGGATGCGATGGCCGAACTGGGCATCGACTACTACGCGATCGGCCGGCCGTATGTCGATCCCCAGTCGTCCACCCGTGGCTGACCACACGATGAATACTCTCCGCGAAGTCGTTCCGGTGCCGCGCGAGCAGATCGCGCGCTCGCGCGTGCTTGTCGTCGGCGACGTGATGCTCGACCGTTACTGGTTCGGCAACGTCGATCGCATTTCGCCTGAGGCACCGGTGCCGGTCGTGCACGTGCAGCGTCAGGAAGAGCGCCTCGGCGGTGCGGCCAACGTCGCACGCAACGCCGTGACGCTCGGCGGCCAAGCCGGATTGCTGTGCGTCGTCGGTTGTGACGAACCCGGCGAGCGGATCGTCGAGCTGCTCGGCAGCAGCGGCGTGACGCCGCATCTCGAGCGCGACCCGGCGCTGCCGACCACGATCAAGCTGCGCGTGCTCGCGCGCCAGCAGCAACTGCTGCGCGTCGACTTCGAGGCGATGCCGACGCACGAGGTGCTGCTCGCGGGGCTCGCGCGCTTCGATGCGCTGCTGCCGCAGCACGACGTCGTGCTGATGTCGGATTACGCGAAAGGCGGCCTGACGCACGTCACGACGATGATCGAGAAGGCGCGTGCGGCCGGCAAGTCCGTCCTCGTCGACCCGAAAGGCGACGACTGGGCACGCTATCGCGGCGCGTCGCTGATCACGCCGAATCGCGCTGAACTGCGCGAAGTGGTCGGGCAGTGGAAGTCGGAAGACGATCTGCGCGCGCGCGTCGCGAAGCTGCGCGCGGAACTCGACATCGACGCGCTGCTGCTCACGCGTTCGGAGGAAGGGATGACGCTGTTTTCCGCCACCGGCGAACTGCACGCGCCGGCGCTCGCGCGCGAGGTGTTCGACGTGTCGGGCGCGGGCGATACCGTGATTGCAACGGTCGCGACGATGCTCGGCGCGGGCGTGCCGCTCGTCGACGCCGTCGTGCTCGCGAATCGCGCGGCAGGCATCGTGGTCGGCAAGCTCGGCACGGCCACGGTGGACTACGACGAACTGTTTCACTGAGCGCATGCGGTGGCGCGACGAGCGCGCCGCACGCATGGCTCGCACTTTTCAGGCAGGACGATCATGACCCTCATCGTCACCGGCGCAGCCGGTTTTATCGGCGCGAACATCGTCAAGGCGCTCAACGAGCGCGGCGAAACGCGCATCATCGCAGTCGACAACCTGACGCGTGCGGACAAGTTCCGGAATCTCGTCGATTGCGAAATCGACGACTATCTGGACAAGACGGAATTCGTCGAACGTTTCGCGCGCGGCGATTTCGGCAAGGTACGCGCGATTTTCCACGAAGGCGCCTGTTCGGACACGATGGAAACCGACGGCCGCTACATGATGGACAACAACTTCCGCTACAGCCGCGCGGTGCTCGACGCCTGCCTCGCGCAGGGCACGCAGTTCCTGTACGCGTCGTCGGCCGCGACCTACGGCGGATCGACGCGCTTCGTCGAGGAGCGCGAGGTCGAGGCGCCGCTGAACATCTACGGCTATTCGAAGTTCCTGTTCGACCAGGTGATCCGTCGCGTGCTGCCGACCGCGAAGAGCCAGATCGCCGGCTTCCGCTATTTCAACGTGTACGGCCCGCGCGAGACGCACAAGGGGCGCATGGCGTCGGTCGCGTTCCACAACTTCAACCAGTTCCGTGCGGAAGGCAAGGTGAAGCTGTTCGGCGAGTACAACGGCTATGCACCGGGCGAGCAGACGCGCGACTTCGTGTCGGTCGAGGACGTGACGAAGGTGAACCTGTTCTTCTTCGATCATCCGGAGAAGTCGGGCATCTTCAACCTCGGCACCGGCCGTGCGCAGCCGTTCAACGATATCGCTTCGACGGTCGTGAACACGCTGCGTGCGCTCGACAACCAGCCGCCGCTGACACTCGCGCAGCAGGTCGAGCAAGGGCTGATCGAATACGTGTCGTTCCCCGACGCACTGCGCGGCAAGTACCAGTGCTTCACGCAGGCCGATCAGACGAAGCTGCGCGCGGCCGGTTACGACGCGCCGTTCCTGACCGTGCAGGAAGGCGTCGACCGCTATGTGCGTTGGCTATCTGGCCAGGTTTAAACGGAAGCGTTGCATCGATAGACTGGGTCTCACGGTCGGCAGCCGCCGGCCGTTTTTCATCGGAGATCCAGCACATGATCAGGAAATGGTTGGCCGCAGCGGCAATGCTCGGCACGATCGCGTCGGCCTGGGCGGCCGTTGACGTCAACACCGCGAACGAGGATGCGCTCGTCGGCATCAAGGGCATCGGCCTGGCACGGGCGAAGGCGATTCTCGACGAACGCGGCGCACGCGGTCCGTTCAAGAATGCGGAAGATCTCGCGTCGCGCGTGAAAGGCATGGGCGGCCATACCGTCGAGCGGCTTCAGCGGGAAGGCCTGACGGTCGGTGCGGCCGGCACGGGTGCCACGCCGCCCGCACCGGGCAAGCCGCCCGGCAAGCCCGCGGCCCCACCTGCCCGCACGGCACAGAAGTAACGCGACGCGCGCGACCGACAACGAGCTCCTTCAGTCGCCGTCATTGCGACGGCTTCCCGCGGCATGCCGCGGGTTTTTTGCGTGGGCGCGGTGTAGGCGGCGGCGTGTTGCACGGCACGCGTATTCCATCGTCGCAATGGGGTTGCCGGCGTGAGCAGCGGTGCTGGTTTACAATTGATCGATTGATCGGCCTCGTACTCACGGTATCTCCATGGCTTACAAAACTATCGAAGACACGATCGGCAATACGCCGCTCGTCCAACTGGTCCGCTTGCCGGACGATGAAATTCGCGCGCGCAACAACGTGGTGCTCGCGAAGCTCGAAGGCAACAATCCGGCGGGTTCCGTGAAGGATCGTCCGGCACTGTCGATGATCAGCAAGGCCGAGGCGCGCGGGCGCATCAAGCCCGGCGATACGCTGATCGAGGCGACGAGCGGCAATACGGGTATCGCACTTGCGATGGCAGCGGCGATCCGCGGCTACAAGATGGTGCTGATCATGCCGGAGGACCTGTCGGTCGAGCGCCGCCAGAGCATGGCTGCCTACGGCGCCGAAATCATCCTGACGCCGGTGAAGGGCGGGATGGAGCTGGCACGCGATCTCGCGGACCAGATGCAGCGCGAAGGCAAGGGCGTGATCCTCGACCAGTTCGCGAACCCCGACAATCCGATTGCGCACTACGAAGCGACCGGCCCGGAAATCTGGCGCGATACCGAAGGGCGCATCACGCACTTCGTGTCGGCCATGGGCACGACGGGCACGATCATGGGCACGTCGCACTATCTGAAGGAACAGAATCCGGCAATCGAGATCGTCGGTGCGCAGCCGGAAGACGGTTCGCGCATTCCCGGCATCCGCAAGTGGCCGGAAGCGTACATGCCGACCATCTTCGATCGCAGCCGCGTCGACCGCGTCGAGAGCGTGAGCCAGGCCGCGGCGGAAACGATGGCGCGCCGGCTCGCGTCGGTCGAAGGCATCTTCGCGGGCATTTCGTCGGGCGGCGCATGTGAAGTCGCGATGCGCATCGCGCGTCAGGTCGAGAATGCGACGATCGTGTTCATCATCTGCGATCGCGGCGACCGCTACCTGTCCACGGGCGTGTTTCCTGCCTGAACGCAGGCAGGTGCGCGCAACGCGCGTGCGATAAAAAAAGCGCCGCTAGTGCGGCGCTTTTTCTTTGAGCGGTTGGTGCTTATTGCGATTCGGTGTCGGCGGTGGCCGGCTGAAGTGCGCCGCTCGCTTCCATCTGCGCCTTCACCGCCTCGCCAAGCTGGTACACGGTGAGCGCGTAGAAGAAGCTGCGGTTGTAGCGCGTCAGCACATAGAAATTCTTGAGGCCGAGCATGTACTCGGTCGCACGCCCCGGCGACGGCAGGTCGACCACCGTCACGGGGGTACCGCCTTCGGTCGTGATGTTGACCGTCGGCTCGTTCAGCGTCATGCCCGCGCGCAGCAGTTGCGACAGCGCCCAGTGCGGTTCGGGCTGGCCGTCGGCGGCGGCCTGGGCGATCCCCAGGCTGCCCGTGTCGGGCGTGATCTGCCAGACCACCGGGCGGTCGGTTTCCCAGCCGTGCTGCTTCAGGTAGTTCGCGACGCTGCCGATCGCATCGACGGGACTGCTGCGCAGGTCGACATGGCCCGTGCCGTCGAAGTCCACCGCGTATTCGCGGATGCTGCTCGGCAGGAACTGTGGAATCCCGATCGCGCCTGTATACGAGCCGAGCACGGTGGTCGGGTCGAGCTGGTTGTCGCGCGTCCAGACCAGGAAATCCTCGAGGTTCTTGCGGAACGTCGCCTGGCGGCTGTCGCGATTCGGCGTATCCGGATAGTCGAACGTGAGCGTCGTCAGCGCGTCGAGCACGCGGAAATTGCCCATGTAGCGGCCGTAGATCGTCTCGACGCCGATGATGCCGACGATCACCTCGGGCGGCACGCCGAATTGCTCGGACGCGCGCTGCAGCGTTGCCTGGTTCGCCTTCCAGAATTTCACGCCCGCGTTGATGCGGATCGGCTCGATGAAGCGCGAGCGGTAGACGCGCCAGTTCTTGACCGTCGGCGACGGGGCCGGCTTCACGAGCTTGACCGCTGTCGCCGAATAGCTGATGCGCGAGAACAGCGCATGCAAGCTGGCGGAGTCGAAGCCGTTGCGGCTGACCATCTCGTCGATGAACGCATCGACCTTCGCGTTGTTCGCGTAACGCTGCGGAACAATTTCCTCTTCGAAGGTCTGGCCTTGCGGCGTCGGCTGCTGCGGCTGGGCCTGCGCGACGAGCTTGCCCGTGGACTTCGCGGGTTGCGTCTGCGCGCCGGCAGGCGCGGTGCCGAGGGCCGCGACCACAGCGGCCGCGACGAGCGGCACGCGAGTACGGAACAGCGCGGAGAGAAGGGCGGCAGGCTTGCTGGAATTCATGTCGAAGCGGGCGGACAAGGCGATTGGGTTCGGCGCAGTATACCCGACGGATCCGGCGCGCCGGGGCGTGGCGGGCCCCCGTTGTGGTAAGTTAGCGGCGAATTCGCGGCAGACGATGGACATCATTGATGGAGACCTGCGGCGCACCGTGCGCCGCGGATGACAGCTTATGGCAACCGCTTTCTACACGCACCCCGACTGCATGCTGCACGAGATGGGGGAATGGCATCCGGAATGCCCGGCCCGCCTGTCGGCGATCCAGGACCAACTGATCGCGAGCCGCATCGACGACCTGATCGTGCACGAAACCGCGCCGTTCGCGAGCGAGGTCGCGTTGGGCCGGGTGCATACGCAGGCGCACATCGACTACATCCGGAGCATGACGCCGGTCGACGGTTACGTCGAGATCGATCCCGATACGCTGATGAACCGCGATACGTGGCGTGCAGCCCTGCGCGCGGCCGGTGCCGCGATCGCGGCGACCGACGCGGTGATCGAAGGCCGCTATGCGAATGCGTTCTGCGGCGTGCGCCCGCCTGGCCACCATGCGGAGCCCGCGCGTGCGATGGGTTTCTGCTTCTTCAACAACGTCGCGATCGCCGCGCGGCACGCGCTCGACGTACACGGTCTGGAGCGCGTGGCGATCATCGATTTCGACGTGCATCACGGCAACGGCACCGAGGCCGCATTCGCGAATGACGAGCGCGTGCTGATGTGCAGCTTCTTCCAGCATCCGCTGTACCCGTTCACGGGCGCCGATCACCAGGCGCCGAACATGGTCAACCTGCCGATGCCCGCGCGCAGCAACGGGATGGCGATCCGCGAAGCCGTCGACATGTTCTGGCTGCCGCGCCTCGATGCGTTCAAGCCGCAGATGCTGTTCGTGTCGGCGGGTTTCGATGCGCATCGCGAGGACGATATCGGCAACCTCGGCCTCGTCGAAGCCGACTTCGAATGGCTGACCGCGCAGATCGTCGACGTGGCGCGCCGGCATGCGCAGGGCCGCATCGTGAGCTGCCTCGAAGGCGGCTACAACCTGTCCGCGCTCGGGCGCAGCGTCGTCGCACACCTGCGCGTACTGGCCGGGATCTGATTGCCGATTGACCGGCCGGGCCGGGCGCGCTCAGCGCGCCGGCACGCGTGCGTGAATCCACGCGATCAACGCGTCGATCACGCGATCGCGTTCGAGATCGTTCATCGTTTCGTGAAAGCCGCCTTCGTATAGCGTCAGCGTGCGATCGGGCGAGCCGACGCGCGTGCCGAACGCCCGGCTGCCGTCGGGCTCGGTCAGCTTGTCCTCGGTCCCGTGATAGACGAGCACCGGAACGCGCAGCCCGCCGCGGCCGCTTTCGATGCGCGCCATCGCGTCGAGAATCTCCGCGCCAGTGCGCGCGGGCACCGCGCCGTGATGCACGAGCGGATCAGCACGATTGGCCGCGACGATGGCCGGATCGCGCGACAGCAGTGCTGCATCGATCCTGATGGCGGGGAAGGTCGGCCAGACGCGGCTGATGACGCGGCTCACCGCGAGCATCCAGCGTGGCACGTCGCGCCCCGGCGCGAGCGCCGGGCTCGACAGCACGAGGCCTGTCAACGCGTGGCCGCGCGTCGGCGCGCGTTCGATCGCGTACAGCGCCGCGACCGCGCCACCCATGCTGTGCCCCATCAGGAACAGCGGCGAATTGCCGCGCGCCGCTTCGGCGACCAGCGCATCCGCATCGTTCAGGTAGCCGTCGAAGCGCTCGACCCACGCGCGCTTGCCGGGTGACTGGCCGTGCCCGCGCAGGTCGATCGCGAGCACGTCGATGCCGGCCGCATTCAGCCGGCCGGCGAGTGCGGCATAGCGCCCCGCGTGTTCGGCAAGACCGTGAACGAGCGCGATCGTCGCGCGCGGCGGCGTGGAGCCGTCGCCGGCGGCCCACCGGTACGATGCCAGTTCGAGCCCGTCCGCGGTACGCAGCCGGCCCATGGTCGGCGCGGGCGGCGACGAAGGCGCCGGTCCGGCGGTGGCGGGTGCGGCGGCCGGCGTAGTGGTGGCGGTCATCTGGCGTGTCCCCTGTTAGTTGGCATGTGTGTTCCGGATCATAGTCGCGGCACCGTCGCGGCGCGCCAGCGGTGCTCCTCTAATTTCGTGCGGTTATGAAAAGATCGAAATCGATTATTAAGGGGAATGAGGGGTTTGCGGTAAAATCGACGGTTATTCCAGATGCATCGGCGGCCGACTGGCGGGCCAACTCGCCAGCCGGGCCGCCGTTTTGTTTACATGATCGAATTACGCAATCTTTCGCAGCGATTTCCCGGGCCGGGTGGCTGGGTCGAGGCGCTGCGCAACATCAACCTGACGATTCCGCAGGGTGAGGTGTTCGGCATCATCGGCCGAAGCGGCGCCGGCAAGAGCACGCTCGTGCGCACCATCAACCTGCTCACGCGGCCGACCGAAGGCAATGTCGTCGTCGGCGGGCGCGATCTCACGCTGCTGCCGGCCGGCGCGCTGCGCGAGGCGCGCCGCGAGATCGGCATGATCTTCCAGCACTTCAACCTGCTGTCGTCGCGCACGGTGTTCGACAACGTCGCGCTGCCGCTCGAACTGGCCGGTGCAAGCCGTGCCGAGATCGAGGCCGCCGTGCTGCCGCTGCTCGACCTCGTCGGGCTGTCCGCGCAGAAGGATCGCTATCCGTCGCAGATCAGCGGCGGGCAGAAGCAGCGCGTCGGCATCGCCCGCGCGCTCGCGAGCCGGCCGAAGGTGCTGCTGTCGGACGAAGCGACGTCCGCGCTCGATCCCGAGACCACGCGCTCGATCCTCGACCTGCTGAAGCGCATCAACCGTGAGCTCGGCCTGACGATCGTGCTGATCACGCACCAGATGGAAGTGATCAAGCAGGTGTGCGATCGCGTCGCGGTGCTCGATGCGGGGCGCGTGGTCGAGGAGGGCCGCGTGATCGACGTGTTCCTGCAGCCGCATCACGAAGTGACGCGCGCGCTGATCGGCGACGTGATCGCGCAGGAATTGCCGCCCGCGCTGAAGGTGCGCGTGGCCGAGCGGCTGAAGACGGGCAGCGGGCATTTGCTGCGGCTCGCGTTCACGGGCTCGGGTGTCGACCAGCCGATCCTGTCGGAGACGATTCGCCGGTACGAACTCGATTTCAACATCCTGCATGGCCAGATCGACGAGATCCAGGGGCAGGCATTCGGTTCGCTCGCGGTCCTCGCTGGCGGCGAGCCGGGCAAGGTCGGGCAGGCGCTCGCGTTCCTGCGCGAGCAAGGTGTGGTGGTAGAGGAGCTTTCGTATGTTGAGTGAGATGTTCGATATGTTCGTGCAGTCGTTCTGGGAGACGCTGATCATGGTCGGCATCTCCGGAGTGGTCGGCGCGCTCGTCGGCCTGCCGCTCGGCGTGCTGCTCTACCTGACCGACCGCCAGGGCGTGCTGCAGAATCTCGCGGTGAATCGCGTGCTCGGCGGCATCGTGAATGCCGTCCGCTCGACGCCGTTCATCATCCTGCTGGTCGCGGTGATTCCGTTTACGCGGCTCGTTACGGGGTCGTCGATCGGCACGGCCGCGGCGGTCGTGCCGCTGACGCTCGCGGCCGCGCCGTTCATCGCGCGTCTCGTCGAGACGGCGTTGCGCGAAGTCGACCGCGGGCTGATCGAGGCTGCGCAATCGATGGGCGCGACCACGTCGCAGATCGTCTTCAAGGTGCTGCTGCCCGAGTCGCTGCCGGGCGTCGTCGCGGGCCTGACGATCACGTTCGTGTCGCTGGTCGGCTATTCGGCGATGGCGGGCGCGATTGGCGGTGGCGGCCTCGGCGATCTCGGGATCCGCTATGGTTACCAGCGCTATCTGCCCGAAGTGATGTGGACGGTGGTCGCGATCCTGATCGTGTTCGTGCAGATCGTGCAGTCGTTCGGCGACTGGCTCGTCCGCCGGCTGAGCCACAAGTAAAACAAGATTGATCCGTCAGGGGACTCTCGATGCAACGACGCTTCATGCTGAAATTCGCGGCAGCACTGGGCGCGGCCGCGCTGTTCGCGGGCGCGCAAGCGCAGGCCGAAACCATCAAGGTGGGCGTGACGGGCGGGCCGCACGCGCAGATCATGGAAGCGGTGAAGAAGGTCGCGGCGAAGAGCGGCCTCGACATCCGCATCGTCGAATTCTCCGATTACGTGCAGCCGAACGCCGCGCTTGCGTCGGGCGACCTCGATGCGAACAGCTACCAGCACGATCCGTATCTGCAGGCGCAGGTGAAGGATCGCGGCTATAAGCTGGTCAAGGTTGCGGATACCGTCACGTTTCCGATGGGCATCTATTCGAAGCGCGTGAAGTCGCTGGCAGAACTGAAGCCGGGCGCACGCATCGCGGTCCCGAACGATCCGACCAATGGCGGCCGTGCGCTGCTGTTGCTGCAGAAGCAGGGCCTGCTGAAGCTGCGCGCGGACGCGGGGCTGAAGGCGACGCCGCTCGATATCGTCGACAATCCGCGCAAGCTGAAGATCGTCGAACTCGATGCGGCGCAGATTCCGCGCTCGCTCGGTGACGTCGACGCGGCTGCGATCAATACCAACTACGCGATGGAAGCGGGGTTGAAACCGAAACAGGACGCGATCGCGATCGAGGGCCCGAACGGGCCGTACGCGAACATCCTCGCGATCCGCGAGGCGGACCGGAACAAGCCGTGGGTCGCGAAACTGGTCGCGGCCTACCATTCGGCCGAGGTGAAGCAGTTCATCGAAGGCAAGTTCGGCGGCGCGGTCATTGCCGCCTGGTAACAGGCGAAGCACGGGACGCCCGGCGAGATTAGAGTCGATGATCGAAAACCCGGGCTTTGCGTCCGGGTTTTTTCTCTTTTAAAATAGAACGACCGTTCGCTATCATTGGCGCGTCGCCAAGAAGCGGTATCCTCGACAACCACGAAGGTTGGGTCCGCTTGGCCGCGCAGTCATGAGGCCTCGCTATAGAATGGCCTCTGGTCGTATTCGTAACTTTGGAGCGTGTGCATGAAAATCCTGGTGCCAGTGAAAAGAGTGGTCGATTACAACGTGAAGGTCCGCGTGAAGTCGGACAACACGGGCGTCGACATCGCGAACGTGAAGATGTCGATGAACCCGTTCGACGAAATCGCGGTTGAAGAAG
>NZ_JAUJQE010000013.1:0-156083 GCF_030482505.1 Burkholderia sp. AU45274 | reverse complement strand
CGAGCGGCGGAGCATACATCCGGATCAAGGATGGCAACGTCGAGGTTCATGCGCCCGGGAAAATCGATATCAAGGGTGCGTCGCATACGTTCGCGGGGCCGGCGAGCATGGGGTATCCGCTGCCGAGCCCGCGGCCGGATCAGCCGGGGCAGCTGGAGTTGCTGCATCGTTACGCCAACGGCCAACCAGTGAAAGGCGGCACGTTCTCCGTATTCGACGCAAGCGGCGGCTTGCTCAGGAGCGGCGCGCTCGACAACAGCGGTCACATGGTCGTGAGTGGACTGCCAGCCGGTGCGGCTCAAGTGAAGTTCGGCCATGATCCGCGCGATCAGGGCCAGGATGCCAGCCTCTTCCCCGTTGAACGCTGGCCAGCGCAGCCGCAGCAGAATGGCGCCGCCGACGCGACGATTGCCAAAGATCAACTGGGCGGCTTGCTGCCCGCGGCAGCAAGTGCAGCCGGTGCCGGCGCGTTGACGAATGCAGCCGGTCTCGCGAACGCCGCCGGCCCATTGGCGGGAATCGCCGGCCAGGCCATGCAGGGCGCCCCCGCCCTGGCCAGCGCTATCGCCAGCCAGGCCTCCGGTATCGCGCAGCAGGCCATCGTCGGGCAACTGCCGGCCGCCGCGCAAGCCGCGTTGTCACAGGCGAGCCAGCTCACCGCAACCGCCAGGCAGCTCAGCAGTCTGGCGCAGACGGCGCGCAACGCAGCCCCCGTGCTCAAACTGACGTAAGCACCGTCTCGTCCAACTCCTTCGGAAAAAAACATCATGGCCGATTCGGGCGCCCTTCTTCCCAAGCCGACCGACGTTTTCGTGTCGCCGCTCAACAGAATCCAACCCATTGACGTCGATGCATCGATCAAGGTGATCGATGCATGGCTGGTCAACATCAGTGGCGGACTGGTCAATGCCGAACGCCTCAAGATGGTGGCATCCGGCATACCGATTCTCGCCAACATCTTTGCCGCGGTCGACGTCGTGCTCGATATCAAGGCGATGATCGAGCATGGCAGCAAACCTGTCGACGTATTCGACTGGACCAATCTCGGACTGGATCTGATCGGCGTCGTGCCGTTGCCACCCGGCACCGCGGAAATACGGGTTGCCGCCCGGCCGCTGCTGAAGATCATTCGCCAGGAAGTCGCGAAAAGCGGCAAGGCCGTGCTGGAATCATCCGCGTACATGTTGCGGGACGCCGTGATCGGCGCGATCGCGACGAGCCTGAACGAACGCTTCGCCGGCGAGATCGAGAACTTCATCAAGCACCTGAAAGCGGGGCTCTCGGATCTGCTCCACAAATGCGCGGAATACATCGGCAAATTGATGACCGCTTTTGCCGATCTCTTCGCTCAGGCCGCCGGCGAAAAAGGCTTCGAGGTGGACGGCAACCTGCGAGCAGCCGAGCGCCACGCAAAGGACATCAAGGCCGGATTCACGTCGTACGACGCGAAGAAGGTGTTCCATGGTGCAGGCCAGTTCATCGTCGACTTCGCGAAGATCGAAGTAAAGGGCGTCGCCAACGTCGCGACCAAAACCGCCAAATTCATCGATCCGGCCGCCAGCAAGGATCTGCTGAAGATCTCGAACGAGCTGCGGGCAAAAATCCCGGCCACGATGAAGTATGTTCGCAGCCTCGACGGCAACGAGATCGGCAAGATCGGCTGGTTGATCGAGGTCGGCGAACAGGGCGTCATGCGCTGGCGTCAGGTCAATCCGAAGAAGCACATGACGGGCATCCCGTCCCGCGGACAGGCCCGTGTCGTGGCACAGCGACCGCAAGCCCGCAACGAAGTCATGAATCACTCGGCACCGGCGGAGCATCCCGGTGCCGGCGACTGCAAGCGCGGGTGCCCCGTGCCGACGACACCAGAGCGCAGCGTGGGCTCGATTGGATTCGCGCTCGGCGATGAACGGATCGAGCATGACGATTTCGTGCTCGATGGCCCGTTATCGATCACCTGGCAACGGACCTACCGGTCTTTCTTCGACGCCTACGACGAGCGGGGCGAACTCGGTGCGCGCTGGATCACGCCCTACACATCGCGCTTCGACATTCACGCCACGAAGCTCGTCTACCACGGCGCCGACGGCCGGAGTCTCGATTACCCGCTGCTGGCCCCGGGTGAGGCGAAGGACGACCTCGCCGAAAGCCTCACCCTGCTTCGCGTCGACGACCAATGGCTGACACTCACGCGCGGCCCCGAACTCGTCGAAGTGTACGAAAGGCACGGCGACAGGTTCCGACTCGCATTCGTCAAGGACCTGACCGGCAATCAGCTCACGCTCGACTACGATGCACCGGGACGCCTGTCCCGAATCATTGCGCCGCATGCCCTCGTCGCATTCCGGCATGACGCACACGGCCGCATCGTGGAGATCGTCCACCACGACGCAGACGGCGTGCGACTGGGCACGCTGGCGACGTACACGTACGACCGGGAAGGCGACCTCGTCGCGGCCGCCGATCGCTACGGCAATACCCGCTCGTATCGCTACGCCAATCATCTGGTTACGTACTATACGGATCGAACCGGACGCGGCATGCATCTCGAATGGGACGGATCGGGACCCAAGGCGAAATGCATCCGCGAGCGGGCGGACGACGGAAGCCACGCGGTCTCGCTTGCCTGGCACCCCGACTTCCGGATGGTGTCCGTCACCGATGCGCTCGGCAACGTGTCGCGCCATTACTACGACATCAAGGGCTACACGTTCCGGGTCATTCACCCCGACGGCAGCGAGGAATGGCTGTATCGCGACGAGCATGACAACCTGACGCAATACATCCATCGCGACGGCAGCGTCGAGCACATGCGTTACGACGCACGCGGCAATCTCGTCGAGCACGTGCGGGCGGACGGCAGCACGATCGCCATGACCTATGACGACGACATGCGTCTCGTCGGCGTAACCGATCCGCACGGCCATGTCTGGAAACAGGAGCACGATGCGGCCGGACAGGTCGCCGCTCGCATCGATCCGCTCGGTCACCGAACCGAATACAGCTACGACGGGCAAGGTAACGTCACGGCAATCAAGGATGCGAAGGGTGGCGTCGTTTCGCTCACCTACGACACCGCGGGTCGCCTGACGTCCCGGACGGACTGTTCCGGCAAATCCACCGCGTTGACCTACGACGCCGACGGACGGCTGGCCTCCGAGCAGGATGCGTCAGGCGCCGTGACGACATTTGCTTATGGCGAAAACGGCCGACCGATCGAGATCAGGACGCCAGCGGGAATCGAGCGCGTCAGCTACGACGCCGAAGGACGGTTGCTTGCTCATGTCGATCCCCTGAACAACGCGACTCGTTTCGACTATGACGCCGCAGGCCGGATCGTGCGTCGGACCGATCCATTGGGGCACGCGACTACGTACCGCTATGACGGACTGGGTCACGTCACTGCCGTGGTCAACGCGCAATCCGCAACGTACGGTTTCGAGTACGACGCGCTGGGCCGGATCGTTCGGGAAACGGGATTCGACGGACGAACGATCCGTTACACGTACGGAGAAACGGACGGCCTGCTGCAGTCTATCGACGATGCCGGGCAAGTCGTGACGCTCGAACACGATCGCGCCGGCCGGCCGAATGCCCGCGCGGCCGGCGACGATTCCGAGCGCTTCGTCTTCGATGCGAGCGGCAGATGGATCGACGCAACCAACCGCCATAGCCGCGTGCAGCGCTTCTTTGATCCGGTCGGCAATCTGGTTCGCGAGCACCATGCGTACACGTTGTTCGGCGAAGCGCGCAGTTACGTGTGGCATCACGAATATGACGAGCTGGGCAACCGCGTACGGACCATTCGCCCGGACGGTCATTCGATCGACTGGCTCACCTATGGATCGGGACACGTGCACGGGATGCTGCTCGACGGCAAGGAGCACTTGCAGTTCGAGCGCGACGACCTGCATCGCGAAACGGTACGCACGCTGTCGAGCCGCGTCAGTCAATTCACTGCATTTGATCCGGCCGGCCGACTGGCCCGACGATCGGTGCAGCGCAACCAGGCACCGGCCCCGTTCGCCGCCCGCAGCTATCGCTACGACGCCGCGGGTCAGGCGGTCGAGATCGAGGACAGCCTCAAGGGCATCATCGGCTATCGTTACGATCCGGCCGGACGCCTTGTCGAATCATCCGGGCCGGCCGGTTCGGAGCGCTTCGCGTTCGACGCGGCCGGAAATTTCGCCAATCCGGATCGGTCGGCCACGCCCCGCCCGTCGCCAGGTGCCAGCCCCGTACGACCGGACAACACGCTACCGGCGAACGTACCGCGTGCGCTGGGCAATCTGCTGACCGAGTACGCCGGCACACGCTTCGCGTACGACCCACGCGGCAACCTCGTTCATGCCCGCTCACCGAGCGGTGAACGGCACTATGAATGGGACGCGTTCGGCCGCCTGACGGCGGCCCGCATCTCGACTCAGAACCGTCAGAGCCACGCGCGTTACTACTACGACGCACTGGGACGCCGGATCGCGAAGGAAGTCGACGGCGAACGCGTCATATTCGGCTGGGAAGGCGACCAGCTCGCCTACGAGACCGACGGCAATCGCAGCACGCACTACGTGTACGAACCGGGGACGTCAGTGCCAGTCGTCCAGTTCCTCTCGGGCTCGGGCATCGGCATGCCCACGCCGACGCACGACGATACCAATCGATACGCGCCGGAAAGCGACGCGCTGCAGCGTCATCCTCGCCGTCAAGGCGACGCCAGCGTGTTTTACTATCACTGCGACCAGATCGGCACACCGTTGATGCTCACGGACGAAGCCGGCGAAGTGGTGTGGGAGGCTTCCTATCGAGCCTGGGGCCATGCACAGGAAGTCATTGCGCGGGCATCACGGGCTGCCGGTGCGACGCCCCGCAACCCGCTGCGATTCCAGGGCCAGCAGTTCGACGACGAAACCGGGCTGCATTACAACCGCCTCCGGTACTATGATCCGCAACTCGGGCGCTTCATCAGCGAAGACCCGATCGCACTGCACGGCGGTGTGAATACGTACCAGTACGCGCCCAATCCTGTCGCCTACATCGACCCGCTCGGGCTGGCGAGAGGCAAATGCGTGATCTACTGGTACAACCATATCGGTGGTCGGACCGGGCATTACACCGTCAAGACCCTATCCGGCACCGGCAACGTGCATACCGAACAGGATATTAATGGTGACAAGACCTGGATCATACGCGTCAGTAGCCTCGCGCCAGGCGAACCTGTCAACAGCGCTACCTTCGATATACCGGACGTCGGCGCGGCACAGAAATTCCAGCGCGACAAGATACGTGCAGGTAGCGCGAAGACATCAGATGGCGCCTATGACGTGTTGAACAATAGTTGCATGACGCACGTAATGGACGTGCTCAGCGCCGGGGGAGCCGACGTTCCGACGCGGGGCAAGGCTGCGTGGGTATTCCTCAACCGACAGGGCGTCGGTCCGCGTGGGAAATAACCGATGACGAGGTAACGACAGATGAGGTCTCCAACGTTGTGCGCCAGGCACGGCGTCCGGCCATTCACCGTGGCAGCGAAACGCATCGACGACCGGATTCGCGAGCGCGGCCAGTTCGAGCCCGGTGAATTGGTGCGGGTATCGCTGGATCGGCCCAAACGCAGTCATGTTGCGTGGATGACGCGCGCGGATCTGGATGAGCATGCGGTAACCGCCAACCATGTCGACGGGGTCGAGCACGTCACCGAGCTGAGAAAGATTGCGTTGCTCGACCAGGCGTGCGAGCACGTTTGCCCGGATTGCCTGGATGAACTGCTCGTACGGTCAGGCGAGCAACCGCACTCACCGACGCCCGTGTCGCGCGCGTTCGACACGGCGATCGTCGCCGACAATGCGACGGTGAGCGGCCCGCTCGTCAGGTGCGACATCCACGGGATTGGATTCGGCTCGTGCACCTCGCCGGCCATGGCAGCCTTGATCGATCGGGGTGACGCGCTGCCGCACGGTCGGCTGATCAAGGTAGTCGTGGTTTCGCCGAAAGCCGAAAACGAATTCTGGTTCGACGAAGCCTTCCTTCGCCGCTTGCTCGGTGAAGATACCGATCTTTCCAGCGGCATTTATCGAATGGAATTGGGCGAGCGCAGCCTGCACCTGCTCGAAAGCGGGGAATCGGTATGCAGGTACTGCCTGGAAGACTGGCTCCGACGCAACGACATCGCTTAGCGATGCACCGCTCCTGACAGGCAACACCTCGTGCCGACCGGAGATCGTACGGCACGAAGTCGTGAAAGAGATTCCGCATGCTTGCGTCGGAACATGCGATGCGTGGAAGCGGGTATGCCACGCGACCCGCGTCGGGTTTGTCGCCTTATGGGACAGAAACGACAAAGGGCCGGGAGGAAAGCCTCCCGGCCCTTCGTTCAATGTGGTGCCGGCTGCAGGACTCGAACCCGCCACCTGATGATTACAAAGCACTTGAAATTCTCCGAAATTACAAGGGCTTATCGTATTTCCACGTTTCCAAACCCAGATAATTCACATGCTCCAGAGCCTTATGTGGCAAGGGCTCGCATAGTATTGGAAACGCGACACCCCTTTTCTCTAGTTGCCCTCCACACAGCTTCGATGGATGCTTGTGAAGCACTGCGGGAAGAGGCGCATGCGAGCACTCTTGCCAGACGCAAAGTGCTTCTCGCCAGTGCCGGGGAAGTGATTTTCCACGAGGGCGATATGAAAAATTCAACCAGCGAAAATGCCGGTCCGGCTTGGGGAATCGCTGCAGGCGTGATTCTTACAGTAGTCGGACTGAGCCTCGGCCTGTTTCCGCGCGCCCTGAACAGCACGGGGACTCTGAACGACTTTCTGTCGTCAGGGGTCGCGATGATGGGTATCTTCCTCGTCGCGTACTCCATACACGAGCTGCGACGAAAACATCATCACTGAGCGCCGAGACTGTCGCGTTCCACATCCACGAGCAGATCGTCAATGATGATTTCACCTGCGGAACGACCAGCCCGCAGAGCTTCTAGGCCATCAACGAATGGCATACCGCGATCATCAGCCAGGCGAATCGGCGTAAGAAAGAACGACGGCGCCGCCGTCGCGCGAACCTGCACGACAGCAACGAAACCCGCTTCGACGTGATTCGTCGTGAGGGCCGCTCTTGCCTGATTGAACTGATACTCGCAGCGGACGTCGATCGTGTATCCGCGATATGTGTACGCGCTGTCCATTTACGCCTCGCTGCAGGTTAGCCCCTAATAGGTGCTCCGAAGTATAGCTGCGTGCGAGCGTGCCGCAACGTGAAAAACGGCGCTACGCGCGCAGCTCGGCGTTGAACACGAGTTCGATGATTTTCTTCGTAGGAATGCTCGCCCGGATATTGGCGACCGCATCGTGGCGGAACCATTTGCATCGAGCAATTTCGTTACTCGGCTGCGGCTCCTGGTCAGCGACGAACGCCCCGATAAACACGTGATGCATCTTGCTGAGGCCGCCGAAGTGCATGGCGTAGGTCAGGTTCAGGTCGACCAATCCCGTCTCCTCCGACAGTTCCCGATGAGCCGCGTCAAGCGGCGATTCACCGACTTTTATCGTGCCTCCGGGCAATGCCCATCGTGACGCTGCGCGTGAGACCAACAGCACGCGCGGGCCATCGCAGCATACGATCGTTGCCCGCTCTTTGACGGGTGCATCTGGACTGGTCATGAAATCTAGGGACATGCAATTTTTGAGGTACGGCGGAAGAGTACAGGATAGAAATTGAAGTGGCGCGCCTCGTTACCCGGTATCCAGCCCTGCAGGCTCGCGCCGAGGTGAAAGGACGCAAAAAAGCCCGGCCACAGGGGGACCGTGACCGGGGTAAGAAACCGTCCGTACTCAGGCACGAGGCGGAACGTACCGGGAGTCTAGGAGTCGGAATCTCGTTCCAAAATAGTGGGAAACTAGGCGCGAGCGTCGTTCGCGCCAAACACTGCCTTCGGAGTTTTACCAGCGCACCACAACCCCTTACAAATCAATGCCTTGCGCAACTCGCACTTTGCAAAACCAAGGCTAATCAAGGGCAATCAGGGCTACCCAAGCCCACCCAAACTGTAATTTCACTGTACTTCGGTCAAGGCTCCGTGAAACGGTTTGCGGCACTTCATTCCCCGCTGTGCCCCTCTCATCATTTCGCCGCGGTAACTCTTACAGGATAGTTGCGTCTGGAGCACGTGCTACAGTCGCCGCGGATTTCCCGTGGCGATTCGGCATGAGTTCGGCATTCATCCGCGAAGGCGACACGACCGACCACGGCGGCCGGGTACTCGCCTGCACATCGACCAACATCGTCTTCGGCAAACCGCTCGCGCTCGAAGGCGACATGGTGTCGTGCCTGAAGGGCGGCGGCGTCTACTGGGTTGAGTTGCACAAGATGCCGAAGCTGCTATCACTTCATGACTCTGCAGCAATCGCGCAGGATCGGGAAACCGCCCCTGCGACTGCTGGTTTCGTTGCACCGGTCGTAGATCTTCCTGCTATGCTTGCACTACGCATCGTCATAACACACAAAACTGACCACTTCGATGGGCATCATCTATCAGAACCCCTCGCTCGTAGAGGTGATTTGCGAACTTCAATGGGAACTCACGCCTGTCGTGATGCCGCCAGGGTCGGCTGTTGACCCATTTTTTGATGTTGTTCGTGCGGACCTGACTGGCCGTCTGGCCTCGCAGGGGTTTGCAAATGTACAGGAACTCGCCCCGAGCCAGGCGCCAAAGCAGCTATTTGCGTGGCAGCCCCTTGTTCGCTATGCACCAGCTGCGGACAAGTGGCCCAAAATCCAATTGGGACCGGGAGTCTTTTCTGTCAACATGTCGGGGCCAGAGTATACCGGCTGGCCCGACTTTGCCCCCACCGTCCGAGTGGCAGTCCAAGCGCTGCTTCAGTCGTTTCCTAACCCCGAACGCTTTCTGAAGCTTCGCGCGATTCAACTGAAATATCTGAACGGCTTCACGAAACAACACAATTTCCGGTCGTACTCCCAGTTCACGACCGAATATTTAGGGTTGAAATCCGTTTTACCGGATACTTTTCTCGACCGACTTCATACCTCTGCATCAGCTGTTTCAACAAACGCGCAGAGTAAATTTTCGATCAACACGCCTTCCGATTCACACATCTTGATGCAAGTCGCTGAGGCGGACATTAACAAGTCGCCTGGCTGCATGCTACAGTTGGTAGTGGAGCGAACAGCAGACATACAGGTCGGAAACATTTTGTCATGGTTTGATCAAGCGAATCTTGCTGCTAGAGGTGCGTTTGAGAGCCTTGTTACGCGTCAATTAGTCGATCTAATGCGTCCGAGGGAAAAAAAATGACAGCAGCTGTGTTTGACTTTAACTTTTCACGCGCTCACGCGACTGCGACCGGCAATCGCAAACCGATTCGCTATTTTTCAACGGCCACCGATGCAGCAATTGATCAATACGTTTCACCTGAATTCACCAATTCAGAAAACATCACGCACAGCGCAGTCACACCAAATACGTTCACTGGTCTAATTTTCGCCACAAGCCCAGAATTAGCAAGCAGCATTTCAGAAAGCGAGTCGCTCAACCATGCAGCGCGCAAAAGCGAAAAATTGCTGCTCGAACGTCAAATTATCAAATTTCTTGAATTTGACGAATTTGACGATCATGATTCAACAGAATTGCTTGTAAGTGCGGTGCCTGAAGCTCTGGTATTCATCAATGAACTTCCGGAAGCGATACCGTTACCGAAGGCGTCGATCGATCTCGATGGAATCGTGACACTGGAGTGGAAAGATAGTCAAAAGAAAGCGGCCGCCATGTTTGAAGGCGGCGACGACTATGGTTACGCCTATTACAGCAACGGAAAATATGTGGCCGGTGCTTACAAGGCGTGCGCCGGCAGCGGAATCCCGGACGATTTGACGAGTTATCTTACTGCCTAGATTTTTTTGCGATGGCCGACGCTAACAACGAATATCAGATTGACCACTCGAAAGTAACACCAGGGGAAGTCGTAGACAAAGAGGATATATTGTTGGCCGTCATAGAGCCGAATAACTGGGCAGACGGCGCGTTTAGCAAACAGGGCTTCCAGAAAAAACACCTGACGGCTCGGTCGCTATCCGTGGCGAGGCAGCCATACTCGTCGCCTCGCCGACTCAAATTTTTTGTCTTCGATATCATATTGCAACGCCCCGGAAAAATCGCTCGCGGCGTTACGCGGTTTAATGCTCGGGCCCTTCGCGAACTTTCGAGCAAAGACGGCACGCGGCAGTTCATCATACTGGACGCTCCGCTCCCGAGAAATAATAAAATTGATTTTGCTCATGCCCATATTGGTTTCAGTGAAAATACGATTACCAAAGGAAGCAACGAACAAACGGCGGCCGTGCTTAATTTGCGTGAATTGCTCGAAAAGAGCGGGGAGCCCAAAAAACCAGAGGCGCAATTCGCACCATTTCCGCTCCTTTATTTTAGATTATCGGAATTTAGATTACTGCGCCTCCGACTGAGGATTTGGAGAAACGGTTCTGGCAAACAATTTCTCGCACTTGCAGAAAAATCAGCCCAGATCGACGCCTGACTCATTAATATCGGTGAAAAACTCGCTCTACTAGCAACATCTATTAGGGCGCGAACTCCGAATTTCCCAATACGCCGCTCGCCTGGTCGGCCGGCGCACGGGGGCAAGGTTCTTCTTGCACGAAGCGGTAGTCGTGCTAGCAGCCCATTATGGGGAAGCGAGCCAAGGGCAAGCCAAGAAGTGCAGCGACTGCATAACCAAGGCGCATAAAAATGCCTAGAAGAATCGACCCATCGATCGCAGCGCGGCCCGCGCCAGGCAGCCCTGAGCGCCTGGCGCATGAGTGCATAAAAAACTTTCATTTTTGCGGGCAGGTGGGGCGGGGTCACAACTGCGCGCGCCGGGGCTGCGCCGGCCTCTCAAGGGGGCTGATCCGGCCCTTGGATGGCACCTGGCACGCGCCAGTAGCCCCGCCACGGGCCGCCCGCGTGCTGACGCACCTGCGAGACACGAGCAAGCGGCCGGCCGCTCAGAGGGCGCGTGAGCACGCCGAGGCTGCGCAAGGGCATAGACGTAAAAAAAGCCGCCGGCACCGAAGTACCTGGCGGCTTTTTGCTGCTCGTCGACTGCGCGTCAGACGTCGAGCTGCGCGTCACTGATGCCGAGCGCGGCGGCGATCTTCTCGCGCGTCGACTTGCGCAGCTTCTCGCTGCTCTCCTGTTGAGCGTAGGCGGACTGGCTGATGCCGAGTCGCGCCGCGACTTCGGCCTGCGTCAGCCCGAGATATTCGCGCCACGCGCGCAGGGGCGTCGCCCCATCGACCGTTGCGCTCACGACTGCGTGCGGAATCAGGTCGCGTTCTTCGTCGCGCTGCGCCATGTATTCCGCGTAGGGGATCACCACAAAGGCCGGCGCTCCGTCCGGCCCGTTGATGATTTGGATGTTAGTACGTGCGTTCATCGCGTTTCTTTACCTCCTCGATTTCGACTACCTTGATCTCACCGTCCCAGTTGAATAGAACCCGGTAGTTCCCGACCCTCAGCCGGTACTCATATTCGTGATTCGTCAGCGACTTCACGTTATGGCAGTTCGGCATAGCTTCCAAGGTGCCCACGCTGTCTCGAATGACCGTCTGGATTTGGTGATCCAGCTTGCGCAGTTGCTTGAATGCTTTGGGGGTCCATTTGATCGAGTTCATGTAAAAGATTATAAGTTTTATTATAAGTTTTCACAAGAGTTTTATAAGTTATTTTCGCAACGCGCGCGGGCGCTTCGGATACGGGTATTCCGGCTGGAACTCCTGCACGAACCCATCACACTGCGCGTCCGTCAGCTCGTCCAGCCCGATCGCACGAACCCAGAAGGCGCAGCCAGAAACCGCGATCGCACGCACATGCTCCGACCCCGGCTGAAAGCACACCGCCGTCCGGTCGCTGCCCGCGATATACCCGCTCCAGTGCTCGCACGTCCAGCACGGGCCATCGAGTTTCGGGATGAATATCGCGTGGCCCTTCCCTTCGCTTCTCATCGCCAACACCTGTATATTTATACAGTGTAGCTGGGCGCATCGATTCCCGATACGGTGCAATCGACCGCGCCAGTCCGACAGAAAAAGGGGGCAGTGATGTGCACCAACTACAAGGCACCGAACGAAGATCCGGGCATCAACGAGCTGAAGATCGGCATCGGCGACCTGTATCGCCGCGCGCCGTGGGATCTCGACGTGTGGCCCGACTATCGGGCGCCGGCCGTACTTCCGGACGGCGACGGCTCGGCCGTAACCGAAGCCGTGTTCGGCTTCTGGCCGAAGTTCATGCAGCCGGACAAGTTTGACGACAACGGCAAGAAGCGGAAGAAGTTCGACACCGTCAACGCGCGCGGCGAACAGGTTGCCGAGAAGCGCCTATATCAGCGCGCGTGGCGCGACGGGCAGCGCTGCCTCATCCCGGCGCAGTACGTGGTCGAGCCGTCATATCCGCATGCGACGCCGAAGGCTGGCGGCGGATGGGATCGCGGCCCGTGCGTGTGGCAGCGAATCGGCCTGGCCGACTGGAGCGCTTACTGTGTCGCCGGCATCTGGCGACGCTACCAGGGCGACGACGGCCGCGTCCTGATCGGCATGACCATGCTCACGCTCAACGCCGACGAACACCCGCTGTTCAGGCTGATGCACCGGCCCGAAGATGAGAAGCGCGGCGTCGTGATGCTGCGGCCGGCCGACTACGACGAATGGCTGCACACGAAAAACGTCGAAGCCGCGCGCGCGATGCTGCAGCTCTACCCGGCCGACGAAATGGCCGCCGCGCCTGATCGGCCGGCGAAGTAGCGGCCCGCCGGCGCGCGGCGTCGCGTCACTGCGCCGGCGGCACGTAGGGGCGGAACCGCACGACCTCGATCCCGATCCAGTCGTTCAGCTCCCGGAGCCGCGCCTTCAGCGGCTCGATCTCGAGGCCATTGAACACCCCGGCCGCCTTCTCCACGTCGCCGAACCCGCCCGCGTTCGACGGGATGATCCCCATCAGTTGCGGGGGCACGCGGTGCGCCGCGAGCTGATCCTCGACCGTCACCTTCTTGATGTTCCAGAACTCGTCCTTCGCCGCGACCTCGCCGATCGGCAAGAGCTGGATGCCGTCCTTCTTACCCTTCGGCGCGTACATGAACAGGTTCCGGAAGTTGCCCGGCCCCTTCGCGTTCTTCAACGCCGAGCGCAGGTTGTCGACATCCTCCTGCTTCTCGGCCGCGTCGGTCATGTACAGGATGAAGCCGGCGTGGCTCCCGTTCTTGTAGTAGCGCCGGCGAAACAGCGTCGCGCTTTCGTTCAGCCAGGTCGAGTTCAACGCCGACAGGTATTCGGGTAGCCCGTAAATCTCCTGGTTCAGGTCAGGCTCGTACAGGTGATAGACCGAGCCCTTCGGGAACTCATACGGCTCCCGCACGTTCGTCACGAACCAGTATTGACCCGGCTCGACGCCGACGCGTGTGTACTTCGCAAGCGACGACTTCAGCGCCATCGGCGTGCCGAGCTGGTTCGTGCGCAGCTCGAGGTAGCTGTTCGCGAAGACCAGGTACTCGAGCACGAACCGGCTGAAGTCCGCGCGCGACAGCAGCGGATGCTCGATGTACGACTGCACGAGGATGTTGCGCTTCACGTAGATGGCCGAGCTGTGGTGTGGCGCGGCCCGAAACGAGCGCGCGAGGCCGTCGAGGGGCAGCGGCGGCTCGTACCAGTTCCCCATCCGCATGCATTCGACATACTCGAGCAGCTCGCGCCGATCCATTACCTCGATCGGATCGCCAAACGAGAACACCTCCGTGCGCGGCGTTGGCGCCGGCGCGGTTTCGGCGGCCTGCTCGGCGCGGCCATGCGAGCGGCGCCCGGCGCCGCGTCGATACTTACGTGACATCAAAAATCTCCATGAATCCGGTGTTGGTGCTCGTCGCGCCCTCGAGCGGCTCGTTCGCGAGCGCGTGCATGCACGCCCAGGCCAGGTCGCCGTGGCTCGCCTCTTCGGATCGGCTCGCCTTGTACGTGACCTGCAGGCCGCTGGGCGTGATGGTTTTCTTGATCGCCATGAACGACGCGGCGAGATCTTTCCAGCCCGAGTCGAACTCGAGCCGCCCCTTGCGGATCACGTTCTGCGCCTTCATCACGAGCGCGGTCTTGATCTCGACCGAGTAGTGGAACGGTGTCGCGGCCGGGAAAAACTTCGTGACGAGCTGGTAGACGCCCTGCCCGATCCCCGTCGTGTCGATGCCGATGTAGGTGACGCGGTAGCGCCTGGTCAGCGCCTCGATCTGCGCGGCCTGCGCTTCGAAGTCCAGGCCGTGCCACTGGAACCGCTCGAGCACGCGGAATTTCCCGCCGGGATACTTCGGCGGCGCCAGGACCACGCAGCCCGCGCTGTCGCCCGTGTGCGACGGGTCATAGCCGATCCACACCTCTTCGTCGCCGAACGGGCGCAGGTACAGCGGCTTGTAGTCGTCCCACACTTCCCAGGTGTCGACCATGCACGACTGCAGCGTCGACAGCGGGAACACCGACAGCGAATCGTCGATGAACTGGCACAGCAGCAGGTTCGCGTATTCGTCGGCGCTGTATTCGAGCTTCAACCGCTCGAGGTCGAACAGGTTGCAGCCGCCGCGCACGGCGTCCTCGACGGTCACGATCTGCCGCCACTGACCATCGCCGCACGCACGGCCCGCCGCAAGCGCCGCGTTGGAGATGTCGATCGATACCTGCTGATCCTTCGGCCGGCCGCGGTTGAACAGTTTCCCGGACCAAAACGGATACGCGTCGTGCGCGAGGCTCGACGGCGTCGAGAAATACGTCTGGCGCCACTGCGAATGTATCGCCATACCGGAAGCAACCTTGCGCAGGTCCTGGAAGCGCGGAACCCAGAAATACTCGTCGAAATACAGGTTGCCGTGATAGCTCTGCGCCGTGCGTGCATTCGTGCCGAGGAAGTACAACGTCGCGCCGTTCGGCAGCACCATCGGGTCGCCCTTAAGCTCGACGCCGACCGCGTCCTTCGCGAACTGGACGATGTACTGGCGGAACACGTGCGCCTGCGCCTTACTGGCCGACAGGAAGATCTGGTTGCGGCCCGTTTTCAGCGCGTCGAGCAGCGCTTCGCGCGCGAAGTACCAGGTCGCGCCGATCTGCCGGCTCTTCAGGATGTTGCGAATCCGCTCTTTGAAGCCCGCCCGATACCAGGTGCGCTGATAGTCGAAGATCGATTCGAGGAACGCATCGTTCAACTTCTCGATCTGCTCTTCGCTGAACGCGTTGCGGTCGTCCGAGCTGCGCGATCGGCGCGTGCCGCCACCGCCCCCGGATTCGCTCACCTTTGCATCGTTCGCTGGTCGCGAGCGCAACCGGTCGAGCTGACGCGTCAGCAGGTCGATCTCCTTGAAATCGCGCCCTTCCTTCGTCTCCTTCGTGACGAGCTTTATGAGCTGCGCCTCGATCGTCATGTTGACGCGATCAACCGGTTCCGTTTCGTCCCATCCATCGCGCTTTTTCCAGCTATAGAGCGTGGCCGACTTCACGCCGAGCAGTTCGGCGATACGCGCGATGCGATACCCCTGCCAATACAGGTCGCGTGCGCGTCGGCGTGGATCAACGTCGGATGAATCAATGGGAAGTGCAGTCATGCAGCAAGGCTACCGACGCGCGCGCGTAGGCCCTACTGCATCCGGTTGTATCGGTTGCGCGCACAACCAACATGCGTTGCGACACCGGTTCGAACTGCCGAAACTGGAATCCCTGAACACAGCACCCTCTCAGCGGATTCGCACATGGCACAGGACGCAAAGAAGACGAAGTTTTTCTGCATCGCGACGGAAGGCGCGACCACGGACGGTCGCACGATCGATCGCACGATGCTCGAGCAGATGGCGAGCAGCTACGACCCGAAGACGTACGGCGCGCGCATCAACATGGAACACATTCGCGGCATGTATCCGGACAGCACGTTCCGCGCGTACGGCGACGTGATCGCGCTGAAGACCGAGGAGCAGGACGGCAAGCTGCGCTTGCTCGCGCAGCTCTCGCCGACGAAGGACCTGGTCGAATTGACGACCGTGCAGCGCCAGAAGGTCTATTCGTCGATGGAGGTCGACCCGGACTTCGCCGGCACCGGCGAGGCATACCTGGTTGGCCTCGCCGTCACCGACAACCCGGCAAGCCTCGGGACCGAAATGCTTGCCTTCAGTGCGCAGCACAAGGCATTCGACAAGCGCAAACAGCGTACGGAAAACCTCTTCAGCGCAGCAGTCGAGGCAGTGATCGAGCTCGATGAGGAAACGCCGCGCACGAGCGACGCCGGCAAGTCGCTGTTCTCGAAGGTGCTGGGCATGCTGAATCGCAAGGAAGCGACCGACGACCAGCGTTTTTCCGACCTGTCGCAATCGGTCGTCGCGCTCGCGGAAAGCCAGAGCCAGGTGCTCGAGCAGCTCGAGAAGTTCAACACCAATGTCGACGAGCTGAAGCGCGCGCAGCAGGACGGCGAAAAGCGCCATAGCGCGCTGGTCCAGAAACTTTCGCGCACCGACAGCAGCGAGCAACAGCGGCCGACGTCGACGGGCAGCGACAACGGGGCGCAGACCGACTGCTAACCCGCCCTCATCCCATTTCCCATAGACGGAGAACCCATGCGGAACACTACCCGCGAGCAGTACAACCGGTACCTGGCCCGCCTCCAGGAACTGAACGGCGTCAGCGATGCAACGAAGAAGTTTTCGGTCGCGCCGAGCGTGCAGCAAACGCTCGAAACCAAGATCCAGGAATCGAGCGCATTCCTCGGGAAAATCAACATCCACGGCGTCGAGGAAATGGAAGGCGAGAAAATCGGCCTCGGCGTGTCCGGCCCGATTGCGAGCCGCACCGATACGACCAAGCGATCGCGTGAAACGCGCGACGTCGCGGCGCTCGACAACCAGAAATACCGCTGCGAAAAGACGGACTACGACACCCACGTCCGCTATCAGCAGCTCGATGCCTGGGCGAAGTTCCCGGACTTCCAGGCGCGCCTGCGCGACTCCATCATCCTTCGCCAGGCGCTCGATCGCATCATGATCGGCTGGAACGGCGAGAAGGTTGCGCCCGACACCGATCTCGCGGCGAACCCCCTGCTGCAAGACGTGAACATCGGCTGGCTGCAGCAGTACCGCAACAACGCGAAGCAACGCGTGTTCTCGGGCGTCAAGATCGGCAAGGGCGAGGAATTCAAGAATCTCGACGCGGTCGTTTCGCTCGCGCGCAACGAGTTCCTCGACCCGTGGTACGCCGAAGACCCGAATCTCGTCGTGATCTGCGGCCGCGAGCTGCTCCAGGACAAGTACTTTCCGCTCATCAACCAGGCGCAGCCGTCGACCGAAACGCTCGCAACCGACATCGTCGTGTCGCAGAAGCGCGTCGGCAACCTGCCGGCCGTGGCGGTCCCGTACTTCCCGCCGCACGCGCTGATGGTCACGCGTCTGGACAACCTGTCGATCTACTGGCAAATCAGCGCGCGCCGACGCTCGCTGAAGGAAGTGCCCGAGCGCGATCGCATCGAGAACTATGAAAGCTCGAACGACGCGTACGTGATCGAGCAGTACGGCGCTGGCTGCGTGGTCGAGAACATCCAGCTCGTCGACGCTGCACCGGCCGCTCCGCAGGGTAGCGCATGACGAACCCGTTCCGCCAACACTTCCAGCGCACCGTCGCGGCGACGGCCGCGCGCGGCACGCCGGCGAGTGTCGGCGGGTTGCGCGACGACTCGGCGTACACGCTGATGCTCGCGCAGCTCGACGAACACCGCCGTGCGCTGAAGGCTGTCGAGTCGCTCGAGCGGAAGGCCGACCTGAAGCGGCAGTTTCTGCCCGCATACGACGCGTGGGTCGCGGGTGTGCTTGAAGGCGCGGCCGGCGCCCAGGACGACGTGCTGATGACGATCATGGTCTGGCGCGTCGACGTCGGCGACTTCCGAGGCGCGCTCGAGATCGGCGCGTATGCGCTGCGCCACGGTCTGCCCCTGCCCGACCAGTACAAGCGCAGCACGCCGTGTCTGCTCGTCGAGGAATTCGCCGAGGCCGCGCTGCGTGCGAACCGGGCGGGCGAGGCGATCCAGGTCGAGCCGCTGCTGGACATCGAGCAGCTCACCGCACTGGCCGACATGCCCGACGAGGTGCGCGCGAAGCTGCACAAGGCGATCGGCTACGGCTTGGCCGCGTCCCATCCCGCAAGCGCACTCGATCACCTGCGCCGCGCGTTGCAGCTCTTCGCGAACGTGGGCGTGAAGAAGGACATCGAGCGGCTCGAGCGCGAGTTGAAGAATTCCGCCAACGGGGGCCAGTCCGGCCCCGGTGGCTGACACCGAGCGTACCCCGCGCACCAGGCGGCACGGGGCCGTAGCCGGCACTGTCCGCGCGAAAGCCCCGTCCACCGCCTCTACCGATCAACCAGACGAACCCGACCATGTCCTTTGTCTCGACCCCGCCGCTGCCTCGTGCGCCGGCGGAAGCGGAATCCGCCAAGCCGATCACGAACGACCCGTTCTATCCGGATGTGTCGCTCGAGCACGCGCGCGACACGATGCGCCTCGACGGGTCGATCACCGATGCCCGTTTGCGGCACGAGCTGCTCGCCGCGATCGCCGAGGTGAACGACGAGCTGCGCAGCGCACGCGCGGCGTGGCGCGATGCCGGCGTCACGTGCCTGGCCGACGTGCCGGCCAACCAGCTCGACGGCGAAAGCGTGCGGCTGCAGCACTACCGGCGCGCGGTGTATTGCCTGGCGAAGGCGACGCTCATCGAGCGGTACCGCGACTACGACACGACAGGCGATGGCGCACGCCGCGCAGACGAGCTTGAGCCCCAGGGCGACGAGCTGCGCCGGGACGCCCGCTGGGCCATCAGCGACATCATCGGCCGCCCTCGCATGACGGTGGAGCTGATCTGATGGAGGTGCGCGCGCTCCAGGGGGAAACCATCGACGCGCTTTGCTGGCGCGTGCTCGGCCGCACGCGCGGCGTCGTCGAAGCGGTGCTCGACCTCAACCGGGACCTGGCGCAGTACGGCCCGATCCTGCCTCACGGGCTGCTCGTCGAGCTGCCCGACGAAGTACCGCAAGCGGCGCAATCCGGCGCCGAGCGGCTCCAGTTATGGGACTGAGAATGGCTGAACCTATTTCCACGTCGTCCGCGACGGTCGCGGCGCTCGGCGTCGCCACGCTGTCGCTGTTTCCCGGCGTCGACGCCAACGTCGTCATGGGCGCGTTCGCCGGCTCGCTGCTGTTCGTGATGACGGCCGCCGACCCGTCGATCCCGAAGCGCATCGCGTTCTTCGTGATCTCGTTCGTCGCGGGCTGCCTCACGGCCGAGCTGTTCGCCGCCGCGCTCGACGCGGTGCTACCGGCCCGCGTCGAGGTGCACGCCGGCATCGGCGCGCTGATCGCCTCCGCGCTCGTCGTGAAACTGCTGCTGTGGCTGATCGCCCAGGCCGATGCGCCCGATCGGCTGCTGAACGTGTTCAAGGGGAGGGAAAAGTGATGCTCACGACCGTCTACGTGCTGCTGTGCGCGGCGCTCGCGCTGCGCCTCGTGACCTTCCGCCGTGGCACGAGCACGCACCGGCCGCTCGCGGCATGCCTGGCGTACACGATCGCGGTCGCCGCCGGCGCAGCGCCGATCCGGGCAGCGTTCGGCATGCTGCCGCCGGCGAATCTTGCCGACACGGTTCTGGTCGGCGTCCTTTGCCTCGCCGTGTACGGCGTGCGCGGCAACGTCGTCGAGCTGTTCCACCGTGGCAATCCGCGCGACTCTCTGATCGCGCGCGTGCTGCAATTCAAGGTATGGGGGCGCCATGTATAAGACCCTTCGCCTGGGCGATCGTGGCACGGATGTCGGCTACCTGCAGCGCCAGCTCGTCGCCGCCGGCGCGCGCATCGATACCGACGCGATTTACGGGAACACGACTCGCACCGCCGTCATGGCGTTTCAGGCGTCGCATGGCCTGGTAGCGGACGGTATCGCCGGCCCGAAGACCTGGTCGACGCTCGCAGCCGGCCGGCGCGATCCGCGACACCTCACCGACGCGGATCTGCAGCGTGCCGCCGATCGGCTGCAGGTCGACCTCGCGGCCGTGCGTGCCGTCAACGAGGTGGAATCGAAAGGCACCGGCTTCCTGCCGGACGGACGGCCCGTGATCCTGTACGAGCGGCACGTCATGTATCGCCAGCTCTCAGCGGTCGGCCTGGACGCCGACGCGCTGGCCACGAAGTACCCGGCCCTGGTCAACCCGAAGCGCGGCGGCTACGCCGGCGACGCGGCGGAATATGTCCGCCTGGCGAGCGCGTCTCAGATTTCAGCCGCGTGCGCGCTCGAGGCGACGAGCTGGGGTGCGTTTCAAATCATGGGCTTCCACTGGAACGCACTCGGCTATCCGGACGTGTTCGCGTTCGTCGATGCGATGAAGGTCAGCGAGGCCGAGCAGCTCGAGGCGTTCGTCCGGTTCATCCTGAACGACAAGACGCTGCTGGCCGCGCTGCGCGGCCGGAAATGGGCGAAGTTCGCCGAGCAGTACAACGGCAAGGCTTACGCCGAGAACCTGTACGACGTGAAGCTAGAACGGGCGTTCGATCGCTACAGCCGGGCGGGTGCGTGACCGCCGGCGCCCGTGTCTTCGCAGCTGGCGCGATCGCGCTTGCCGTGACTGGCGTCGTCATCGCGATCCAGCATGCGCGCCTGGTCGACGCCGACCGGCACGCCGACGAGCTCGCGCGCGACGTGCGGGAGCGGACAGCCGAGCGCGACGCGGCACGCCGCGACGTGAAGGTCGTCACGCAGTACGTCGACCGCGTCCAGGTCGTCCGCGAGAAAGGCGACACCATCATCAAGGAGGTTCCCGTTTATGTGGATCGCGAAGCCGATCGTGCTTGTGTTGTCCCTGTCGGTTTTGTGCGGGTGCACGACGGCGCCGCCACCAACGTGCCGGTGGGCGATCCCGGAAACGCTGATGCGGCCCCCTCGCGCGTTGCGCTCTCTGCCGTCGCCGCAACCGTCGCCGACAACTACACCACCTGTCACGAAAACGCCGAGCAGTTGATCGCGCTACAGGCTCGCGTGCGCGATGGCGAGGAACCTGCACCGTGAACAAGCCCAACAGCCTGCGCGCGGCGCTCACCGCAGCGCTGCCCGAGTTCGCGCGCAATCCTGACCGGCTGCACATCTTCATCGAACACGGGTCGATTGCCGTCACCGCAGCGAAGTCGCTGTCGTTCGAATATGCGTACACGCTCGACATCGTCGTGACCGACTACGCCGGCCATTCGGATCACCTGATGGTGCCGATCATCGCCTGGCTGAAGATCCACCAGCCCGAGCTACTACTGAACCGTGACCTTTGCCGCGACGGGTTCAAGTTCCAGGCCGAGCTGCTCGACAACGGTAAATCCGACGTCGAGATCCTGCTGAAGCTGACCGAGCGCGTCGGCGTGGTCGAGCAGCCGGGCGGCTATGAGATTCGCCACTTCGGCGAGCCCCCGATCGCGGGGGCCTGATGGTCGATCGACTATCCCGAGCCGAGGATTGGGCGTCTGGCCTGCTCGGCCAGCTCACGCCCGCGCAGCGCGTGGTCCTGGCGAAGGGGCTGGCCGGCGAGCTGCGCCGGCGTCACTCGCGACGCATCGCCGAGGCCCGCAACCCGGACGGTAGTCGCTTCGCGCCGCGCAAGCCGCAGGCCAGGCGCAAGAAGGGGCGCATCCGGCGCGCGATGTTCGCGAAGCTGCGCACCGCCCGCTTCCTCAAAACCGCCGCGACGGCCGACGCGTCCGTGCTGCATTTCACGCGCCAGGTCGAACGCATCGCACGCGTGCACCAGGAGGGCCTGCGCGACCGCGTCGAGCGTAACGGCCCGATCGTCCAGTATCCGGTGCGCGAGCTGCTCGGCTTGGCCGATGCTGACGTCGACCGGATCGCCGACATCGTCCTGGATTTTCTGTCGCGATAGCGCGACGAAAAGCCCGTTTGCGCTAGGCCGCGGTTGTCAGCCAGCCGCGTACAACCCTTTTCGCGTGACCCTCTCCCGCGCGCGCGGCATCCTCGTCGCATGGATGATTTTGCCGACCTGAACCGCCGCCTCGAAAGCCTACTGCGCGAGGGCACCGTGATCGACGTCGACCACGGCGCCCGCCGCGTTCGCATCGAATCCGGCGGCCTGCAAACTGACTGGATTCGCTGGCTCGCGCAGCGCACCGGCGACAGCATCGTGTGGGACCCGCCGTCGATCGGCGAACCGGGTCTGCTCTTCTGCCCGTCCGGCGAGCCGACGACGGGCCTCTTTCTCCCTGGCGTGTACTGCGACGGCCACGACTCGCCCAGCTCGAGCGCAACGCTGCACGTGCGCGTCTACAAGGACAAGGCGCGCATCTCGTACGACTTCGGATCGCATGCCCTCACAGCCGAACTGCCGGCGGGTGCGACCGTGCGCGTCGTCGCGCCGGTCAGCGTCACGGTCGAAACCAACACCGCGACCGTCAAGGCGAAGTCCGTCACGCTCGACGCCGACGATACGACTGTCACGGGCTCGCTGCTCGTGAAGGGACCGCTCACGTTCGAATCCGGCGCAACCGGCAAGAACGGGGGTAGCGCCGGCGGTGGCGGCTCCGTGATCGAAATTCAGGGCAGCGCACACTTCACCGGCACCGTGACCGCTGACGTCGATGTGCAGTCGCGCAACGTCAGCCTCGTGGGCCATCCCCACCAGGCACAAGGCGAATTCGCCACGACCTCGAAACCGATCGCGGGTGGCGCATGATCGGCATGAACGCCCGCACCGGCCGCGCGATCGCCGGCCAGGCCCACATCGAGCAATCCGTCGCCGACATCCTGTTCACGCCGCTCGGCACGCGTGTGATGCGCCGTGAATACGGTTCGCTTCTTCCCGAGCTGATCGACGGCCCGGTCAATCCGCTGATGCGCATGCGCGTCATGGCGGCGTCTGTCATGGCACTGGCACGGTGGGAACCGCGCATCCAGGTCAACCAGGTGGACTTCGGCAGCACGGGGATCGACGGCGGCGCCGTACTCGAACTGCAAGGCGAGCGCACGGACGGCCCGCGCGCGGGCACGTCGTTCGCTATGCGCCTGCCGGCGACGAACGGGCGAGGTGCGGCATGAGGACGACGCCGATCGACCTGTCGCAGCTCCCGGCCCCTGACATCGTCGACGAACTCGACTACGAAACGATCCTGGCCGAAAAGAAGGCTCGCCTGGTCGCCCTGTATCCGAAGGAACAGCAGGACGAGATCGCAGCCACGCTCGAGCTCGAATCCGAGCCGATGGTGAAGCTGCTGCAGGAAGCCGCGTACGACAAGATGCTGCTGCTCGCGCTCATCAACGAGAAAGCACGCGGCAATCTGCTCGCGTACGCGAAGGGCACGACGCTCGAGCACATCGGTGCCCTCTTCGACGTCGACCGCCTGCTGATCTCGCCGGGTGATCCGGACAAGGGTATCGATCCGGTCTACGAGGACGACGACAACCTGCGCGAACGCATCCAGCTCGCACCGCGCGGGTTTTCTGTCGCCGGGCCGACTGACGCGTATGTATTCCACGCGCGGGCCGCTGACGGGCGCGTGAAGGCCGCGACCGCCTACAGCCCGTCGCCGTGCGTGATGATCGTCACGGTCCTGTCGCGCGAAGGTGACGGTACAGCGAACGAGGATCTGCTCGGCATCGTCCGGAAGGCGCTGGAGAAGAAGCGGCCGCAGGCCGACGAAGTGATCGTGCAGAGCGCGAAGATCGTCCGTTACGCGATCAAGGGGACGCTGCGCTTCTTCGACGGCCCGGATCGCGCGGTCGCGCTCGCGGAAGCGCAGAAGAAGACGCAGCAGTTTGCCGACTCCATGCACCGCCCTGGTTCCGAGATCACGAAGGATGGCCTGTACGCGTCGATGCGCGTCGCCGGTGTCCAGAAGGTGCTGCTCGACACGCCGGCCGAAGGCGTGTCGATCGCGATCGACCAGGCGCCGTACTGCACGGGTGTCGACCTGAAGGACGGCGGGGTGGCCGATGACTAAGCTGGCCCCCTCCCTGCTGCCGCCGAACGCGACGGTGCTCGAGCGGCGCCTGGCGCAAGCCAATGCGGACGTGCGCGACATCCCGGTCGAGATCGACACGCTGATGGACCCGGATCGCATCCCGCTGCGCTTCCTGCCCTGGCTCGCCTGGCACATGGGCGTCGACACCTGGCGCGACGAATGGCCCGAGCAGGTGAAGCGCGCGCGCGTGAAAGCCGCGATTCGCATCGCCCGCAAAAAGGGTACGGCTGACGCCGTGCGCGACGTCTGCGCGTCGTTCGGCGCGAACGTGGTGATGCGCGAGTGGTTCGAGAAAACGCCGCGAGGTGTGCCGGGCACGTTCGAGATCGTGATGACGGTCGGTAGCCGTGATGGTGCGCCGGCCACGGCGCAGTACGTCAACGACATCCGGGCCGAGGTCGATCGCGCGAAGCGCGGCACCGCCCACTACACCTTCACGCAGGGCTTCAGCATGCACGGCTCGATCGGCGTCGCATGCGGCGTGCGCGCGGCCGTCTATCGCCGCCTCTCTCTCACGGACTGACGAATATGGCTGGAAACCTCATCTACATTACGGACGCCGGCCGCGCCGCACTGGTGGCACCCGGCAACACCGGGACAACCGCGCACCAGGTCACGCAGATTGGCCTCGCCACAGCGGCGTTCGTATTCAAGCCGGACATGACCGCGCTTCCGAGCGAGCTGAAGCGCATCACGACGTTCGGCGGCGATACCGTTGCGAAAGACACGATCCACATCGTGATCCAGGACGACAGCGCGGACCAGTACAAGCTGTACGGTTTCGGGCTCTACCTCGAGAACGGCGTGCTGTTCGGCGTCTATGTGCAAAACGACCCGATCCTCGAAAAAGCGGCGGCGTCGATGCTGCTGCTGGCCGCCGATACAGTATTCGCCTCGATCGACGTGACGAAGCTCGTGTTCGGGCCGACATCGTTCCTCAATCCGCCGGCGACCACCGAGCGCAAGGGCGTCGTCGAACTGGCGACGCAGGGCGAGGTCGACGCTGGCGCGGACGACACGCGCGCCGTGACGCCGAAAACCGCAGCCGCGCGATACGCGGCGCTCACGGGTGCTCGCTTCACCGGGAATGTCAGTGTGACGGGTGGAATTGCATCAGACGGCCTGGACAGCGGCGGCGCAAACTTCCGGCTGATGAACGGCCGCGATGTGATCCTGCGCAACGACGGGACGAACTTCTATTTGCTCATGTCGGACGGCAGCGGCATAGGTGCATCGTGGAATGCCCTGCGGCCGCTCACGATCGAACACAAGACCGGCGCAATAACGCTGGACGGCACGGGCTCGGGAACTACCTACGTCGGCGGTCAGTTGAACGTCAAGGGCATGCTCAACGTGAGCAACGGCACTGCGGAGGGGCGCGCAATCTTCGGCGCAAGTGGCGGCTACTTCTTCGGTAACGCATCGGAAGCGGGGTTTTACCTCCCGTCGAGCGGCACAATGTTTGCCCTGAATTTCGCGAAGAAAAACCTTCTCGTCAATGGCAAGGACGTGTGGCACACGGGCAATCTGCCGAACCCGGCACAGACGACCGGCATCACGATGTCTGGTCCGATTCTGGCCGCCGAAGGCACCGTGACCCAGCCGGGCATCTCGTTCGTGAATGACGGCGCGCCGGACACGGGATTCTTCCACATCGCCGACGGCGTGTTTGCGGTCACGAACAACGGACGAGAAACCATGCGGTTTCTGGCCGTAGACGGCACCTACCAGAATAATCGTGTCCTCATTGGCCAGCCGCCCGACGACGGCAGTTGGTTGCAGGTGGGGGGTAACGCGACCACACGAGGTCTGCATCGGTTTGGCAACGGTAAGACAACCGCATGGGCCAATTCCAACACCGATTGGGGATTCTTTCGCTCGAACGGCCATCTGTCGGTCGGTAGCGAAGGTGCCACTGGTGTCCTGCAACTGATCGCGGGTAATTCGGAGGGAGCGAAGCTCGTGCCCGGCGGTCGGATGACAATCGGCGGAACAACTGACGACGGCACGAACACCGCGCAGGTTGCCGGGAGCATGCGCGCCGGCAATTACTTCATCAACGAGCAGAGCGTAAGCACGTATGGCCTGATCGGCATGAACAAGGGAGCCAACGGGCCGAACATCGGTTTCTACGGCAGCTCCACCATCGGCGCGGGCGCGATGACATTGAGTGCTGGCGGGACCGAGCGCGCGCGCGTAACCGCAAACGGTAAGTTCGTTGTCGGACAGACCGGTGATGACGGTAGCGACGCGCTGATTCAGGTAAATGGCCCAATCAAGGCGAATGGTGCGATCAAAGGAACGAGCGGGGTCGGCGCTCTCGTCGCGACTAACGGCGGTGGTACGGGACAGACGTCGATCGTCCTGCGTCGTGAAGGTGGCGCAGCCGATCAGAAGCAATGGGAATTGATGCAGGGTGGTGACGGGACGCTTGCACTTCGCACGGTCAACGACGCCTACTCGGCATCCATGAACGCAATGTGGATCACGCGCGGCAACGGTTCGGCCGTCGGGAACATGGTTCTGATGCAGAGCGGCGGCCGCGTGATGATCGGCACGACCGTTGATACCGGTGCGATTCTGAACGCCGAAGGCCTCATTCGAGGGCGCGGCCTTACGGTGGACGGCGGATCGTCTTGGGCCACTGTGTACTTCCAAAATGGCAACACTACCCGCTTCACGATCGGAAAATCCGATACCGACGATTTCGCACTCAGCGCGTTCGAAAACGACGGCACGACGCAACGCCGCGTGCTGGACATTCCGCGCTTGACGCAGCAGGTCAATTTCGTGAAGCGCCCGACGTGGGCCGGTGCGACCCCGTGGGACTCGATGAACGTCACGCCGCTCGACAAAAACGTCGGCGGCACGATGGCCGCACCGCTCTACCTGCAATCCAGAGCCGGGACAAACGGGTTCGAGGACGGCACGGGCGACAACGCGAGCTACAGCTCATACAACTTTGCGTTGAAGGGCTGGTATGGCATGGGGATGCGTGCATACGACGGCAGCGTGAACGGGTTTTACGACTTCCGCGCAGGAAAGTGGGACGTGAAGGGCGGTTTCTATGTGAACGGTGCTCGCGTGTGGGATCAGGGAAATTTCGATCCGAACGCGAAGGTGAACAAGGCCGGCGACACCATGACCGGCGATCTGCGGGTCAAGCAGCCGAACAACACGGACGCGCGCGGCTTTGTGGTCGCCCGTGCTGACAGCACGGCGCAGGCGTGGTTTCACGGCACGATGAACGGCAACTATTCGGCGTGGGCAACCATGAAGCCGGACGGCGGCTGGCAGTCGAACGTCATCGTTGTCTATAACGACGACAACCGCGTCCATTTCAACTCGAATATCCATGTCACGGCGCTCTCGCGCTTCTACAACCGGCCTACGCTGAACCGCGACGGGTGGCAAGCGGATTTCGGCTTGCGCAACAACCGGCCAGGTTACGACTCCTGGACGTACCTCCGCGCGCGCGACGGCGGCGGCATGGAGATCATCAACAGTGCGTACAACGCGGTCACGTGGTCTGTTGACGACTGGGGAACGATGTTCATGCGCGGTACCCAGATTCTCAATACGGACGGGAATCTGAACCTCACGTTTCGTGGAGTATGGCTGTCCGACCAGCTCAACAACATCGACAACGCGATCGGCAGCAAGGCCAATGCGGGCGCGCGCGTGCAGTGGGATTCTGCCGTCCAAAATTTCGGCACGATCGACCGACTCAACGGCGCATTGCCCGCCCCATGGGTTGTGTGCGGCCTGAGTGGTCCGGGCAACGGCACGGCGAACGCCATCGTCGTCTACGGCGTAGTTTTGAGGAACCAGTGATGAACAGGAACATGTGGCTCGAGGTTGAGCAAGCAGCTTTCATCCTCGCGAAGAAATTCCCCGCGTTGGTGCGCTGCCGGGATTACTGGGTCTCGCATCCGGTGAACGAACAGACGTACGAACAGACCGATACGGCGTGGGTGCCGATCTGGGAGCGGCCCGACATACCGTGCCCGACGGCTGCCGACCTGCTCGAGTGGTGGCCCGAGTATGAAGCGGAATACAACCACATTGAAGTACCGAAGATCGTCCGGCGAAAGCGCGACGAGTTGCTCAAAGAGGCAGATGGGCTCGTCGAGCGGGCGGTAGACACTGGCGACACGGATCTCGAGTCCGCCCTTCGCAAGTACCGCGCCGAGCTGCGCGATGTTCCGCAGCAGGCAGGATTCCCGCTGAACGTTGTATGGCCGCAAACGCCCGTGCAACGGATTTGACACACACCAACAGGAGTTAGAAATGGCAATCAAGAAAAATGTTGTTCTTGCATCGACCGGCGCTACGGCTGGCTACCACGTTATCGGCAACGTCTCGATCGACGTGTTGAGCGGGACGACGGTTGCGTCGATCAACAGCTACGTGTCGGAAGAAACGCATAAGGCAGGCAAGCAAGCGCTGCAGCTCTCGGCGAGCATTGCCGTCGAAGGCGTACCGGAAGAGAACGAGGGCGCGGTGTCCTACATTCATCGTCGCCTGATCGAAGCGAAACCGGCCGACGATAAGCCGGTCGCCGGTCAACCGACGCTGTACAACGCGCTCGACCGCTACATGCTCGCCGGCGGTGTGATCGTCGCCTAAGCAACACCGAGGCGACGTAGGAAGGAAAGGACGCGGCGACGTGCGCGATGCAGGAACATCGAGCACGCCCCGCACCAGCAGAGACAGCCTGCAGGATTGGCCAGGGCCGCGACACCTCTCGAGAGGCGCCGGCATCCTAGCACACGCAGGAAACACCCCATGCAGGACATCCGATGCGGAAGCTGTAACCGCAAACTCGGCGCCGGCGAATACGTCCGGCTCACCATCAAATGCCCGCGTTGCGGCGCAATGAATATCCTGAGGGCCGCGAGCCCCTTACCCGCAGGCCACCGAGCCTCCGACAAAAGGGAATCGCCCCATGCAACACACTCTCCACGCTGATCTGATCAACCGCGTGCACCAGGCCGACGCACTCGGCGTCATGCGCGCGCTGCCCGATGGCTGCGTCGACCTGGTCTTCACCGATCCGCCCTACTCGTCCGGCGGCACCACGAGCGCGTCGCGCAGCCAGGCGCCGTCGAGCAAGTACATCGGCGGCGACGTGAAGACCGTCTATCCTGAATTCCAGCACGACAGCAAGGACCAGCGATCGTGGACGTTCTGGTGCATGACGTGGCTCGCGGAAGCCTATCGCGTGTGCCGCAACGAGGCGCACCTCGCGTGCTTCGTCGACTGGCGCCAGTTGCCGAGCCTCACCGATGCGATCCAGGCGGCCGGCTTCACCTGGCGCGGCGTCGCCGTGTGGGACAAGACGAGCGGCCGCACGCGGCCACGTATGGGCGGCTTCGCGCAGCAGTCGGAATTCCTGGTCTGGGCGACGAAGGGCGCGGTGCGCCGTGCCGACGTGTACCTGCCTGGCGTTTTCTCCGAGCGCCTGGCGCATCCGAAGCGCCACATGACCGAGAAGCCGTCGCAGCTCGCGCGCGACGTCGTGCGCCTGGCGCCGGCCGGCGGTGTTGTCCTCGACCCATTCGCGGGGTCCGGCACGTTCCTCGCCGCAGCCAAGGAAGCCGGTTTGAACTGGATCGGTTGCGAGCTCGAATCGAGCTACCACCAGGTCGCAACAGCGCGACTCGCCGAGCTGGACTCACTGCCTGTCGCGGCATAGTCACGTTCCATAGGGTTCCTGGTTGTACCAAGACGTCCCACAACCTCCCGCGCGTGATCTCCGCGCGCGCGGAAGGCAATCTTTCGGAAGGCTCACTTCCGGGAGAAAAGCTTGCCTTCTGATTACCACCACGGCGTACGCGTCATTGAAATCAATGACGGGACGCGCCCCATCCGCACGGTCAGCACGGCCGTGATCGGCCTGGTCAGCACCGGCGACGACGCCGATGCGGCCACCTTCCCTGAAAACCGGCCGGTCCTCATCACGGACGTGCAGGCCGCGATCGGCCGGGCCGGCACGAAGGGCACGCTCGCGCGCTCGCTCGACGCGATCGCCGCGCAGACTTCGCCGCTGATCGTCGCCGTGCGCGTACCGACCGGCAAGGATGCCGACGCTACAACCAGCAACGTAATCGGCACGACCAACGCGGACAACGGCCAGTTCACCGGCATGAAAGCGCTGCTCGCCGCAAAGAGCCGGCTCGGCGTGAAGCCGCGCGTGCTCGGCTGCCCTGGTCTCGACACGCTGCCCGTTGCAACCGAGCTGGCGACGATCGCGCAGAAGCTGCGCGGCTTCGGCTACGTCAACGCGTTCGGCGCGAAGACGAAGGAAGAAGCTGTTGCCTACCGCGCGAATTTCGGTCAGCGCGAGCTGATGACGATCTGGCCGGACTTCGTGAACTGGAACACCACGACCAACGCCGAGGACATCACCTGGGCGACGGCGCGCGCGCTCGGCATGCGCGCGAAGATCGACGAGCAAACCGGCTGGCACAAGACGATCTCGAACGTCGTCGTGAACGGCGTCACCGGCATCAGCCGCGACGTGTTCTGGGACCTGCAGGACCCGAACACCGATGCCGGCTACCTGAACAGTCACGAGGTCACCACGCTCGTGAACGCGGATGGTTACCGTCTATGGGGTTCGCGTACCTGTTCCGAGGACAAGCTGTGGGCATTCGAGAACTACGTGCGCAGCGCACAAGTGATCGCCGACACGATGGCCGAGGCGCACATGTGGGCGGTCGACCAGCCGATGAGCCGGACGCTGATCCGCGACGTCGTCGACGGCGTGAACGCGAAGTTCCGCGCGTGGAAAACGGCCGGTTACGTGATCGATGGCGAGTGCTGGTTCGATCCGGGCGCGAACGACAAGGATTCGCTCAAGGCCGGCCTGGGCTTCATCGACTACGACTTCTGCCCGACGCCTCCGCTCGAAGACCTGACTTTCCGCCAGCGCATCACCGACCGCTACCTGCTCAAGTTCGCGGAAAGCATCGCCGTCTGACGGTCCGCCACTCACCATAGGAAAACGCAATGGCTCTGCCATCCAAACTCAAGAATTTCAACGTGTTCGAGGACGGCGTCTCGTTCGTCGGCGAGGTGCCCGAGATCCAGTTGCCAAAGCTCACGCGCAAGATGGAGGCGTATCGCGGCGGCGGCATGAATGCCGAGGTCGACATCGATCTCGGCATGGAGAAGCTCGAGCTGGGCCTCACGATGGGCGGCTTCATGAAGGAGATGTTCAAGACGTGGGGCACGTCGAGGATCGACGGCGTATCCGTACGCTTCGCCGGCTCCTATCAGCGCGACGACACCGAGGAAACCGATGCGGTCGAGGTGTACGTGCGCGGCCGCTACAAAGAAATCGACCCCGGCAAGGCGAAGGCCGGCGACAACGCCGATCAGACCGGAACCATGTCGCTGTCGTATTACCGCCTCGTATCCAACGGCGAAACCCTGATCGAGATCGACATTCCCAACTTCGTCGAGATCGTCGGCGGCGTCGATCGCCTCGCCGAGCAGCGCCGCGCGCTCGGCCTGTAACCCCTACCCCTCACCCGCAAAGGAATGACCATGTCTCTGAAACGTACCGACGCGCTGCCCCTCGATACCCCGATCGCGCGCGGCGAGCAAAAAATCGACGCCGTCGCGCTGACCATGTCGGGCAGCGGTGCGCTGCGCGGCGTCACGCTCACCGATGTCCTGCAGCTCGATGTCATCGCACTGTCGAAGGTGCTGCCGCGCATCAGCAATCCGATGCTGACCGAGCAAGACGTGTTGCGCATGGACCCGGCCGACCTGGTCAAGCTCGGCACGGAGCTTGCCGGTTTTTTGGTACCGAACTCCGTCAAGCAGGACGCATCCCTCGAGCCGTCGACGAAGTGATGGCCGACATCGCCCTCGTTTTCCACTGGACGCCTGATTTGATGAACGCCATGTCGCTTGATGAGCTGATGACCTGGCGCGAGCACGCGCGCGTGCGCTACGAACGGGGCGATGAATGAGCGATCGATCCCTGCGCCTCGAGGTCGTCCTCAAGGCGCTCGACCAGGCGAGCCGCCCGATCCGCGAGATCGCCACCAAAAACCGCACGCTCGTGAAGGAGCTGCGGGACTCCCGCGCGCGGCTCAAGGAACTCAACGACACGCAGCGGCGTATCGGCGAGTTCCGCGAGATGCGCACGGGGCTCGCCAACACCGCGACGAAGCTCGCCGACGCCCAGAGGAAGGTCCAGGAACTCGCGAAGTCTCTGCGCGCGTATGGACCGCCATCGCAGCAGATGACCGCCGAGCTGGCGAAGGCCCGGCAAGCCTCATCCAAGCTCGGTGCCGCGTTCAAGAAGCAATCGGCCAGCGTCGACGAGCTGCGCAACCGGCTCGGCCGCGCCGGCGTCGACACGCGCAATCTTTCCCAGCACGAGCGCACGCTGCGCACCGACATCGCCGCGACGACCGGCGCGATCGACGCGCAATCACGTCGCCTCGACGCACTGAACGCCCGCCAGAAGCGCATCGCGGACGCGCGCGCCAGGATGGGCGCGACGCGCGGCGCCGCCGCTGAAATGGCGATCGGCGGATATGCCGCGCGTGCGACTGGCTCGCACATCCTCAACGACCTGCGCGAGCCGCTGGCCGAGGCGAAGAAGGTGCAGAACGAGCGTGGCCGCATCCAGGCGCTCGGCCTGGGCGACCAGGCGACGCAGGACGCCGAGCGCTACGTGCGCTCGATGAAATCGGTCGGCGTGTCGACCTCCGAGAACATGACGCTGATGCGCGACGCGATGTCGATCTTCGCGGACGAGCATCACGCGCAGATGGTCATGCCGACGCTCGCGAAGATGAAGTTCGCGAACGAGGCGATGTTCGGTGGCGGCCAGGGGCACGAGAACGAAGAGAAGTTCATGAACATGCTGAAGGTGATCGAGCTGCGCGGCGGCACGAAAAGCGAAGCGAAGTTCAAGAGCGAAGCGAACATGGTCCAGCAGGTGCTATCCGCTACCGGCGGTCGCGTCGGCGGCGACGAGTGGCGCAACTTCATCCAGACCGGCAAGGTCGCCGCGAAGCAGATGCGCCAGGACGCGTTCTATTACCAGATGGAGCCGCTGATTCAGGAAATGGGCGGGCATGCCGCCGGCACCGGCGTGCAGGCCGCGTACAGCAACCTGATGCAGGGCAAGACCTCCGTGCGGGCATCGAAGCGCCTGGTCGAGCTGGGGCTGGTAAACAAGAACGACGTCGAACATACGACTACCGGCAACATCAAGCGAATCAAGCCTGGCGCTCTGCTCCAAGGCGATCTCTTCAACGCGTCGCCGTTCGAGTGGATGGAGAAGGTGCTGCTGCCGAAGCTGAAGGCGAAGGGCATCACGTCCGACGCGAAGATCCTGGAGGAATTCTCCACGATCATGACGAACGGCAACGGCGCGAATCTGTTCGCCACGATGTACATGCAGCGCGAGCAGATTCACAAGAACGAAAAACTGAACCGTGGCGCGTACGGCATCGACAAGCTGCACGAGCTGGGCCAGAAGCAAACCGAAGGGAAGGAGCTGATCGCGCTCGAGAAGGTGCGCAACCTGCGCACCGTCATCGGCGAGCAGGTGCTGCCCGTGTACAACCGGGCGCTCGAGCTGACGACAAGCGTCCTCGAGCGGCTGCTCGGCTTCGCGAAGGAATACCCGAAGTTCACGCGCGCGGTCGCGATCGGCGCGGCCGGCCTCGGCGTGCTGCTCGCCGTCCTCGGCACGCTGACGATCGCGCTCGCGGGCATTCTCGGGCCGCTGGCGATCGTGCGCTTCAGCATGTCGATGCTTGGCATTCAGGGCGGCGTCTTCGTGCGTGCGCTCGGCGCCAGCGCCGGTGCGCTGCGCGGCATTTCTCGCGCGGCGTCCGGCGCCGCATCCGGCGTCACCGCCGCCGGCAGAAGCACGCAATCCGCCGCTGGCCGCATTCGCACAGCGCTGTCGAGCGCCTGGCAGGCGTCATCGCCTCGAGCTGCCACGTCGTCACTGCGCGCCTATGTCGCGTCGCTCGCCCAGCGCGTACCGGCTGCGTGCCAAGCCGCGAAGGCGTCGATCCGGCAATGGGGCGGATCGGCCGTGACTGCGATGAAGGATGGCGCCGGCGCCGCGCGGCAGTACACCGTCCAGGTGTGGCGGGCCGTCGCCGCGCAGGCGGCCGCGACGCGTGCATCGGCAGCGTCGCGCTGGACCGCAGCCCGGCAGTACGTCTCCCGGCGCGGCGCGTCCGGGATGGCAGTCGATACGGCGCGCGGTGGCCTCAATCTGGTCAAGGGCGGCACGATGGGCGCGATCAACGGCGTGCGGGCTGCGCTCGGCGGGCTCGCCCAGATGTTCCTCTTCGTCGGCCGCGTCGCGCTGATGAACCCGGTTGGCCTCGCGATCACTGCGATCGCTCTCGCAGCGCTGCTGATCTGGAGGTATTGGGAGCCGATCAAGGCGTTTTTCTCGGGCTTCTGGCAGGGGCTGACCGAGGGCTTGCGCCCGCTCGCGCCGATCTTCAGCGGCGTGCTCGCAACGCTCGGCGCGGCGTTCGCGCCACTGAAGCCCGTGTTCGACTGGTTGGTCGGTGCCGTGAAGAGCGCGTGGGACTGGATCACGCGTCTGTTGGGGCCGGTCGACACCAGCAAGAAAAGCCTCGACGCGGCGACCAACGCCGGCAAGGGGTTCGGCGCATGGCTCGCCGACATCGTCGTCGTGGCTGCGCAGGCCGCTGCCCGCTTCGTCGAATTCGGCGCCAACATGATGTCCGGCCTGGTCAACGGCATCAAAAGCGGCCTGGGTTCGGTGAAGGATGCGATCGAGTCGGCCGGCGGCAGCGTGATCGGCTGGTTCAAGGAAAAGCTCGGCATCCATTCGCCCAGCCGCGTGTTCGCCGCGCTTGGCGGCTTCACGATGGCCGGCCTGGATCAGGGTCTGCGCGAGGGCCAGGACGGGCCGCTGTCGACCGTGCTTGAGGTCGGCAAGCGGATCGTCGCCGCCGGCGCCGGCATCGGCATCACGGGCGCGGCGATCGCCGGCGGCGCACCGCTCACCGTCGACACCCGGCCGCCGCTCACGGTCGCGTCGGCCGCAGCGCGCGCACCGGTTGCGCCGGCGCCGATCACGATCCAGGTGTATGCGGCGCCTGGCATGGACGTACAGGCGCTCGCGCAAGAGGTCCGCAATGTGATGCGCCAGGAACAGGCCGCGCAGGCCGCGCGCGAGCGCTCGCGTCTGCGCGATCGCGATTGATGGAGGGTTTCTCATGATGATGGCGCTCGGGCTGTTCGTGTTCAGCCTGTCGACCCTGCCGTACCAGGAGCTGAAGCGCCGGCGCGGCTGGCGCTTCGCGAGCAATAACCGTGTCGGCAAAAAGCCGGCGCGGCAGTACGTCGGTGACGACGACGAAACGATCACTCTGTCCGGCGTGCTGCTGCCGGAGCTGACGGGCGGCGACCTGTCACTTGCCGCCATCGAAGCGATGGCGACGCAGCACACCTCCTGGCCGCTGATCGAGGGCAACGGACACATTTACGGCATGTTCACGATCGACAGCATCGAAACGACGCGCACGCTGTTTTTCGACGACGGCGCCGCCCGTCGCATCGAGTTCTCGATGACGCTGACGCGCTGTGACGACTTCAGCCTGCTCGGCATCGTGACCGATGCCATCAAGGGGGCGATCTCGTTATGAACCTGGCCGATATCCCCGGCGCCGACCTGGTACAGAAGACCGCGCTTGCCAACGATCGCGTGCCGCGCGCGATCTACTCGATCACGCTGAACGGCAAGAACATCACGAAGAAGTTCGACGGCCGGCTGATCTCGATGACGCTGCAGGACAACCGCGGCTTCGAAGCTGACCAGCTCGACATCAGCCTCGACGACTCAGACGGCGCGCTCGAGATCCCGAGTCGCGGCGTCACGTTGAAGCTGTCGATCGGCTGGGCTGGAGCTGCGAACGGCCTGGTCGACAAGGGCGAATTCATGGTCGACGAGGTACGGCACACCGGCACGCCCGACGTGCTGACCATCCGCGCGCGCAGCGTCGATCTGCGCGCGGGCCTGTCGATCAAGAAAGAGCGATCTTGGCACCGGCAGACGGTCGGCGCTATCGTGCGCGCGATTGCGAGTCAGAACAAAGTCGACGCGCGCATCAGCAAGGCGCTCGACGCGCAGCTCGTCGACCACATCGACCAGACTGCAGAGTCGGACGCCAATCTGCTGTCGCGCCTGGCGAAGATGTTCGACGCGATCGCCACTGTGAAAAACGGGCGGCTGCTGTTCATCAAGGCTGGCGAGGCGACGACCGCAAGCGGCAAGCCGCTGCCCGCCGTGACGATCACGCGCGACGTCGGCGATCGCCACGAGTTCGGCGTCGCCGATCGGGACACGTATTCCGGCGTGCAGGCGTTCTACCTCAACACGCGCACCGCGAAGAAACAATCGACCACCGTGAAGCGGCGCCGGCGTCGCACGACCGCGAAAAAGAAGAAACCGATCGACAAGAGCGGCGACGTGCTGTTCGGCACGGCCGAGAACGTCAAGACGTTGCGACACACGTACGCGAACAAGGGGAACGCGACGCGCGCCGCGAAGGCAGAATGGGAGAAGTTGCAGCGCGGCGTCGCCGAGTTCAGCATCGTGCTGGCGCTCGGCCGCCCTGAGCTGATGACCGAATTACCTGTAACCGTGCGCGGTTACAAACGTGTCATCGATGATTGCAACTGGATCATTGCGCGCGTTACACATACGGTCGACGGTAACGGCGGATTTACATCGGACCTCGATCTGGAGGTCAAGGCGACCGAGGTGCCGGAGATCGAATCCGAAGGGAGCGAATAGCGCCATCGACGCATAGGTCGCTTACGCGACGCGTAAAAAAGCCCGCGATCGCGGGCTTTGTTTCACTTGTGCATCGATTGTTACGCCGGCGTGCAATCGCGCAACATCGGGCTGCCAATCAAGCGGCCGTCACCTTCGCAGGTCCACGTCACCTTCTTGCCTTTCTCGAGTGACGCTGCAAGTGCTTCGTGCTCTTTGCTCAGGTATGCGTGGACTGGCATGAATTCGTTACTGGACCGCAGCTTCACCACGATATTCTCGAACGCGTCCTTGTCGATGCTTTGAATCGTTCCGCTTACCGATAGGGCTTTACCCTTGTACTTTTGGTCTGCGGCGACTTCGTTTTTCTCATATGCAGTGAAAAGCGCCCCAGCGGTCACACTGACTTTCTCAATCGGCTTAGATGCCTCGGTTACCGAGTTCGAAACAGTCGAGGTTCCGGTTGTTGCGTTCGACGCGGTTGATGTTCCCGTGGTTGGCTTCCCGCCAAAAATCGCACCCACGATCCCGATAGCAAAAACGACACCGACGACGATGCCAAGTACTTTGAGCAGTTTCTTCATAGGTCCCTCGGATAGGTAGCGCGTCGCGCCTGTTGGAAATTGGTATAGGAGGTCAGCGACGAGCCAAATCGGCTTTCTGCCATGCTGCACCGTCATCGACGGCGACACACTGTCGGCGAATACCCGCCTGCATGACGACACTGCCTGGTGAATAGCGATCGCCGCCGTACTCGCAATGACGTGGCAGTTCTGCTGCCGGTGCTTGTGCGGGCGCGTCAGAGCGGTGCGTCACAACATACAGCGCGGCAGCAATGGCTCCCGCTGCAGTCACCGTGACCGCCACCGCGAGCCACGATGACCGCTTGCTCTCTTGATGCACCGGTGCGGGCGCGGGCACCGGTGAGGGGGAGGGTGCGGGCACGGGTGTCGTCGCCGCAACGGCTGGAGGTACAGGGTGCTCAACCGGCAACTCGCTCGGCGCCACCGGCAGAGGCGCAGCAGGTTCCGGGTCTTTGACTTCCTGTTGTGCTGGCGCGCCAGACGTCTGTCCGAGTATGCCGTTTCGAATCCAGCCATCGAGATACTTGATCGCGCGCTCATACGCGGCGCGCGGCATCTCGTCCATTCTCTCGAAGTCGAACACCGTCATAAGGCGACGGTACACCATCAATTTATCGGTACCGGTCTTCGCTTCTATCTCGAATGCTTTGCGTGCGATCGCGTTGCGCTGCTTGTCGCTGATGAACTTTGTCGCGACCGGCTTTGGTTCACTGCTGTGGAAGTGCACATTGACGTTCGTCTGTGCGCTGTTGCTCTTCACATCCCCGCCAGCAACCTGCCCGACATCACCACTGAACTTCTGATTCATTGACTTCTTTTTCTCCTACGGCTGGCCCTGCCGTTTAGTGCTCTTTAGCGGTGATCAGCTTTCCCGCTTCTTCTTCCGTCCGGCACCGCCCATGTTGATCGAGAAGGGTGCCGTTACGTCGCCGGTGACGTGCTGCCCGACGTTGGCGCCTTCGAAGTTCTGGTGAACCGTCGTAGTTTTCGCGGCCTGCGGCGTGGTCGGTATCTGCTGCGTCATGCCTCCAATCATGCCGAGTACGCCAGCACGCCCTTTCGCATCGAGCGAACGATAACCAGCCAGCAGAACCTCCTCGTCAGTCGACAGGGCCGCAGCGTTGCGCTGCCCCGTCAGCAGGTAGGCAACATCAACGCCGTGCGCGGCGATCGCCTCCAGATACGCGGAATCCGGGCGCCTCACACCACTCTCGTAATTCAACTGGGTGTCCTTCGTGATGCCCCCCAAGGCGGCAAAGGCCGTCTGGTTCACCCCGAGACGTTTGCGCTCTTCTTTCAGCCTGCTCGCAAAATCTTTCAATTGCCCACCAATATCCGTTGACTTGTGGTCGTTCGCCCACTAATATCAAGTTGTGCAAGGTTAACGACAGGAAGTATACCGCCATGCTTCGTAAGAAAGCCCCCGTCAAACGCTCACCACGCGGCGTGCTATCCAGCAAGCCCGTCTACATGCGGCTCATGCCGGACGAACGCCGCGCACTCGAAGAGTTGTCCGCGTTCCTGAACCGCTCCACCTCGAGCGTCGCCCGCCTGATTTATCTCGAGGGCGTTGAGGGATACCGCGCCAAAGTTACCGACTCGGCCACTCAACCGCAGTCAAGTTCTTTTGCCGGGCGTTGAGTCATGCAACCACCCGCCCTCATCGAACCCGCATTGCGCCACGCGCTGCACGGACCCAAACGGCACGAAGTACAAACAGCACTCGGGTGGGACGACTCCGAGGTCAGTCGCTTCCTGAGCGGCGGCAAGGGCATCGTCATCGACAAGATTGACACGCTTGTTGCTGCTGTGGGTTTCGTATGCGTGACCCGCAAATATCTCGACGCTGTCGCGACCCTTGGTGAAGTCGGCATGTTTTGCCAATGCGCGCGCCAAGGTCGCGGCGAATGCAGCCGCCCGTAGGAGCATCCGGAATGAAATTGAAGTGTCACCACTGCGGCAGCCGCGCCGTCATTCGAACCAGCCGCACGCTGTCCGCTCTCGTTCGCGAGGCTTACTGCCAGTGCACCAACATCGAATGCGCGACGACCTACAAGATTCACGTCGCAACCGTCCACACGATCGCGCCGAGCCTCAACCCGAATCCGCACGTCTACGTGCCGATCGGCAAGGTTGATCGGCTTCCGACCGATTCGCGACAGCTCCCGCTGCTCGACGCCTAAGCCCTAACCCGCTTTTTCGCTGAACACCCATCGCGCCCGCTCTGCGGGCGTGAGGGACTCCTTTTGCCTGAAATTTCTTGGAGGCCGTATGCAATCGCTGATCCACGCCCCGCTCGCCGCGCTCGCTGAATCGATGTCCTACGACGAACGCGTCGCCTACCTCACGAAGATCTCCGCCGCCGACGTGCGCGCCGACGTGTTCGTCCGCTCCGCAAGCGCGCTCGGCTTCCGCGTCACCTGGGATCACACCAACGGCACGCCGATCCTAGCATGGCTGCACTGACCGCCCACACGATGCACCGCGCCCTGACCGAGCTCGAGCTGCGCGCGACCTGGCGCCGCTTGCACATGGTCGGCGACTTCGACTCGCTTCACCCGGCCGCACGCCGCGCCTTCGAATGTACGGCGAGCGTATGGCAGGCCAGGGAGCCAGCACCCGCGTCACAACCAGTCGACGGGAAACGCCGCGCCGCGAACGACTTCGACTGACCCATCCGCGCCGGCCGCCGGCGCACCAACCTGGAACCAAACGATGAAGCCCTACGTTTTCAGCATCGGCGTGCTGCTGATGCTCTCCCTCTCCCTCACCGGCATCTACTGCCTGGCCGCCGACGTGCTGCGCCTGTTCGACGTTCGGAACGCCCGCACGATTGGTTTCGCGATCGGCGTCGTCGCGATGGTCGTCCTGATCGTGGCGCTGGCCTGGTCCGTTCCGCCGCGCGGGTGACGCATGAAGCAAGAATCCACCATCCGCTACGAGCTGCTGACGCCGGCCGGCCTGCGCACCGTCGCAGGCGATCACGTCGTTATCCCCAACAGCGCCGACGCCACGTTCGGTATCCACGCCGAGCCGGACGTGCGCGACGGCCACCCCGAGAAGTGGATCGTTACGCACCTGGTATCCGGCATGCGGATCGGCCACGGCGCAACGCGCACCGCAGCGCTTGCGAACGCGACATCGAATGTCGATCGCAACCGCCGCCGGCTGCGCGACATCCTCGAGCAGGCGACGGGCTCGCGCTACGAGCTGCAGCACGCCGCTTACCGCCTGCAGCAGAACCATCACGACATCCTCGGAGGCGCAGCAGCATGACGCACACGACTACCCCTCACGATGCCGCGCTCGCGGCTTCCATCGCCGCAGCCGCCGACGTCCTCCGCTTCGACCACGAGCCCGGCGGCCTGCAGCGCGTCGCGGTGCTCGCGCTGTTCGTCAGCATCCTCGGCGATCGCTTGGCGCTCGCCTTCCCCGCGTCGGCCGGCGCGCTCCGTGCGCTCGTCGACAGCCCCGCGACACCCGGCAACCCTGCCGCCCTCTCCCTGCATCAACAGCAACAGCAACAGCAATAACGATGGCCTCGATCGACGAACTGAAACAACGCATCGACCTGCACGACCTCGCCGATCGCCTCGGCTTGAAGCGCGGGCGCGGTGGCGACCGCGCGCTCTACCACTCGCCGCAGCACGACGACAAGAGCCCGTCCCTGTCGATATACGTGAACCACCCGAAGCACGGCACCGGCTGGCGCGACCACAGCGCCGACGTCGGCGGTTCGTGTATCGACCTGGTCATTCACACGCGCGGCGGCACGGTCGCCGACGCGGTGCGATACCTGCACGATGCGTACGGCTTCCCACTCGATCGGCAGGCGCCGGTCGAGCGCCGCGAAAAAACGACCGTCGAGTACATCGCCGATCGGTGCTTCGCCGAGCGTGACCAGGTGCGCGAATACCTCGGCGGCCGCGGCATTTCCGCCGCCGCGATCGACGCAGCGATCGCCGCGCGCTCGCTTGGCTTCAACACCTGGACCAGCTCGAAGGTCGCCGCCGGCGAAGTCGGCCACGCCGGCCCGGCCGCCGCGTTCATCGTCCGCGCACCGGGCGACGCGCGCGTCGTCGCCGTCGACATGCGCTATATCGATCCGGCGCTCAACGGCGGCGTCAAGACGCAGACCCAGGGCGACAAGGCCGGCTACGGCTGGACCGCCGATCCTCGCCGGCTCGACAAGGCGAAGCGCGTGTTCATCGTCGAAAGCGCGATCAACGCGCTGTCGATCGACACCTGCGCGATGCCTGGCGCCGCCGCGCTCGCGCTGCGCGGCCTGGCGAACGTCGACGGCATCGACTTCGCGTTCCTGCGCGGCAAACAGGTCGTGATCTGCCTGGACAACGACGAGCCGTTCGCCGACGGCCATCCGCGCGCCGGCCGCCGCCCTGGACCGGAAGCCGCCTGGGCGCTCTACGAACGTCTGACGGCGCTGAACATCAGCGCCGTGCTCGTCGACCAGGCCGACTGGCTCGCCGATCTCGCGGACGGCGAGAAGACCGCCAAACCCATCAACGACGTCAACGATTACCTGCAGATGCGCGGCCCGCTCGAGCTGTCGCGCGCGCTCGAGCAGCTCGAACCCTGGCTCATCGCCGGCCTGGCCGGCGACGCCACACGCCGCGGCCGGCCGCGCATCTTCCTGCCGTCGCACGACTTCGCGCAGTACTGGCGCTTTCGCGTGCGGCCGGACTTCACCAGCTACATCACGAAGATGGACCGCAACGAGGAATCCGGCGTCGAAACGCCCGTCATGACGGATCTGTGCGGCTTCCGCATTGCCGGCATCAGCCGCGTGTCTGTCGCGAGCGCGACGTCGACCATGACGGGCGACGCCGACCAGGCACCGACCGTCTACTTCGCGGTGTCCGTCCAGGCGCCGCGCCACGGCGCGCAGCTCGTGCGCCGCGTGATGCTCGACGACCAGCTGCACAACGTCGACCAGTGGGGCAAGTTCGGCCCGATCTGGACGCCGGCGCCGTTCAAGCGCATGGTCAACATCCTGGAGCGCGGCGCCGACCTCGGTGCGCGCCAGGCGGCAAACTTCGTCGGGCTCGCTTGGCGCGACGGCCGCCTGATCGTCAACGAAGGCCCGGACTGCTACTTCACCGAAGCGGACAAGCAATGCCCGTATCACAACCTGACCTTCCCGACCGGGCCGGCCAGCGATGCACGCCGCGTCATCACCGCGTACCAGGCGACGTTCAAACAGAACGCCGCGACGATTCCGCTCGTGTGGGCGCTCGGCGGCCACCTGAAGGCGCTGCTCGGTTTCTGGCCGCACATCACCATCCAGGCGAACAAGGGCGCCGGTAAGTCGACGCTCATCAAGCGGCTCGAACGCTCGCTCGCCTTCACGATGTTTTCCGGGCAGTCGCTTCAAACCGAGTTCCGGCTGCTGACCAGCATCAGCCACACCAGCCACCCGGTCGGATGGGAAGAGCTGTCCGCCCGCCGGCAGGACGTGATCGACAAGGCAGTCGGCTTGCTGCAAGAGAACTACCAGTACACCGTGACGCGTCGCGGCACCGACATGACGGAATACCTGTTGTGCGCACCCGTGATGCTGGCCGGCGAAGACGTGCCCGTGCGCAGCCTGCTCGGCAAGCTCGTGCGCACGACGCTGACCGGCAAGCGCGGCCCGCTCATGCCCGACGACCTGCCTCGCTTCCCGGTTCGCCAGTGGCTCGAATTCCTCGCCGGCCTGGACAAGCGCGCCGTGTCCGACCAGTACGCCACCCTACGCGACAAGGCACTGGCCAACTGCCGCGCAAGCGGCGAGGACGACGGTGCGAAGCGCATGGCCGGCAATTACGCGGCCGTCGCGCTCGCCTGGCGCTACCTGTGCGAGTTCGCCGGCATGGACCCGAGCGAAGGCGACTTCCCGCGCGACCTGCTCGCCGAGATGAACGGCCACATCGCCGAGACGAGCGCCGATCGCGAGCCGTGGGTCTGGATCTTGGAAACCGCCCTGTCGGAAATGGACTGCGGCAACTACAAGCACCCGTACACCTTCGACACCGTCGACGGCGAGTTCTGCCTGCTCATCAACACCGGCCACGTGATGGACCATATCGCCCATACGAGCGCGCTGCGCGACAAGTGGAACGGCCTGCCCGTGAAATCCGATCGCGTGTTCAAGGCGCAGCTCAAGCACGCCGGCGTCATCGTCGGCGACAAAGAGGTCGAGCGCCGCATCTATACGCGCCGCGTGCGCTACCTCACACCGATCTCGCTTGAGCGCCTGGCCGCGTTCGGCCTGCACGTGTCCGTCCGCGAAGACCTGGCGACCGACGCCCTGCAAGGGGGCGCAGCATGACGCCCTCTCAGCCGATGCGGCCGCCGTGCGGCCGTACCCCTTCCTTCACTATTTCCGGCCGCGTAGCGGCCCTGTATTCGGGTTTCGGGTGCGTGCGCCGATGCGCGCAGCAATCGGCACACGTCGTCACGCGGCCGCCGTGCTGTCCGCTTCCCCCCGTCCCCCCCGCAAGTCGAAACGGCCGGGCAACAGCTCGGGCCTTGAGGCAGGGGGGCCGCGCGGGCGGAATTTTCCGCAGGGTCAGGGCATGCAGCGCAGAAAACTCGGGGATTTGGGGGGTGTCCGCTCGTAAGTCATTGATTGTTGAGAAGACACCCGCCCCGCGTCGTCGCGCATTTGCCCCTAGTCGCGTCGTTTTTGCCCCTAGTCGTATTTTTGCGTCGGCCGCCGTCGCCTCTTTCTCTTCTCTCTCTAATTCATTGAAAAAGAAGAAGAAAGAATACGAAGAGAGGCAAGGAATCGACCCGAACGCAATGCCCCGAGTCATGCCCGTTTTGCCCTCAATTGCGGACGCTGCCTATTTTTTAGGCCCCCAATCAGAAGGGGGCGCCCCGTATATTTGAGGGCAACCAGGGGCACGCAATAACCCAAAGAATCAAATAGTTAGAGTCACATTTCGCGCAATCCCCCAATCCCTCAATTGCGCTGCGTGTGGTCCTCGTCCGCAATGAAAATCACCATGCAAGAATATTCACGTCGCGGCCCGCAGCGCGACACCGGCGCCTACCTCGGCCGACAAGAACTGCGCGAACTGACCGGCACGCCGCAACGCGCGCGCCAAATCCTGTGGCTCGCTCGGCAGGGTTGGCCGCATGTCGTCGACGTGCACGGGCGCGTGTTGGTCGCACGCGCTTACCACGACAAGCAAATGGGAATCATCGAAAACAAGCAGGTGCGCGCACCGCAGCCCGCCGAACTCACATCGCTGAATCTCGGCGCAGTGTGATGGCAGGCAAGGCACAAACTCCCGGTGCGATTCCGCGTTTCCGTTCGCGCAAGAACGCGGACGGATCGCTGCGCTACTACTACGATCACGGTCAGGTTGACGGTCGGCGCATCCTCGAACCGCTCGGCACTGATCGCGTCGTCGCACTCCAACGTTGGGCCGACTTAGAGGGCGCGCGCGCGCCGTCATCGGAAACGACCCGGCACACGTTCGCCATGCTCGAGCAGGCCTACCGCCTACGCGAGCTGCCGCAGAAGTCAGCGGCGACGCAACGCATGTACGACCTGTTCCTCTCCAGGCTCGCTGGTGTCATCGGCGATCGCGAGCTCGACACGCTCACGCCCGCCGACGTCGCGGCGATCTGGCGCGCAACGGCCGATAAACGCGGTGTCGTAACAGCAAACCGCACGAAAGCCGTGCTGTCGCTGGCCCTGAACTGCGGGCGACTGTGGGGAATGATGACGATCGCGAACCCGTGCGCCGGCGTGCGCGGGAAGAAAGAGAGCGGGCGCCAGGACATCCTCATCGATGACGAGCTGTATGCGTCCGTCTACGCCGTGGCCGACCAGCCGCTGCGCAACGCGATGGACCTGGCCGATCTATGTGCACAACGACCGTCAGACGTCCTGCGCGTGCAGCGTTCCAACATCGTGCGTGGCAACCTCATCTTCCGCACGCAGAAGACCGGCGCCTTCGTCACGGTACAAATCACGGGCGACCTCGCGGCGCTGATCGAGCGTCTACTTGCTTGGCGGGGCTCGAAGGTCGACGTTTCCCCTTACCTGTTGCGCGACGAGGAAGGCTATCCCCTCACGAAGGGCAAGCTGCGATCGCGCTTCGACAAGGCGCGCGAGCTGGCCGGCATCGACAAGGCAAAATTTCAGTTCCGCGACCTCCGCGCACGTGGCGTTACGCACAAGACGATCGACGAAGGGCTGGAGGCAGGGCAGCGCTTGGCAGGACACAGCGGGCCCGGGATGACGGCGCGCTACGTGCGCGGCACGCGGCCCGTAAAACCGTCTCGCTGACGCGCATTGGAAACGTGAGGGGGTAATTGGAAACGCGAAGGGGTTACGCAAACATCGCGTAACCCCTTGTCAGATATGGTGCCGGCTGCAGGACTCGAACCCGCCACCTGATGATTACAAATCAACTGCTCTACCAGATGAGCTAAGCCGGCGTAGCGCGAGATTCTACCTCATTTCACGATCTTGAGGCGAGGTCTGCTGCCACCTTTTGAACCGTCGCCATCGCCGTCGGTTTTCGGCGGTTCGTCGGCGCCTTCGGAGGGCTCCTCGTTCGCGCCGCTGTCGGCCACCGGCGTCAATGCAGCAGGCGATTCGTCGCGCTGCGCATCATCCGTCTGCGCCGCTTCATCATCGAACGCACCCGAATCCGCGCCTTCACCCGCGACGGCATCGACCTGGAACGCCATGCCCTGCCCGTTCTCGCGCGCGTAGATCGCGAGCACGTTGGCAACCGGAATCTCGATCTTGTGCGCCTTCCCGGAGAACCGGGCCGTGAACTCGATCCACTCGTTGCCCATCTGCAACTGGCTCGTCGCCTCGAAGCTGATGTTGAGCACGATCTCGCCGTCACGCACGAACTGACGCGGTACGCGCGTCGAGTTGTCGACCCTCACCGCGATATGCGGCGTGTAACCGTTATCGGTGCACCACTCGTACAACGCGCGCAGCAGATAAGGCTTCGTTGAAATCTCTTGCATCACAATCCTCGAACCCGGAGCGGGGGCGCGGCATGCCGCGCCGCCCGCTCCGTCATGCACTCATTGCACATCAACGACGCATGACCTTTTCGGACGGCGTCAGTGCTTCGATGTAGGCCGGACGGCTGAAGATCCGCTCGGCGTACTTCATCAGCGGCGCCGCGTTCTTCGACAGCTCGATGCCGTAGTGATCCAGACGCCACAGCAGCGGCGCGATCGCGACGTCGAGCATCGAGAATTCCTCGCCGAGCATGTACTTGTTCTTCACGAAGATCGGCGCGAGCTGCGTCAGGCGATCGCGGATCGCAAGGCGTGCCTTCTCGTGGTTCTTCTCCGCTGCCTTGCCCTTCTCGTTCTCGAGCGTGCTGACGTGGACGAACAGTTCCTTCTCGAAGTTGAGCAGGAACAGGCGTGCACGTGCGCGCTGCACGGGGTCGGCCGGCATCAGCTGCGGATGCGGGAAGCGCTCGTCGATGTACTCGTTGATGATGTTCGATTCGTACAGGATCAGGTCGCGCTCGACCAGGATCGGCACCTGACCGTACGGGTTCATCACCGAAATGTCTTCCGGCTTGTTGAACAGGTCGACGTCACGGATTTCGAAGTCCATGCCCTTCTCGAACAGCACCAGCCGGCAACGCTGGGAGAACGGGCAAGTTGTGCCGGAATACAGAACCATCATGTTTGCGTTTCCTCAAAAAAGCCGAGGGCCGGCACGCGGCGAACCCCTTCCGGGGTTCCACCTTGCGCCGGCCCCACGCCGGTCAGGCGTGATTACTTGATATCTTTCCAGTACGCGGCATTGAGCCGCCAGGCCAGGAAAGTCAGGACACCGAGAAAGATCAGCACCCATACGCCGAGGCGTTTACGGGTCTGCTGAGCCGGCTCGGACATCCAGGTCATGTACGCCACCAGGTCGGCAACCGCAGAATCATAATCCACCGCGGACAGTGTCCCCGGTGTGACCTGCTGGAAGCCGACGAGCGTATGAACCTTCTCGCCCGTCTCCTCGTCCGTCTTGTCTTCGAATTTGGCGGTGCGCTGCCCCTGCAGCTGCCACAGTACATGAGGCATGCCGACGTTCTCGAACACCGCGTTGTTCCAGCCGCTCGGCCGTGTATCGTCGCGGTAGAAGCTCCGCAGATAGGTATACAGCCAGTCGCGGCCGCGCGCGCGCTCCTCGACCGACAGGTCGGGCGGCGAGGTGCCGAGCCAGTTCTTCGCGTCTTCGGGCCGCATCGCGACGGACATCGTGTTGCCGACCTTGTCGGTCGTGAACAGGAGATTCTTTTCGATCTCCTTCTGGGATATGCCCAGATCCGTCAGACGGTTGTAGCGCATCAGGTTCGCGCTGTGGCAGTTCAGGCAATAGTTTACAAACAATTGCGCGCCGTGCTGAAGCGAAACGAGATTTTCCGTGTTATCGGGCGCCCGGTCGAGCGGAAAATTACCTTCCGCCCGAACCGCCGGCGCCGCCAGCAGCGCACACGCGGTCGCCCCGATCAGCGCGAGTGTCGAAAGCAGTTTCTTCATGTCGTTCTCTCCTCGCTCACGTTAATGGGGCTTGAAGCGCACCCGCTCCGGCGGCTGCTTGAACGTGCCAAGCGGCGTCCAGACGGGCATGCCGAGGAAGAACGCGAAGTAGATCAGCGCACAGGCCTGCGCGATCAGCGTCGAGGCCGGCGATGGCGGCCGCGTGCCGAGGAACCCGAGGGTCAGGAACGCCACGACGAAGATCCCGAGGAAGACCTTGTGGAACAGCGGCCGGTAGCGGATCGACTTCACCGGGCTGCGGTCGAGCCACGGCAGGAAGAACAGCGAGACCACCGCGGACCCCATCACGACGACGCCCCAGAACTTCGACTCCGTCAGGTACATGAACACGACGATCGCCGCGGCCAGCACCGGCAGGCCGACCTTCCACTTGCCGCGCGCGCGGATCAGCGCGAGCACGCCGAGCAGCGCGATCACGATCATCAGGACGATCTTGAACGGGTCGGTGGTCGCGCGCAGCATCGCGTAGAACGCGGTGAAGTACCAGACCGGCGCGATCTCGGGCGGCGTCTGCAGCGGGTTCGCCGGGACGAAGTTGTTCGCCTCGAGGAAGTAGCCGCCCATCTCCGGCGAGAAGAACACGATCAGCGCGAACACCATCAGGAACACGCACACGCCGAGGAAATCATGCACCGAGTAGTACGGATGGAACGGGATGCCGTCGAGCGGCACGCCGTTCTCGTCCTTCTTCGCCTTGATCTCGATGCCGTCCGGGTTGTTCGAGCCCACTTCGTGCAGCGCGACCAGGTGCGCGATCACGAGGCCGACCAGCACGAGCGGAATCGCGATCACGTGGAACGCGAAGAAGCGGTTCAGCGTGACGTCCGACACGACGTAGTCGCCGCGAATCCACAGCGACAGGTCGGGGCCGACGAACGGGATCGCCGAGAACAGGTTCACGATCACCTGCGCGCCCCAGAACGACATCTGGCCCCACGGCAGCAGGTAGCCGAAGAACGCCTCGGCCATCAGGCACAGGAAGATCGCGCAGCCGAAGATCCACACGAGTTCGCGCGGCTTGCGGTACGACCCGTAGAGCAGCCCGCGGAACATGTGCAGGTAGACGACCACGAAGAACATCGACGCGCCCGTGGAGTGCATGTAGCGGATCAGCCAGCCCCACGGCACCTCGCGCATGATGTACTCGACCGACGCGAACGCGAGCGTCGAGTCGGGCTTGTAGTTCATCGTCAGGAAGATGCCGGTGACGATCTGGTTGACGAGCACCAGCAGCGCGAGGGAGCCGAAGAAGTACCAGAAGTTGAAGTTCTTCGGCGCGTAGTACTCGGAAACGTGCTTCTTCCAGGTGGACGTGAGCGGGAAGCGCTGATCGATCCAGCCGGTGAGACCTGTCGTGGAGACTTCCTTGTTGTCGGCCATCACGCTTCTCCTTTCTCGTCCTTGCCGATCACGAGGGTCGTTGCCGACGTGAACATGTAGGGCGGGATGTCGAGATTCTGAGGCGCCGGTTTGTTCTTGAACACACGGCCGGCGAGGTCGTAGGTCGAACCATGGCACGGGCAGAGGAAGCCGCCCGGCCAGTCGTCCGGCAGGTTCGGCTGCGGACCCGGCGTGAAGCGTTGGCTTGGCGTGCAGCCGAGGTGCGTACACACGGCCATCACGACGAGAATGTTCTTGCGATCGGCCCGCGCGCGATATTCGTTCGCGCAATACGCGGGCAACGGCATCGTATAGGGCTTTTCGGTGGTCGGATCGGCCACTTCCTTGTCGGCCTTGACCACATCGGCGAGCATCGCGTCGGTGCGGTTCAGGATCCACACCGGCTTGCCGCGCCACGGCACGGTCACCATTTCACCGGGCTTCAGCCCGCTGATGTCGACTTCGACCGGTGCACCGGCCGCTTTCGCTTTCGCGGACGGCGCAAGCGACGCCGCGAAAGGTATGACGGTGGCTACGCCTCCCACGCCACCTGCTACGGATGTCGCAATCAGCCAGGTACGGCGGCCGCTGTCGACGCGTTTCTCTTCCTTGTCTCGCATCACACGCCCCACTTCTGAGTTGGATTTTCCGTCACGACTTTTCATTCCGCCGCTAGTTTGCGCGAATGGAGTCGCCATTTACAAGGCCCGGAGATGAAAATCCCTTCGAAGTGATTGATAGTTAAGGGTTTTCCCCCACTATCGGAGCGATTAAATCATTTCGCTTTTAAGCATCCGCTACATTGTGAAATTTCGATGCGCTGCCGCAAATCCGGCATTCAGACCGGGTTATGGATATCGATAAAAAGGTGTTCGATATCGAATTCTTCCGACAAGTGGGCGCCAAGTGCCTGGATTCCGTAGCGCTCGGTCGCATGGTGCCCTGCCGCAACGAACGCGACACCGCTCTCGGCAGCCGTGTGCGTCACGTACTCGGACACCTCGCCGGTCAGGAACACGTCCGCGCCGGCGTCGATCGCCGCGTCGAAATAGCTTTGCGCGGCGCCCGTGCACCACGCGATACGGCGCAGCTGCATGTCCGGATCGCCGAGCACGAGCGGCGTGCGGCCAAGCGTGCGTTCAACCTTCGCGACGAAGTGCTCGAGCGTGACGGGCATCGGCAGCGTCGCCATCCAGCCGAGGTCACCTTCGCCGAACCGCTGCTCGCCGATCAGGCCAAGCCGGTCGCCGAGCTGCGCGTTGTTGCCGAATTCGGGATGCGCGTCGAGCGGCAGGTGGAACGCGAACAGGTTCAGGTCGTTCGCGAGCAGCAGCTTCAGGCGCTGGTACCTGCGGCCCGTGATCTGCGGCGGCTCGTTGCGCCAGAAATAGCCGTGATGGACCAGCACGGCATCTGCCCCCCATTCGAGCGCGGCTTCGAGAAACGCGACCGACGCCGTCACGCCGGTGGCGATCTTCTCGATCTTGCGGCGCCCCTCGACCTGGAGGCCATTCGGGCAATAGTCCTTGAAGCGCGCGGTTTCAAGGGTATTGTTCAAGTACAATTCAAGTTCGATCCGATCCATATAAACCTCTAATCCATTCAGATGCTTAGACGCTTCTGGCTGTTCTTCGCGCAGGCGGTTACCGTGCTGCTCGCGCTGATGTTCATCGTCGTGACGCTCAAGCCGCAATGGCTGCAACGGCAAGGACAGCTCGGCAAGCAGCTCGCCACGCCGATCGTTGCGCTGCGGGAAGTCGCGCCGGGCATCGGCGGCGCACCGGCGACCACGTCGTACGCCGAAGCCGCGCAAAAGGCGATGCCGGCCGTCGTCAACGTGTTCTCCAGCAAGGACGGCTCGCTGCCGCCCGACCCGCGCGCGAAAGATCCGCTGTTCCGCTACTTCTTCGGCGACCGCAACGCCCGCAAGCAGCAGGACGAACCGGCCGCCAACCTTGGCTCGGGCGTTATCGTGAGCCCTGAAGGTTACATTCTAACGAACCAGCACGTCGTGGACGGCGCCGACCAGATCGAAGTCGCGCTCGCCGACGGCCGCACGGCCACCGCGAAGGTGATCGGCAGCGATCCCGAAACCGATCTCGCCGTGCTGAAGATCAACATGACGAACCTGCCGACGATCACGCTCGGCCGCTCCGACCAGTCGCGGGTCGGCGACGTCGTGCTCGCGATCGGCAACCCGTTCGGCGTCGGCCAGACGGTCACGATGGGGATCATCAGCGCGCTGGGCCGCAACCACCTCGGCATCAACACGTTCGAGAACTTCATCCAGACCGACGCGCCGATCAACCCCGGCAACTCGGGCGGCGCGCTGGTCGACGTGAACGGCAACCTGCTCGGCATCAACACCGCGATCTACTCGCGTTCGGGCGGCTCGCTCGGCATCGGCTTCGCGATCCCCGTGTCGACCGCGCGCACGGTGCTGGAAAGCATCATCACGACGGGCTCGGTCACGCGCGGCTGGATCGGCGTCGAGCCGCAAGACGTCACGCCGGAGATCGCCGAATCGTTCGGGCTGACGCAGAAATCGGGCGCGATCGTCGCCGGCGTGCTGCAGGGCGGCCCGGCCGACAAGGCCGGCATCAAGCCGGGCGACATCCTGATCTCGGTCAACGGCGACGAGATCACCGACACCACGAAGCTGCTGAACACCGTCGCGCAAATCAAGCCCGGCACGGCGACCAAGGTGCACGTCGTGCGCAAGGGCAAGGCATTCGACCTGAACGTGGTGATCGGCAAGCGCCCGCCGCCGCCGAAGCAGGCGCTCGACGAGCAGGACAGCGATACCGAGTGACGCCGGGCGAGCGGCGCACGGCCGCATGCCCGGACACCGTCGGAAATGAAAAAGGGCAGCCGGTTGGCTGCCCTTTTGCTTTGTATCGAAAGACCGTCGTTGCCGGGCAGATGGCCCCGCCCTCCGCTTTCCGACCGACTACGCGACCGGGTTTCGCTCAAGCCCGGCGCCCGGAAATCCGGCCGCCGCGCGCCGCCCGGCGCGCTGCCGTCAACTGGCGGCTTCGCCGTTCCCCGCCTCGCCTTCCTCGGCCGGCTTCTTCGGCACGAAGAACCGCGCCGCCAGCAGCCCGATCTCGAACAGCACGACCAGCGGCAAGGCGAGCATCAGTTGCGAGAACACGTCCGGCGGCGTGACGACCGCCGCGACGACGAACGCGCCGACGATCACGTACGGACGCATCTCCTTCAGCTTCTTCAGCGACAGCACACCCATCCGGACGAGCAGCACGACGACGATCGGCACCTCGAACGTGACCCCGAACGCGATGAACATCCCGAGCACGAAGCTCAGGTAGTTGTCGATGTCGGTGGTCATTTCCGCGCCGAGCGGCGCGTTGTAGTGCGCCATCACGCGGAAGATCGTCGGGAACACGAGGAAGTACGCAAACGCCATCCCGCACAGGAACAGCAGGTAGCTGCTGCCGACGAGCGGCGCGACGAGCTTCTTCTCGTGCTGGTACAGCCCCGGCGCGACGAACGCCCAGATCTGGTACAGCACGATCGGCAGCGCGATCACGAGCGCGACGAGCATCGTGACCTTCATCGGCACGAAGAACGAGCCGGTGACGTCGGTGACGATCATCTTGCCGTCCTTCGGCAGGTTCTCCATCAGCGGCCGCGCGAGCAGCCGGAAGATGTCGGGCGCCCAGTAGACGAGCCCGAGGAACACGACGATCACGGCCGCGCCCGCGCGAATGATGCGATCGCGAAGCTCGACGAGATGGGAAATGAAGGTTTCTTCCGGGGCGTCGCCCGGGTTCTGCTGGGGGTCGCTCACACCGGCCCTCGGTAGGATTGACGAGCGAGCATGCGCTCGGCTCAGAAGAAGCGCGTCGGCCGGCGCAGGCTGGCCGGCTGGTGGCGCGCGACACGCGCGGCGCCCGACTGCACGTGGGTACGGCGGGTGGTCGCGCGCTTGTACCAGGCAGGCGCAGCCGCCTGCTTGACGCGCCAGTTGCGGCGCTTCGGCGCGAGCGCGGCCGAACTGCCGCGCCACGACGGCATGGCGGGCGTATCGGAACCCGTCGAACCGGCGTCGCCCGCCGCTTCGTTGAGACCGCCGACCGCGGAATGCCACGTGTCGTTCAGTTCCTTCTCGTGCTCACGCAGGTTGTCGTGAATCGTCGTCTCGACATTGCGCGCGGCCGACTCGAAATCGGTCTTCATCGTCCGCAGCGCGTCGAGTTCGATTTCGCGCGAGACCTCGGCCTTCACGTCGTTGATGTACCGCTGCGCACGGCCGAACAGCGCGCCTGCCGTGCGCGCAACGCGCGGCAGGCGCTCGGGGCCGAGCACCACGAGCGCGACGACGCCGATCAGCGCCATCTTCGAAAGACCGAGATCCAGCATCGCGAATGCCTGTCAGCGTACCGGCGTTACGCCTTGTTCGAGTCGGAACGCGTCGTTTCCTTCGCGTTGACGTCGACCGAGCCCGAGCGCGGCAGTTGCTGCGCGTCCGCCGGTGCTTCGCCGTCCTTCATGCCGTCCTTGAAACCCTTCACGGCACTGCCGAGGTCGTTGCCGATGTTGCGCAACTTCTTCGTACCGAAAACCAGCGCGACGATCAGCAGCACGATCAGCCAGTGCCAAATGCTCAATCCACCCATGATGAAACCTCTCCTCAACCACGCCGCGATGCGGCGTAAATCGCCGGCAACGCGCCGGCTTCGACCATCGATGCGGGGAAACGCCCCGCGCCGTCAACCCATCCGCTGCCAGGGGCGCGGGCCGGCCAGGATATGCGCGTGCAGGTGGTAGACCTCCTGCCCGCCGCCCGGGCCCGTGTTGATCACCGTACGGAAACCGGTTTCGCCGCCCGTATACGCGACGCCGAGCTGGCCGGCGAGACGCGAGACGAGCAGCATCAGCCGGCCGAGCATCGGTGCGTCGGCGTCGCTCGCCGCCGACAGCGTCGGCAGATGCTGGCGCGGAATCACGAGCACGTGGGTCTCGGCCGCCGGGCGGATGTCGCGGAACGCGACGAATTCGTCATCCTCGTGCACCTTCGTGCTCGGGATCTCGCCTGCCGCGATCTTGCAGAACAGGCAATTCGGATCGTGACTCATGTTGCTCCTGCAGACGCCCGCCCGAGGCCGGTCAGAACCAGGCCTGCGGATCGAGCGGCTTGTTGTCGTTCAGGTACAGCCAACCCTTGATGATACGGTACAGCGTCCAGATCCATGTGACAAACATCACTGCGAATCCGATCACCACGAACATGAGCGCGAACCCGATCACATACGCGATCAGCGCGCGCCAGAACGTGCGGATCTGCCACTCGAAGTGGGCCGCATACGGCGTGCCGGCCACATCGTCGCGCTTCACGTAGTTGATGATGATCGCGATGATGCCCGTGACGCCGCCCGTCAGCCAATGAAACGCATAGAGGCCGTAGAGCACGTGAGTCAGCGTGCGCAGCCCGTTCAGGCGCTCGGCGTCCGCGGCCCCCGGCACCGACGGCGGCGGAAACTGGCTTGGCGTATCGGTCATGATGCTACCCCCGTTAGATGACAATTCTTACAGCTTACCGCACTGTGGCCATCCCGCGACAAGGGCCTGTCAACCGCCGTTTTCCTCGCGCTCGCGACGCTTGCGCAGGGCCTTCTCCTCGATACCCGACAGCCCTTCGCGGCGCTCGAGCTCGCCGATCACGTCGGCCGGGCTCAGGTCGAAATGCGACAGCATCACGAGGCAGTGGAACCACAGGTCGGCCACCTCGCCGACGAGCGCGGTCGGCGCGCCGCCCTGGCGCACGTCCTTCGCGGCCAGCACGACTTCCGTCGCCTCTTCGCCGATCTTCTTCAGCACCGCGTCGTCGCCCTTGTGGAACAGGCGCGATACGTACGATTGATCGGGATCGCCGCCCTTGCGGCTATCGATCACGGCCGCGAGGCGCAGCAGGGTGTCTTCGGTCGATTGCGTCATTTGTAGATGTGTTCGGGATCTTTCAGCACCGGTTCGACCGCGACCCAGTCGCCGCTGTCGACGGTGCCCTCGAATTTCTGGAAGAAGCACGAATGCCGGCCGGTGTGGCACGCGATGCCCGACACCTGCTCGACCTTCAGCAGCACGACGTCCTCGTCGCAATCGAGCCGCACCTCGTGCACGTGCTGCACGTGGCCCGACTCCTCGCCCTTGAACCACAGGCGCTTGCGCGAGCGCGAATAGTAGACCGCGCGCTGCGTCTCGATCGTCTTCGCCAGCGCCTCGCGGTTCATCCACGCGAACATCAGCACGTCGTTCGTCGACGCCTCCTGCGCGATCACCGGCACGAGGCCGTTGTCGTCCCAGCGGACCTTGTCGAGCCACGCGGGCAATGCATTCGTTTCCGTATTCATCACAGCCTCACCGGGATGCCCTGGTCGGCCATGAAGCGCTTCGCCTCGCCGACCGTGTGCTCGCCGTAGTGGAAGATACTCGCGGCCAGCACCGCATCGGCGCGGCCGTCCTTGATGCCGTCGGCCAGGTGCTGCAGCGAGCCGACACCGCCCGACGCGATCACCGGCACCGGCACCGCGTCCGACACGCCGCGCGTGAGCGCGAGGTCGAAGCCCGACTTGGTGCCGTCGCGGTCCATGCTCGTGAGCAGGATCTCGCCCGCGCCGAGCTCGGCCATCTTGCGCGCCCATTCGATCGCGTCGAGGCCCGTGTTCTTGCGGCCGCCGTGCGTGAACACTTCCCAGCGCGGCGCTTCGCCCTCGGCCGACACGCGCTTCGCGTCGATCGCGACGACGATGCACTGCGAGCCGTACTTGTCGGCCGCGTCGCGCACGAGCTGCGGGTTCGCGACCGCCGACGAATTCATGCTGACCTTGTCCGCGCCCGCGTTCAGCAGGCGTCGCACGTCCTCGACGGCGCGCACGCCGCCGCCGACGGTCAGCGGAATGAACACCTGCGACGCGACGGCTTCGATGATCGGCAGGATCAGGTCGCGCTGGTCGGACGTCGCGGTGATGTCGAGGAACGTCAGTTCGTCGGCGCCCTGGTCGTCGTAGCGGCGGGCGATCTCGACAGGATCGCCGGCGTCGCGCAGCTCGACGAAGTTGACGCCCTTGACGACACGCCCGGCAGTCACGTCCAGGCAGGGGATGATGCGTTTAGCTAGAGCCATGATGTTGCGCCAAATGCCGCGATGGGACGGCCGGTTGCGGAAAGCCTCGCGCGAGGCTTCCGGTCGGGGCCGCCTGCAGGCAGCCCCGGCGAGCGGGACAACCGCGCTTACGCGTTGTCGAGTTCGCCGTTCAGTTCGTCCGCGCGCCTTTGCGCGGCCGCGAAATCGAGATCGCCGGAGTAGATCGCCCGGCCGCAGATCACGCCTTCGACGCCGTGCTCCTCGACTTCGCACAGGTTCTCGATGTCCGTGAGGTTCGACAGGCCGCCGCTGGCGATCACGGGGATGCCGACTGCCTGCGCGAGCTTCACGGTCGCGTCGATGTTGATGCCCTGCAGCATCCCGTCGCGGCCGATGTCCGTGTAGACGATCGATTCGACGCCGTAGTCCTCGAACTTGCGCGCAAGGTCGATCACTTCGTGGCCGGTCAGCTTGCTCCAGCCGTCGGTCGCGACCTTGCCGTCCTTCGCGTCCAGGCCGACGATGATGTTGCCGGAGAACGCGGTGCACGCGTCCTGCAGGAAGCCGGGGTTCTTCACGGCGGCCGTCCCGATGATCACGTAGGACAGGCCGGCGTCGAGATACTTCTCGATCGTCTCGAGGCTGCGGATGCCGCCGCCGAGCTGGACGGGAATTTCATCGCCGACCTCGTCGAGGATCGCTTCGATCGCCTCGAGATTCTTCGGCTTGCCGGCGAACGCGCCGTTCAGGTCGACGAGATGGAGCCGCCGGGCGCCGAGATCGACCCACTTGCGGGCCATCGCCGCCGGGTCCTCGGAAAAAATCGTGGCCTGGTCCATATCGCCCTGTTTGAGGCGCACACACTGACCGTCTTTGAGGTCGATGGCCGGAATCAGCAACATAGCAATCGGGTGTCGTCGTGGAAAAAGAAAAGAATCCGGCGCGTACCGGCCAATCCGGTACCGCGCCGTCTCGCTAGTTTAGTACAACTCTTTCGGCGCTTAGGCGCGAGCGCGCCGTGCGACAGGCCGTTCGGCCAGATCGACTGTGGCTCGCGCACCACGTTTTACGGCTTCCAGTGTACGAAGTTGCGATACAGACGCAACCCGACCTCCGCGCTTTTCTCCGGGTGGAATTGGGTCGCGAACAGGTTGTCCCGCGCGACCGCGGACGTAAACGGCGCGCCGTAGGCCGTTTCGCCAACCGTATGCGCCGGGTTGTCCGGCGTCACGTAATAACTGTGCACGAAGTAGAAATACGCGTCGTCGGGCACGCCGTCCCACAGCGGGTGCGGCTGCGCCTGGCGCACGCGGTTCCAGCCCATCTGCGGCACCTTGAAGCGCGAGCCGTCGTCCTGCAGGCGGCCGTCGAGCGCGAAACGCACGACCTTGCCGGGCAACAGGCCGAGACCCTTCGTGTCGCCTTCCGCACTCCAGTCGAACAGCATCTGCTCGCCGACGCACACGCCGAGCAGCGGCTTCGTGCGCGAGGCCTCGATCACGGCCTCCTGCAGGCCCGATTCGCCGAGGCTGCGCATGCAGTCGGGCATCGCGCCCTGGCCGGGCAGCACGACACGGTCGGCCGCGCGGATCGCGGCCGGCGTGTCGACGATCGCCACGTCGGCGGCCGGTTCGGCCTTCTTGAGCGCCTGCGCGACCGAGCGCAGGTTGCCCATCCCATAATCCACAATCGCAATCGAAGTTTTCATCTCAGTGCAGGCAGTAGCGCCCTCAATCCATTGACGATGAATTCCACCGCCAGCGCCGACAGCATCAGACCCATCAGCCGCGTGGCGATGTTGATGCCCGTGCGGCCGATCCAGTTCGCGATCGGCTCGGCGAGCCGCATCGCGACGAAACACAGAAAAGCCAGGACCGCGCCGATCGCGACCAGTCCGGCCCGCTCATACCAGTGATGCGAGTTCGCCGCATAGATGATCACCGTGCTGATCGAGCCGGGGCCCGTGAGCAGCGGAATCGCCAGCGGCACGACCGCGATGTTGTCCTTCAGCTCCGCCTCGTGGCGCTCCTCCGGCGTCGATCGCGTGTTGCCGATCTGCGCGTTCAGCATGTTGATCGCCATCAGCAGCATGATGATCCCGCCGCCCACTTCGAGCGACCCGACCGAAATGCCGAAGAAGTCGATGATCTGCTGCCCGAGCAGCGTCGTCACCGTGATCACGCAGAACACCGACACCGACGCGATCCGGATCGTGCGCCGCCGCTCGGCATCCGTCTGCTGCGCCGTCAGGCTCAGGAAGAACGGCACCGCGCCGACCGGATTGATCAGCGCCAGCAGCGATATGAACGATTTGAGCAGATCCATCGCAAGCCGGCGCCGCGCGCCGAAGCCGTGAGGTTGTCCTTGACGCGCCGTCCGGTCAGTTCAGGTTCAGAGACTGCCCTTCGTCGACGGGATCTGCCCCGCCGCACGCTCGTCCAGCTCCACCGCCGCGCGCAGCGCACGGCCGAAGGCCTTGAACACCGTTTCGAGCTGATGGTGCGCGTTGATCCCGCGCAGGTTGTCGATGTGCAGCGTGACGCCCGCGTGGTTCACGAAACCGCGGAAGAATTCGATCGACAGGTCGACGTCGAACGTGCCGATCCGCGCCCGCGTGAACGGCACGTGGAATTCGAGACCCGGCCGGCCGGAGAAGTCGATCACGACGCGCGACAGCGCCTCGTCGAGCGGCACGTACGAATGGCCGTAGCGGCGGATGCCCTTGCGGTCGCCGATCGCCTTCGCGACGGCCTGGCCGAGCGTGATGCCGACATCCTCGACCGTGTGGTGATCGTCGATATGCGTATCGCCATGCGCTTCAACCTCGAGATCGACCAGACCGTGTCGAGCGATCTGGTCGAGCATATGGTCGAGGAACGGCACGCCGGTGGCCAGCTTCTGCTGGCCCGTGCCGTCGAGATTGAGCTTCACACGGATCTGCGTTTCGCTGGTATTGCGAACGACTTCCGCCACACGCATGGCAATTCCTTGACTGAGTCGATGTAAATGGGGATTGATCGTTTCGCGCTGCGGCGCCGAGAGGCTCAACCGGGCAGCGCGAGTTTCAAAGCGGCCAGCAGGCGCGCGTTTTCGTCGGGAGAACCGACGGTCAGCCGCACGCAATCAGCCAGCAACGGATGCATTTTACTCACGTTTTTGACCAATACCCGCTCGGTGAGCAGCGCGTCGAACACGGCGGCCGCGTCCGGCACGCGCACCAGCAGGAAATTGCCGGCGCTCGGGAACACCGTCGTGCCCGGCAGCGCGGCCACTTCCTGTGCGAGACGCGTGCGTTCCGCTCGCAGGTCGGCCGCCTGCGCGTCGAGCACGTCGAGGTGGTCGAGCAGGAAATCGGCGGTCGCCTGGGTCAGCACGTTGATGTTGTACGGCGGGCGCACCTTGTCGAATTCGGTCAGCCACGCGGGCGACCCGACCAGATAGCCGAGGCGGATGCCCGCGAGGCCGAGCTTCGACACCGTGCGCATCACGACGACGTTGTCGAATTCGGCGGCGCGCGGCAGCCACGAGCGCACTGCGAACGGCTGGTACGCCTCGTCGATCACGACCAGGCTGTGCCGTGCGGCCGCGACGATCCGTTCGATGTCGGCATCGTCGTACAGCGTGCCGGTCGGGTTGTTCGGGTACGCGAGATAGACGAGCGCCGGACGATGCTCGGCAATCGCCGCGAGCATCGCGTCGACGTCGAGCGTCAGGTCGGCCTTCAGCGGCACGCCGACGAATTCGAGCTGCGCGAGCTTCGCGGACAGCTCGTACATCACGAAGCCCGGCACCGGCGCGAGCACCTTCGCGCCCGGCTTCGCACAGGCCATCGACATCATGCTGATGATTTCGTCCGAACCGTTGCCGAGCAGCACGTCGCAGCCGGCCGGCACGCCCATCGCATGGCGCAGCTTGTCGAGCAGCGCGGCCGGGCGCGGCGCCGGGTAGCGGTTCAGCGCGACCTGCGCGAGACGCTCCCCGAGCGCCGCGGCGAGCGGTTCGGGCAGCGGGTACGGGTTCTCCATCGCGTCGAGTTTCACGAACCCGCTCGCGTCCGGCACCGGGTAGCTCGTCATCGCGAGCACGTCGCGGCGGATGATGTCTTGTGGCGTCGTCATGGTCTCAAGCCGGCGTACGTCGCGCCGGCGTCAATGGGTAGGCAAAGCGGCGGCTGCCGCCCTGCACTGGTGTCTCCCGCCCCGACCTTCGGGGGCAGGCCGGGCGGCACATCAGCGCCGGCCGCGGCCCCGTGCAGCGTGCGGTCAGTTCTTCATCCGGAATTCGGCGCTCTTCGCGTGCGCCTGCAGCCCTTCGCCGTACGCGAGCTCGGATGCGATCTCGCCGAGCGTCTGCGCACCTTCCGCGCTGACTTCGATCACGCTCGAGCGCTTGATGAAGTCGTACACGCCGAGCGGCGACGAGAAGCGCGCGGTGCGCGACGTCGGCAGCACGTGGTTCGGGCCCGCGCAGTAGTCGCCGAGGCTCTCGCTCGTGTAGCGGCCGAGGAAGATCGCGCCCGCATGGCGGATCTGCTGGCCCCATTGCTGCGGCTCCAGCGCGGAGATTTCCAGGTGCTCGGGCGCGATGTCGTTCGCGATCCGGCAAGCCTCGGCCATGTCGCGCACCTTGATCAGCGCGCCGCGGCCTTCGAGCGACGCGCGGATCACGTCCTGGCGCGGCATCGACGGCAGCAGCTCGTCGATCGCCTTTGCGACGCGCTCGAGGAACGCACCGTCCGGGCACAGCAGGATCGATTGCGCGAGTTCGTCGTGCTCGGCCTGCGAGAACAGGTCCATCGCGACCCAGTTCGGGTCGGTCGTGCCGTCGCACAGCACGAGGATTTCCGACGGCCCGGCGATCATGTCGATGCCGACCGTGCCGAACACGCGGCGCTTCGCCGACGCGACGTACGCATTGCCGGGGCCGCAGATCTTGTCGACGGCCGGCACCGTCGCCGTGCCGTATGCGAGCGCGCCGACCGCCTGCGCACCGCCGATCGTGAACACGCGATCGACGCCGCCGAGCAGCGCCGCGGCGAGCACGAGGTCGTTCTTCACGCCGTCCGGCGTCGGCACGACCATCACGATCTCGCCGACGCCCGCGACGCGCGCGGGAATCGCGTTCATCAGCACCGACGACGGATACGCGGCCTTGCCGCCCGGCACGTACAGGCCGACGCGGTCGAGCGGCGTGATCTTCTGGCCGAGCACCGTGCCGTCGCTTTCCGTGTATTGCCAGCTATGCGTGCCGCACTCGATCTTCTGCTTCTCGTGGTACGCACGCACCCGCGCGGCAGCGGCTTCCAGCGCCGCGCGCGCCTTCGGCGCGAGGCCGTCGAGCGCCGTCTGCAGCGCGTCCTGCGGCAGCTCCAGCGCGGCGACGCTCGTCGCGCTCAGCCGGTCGAAGCGGTTCGTGTACTCGAGCACCGCGGCATCGCCGCGCGACTTCACGTCGGCGAGGATCTGCGCGACCGATTGCTCGATCGCCGCGTCTTCGCTCGCCTCGAATGCGAGCAGCGCGCGCAGCTCGGCGCCGAAGCCTTCGCTCGTCGAATCGAGCTTGCGGATGGTGATGGACATGGGAGTTCCGTTACGGTGATGCGCTCAACCGCCATTCTGCGACGCGCGTTCGAACGCGTCGAGGATCGGCTTGAGCGCCGTGCGCTTCAACTTCAGCGCAGCCTGGTTCACGACGAGGCGCGACGAGATCGCCATGATCTCCTCGACCTCGACCAGATTGTTCGCCTTCAGCGTGCCGCCCGAGCTGACGAGGTCGACGATCGCGTCGGCCAGCCCGACCAGCGGCGCCAGCTCCATCGAGCCGTACAGCTTGATCAGGTCGACGTGCACGCCCTTCGCGGCAAAGTGCTCGCGTGCGGTTTCGACGTACTTCGTCGCGACGCGCAGGCGCGCGCCTTGGCGCACGGCGCTCGCATAGTCGAAACCGGCCGACACGGCCACCGACATCCGGCAGCGCGCAATGTTCAGATCGATCGGCTGGTACAGGCCCGAGCCGCCGTGCTCGACCAGCACGTCCTTGCCGGCCACGCCGAAGTCGGCCGCGCCGTATTCGACATAGGTCGGCACGTCGCTCGCGCGCACGATGATCACGCGCAGGTCGGGGTTCGTCGTCGGCAGGATCAGCTTGCGCGACGTTTCCGGATCCTCGGTCACCTGCACGCCGGCCGCGGCCAGCAGCGGCAGGGTTTCCTCGAAAATCCGGCCCTTCGACAGGGCAAGGGTCAGCGGCGCGGTCATGCTTGGCTCCCGGAAAGGCGGCGCACGTTCGCGCCGACGGCGGTCAGTTTGGCTTCCATGCGGTCGTAGCCGCGGTCCAGGTGATAGATGCGGTCGACCAGCGTTTCGCCGTCGGCACGCAGCCCGGCGATCACGAGGCTCGCCGACGCGCGCAGGTCGGTCGCCATCACGTTCGCGCCCGACAGCTTCTCGACCCCCGTCACGAGCGCGGTGTTGCCGTCGATCGTGATGTTCGCGCCGAGCCGGTTCAGCTCCTGCACGTGCATGAAACGGTTCTCGAAAATGGTTTCGACGACTTGCGCGGTGCCCGTCGCGACCGTATTGAGGGCCATGAACTGCGCCTGCATGTCGGTCGGGAACGCCGGGTATTCCGACGTGCGGATCGTCACCGCCGACGGGCGGCGGTCCATCTTCACGCGCAGCCAGCTGTCGCCTTCCTCGATCGACACGCCGGCTTCGCGCAGCTTGTCGATCACCGCGTCGAGGATGTGCGGGCGCACGCCCGTCAGCATCACGTCGCCGCCGGCCGCCGCGACCGCGCACAGGAACGTGCCGGCCTCGATGCGGTCGGGGATCACCGAATGGCGCGCGCCGTGCAGCCGCTCGACGCCCTGGATCACGAGGCGATCGGTGCCGATGCCGTCGATTTTCGCGCCCATCGCGACCAGCAAGTGTGCGAGATCGCTCACTTCCGGCTCGCGCGCGGCGTTTTCGATCACCGTCTCGCCGTCGGCGAGCGTCGCGGCCATCAGCAGGTTTTCCGTGCCCGTCACCGTGATCATGTCGGTCACGATGCGCGCGCCCTTCAGGCGCTTCGCGCGGGCTTCGATGAAGCCGTGCTCGATGCTGATCTCGGCGCCCATCGCCTGCAGGCCCTTGATGTGCTGGTCGACCGGACGCGCGCCGATCGCGCAGCCGCCCGGCAGCGACACCTTCGCCTCGCCGAAGCGCGCGAGCAGCGGCCCGAGCACGAGGATCGACGCACGCATCGTCTTCACGAGCTCGTACGGCGCGACGAGGTTGTCGACGCGCGACGCGTCGAGCTGCACGCGGCAGCCGTCCGTCTCGCTCTTCACGCCCATCTGGTTCAGCACCTTCAGCGTGGTCCGCACGTCCTTGAGATTCGGCACGTTGTCGAGATCGACCGGGTCACCGGTGAGCAGCCCCGCGCACAGGATCGGCAGCGCGGCATTCTTCGCGCCCGACACGACGATCTCGCCCGACAGGCGGTGGCCGCCTTCGATCACGAGCTTGTCCATCCCATGGCCATGCGCTTCCCCGTTGGCGGCCGGGTGTGCCGTGGCGACGCTCTGGACGGCGTCGCGCTCGTTGACGGTGACTTGCACTCAGTGATTTCCGTTTATGCGTTCTGCCATTCGGCGGGCGTCAGCGTCTTCATGCTGAGCGCGTGAATTTCCTGTTTCATGCGATCGCCGAGCGCCGCATAGACGAGCTGGTGCCGCTGGATCGGCCGCTTGCCTTCGAAGGCCGCCGACACGATCGTCGCGAAGAAATGCTGGCCGTCGCCTTCGACTTCCAGATGCGTGCAGGCGAGACCGCCGGCGATGTATTGCTTGACCTGTTCGGGAGTCGGCAACATGGTGTAAGGCTCCTGTCGGCGCGCGCCGCCCGGATGGCGGCCGCTGCCGTCGATATCAATGACGCAGTTTGTAGCCGGTCGCGAGCAGCCGCATCGCGATCAGCGCGAGCAGCACGAAGAAACCGGTGACGATCGCGAGGCTCGTGAACGGGTTGATATCGGACGCGCCGAAGAACCCGAAACGGAAGCCGTCGATCATGTAGAAAAACGGGTTGAGACGCGAGATCTCGCGCCACACGGGCGGCAGCGAGTGCGTCGAATAGAACACGCCGGACAGGAACGTCAGCGGCATGATCAGGAAGTTCTGGAACGCGGCGAGCTGGTCGAACTTCTCGGCCCAGATCCCGGCGATCAGGCCGAGCGTGCCGAGGATCGCCGAGCCGAGCAACGCGAACGCAATGATGAACAGCGGCGCCGCGAAATGCATCGGGATAAACCAGATCGTCACGACGAACACGCCGGCGCCGACCGCGAGGCCGCGCACCACGGACGCGAGCACGTACGCGCCGAAGATGTCGCGGTACGACAGCGGCGGCAGCAGCATGAACACGAGGTTGCCGGTGATCTTCGACTGGATCAGCGACGACGAGCTGTTCGCGAACGCGTTCTGCAGCACGCTCATCATCACGAGGCCCGGCACGAGAAAGCTCACGTACTCGACGCCCGGATACACCTCGACGCGGCCCGACAGCGCGTGGCCGAAGATCGTCAGATACAGCAGCGCCGTGACGATCGGTGCGCACACCGTCTGGAACGACACCTTCCAGAAACGCAGCAGTTCCTTGTAGAACAGCGTTTGAAAACCGCTTCCCGACACTCGCCGGGCCGCCCCAAGAGTGGCGGGCGCCCCCTCGGGGGGCAGCGAACGCAGTTCGCGTGGGGGTTGTTGATTCATGCCAATCCCTCGATGACGTCTGCTCCGTTCATCACCTGGACGAACACATCTTCGAGGTCGGCCTTGCGGACCTCGATCTCGTCGAACGTGCAGCCCGCCGCGCGGCATTGCGCGAGGATACGCTCGACATCGTCGTAGCTCGTCAGGCGCAGCAGATGCTCGCCCGGCGCGCGGGCGGCCGGATCGGACTCCAGCCCGCGCAGCTCGGACGGCAATGCGCCGGTCGCGAGGCGCAGGTACAGCTGCAGCCCCGCGAAGCGGCGCAGCAGCGCGTCGGTGCGGTCGAGCGCAACCACTTCGCCACGGCGCAGCATCGCGATGCGGTCGCACAGCGACTCGGCTTCCTCGAGGTAATGGGTGGTCAGCACGATCGTGTGGCCCTCGCGATTCAGCCGCGAGATGAATTTCCACAACGTCTGGCGCAGTTCGACGTCGACGCCGGCGGTCGGTTCGTCGAGCACGATCACCGGCGGCCGGTGCACGAGCGCCTGCGCGACCAGCACGCGGCGCTTCATGCCACCCGACAGCGCGCGCATGTTCGCGTCGGCCTTCTCGGTGAGGTCGAGATTGGCCATCACTTCGTCGATCCAGTCGTCGTTGCGGCGTAGCCCGAAATAGCCGGACTGGATCCGCAGCGTCTCGCGGACGGTGAAGAACGGATCGAACACGAGTTCCTGCGGCACGACGCCGAGTGCGCGGCGCGCGCCACGGAAGTCCTTGACGACGTCGTGACCACGCACCGAGATACTGCCTTCGTCGGCCCGGGCGAGCCCGGCGAGGATACTGATGAGCGTGGTTTTGCCTGCGCCGTTGGGGCCGAGCAGACCGAAAAACTCGCCTTCCTCGACCGACAGGCTGACGCCCTTGAGCGCCTGAAGCGACTTGTAGCGCTTCTTGACGTGACGGATTTCTATGGCTGACATGACTGTGCGCGACGCCAGGGCCGCGACGCCTATTCTGTGCTTGCTGCGTATGAAAATGGGGGCCGGACGCCGATTGGCTGCCCCGCAAAACGCTTGATTATAGGGCAAACCGGCTGGGGGAGCCGGTGCCGGAGGCACGCGGCCTGAAGCTTGCGCGCGCCGGGCGGCGCGGCAGGCTCCGGTCGGACAGGGTCAATGTCGCCCGGTGCCGTCGATGAGCGCGTCGACGCCGTACGCGCGCGCGAGGCTGGCGAGCTTCGGGGGGAGATTGTGGATGTCGAGGGTCGCGCCGCGCGCTTTGGCGGCACGTTGCCATGCGAGCAGCACGGCGAGCGCGGACGAATCGAACTGCGTCAGCGCCGCGCAATCGACGGCGGTCGCGCCCGCGCCGATGCGCGCAAGACCGTCCGCGAGCGCAGACTTCGCGCTCGCGACGGTCAACGAGGAGCCGGCTTCGAAGCCGCTCACGACGCTTGCTTGCCGGCGGCAAGTTGCTGGTTGCGCTGCGTGAGGAACTGGATCAGGCCTTCCACGCCGCTTTGCTGGATCTTCTCGTTGAACTGCTGCTGGTACGTCTGGATCAGCCACGCGCCGAGCACGTTCAGGTCATACACCTTCCAGCCGTTCGCCGTCTTGTACAGGCGGTAATCGATCTGGACCGGCTGGCCGTTGTTCATCGCGACCGTCTTGACCACGACATCGGTATCGGCCGGATCGGCACGGAACGGCGGGTACTGGATCTGCTGGTCCGGCTTCAGCTGCGCCAGCGCACCCGAGTACGTGCGGATCAGCAGCAGCTTGAACTGCTCCTGAACCTGCTGCTGCTGCTCGGCCGTCGCGGTGCGCCAGTTGCGGCCCATCGCGAGCTGCGTGGTGCGGCGGAAATCGGTGTACGGCAGGATGTCCTTGTTGACGATCGTGATGATGCGGTTGGTGTCGCCCTGCTTGATCGTCTGCTGCTTGACTTCGTCGAGCACCTGCTGCGTCGCCGTCTTGATCAGCGCCTGCGGGTTCGACTGGTCGACTTGCGCGTGGGCTGCGCTACCGAACGAGAACAGCGCCGCGAAAACGGGGATCAGGAACAGTTTTTTCATCATAGTGGCCTGCATGAATGAGTCGATGCGAAGGTTGGAGCAGGTAGCTTACGCGCAAGTTCGCATACGCTACCGACTGAATCGTTTCCGGCTGTAACGAATGTAAATCCGTCAGTGCAGCCGGATGCTCGGGAACCGGAACCCGCCCGGCGACGGCGGCGCCACCTGCATCGCCGGCACGTTCGTCTCGCTGGCCGGGTTCGGCGATTCGGCCGTGCCCGAAGCCGGCGCGGCCACCGCCGCGCCCGATGCGCCCGCCGGCGCCGTTGCACCGCCCACCGCCGCTGCGCCCGCCGCACCGGCCGCGCCGGCTGCCGCCGGTGCCGCGCCGTCTTCCGGCAGGTCGTACTTCGGCAGCGCATCGTTGCTCGACGTCGCGGCCGCCTCGCCGCGCGCGTTGCTGATCAGCATCTGGCGGCGTTGCAGGTACGCGTTACGGACGAACGAATACTTGTCGAGCGCCGCGGCATCCAGCACGTCGCCCGCGCCGAGCAGGTTCGAACGCGTGTTGACGAGATTGACGCCGAACAGGCCCCAGCTCAGGCCATCCGGTTTCACGTACGTGAGCGGGTTGCCGACGTAGTCGACGCCCAGGCCCGCCGTGTCGCGCAGCGTGCTCGGGCCGAGCAGCGGCAGCACGAGGTACGGGCCCGACGGCATGCCGTAGCGGCCCATCGTGATCCCGAAGTCGGCCGTGTGCTTCGGCAGCTTCGCGATCGTCGCGACGTCGAACAGGCCGCCGACGCCGAACACCGTGTTGATCACGACGCGCATGATGTCGCCGACGCCGTCGGCAATGCGCAGCTGCACGATGTTGTTCGCCGCGATGTAGACGTCGCCGATGTTCGAGAAGAAGTTTGTCACGCTGTCGCGCACCGGCTGCGGCACCACGTACTGGTAGCCCTTCGCGACCGGCTTCAGCGCATACGTGTCGACCGTGTCGTTGAACTTGTACATCGACCGGTTGAAGCCTTCGAGCGGATCGCCCTTGGTCGGCGTCTGCACGGTCGCGCAGCCGCTCAACGCGGCGACTGCCGCTACCGCCAGCGCGGCCTGCCTGATGCGGATCGTCTGCATGGTCATTCCCTCTTGTTTTCTCTCGTGTGGTTATTGGCCGGCCGAACCGGACACCGCCGGCGCCGGCACCGCCACCGGTGCGGGCGCGGCGGCCGAGGCACCGGCTGCCGGCTTCGCCCCGCCCGCATCGGCGGCCTTGCTGTACAGGAACTGGCCGATCAGGTTCTCGAGCACGATCGCCGATTGCGTCATCGTGATCGTATCGCCCGACTTCAGCATTTCGGTGTCACCGCCCGGATCCAGGCCGATATATTGCTCGCCGAGCAGGCCCGACGTCAGGATCTTCGCCGACGAATCCTTCGGGAACTGATACTGGCCGTCGACATCGATCGTGACAAGCGCCTGGTACGTATTCGTGTCGAAGCCGATCGACTTCACGCGGCCGACCACGACGCCCGCGCTCTTCACGGCCGCGCGCGGCTTCAGCCCGCCGATATTGTCGAATTTCATCCTCACCGAATAGGTCGGCTGAAACGACAGCGAGCTCATGTTGCCGACCTTGAGCGCCAGGAACAGCACCGCAAGGAAGCCCACCACCACGAACAGGCCGACCCAGAAGTCGAGAGCAGTCTTTTTCATCGTCATCCCAAAATTTGGCTTGGCTGAGGCTTAGCTGAACATCAGCGCGGTCAGCAGGAAATCGAGGCCGAGTACGGCGAGCGACGCGAACACGACCGTCTTGGTGGTCGCGCGCGACACGCCTTCGGGCGTGGGCTTCGCTTCATACCCTTGATAAAGCGCAATGAAGGTCACGGCGAACCCGAACACGATGCTCTTGATCACGCCGTTGCCGACGTCGGCCCAGACCTGCACGCCGCCCTGCATCTGCGACCAGAACGCGCCCGGATCGACGCCGATCAGCACGACGCCGACGAAGTAACCGCCGAGCACGCCGACCGCGTTGAAGATCGCCGCCAGCAGCGGCATCGCGATGATGCCCGCCCACATGCGCGGCGCGATCACGTTCTTGATCGGGTCCACCGCCATCATCTCGAGCGCGGTGAGCTGTTCGCCGGCTTTCATCAGACCGATCTCGGCCGTGAGCGACGTGCCCGCACGTCCCGCGAACAGCAGCGCGGTGACGACCGGCCCGAGCTCACGCACGAGCGACAGCGCGACCAGCAGACCGAGCGCCTGCTCGGAACCGTAGCGGTTCAGCGTGTAATAGCCCTGCAGGCCGAGCACGAAGCCGACGAACAGCCCCGACACGGCAATGATCACGAACGAATAGTTGCCGAGGAAGTGGATCTGCTTCGTGACCAGCCGCGGCCGGCGCAGCAGCGGGAAGAATTCCAGCACGAGGCGCACGAACAGCCGCGTGCCGTAGCCCGCGCGTTCGAGACCGCCGATGACGTAACGTCCGATCGCGCTGATCATGCGCGCCCTCCGCCGAGGCCGAAATCCGCTGCGAGCGGCGGGCTCGTGTAATGAAATTTGAACGGGCCGTCCGGCGCGCCGTCGATGAACTGCCGCACGCTCGGATCGGTCGACGCGCGCAGCTCGTCGGGGGTGCCCTGCGCGAGCACGCCGCCGTTGGCCAGGAAATACACGTAGTCGGCGATCGCGAACGATTCCGGCACGTCGTGCGTGACGAGGATCGACGTGGCGCCCAGCGCCTGGTTCAGCGTGCGGATCAGGTTCGCGGTGATGCCGAGCGAGATCGGATCGAGGCCCGCGAACGGCTCGTCGTACATGATGAGCTGCGGATCGAGCGCGATCGCGCGTGCCAGTGCGATGCGGCGCGCCATCCCGCCCGACACCTCGGACGGCATCAGGTCACGCGCGCCGCGCAGCCCGACCGCGTTGAGCTTCATCAGCACGAGGTCGCGGATCAGGTCTTCGGGCAGGTCGGTGTGCTCGCGCAGCGCGAACGCGACGTTCTCGAACACCGACATGTCGGTGAACAGCGCGCCGAACTGGAACAGCATGCCCATCTTGCGGCGCAGCGCGTACAGGCCGTCGCGCGTTTGCGCGCCGACATCGGCGCCGTCGAACAGCACCTGGCCTCGGCGCGCGCGCACAAGGCCGCCGATCAGGCGCAGCACGGTCGTCTTGCCGCAACCCGACCCGCCCATGACCGCAACCACCTGCCCACGCCCGAAGCGCAGGTTCAGGTTGGACAGGACGAGGCGGTCGCCGTAGCCAAAGTCGACGTCGCGAAGTTCCAGCAGTGTCTCGGTAGGAGTGGGGCTCACGGAGCTGACAGTCCTTTTACGCAGAACGCCGAATTATAGGGCCTGCATTGGAATGATGTCGTGAAGCCGTTCCGGGCCCTGCGGTCAACGATTGTCAAATTGTCCGGGAAAGCATTGCTGCAATGCAGCAATGGCGGCCCGATAGTCGGTCGCACCCGTCACCGCACTGACGACCGCGACACTGCCGACGCCCGTTGCCAGCACGCCCGGCAGCGCGTCGAGCCCCACCCCGCCGATCGCGACGAGCGGCGCCTGGGTGCCCGCGAAGCGCGCATAGCGGGTGATCCGCGCGAGGCCCTGTGGCGGCGCAACAACGGCCTTGGTCGCGGTCGCGTACACGGGGCCGAGCGCGAGATAGCTCGGGTGCTCGTGCAATGCCCGCAACATTTCGTAATAACCGTGGCTCGAAAGTCCGAGCCGCAGGCCCGCGCGCGCGATCGCGGCCAGATCGGCCGTCTCGAGGTCCTCCTGGCCCAGATGAACGCCGTACGCCCCCTCTTCTGCAGCGATCTGCCAGTGATCGTTGATGAACACGCGCGCATCGGAATAGCGGCGCCCGGCCGCGACCGCGCGGGCGATTTCCCGCCGCAAGGTGTCCGGCGTCGCGCCTTTCACACGCAGTTGCACGGTTCGCACGCCGCAATCGAGCACACGCTCGACCCATTCGGCGTCCGGCACGACCGGATACAGGCCGAGTTGCGCGGGACACGGCGCGAACGCGGGTTCGGGCGCGGCCGGCAGCCCGGCGATCCGCGGAAACCGCGCGGCGTCGACCGGCCACGCATCGGCGGCGCGGGTTTCATCGCCGTCGCGCCAGGCCAGCGCCAGCACCAGCGCGTCGATCGACGCAAAGCCGCAATCGAGGAACGCCGCGAGCGCGGCGATCCAGTCGTCCCCGAGCGGATGCGCGGCGTCGAGCGCGTAACGCGCGCCCGCCGTGTGAAACACGGCGCCCTGCTCGTCGAATTCGATCGCGACGGCGCCCGGCGCCGCGGGCCGCGACGCGGCCGACACGCGCGCCTGCGCGGCGCGGTCGCCAGCCGAGACGATCAGCACGTCGCCATCGGCCGGCACATCGGGCACCGCGACGCAGAGCCGCCACGGCGCCGCCCCGCGCGGCCAGTCGCCGAGCCGCGCGCGAATCCGTTCGGCCGCTTCGGCCAGTTCGTCGGCCGGCGGCCAGAATGCATCGGCGAAACGCGCGCTCATGCGCCGCCTCCGTCCTGGTGCCAGAACGGCATCCCGACGACCGGCGTGCTCGCATGGGCGGTCTCGCGCGCATCCATCGGCCCGGCGAGATAGGCGGCACGGCCGGCCTCGACGCCCTGCGCAAACGCGCGCGCCATGATCTCGGGATGCGTGGCCTGCGACACGGCCGTGTTCAGCAACACGCCGTCGAAGCCCCACTCCATCACCTGGCACGCATGCGACGGCACGCCGAGCCCCGCGTCGACGATCAGCGGCACGTCCGGCAGCCGCTCGCGCAGCACGCGCAGGCCGTACGGGTTCACGACGCCCTTGCCCGTGCCGATCGGCGCGCCCCACGGCATCAGCGCCTCGCAGCCGACGTCGAGCAGGCGCCGGCCGATCACCAGATCCTCGGTGCAGTACGGCAGCACCTTGAAACCGTCCTTGACCAGTTGCGCGGCCGCTTCGATCAGGCCGACCGGGTCGGGCTGCAGCGTGTAGTCGTCGCCGATCAGTTCGAGCTTGATCCAGTCGGTGTCGAAGACCTCGCGCGCCATGTGCGCGGTCGTCACGGCTTCGGCGACGGTCTGGCAGCCGGCCGTGTTCGGCAGCAGCGGCACCGCGTGGCGCTTGAGCAGGTCGAAGAAGCCGGCTTCGGCCGTGCCGCCGGTCATCTGGCGGCGCAGCGCGACCGTCACCATCCCGGGACGCGACGCGGCGATCGAATCGGACAGCGACTGCAGCGACGGATAGCGCGACGTGCCGAGCAACACGCGGCTTGCGAAGGTTTCGCCGTACAGCGTCAACGCGTCGGCGGAGGTGAGGGACGTCATGTCGTTTTCCTGAAAGAGCGGGGACGAAGCGTGAACAACGCGGCGGCGCTCAGCCGCCCGCGACCGGGTGCACGACGTCGAGCTTGTCGCCCGCCGCGAGTGCGCGCGCCGCGTGCTGCGTGCGCGCGACGAAGTTGCCGTTCAGCGCGACCGCGTACGGCGGACGCGCGCCGTACGCGGCGAGCGCGTCGGCCACCGTTGCGCCGTCGGGCAACGTCAGGTTCTGTTGGTTGATCTGGATGTCCATGGGGCTTCGTCGAATTCGGTCGGCAGCGCGCGTCAGGCCGGCTGGCGCGCGTCGTTGCAGTGATGAAGGAGCGTCGGCCAGCGCTCGGCGTCGCGCCACGCGGCGAACGCATCGGCATCGCCGAACGCGCCGCCGAGCGCGGCTTCGGCAACCGCGACCGCCGCGTGCGCGACTTCCGGCGCGATCATGAAGCCGTGCCGGTACAGGCCGTTGACGGCGAGCGTCGACGCGCCGTCCCAGATCACCGCCGGGCGATGATCGGGCAGCGTCGGCCGGCACTGCGCATTGAGTTCGAGGATGCGCGCCTCGCCAAACGCCGGATGCACGGAGAACGCCGCGCTCAGCAGTTCGAGCGCGGAGCGCACGCTGACGGGCGACATGTCCTCGCCCTCCACCTCGGTCGCGCCGATCACATAGAGATCGCCCTGCTTCGGCGCGATGTACAGCGGGTAGCGCGGATGCAGCAGCCGCACGGGCCGGGTGAGCCCGATGCCGGGCGCACGCACGCGCGCGACTTCGCCACGGATGCCGCGCAACGCGGGCAGCGCGGATTTCGCGCCGAGCCCGCGACAATCGATCGTGAAATGCGCGGCGGGCAGGTTCGCATCGTCGATGGTGACGTGCCAGTGCAGGTCGACGCCGCGCTCGACGAGGCCGGCCGCGAGCGCGCGCAGCGCCTGGCGATTGTCGAGCTGGCCTTCGTTCGGCAACAGCAGGCCGCGCGCGAAGCGGCCCGCGAGCACGGGCTCGGCCGCGTCGACCTGCGCGCCGGCGAGCGTCACGAAACCGCGGTCGAACAGGTCGGCCGGCGCGTTCGCGCGCACGCGCCGCTCGAACAGCGGCGCCTCGGCGCGATCGGCGTGGTGCCAGACGACGAGCGTGCCGTGCTGCTGGAAGAAGACGGGTTCGGGCAGTTCCGCGAGCCACTGCGGCCAGCGCGCGAGCGACGCGGCGCCCAGCTCGGTGATCAGCAGCTCCGCGCTCGCCGCTTCCGCGAGCGGCGCGAGCATCGCGGCCGCGATCCATGCGGCCGACTGCTCGCCGTCCGGGCCGCCGCGCTCGTAAAGCGCGACGCGATGCCCGTCGCCCGCGAGCCGCCAGGCGATCAGGCGGCCGACGAGGCCGCCGCCGAGCACCGCGAAATCGGGTCGGGAATCCCGGGCGTTCATCGCGCGCCCTCCGCGCGAGCACGCACGACGAGCGTCGACGCGCACGCGCCGCCGCATGCGGACGCACGCGGCATCGGGCCGGGAACCATGCAAAAGACTGAAGATTGTGCGGTCATCATTCCTTCCGTAACGCGCAAGGCGCGTACCCAAAAGGACGAAACCGGCAGCAAAGGCCGGCCGGGCGGGACAAGGGCGCTGACCATGTGGGATGGCAGCCAGCGCGACCCGGCGGGATCAGAAACTTCCCTCGCCGGTATTACCCGGATCGGGTGCGAAGGGTCTTTCTCAGCCTCATCGCGCTGCCCGGAACATCTGCCGGCCGCGCCACGAAGCACCCCTGTTTCGTCGTCGGCCATTAGACCATAAAAGCGGAAAGCGCCGCAAACTGTCCCCCTTGCGGCAAATTCGCCGACGTGCCGCGCCGCTCTGGCACAATGCCCGCAGGCCGGCCGCGCGAGCGGCCGGTTGCCGCGTCACCGCCGGCCTTAAGTGCCGTTTAAGACGCGCGGGCGACCATCCGGACGCCCGCCGTCAGTCGGCGCCGCGTCCCGGCATGCCGTATCGCGGCGCGCGCCCGGCTTCGCCCGGCCCGCGCGCCGGCTACTCATCAGGAAGCACATGACCCAATCGATCGATCCCGTCCGCTCCGCCTCCGACGCGCCGCAGGACGAGCGCCCGGTATCCGCATGGAGCCTCATCAAGCCCTACTGGGTATCGTCCGAATGGAAAATCGCGTGGGGCCTGCTGGTCACGATCATCGCGATCAACCTCTGCGTGGTCTGGATCAACGTCCGGCTGAACAAGTGGAACGCGGAGTTCTACAACGCGCTGCAGTCGAAGGACGTCCACGACTTCCCGAACCTGCTGATGCAGTTCTCCGCGCTCGCGTTCGCCTTCATCATCCTCGCCGTGTACGGCCGCTACCTGCGGCAGATGCTCGGCTTCCGCTGGCGCCAGTGGCTCACCGACCGCTTTCTCGGCCAGTGGCTCGGCGATCGCGCGTTCTACCGGATCGAGCGTGACCGCCTCGCCGACAACCCCGACCAGCGGATCACCGACGACCTCCAGTCGTTCGCGACGACCACGCTCGCGCTGTCGCTCGACCTGCTGTCGACGGTCGTCACGCTCGTGTCGTTCATCACGATCCTGTGGTCGCTCGCCGGCGCGCTGACGATTTCGCTCGGCGCGACGCCGATCGCGATTCCCGGCTACATGGTGTGGGCGGCCGCGCTGTACGCGGTGGTCGGCTCGCTGATCATCCAGAAGGTCGGCCATCCGCTCGTGTCGATCAACTACCAGCAGCAGCGCGTCGAGGCCGACTTCCGCTTCGGGCTGATCCGCGTGCGCGAGAACGCCGAGCAGATCGCGTTCTACGACGGCGAGAAGACCGAGACCGGCAACGCGCAAAACCTCTTCATGCGCATCCGCGACAACTGGTGGCGCGTGATGAAGTACACGAAGCGGCTCACGTTCGTGCTGAGCTTCTACGGGCAGATCGCGATCATCTTCCCGCTCGTCGTCGCCGCGCCGCGCTATTTCGCCGGTGCGTTCTCGTTCGGCGTGCTGATGCAGATCTCGTCCGCGTTCGGCACCGTCAGCGATTCGTTCTCGTGGTTCATCAACAGTTACTCGACCCTCGTCGAATGGCGCGCCACCGTCAACCGTCTGCGCGAATTCAAGCGCGTGATGAGCACGTCGCACCTGAAGGAAAGCCTGTCGCCCGCGACCGAGCACGGCGGCATCAACCTGCACTACGTCGACGGCGCGAAACTGTCGACGTCGTCGCTCAAGCTCGCGCTGCCGAACGGCAATGCGCTCGCGAACATCGGCAGCGTCACGATCGAGCCCGGCTCGCGCTGGCTCGTGATCGGCAAGTCGGGTTCCGGCAAGAGCACGTTCATGCGCGCGCTCGCGGGCCTGTGGCCGTTCGGCGACGGCGCGATCGATGCGCCGGTCGGCGCGCGGATGATGTTCGTGCCGCAGACGAGCTACTTGCCGATCGGCACGCTGAAGGCTGCGCTCACCTATCCGGCGACGGCCGACGCGTTCAGTGACGAAGCCTGCCGCGACGCGCTGCGCGCATGCCGCCTCGAGGATTACGTCGACCGCCTCGACGAGACCGCGCACTGGACCCGCGTGCTGTCGCCGGGCGAACAGCAGCGCCTGGCCGGCGCGCGCGTGCTGCTGCACAAGCCCGACTTCCTGTTCCTCGACGAAGCGACCAGCGCGCTCGACGCCGACAACGAAGCGCGCCTGTACCACCTGTTCGCCGAACGGCTGCCGAAGGCCGCGATCGTCAGCATCGCGCACCGCGAATCGCTGGCCGCGTTCCACGTCGGCACGATCAACGTCGAGCGCGTGAACGACAGCGACAAGGTCGCGGCTTGAGCGCACGCGCCGCGCACACCGCACGGATCGCGCTGATCACCGGCGCGGGTTCCGGGATCGGCGCGGCGCTCGCGCGGCGGCTTGCGGCACCCGGTATCGCGCTGGCGCTGCACGCGCGCGGCGCAGACGAAGCGGCGCGCGCCCGGCTCACCGAAGTTGCTCGCTCATGCACGGCGGCCGGCGCGGCGTGCGTCACGCTTACCGGCGATCTCGGTGAGCCGGGCGTCGCCGCGTCGCTCGTCGAGGCGACCGCCACGCACTTCGGCGGGCTCGATCATCTCGTCGCCAATGCCGGCTTCGCCGCGCGGCAATCCTTTTCCGGTCTTTCCGCGGATGCGCTCGCGTCGGCCTTCGCGGCGATGCCCGGCGCGTTCTCCGCGCTCGCGGGCCGCGCGCGGCCGCTGCTCGAAGCGTCGGTTGCGCCGCGGATCGTCGCGGTCAGCTCGTTCGTCGCGCACCGCTACCGCGCCGACGCGCCGTTCGCGGCCACCGCCGCGGCGAAGGCCGCGCTCGAATCGCTCGTGCGCTCCGCCGCCGCCGAATTCGCCGCCCGCGGCATCACCGTCAACGCGGTCGCGCCCGGCTTCACGCGCAAGGACCACGGGCCGAGCGCCGGCAATGCCGCCGCATGGGCGCAGGCCGAACAGGCGACACCGCTCGGCCGGATCGCCGAACCCGACGATGTGGCCGCGCTGATCGCGTTCCTGCTGTCGGACGCCGCGCGGCAGATCACCGGGCAGGTCGTGCATGTCGACGGTGGCCTGACGCTCTGAAGCACGTACCTGCGCGCCGTGCCGGCGCGTGGACCGTCGCCGTTGCCCGGGCATGCCTGTCGCCCAGGCGCGATCGGATCGGCCATCACGCGTTCCCCGGACGAACACCCTCCGCCCTCGCCGTTCACCGCGCCGCCACGCACCGGCACTCCCCTTTTTGGCACCCCGCATCCCGCCCGTAAAATAGCCGCCAGACGGCAGCGCGAGACGAGACAAAAGAGGGGGCGGCAAGCATGCAGGCATTCCAGTGGTTCAACGAACTGTCGACGCGCGAGCGCAGGACGCTGTACGCCGGCTTCGGCGGCTACGCGGTCGATGCGTTCGACTTCATGATCTATTCGTTCCTGATTCCGACGCTGATCGCCACCTGGGGCATGACGAAGAGCGAGGCCGGGATGATCGCGACGAGCTCGCTGATCTCGTCGGCGCTCGGCGGCTGGGTCGCCGGCATCCTTGCCGACCGCTACGGCCGCGTACGCGTGCTGCAGTGGACGATCGCGACGTTCGCGCTGTTCACCTGCCTGTCCGGCTTCACCCATTCGTTCTGGCAGCTGCTCGCGACGCGCACGCTGCAGGGCTTCGGCTTCGGCGGCGAATGGTCGGTCGTGACGATCATGATGGCCGAGACGATCCGCTCGCCCGAGCATCGCGGGAAAGCGGTCGGCACCGTGCAGAGCAGCTGGTCGTTCGGCTGGGGCGCGGCCGCGATCCTCTACTGGGCGTTCTTCGCGCTGCTGCCCGAGCAGGTCGCATGGCGCGCGTGCTTCTGGATCGGCATCCTGCCCGCGCTGTGGATCCTGTACATCCGCCGCAACGTCAGCGATCCGGACATCTACACGGCCACCCGCCGCGCGCGCGACGAAGGCCGCGTGTCGGGCCACTTCCTCGAGATCTTCTCGCCGCCGCACCTGCGCGCGACGCTGTTCGGCAGCGCGCTGTGCACCGGGATGCTCGGCGGCTACTACGCGATCACGACGTGGCTGCCCACCTACCTGAAAACCGTCCGCCACCTGTCGGTGTTCAACACGAGCGGCTATCTCGTCGTGCTGATCGTCGGCTCGTTCGTCGGCTATGTGGTCGGCGCGATCCTGTCCGACCGGCTCGGCCGCCGCGCGTCGTTCATCCTGTTCGCGATCGGCTCGTTCTCGCTCGGCATGGCGTACACGATGCTGCCGATCACCGACACCGCGATGCTGCTGCTCGGCTTCCCGCTCGGCATCGTCGTGCAGGGGATCTTCGCGGGCGTCGGCGCTTATCTATCGGAGCTGTATCCGGGCGCGATCCGCGGCTCGGGCCAGGGCTTCTGCTACAACCTCGGGCGCGGGCTCGGCTCGTTCTTCCCGATTCTCGTCGGCGCGCTGTCGCAGTCGATGTCGCTCGTAAAGGCGATCGGCCTCGTGGCCGGCGGCGGCTACCTGCTCGTGATCGTCGCCGCGCTCGTGCTGCCGGAAACGCGCGGCAAGTCGCTCGTCGACGATCCTGCCGTCGCGTCGTGAGCGACTTCTTCGTTCGGGAAACCGCATGCATGTGATCGTTCTCGGCGCCGGCGTGATCGGCGTCACCACGGCCTGGCACCTGCGCGAAGCAGGCTGCGACGTCACCGTGATCGAACGCGAAGCCGATGTCGCGCAGGCGACGAGCCTCGGCAACGCGGGCGTGATCGCCCCCGGCTACGTGACGCCGTGGGCCGCGCCCGGGATGCCCGGCAAGATCCTCAAGTACCTGTTCAAGCCCGCTTCGCCGCTGATCTTCCGGCCGACGCTCGACGCCGCGCAGTGGCGCTGGATCGCGCGCTGGCTGCGCGAATGCGAATTCGAGCGGTTCCGCGTGAACAAGCAGCGGATGCAACGCATCGCGTATTACAGCCGCGCGTGCCTGCACGCGTTTCGCGACCGCCATCCGTTCGACTACGGCGCGAGCCGCGGCTATCTGCAACTGCTGCGCGGCGCGTTCGACGTCGAGATGGTGCAGCCCGCGTTGAAGGTGCTGCGCGACGCCGGCATCGCGTTCCGCGAACTCGACGCGGCCGGCTGCACGGCGATCGAGCCGGGCCTGCGCTGGGCGCGGCAGGCGCCCGTCGGCGGCATCTACCTGCCCGACGACGAAGCCGGCGACTGCGCACGCTTCACGCGCGAACTGCGGGCACTGTGCGAAGCCAGCGGCGTGACGTTCCGCTTTCGCACGGAAGTGCGGGCGCTCGACGTTGAAGCCGGCCGGGTGCGCGGCGTGCGGATCGTCGGCACCGGCGACGAGGATGGCGGACCGAATCCGCGCGCATCGAACCCCGGCGGCCAGCACCGCGACGTGCGGCTCGCCGCCGATGCGATCGTCGTCGCGCTCGGTGTCGACAGCGCCGGCCTGCTGCGGCCGCATGGCATCGACGTACCGCTGTATCCGGTGAAGGGCTACTCGGCGACGCTCGCCGTCGTCGACGACGAAAAATCGCCACACGCCGCGCTGATGGACGAATCGCTGAAGACGGCGATCACGCGTTTCGGCCCGACGCTGCGCGTCGCGGGTACCGCGGAACTCGGCAACCGGCACGCCGCGCTGCGCCAGCAGGCGCTCGATACGCTGATGAAGGTGCTCGACGACTGGTTCCCGCACGCGGCCGATCGGGCGTCGGCGCGCTTCTGGGTCGGCCGCCGGCCGATGACGCCCGACGGGCCGCCGCTGCTGGGCGCGAGCGGGATCGACGGACTCTGGCTGAACGTCGGCCACGGCTCGACGGGCTGGGCGATGTCGATGGGTTCGGGGAAGGTGGTGGCGGATCTCGTCACGGGGCGAGAACCGGAGATCGATCTGTCGGGGTTGACGCTCGCGCGCTACGTCCGGTAGGCCCGGTAGGCCCGGTAGGCCCGGTAGGCCCGGTAGGCCCGGTAGGCCCGACGATATCGTCGACGCGATGCGCTGACGCGATACACATGGCGGCCGGCAATCACAACGCGGCTCACAAGCCGCTCACTGCGCCGCCTGGCCGCCCGCCTCACCGTCCGCCCGCGCAATCGGCGCCGACACGATCGGCCGATGCGACACGCCTTCGTGCGACAGCCGGCTTTCGAACAGCGTGAGCGCGTCGAACCGCAGCGCGACCGGCCGCTTCACCGCACCGCCGTGCGCCGGCTGCCCGACCGCATCGTGCGGCAGCCGCGCGAGCGTCACGTGCGGGCGGAACTGCCGCCGGTCAGCCGGCACGCCGAGTTCGCGCAGCTTCGCCGACAGCGCGACATTCAACGCCGCGCACGCCGGTTCGGCGGCCAGCTCGGCGACGATCAGCCGCGCGCGCGGCAGGCTCGGCCACCACGCGATCCGTTCGACCGGCATCAACGGCAGTGCATGCGCGGCCGCGAGCGCCGGCAGGCACGCGGCCAGCGCGTCGCAACACGCCCGTTCGATCGCGCCGACGAACGCGAGCGTCACATGCAGTTGCGCGGGCAGCGGACGCCGCGCGCCCCGGGTAACCGGCAACGCGTGCAGCGCGTCGCGCGATGCCGCATCGGGCATCAGCGCGACGAACACGCGCAGCCGGTCGCCGTTCATGACTCGCTCGCCACCGCGCGCGGCGCGCGCGCCGGATCAGCCGCGGCCGGACGTTGCGGCAGCGGGCCATGCTCGCCCCACACGTCGGTCGGCAGCACGTTCGCGAGCTCCGGAATCGTGTTGCGCGTGAACACCGGATCGGCCACGCCTGCCGCGCGCTGGCGGCGATAGTCGCGCCAGGCCGCGTGCGCGTACTTGCCGAGCGCGAGGATCGCGATCAGGTTGATGATCGCCATCAGCCCCATGCTCGTATCGGCCATCGCCCACACGAGCGGCAGTTGCCCGACGCTGCCGAACATCACCATCGCGAGCACCGCGACGCGGAACAGCGGCAGCACGCCGCGCCGCTTCGTGATGAACTCGACGTTGCCTTCCGCATACGCGTAGTTGCCGATCACCGACGAGTACGCGAAGAAGAAGATCGCGAACGCCATGTAGATGCCGCCCCAGTCGCCGACGTGGCTCGCGATCGAGCGCTGCGTGAGCGCCGCACCTTCCATGCCGGTGCCGAGTTCGTACTGGCCCGACAGCAGGATCACGAAGGCGGTCGCGCTGCAGATCACGATCGTGTCGACGAACACGCCGAGCATCTGGATCAGCCCCTGCACGACCGGATGCCGCGTGCTGGCCGTTGCCGCCGCATTCGGCGCGCTGCCCATGCCGGCCTCGTTCGAGAACAGCCCGCGCTTCACGCCCATCGCGACCGCCTGGCTGACCGCATAGCCCGTCAGGCCACCCGCCGCCTGTTCGAGACCGAACGCGCTCTTCACGATCAGCGCGATCACGCCCGGCACCAGCGCAATATGCGTCGCGACCGCATAGACCGCCAGCGCGAGGTAGCCGATCGCCATCAGCGGCACGATCACCTGCGCAACCGCCGCGATCCGGCGAATCCCGCCGAAGATGATCGGCGCGGTCAGCAGCACGAGCCCTAGACCGACCGTCGCGCGGCTCCAGCCGAACGACGTGTCGAACGCATCGGCGATCGCGTTGGCCTGCACCGCATTGAACACGAAGCCGAACGCAAGGATCAGCGACAGCGAGAACAGCACGCCGAAGCCGCGCGAGCGCAGGCCCGTCTGGATGTAGTACGCGGGGCCGCCGCGATAGCTGCCGTCCGGATGCGACACCTTGAAGATCTGCGCGAGCGTCGCCTCGACGAACGCGGACGACATCCCGACCAGCGCCGTCATCCACATCCAGAAGATCGCGCCCGGCCCGCCGACGGTCAGCGCGACCGCGACGCCGGCGATGTTGCCGGTGCCGACGCGGCTCGCGAGCCCGGTCGCGAACGCCTGGAACGACGAGATGCTGCCCGGCTCGCCCTTGCTGCCGACCAGCTTCACGCTGAGCAACAGCGCCTTCAACTGGATCATCCGGAACCGCAGCGTGAACCACAGGCCCACGCCGAGCAGCAGCGCGATCAGCACGTAGTTCCACAACACGCCGTTGACGGCGTCGATCAGCCCTTGCACGAGTGCTTCCATCCAGAGTCCTTGTAAATAGGGTCAGTCACATGCAGCCACCGCGAATGCGGCCCGAGGGGCGACATGATATGACAGTTCGCAAGGAACATTACAAAATGAAAGATATCAGCGGGTTATTCGCGGTCTCCTGTCCGAACGACGCGGGCACGCTTCGTTGCGTCAGCGAGGCCGCCATTCGGCCGGAACATCAAAGACCAGCCCGGACAATCCGCTGGCGAGCAAGACGCGCGCAAAATGCGCCCAGGCAGGTTCGATCGACGCGAATCGCTCGTACTGCAGGATCTGCTTGGCGATCAGTTCGAGCCGCAATCCGGCATCCGGCATCCGGCAACACGTCGGATTTCAGCAGCGGCGGATTCAGCGGGCCCAGGCTGTCGACCTGCACGCCCATCGACATGCTGATCCGCGGCAGGTCCGACAGCGGGCTGCCGCGGCTGCCCCAGTGCAGCACGGCCTGGCTCCACATCATCAGGTCGCCGGCGAGCCCGGGAAGCGCGCGGATGTCCCGCACGTCGAATTCGGCCTGCGACACGCGATCCGTTCCATAGTCGGGATCGCGATGCTTCGGCAGCAGCATCACGCAACCGGTGGACGAATCGACGGGCGTCAGCGGGATCCACAGCGACAGCGCGCCGGCGCGCCCGTCCGGCAGCAGCGATCTCGCCCCCGCATCGCGATGCATGCTCCAGCCGGCCTGCCCCGCGTTCGCGCGGACGTGCCATACCCAGAAATCCGGCATCAACTGGTAGGTGTCGGCACCCAGCGCCGCCTGGACGATCCGGTGCAACCGCCAGTACGTGAGCCAGAATTCGTCGCACACGAACGCGAACACCGGCGGAATGCCGGCCTGCACGAGGCTCGTCACCATGTCGCGCATCGCCGCGAGCGGAAGGGTGCCCCGCACGTCGTCGCTCGGGGTGAACTGGGCGAAGCCCTCGAGCGCCACCCGGGCGTGGATCGCGTCGGCAATGTGTTGCTCGATTTCGATCGGCCGCTGCCGTCCGACGAATGCGTGATCCTCGACGTGAAGACCGCGGCCGAACGAAAGCAGCAGCGCGACGACCTCGTCCAGCCGGACGCGCTGGCCGTCGTCCGTCAAGCACGGTCGGGTGATTTCCGGGGCGGTTTCTCGAGACATGGACTGCGCGATACGTTCGTGGCTGAAACAGGCTTCGACCGTCGCCCGGCCAACGCCCGAACCCTGATTCGCGCATGTTAAGCGGCAACGGCCATCCGGCGCACGCATAAAAAAACGGGCGCCCTTCCGGACGCCCGCCTTTCGTCAAAACCCGCTCGCGAGATTCAGCTTATCGCGGCAGGTTCGAATGCCCCATCAGGTACGCATCGACCGAGCGTGCGCACTGGCGGCCTTCGCGGATCGCCCACACCACGAGCGACTGGCCGCGGCGCATGTCGCCCGCCGCGAACACCTTGTCGACCGACGTGTAGTACGAACGATCACCTTCGGTCGCCGCACGCGCATTGCCTCGCGCATCCTTCGCGACGCCGAATGCCTCGAGCACGGGGGCTGCCGGCTGCGTGAAGCCCATCGCGAGCAGCACGAGGTCGGCCTTCATTTCGAACTCGGAACCCGGCACTTCCTGCATCTTGCCGTCCTTCCACTCGACGCGCACCGCGATCAGCTTCTCGACCTTGCCGTTCTTGCCTTCGAGACGCTTCGTCGCGACCGCCCAGTCGCGCTCGCAACCTTCCTCGTGCGACGACGACGTACGCAGCTTGATCGGCCAGTACGGCCACACGAGCGGCTTGTTTTCCTCTTCCGGCGGCTGCGGCAGCAGCTCGAACTGCGTGACCTGCTTCGCGCCGTGGCGGTTCGACGTGCCGACGCAGTCCGAACCCGTGTCGCCACCACCGATCACGATCACGTGCTTGCCCTTCGCGAGCAGCTGGTCGACGAGCTTGTCGCCCGCGTTCACGCGGTTCTGCTGCGGCAGGAAGTCCATCGCGTAATGCACACCCGCGAGTTCGCGGCCCGGCACCGGCAGGTCGCGCGGCGTTTCCGACCCGCCCGCGATCACGACCGCGTCGAACTCTTCCTTCAGGGTTTCCGGCGAGATGGTTTCCTTCGCGAGGCTGCCGATCGACTCGGGCAGCGGATCCTTGCCGATGAACACGCTGGTGCGGAACGTCACGCCTTCCGCTTCCATCTGGCGCATGCGGCGGTCGATCAGCCACTTCTCGAGCTTGAAGTCGGGAATCCCGTAGCGCAGCAGGCCGCCGACGCGGTCGTTCTTCTCGAACACCGTCACGTCGTGGCCCGCGCGCGCGAGCTGCTGCGCGGCGGCGAGGCCCGCGGGGCCCGAACCGACGACCGCGACCTTCTTGCCCGTCTTGTGCTCGGCCGGCAGCGGCTTCACCCAGCCTTCCGCCCAGGCCTTGTCGATGATCGCGTGCTCGATCGACTTGATGCCGACCGGATCGTCGTTGATCCCGAGCGTGCACGCGGCTTCGCACGGCGCCGGGCAGATGCGGCCCGTGAATTCCGGGAAGTTGTTGGTCGAGTGCAGGACTTCGATCGCCTGCTGCCAGTCCTGGCGGTAAACGAGATCGTTGAAGTCCGGAATGATGTTGTTGACCGGGCAGCCGTTATTGCAGAACGGGATGCCGCAATCCATGCAGCGCGCGCCCTGGACCTTCGCGTCCGCGTCGGTCAGTGCCGCGACGAATTCCTTGTAGTGCTTCACGCGCGTGAGCGGTGCTTCGTACGCCTCGTGGCGGCGTTCGAACTCCAGAAAACCGGTTGCCTTGCCCATAAGGTGCTCTTCTGTTCGGTGTATCGGGTGGGGGAGCCGCGCGCGGCAGTCATGCGCGCGCGGCATTCGCTATGTCGTTCGTCGTTCAGGCGGCCAGTTCTTCCTTCGCCGCCTTCTTCGCACCGATCTCGCCCAGCGCGCGCTTGTATTCGTGCGGGAACACCTTCACGAACTGGCGGCGCGCCGCGTCCCAGTTTTCCAGCAGCGACTTCGCGCGCGGCGAACCCGTGAACTGGAAATGACGCTCGACGAGCCCCTTGAGCAGCGCTTCGTCCGTCGTGCCTTCGTGCCAGAGCGCGCGGTCGACCGTGCGCTCCTGCTCGGCCTGCTGCAGCACCGGCTCGAGCGCGACCATCGACTTGTTGCACTTCGCCGCGAACGTGCCTTCCGGATCGTAGATGTACGCGAGACCGCCCGACATGCCGGCCGCGAAGTTGCGCCCGGTCTCGCCGAGCACGACGACCGTGCCGCCCGTCATGTATTCGCAACCGTGGTCGCCCGTGCCTTCGACGACTGCCGTCGCACCCGAGTTGCGCACGCAGAAGCGCTCGCCCGCCACGCCGCGGAAGAACGATTCGCCTTCGATCGCGCCGTACATCACCGTGTTGCCGCAGATGATGTTTTCCTCGGACTTGCCGCGGAAGTCGTTGGTCGGGCGGATGATGATCCGGCCGCCCGACAGGCCCTTGCCGACGTAGTCGTTGCCGTCGCCGACGAGGTCGAGCGTCACGCCCTTCGCGAGGAACGCGCCGAAGCTCTGGCCGGCCGTGCCCTTCAGCTGGATGTGCACCGCGTCGTCGGCCAGGCCGTCGTGGCCGTGCTTCTTCGCGATCACACCCGACAGCATCGCGCCGACCGTCCGGTTCACGTTGCGCACCGGCTGGATGAACGACACATGCTCGCCGTTCTCGATCGCGGCCTTCGCCTTCTCGATCAGCACGTGGTCGAGCGCACGCTCGAGGCCGTGATCCTGCACGTCGACGTGACGCGGCGCGACGTCCTCGCATTCTTCCGGCTGGTAGAACACGCGCGAGAAGTCGAGGCCCTTCGCCTTCCAGTGCTCGATGCCCTTGCGGGTGTCGAGCAGGTCGGCGCGGCCGATCAGGTCGTCGAACTTCGCGACGCCGAGCTGCGCCATGATCTCGCGCACTTCCTCGGCGACGAAGAAGAAGTAGTTCACGACGTGCTCGGGCTGGCCCTTGAACTTCGCACGCAGCACCGGATCCTGCGTCGCGACGCCGACCGGGCACGTGTTCAGGTGGCACTTGCGCATCATGATGCAGCCTTCGACGACGAGCGGCGCCGTCGCGAAGCCGAATTCGTCCGCGCCGAGCAGCGCGCCGATCACGACGTCGCGGCCCGTCTTCATCTGGCCGTCGGCCTGCACGCGAATGCGGCCGCGCAGGCGGTTCAGCACCAGCGTCTGCTGCGTTTCGGCCAGGCCGAGTTCCCACGGCGTGCCCGCATGCTTGACCGACGACAGCGGCGACGCACCCGTGCCGCCGTCATGGCCGGCGATCACAACGTGATCGGCCTTCGCCTTCGCGACACCGGCCGCGACCGTGCCGACGCCCACTTCCGACACGAGCTTCACGGAGATGCTCGCGCTCGGGTTCACGTTCTTCAGGTCGTGGATCAGCTGCGCCAGATCCTCGATCGAGTAGATGTCGTGGTGCGGCGGCGGCGAGATCAGGCCGACACCCGGCACCGAGTAACGCAGCTTGCCGATGTATTCGGACACCTTGTGGCCCGGCAGCTGGCCGCCTTCGCCCGGCTTCGCGCCCTGCGCCATCTTGATCTGGATCTGGTCGGCCGACGCGAGGTACTCGGCGGTGACGCCGAAGCGGCCCGACGCGACCTGCTTGATCTTCGAGCGCAGCGAATCGCCATCCTTCAGCGGAATGTCGCTGACGATTTCATCGCCGATCACCGACTTCAGCGTCTCGCCCGACTTGATCGGAATGCCGCGCAGTTCGTTGCGGTAACGCTTCTCGTCCTCGCCGCCTTCGCCGGTGTTCGACTTGCCGCCGATCCGGTTCATCGCGATCGCAAGCGTTGCGTGCGCTTCGGTGCTGATCGAACCGAGCGACATCGCGCCCGTCGCGAAGCGCTTGACGATGTCCTTCGCCGGTTCGACATCGTCGATCGGGATCGCCTTGGTCGGCTCGACCTTGAACTCGAACAGGCCGCGGAACGTCATGTGACGCTTGGTCTGGTCGTTGATCAGGTGCGCGTATTCCTTGTACGTCTGGTACGAGTTGCTGCGCGTCGCGTGCTGCAGCTTCGCGATCGAATCCGGCGTCCACATGTGGTCTTCGCCACGCACGCGGTACGCGTACTCGCCGCCCGCGTCGAGCATGTCACGCAGGACCGGGCTGTCGCCGAACGCGTCGCGATGCAGGCGGATCGCCTCTTCCGCGACTTCGAACAGGCCGATACCGCCGACCTTCGACGCCGTGCCCTTGAAGTACTTCTCGACGAGGTCGCTCGACAGGCCGAGCGCTTCGAAGATCTGCGCGCCCGTGTACGACATGTACGTCGAGATGCCCATCTTCGACATCACCTTCTGCAGGCCCTTGCCGACTGCCTTCGTGAAGTTGTAGACGGCCTTCTCCGGCGACAGGTCGCCCGGCAGCCCTTCGGCCATCTTCGCGAGCGTTTCCATCGCGAGGTACGGGTGCACGGCTTCCGCGCCGTAGCCCGCGAGCAGCGCGAAGTGGTGCGTCTCACGTGCGGAGCCGGTCTCGACGACGAGGCCCGTGCTCGTGCGCAGCCCCTGCTGGACGAGGTGCGAGTGGATCGCCGACGTGGCGAGCAGCGCCGGAATCGCGACATGCTCGGCGTCCGTCTTGCGGTCCGACACGATCAGCATGTTGTAGCCCGACTTCACCGCGTCGACGGCTTCCGCGCACAGCGACGCGAGGCGCGCCTCGATGCCTTCCTTGCCCCACGCGACCGGGTAGCAGATGTTCAGTTCGTACGCGCTGAACTTGCCGCCGGTGTACTGGTCGATCGCGCGGATCTTCGCGATGTCCTTGAAGTCGAGCACCGGCTGCGACACTTCGAGACGCATCGGCGGGTTGATGTTGTTGGTGTCGAGCAGGTTCGGCTTCGGGCCGATGAACGACACGAGCGACATGACCATGTTCTCGCGGATCGGGTCGATCGGCGGGTTCGTGACCTGCGCGAACAGCTGCTTGAAGTAGTGATAGAGCGTCTTGTTCTTGTTCGACATCACCGCGAGCGGCGAGTCGTTGCCCATCGAACCGACGGCTTCCTCACCCTGCTGCGCCATCGGCGCCATCAGGAACTTCAGGTCCTCCTGCGTATAGCCGAAAGCCTGCTGGCGGTCGAGCAGCGCGGCGCCCTGCGTGCGGCCGGCCGCGACTTCCTCGGCCTTCGGCTCGATCTCGTCGAGCTTGATGCGCACGGCGTCGATCCAGCTCTTGTACGGCTTCGCGTTCGCGAGGTTGTCCTTCAGTTCCTTGTCGTCGATGATGCGGCCGTGTTCCATGTCGATCAGGAACATCTTGCCCGGCTGCAGGCGCCACTTCTTGACGATCTTCGATTCGGGGATCGGCAGCGTGCCGGCTTCCGACGCCATGATGACGAGGTCGTCGTCGGTGACGATGTAGCGCGCCGGACGCAGGCCGTTACGGTCGAGCGTCGCGCCGATCTGGCGGCCGTCGGTGAACGCGATCGCGGCCGGGCCGTCCCACGGCTCCATCATCGCGGCGTGGTATTCGTAGAACGCGCGGCGGTTCTCGTCCATCAGCGTGTGCTGTTCCCACGCTTCCGGGATCATCATCATCACCGCGTGCACGAGCGGGTAGCCGGCCATCACCAGCAGCTCGAGACAGTTGTCGAACGACGCGGTATCCGACTGGCCCGGGTAGATCAGCGGCCACAGCTTCGGCAGATCGTCGGCGAGCACGTGCGATGCGATCGCGCCGGTACGCGCGTTCAGCCAGTTCACGTTGCCCTTCACGGTGTTGATCTCGCCGTTGTGCGCGATCATCCGGTACGGGTGAGCCAGCTCCCACGCCGGGAACGTGTTGGTCGAGAAGCGCTGGTGCACGAGCGCGAGCGCCGACACGACACGCGCGTCCTGCAGGTCGCGGTAATACACGCCGACCTGGCCCGCGAGCAGCAGCCCCTTGTAGACGATCGTGCGCGCCGACATCGACGGCACGAAGTATTCCTTGCCGTGCTTGAGCTTCAGCGCCTGGATGCGGTGGCTCGCCGTCTTGCGGATCACGTACAGCTTCCGCTCGAGCGCGTCCGTCACCATGATGTCCTTGCCGCGGCCGATGAAGATCTGGCGGATCAGCGGCTCGCTCGCCTTGACCGTCGGCGAAATCGGCATCGCATGGTCGACCGGCACGTCGCGCCAGCCGAGCACGACCTGGCCTTCCGCCTTCACCGTCCGCTCGAGCTCCTGCTCGCACGCGAGACGTGATGCGTTTTCCTTCGGCAGGAAGATCATGCCGACCCCATATTCACCCGCCGGCGGCAGGTTCACGCCCTGCTTCGCCATTTCCTCGCGATAGAACGCGTCCGGAATCTGGATCAGGATGCCCGCGCCGTCGCCCATCAGCGGATCAGCGCCGACCGCGCCACGGTGATCGAGGTTCTCGAGAATCTTCAGGCCCTGCTGAATGATCTCGTGGCTCTTCTTGCCCTTGATGTGAGCGACGAAGCCGACGCCACAGGCGTCGTGTTCGTTTTGCGGGTCATACAGACCTTGTGCGGCGGGCACCGCGGCGAGCGGCTGCTGGTGGTCGTTCATGGGGACACCGTCGTAAAGGGGGCCTGGAGGCCGTTGAACCATTTTCTTGTTGCCGTCGATCCCGCTCCCGACGGGAGACGGCGCGGCCGACCGTGGATGGGCATGCTTCGCCCGGGCCACCGGAATTCGGAATATACGCGACGAATCAAAGGAATAGCAACAAAAACCGCTTGATCGAGCCCCAATAAAATGGATGCCTCGATCTGGTGCCGTTTTATTGGGGCTGCATCATTTTGGTGCAAAAAGAAGCGGCGCCCGCAGCGCCGCCTCCTGAACCGCCATTCCTGCGTTACTGCTGGATCGGCGGCGTGTTTTCACGCACCTTTCTGGGGCGTCCGCGTGGCAGCGGCGACACGCGCCGGTTCGCGGTACGCGCCGCCCACTCGCGATAATTCTCGCCGCCGAGCACCCAGCCCTTCAACGTCGCCTGCTGCAGCTGGTCGGCCTGGCGCTCGTCGAGCGGCTGCTCGCACAGCTCCTTGTACGCGCGCTGGCGGTCGAACGGCGTATTGCCGAGCGCCCAGTAGAGCGGATGGTCGGTGATCAGGCTGTCGACGGTGAGCCCGACGTGGTGCCGGTAGCTCGACCAGCGATAGGCCTCGGGCGTCGCGACGAGCTGCGCGCGCACCGGGCTCATCTCGACCACGCGGCTCGCGAGCAGGAAATAGCGCTCGCCTTCGATCACGGTCGCGCGATAGCGGCCTTCCCACAGGGTGCCGCGCCGCGAATAGCGCCGGTTGAAATGCGCGACGTAGCGGCGACCGACGGCCTGCATCGCTTTCGGCAGGCTCGCCTCGTCGCTCGGCGTCACGAGCAGTTGCACCTGGCGGGGCAGCAGCACGTAGGCGTGCACCGACAGGTGATGATCGCGCGCGGCGGCCTTCAGGCAATCGATGAAGAGTTCGTAGTCCTGGTCGTCGACGAACGCGGGTTGCTGATCCAGGCCGCGCAGTATCACGTGCTGCGGCTGGTCGGGAACGTAGAGTCGTGCTAACCGTGCCATGCTGAATGTCCGTTTGAACGCGTTAGGAAATACCCGGGGGTCCGAAAATGCGCACCTGCGTAGAATGCCTGTCCCCGCTGGGCGCGAAAGCGTACGGTCGTACGAAACCTAGGGAGAAAACTCTAACTTACGAGCTTGTTTGGTTTTAAACGCAGTCGTCATAATGAGCACGCCTTTGATCGGAGGAGACACAATGAAACGAAAACTGGCCATTACGGGGGCCGCAGCGCTCGCATTCGCGGGCGGTACGGCACACGCACAATCTGCAGGTGATTTCTACGTCAGCACCGGCTGGCTGCACCTTGCGCCGCAGGACAGCAGCGACCCGCTGTTCGTCTACCGCGTAGGCGGCACGCCCATCAACCAATCCATTCCCAACACCGGCGCGGGCATCAACGACGCCGACACGCTGGGGCTCGCGGCGGGCTACTTCGTCACCGACCATATCTCCACCGAGCTCGTGATGGGGATACCGCCGAAGTTCGACATTACCGGCAAGGGTCAGTTCGATAGATTCGGCGTACTCGGCCGCGCGTACCAGTGGAGCCCCGCCGTCTTGCTGCGCTACCACTTCAACGACGCCAATGCGAAGTTCCGTCCGTATGTCGGTGTCGGCGCGACGTATGTCTGGTTCACCGGCGCGAAGATCACCAACGGCTCGTTCGAGAACGGCGTGCTCGGCGGCCCGACCAGCGCGACGACCAGCAACCAGTGGGCGCCCGTCTTCAACGCCGGCTTCACGTACAACTTCACGAAGCACTGGTTCGCGGGGCTGTCGCTCTCGTATATCCCTGTCAGCGTGACCGCGACCTTCACGACGGCCCGCCGGACGCCGGTCGGCACCCTGACCGAAACGTCGAAAGCGAAGATCTCGCTGAACCCGATCGTCACGTACCTGAACCTCGGCTACCGCTTCTAAGCGTAGTCGAATATTTGGGGAATGGTTAATCCTGCTGCAATTTGTAGCGGATTTTTCGTGACGTAACGTCTCCACGATGCGAAACGCCCCGGCGGGAATCCCGTCGGGGCGTCGTTTTTTCGCATCAGGCACGTTCCTGACACCGGTTTCGCCGGCCGTTGTCGCGCCCGTCAGGGGATGGCGATGTCGTCCAGCGCTGCCGGGCCGATCAGGTCGATCAGGTCCGTGCAGACCGCGTCGACGCCCCAGCGTGCGAGTTCGCGTGCCCGCTCGAGGTCATTCACCGTGTAAACCAGGATGCGCAGCCCGGCCGCCTTGATCGCGCGCACGAGCGGTTCGTCGAGCTGTGTGTGGTCTGCATGCAACGAAACGCAGCCGAGCGCACCGACGACCTGCGCATGCCAGTCGTCCGGCACGGACTCGTAGAGCATTCCGCGCGGCAGCGCAGGCGCCGTCGCGCGTGCCTGTTGCAGCGCATCGAACGAGAACGACGACAGCAGCGGCGGAACCGCGGCATCACGCCAGTACACGGCCGCGTCGGCCGCCACGCGCTGCCCGGTCTCAATCTCGCGCCCCGGGCACGGCTTGATCTCGACATTCGCTGCCAGCCCGTGGGCGAGGCAGCGCGCCGCCGCCGCCTCGAGCGTCGGCATCCGCTCGCCCGCGAAGCGCGCGTCGCGCCACGTGCCCGCGTCGAGCGCGGCCAGCGCGTCATAACGCATGCCCGCCGCTGCACCGTGTCCGTTCGACGTGCGGTCGACCGTGTCGTCGTGCAGCAGGAACGTCACGTCGTCGGCGGACAGCTTCGCGTCGAACTCGACCATCCGGTGGCCACGGCGCGCGCCCTCGTCGAGCGCGGCGAGCGTGTTCTCCGGCGCGAGCGTGCCGCCGCCGCGATGGGCGACGACGCGCGGATAAGGCCACCAGTCGGTACGGGTCGTCATCGTCGGTCTCTCGGCAAGGTCAGCAGGGTCAGCCGGCACGCTTGCCGGTCTCGGGATCGAAGAAATGCAGCCGGTGCGCCGGCAGCGCGGCCGCCAGCGCCGTGCCGCGCGCGGGACGGTCCGCGTGCGGCAGGCGCACCGCGACGTCGTGACTGCCCCAGCGGCCGTGCGCGAGATTGTCCGCGCCGAGCAGCTCGCACGAGTCGACCGGCAGCGTCGCCTGCGCGACGCCCGGCTGCGGCGTCATGTGTTCGGGACGCACGCCGAGCACCCAGTCGCGCCCGGTGGCGATCGCCGCGCCGATGCCGGGCGCGCCCGCGACCGGCAGCGCGGGGCCGCCGCCCGCGACCGTAAACGTCGCGCCGTCGTCCGACAGCCGGCCGTGCATCAGGTTCATCGCCGGCGAGCCGATGAAGCCCGCGACGAACACCGTCGCCGGCTTCTCGTACACGTCGACCGGCGCGCCGATCTGCTCCGCGAAGCCGCGGTTCATCACGATCACGCGCTGCGCGAGCGTCATCGCCTCGATCTGGTCGTGCGTCACGTAGACGCTCGTCGTCGCGAGCCGCGCATGCAGCCGCTGGATCTCGAGCCGCATCTGCACGCGCAGCTTCGCGTCGAGGTTCGACAACGGCTCGTCGAACAGGAACACCGACGGCTCGCGCACGATCGCGCGCCCCATCGCGACACGCTGCCGCTGGCCGCCCGACAGCTCGCGCGGCCGCCGCGCGAGCAGCGGCTCGAGTTCGAGGATCTTCGCGGCAGCCGCCACCCGCGAATCGATCGTCGCGCGCTCGATCCCGCGGATCTTCAGCCCGTAGCCCATGTTCTGCGCGACCGTCATGTGCGGGTACAGCGCATAGTTCTGGAACACCATCGCGATGTCGCGATCCTTCGGCTCCAGCGCGTTGACGACACGCTCGCCGATCGCGATCTCGCCGTCCGTCACCGTCTCGAGCCCCGCGATCATCCGCAGCAACGTCGACTTGCCGCAGCCCGACGGGCCGACCAGCACGATGAATTCGCCGTCGGCGATCTCCACGTCGATGCCGTGCAGCACGTGCTGCTTGCCGTCGTAGGATTTCCTGACGCCCTTCAAGCTCAGCGCAGCCATTCTTGGTCTTTCTCCCGGTTGCCGTCCGTCATTCATTTCTCGGAATCGACGAGGCCGCGCACGAACCAGCGCTGCATCGCCAGCACGACGACGAGCGGCGGGATCATTCCCAGCAGCGTCGCCGCCATCACGTATTGCCATTCGGTCGCGGCGTCGCCGCTCGCGATCATCGTCTTGATGCCCACCACCGCCGTCGACAGCGAGGCCTCCGTCGTGATCAGGATCGGCCACAGATACTGGTTCCAGCCGTAGATGAACGTGATCACGAACAGCGCCGCGATGCTCGTCTTCGACAGCGGCAGCACGACGTCCCAGAAGAACCGCAGCGGCCCCGCGCCGTCGATGCGCGCGGCGTCCATCAACTCGTCGGGCAGCGTCATGAAGAACTGGCGGAACAGGAACGTCGCGGTTGCCGACGCGATCAGCGGCAGCGTGAGCCCCGCGTAGGTGTTCGTCAGGTGCAGCGTCGACACGACCTGCACGGTCGGGAAGATCCGCACTTCCACCGGCAGCATCAGCGTGACGAAGATCAGCCAGAACGCCGTGTTGCGGAACGGGAAGCGGAAATAGACGATCGCGTACGCGGACAGGATCGACACCGCGATCTTGCCCACCGCGATGCCGAGCGCCATCGCGAAGCTGTTCACGAGCAGGCGGCCGAACGGCGCGGTCGTGCCGCCGCTGCCGTGCCCCCAGATGTACGCGACGTTCTCGAACAGGTGCGTGCTCGGCACGAGCGACAGCGGCACCGTGAACACTTCCTGCGCGTTCATCGTCGCCGCGCAGAACGCGACGTAGACAGGAAACACGATCAGCACCACACCCGCGATCAGCACCGCGTGGCAGAACAGGTCGAAGCCCTTGCGATTTTCGATCATGCGTATTGCACCCTGCGTTCGACGAAGCGGAACTGGATCACCGTGAGCCCGACGACGATGAGCATCAGCACGACCGACTGCGCGCCCGAGCTGCCGATGTCGAGCCCCTGGAAGCCCTCCGCGAAGATCTTGTAGATCAGCGTCTTCGTGCTCTGCGCCGGGCCGCCGCCGGTGGCCGCGTCGATCACCGGGAACGTGTCGAAGAACGCGTAGACGAGGTTCACGACCAGCAGGAAGAAGCTGGTGGGCGACAGCAGCGGCAGCACGATGTTGAAGAAGCGCCGCACCGGCCCGGCGCCGTCGATCGCGGCCGCCTCGATCAGCGAGCGCGGGATCGCCTGCAGGCCCGCGTAGAAGAACAGGAAGTTGTAGCTCACCTGTTTCCACACCGACGCGAGCACGACGAGGAACATCGCCTGGCCGCCGTTCAGCGCGTGGTTCCACACGATGCCGCTCTTCGCGAGCGCATAGGTGATCAGGCCGATGCTCGGGTTGAACAGGAACGCCCACAGCACGGCGGCGATGGTCGGGGCGACCGCGTACGGCCAGATCAGCAGCGTGCGGTACACGCGCGCGCCGCGGATCACGCGATCGGCGCACGCGGCGAGGACCAGCGACACGACGAGCCCGCTCACCGTGACGAGCGAGCTGAACACGAGCGTCGTGCGGAACGAATCGAGATACAGCGGATCGGCGAACAGGTGCGTGAAGTTCGCGAGGCCGACGAATTCGCTCGACGTGCCGAACGCATCCTGCATCTGCGTCGACTGCCATAGCGCGACGCCGGCCGGCCACAGGAAGAACACGGCGGTGATCGCGAGCTGCGGCGCGATCAGCAGGTACGGCAGCAGGCTCGTACCGAAACGGGAACGGGATTGCATCGCGGAGATCCGGTCAGGCGCAACGGAAAGGGGGCGTGCCGCCGGCCGGCGCGCGCATCCGCACTGGATGCGACGCGGCCGTCGGCACGGTGCGATGCGGGCTCAGCCGCCCGACTTCTCAAAGCGGCGCAGCAGTTCGTCGCCGCGCGACGCGGCCGAATCGAGCGCGTCCTTCGGCGACTTCTTCTGCGCCCAGACCTGTTCGAACTCCTCGTCGACCACCGTGCGGATCTGCGGCATGTTGCCCAGGCGCAGCCCCTTCGTGTACGGCAGCGGCGGCTTGTTCAGCATCTGCTTGATCGCGGTTTCGGCGCTCGGGTTCTTCGTGTAGAAGCCCTGCTGGCGCGTGAGGTCGTACGCGGCGGTCGTCACGGGCAGGTAGCCCGTGTCCTGGTGCCACTTCGCGGCGACCGCCGGCGAGGCCAGGTATGCGAGGAATTTCGCGACGCCCTTGTAGGTCGCCGGATCCTTGCCCGCCAGCACCCACAGGCTCGCGCCGCCGATGATCGCGTTCTGCGGAGCGCCCTTCACGTTCGCGTCGTACGGCATCATGCCCGTGCCGTAGCTGAACTTCGCGAACTTCTGCACGTTCGCGAGCGCGCCCGACGACGTCGTCAGGATCCCGCAGTCGCCGCTGTAGAACTTCGCCGACGCCTCATCCTTGCGCCCCGCGTACGTGAACGTGCCGTCCTTCGCCATCTGCTGCAGGAACGAGATGTGCGCAATCTGCTGCGGCTTGTTGAATTCGAGCGCCGCGTCGGTACCGTCGAAGCCGTTGTTGCGGCTCGCGAACGGCAGCCCGTGCCACGCGCTGTAGTTCTCGAGCTGGATCCAGCCCTGCCAGCCGGTCGTGAAGCCGCACGCCATCCCCGACTTGCGCAGCTTCTCGGCATCGGCCTGCACGTCGGCCCACGTCTTCGGCGGCTGGTTCGGGTCGAGGCCGGCCTTCTTGAACGCGTCCTTGTTGTAGTACAGCACCGGCGTCGAGCTGTTGAACGGCATCGAGACGAGATGGCCCGTCTTCGCGTCGCTGTAGTAGCTCGCGATGGTCGGCACGAACGCCTTTTCGTCGAGCGGCACGCCGGCCTGCTTGAACACGTCGTAGACGGGCACGACGGCCTTCTTCGCCTGCATCATCGTGGCCGTGCCGACTTCGTAGACCTGGAGGATCGCCGGCGCGTTGCCGCTGCGATAGGCGGCGATGCCGGCCGCGAGCGCCTGGTCGTAGGTGCCCTTGAAGACCGGCACGATCTTGTAGTCGCTCTGCGACGCATTGAACTGGTCGGCGATCGCATTGACCCGCTCGCCGAGCGCGGCCTCCATCGCATGCCAGAACTGGATTTCCGTCGCGGCGAGCGCCACGTGCTGTACCCCGAACATCAGCGCGCCGCCGAGCGCGATCGAACGAACCAGTGTCCCCGCAGGCTTCTTCTTCATCGACCTCTCTCCTATGAAAACGTTACCAACAGCGTGTGCAACATTCCCGTCGCCATTGAACCGGCGAAGTCTAGTGATCGTTTGTGACAGTCAGTTGTCGCCGATGACGAACAGGCGCTGATACTCCTTCAGCGCGAAGCGGTCGGTCATGCCGGCGATGTAGTGCGCGACGAGGCGCGGCTGCTGCGCGGTATCGTCGGACTGGTATGGCGGCGGCAGCAGGCGCGGATCGTCGATGAACGCATCGAACAGGCCGGTGACGACGCGCTGCGCCTTGCTCGCCATGCGCATCACCTTGTAGTGGCGATAGAGGTTCTTGAAGAGGAAACGCTTGAGGGCGGCCGCCTGGGCGGCGACCGTTTCGCTGTGCGACACGAGCGGCGGCGCGGCGCGCACGTCGTCGAGCGATGCGGGTGCGACACGCGCGAGATTGCGCGTCGTCTCGTCGATCAGGTCGACGATCAGCGTGTTGATGATGCGGCGCACCGTCTCGTGCACGAGACGACGGCCCTCGAGGTGCGGGAATTCGGCGAGCGCCGCCTCGTAGTGGCGCTGCCACAGCTCGACTTCCGCGAGCTGCTCGATCGTGATCAGGCCGGAACGCAGGCCGTCGTCGACGTCGTGGTTGTTGTACGCGATCTCGTCCGCGATGTTGGCGAGCTGCGCTTCGAGCGACGGCTGGCGGCCCTGCAGGAAGCGCTCGCCGAGCGCGCCGAGCTTGCGCGCATTCTCGCGCGAGCAGTGCTTCAGAATGCCTTCGCGCGTCTCGAAGCACAGGTTCAGCCCGTCGAACGCGCCGTAGTGCTCCTCGAGCTCGTCGACGACCGCGAGGCTCTGCAGGTTGTGCTCGAAGCCGCCATGCTCGCGCATGCAGGCATTCAGCGCGTCCTGCCCGGCATGGCCGAACGGCGTATGGCCGAGGTCGTGCGCGAGCGAGATCGCCTCGACGAGATCCTCGTTCAGGCGCAGGTTGCGCGCGACCGAGCGCGCGATCTGCGCGACTTCGAGACTGTGCGTGAGACGGGTGCGGAACAGGTCGCCTTCGTGATTGACGAAGACCTGCGTCTTGTATTCGAGCCGGCGAAATGCGGTCGAATGGACGATGCGGTCGCGGTCGCGCTGGAATTCGGTGCGCGCCGCCGGCGGTGCTTCCGGATGGCGGCGGCCGCGCGACTGCGACGCGTGTGCGGCATACGGAGCGAGATGGGCTTCCAGCGCCGCCAGCGTCGGCGGCTCGGCCACCGGCGCAGCAGACGCGTGGCCGGCTTCGGGCAGTGTGCTGCTGGATGTCTCGCTCACGTCTCCTCCATGTCAGGGGCGCCGGGGCATCCGGGCCGCCGTTAGCGGGTGGTCTGCGCCAGTGTGGCGAACACGGCTTCGTCCGGCGCCTGCGTGATCAGCGTATCGCCGAATCGCTTCAGCAGGATGAACTTGATCGCGCCGGCCTCCGCCTTCTTGTCGACGCGCATCAGGTCCATGTAGCGCGCATCGCCGAGCGCGGGCCCGCGGGTCGGCAGGTGCGCGGCCGCGATCACCGCATCGAGGCGCTGCCGCGACGCTTCGTCGAGCAGGCCGAGCCGCACCGACAGGTCACCCGCCATCACCATCCCGCAACCGACCGCCTCACCGTGCAGCCACTCGCCGTAGCCGAGCCCGGCCTCGATCGCATGGCCGAACGTGTGGCCGAAATTCAGGATCGCGCGCAGGCCGCCTTCGCGTTCGTCGGCCGCCACCACGCTCGCCTTGATCTCGCACGAGCGCTTCACCGCATGCGCGAGCGCAGCCGGGTCGCGACGGTTCAGCGCGTCGACGTTCGCCTCGATCCAGTCGAAGAATTCCGCATCGGCGATCGCGCCGGTCTTGATGATCTCGGCGACGCCGGCCGCCAGTTCGCGGTCGGGCAGGGTCGTCAGCGCGCCGATGTCCGCGATCACGGCCTGCGGCTGGTAGAACGCGCCGATCATGTTCTTGCCGAGCGGGTGGTTGATGCCCGTCTTGCCGCCGACCGACGAATCGACTTGCGACAGCAGCGTCGTCGGCACCTGGATGAACGGCACGCCGCGCATGTAGCATGCGGCCGCGAAGCCCGTCATGTCGCCGATCACGCCGCCGCCGAGCGCGACGAGCGTCGTCTTGCGGTCCGCGCGGTCGGTCAGCAGGCCGTCGAAGATCAGGTTCAGCGTTTCCCAGTTCTTGTACGCCTCGCCGTCCGGCAGCACGACCGTCGACACGCGCTTGCCGAGCGGCGCCAGCGCCGCACGCAGTGCGTCGCCATAGAGCGGATCGACCGTCGTGTTCGTGACGATCGTGACGGACGAGCCCTTGATATGAGGCGCGAACAGCTCGGCCCGGCCGATCAGGCCGGCGCCAATGTGAATCGGATAGGCGCGCTCGCCCAGGTCGACGTTGACAGTAATCATGCTTGTAGCGGCTTGGCGATGACGCCGGCCAGTTCGAGTTGCATCAGCACCATGTTGACGAGACCGTTGACCGACGGACGGCCGGTCTCGATGACGAAATCCGCGCATTCGCGGTACAGCGGGTCGCGTACCTCGTACAGCGCTTCGAGACGCCCCTTCGGATCTTCGGTCTGCAGCAGCGGGCGGTTCTTGTCCTTGCGCGTGCGCAGCCACAGATCGTGCGGATTGGCGCGCAGGTAGACGACGATGCCGTGGTTTTTCAGGCAGTCGCGGTTTTCCGGGCGCAGCACCGCGCCGCCGCCCGTCGCGAGCACGATGTTCTCGCGCTGCGTGAGATCGGCGATCACCTGCGTTTCGCGATCGCGAAACCCGGCCTCGCCCTCCATCTCGAAGATCACCGGAATGCGCGCGCCCGTGCGGGCCTCGATTTCGTGGTCGGAGTCGAAGAACGTCCTGTCGAGACGACGCGCGACCGCACGGCCCACGGTGGTCTTACCCGCTCCCATAAGGCCGACGAAAAATACGTTTGCATGTGGGTCCCGCGCTTGCAACGGCTTCCTCTGCTTCAATCTTGCTGGTGTGTGGCGCAGCTTACTGGCAAAGCGGCTGCCTTGTCGAGCCTGCGCCGGCGGCTTCCGGCCCCGTTTTCTCGGCATCCGCGCTGACCGCGCCGCGCGCATTGCAGCGCGCATCGACGACGGTCGGCGTGATGAAGACGACCAGTTCGTTACGCTGATCGCGTTGCGCGCGGTGCCGGAAAAGCGCGCCCAGAAACGGTATTTTGCCCAAGAGCGGCACGCGCGTCACATCGTTCCGGTTCAGTTGTTCATAGATCCCGCCGATCGCGACCGTCCCGCCGTTCTCGACCTCGACGCGCGTCTGGACGTGTTTCGTGTGAATCGCCGGGCCGGCCGCCGTCGGCTCGCCGATGCTGTCCTTCGTCACGTCCAGGTCGAGCACCACGCGCCCGTCCGGCGTGATTTGCGGCTCGACCTCGAGCTTGAGCGTGGCCCGGCGGAACTGCACGCCGCTCACGCCGTTGCCGACCTTCGCCTGGTACGGCAACTCCGACCCCTGTTCGACGATGGCCTTGACGCGATCGGCGGTCACCACGCGCGGGCTCGAAACGATCTGGCCCCGCCCCTGTGCCTCGAGCGCGCTCAGTTCGACGTCGAGCACACGGCTGAGCGGCGCGGCGAACAGCGTGAAGCCGGCGGTTGCCGCTTCGAAGCCGCCGAGCGGCCGTGCAGCCAGGTCGAGCGCATTGCGGGCACCGGTCGCAAACGTGGCACTCTCGCCCGACGGCGGCCGCTCCTGCGCCCGCAGCGCGACGCGTGCGCCGAGATTGCGCGAAAAACCCTGCTCGCCCTCGACGATGCGGGCCTCGATCCGGACCTGCCGCGACGGCCGGTCGATCGCCTCGATCAGGCTCGCGACCTGGTCGAGACGCGGCGCGAGATCGGTGACGAACAGCAGGTTCGTGCGCGGATCGGCCGCCGCTGCGCCACGCTTCGACAGCAGGCGCTGGCCGGTCGCGCCGGCCAGCAGTCGCTGCACGTCCTGCGCGCGCGGGTAGTGCAGCGCGAACGTCCGGCTCGCAAGCGGCTCCAGATCGGCGGCCCGCGCGTGCATTTCGAAGCGCTCTCGTTCGCGGGCGGCCAGTTCGACCGCCGGCGTGACCCAGATCACGTTGCCCCGCCGGGTCATCGCGAGCCCGTGTGTGTCGAGTAGCGTGTCGAAGGCATCGCGCCAAGGGACATTATTCAGACGTAACGTGACGGTGCCGCGCACCTGCTCGCTGACGACGATATTGAGCCCCGTGAACCGCGCGAACGCGTCGAACGCAGCCGCGAGCCCTGCGCCCTGCAGATTCAGCGAGATCCGCCGCGTGTCGTCCGCATCGCCCGGTTGCCGGGCCGCAACGTCGCCCATCCGGGCCGGCGGCGCCAACGGGATCGGCGGCCCTTCCAGCCCGGGTGCCGGGGTGGCGGCCTCAGCCTGAAGCGCCGCGCGCGCCGCCTGATCGAACGGCGGCGGGCCGACCTCCGTCGATACGGTGTGATCCGCACCGTCCACCCCGCCTTGTGGCAACGGCAGGCCCGGCACCTGCGTATCCAACGATGCGGCAGGCCAGACGGCCGGCAGCGGCGGCAATGACGCGCTTGCACTGGCCGCGGTCAATCCGGCCCAAACGGCGAGCACCCGGCATCCGTGCTTGATCATGGCCGCCTCCCGTCGTCCAGCGTGACCCGGTACGCGCCGTCCGCCGTTGCGAGTGTCACGGCGACGGGATCGATTCGCACCACCCGCGCGGCCCCGAGGGTGTCGCCGGGAACCACGGCCGTGAACGCGCCGTCACCATCGTCGAACAGCGCGAGACCTGCATGACCGTCGCGAATCGTGCCGGCCAGGCGGACAGCCGCCCCCTGCGCTTCGGACGAACCGGCCTCGCCGAACGGATCGGCGCCGGGTGCGCCGGCCAGAACCGACGTCTCCCCGCCCGTGGACGTTGGCGCCGGCAACGCCGGAAACACGTCGACGGACATTTCCACGCGCGCGGCCTCCTTTCCCCGTTCGACACGCAGCGCGGACGGCACTGCCAGCACCGGGAAGCGGGCCAGCCCGCCGACCATCTGCAGCAACGCGTGAAAGTGGCCCTCCGCGACGATGCGCACCGTGCGCCTGCCGTCCGGCACTGCGCCATCGGCGCGCAACGGTTCGATCGATACGTCGCGCAGCCCGCTCGACGCGGCGCGATCCGCCAGTTCCAGCATCAACGCAGCCCATTCCGGCGTACCCGGCGAGCGATCGCCGTGTGCCGCCGCCGGCTGCACGCCGCGTTGCCGTGCAGCGGCAGCCAGGACACGCCGCGCATCGGCCTCCCGCGTCTGCGCCGCGGCGAGCAACGCGCGGCTATGTGCAAGCCCGCTCCAGTCGGCGGCATTCGCCAGATGAATGCCGCCCGCCAGCACGGCCGCGAATGCGAGCCCGCAGCCTGCGATGTGCGCAGCCGCCGGCGACACACGCCGCATGCCGCCTCGCCATCCGTCGCTGCGCAGTGCGGACCGATGCGCGAGCACCGCCGTCATGCGCCACCTCCCGATGCATTCCGGGATGCCATCTTGTCGTGCCAGCGCAGCTGGACCGAGAACCGGAACGGCATCCCGCCTGTCACGACCGGAGCACCGGAAGCAGGCTTCAACGCATCGATATCGATCCGCCAGCCACGTTGCTCGCGTGCCATCCCCGCGAGCCATCGCGCGGCCGCCCGGTAGCTCGCGGCGCGCGCATCGATCACGGCACCGGCCGACGTCGTGCGCAGCGCGTCGAGCCGGACGGTGCCGTCGCGCATCTGTGCCAGTGTGGCCAGCAGCCCTGCGACGTGCCGATAAGGCGCGGCGAGCGCGGCCGCCTGCGCGTCGCGTTGCGCGGCAACGGCCGCAGCCTTGGCAGCGCGTGTCGCGGCCCCCACCTGCGGCTGCAACTGCCGCAGCCGCGCCTCCACACTCGCGCGCTCGGCATCCACGCGCCACCGCGCCCCGGTGGCGGCGCCCGTCCACAGGCCGGCGCCGAGCACACCGAGCAGAATCGCCGCACCGCACTGCGCCGCCCGGCGACGTCGCAACGCCTGCGCCAGCCGCTCGCGGTACGGCAGCAGGTTGAAGCCGCCCGGCTCCGCACGACGGGCCGTCATTCCCACACCCCGCGCAAGGCCAGCCCGAATGCGACAGCCCATGCCGGGCCGCCCGGCATGCCGGCGGCCGGACACGGTTGCCCACTCCAGCCGGTGCAGTCGAACGACACCGCAACCGCGCCGAGCACGTCGCCAATCTCGGCGATGGATGTGTCGAAGCGGGCGATACACCGCTCGTCCCCAGCCACGAGTACGCAACACACGGCCCCGAGCGCGCGCTGGCGCAATGCATCGGAAAACGCCCCCGGCACGGCGCCGGACAGCGTCAGCACCGGTACGGCCAACGGGCCGTCGATTCGCCAGCCGTGCACGCCCGAGTCATGAAACCAGAGCGCCGCGTAGGGGCCCGCCTGCGCGTCGGGTTCGAATTGCGCGGCATAGCGCAACGCACGCAGCGCCGCGGCCGACTCGCCGTCGACCACCGTCAGGTCGACACCGGCCTGGGCGGCCACGTCGATCCGGCGTTCGAGCAGCGCCAGCGGGACCACGGCAATCTCGATCTCGCCGGCTCCCGCGCCGCCCTCCTGCCGCCAGTCGAACGCGAGACTGTCCGGCGCCAGCCCCGAGATGCGCTCAGCCGCCTGCCGCGCGGCGTCCTCGACGTCGGCCCGCCCGGCCAGATCGAGCGTTGCGGTACGCATCTCGTCATCGTGCAACGCCATCACGCCGCGCGCGTCGCACCGCACCCCGGCCGCCGACAGCCTCGACACGGCGGCGGCCAGCGCACGCGCAACCGCCGCCCAGCGCGCATCCTCCGGCCCGCCCGCCAACCCGACCGGCTCCCGCTCCAGCCCCTCGACGCACACCTCCGCGCCCCGGCCGCGCCGGCTCAGCACGGCCACCCTCACCTCGTCCGCACCGACGTCGATTCCCGTCGACCGTTGCCCACCCTGCGCAAACCGCGCTCGCCATCGTCCCGCCATCCCAGCCTCCCGAAATCGTCGCGGCCCATGCCGCGTTTCCGAGACCTGATTCTGCAAATCGGCGCGTGCGGCCGACAGTCGGCCTAACGGCCAGCATCCGCTCGCGACGGCCATGCACGGGCTATGCTGGAAGCACGCCGGACCGCGTCTTCGCGGCGGGCGCCCCCCGCGTCAGGACCGGTCTTACCGGGCAGCTATAATCGCGGGACTGTTTTCCGGTATGCCTATGCAATCCACGACTCCTACGTCCCCGCCTCCCGCCCCGGAGCCGAAGAAGCGGCCCTGGTGGCAAAAAGTCCTGCTCGGATTCGCCACGATGTGCGTCGCGCTCGTCGTGGCCGGCGGCCTCGTGCTCGGCTACGCGCTCGTCGTTGCGTGGCCGAACATGCCGTCGCTCGACGCGCTGACCGACTATCGGCCGAAGGTGCCGCTGCGCATCTATACGTCCGATCACGTGCTGATCGGCGAATTCGGCGAAGAGCGCCGCGACGTCGTCCATTTCAAGGACGTGCCCGACTCGCTGAAGAAGGCGATCCTCGCGATCGAAGACGCGCGCTTCTACGATCACGGCGGCGTCGATCTCACCGGCATCGTCCGCGCCGGCATCGTCGCGCTGACGAACGGCCATGCGTCGCAGGGTGCGAGCACGATCACGATGCAGGTCGCGCGCAACTTCTTCCTGTCGAGCGAGAAGACCTACACGCGCAAGATCTACGAGATGCTGCTCGCGTACCGGATCGAGCGTGCGCTGACGAAGGATCAGATTCTCGAGGTCTACATGAATCAGATCTATCTCGGCCAGCGCGCGTACGGCTTCGCGAGCGCCGCGCGGGTCTACTTCGGCAAGGACCTGAAGGACATCTCGCTCGCCGAAGCCGCGATGCTTGCCGGGCTGCCGAAGGCGCCGTCCGCGTACAACCCGGTCGTGAACCCGAAGCGCGCGAAGGTGCGCCAGGAATACATCCTGCAACGGATGCTCGAGCTGAACTTCATCTCGCGCGAGCAGTACGACGAGGCCGTCGCACAGCCGCTCGTCGTCAAGGGCCCGGGCCGCGATTTCAGCGTGCACGCCGAGTACGTCGCGGAAATGGTCCGACAAATGATGTACGCGCAGTACCGTGAGGAAACCTACACGCGCGGCTTCAACGTCGTCACGACGATCGACTCCGCGGATCAGCAGGTCGCGTACACCGCGCTGCGCAAGGGCATCATGGATTACGAACGCCGGCACGGCTATCGCGGGCCGGAAGGCTTCATCGAGCTGCCGGCCGGGGCCGACGACCGCGAACAGGCGATCGACGATGCACTGCTCGAACACCCCGACAACGGCGAACTGATCGCCGCGGTCGTCACGGCCGCCAGCCCGCGCCAGATCACGGTCGCATTCATCGACGGCAGCAATGCGACGATCGAAGGCGACAACCTGCGCTTCGCGTCGGGCGCGCTGTCGGCCAATGCGCAGCCGAATCGCCGCATCCGCCCGGGCGCGATCGTCCGCGTCGTGAAGAACGACGCCGGCAAATGGTCGATCACGCAGTTGCCGCAGGTCGAGGGGGCATTCCTGTCGATCGTCCCGCAGGACGGCGCGATCCGCTCGCTCGTCGGCGGCTTCGACTACAACAAGAACAAGTTCAACCACGTCACGCAGGCGTGGCGGCAGCCGGGTTCGTCGTTCAAGCCGTTCATCTATTCGGCGTCGCTCGACAAGGGCCTCGGGCCGGCCACCGTGATCAACGACGGCCCGCTGTATTTCAGCGCCGCCGAAACGGGCGGCCAGCCGTGGGAGCCGAAGAACTACGGCGGCGGCTTCGAAGGCCCGATGTCGATGCGCACCGCGCTGCAGCGCTCGCGCAACCTCGTGTCGATCCGGATCCTGAACCACATCGGCACGAAGTACGCGCAGCAGTACATCACCCGCTTCGGCTTCGACGCCGAACGCCATCCGGCCTACCTGCCGATGGCACTCGGCGCGGGCCAGGTCACGCCGCTGCAGATGGCGGGCGCGTACTCGGTCTTCGCGAACGGCGGCTACCGCGTCAATCCGTACCTGATCGCCGAAGTCACCGATCCGAACGGCGCGATCGTCGTGCGTGCGCAGCCGCTCGTCGCCGAGCAGAATGCGCCGCGCGCGATCGACCCGCGCAACGCGTACGTGATGAACAGCCTGCTGCAGAGCGTCGCGCAGCGCGGCACGGGCGCACGGACCAACGTACTGAAGCGCACCGACCTCGCGGGCAAGACCGGCACGACGAACGACTCGCACGACGCGTGGTTCGCCGGCTACCAGCACACGCTCGCCGCGATCGCGTGGATCGGCTACGACAATCCGCGCAGCCTCGGCGATCGCGAAACGGGGGGCGGCCTGTCGCTGCCGGTCTGGATCGACTACATGGGCGCCGCGCTGAAGGGCGTCCCCGAGTTCAAGCCGACGGTGCCGGACGGCGTCGAATCGCTCGGCGGCGAGCTGTACTTCACCGAGTTCGCGCCGGGCCACGGCTTCGTGTCGACGGTCGGCGTACCGCAGGCACCGGCCGCGCAGAACGTCGACGCCACCGTGCCGCACGTCGACGAGCAGGAAAAGCAGGACATCATGAACCTGTTCGCGCACTGACCACCGGCCCGGACATGAAAAAAGCGCCCCGCGGGGCGCTTTTTCTTTGGCACGACGCGTCGACGCGCAGCCCCGGCTGCGGCCTGGGCGGTTACGGCGCGCTGAACGTGATCGGCAGGCCGGCCTGCTGCGTCGCGTATTCGGTGAGCGCCGAGAAAAACTCGGTGCCCGTGCGCGTATCGCGCCATTCGCCGTCGATGAAACGGTAGTGGAAACCGCCCGCCCTCGCGGCGATCCACACTTCCTTCATCGGCGGCTGCAGGTTGACGATGATCTTCGAGCCGTTCTCGAACGTCAGCGTCAGGACGCTGCCGTTGCGCTCCAGATCGATGTCGTGATCGCCGTCGTTGGCGTCGTCGACGGTACGCTCGACGGCCGCCAGCACGGCCTCGGCACGGGTCAGGTATTCGGTATCGGACATGCTAAACTCTATCGGTTCAATTGTTCAGGGACGATCATGCGAGTCGTTTTCCGGATGAGCGCGATTGTAGCGGCTTTGGCGATTCTTGCCGGCTGCGGTCAAAGCGGCGCGCTCTATCTGCCCACCGTGCCTCCGATGCCCAAGCCGCTCCAGCAGCAGGACACCCCGCCGTCGGACGTGAAGCCGACCGATGAAAACGCGTCGTCCGACAGTGTGCCCGATTCGTCCGGCACGCCGCTCACGCTGTCACCCGAATTGTCGAGCAGCGCATCGTCCATGCCTGCACCGGCGTCGAGCCCGGCTGTCGCGAAGTAACGACGCGCCACCTGCACGGCTCACGAAACAAGGCGATGACTTCCCGGTCATCGCCTTTTGTTTTTTCAGGCTGCGCCGTCACGCGCGCACGCGCCGCCATCCCCATGCAATGAGCCGCCAGCCGAGCAGCACGGCGACGATTCCCGCATACAGCTTCGGCTGCGCCAGATTGTGCTTGCCGGCTCGCATCCACCAGAAGTGCAGCACGGCGAACAGCGCGATCGCGTAGATCGCGCTGTGCAGCGTCGCCCAGTGGCGGCCCAGGCGGCGCACCATCGCGCGCGGCGACGTTGCCGCGAGCGGAATCAGCAGCACGAACGCGGCAAAACCGACCGTGATGAACGGGCGCTTGCCGACGTCCCTCAGGATCGCGACGACGTCGAACCACTTGTCGAACCACAGGTAGGTCGTGAAGTGCAGCGTCGCGTAGAAGAACGCGAACAGCCCGATCATCCGGCGAAAGCGCAGCAGCGTGCCGAACCCCGTCATGCGCCGAAGCGGCGTGACGGCGAGCGTGATGCACAGGATCACGAGCGTCCAGAGCCCCGTCGAGCGCGTGATGAACTCGATCGGATTCGCGCCGAGCCGGTCGGTCAGCCCGAACAGCACGAGACGGGCGAGCGGATAAAGACCGGCCGCGAAAACCAGCACCTTGGCCGGCGCGAGCCAGCGCGGTGCGGCGGGACGGACCGCGCCGCGCCGTGCGGCACGTGCAGCCTGGCCGGCGCCGGCTGTGGGCGCGGCCGTCAGCGTCGAAGGGGGCATGTCGTTTCTCACCGTCGCCCTCAGAAATTCTTCTTCAGGTCCATGCCCTGATACATCGACGCGACCAGGTCGCCGTAGCCGTTGAACATCAGCGTCTTGCGCTTCGGCGTGAAAAAGCCATCCTCGCCGATGCGCCGCTCGGTCGCCTGGCTCCAGCGCGGATGATCGACGTTCGGGTTCACGTTCGAGTAAAAGCCGTACTCGTTCGACGCGTACGTGTTCCAGCTCGTCTTCGGCTGCTTGTCGACGAAGCGGATCTTCACGAGCGACTTCGCGCTCTTGAAGCCGTACTTCCACGGCACGACGATCCGCACCGGCGCGCCGTTCTGGTTCGGCAGCGCCTGCCCGTAGACGCCCATCGTCAGCAGCGTCAGCGGATTCATCGCCTCGTCCATCCGCAGTCCTTCCGAGTACGGCCAGTCGAGCACGGGCGTCGAGAGGCCGGGCATCTGCGACGGATCGGCCAGCGTGATGAACTGCACGTATTTCGCGTTGCCGGTCGGCTGCACGCGCTTGATCAGCTCGGACAGCGGCACGCCGATCCACGGGATCACCATCGACCAGCCCTCGACGCAGCGCAGCCGGTACACGCGCTCCTCGAGCGGCGCGAGCTTCAGCAGTTCGTCGAGATCGAACACCTTCGGATGCAGCACCTCGCCCTCGACGCTCACCCGCCACGGGCGCGGCCGCAGCGTGCCGGCGTTCTGCGCGGGGTCGCTCTTGTCGGTGCCGAATTCGTAGAAGTTGTTGTAGGTGGTGATGTCCTTGAACGGCGTCACCTTGTCGGCCGCGACGAACTTCGGATTCGTCTTCGCCGCAAGCTTCGCGGCCCGCGCATCGGGCGACGCATAGGCGGCCAAGGCTGCGCCGCTGCCACCGAGCAACCCGCCCGCCGCCGCGAGGCCGGCCGCCTGCAATACGCGCCGCCGGTTCTCGAACACCGCACGCGGCGTGATGTCGCCGGGCGCAATATCGCCGCCGGTCAGTACGTTCCGCAAAGGGCGTTTGATCCACATCGTGCTGCTCCTCCTGCCTGCGCCGCGCGCAGTTTCATGAGCGTTCGACCCGGCCCGTCTTGCGCCGTTCGACGTCCGGACCGCCCGCCCGTTACAAAAGAAAACCGCCGGGCACGCAGTGCACCGGCGGTCTCATAGTCGGACGAACAGCGGAAATCTTACAGCTTGCCGTAGCTGTGCAGCCCGGACAGGAACATGTTGACGCCGAGGAACGCGAAGGTCGTCACGAGCAGGCCCGTGAGCGCCCACCATGCGGCCACCGTGCCGCGCAGGCCCTTCATCAGGCGCATGTGCAGCCACGCCGCGTAGTTGAGCCACACGATCAGCGCCCAGGTTTCCTTCGGGTCCCAGCTCCAGTAGCCGCCCCATGCTTCGGCGGCCCACAGCGCGCCGAGGATCGTCGCGATCGTGAAGAACGCGAAACCGACCGCGATCGACTTGTACATCACGTCGTCGAGCACGTCGAGCGTCGGCAGGCGATCGGCGAGCACGCCGCGCTCCTTCATCAGGTATGCGACCGACACCATCGCCGACAGCGCGAAGCTGCCGTAGCCGATGAAGTTCGCCGGCACGTGGATCTTCATCCACCAGCTTTGCAGCGCCGGCACGAGCGGCTGGATCTGCTGCGCGTCGCGCGCGACCGAGTACCACATCAGGAAGCCGACGGCCGCGCTGATCACCAGCAGCACGAACGCGCCGAGCGCGCGCGTGCCGTAGTGGCCTTCGTAATACAGATAGAGCAGCGCAGTGATCAGGCTGAACAGCACGAACACTTCATACAGGTTCGATACCGGAATGTGCCCGACGTCCGCCCCGATCAGGTAGGACTCGTACCAGCGCACCATCAGGCCGGTGAAGCCCATCAGCACGGCGACCCACGTGAGCTTCTGGCCGATCGCGGAGCCCGACGCCGAGCGCGCGAGCAAGCCGATCCAGTAGAAGATCGTCGCGAGCACGAACAGCGCGCTCATCCACAGGATCGCGGACTGGCTCGACAGGAAGTACTTGAGGAAGAACGCCGAATCGGCGCGCGCGAGATCGCCCTGGTAGATCTGGATCGACAGCAGCGCCAGCACGGCGATCGACGCCATCATCAGCCGCGCGGGCTTCCAGCGCCAGCCGAGCGCGATGAGCGCCGGCACGGTGCCGATCATCATCGCCTTGTCGTAGTAATCCATGTGCGCGTTGTAGTGCACGAGCGCATAGCCCGCGCCCACCACGAGCGCCAGTGCGAACAGCCAGTCGAGCAGCGACAGGCGCGCGAGGAACGGACGGTCGTCGAACAGCGGCGCCGTCACCGGAGCCTGGGCCGACGCCCGATGGGAAGAGGAGACTTGCGTGAGATCCATGATGTTACCGGGTGGAATTCTCGGAATCGGAACCGCCGCCGGCAGGCGGACGGGCCGTCGATGCCGCACCGGCCGGCGCGGCGTCGCGAGGTGCGGCGTGCAAGGCGGCACCGGCCGCGTCGCGCGTCTGCACGAACTCTTTCTCGAAATCGAAGGTCTTGCGGGCCGTGGACATTGCCATCACCACATCGACGCCCGAACCGGCGTCCTTCAACCAGAACCAGAGGCGCCGCTCGCGCACGTAGAACATCGAGAAGATGCCGGCGACCAGCAGCAGGCTGCCAAGATACACCAGATTCTTGCCGGGTGCGCGCGTCAACTGAAATACCGAAGCTTGCACCTGCTTGAATGAGTCAAGCTGCAAATAGACCGGGGATCCATACAAAAAGCTGTCGGATAGCGCATTGATCGCGTTCTGCACGAAGCGGATCGTGTCGGTGCCCTGCTGCGCCGCCGGCTCGCCCGCACGCTCGCGCGCGATCTGCCAGACCTCCCACATCGAGCCTTCGAGCATGCGCAGCAGCAGGCTTGCAGCCTTCTCCTGCTCGGCCTTCGGCACCGAGCGGTCGATGAACGTCGCCACGGCCTGGAAGCCGCCGATCGGCTGGCCGTCGGCGCCACGGCCGACGCTGTCGTCGCTCGCTGCAAAAAGGGTCAGCACCTTCAACGCGCTGTCCTGCAAACGGCTGCGCAGCGATGCATCCGTGCCCGGCAGCGAACGCTGCGCGAAGCGCGCAGCGGCCTCGGCGCGCGCGGACGGATCCTCGAGCGCGGCACGCAGGTGCATCCATTCGCCGATCGAATCCTGGCTGTCGGCCGGAATCCGCATGTAGCGGAACGGGTCGTTCGGGCTCGCACGCACGCCGGCGAGGAACACGCGCTCGCCGTTCATGTCGACGGGCAGCATGTAGTTGTTGAATTCGCGCGCCTGGCCGTCCTTGCCGCGGATCTTGTACTGCACGGACGGGCCGATGTTGTGGAGCTGCGTCGGCTTCGACGTCTTCGCGCCGGAGCCGAGGCGTTCGTCGAACGCTTCTTTCAGCGAGCTCGTCGTCGCGACACCGCGCACGTCCGGCTTGCCGTTCGCGTCGGCCATGTTCTCGACGTTGATCGCACGGAAATCGGAGAACTCGATCGTGTCGCCGTCGTTGCCCGGCATCTGCAGCGGCGCCGAACTGCCGATCGTCCCCTTCACGGGGAAGGTCTTCGCGTTGCCGCCCGTCATCGGATAGGCCGTCATCTGCATCTGCGAGCCGCCGTCCTGGAAGCTCGACTGGTAGATCGACACGCCCTTGTACGTGAACGGCTTGTTGACCTCGACGCGCGCCGGGATCTTCTGGCCGGTCTCGCGATCGATCACGACGATGTCGCTCGCGAACAGCTTCGGCATGCCCGTCGTGTAGTAGTCGACGATGAACTTGTTGAGCTGGATCGAGAACGGCAAGTCCTGGATCAGCGAGCCGCTCGGCTGGTTCAGGATCGCGGTCGACACGAACTGCCCCTCGGGCACCCATGCATAGCCGCGGAACGTCGGGTTCGACGCGGACAGGCGATGGTCGGGCGAGATCTCGCTGATCGTCGCGCTCGTGTTGACCGGGCTCTTGCCGAACATCCACATCTGGAATTTGATCGGCAGGTTGCTGTCGAGCAGGCCGCCGATACAGATCACGACGATCGCGAGGTGCGCGGAGATGTAGCCCCACTTGGTCATTGCACCGCGTTTCGCGGAGATCAGCGTCGCGCCGTCGTTCTCACGCACGATGTGCTTGTAGCCGGCCTTGGTGACGAACGTGGCGAGCGTCGCCGTGACCGTCGCGCGCGTGCCGGACGTCGTGTATTCGGCCTTGTGGTGGAAGGCCCGCAGGCTGCCTTCGCGAACCTTGTCCTTCCAGCTCTTCGCATCGGCGAGCATCTTCGGCGCGTTGCGGATCACGCACAGCGAGATCGACACGACGAGGAAGATCAGGATCAGCATGAACCACCACGCGCTGTACACGTTGTACAGGCCGAGCGAGCGGAAGATGTCCGCCCAGAACGGCCCGAACTGGTTCACATAGTTCGGATACGGATCGTCCTGGGTCAGGACCGTGCCGATGATGCTCGCAATCGACAGCACCACCAGCAGCGCAATCGCGAAGCGCATCGAGCTCAGCAGCTCGACCGCGCGCTTGGACGCACCCTGACCCGACTTCGACTGCAACCCCGACGTGGTAACGCTCATTCAAACTCCGACTCAGGGGAAACAGCCCCCAACGCTCACTGTGATTATTGCCCCCGAAGGGGCGGCCAGCACGCGCGTGACGGCCGGCGCGCGCTGACAAAAAAGAAGGGCGAGGCAACCGCAACGACGCGGCGCCCCACCCTTTTCTTGTTCTGACTCCGGCCGCCCTTCGGGCGCCCGGTCATTCCATTCGCGGCTGACCGCTCAACGCAGGCCCGCGATGTAATCCGCGACGGCCTTGATCTCGTTGTCCGACAGCCGCGTGGCGATCTGATGCATCGCCTCGTTGTTGTTGCGCGCGCCGGCACCCTGCTGGAACGCGGTCAACTGCGCGGCCGTGTAATCGGCCCATTGCCCCGACAGACGCGGGTACTGGACCGGGAGCCCTTGCCCTGTCGGCCCGTGGCAGCTCGCGCAGGCGGGTACGCCCTTCTCCGCGATGCCGCCGCGGTAGATCTTCTGGCCGATCGGCACGGTCGCCGCATCGCGTGCGGTGCCGAGCTTCGTCGTCTGCGACCCGTAGTACGCGGCGACGTTGCGCATGTCGTCCGCGCTCAGCGCGCTCGCGAATCCGACCATCACCGCGTTGGTGCGCACCGGCCCCTTCGCGCCCGGCTGCGTCTTGAAGTCGTTCAACTGCTTGACCAGATATTCGGGATGCTGGCCGGCGAGCTTCGGGAAACTGCCCGACGCGCTATTGCCGTCGGCGCCGTGACACGACGCGCAGACTTGCCCGGCAATCGCCTTGCCACGGTCGAGATCCGGCTTTGCCGCATCCGCCGCGTTTGCCTCCGCTACGAAACCTACGAACCCTGCTGCAACCTGAAGCACCATCAGAGACTTGCACAGTCGATTCATTCGCACACCCTGTTTCGTCTTGTGGGAATTTGAGGTTCTGCAAAAAACGACGGCGTTCAGTCTACCGCAGAAGCTACATAAAAGCGCGAGGCAGGCGCCCGGTAGCCTTCGGTAAAACCGCCGTATTGTACAATATCGTGTTGAAAGCTCCGGCGCCTATCGGGGCTACCCCGCCTCCACCAAGCGGCTCGCGCCGCCCGTCCTTCCGGTTCCCATGGCCTTTCTGCTCCATCAAGCCCGCTTCTACACGACCGTCAACCATCTGCGCGACCTGCCGCCGACGGTCCAGCCGGAAATCGCGTTCGCGGGCCGCTCGAATGCCGGCAAGTCGACGGCGATCAACGTGCTGTGCAACCAGAAGCGGCTCGCCTTCGCGTCGAAGACGCCCGGCCGCACGCAGCATATCAACTACTTCTCCGTCGGCCCGGCCGCCGAGCCCGTCGCGAACCTCGTCGACCTGCCCGGCTACGGCTACGCGGAAGTGCCCGGCGCCGCCAAGGCGCATTGGGAAATGCTCCTGTCGTCCTACCTCGCGACCCGCTCGCAGCTCTGCGGCCTGATCCTGATGATGGATTCGCGCCGTCCGCTGACCGATCTCGACCGCCGCATGATCGAGTGGTTCGTGCCGACCGGCAAGCCGATCCACACGCTGCTGACGAAGTGCGACAAATTGACGCGGCAGGAAAGCATCAACGCGCTGCGAACCACGCAAAAGGGGCTCGATGCGTATCGTGACCAGGGCGTTCAGGGCAAGCTGACGGTCCAGCTGTTCTCGGCGATGAAGCGCGTTGGGCTCGACGAAGCGCACGAATTGATCGAAAGCTGGGTGCGGCCGTCCGTCGCCGACGAAAAAAGCGAGCCTGTAGCACAATGATCGGGCAACGCGCGGCCGGGATCGGCGGCGCGCACCTGACGGCGCCTGCGGTTTCGGCCGGCTCATAAAAAAACCCGCCGTTGAACGGCGGGTCAAACAGCCTAATCGAAAAACGACAGGCACCCGCTCAGGGAGGAGAAGCGGGGAGCTGCACGCGACGCGTGCCGCTCGATCGCTATCATATACCAACGCTCCCGAAAATGACCTAAGGGTTCCGTAAGGTCTTACTGCCCTGATTTCTACCCAATCGCCATGAGCTTCCATCCGCTTCATCGTCCGCGCCGGATGCGCCGCGACGACTTCTCCCGGCGCCTGATGCGCGAAAACCGCCTGACCACCGACGACCTGATCTATCCGGTGTTCGTCGTCGAAGGCACCAACGAACGGCAGCCGGTGCCGTCGATGCCCGGCGTCGAACGCGTGTCCGTCGATCTGCTGATGCAGGTCGCCGAGCAGTGCGTCGAACTCGGCGTGCCCGTGCTGTCGCTGTTCCCGGCCATCGAGCCGTCGGTGAAAACGCCTGACGGTCGCGAGGCAGCCAATCCGGAAGGCCTGATCCCGCGCGCGGTGCGCGAGCTGAAGAAGCGCTTCCCCGAACTCGGCGTGCTGACCGACGTCGCACTCGATCCGTACACGAGCCACGGCCAGGACGGCGTGCTCGACGAAAACGGCTACGTGATCAACGACGACACGATCGAGATCCTGATCGATCAGGCGCGCGCGCAGGCGGAAGCCGGCGTCGACATCGTCGCGCCGTCGGACATGATGGACGGCCGCATCGGCGCGATCCGCGAAATGCTGGAAAGCGACGGCCATATCCACACGCGGATCATGGCCTATTCGGCCAAGTTCGCGTCGGCGTTCTACGGCCCGTTCCGCGACGCGGTCGGCTCGGCGTCCAACCTGGGCAAGGGCAACAAGATGACCTACCAGATGGATCCGGCGAACAGCGACGAAGCGCTGCGCGAAGTGCGCCTGGACATCGACGAAGGCGCCGACATGGTGATGGTCAAGCCCGGCATGCCGTACCTCGACATCGTGCGCCGCGTGAAGGACGAGTTCCGCTTCCCGACCTACGTGTACCAGGTGAGCGGTGAATACGCGATGCTGAAGGCCGCCGCGATGAACGGCTGGCTCGATCACGACAAGGTCGTGCTGGAATCGCTGCTCGCGTTCAAGCGCGCGGGCGCCGACGGCGTGCTCACGTACTTCGCGCTCGACGCCGCGCGTCTGCTGAAAGCGCAACGCTAAGCGCCTGCCGGCAGGCGGAAAGAAAAACGGCGGGACACTTCGGTGTCCCGCCGTTTTTTGTTTGCTGTCGATCGCGGCCGTATGCGTTGTCGATCGTCAATTCATGCCACGCAAGCGCGCCGGTTGGCCACCAGCGCGCCCGCGACGCGCATGGTCATACCGTCGGGACCGCAGCCCGGTCGAGGCTGCGCAGGAACGTCTCGGCCGCCTGATAGCCGACCACGCGCCCGATCTCGTTGCCGCTTCGATCGAAGAAGATGATGCCCGGCGGGCCGAACAGGTTGAAGCGCTTCAGCAGCGCCTGGTCGTCCGGGTTGTTCGCGGTAACGTCCGCACGCACGAGGTGAAGTTGCGCGAGTCGCGCCTGCACGCGCGCGTCGGTAAACGTCAGATGCTCCATCTCCTTGCAGCTCACGCACCAGTCGGCGTAGAAGTCGAGCATCACGGGCTGGGCCGCCGTCTTCAGCAGCGTGTCGAGTTCGCCGCTCGAGCGCACCGATGCGAACGCGGGCCCGTCCTGAGCAGCGGCCGCGCCTGCTGCCGCCGTACCGCCCGACGCAACCGTGCGTGCCGCCAGCACCGCCAGCGGCTTGACCGGATCAGTCGAGCCCGCGGCCAGGCCGACGAGCAGCGTAGCCGCCCAGATCGCGAGCGCGGCACCCACGCCACGGCCAAGGCGACGCCAGATCGACGTGGCGCCGGCATTCGGCGTGAACAGCCCGAGCGCCGCGGCCGCGATCAGCAGCCACAACGCAGCGAGCACCATCTTCAGGCCACCGGCCAGCACCGGCCACACGATCCACAGCGCGGCTGCGAGCAGCACGATGCCGAAGAACACCTTCACGCCGTCCATCCATGCGCCGGCGCGCGGCAGTACCGTCCCGGCCCCGACGCCGACGACCAGCAGCGGCACGCCCAGCCCCAGCCCCATCGCGAACAGTGCAGCGCCGCCGAGCAGCGCATTGCCCGTGTGCGCGATGAAGGCGAGCACCGCGAACAGCGGCGCCGTCATGCATGCGCCGACGACCAGTGCGGACAGCGCGCCCATCGCCGCGACCGCGACGAAATGGCCGCCCTGGCGCGCGCTCGATGCCTCGGCCGCGCCGTTCTGCCAGCGCGCGGGCAGTGCGAGGTCCTTGCCCGAGATCAGCGAGACGGCAAACGCGGTCAACAGCACGCCGAACGCGCCGAGCACCCACGGGTTCTGCAGCCACGCGCCGAGGCTCTGGCCCACCAGCGCCGCGGCGATGCCGAGTACCGTGTAGACCAGCGCCATGCCGACCACATAGGTCAGCGACAGCGCGAAGCCGCGCGCATGCGTCGCGCGCGTGCCTTGGCCGATGATGATCGCCGACACGATCGGAATCATCGGATACGAACACGGCAGGAGGCTCAGCACGACGCCCGCGACGAAATACAGTGCGACGATCGTGAAGAAGCCATGCCCTTCGAGCAGCGACTGCGCGAAATCGGCGCTCGTGACCTTGTCGAACCAGCTGCCCGCGGCAACCGCATCGGCGGACGACTGCGACGACGAGGCGGCGCCCAGCGCGGCGCCATCGACCTTCACGACGTGCTCGGCCGGCGGATAGCAGATGCCCTCGTCCGCGCACCCCTGCGACGTCACCGCGAGCTCGAACGGACCTGACGCCTGCTTGACGGGCACATGCACGACGACTTCGTCACGGTAGGTCTCGACGTCCTTCTGGAACGTCTGGTCGAACTTCACGTGGCCGGCCGGGAATTGCGGATCGCCGAGCGTCGCCTGCCCGCTCTTCACCGCGAACGCGAACCGCTCACGGTACAGGTAATAGCCGTTGGCGACCTTGAAGTGGACGTCCACCTGTCCCGGCGATTCGCTCGCACTGAACTTGAACGCAACCGACGGATCGAGGAAATCGTCGGCCGCGCGCGCGACCGACAGGCCGCCGAGCACGAGCATGAACGACAACAGGACTGCGAGGAATCGCAGCGCGCGCACGCGCACGGGAAGCGCCATACCGTTAAACATGAAATAGACGTTGAGTTTCGCTGGTCACCCACTGGCCGTACGCGGCCGATGCCGTCGTCTGCCACGAGACGATTTCGGGCGTCTCGTAAGGATGATGCGCGAGAATAAATCGCTCCAGTTCGAGCGCCCGCACCGGGCTCGTCTTGAACAGCAACTGGATCTCGTCGGCCGTTTCGACCTTGCCCTGCCAGTGATAGCGCGACTTGATCGCGCCGAGCTCCGACACGCACGCGGCAAGCCGCGCATCGAGCGCACCGTCGGAAAGCGCGTTGGCGGTCTCGGCATCGGGCACCGTCGTCAGCATCAGCACCACTATCATCCGCGCCCTCCTGGCTGGTCTATCGGCTCCCGCCGACGCGAATTGCCCACCTGGGGCGCGCGCCGGCTGCCCCGTATCGTAGCGCAGCCCGCGCAACGCTGCCGGCACCGCCCTGCGACAATCGAACGCAGCCTGCGCCGGAAAAACAAAAAGGGCCAAGCAATTGCTCGGCCCCTTTCAGATACTGCTGCGTCCCGGAAGCTTACTCAGCTTCTTGCACGTTTTCCGTTTCGTCGACTTCCGGACGATCGAGCAGCTCGACCAGTGCCATCGGTGCGTTGTCGCCCACGCGGAAGCCGAACTTCAGCACGCGCAGGTAGCCGCCCGGACGGTTCGCGAAACGCGGACCGAGCACGTCGAACAGCTTCGCCACCGAGTCACGATCGCGCAGGCGGTTGAACGCCAGGCGACGGTTTGCCAGCGACGGCTTCTTGCCGAGCGTGATCAGCGGCTCGACGACTTTACGGAGTTCCTTCGCCTTCGGCAGCGTCGTCTTGATGACTTCGTGCTCGATCAGCGAGTTGGACATGTTACGGAGCATAGCCAGACGGTGGCTGCTCGTGCGGTTCAGTTTCCGCAGACCATGACGATGGCGCATTTCAGTTTCCTTGATTCAAAGTTTTGATCCAGCTCTTCTATCGCACCTCGATGGGTGCACGGGCCGGTAACGAAAAAAGCAAGATGCGGATTTTAAAGGAAAATCCGCATCTTTGCCAACTACAGTAACAACCAGGCTTACTTGTCGAGACCAGCCGGCGGCCAGTTTTCGAGCTTCATGCCCAGCGTGAGACCGCGCGAAGCGAGCACTTCCTTGATCTCGTTGAGCGACTTGCGACCGAGGTTCGGCGTCTTCAGCAGCTCGTTTTCCGTGCGCTGGATCAGGTCGCCGATGTAGTAGATGTTCTCGGCCTTCAGGCAGTTCGCCGAACGAACCGTCAGCTCGAGATCGTCCACCGGACGCAGCAGGATCGGGTCGATCTGCGGTGCACGCGACGGCGCTTCGGCTGCCGTTTCCGTGCCTTCCAGCGCCGCGAACACGGACAGCTGGTCGACCAGGATGCGGGCCGATTGACGGATCGCTTCTTCCGGCGTGATCACACCGCTCGTCTCGATGTTCATCACGAGCTTGTCGAGGTCGGTACGCTGCTCGACACGTGCGCTTTCGACAGCGTAGCTCACGCGGCGAACCGGCGAGAACGATGCGTCGAGGACGATGCGGCCGATGATCTTGGCCGTGTCTTCGCCATAGCGACGGACGTTGCCGGGCACATAGCCGCGACCCTTTTCGATCTTGATCTGAACGTCGAGCTTGCCGCCCTTCGACAGGTGCGCAATCACGTGATTCGGGTTGATGACTTCGCAGTCGTGAGCCAGCTCGATATCGCCGGCCGTGACAACGCCTTCACCTTCCTTGCGCAGCGTAACCGTCACTTCGTCACGGTTATGCAGCTTGAACACCACGCCCTTCAGGTTCAGCAGCAGGTTGACGACGTCTTCCTGCACGCCATCCAGCGTCGAGTACTCGTGCACCACGCCCGCGATCGTCACTTCGGTCGGCGCGTAGCCAACCATCGACGACAGCAGCACGCGGCGAAGCGCATTGCCCAAGGTGTGGCCGTAACCGCGTTCGAACGGTTCCATGACCACCCTCGCGTGGTTCTCGCCCAGCGATTCCACGGCGATGATCTTGGGTTTCAGCAAACTGGTTTGCATGGGCTTTCCTTTTCAATACCCTCGGCTCGTTACACCGATAAGGCTGACCGGTAACAACCAGAAAATAAACAGCCGAGGCCCCTCCTTGCGCAACGCAATCGGGGTACCTCGGCCGTCAATCGGATTAACGCGAATACAATTCGACGATCAGGCTTTCGTTGATGTCGCCTGCGATTTCAGCGCGTTCCGGCATTTGCTTGAACGTGCCTTCGAACTTCTTCGCATCGACTGCAACCCAGCTCGGCATGCCGCCTTGCTCGGCCAGCGACAGCGCTTCGACGATACGCGCCTGCTTCTTCGCCTTTTCGCGGATCGCGACGATGTCACCTGCCTTCACTTGCTGCGACGGGACGTTCGCGACGACGCCGTTCACGGTGATCGACTTGTGGCTCACCAGCTGACGCGCTTCAGCGCGGGTCGAGCCGAAGCCCATGCGATACACGACGTTGTCGAGACGCGACTCGAGCAGTTGCAGCAGGTTTTCACCCGTGTTGCCCTTGCGGCGGTCGGCTTCAGCGAAGTAGCGGCGGAACTGACGCTCCAGCACGCCGTAGATACGCTTGACCTTCTGCTTTTCGCGCAGCTGCGTACCGTAGTCGGACGTACGTGCGCCCGAGGTACGGCCGTGCTGACCCGGCTTGCTGTCGAGCTTGCACTTGTCGGCGAGCGAGCGGCGTGCGCTCTTCAGGAACAGGTCGGTGCCTTCACGGCGGGACAGCTTGGCCTTCGGGCCGATATAACGTGCCACTTTGCATTCCTCTATCAATCAGTCACGCAGATCTGAATCCGCGCTAGTTCGCGCCCTTTGGGGCGAACGGTGGGCTTAGTCAATCAAAAAAGCAACGCCCGTCGACGCTGAGCGGCGACAGGCAATGTGCTAGCACGAACGTGCCAGCACACCTTTAGATACGACGACGCTTCGGCGGACGGCAGCCGTTGTGCGGAATCGGGGTGACATCCGAAATCGCGGTGATCTTGATGCCGAGGCCGTGCAGTGCGCGCACTGCCGACTCACGACCCGGGCCCGGGCCCTTGATCCGCACTTCCAGATTCTTCACGCCGTATTCCATCGCGACGCGGCCAGCCGACTCGGCTGCGACCTGGGCAGCGAACGGCGTCGATTTGCGCGAGCCCTTGAAGCCCTGACCGCCCGACGTCGCCCATGCCAGTGCGTTGCCTTGGCGATCGGTGATCGTGATGATCGTGTTGTTGAACGACGCGTGAACGTGAACCACGCCTTCAGCGACGTTCTTCTTAACCTTCTTGCGAACGCGTTGCGCCGCGGTGTTCGAAGCCTTAGCCATTACGTTTTCCTGTAACTGTCAGTTCCGCTTACTTCTTCAGCGCTTGCGCTGCACGACGCGGACCCTTGCGAGTACGTGCGTTCGTACGCGTACGCTGACCGCGCATCGGCAGGCCCTTGCGATGACGAACACCACGGTAGCAACCGAGGTCCATCAGGCGCTTGATGTTCATCGTCACTTCACGGCGCAGATCGCCTTCGACGACAAACTTGCCCACTTCTTCACGCAGCTTTTCCAAGTCTGCGTCGGTCAAGTCCTTGACCTTCTTCGAAAAATCGACGCCAGCTGCCACGCAGATGCTGCGCGAACGGGTGCGGCCGACACCAAAGATTGCCGTCAGGCCGATCTCGGTGTGCTGGTGATTCGGGATGTTAACCCCTGCGATACGAGCCATTGTTTTTCCTCAAACAAAAAGCGCAAACAAACGCGCGGTCAGCCTTGGCGCTGCTTGTGGCGCGGATCCGAGCTGCAGATCACGCGAACGACGCCTTTGCGCTTGATGATCTTGCAATTGCGGCAAATGCGCTTAACCGATGCCATCACTTTCATGATAATACCCTTTTTTCAAATCACTTCGCCCGGAACACGATCCGCGCACGAGACAGATCGTAAGGCGTCAATTCAACCGTCACCTTGTCGCCAGGCAGGATGCGGATGTAGTGCATCCGCATCTTCCCGGAAATATGCCCCAACACGACATGGCCGTTTTCCAGCTTCACGCGGAAGGTCGCATTCGGGAGGTTTTCAATCACCTCACCCTGCATCTGGATTACATCGTCTTTGGCCATAGTCCTTTCAACGCATCGGGATGTTGCCGCCCTTGAAGTTCGCCTTCTTGAGCAGTGACTCATACTGTTGCGACATAACGTACGACTGCACCTGCGCCATAAAGTCCATCGTGACGACGACAATGATCAGCAGCGACGTTCCACCAAAATAAAACGGCACGTTCCAGCGCAGCACCAGAAACTCCGGCAGCAGACACACGAAGACGATGTAGATCGCACCGGCCAGCGTCAGACGCGTGAGGATGCGGTCGATATATCGTGCGGTCTGATCGCCCGGGCGGATACCCGGAACAAACGCGCCGCTCTTCTTCAGGTTGTCTGCGGTTTCCCTGCTGTTGAACACCAGTGCGGTGTAGAAGAAGCAGAAAAACACGATCGCCAGCGTGTACAGCAGCACATAGACCGGCTGGCCCGGCTTCAGCGCTTCCGCAACGTTATGCAACGTATTGGAAATCCAGCTTCCCGTCGGCTGACCGGTACTGAACCAGCCGAGAATCGTTGCCGGGAACAGAATGATCGACGATGCAAAGATCGGCGGAATCACACCCGACATGTTCAGCTTCAGCGGCAGATGCGACGACTGCCCACCGTAGATCTTGTTGCCGACCTGGCGCTTCGCGTAGTTCACGAGGATCTTGCGCTGACCGCGTTCGATGAACACGACCAGGTAAGTCACCGCGGCAATCAGGACGACGATGATGATCGCCGAAATGATGCTCATCGAACCCGTACGCACCAGCTCGAACAACCCACCGACGGCATTCGGGAACCCTGCTGCGATCCCGCCGAAGATGATGATCGAGATACCGTTGCCCAGACCACGCTCGGTAATCTGCTCGCCGAGCCACATCAGGAACATCGTACCGGTAACCAGCGTCACGACCGTCGTCAGACGGAACAGCATGCCGGGGTCAGTAACGAGGCCCGGCTGGTTTTCCAGCGCAGCCGCGATACCGAACGCCTGGAAGGTCGCGAGCACCACGGTGAAATACCGCGTGTACTGCGTGATCTTCCGTTGCCCTGCCTGCCCTTCCTTCTTCAGCGCCTCGAGCTGCGGCGAGACAATCGCCAGCAACTGCATGATGATCGACGCCGAGATGTACGGCATGATCCCCAGCGCAAAGATCGTGAAGCGGGAAAGCGCGCCACCCGAGAACATGTTGAACATGCCCAGGATGCCGCCCGCCTGGCTCTGGAACAGCTTCGCCAGTTGATCCGGATCGATGCCCGGCACGGGAATGTGCGCGCCGATGCGATAGACGATCAGCGCCAGGAGCAAGAACATTGCTCGCCGGCGCAGATCGCCGAATTTCGCCGTGCTTCGACCGGGTTTTGCAAGACTCGGGCTGTTAGCCAAGTACCTTCTCCGATGAATGCAAGTGACGACGCGCTACGCGTGTCACTCGGCGAACGAACCGCCAGCCGCTTCGATCGCAGCGCGCGCACCCTTGGTGGCACCGAGACCCTTCACGACGATCTTGCGCTTCAGTTCGCCCGTCGCGATGATCTTTGCGCTCTTCGTCAGCTCGCCGACCAGGCCGGCTTGCTTCAGTGCGAGCAGATCGATCTCATCGACCGGCAGCTTCTCGAGGTCGCTCAGGCGCACTTCACCGACGAATTCCTTCGTCAGCGACGTGAAGCCGCGCTTCGGCAGACGACGTTGCAGCGGCATCTGACCGCCTTCGAAACCGACTTTGTGGAAGCCGCCCGAACGCGATTTCTGACCCTTGTGACCACGGCCAGCCGTCTTGCCGAGGCCCGAACCGATGCCACGGCCGACGCGACGCTTGGCGTGCTTGGCGCCAGCTGCCGGCTTCAGGTTATTCAATTCCATATCAACTCCTTGATCCGTAGGGCCGCTTACGCGATGACCTTAACGAGGTACGAGACCTTGTTGATCATGCCGCGGACCGCCGGCGTGTCCTGAAGCTCGCTGACCGAGTTGAGTCGGCGCAGGCCCAGGCCACGCACGGTCGCGCGGTGCGATTCGCGGGTCCCGATCAGGCTCTTAACGAGCTGAACCTTGACAGTTTTTTCAGACATGGTGACCACCCGGGCTTAGCCCAAAATTTCTTCGACGGACTTGCCGCGCTTCGCCGCGATGTCTGCCGGGGTGGACTGCTTGCGCAGACCGTCCAGCGTGGCGCGAACGAGGTTGTACGGGTTCGTCGAACCGTGGCTCTTTGCCACGACGTTCTGAACGCCCATCACGTCGAACACTGCGCGCATCGGGCCGCCGGCGATCACGCCCGTACCTGCCTTCGCCGGAGCGAGGAGGACAGCGGATGCGCCATGCTTGCCGTGCACTTCGTGTTGCAGCGTGCCGTTCTTGAGCGGCACCTTGAACATGTTGCGGCGAGCTTGTTCCATTGCCTTCTGGACAGCGACCGGCACTTCCTTCGCCTTGCCCTTGCCCATACCGATGCGGCCATCACCGTCGCCAACCACGGTCAGTGCGGCGAAGCCGAGAATACGGCCACCCTTCACGACCTTGGTCACGCGATTGACCGAAATCATCTTTTCGCGAAGGCCGTCGTCGCGCTCGTCAGCCTGAACTTTCGCTTGCATCTTTGCCATGACGAATTCCTTCCTTAGAACTTGAGCCCAGCTTCGCGAGCTGCCTCAGCCAGCGCCTTGACGCGGCCGTGGTAGCGGAAGCCCGAGCGGTCGAAGGCGACGGATTCGATGCCGGCAGCCTTTGCCTTTTCGGCAATACGCTTGCCGATCAGCGTCGCGGCATTGACGTTGCCGCCCTTGCCCGACTTGTCGGCCAGTTCTGCGCGCACTTCTGCTTCGAGCGTCGACGCGCTGGCGAGCACCTTGGTGCCGCACGGCGAGAACACTTGAGCGTAGATGTGCGTGTTCGTGCGATGCACGGCGAGACGCGCGACCTGCAGCTCAGCGATCTTGATACGCGTCTGGCGAGCGCGGCGCAGGCGAGATTGAGTCTTATCCATGATTGCGCACCCTTACTTCTTCTTCGTTTCTTTGAGGATCACAACCTCGTCGGAATAGCGCACGCCCTTGCCCTTGTAGGGCTCCGGCGGACGGTAACCGCGGACTTCCGCAGCTACTTGACCGACTTGTTGCTTGTTGATCCCCTTGATCACGATTTCGGTTTGCGTCGGGGTTTCTGCCTTGACGCCTTCCGGCATCTGGTGCACCACCGGGTGCGAGAAACCCAGCGACAGGTTCAGCTTGTCGCCTTGCGCTTGCGCACGATAACCGACGCCAACCAGCGTCAGCTTGCGCTCGAAACCCTTGGTCACGCCGTGCACGGCATTCGCGATAATCGCGCGCATCGTGCCCGACAGTGCATTTGCTTCGCGGCTTTCGTCCACCGGCGACAGGTTCAGCGTGCCGTCGTTGTTCGCCACGTTCACGAGCGGATTGATCGCTTGCGTGATGGTGCCCAGCGGGCCCTTGACGGTGATCGCACCGTCGGCCAGCTTGACTTCCGCGCCTTGCAGCGCGATCGGGCTCTTACCTACTCGAGACATGTTTCTCTCTCCTCGGCTTTAAGCGACGTAGCAGATGACTTCGCCGCCGACGCCGGTAGCGCGCGCCTTGCGGTCGGTCATCACGCCCTTCGGCGTCGACACGATTGCGACACCGAGGCCATTCATGACCTGCGGGATGTCGTTACGGCCGCGGTACACGCGCAGGCCAGGCTTCGACACGCGTTCGATGCGTTCGATGACCGGACGGCCAGCGTAGTACTTCAGCGCGATATTCAGTTCGGACTTCGCACCTTCCGCCTTCACGGCGAAATCGTCGATATAGCCTTCGTCTTTCAGGACTTGCGCGATTGCAACCTTGACTTTCGACGAGGGCATCGACACCGATACCTTCTCGACCATCTGCCCGTTGCGGATGCGAGTCAGCATATCGGCGATAGGATCACTCATGCTCATTTACGTTTCTCCTATTACCAGCTCGCCTTGGTCAGGCCAGGAATCTCGCCACGGAATGCGATTTCACGAATCTTGTTACGCGCGAGGCCGAATTTACGGAACGTGCCACGCGGACGGCCCGTGATCGCGCAGCGGTTACGCTGGCGGGTCGGGTTTGCGTTGCGGGGCAGTTGCTGCAGCTCAAGGCGTGCTTCGTAGCGCTCTTCTTCCGACTTGCTTTGGTCTTCGACGATCGCCTTCAGCGCATCGCGCTTTGCTGCGAACTTCGCGACCAGGCGGGCGCGCTTCTTTTCACGTTCGATCAGTGCCAGTTTAGCCACGGTAACCTCAGTTTCTGAACGGGAACTTGAAGCTGGCGAGCAGAGCCTTTGCTTCGTCGTCGGTCTTCGCAGTCGTCGTGATGCTGATGTTCAGCCCACGCAGTGCGTCGATCTTGTCGTAGTCGATTTCGGGGAAAATGATCTGCTCTTTCACACCGATGTTGTAGTTGCCACGGCCATCGAAAGCACGACCCGACACGCCGCGGAAGTCACGCACGCGGGGCAGGGCAACCGTCACGAAACGGTCGAGGAATTCGTACATCGCTTGGCCACGCAGCGTCACCATCGCGCCGATCGGGTAGCCCTGGCGGATCTTGAAGCCTGCGATTGCCTTGCGTGCCTTGGTCACGACCGGCTTCTGACCAGCGATCTTCGTGAGGTCGCCAACGGCGTTCTCGATGATCTTCTTGTCAGCGATCGCTTCGCCAAGACCCATGTTCAGCGTGATCTTGGTGATGCGCGGCACTTCCATGACCGACTTGTAACCGAACTTCTCGATCAGGCCGGGCACAACCTTTTCTTTGTAAAACTCTTGAAAACGAGCCATTTTTTACTCCGCTGCGTCAGGCGCTCAGTACAGCACCGGTCGTCTTCAGGAAGCGAACCTTCTTGCCTTCCTCGACCTTGATGCCAACACGCGACGCCTTGCCATTCGCGTCGACCAGTGCGACGTTCGAAATATGCAGGGGCATCGTCTTCGCTTCCACGCCGCCCGTCGTACCCTTCATCGGGTTCGGCTTCACATGCTTCTTGACGAGGTTGATACCTTCAACCGTCACATGCTCTGCACCGACAGCCAGCACGACGCCGCGCTTGCCCTTGTCCTTGCCAGTGACGACGATGACTTCGTCACCTTTGCGAATCTTGTTCATCGCGACTCCTTACAGCACTTCCGGCGCCAGCGAAACGATCTTCATGAATCGTTCGCTACGCAGCTCACGCGTGACCGGCCCGAAGATACGGGTGCCGATCGGCTCGAGCTTGTTATTCAAAAGCACAGCGGCGTTGCCGTCGAACTTGATCAGCGAGCCGTCTTGACGGCGCACGCCCTTGGCGGTGCGGACCACCACGGCGTTGTAAATTTCGCCTTTCTTCACGCGCCCGCGCGGCGTTGCCTCTTTGACGCTCACCTTGATGATGTCGCCAATGCCGGCATAACGACGCTTCGAGCCGCCGAGCACCTTGATGCACAGGACTTCACGTGCACCCGTGTTGTCGGCTACTTCGAGCCGAGATTCGGTCTGGATCATGGTTTGTCTTTCCCAACTTAATCCGGATGCACCACCATGATGCATTCGGTCAGTCTTGGTCCCGTCAGCCAATCGGCTGCTTGGGTTGGAACAGCAGCGACGGCAAACGAAACCCGCCATCGCAATTCGGTGAATCTTTCGGACAGGCAGGCGCCAGTCCGCTTCCCCCACCAACTTCGCCCGCGACGGGGCTCCCATAAAGAGGGAAGACCAGGATTATAACAAATAACCCTGGTCACGCAAGCAAAAACTTTGCGATTTCAAGCACTTCGTGGCGAAGTGCCTGTTACTGCCTGCTGCGCTGCCCGCTTAGATGACGCGAGCGGCTTCGACGAGGCGCGACACCGTCCAGGCCTTCGTCTTCGACAGAGGACGAGTTTCCTGGATTTCAACGAGGTCACCCTCGTTGTAGGTGTTCGCTTCATCGTGCGCGTGGTACTTCTTCGAGCGCACGACATACTTGCCGTAGATCGGATGCTTGACGCGGTGCTCGATCAGCACGGTGACGGTCTTGTCCATCTTGTTGCTGACGACCCGACCGACCAGCGTCCGCTTCAGCGAGGTTTTCACGCTATCGTTCATTTCTGGTTCGCCTTCTGAGTCATGACGGTCCGCACACGTGCGATGTCGCGACGAACCTTCTTCAGCTGGCTCGTGTTCGTGAGCTGCTGGGTCGCGAGTTGCATGCGCAGGCCGAATTGCGCCTTCAGCAGGTCCGCCAGCTCCTTGTTGAGCGCGGCCTGGTCTTTCTGGAGAAGTTCGGAAGCCTTCATATTTTCTCCTTAGGCGCCGAGCTGGCGCACGATGAACGCCGTCTTCAGCGGCAGCTTGGCTGCAGCCAGACGGAACGCTTCGCGTGCCAGTTCTTCGGTTACGCCGTCCATTTCATAGAGCATCTTGCCCGGCTGAATCTCGGCGACGTAGTACTCCGGGTTACCCTTACCGTTACCCATACGCACTTCGGCCGGCTTCTGCGAAATCGGCTTGTCCGGGAAGATCCGGATCCAGATGCGGCCGCCACGCTTGATGTGACGCGTCATTGCACGACGCGCCGCTTCAATCTGGCGTGCGGTCAGACGACCGCGACCGATAGCCTTCAGGCCGAATTCACCGAACGACACTGCGTTGCCGCGCGTCGCCTTGCCGGTGTTACGACCCTTCTGCTCTTTACGATACTTTCTGCGTTTCGGTTGCAGCATCGTTATTCTCCAGTCTTGCCGTCTTCGGGCTTGCCGGCGCCGCGGCGCGGTGCGCCACGACGAGCACCCGGAGCGCCGCCTTCGCCGTCACGGCGCGGACGACGGTCGCCCGGACGCGCATTGCGACGCGGACGCTTGTCTTCGGCTACTTCTTCCACCACCGGTGCGTCGTTGCGGCCGAGCGTGTCGCCCTTGTAAACCCACACCTTGACGCCGATGATCCCGTAGGTCGTCTTCGCTTCCGAGGTTGCGTAGTCGATATCAGCACGCAGCGTGTGAAGGGGCACGCGACCTTCGCGATACCACTCCGTACGAGCGATTTCGATACCGTTCAGACGGCCCGCGCTCATGATCTTGATGCCTTGGGCACCCAGACGCATCGCGTTCTGCATCGCACGCTTCATCGCGCGACGGAACATGATCCGGCGCTCGAGCTGTTGCGTGATCGAGTCAGCGATCAGCTGAGCATCGGTTTCTGGCTTGCGGATTTCTTCGATGTTGACGTGAACCGGAACGCCCATGCGGCGTTGCAGTTCCGTCTTCAGCTGCTCGATATCCTCGCCCTTCTTGCCGATGACCACACCCGGACGCGAGCTGTAAATCGTGATGCGCGCGTTCTTCGCCGGACGCTCGATGACGACCCGACCGACCGAAGCGTTCTTCAGCTTCTTCTTCAGGTATTCACGAACACCGATGTCTTCCTGCAGCATCGCCGCGAAATTGTTGTTGTTCGCGTACCAACGCGAAGCCCAATTGCGGCTGACAGCCAGGCGGAAGCCAGTCGGATGAATTTTCTGTCCCATCGTATGGCTCCTTAATTCCCGACCGTCACAGTGATGTGACAGGATTGCTTCTCGATGCGGTTACCGCGGCCCTTGGCGCGCGCGGTGAAACGCTTGAGCGATGCAGCCTTGTCGACGTAGATGCTCTTGATCTTGAGCTCGTCGATATCAGCGCCTTCGTTGTGCTCCGCATTCGCGATTGCCGACAGCACAACCTTCTTCACGATGCCAGCCGCCTTCTTCGGCGAGAACGTCAGAACGTTCAGCGCCTTGTCGACCGGCAAACCGCGGATCTGGTCAGCCACAAGGCGCGTTTTCTGCGCCGAGATGCGGGCACCGCGATGAATTGCTTTCACTTCCATCTTGATTGCCCCTTATTTCTTGGCCTTCTTGTCGGCTGCGTGACCCTTGAACGTACGGGTCAGTGCGAACTCGCCAAGCTTGTGGCCGACCATGTTTTCCGAGATGTACACCGGAACGTGTTGACGGCCGTTGTGAACAGCGATCGTCAGGCCGATGAAATCCGGCAGAATCGTCGAGCGACGCGACCAGGTCTTGATCGGCTTTTTGTCGCGCGAAGCTGCAGCCGCCTCAACTTTCTTCAGCAAATGGGCGTCGCAGAACGGACCTTTTTTAACAGAACGTGCCATTGCCTACTCCTTAACGCTTGTGACGGCGCTGGACGATCATCGTCGTCGTGCGCTTGTTGCTACGGGTGCGATAACCCTTAGCCGGCGTACCCCACGGGCTAACCGGATCGCGACCTGCAGCCGTCTTGCCCTCACCACCACCGTGCGGGTGATCAACCGGGTTCATCGCAACGCCACGCACCGTCGGGCGGATACCGCGCCAGCGGTTCGCGCCAGCCTTGCCGATCTGGCGCAGGCTATGCTCTTCGTTGCCGACTTCACCGATCGTTGCACGGCACTCGATGTGCACGCGGCGGATTTCGCCCGAACGCAGACGAACCTGCGCGTAGACGCCTTCACGGGCGAGCAGCATGGCCGACGTACCAGCCGAACGCGCCATTTGCGCGCCCTTGCCCGGCAGCATCTCGATGCAGTGGATCGTCGTACCGACCGGAATGTTGCGGATCGGCAGCGTGTTGCCTGCACGGATCGGCGCTTCCGAACCCGACATCAGCTGTTGGCCGACGGTCAGGCCCTTCGGGGCGATGATGTAGCGACGTTCACCGTCTGCGTAGAGCACCAGCGCGATGTTCGCGCTACGGTTCGGGTCGTACTCGAGACGCTCGACCTTTGCCGGAATGCCATCCTTCGTGCGACGGAAATCGACGATACGGTAGTGCTGCTTGTGACCACCACCCTTGTGACGCGTGGTGATACGACCGTTGTTGTTACGGCCGGCGGTCGAGCTCTGCGAGTCGAGCAGTGCCGCGAACGGCTTGCCCTGGTGCAGGTTCTTGTTGACCACCTTGACCATCGCGCGGCGACCCGGCGATGTCGGCTTAACTTTAACGATTGCCATGATTACTTGGCCTCCGCTTCAAAGTTGATTTCCTGGCCGGGCTTCAGGCAAACGTACGCCTTCTTCACGTCCTTGCGGCGGCCCATCGAACGGCCAAAGCGCTTCTGCTTGCCCTTCTGAACCAGCACGTTGACGGAATCAACTTCAACCTTGAACAGCAGCTCGACAGCCGCCTTCACTTCCTGCTTCGTGGCATCCGGTGCGACTTCGAACACGACTTGCTCGTTCTTGTCGGCAACCAGCGTCGCCTTTTCCGAGATCACCGGCGCGAGCAGGACCTGCATCAAACGATGATCGTTCTTGCGAATCTCGCTCATGACAGCAACTCCTCGATCTGGGCGACCGCAGCCTTCGTGACCAGCACTTTCTTGAAGTAGATCAGCGACAGCGGGTCAGCGTAGCGCGGCTCGACAATCGCCACGTGCGGCAGGTTGCGCGAAGCCAGGTACAGGTTCTCGTCGACCGTATCCGTAATGATCAGCACGGAGTCGAGACCCATGGTCTTGAATTTTTCGGCCAGCAGCTTGGTCTTCGGCGCTTCGAGGATGATGTCCTCGACGACCGACAGACGGCCTTCACGGGCCAGCTGCGAGAAGATCGAGCAGAGACCTGCGCGATGCATCTTCTTGTTGACCTTGTGCGAGAAGTTCTCTTCCGGCGAATTCGGGAAGATACGACCACCGCCACGCCACAACGGGCTCGACGACATACCGGCACGAGCGCGGCCCGTACCCTTCTGGCGCCACGGCTTCTTCGTCGTGTGCTTGACTTGCTCACGGTCCTTCTGTGCGCGGTTACCCTGGCGAGCATTCGCCTGGTAAGCGACGACGACCTGGTGGATCAGCGCTTCGTTGTAGTCACGACCGAACACGACGTCCGATGCGTTGACCACTGCACCTTCCTGACCATTTTCGTTCAGGAGCTTGAGTTCCATTATTTCGCCCCCTTGGTCTTGACGGCCGGCGTCACGAAGACCTTGCCGCCCTTCGCGCCCGGAATCGCACCCTTCACGAGCAGCAGCTTGCGCTCTGCGTCGATACGGGCGATTTCGAGGTTCTGCACCGTCACCGTCACGTCACCCATGTGACCCGTCATGCGTTTACCCGGGAAAACACGACCCGGATCCTGCGCCATACCGATCGAGCCCGGCACGTTGTGCGAGCGCGAGTTACCGTGCGTGGCACGGCCGGAGGAGAAGTTGTAACGCTTGATCGTACCGGCGTAGCCCTTACCGATCGACACGCCTTGCACGTCGACCTTCTGGCCCACTTCGAAAAGATCAGCACCGACCACGGCGCCATTCGACAGCTCAGCTGCCTTGGCCGCGTCAATGCGGAATTCCTTGAGGATTTCACCGGCTTCGACACCGGCTTTGGCGAGATGACCTGCCAGCGGCTTCGTCACGCGCGAGGCACGACGGGAGCCGAATGCAACCTGCACGGCCGTGTAGCCGTCGGTTTCAACAGTCTTGATCTGCGTCACGCGGTTGTCCGACACGTCCAGCACGGTGACGGGAATCGAATCCCCTTCCGCCGTGAAGATACGGGTCATGCCAACCTTGCGACCTACGAGTCCAAGGCTCATCATTTTCTCCATTCCCGACTGCGATTGGTCGGGGCTGATTTACAAAATGCCGGGCACGCAAGGCCCAACTTTTTTACGCGAATACGCGAAAAGCCAAGCAGTATAGCCCGACCTCTCGATTTCCGCAAGCAATACAAAGACTTAGCGCCGCCCGGCATGCCGATCGGCGCTGGAAGCCTTACTGCAGCTTGATTTCCACGTCGACGCCAGCCGGCAGGTCGAGCTTCATCAGCGCGTCAACCGTCTTGTCGGTCGGATCGACGATGTCCATCAGGCGCTGGTGGGTACGGATTTCGAGCTGATCGCGCGACGTCTTGTTGACGTGCGGCGAACGCAGGATGTCAAAACGCTGAATGCGCGTCGGCAGCGGCACCGGGCCACGGACGATTGCGCCAGTCCGCTTCGCGGTATCGACGATCTCGGCAGCCGATTGATCGATCAGACGATAGTCGAATGCCTTCAGGCGAATGCGGATTTTCTGTTGCTGCATGACGATTCCTTGGAAAGAGCGAGGCGATGTTGCATCGCCGGACACTAAAAGAACGTGAAACTCGACGCCTGCGGGGAGCGAGACATCAGGTTCCGGACGGTACTTCCACTGCTAAGCCCGCGATTCTACACGAAATTCTGGAGCGATGGTGCGAGTTTCTCGCCCCGCGCTTTCGCGTGACGGAAAAACAAAACCGGGTGCCAGCGCAAGCTGGACACCCGGTTTCGGCGGTACGGACTGCATACCGCGGAATCGCGGACCCCGTCGGGATCCGCGGATCGTCGATATTACTCGATGATCTTGGCGACGACGCCGGCGCCGACCGTACGGCCGCCTTCGCGGATTGCGAAGCGCAGACCTTCTTCCATCGCGATCGGAGCAATCAGCTTCACCGTGATCGACACGTTGTCGCCCGGCATCACCATTTCCTTGTCCTTCGGCAGCTCGATCGAGCCCGTCACGTCCGTCGTACGGAAGTAGAACTGCGGACGGTAGTTGTTGAAGAACGGCGTGTGACGACCGCCTTCGTCCTTGCTCAGCACGTACACTTCAGCCGTGAAGTGCGTGTGCGGCGTGATCGAACCCGGCTTCGCCAGAACCTGGCCACGCTCCACGTCTTCACGCTTCGTGCCGCGCAGCAGGATACCAACGTTGTCGCCTGCTTGACCTTGGTCCAGCAGCTTGCGGAACATTTCAACGCCCGTGCAGGTCGTCTTCACCGTCGGCTTGATACCGACGATTTCGATTTCTTCGCCGACCTTCACGATGCCGCGCTCAACGCGACCCGTCACAACCGTACCACGGCCCGAGATCGAGAACACGTCTTCCACCGGCATCAGGAACGCGCCGTCAACTGCACGCTCCGGCGTCGGGATGTACGTGTCCAGCGCGTCGGCCAGGCTCATGATCGCCACTTCGCCCAGCTCGCCCGTGTCGCCTTCCAGCGCCAGCTTGGCCGAACCCTTCACGATCGGCGTGTCGTCGCCCGGGAAGTCGTACTTCGACAGGAGTTCGCGAACTTCCATCTCGACCAGCTCGAGCAGTTCAGCGTCGTCCACCATGTCGCACTTGTTCAGGAACACGATGATGTACGGAACGCCAACCTGACGTGCCAGCAGGATGTGCTCACGCGTCTGCGGCATCGGGCCGTCTGCTGCCGAGCAAACCAGGATCGCGCCGTCCATCTGCGCTGCGCCCGTGATCATGTTCTTCACATAGTCAGCGTGGCCCGGGCAGTCGACGTGTGCGTAGTGGCGGTTAGCCGTTTCGTACTCGACGTGTGCCGTGTTGATCGTGATGCCGCGCGCCTTTTCTTCCGGTGCCGCGTCGATCTGGTCGTATGCCTTCGCTTCGCCGCCGAACTTCTTCGTCAGAACCGTCGTGATCGCTGCCGTCAGCGTCGTCTTGCCGTGGTCAACGTGACCAATCGTACCAACGTTCACGTGCGGCTTGGTCCGCTCGAATTTACCTTTTGCCATGATTCTCTTCTTTCAAAAATTATCGATTGAGATAACGAATTACTTCGACTTCGCGCTGATGATCGCGTCAGCAACGTTGCGCGGAGCTTCAGCGTAGTGCTTGAACTCCATCGTGTACGTTGCACGACCTTGCGTCAGCGAACGCAGCGACGTCGAGTAACCGAACATTTCCGACAGCGGTACTTCGGCGCGCACGATCTTGCCGCCGCCAACCATGTCTTCCATGCCCTGGACGATACCGCGACGGCCCGACAGGTCGCCCATCACGTTGCCCATGTAGTCTTCCGGCGTCTCGACTTCGACAGCCATCATCGGCTCGAGGACGACCGGGTTCGCCTTGCGCATCGCTTCCTTGAACGCCATCGAACCGGCCATGCGGAACGCGTTTTCGTTCGAGTCAACGTCGTGGTACGAACCGAACGTCAGGTGAACCTTCACGTCGACGACCGGGAAGCCGGCCAGCACGCCCGACTTCAGCGTGTCCTGGATACCCTTGTCGACCGCCGGGATGTATTCACGCGGAATCACACCACCCTTGATCTCGTCGAAGAACTCGTAGCCCTTGCCTTGTTCGTTCGGCTCGAGCGTGATGACTGCGTGACCGTACTGGCCGCGACCACCCGACTGCTTGACGAACTTGCCGTCGACGTCCTTCGCCGTCGAACGGATCGTTTCGCGGTAGGCAACCTGCGGCTTGCCGACGGTTGCTTCCACGCCGAATTCACGCTTCATCCGGTCGACCAGAATTTCGAGGTGGAGCTCGCCCATGCCCGAAATGATGGTCTGGCCTGACTCTTCGTCGGTCTGCACGCGGAACGACGGATCTTCCTGAGCCAGGCGGTTCAGTGCCAGACCCATCTTTTCCTGGTCAGCCTTGGTCTTCGGCTCGACAGCCTGCGAAATCACCGGCTCCGGGAACACCATGCGCTCGAGAATGATCGGGTTCGCCGGATCGCACAGCGTGTCGCCCGTGGTCGCTTCCTTCAGGCCGACCGCAGCAGCGATGTCGCCTGCGCGAACTTCCTTGATTTCTTCGCGCTGGTTCGCGTGCATCTGCAGAATACGACCCAGACGTTCCTTCTTGTCCTTCGTCGAGTTCAGCAGCGTGTCGCCCGAATTCACCACGCCCGAGTACACGCGGAAGAAGATCAGCTGGCCGACGAACGGGTCGGTCATGATCTTGAACGCGAGTGCCGAGAACTTCTCGTCGTCCGACGCGCGGCGCTCTGCCGACTCGCCGTTTTCGAGTTCGCCCTTGACCGGCGGGATGTCGACCGGCGACGGCAGGAAGTCGATCACGGCGTCGAGCATACGCTGCACGCCCTTGTTCTTGAACGCGGTACCGCACAGCATCGGCTGGATTTCGCACGCGATCGTACGGTCACGCAGCGCCTTGACGATGTCGGCTTCCGGCAGATCGCCTTCTTCCAGGTACTTGTTCATCAGGTCTTCGTTGGCTTCTGCAGCCACTTCGACCATCTTTTCGCGCCATTCCTTGCAGGTCTCTGCGAGCTCGGCCGGGATGTCGACGTAGTCGAACTTCGTGCCTTGCGACGCTTCGTCCCAAATGATCGCCTTCATCTTGATCAGGTCGACGACGCCCTTGAAGTTCTCTTCCGCGCCGATCGGCACCACGACCGGAACCGGGTTCGCCTTCAGGCGCAGACGGAGCTGGTCGTAGACCTTGAAGAAGTTCGCGCCGGTACGGTCCATCTTGTTGACGAACGCGAGACGCGGCACCTTGTACTTGTTAGCCTGGCGCCACACCGTTTCCGACTGCGGCTGCACGCCGCCCACTGCGCAGTACACCATGCACGCGCCGTCGAGCACGCGCATCGAGCGCTCGACTTCAATCGTGAAGTCGACGTGGCCCGGGGTGTCGATGATGTTGATGCGGTGTTCCGGATAGTTGCCGCCCATGCCCTTCCAGAAGGCGGTGGTAGCAGCGGACGTGATCGTGATGCCACGCTCCTGTTCCTGCTCCATCCAGTCCATCGTGGCTGCGCCGTCGTGGACTTCACCGATCTTGTGGTTCACACCGGTGTAAAACAGAATGCGCTCGGTCGTCGTCGTTTTGCCGGCGTCGATGTGAGCGCTAATACCGATATTGCGGTAGCGCTCGATAGGAGTCTTGCGAGCCACTTTGATCCTCTACTGGGATGACACGATGCAGCCCTGCTGCATCATGCTTCAACACAAACGGGCGAGGCGCCTGAAAAGCGCACCCGCCCGGAATTTATTTCCGCTAAAAGCCCAGCCAGGCGCTTAGAAACGGAAATGCGAGAACGCGCGGTTGGCTTCTGCCATGCGGTGAACTTCGTCGCGCTTCTTCATCGCGCCGCCACGGCCTTCGGCCGCTTCGGAGAGTTCACCTGCCAGACGCAGGGCCATCGACTTCTCGCTACGCTTCTTCGCAGCCTCACGCAGCCAGCGCATCGCCAATGCCATACGACGCGACGGGCGCACTTCGACCGGAACTTGATAGTTGGCACCACCAACGCGACGGCTCTTCACTTCGACCACCGGCTTGACGTTGTTGAGCGCAACCGTGAACACTTCCAGCGGGTCCTTGCCACCCTTGGTCTGGATTTGTTCGAATGCGCCATAAACGATGCGCTCTGCGACCGACTTCTTGCCGGACAGCATCAGCATGTTCATGAACTTGGCTACATCAACGTTACCGAACTTCGGATCCGGCAACACTTCCCGCTTGGGGACTTCGCGACGACGCGGCATGATTCTTCCTTTACTTGTTCAGTTGGAGCTGGTTCCAGCTCCGCGGCCACCAACAAACCCGATCACATCTTCACGACTAACCAGCTTGGCCGGGTGACCACTTACTCGACAGCACCGGCAATCCGGCACTCCCGCCTTGACCGCCCTGTGGCGATCCCTGATCAAAAACTGCTTACTTGGCAGCCTTTGCACGCTTCGCGCCGTACTTCGAGCGCGCTTGCTTACGGTCCTTGACGCCCTGGGTATCCAGCGAGCCGCGAACCATGTGGTAACGCACACCCGGCAAGTCCTTCACACGGCCGCCGCGGATCAGCACAACCGAGTGTTCCTGCAGGTTGTGGCCTTCACCGCCGATGTACGAAATCACTTCGAAGCCGTTCGTCAGACGAACCTTGGCGACCTTACGGAGTGCCGAGTTCGGCTTCTTCGGCGTCGTCGTGTACACACGGGTGCACACGCCGCGACGCTGGGGGCAGTCCTGCAGGGCCGGGCTCTTGCTCTTCGTCGTTTCCGACTGACGGCCTTTGCGAACCAGTTGGTTGATGGTTGGCATTGTTTATTCCTGAAATTGAACAAAATCTGCGCATCGATTTCGGGCAAAGCGAGAATCGGCGCACAGTTGACTTCCGAACCGGCGAAACGGGTGCGAACCTTGGAACGCGACTCGGCCCACCGAATACCGGAACCCAGCATGATATTCCGGAAATGCCAACTAAGTCAACGGCTTGCGTGATTCACCCGCCGGACGCGTGGTTTACCGGAGGGGTCGGAACAGCTGTGTCAGGCCGACTCGACGACGTCGATGATCTCGTCGCCGAAGCGTTCGAGCTTGCGCACGCCCATGCCGGGGATATGGCGCAGGTCGTCGATCGTCTCCGGCGCGTTGCGCGCGATCTCGGCGAGCGTTGCGTCGTGGAAGATCACGTAGGCCGGCACGCCGTCCGTTTTCGCGGTTTCCGCACGCCACGCGCGCAGCGCATCCCACCGTGCACGCTCACGCGCGCCCATGCCGGCCGTCGGATCGACGCGCGTACCGCTGCGGCTCGACGACTGGCGCGTGCGCTGCGGCTTCACGTAGCGGCGCAGCGTGACCTTCTCCTCGTTCTTCAGCACGGGCTTCGCGGCCTCGGTCAGCACGAGCGCGCCGAAGCCGCCATGATCGACGGCCAGGTAGCCGTACGCGACGAGCTGCCGGAAAATCGCCCGCCATTCGGGCTCCGACAGCGATGCGCCGATCCCGAACGTCGTGAGCTGGTCGTGGCCGCGCTGCAACACCTTTTCGGTGCGCCCGCCGCGCAGGATCTCGATCAGGTGGCTCGAGCCGAAATTGAAGCCGCTCGCGCGCTGCGCGCGGAACACGCACGACAGCGCCATCTGCGCTTCACGCGTGGCGTCCCACGAAGCGGGCGGCTCGAGGCACGTGTCGCAGTTGCCGCACGGCTTGCTCTCCTCGCCGAAGTAGTTCAGCAGCCGCACGCGGCGGCACGAGATCGTCTCGCACAGCCCGAGCAGCGCGTCGAGCTTCGACGTCTGGACGCGCTTGTGCGCGTCGTCCGCATCGGACTCGTCGATCATCTTGCGCTGCTGGACGACGTCGCCGAGGCCGTACGCCATCCACGCATTCGCGGGCATCCCGTCGCGGCCGGCGCGGCCCGTTTCCTGGTAATAGCCTTCTACGCTCTTCGGCAGATCCAGGTGCGCGACGAAGCGCACGTCCGGCTTGTCGATGCCCATGCCGAACGCGATCGTCGCGCACATCACGATACCTTCCTCGCGCTGGAACATTTCCTGATGCTTCTGCCGCACCTCGAACTCCATCCCCGCGTGATACGGCAGCGCACGCACGCCCTGCGCCTTCAGCCATTCGGCCGTTTCCTCGACCTTGCGGCGCGACAGGCAATAGACAACGCCTGCATCGGTCGTACCGTCGGCATTCGTGTGCTCGGCACGAATGAAATCGAGCAGTTGTGAACGCGCGTTGTCCTTTTCGACGATCCGGTAGCGGATGTTCGGGCGGTCGAAGCTCGACACGAACACGCGCGCATCGTCGAGCGCGAGACGGTGGATGATCTCGTCGCGCGTGATCGCATCGGCCGTGGCGGTCAGCGCGATGCGCGGCACCGACGGAAACCGCTCGTGCAGCACCGACAGCTGGATATATTCCGGGCGGAAATCGTGCCCCCATTGCGACACGCAGTGCGCTTCGTCGATCGCGAACAGGCCGATTTTCGCGCGCTCGAGCAGATCGAGGAAGCGCCCCGTCATCAGCCGTTCCGGCGCGACGTACAGCAGGTCGATTTCGCCCTCGCGCAGCGCGCGCTCGGTCGCCGCAGCCTCGGCGCCCGACAGCGTCGAATTCAGGTACGCGGCGCGCACCCCCACTTCGCTCAGCGCGGCGACCTGGTCCTGCATCAGCGCGATCAACGGCGACACGACGATGCCGGCGCCCTGCCCGGCCTCGCGGCGCAGCAATGCGGGAATCTGATAGCACAGCGACTTGCCGCCGCCGGTTGGCATCAGCACGAGGCAATCGCCGCCGCCGGCGACGTGCTCGACGATCTCGCCCTGCTGGCCGCGAAATGCGGGGTAACCAAATACTTCGTCGAGGATTTCGAGGGCGCGGGACATGAATGAGGGCAGGGACGGCTAAACGATGACCGCAATTTTAACAACCCGCTCGCGCGACGCGTGGCGAATCGTGCGGTTTGGCCGATCGGCCAGGGTTCGTTCGTGCGCATGACGGGCCTGCGGCAGCCACGCGGCAGGCCCGTCATGCGCATGAACGACAGACGAAAAAAAACCGCCCGGCATAACCGGGCGGTCTCGGTGACAGCAAGGTAAGGCAAGGCGGCTCGCGCCGCCCGCGCTTACTCGGCTGCCGGGTGTTGCTGCGGCTCTTCTGCCGGCGCGCTCGGCGTGCCGAAGTCGAATGCCTCTTCCGCTGCGATCTGGTCGAAACGCTCGCGATCCGACGATTCCTTCGCCTTGCGCGCCTTGTGGAACGCGAGACCCGTACCGGCCGGAATCAGACGGCCGACGATCACGTTTTCCTTCAGGCCACGCAGATCGTCGCGCTTGCCCATGATCGCCGCTTCGGTCAGCACGCGGGTCGTTTCCTGGAACGATGCCGCGGAGATGAACGAGTCGGTCGACAGCGATGCCTTCGTGATACCGAGCAGCACGTTGTCGTACGAAGCCGGACGCTTGTCCTCGGCGATCATGCGATCGTTCTCGTCCAGCATGTCGGAACGCTCGACCTGTTCGCCCGGGATGAAGCGCGTATCACCGTTGTCGGTGATCTGCACACGACGCAGCATCTGGCGAACGATCACCTCGATGTGCTTGTCGTTGATCTTCACGCCCTGCAGACGATACACGTCCTGCACTTCGTCGACGATGTAGCGCGACAGCGCCTCGATACCCTGCAGACGCAGGATGTCGTGCGGATCCGCCGGACCGTCCACGATCATTTCGCCCTTGTTGACGACCTGGGCATCGTGAACCAGAACCTGCTTTTCCTTCGCGATCAGGAACTCGTGCTGATTGCCCTCGAGGTCCGTGATGACGAGACGCTGCTTGCCCTTCGTGTCCTTACCGAACGACGTCGTACCGGTGACTTCCGCGAGAATGCCGGCATCCTTCGGCGAACGCGCTTCGAACAGTTCCGCCACCCGCGGCAGACCGCCGGTAATGTCACGCGTCTTCTGCGCTTCCGTCGGGATACGTGCGAGCACTTCACCGACCTGCACCTGCTGGCCATCCTTCACGGTGATCAGTGCGCCGACCTGGAAGCCGATCTGCACTGCGTGCTCCGTGCCCGGAATCTTCACTTCGTCGCCGTTCGCGTCGAGCAGCTTGACCTGCGGACGCACGCTCTTCGAAGCTTGCGAGCCACGACGCTTCACGTCGATCACGACCAGCGTCGACAGGCCGGTCACGTCGTCGATCTGCTTCGCGACGGTCACGCCTTCCTCGACGTTCTCGAACTTCACCGTACCACCGTACTCGGTGATGATCGGACGCGTCAGCGGATCCCACGTGGCGAGCTGCGTGCCTGCCTTGATCGTCGCACCGTCGAGCTGCAGCAGCGTCGCGCCGTACGGCACTTTGTGACGCTCGCGCTCGCGACCGAAATCGTCGGTGATCATCGCTTCGCCCGAACGGGAAATGACGATCTGCTCGCCCTTCGCGTTCGTGACGTAGCGCATCGTCGCCGTGAAGCGCACGATACCGTTGCTCTTCGCTTCGACCGACGAAGCCACTGCCGCACGCGATGCCGCACCACCGATGTGGAACGTACGCATCGTCAGCTGCGTGCCCGGTTCACCGATCGACTGTGCCGCGATCACGCCGACTGCTTCACCGACGTTCACGAGCGAGCCGCGGCCGAGGTCACGGCCGTAGCAGGCTGCGCACAGGCCGTAACGCGTTTCGCAGGTCAGCGGCGTGCGCACGCGCACTTCGTCGATGCCGAGGCGTTCGATTTCCTCGACCGCCGTTTCGTCGAGCAGGGTGCCCGACTCGTACACCGTTTCCTGCGTTTCCGGGTTCACGACGTCCGCCACCGCAACGCGGCCGAGGATACGGTCACGCAGCGCCTCGACGACTTCACCGCCTTCGACGAGTGCCTTCATCGCCACGCCGTTCGACGTGCCGCAATCGTCTTCCACCACGACCAGATCCTGCGTGACGTCGACGAGACGACGCGTCAGGTAACCCGAGTTCGCGGTCTTCAGTGCCGTATCAGCCAGACCCTTACGTGCACCGTGGGTCGAGATGAAGTACTGCAACACGTTCAGACCTTCGCGGAAGTTCGCGGTAATCGGCGTCTCGATAATCGAGCCGTCCGGCTTCGCCATCAGGCCTCGCATACCGGCCAGCTGACGAATCTGAACCGCCGAACCCCGGGCGCCCGAGTCGGCCATCATGTAGATCGAGTTGAACGATTCCTGGCGCGTTTCCTTGCCGTCGCGGTCCGTCACCGGCTCCGTCGACAGCTGCTCCATCATCGCCTTGCCGACCGCTTCCGACGTTGCCGACCAGATGTCGACCACGTTGTTGTAGCGTTCCTGCGCGGTGACGAGACCCGACATGTACTGGCGGTCGTACTCCTTCACCTTCTTCGCGGCGTCGCCGACGATCGTTTCCTTCTGCGGCGGCACGAGCATGTCGTCCACGCAGATCGAAATACCGGCACGCGTCGCAAGACGGAAGCCCGACTGCATCAGTTGATCGGCAAACACCACCGTCGCGCGCAGACCGCACTTGCGGAACGCCGTGTTGATCAGGCGCGAGATTTCCTTCTTCTTCAGCGGCTTGTTCAGCACCGAGAACGGCAGGCCGTGCGGCAGGATCTCCGACAGGATCGCGCGGCCGACGGTCGTCGCGTACAGCGAGATCTTCGGCACGAACGGCGGTGCGCCTTCCGACGTGTCTTCGTTGTGGACCATTTCGGTGATCCGCACGTTGACGCGCGATGCCAGCTCGACTTCCTTGTTCTCGTACGCGCGGATCACTTCCGACACGCCCGTGAACGACAGGCCTTCGCCCTTGGCGTTAACCGCTTCGCGGGTCGCGTAGTACAGACCCAGCACGATATCCTGCGACGGCACGATCGACGGATCGCCGTTGGCCGGGAACAGCACGTTGTTCGACGCCAGCATCAGCGTACGCGCTTCCATCTGCGCTTCGAGCGACAGCGGCACGTGAACGGCCATCTGGTCACCGTCGAAGTCGGCGTTGAACGCCGCGCAGACGAGCGGGTGCAGCTGAATTGCCTTGCCTTCGATCAGCACCGGCTCGAACGCCTGGATACCGAGACGGTGCAGCGTCGGCGCACGGTTCAGCATCACCGGGTGCTCGCGGATCACCTCTTCGAGGATGTCCCACACCACCGGCGTCTGGTTCTCGACTTCCTTCTTCGCAGCCTTGATGGTCGTCGCGACGCCCATCACTTCCAGCTTGTTGAAGATGAACGGCTTGAACAGCTCGAGCGCCATCAGCTTCGGCAGGCCGCACTGGTGCAGCTTCAGCGTCGGGCCGACCACGATGACCGAACGGCCCGAGTAGTCGACGCGCTTGCCCAGCAGGTTCTGACGGAAACGACCGCCCTTACCCTTGATCATGTCGGCGAGCGACTTCAGCGGACGCTTGTTCGCGCCCGTCATCGCCTTGCCGCGACGACCGTTGTCGAGCAGCGAGTCGACGGCTTCCTGCAGCATCCGCTTTTCGTTGCGGACGATGATTTCAGGTGCCTTCAGCTCGAGCAGACGCTTCAACCGGTTGTTACGGTTGATCACGCGGCGATACAGGTCGTTCAGGTCCGACGTCGCGAAACGGCCGCCGTCCAGCGGCACGAGCGGACGCAGTTCCGGCGGCAGCACCGGCAGCACTTCGAGGATCATCCACTCGGGCTTGATGCCCGAGCGCTGGAATGCCTCGAGGACCTTCAGGCGCTTCGCGTACTTCTTGATCTTCGCTTCCGAGCCGGTGTTCTTCAGCTCGGTGCGCAGCGTCTCGACCTGCTCGTCGATGTTGATCGCGCGCAGCAGTTCACGCACGCCTTCCGCGCCCATTTCGGCACGGAATTCGTCGCCGTATTCCTCGACCTTGTTGTAGTAATCCTCTTCGGTCATGATCTGCCGCGCCTTCAGCGGCGTCATGCCCGGTTCGATCACCACATAGGCTTCGAAGTACAGCACGCGTTCGATGTCGCGCAGCGTCATGTCGAGCACCATGCCCAGACGCGACGGCAGCGACTTCAGGAACCAGATGTGAGCGACCGGCGAGGCCAGCTCGATGTGGCCCATCCGTTCGCGACGCACCTTCGCCAGCGTCACTTCGACGCCGCACTTCTCGCAGATCACGCCGCGGTGCTTCAGACGCTTGTACTTGCCGCACAGGCACTCGTAGTCCTTGATCGGCCCGAAGATCTTCGCGCAGAAGAGACCATCGCGTTCCGGCTTGAACGTACGGTAGTTGATGGTCTCCGGCTTCTTCACTTCGCCGAACGACCACGAACGGATCTTGTCCGGCGAGGCCAGACCGATCTTGATCGCGTCGAAAACTTCTTCCTGTTGGACTTGCTTGAATAGATCGAGCAGAGCTTTCATTGCTTTCTCTCCGTAGTCCGATTAATTGCGGTCGAGATCGATATCGATACCGAGCGAGCGGATTTCCTTCACGAGCACGTTGAAGGATTCCGGCATGCCTGCATCGATCACGTGATCGCCCTTGACGAGGTTTTCGTACACCTTCGTCCGGCCGGTCACGTCGTCCGACTTCACCGTCAGCATTTCCTGCAGCACGTAGGACGCGCCGTACGCTTCGAGTGCCCACACTTCCATTTCACCGAAACGCTGGCCACCGAACTGCGCCTTACCACCCAGCGGCTGCTGCGTGACGAGCGAGTACGGGCCGGTCGAACGCGCGTGCATCTTGTCGTCGACCAAGTGGTGCAGCTTCAGGTAGTGCATGTAGCCGAGCGTCACGCGACGTTCGAACATTTCACCCGTGCGGCCGTCGTACAGACGGACCTGGTTCTTCGACGGGTTCATGCCAAGCTGTTCAGCGATGTCGTCCGGGAACGCGAGGTCGAGCATCTTGCCCATTTCTTCCTCGGTCGCACCGTCGAACACCGGCGTTGCGAACGGCACGCCTTCGCGCAGGTTCTTCGCGAGTTCGAGGATCTCTTCGTCGGTGAAGCTTTCCAGGTCTTCCTGGCGGCCCGAGTCGTTGTAGATCTTCGTCAGGAACACGCGCAGTTCCTCGATCTTCGCCTGACGCTGCAGCATTTCGCCGATACGCCAGCCGAGGCCCTTCGCGGCCCAGCCGAGGTGCACTTCCAGAACCTGACCCACGTTCATCCGCGACGGAACGCCCAGCGGGTTCAGCACGACGTCTGCCGGACGGCCATCGGCCATGTACGGCATGTCTTCGATCGGGACGATCTTCGACACGACACCCTTGTTACCGTGACGACCTGCCATCTTGTCGCCAGGCTGCAGGCGACGCTTGACCGCGAGGTACACCTTGACCATCTTCAGCACGCCCGGCGGCAGTTCGTCGCCTTGCGTGAGCTTCTTGCGCTTCTCTTCGAACGCGAGGTCGAACTGGTGACGCTTTTCTTCGATCGAGTTCTTGATCGCTTCGAGCTGCGCCGCTGCTTCGTCGTCCGCGAGGCGGATGTCGAACCAGTGGTAGTGGTCGAGGTCTTCCAGGTAAGCCTGGTCGATCTTCGTGCCCTTCGCGAGCTTCTTCGGACCGCCGTTCGCGACCTTGCCCACGAGCATGCGTGCGAGACGCTGGAACGCGTCGCCTTCCACGATGCGCAGCTGGTCGTTCAGGTCGAGACGGTAGCGCTTCAGTTCGTCGTCGATGATCTGTTGCGCACGCTTGTCGCGCTGGATGCCTTCACGCGTGAACACCTGGACGTCGATCACGGTGCCGCTCATGCCCGACGGCACGCGCAGCGACGTGTCCTTCACGTCCGAGGCCTTCTCGCCGAAGATCGCGCGCAGCAGCTTCTCTTCCGGCGTCAGCTGGGTCTCGCCCTTCGGCGTGACCTTGCCGACCAGCACGTCGCCTGCTTCGACTTCAGCACCGATGTACACGATGCCCGATTCGTCGAGACGGCCGAGCTGGACTTCCGCCAGGTTCGAGATGTCGCGCGTGATTTCTTCCGGCCCGAGCTTCGTGTCACGTGCAACGACGTTCAGCTCTTCGATGTGGATCGACGTGTAGCGATCGTCGGCCACGACCTTCTCCGAGATCAGGATCGAATCCTCGAAGTTGTAGCCGTTCCACGGCATGAACGCGATCAGCATGTTCTGGCCGAGCGCGAGCTCGCCCAGGTCCGTCGAGGCGCCGTCGGCCAGCACGTCGCCGCGCGAGACCTTGTCGCCCATCTTCACGATCGGACGCTGGTTGATGTTCGTGTTCTGGTTCGAACGCGTGTACTTGATCAGGTTGTAGATGTCGACACCGACTTCACCTGCGACTGCTTCGTCGTCGTTCACGCGAATCACGATACGGCCTGCGTCGACATAGTCGACGACGCCGCCGCGGAACGCCTGAACCGTCGTACCCGAGTCGACCGCACAGGTGCGCTCGATGCCCGTACCGACGACCGGCTTTTCCGGACGCAGACACGGCACGGCCTGACGCTGCATGTTCGAACCCATCAGCGCACGGTTCGCGTCATCGTGCTCGAGGAACGGAATCAGCGAGGCTGCGACCGACACGATCTGCGACGGCGCGACGTCCATGTACTGGATACGGTCCGGCGTGACCATCATCGTTTCGCCGGCTTCACGCGACGACACGAGTTCGTCGATCAGCTGGCCGTTCTCGTCGATCGCGGCGTTTGCCTGCGCGATCATGTAGCGGCCTTCTTCGATCGCCGACAGGTAGTCGATCTGGTCGGTCACCTTGCTGTCCACGACCTTGCGGTACGGCGTCTCGAGGAAGCCATACTCGTTCAGGTGCGCATACAGTGCGAGCGAGTTGATCAGGCCGATGTTCGGACCTTCCGGCGTTTCGATCGGGCACACGCGGCCATAGTGGGTCGGGTGCACGTCGCGGACTTCAAAGCCTGCGCGTTCGCGCGTCAGACCGCCCGGGCCCAGTGCGGAAACACGACGCTTGTGCGTGATTTCCGACAGCGGGTTGGTTTGGTCCATGAACTGCGACAGCTGCGACGAACCGAAGAACTCGCGGATCGCCGACGAAATCGGCTTCGAGTTGATCAGGTCGTGCGGCATCAGGTTTTCGCTTTCGGCCTGGCCGAGGCGTTCCTTGACCGCGCGCTCGACACGCACGAGACCTGCGCGGAACTGGTTTTCCGCCAGTTCGCCGACGCAACGCACACGACGGTTGCCGAGGTGGTCGATGTCGTCCACTTCGCCCTTGCCGTTGCGCAGCTCGACGAGGATCTTGATCGTCGCGAGGATGTCGTCGTCCTGCAGCGTCATCGGGCCGGTGATCTCGTCACGGCTGACGCGGCGGTTGAACTTCATACGGCCGACCTTCGACAGGTCGTACGCTTCTTCGCTGTAGAACAGACGGTTGAACAGTGCCTCGACCGCTTCTTCGGTCGGCGGCTCGCCCGGACGCATCATGCGGTAGATCGCGATGCGCGCGGCCGTCTTGTCGGTCGTTTCGTCGACACGCAGCGTCGACGAGATGTACGGGCCCTGGTCCAGGTCGTTCGTGTAGAGCGTCTGGATGTCCTTGATGCCCGCTTCGCGCAGCTTCTCGAGCACGCTTTCCGTGACTTCGTCGTTCGCGCTCGCGATCACTTCGCCGGTGTCGCCGTCGACGACGTTCTTCGCCAGCACGCGGCCGAGCAGATAGTCTTCCGGCACCGAGATGAACTTGGTCTTCGCGGCTTCGAGGTCGCGAATGTGCTTCGCGTTGATCCGCTTGTCCTTCTGGACGATGACCTTGCCATCACGATCCGTGATGTCGAAGCGCGCGACTTCACCACGCAGGCGCTCGGGCACGAACTCGAGTTGCGCGCCTTCGTCCATCAGCGTGAAGTTGTCGAACACGAAGAAGTTCGCGAGGATCTGTTCCGGCGTGAGGCCGATGGCCTTCAGCAGGATCGTAACCGGCATCTTGCGGCGACGGTCGACGCGGAAGTACAGGATGTCCTTCGGATCGAATTCGAAGTCGAGCCACGAGCCGCGGTACGGAATGATCCGTGCCGAGAACAGCAGCTTGCCCGAGCTGTGCGTCTTGCCCTTGTCGTGTTCGAAGAACACGCCCGGCGAACGGTGCAGCTGCGAGACGATGACACGCTCGGTGCCGTTGATGACGAACGAGCCCGTCGGCGTCATGAGCGGAATTTCGCCCATGTACACTTCCTGCTCTTTCACTTCCTTGACGACCGGCTTGTTCGGCGATTCCTTGTCGAGGATGACAAGGCGGACCTTCGCGCGCAGCGCGGAGCAGTACGTCAGGCCGCGCTGCTGGCATTCCTTGATGTTGAATGCCGGCGCGGACAACGCATAGCTCACGAACTCGAGACGTGCGAAACCGTTGTGCGAAACAATGGGAAATACCGATGTGAACGCGGCCTGCAAACCTTCAGGCTTGCGTTGCGTGGCCGGCACATCGGCTTGCAGAAACGTGCTGAATGATTCAAGCTGGGTAGCCAGCAAGAAAGGAACTTGGTGAACGATGGGGCGCTTCGCGAAACTCTTGCGAATGCGCTTCTTCTCGGTGAAGGAATATTGCATACGATCTCCGAATCACGGCGGGTGCTATCGAGGCGGAATACCTGGACGTTTCAAACCCGAGTGTTCACCGACTGAGACCCGATGGCCGTCCGACGGCTTGAACGAGCCGAGAAGCTTGGTGGTTGGCCGCTACCAACCGCTGGCTGACGGCAGCGGATGCCTGTGTTGCCCGCTACCCGACCAAACTTGCCTTCTGCAGTCGCTTCAGAAGACAAAGAGAACCGCCATTCGTGACCAATGACAACGATCAGGCGGTTTTCTTTGGCTTCTGGGGCCGATTATTCGGGCTCCCGAATGAGTGCCAGAATAACGTCCCCACAAAGCACAAAAAGGCCGGCGGTGAAAATACCGCCAGCCTTCGCACAGCGCGCCGAAACTTACTTGACTTCGACCTTCGCGCCTGCTTCTTCCAGCTTCTTCTTGGCTTCTTCAGCAGCAGCCTTGTCGACGCCTTCCTTGACAGCCTTCGGTGCGCCGTCAACGACGTCCTTCGCTTCCTTCAGGCCCAGGCCCGTCAGTTCGCGAACTGCCTTGATGACTGCAACCTTGTTGCTGCCTGCTTCAGCCAGAACGACCGTGAATTCGGTCTTCTCTTCTGCTGCAGCAGCTGCGCCGCCGCCTGCCGGGCCAGCGACTGCCACTGCAGCTGCCGACACGCCAAACTTCTCTTCGAATGCCTTGACCAGTTCGTTCAGTTCCAGAACGGTCATCCCTTCGACTGCTGCCAGGATGTCTTCTTTTGCGATTGCCATTTGAAATACTCCTAAATTGAATTCGGATACAGCCAGCGATCAATGACGCTGATGCACGCTCGATTACGCAGCTTCCGCTTGCTTCTTCTCGGCCAGCGCGGCCAGAGCGCGCGCGAAGCCCGAAACAGGCGATTGCATAACGAACAGCAGCTTCGAGAGCAGTTCTTCGCGGCTCGGGATGCTTGCCAGCGCTTGCACGCCAGCCTTGTCCATCACCTTGCCATCGAACGAACCAGCCTTGATGACCAACTTGTCATTGCTCTTGCTGAAGTCGTTGACGACCTTAGCAGCAGCAATTGCATCTTCCGAGATGCCGTAGATCAACGGGCCAGTCATCTGCTCTGCCAGCGGAGCAAACGGCGTACCTTCAACAGCGCGACGCGCCAGCGTGTTCTTCAACACGCGCAGGTAAACCTGTTGCTCACGCGCTTTCGCGCGCAGCTTGGTCAGATCGCCAACCGCAATTCCACGATACTCAGCCAGCACAACGGTCTGGGCCTTCGCGACTTGCGCGGAAACCTCAGCGACGACGGCTTGCTTGTCTTCTCTATTAAGCGGCACGGTTAGCCTCCAGAAACGATACGTTCGGCGCGGCCGGCATGGCCGAAACCTCACGTACCTCGTTCAACAACGGCGTCCGACCTCGTTAGGAGTATTTCCACCTCACGCCGGGAATCGCTTCGCGGCCTGCGGCTTCACCACTGCAAAACTTTTTCGGGTTCGCCATCTGCGTTGGCTTGAATTAAGGGATCACCTGACTGCTGCGCCCCACCAACGGTCTTTGATAACCGGTTGCCCGCCCTACCGCACGAACAACCGCCCAAAGCCCATGTAGGCCGCTTCGCGAACGAAGCGGCCCGAATACTTGCTTACTGTGCTGCCAGCGTAGCCTGGTCGACACGCACGCCGACGCCCATCGTGCTCGACAGTGCGATCTTGCGCAGGTAGACGCCCTTGCTCGTTGCCGGCTTTGCCTTCTGCAGCGCTTCGATCAGTGCCGACAGGTTCGAACGCAGTGCGGTCGGCTCGAACGATGCACGGCCGATGGTCGCGTGGATGATACCGGCCTTGTCGACACGGAATTGCACCTGACCAGCCTTCGCGTTCTTGACGGCGGTTGCGACGTCCGGCGTGACCGTACCGACCTTCGGGTTCGGCATCAGGCCGCGCGGGCCCAGGATCTGGCCGAGCGTACCGACGATACGCATCGTGTCCGGCGAAGCGATCACGATGTCGAAGTCCATCTGGCCAGCCTTGATCTGCTCTGCCAGGTCTTCCATACCGACGATTTCCGCGCCTGCTGCACGCGCTTGTTCAGCCTTCTCGCCCTGCGCGAACACAGCAACGCGAACCGACTTGCCCGTACCTGCCGGCAGAACGACCGAACCACGAACGACTTGATCCGACTTCTTCGCATCGATGCCGAGCTGGACTGCGACGTCGATCGACTCGTCGAACTTCGCGCTCGCGCATTCCTTCACGAGGCTCAGTGCGTCTTCGATCGCGTACAGCTTCTGACGATCAACCTTGGCGGCAAATGCCTGACGGCGCTTGGAGATCTTAGCCATTTACACGCCCTCCACAGTGATGCCCATCGAGCGTGCGCTACCAGCGATGGTGCGAACGGCTGCGTCCAGATCAGCTGCCGTAAGATCCGGCATCTTGGTCTTCGCGATTTCTTCGGCTTGAGCGCGCGTGATCGAACCGACCTTGTCGGTGTGCGGCTTGCTCGAGCCCTTGTCCACCTTCGCCGCCTTCTTGATCAGGACGGTCGCCGGCGGCGTCTTCATCACGAACGTGAAGCTCTTGTCAGCGAATGCCGTGATGACCACCGGCACCGGCAGACCCGGCTCCATGCCTTGAGTCTGCGCGTTGAACGCCTTGCAGAACTCCATGATGTTCAGGCCGCGCTGGCCCAGTGCCGGACCGACCGGCGGCGACGGGTTGGCTTTACCTGCAGGGATCTGCAGCTTGATAAAGCCGATAATCTTCTTTGCCATTTGTGAACCTCATTGGAACGCCAGAGAAGGCGTTCGGTGAGTAATAACGCGCTTTCGCCACGGGCTACTGACGCTCCTCAACGGCCATGACGCGGACCGTAAGCGCGAAGGTGGGCAGCCGAGGCTGCCCACCGAATCGGGATCAAACTTTTTCGACCTGACCGAACTCGAGTTCGACCGGAGTGGATCGGCCAAAGATGGTGACCGACACACGCACGCGCGATTTTTCGTAGTTGACTTCTTCGACGGTGCCATTGAAGTCCGTGAACGGGCCTTCCTTGACACGCACCATCTCGCCGACTTCGAACAGGGTCTTCGGGCGCGGCTTCTCAACGCCTTCCTGCATCTGCGACATGATCTTCTCGACTTCCTTCGGGGAAATCGGGGTCGGGCGGTTGCGCGCACCGCCGACGAAACCGGTGACCTTCGCGGTGTTCTTCACGAGGTGCCACGTTTCGTCCGTCATTTCCATCTCAACCAGCACGTAGCCGGGGAAGAAACGACGCTCAGTCACTGCCTTGTGGCCGCCTTTGACTTCGACCACTTCTTCGGTCGGGACCAGGATCTGACCGAATTTGTCCTGCATGCCAGCACGTTCGATGCGCTCCTGAAGCGCACGCTGCACGCTCTTCTCCATACCGGAGTAGGCGTGCACGACGTACCAACGCTTTCCGCTCGGGGATGCCGGAGTATCGCTCATATCATTTCCAACCCAGAATCGCCGAGAAAATCACCCATTCGATCGATTTGTCACTCAACCAGAGGAAAATCGCCATCACGAGCACGAAACCGAACACGACGAGTGTGGTTTGCGTTGCTTCCTTGCGGGTGGGCCAAACGACCTTCCGGACTTCCTTGTACGAATCCTTGGCAAAGGCGATGAGACTCTTGCCAGGTGCGGACATCAGACCGACGGCCACGCCGGCGATGATACCTACCGCCAACGCAGCACCGCGGACATACCACTGCTGATTGGCCAGCCAGAAGAAGCCTACGAATCCGGCCAAGACCAACAATACGCCCAGGGCCAGCATCAGCTTATCGCCGGAGGTATTTACAGTTTCGACGGATGGATTCGCCATAACACCTTAAAACAAATGCCACGTAGGACACGTGGCTATTTTTTGGCAGGGGCAGAGGGAATCGAACCCCCAACCTTCGGTTTTGGAGACCGACGCTCTGCCAGTTGAGCTATACCCCTAAACCATGCTGGGGCTGGCTGTTGCCAGCCCCAAAACTGTCGATCAACGAATAACTGGCTTACTCGATGATCTTGGCGACGACGCCGGCGCCGACCGTACGGCCGCCTTCGCGGATTGCGAAGCGCAGACCTTCTTCCATCGCGATCGGAGCAATCAGCTTCACCGTGATCGACACGTTGTCGCCCGGCATCACCATTTCCTTGTCCTTCGGCAGCTCGATCGAGCCCGTCACGTCCGTCGTACGGAAGTAGAACTGCGGACGGTAGTTGTTGAAGAACGGCGTGTGACGACCGCCTTCGTCCTTGCTCAGCACGTACACTTCAGCCGTGAAGTGCGTGTGCGGCGTGATCGAACCCGGCTTCGCCAGAACCTGGCCACGCTCCACGTCTTCACGCTTCGTGCCGCGCAGCAGGATACCAACGTTGTCGCCTGCTTGACCTTGGTCCAGCAGCTTGCGGAACATTTCAACGCCCGTGCAGGTCGTCTTCACCGTCGGCTTGATACCGACGATTTCGATTTCTTCGCCGACCTTCACGATGCCGCGCTCAACGCGACCCGTCACAACCGTACCACGGCCCGAGATCGAGAACACGTCTTCCACCGGCATCAGGAACGCGCCGTCAACTGCACGCTCCGGCGTCGGGATGTACGTGTCCAGCGCGTCGGCCAGGCTCATGATCGCCACTTCGCCCAGCTCGCCCGTGTCGCCTTCCAGCGCCAGCTTGGCCGAACCCTTCACGATCGGCGTGTCGTCGCCCGGGAAGTCGTACTTCGACAGGAGTTCGCGAACTTCCATCTCGACCAGCTCGAGCAGTTCAGCGTCGTCCACCATGTCGCACTTGTTCAGGAACACGATGATGTACGGAACGCCAACCTGACGTGCCAGCAGGATGTGCTCACGCGTCTGCGGCATCGGGCCGTCTGCTGCCGAGCAAACCAGGATCGCGCCGTCCATCTGCGCTGCGCCCGTGATCATGTTCTTCACATAGTCAGCGTGGCCCGGGCAGTCGACGTGTGCGTAGTGGCGGTTAGCCGTTTCGTACTCGACGTGTGCCGTGTTGATCGTGATGCCGCGCGCCTTTTCTTCCGGTGCCGCGTCGATCTGGTCGTATGCCTTCGCTTCGCCGCCGAACTTCTTCGTCAGAACCGTCGTGATCGCTGCCGTCAGCGTCGTCTTGCCGTGGTCAACGTGACCAATCGTACCAACGTTCACGTGCGGCTTGGTCCGCTCAAATTTACCCTTGGCCATTTTCGACTCCCAGAAGGAATTTCACAGGTTGCGCCGCGCGCAAACAAGACACTGACTTTTTACTGCTGGTGCCCATGGGCAGGATCGAACTGCCGACCTCTCCCTTACCAAGGGAGTGCTCTACCACTGAGCCACATGGGCGCTTTACGCTTCAACTTCGCGGTCTGGAGCGGGTGAAGGGAATCGAACCCTCGTCGTAAGCTTGGAAGGCTTCTGCTCTACCATTGAGCTACACCCGCACGGGCCACAAACGATTCCTTACCGCTCACTGCGCTGATAATCTTGGTGGAGGAGGTTGGATTCGAACCAACGTAGGCGTAAGCCAACAGATTTACAGTCTGCCCCCTTTAGCCACTCGGGCACCCCTCCGTAGAGAACTGACGATTATGGGGGTGCATCGCACTTCTGTCAAGCGGATCCGGAAGATTATTTTCACTTCCTTCCCGACACCTGCTTGACCACCGATCTCCCGCCCTTGCCCGGCTAAGGCAAGCATGGGTGCTGCTGATCGGTGCCACATCTTCGTCAGACTCCGCCCTCAACGTCGATCTGCATCTACGCTGAAAACGAAAGACCGCCATCATACGACCTCTTCCGCACTCTGCCAAGCGGGTAAACGAAAAATTTCCGCAAATTTCGTGCCGAGTGGGCCCACCGATCCGCCCCCGATACTTTGGGGGATATTGCTTCCAATCTCACCGGCTGCCTGATCGGACCTGCGGGCGATATACGTGACGAGGCTTTCGGGCGTTTTCCAGCAACTGCATAGGATCCTGTGGCCACGGCTACCGACAGGAAGCGGTGCGCGCGACACCGACCCCAGCCGACTTCAGCCACAGCCGCGATACCATCGCAGACCAACTGCCCGCCTCCGGTTCTGATCCTCATGCGCCTGCTTGCCCGTGCGATGACCTGCATGGCTTTGACCGCGCATGCCGCCGGTCCGTCAGATGCCTGGTGTCGCTCGAGCACGATCACCAGGATCCGCCAGCAGGCACTGCCGACAGCCACGCCCCAGGACGCAGCGCGGCAGCTTCATTGCTCTCCGCATATGACCGACTGAAACCCGCGCTCGATGCCGGGCGCCTCGGTTCGGAACACGTCGGTTTCGTTGCCCCCCCGCTTAGCGAAGATGCAATCGCCTATGCGTGGCTGCTCAACGATGCGTCCACGTACCTCGTCGGCGCTGGCGATAGTGTGCTAGAAGGTGAGTCCGGCGGCCCAGCCCGCATCGACGCATTGCAGCCACTACTCGGCGATGATATGCGGCGCCGCCTGGGCCTGCCCCGCAGGCTTGTCGACGCGATCTCGGCGAACATTCTGCAATATGCCGCCCACTGCCTTTCACCATCACGCAAGCCGGCCAACGTCAACATCTGGACGGCCTACCGCAGCGAATCCACGGCATACGCAAGACATCCCGCATGCCCGTACGATGCCCGCCTCGTGCAGCTGAACGCTAGTACCTGCACAGGATTCGACGCCGGCGCGTTCTCCGCTCCGCATCCATCCGACGACGACGGAAAGCTGGCGTGCGACATCCAGTCTTCGACATCGACTGCTCGCTGCCCGGCGTTGGTCGTGCTAACCCGAAATCAACGCAGGAACACGGCCCACCGGTTTCCGCCGGGCGATGGCTCCGCACTCCGGGATCCGAGTACCGCATGCGTCGTGCGATCGACCGGCATCGACGCCGGCGGCAAGCACTTCGCGTTAATGGGTGAAGGGCGAAACTGCTTTGGCGGCACGGCGTATTCACTCATCGAAGAAATCGATGCGTTGCGAGATGGACAGCCCGTGCTTGTCAAAAGGACAGCGCGGATTTCTGATGCTATCGGGTCGACGAACTCGCGGACGCAGGTTCGCGCTAGCAGCGCCCCTGTCCATCCGGTGGGTTACACGCACCCGTTCCTTTGCTCAAGCCGACTTGAGCGAAGATGCAACGAATTGAGTCACAAACCACCCTGGATGGCTACACAATGCGATTCACGGCACGATTCGACTTCGTACGCTCGATGGGCATCAGCCACTCAGCGCGCGCAGCGAGAACGCGCCAAACGTCCATAGCGGCGACCCGTTGCCCGGTATGCTTGACGGCTCGTGTGGTGACGGAGGCCGTGAAACATGCTCGGTAGGCACGAAATTGCATTAGTGATTTTTGGCCGAGGATGAGCTCGATACGCCGATGAGCGACGCCCGAGAATCGGCAATCGAGGAGTTGGCAATGCCCCACCGGGCCGCAGCCCGGCGACGCTCAAATCTGCCCCGAGCGGTAGTCAGATACGCGAAATGGAGTCGCTACTCGACCTGGCCGCCGTCCTCGTGAACAGAGGGAAGATGGATGTTTGAATTTGGGTTTCAGCCAACGCCAGCTACCAGTGCGGAACCAGCTCGATCCGTTTGATCAGTAGCGCAACGCTGCGAGTTCTCGAGAACGGCAGGTGGCTGAATCGATGTATTCGGCGCCTGGATATGGCCAGGCCGTCCACTCCGCGTGCCCATGCATTTCCGCCGCTCAAATGCAAAAACCCCCGCCTTTCGGGCGGGGGTTCTTGGCTTAGGGAGCCTGACGATTACCTACTTTCACACGGGAATCCGCACTATCATCGGCGTAGAGTCGTTTCACGGTCCTGTTCGGGATGGGA
>NZ_JAUJQE010000012.1:0-200771 GCF_030482505.1 Burkholderia sp. AU45274 | reverse complement strand
TTTGCCTGATGACCATAGCGAGTCGGTCCCACCCCTTCCCATCCCGAACAGGACCGTGAAACGACTCTACGCCGATGATAGTGCGGATTCCCGTGTGAAAGTAGGTAATCGTCAGGCTCCCTAAGCCAAGAACCCCCGCCCGAAAGGCGGGGGTTTTTGCATTGGCGCGGCAGAAATGTGCGTGGAGTACTCGGCATGGATGCTTGTCGTGCTGCATGCGCTGATGCTTGCGATGCCGTCGAATGTCGAGTGAGCGGAACGCAACTTTTCGTCTGTTGTGACGATTGTTGAAGTTACTTGCAGCGCCGCCGCGGACCATTTGCATCAAGGCGCGCGCCGAAGTGCTTCACGCCGAGCCATCACCAGTCAACAGAGCGGCGCAAAGGGGCCAGCGCTGCGCGTTCCAGCTCCTCGTCCTCTTCTTGCGCAGCTGCACCATAGGGCTGCTCTCGCCAGTTCAGCGCGCTGTAGTCGGGCGTGATGATGACCCTTCGGGAATCAAAGTTGAACCGAAGATAGACGCGATCGCCCGGCTTGAATCCGAACATCTCGAAATGCGCGTCGATGGCGCGCATCCACGGCATGTACGGTTGGCCATCCTGGGGAAGGTCCGGCTTGTTGCCGAGGGTCAGCTCAACCTCGGGATACTGTTTGAGCTTCTTGGGACGTGACTTACTATAGGCGTTAGCCATCTTCCGACTCCTGCTGTGAGTTGGTTGTGGTCAGCGGGTCGTATGGGTGGCAGCCCATGCGGCCCGCGCTTTTTGCGGTGATGCCATTTGAGTCTATCTAACTGGGCATCTCGAAATATGGAAAATTCGGGGAATGGCCAAATGGCATAGGAGAGCGTTGTCGGCGTCGGATAGATACTCCCGACCTTCGTCGAAGTAATTTTCCCAAGTTTATTTCTAACGGCGCCGCGGTAGCGGCGCCGCCCTGTCTTTGAACCGCTATTTCTGCTTATAGCGCAGTCCCAGTTGTCCGCGTAGTCGCCTGATCCGATACACACCGATTCGCACACCGTGCTCCTCGAGATATTGCTACAGGCGTTCGGGCGCGAAACTCTCCCGGGTTCGCCGGGCGAGCACCTTCGCTTCCAGGCGAGGCTCCTGCCGCGCTCTTTCGGACGGCTTGCACTTGCGCCACGCATAGTGGCCGCTTACCGATACACCCGCGGCACATCGGCGGCAGGGGGGGCTTGTTGCATTTGCTCAATCCCGCCGTATTTCACCACGGCTCCTTCGCGAAGTACGTCGCGAACTTCTTTAGCAGATCGCGTTCCATTTTGACCTAGGTCAGTTCGCGCTTAACCTGCGCTAGCTCGGCCTCCATTTCCGTCACGGGTTTCTGGTGTCGACCGACATCTTTCAGCTTTCCCCCTTCGCCACGCGTCCCCAGTTTGGCAGCGTCTTGAGCGGGATCGACAACAGTCGGGAAGCTTCCGATACCCCGACGCCTTCCGCCAACGCCAGCTTGACCACTTCGTCGCGAAGCTCCTTCCTATAGACCGCTCTTGGAATTCGATTCATGCATGCCCCTGTTTTTCGATTTTACGAAACGTTGGCTTCTACTTTTTCGTCCGACCTCATTTGATCCATAACAGACTTGTAGAGCTAGTGTCCGTGCGATACGACCAAGGTGGCAAGGGCGGTTTGCAGGCGATTAAGGCAGGGAGCGGGTTGATAGATAACAACACCATTTAGCGCTGAACAGTCGAAAAGCCGGGTGAAGTTGAGCGGAAATCTTGCCATCCGGTCCGTCCTCATAGTTGTGTTGGACTGATACAATAGACGGCAATTTTCTGTTGATCCAGAACCATCCGCCATGAAGCGCTGCGTAGTCGGAATTCGCCCCCCTGATGCGGCTGAAGCCACGGTTGGCAAGCAGGTTCCCACGGTCTGGTTTCCGTCGATGGCCACGCTGGCGGCGGTCTTGTCGGAGGACAACCGCGCATTGCTGCGGCTGATCCGGCAGGCAAAGCCCAAGACCATGACCGAACTTGCCGCGCTGTCGGGACGGCAAGTGCCCAACCTGTCGCGCACGCTGCGCATGATGGAGGGGTACGGGCTGGTGGCATTGACCAAGAATGCCCGGCAAACCCGTCCCACTGCGCTAGCCACCGAATTTCTGGTGGTGCTGGATTGAACTGCAGAGATAAAAATCGAGGAATAGACTGACCGATGCCGTCCGCCAAACTCACACTCGCCCGCCTGGAAAGCCTGCTGCTCACCGCATGCGACGACCTGCGCGGCAACATGGATGCCAGCGAGTACAAGGAATACATCTTTGGTATGCTGTTCCTCAAGCGTGCCAGTGATCTGTTCGATCAGCGTCGGGAAGAGATCAAGAAGGAAGGCAAGGTAGCGGGTCTGTCGGACGCCGATATCGCCCTTAACCTTGAAGATCCCGATCAATACTCCGGCAAGTACTTCTACGTGCCTCCACGCGCCCGCTGGAACGAGCCGTGGATAGACGATGCTGGCAACGCCCAACCTGCGCTCAAGCACGTCAAGGAAAACGTCGGCTCCGCGCTCAACAAAGCGCTGGAGGCCCTGGAAGAGGAAAACGCCGATGCCTTGCAGGATGTGCTCAAGGGCACCATCAACTTCAACCGCAAGATCGGCCAGAACACGCTGGATGACGACACGCTGGTCGACTTCATCCAGAACTTCGAAAAGATCCCGCTGCGAGACAATGATTTCGAATTCCCCGATCTGCTCGGTGCAGCGTATGAATGGCTGATCAAGCACTTTGCCGATTCGGCGGGCAAGAAGGCAGGCGAGTTCTACACCCCGGCCGAGGTGGTTCGCATCTGCGTCGAGATCTGTGATCCCAAGGAAGGCATGAGCGTGTACGACCCTACGGTTGGCTCGGGCGGCATGTTGATCCAAGCGCGGGACTACCTGCGTGAATGCGGGGCTGATGCCGCAGAGCTGTCACTCAACGGGCAAGAAAAGATGGGCACCACCTGGTCCATCTGCAAGATGAACATGCTGCTGCATGGCATCTCGCACGCCAAGATTGAAAACGCTGACACCCTCACTGACCCACGACACAAGCGTGGCGATGGCGAGTTGGAACACTTTGATCGAGTTCTTGCGAACCCACCTTTTAGCCAGAATTACGCTCGCAATCAGTCAAAGGACGATGGCAGCGGAACTAAAAAGAAAGTTCCTATTGCCCATCCCGGCCGCTTCCACGTCTGGATGCCGGAAAAGGGCAAAAAGGCCGACCTGATGTTCGTGCAGCACATGCTGGCCGTGCTAAAGAGCAATGGCCGCATGGCTACAGTCATGCCGCACGGTGTGCTGTTCCGTGGCGGTGAAGAGCGCGAGGCGCGCCAGTACTTCATCGACCGGGGTTACCTCGAAGCCGTTATCGGTCTGCCTAGCAATCTGTTCTACGGCACCGGTATCCCTGCCTGCATTCTGGTGCTGAACAAGGATGGTGCCCAGCAGCGCGGCCACGTGCTGTTCATCAATGCCGATCGCGAATACCGCGAAGGCAAGGCGCAAAACCACCTACGGCCGGAGGATATCGACAAGATCGTGCACGCCTACCGCGCCGGGCAGAACATCGACGGCTACGCCAAGCGTGTACCCGTGGCCAACATCAAGGCGGAAGACTACAACTGCAACATCCGCCGCTACGTGGATAACACCCCACCGCCGGAACCGCACGACGTGCGCGCCCATCTGCACGGTGGCGTACCGGTCGGCGAGATCGATGCCCTGGGTCACTTCTGGCATAACTACGTGGGCCTGCGCGAAAGTATTTTTGTGCGTCGTGCCACTGCCACGCACGGCACTTGGTATGCCGACTTCACCGCTACTCTGGCTGGCAAGCGAGACATCGCCCTGCACATCAACAGCCACGCCGGCGTCACTCAGCGCCACGCCCAGTTCATGGCCGACCTGTCCAACTGGTGGCAGCAGCACCTGCCCGTCATCGAGGCGCTGGCCCCGGATGCGGACAACCAGCACGCCACAGGTCGAAACGTCTACGCTGTGCGCGCCACCCTGCTCGACAGCATCGAACGTACGTTTGCAGGCCAGCATCTGCTCAACCGCTATCAGGTGCGCGGCGCCTTCGCTAACTACTACAAAGGGCTGGTGTCCGACTTCAAATCCATCGCGGCCAGCGGCTGGGGACCGGAGCTGATTCCGGATGAAGACATTCTGCAAAGCCAGTTCCCCGAGGTGCTGGCAGAACTGGAGCAGCAACACGCCCGCCTAGCCGAGCTGCAAGCCCTGTTTGCCGCCGCGAATGAAGACGATTTTGAAGATACTGACGACACTGGCGTGCTGCCCACCGATGAGGTCAAAACTCTCAAAGACGAACTCAAAGAAGCTAACGCAGAGTGGAAGGCCCAGCTCAAGGTGCTCAAGGGGGCTGTGGGCGATCTGTTCACCGAAATCAAGGTCGCCGGGCTACTACCCAAGGGCACGGACAAAGCCTACCACTGCAGCAACGGCTTCACTGCCAAGGGGGCGCAGTTCAGCAACGGCCAGCGTGTGCTCGATCTCGCCGCCTCGGTGGGACACACCTCCACGTTCACTGCAGCCATCGAAACCGCCATGGCCGCTGGCCAGCAAGCCAAGGCCGCTTCTGAGCGCACCGAAGCCAAGCTGACCACGCACAAGGCTCTGGAGGACGAAGCCAAAGCCCTGAAAGCCGCCATCAAGTCTACGGGGGCGAAGAAGGATGAGCTGGTTGAGCAGGCACGCCTGAAGATCAGTAAGGACGAAGCACGGCAGGTCATCGTCGAGCGCCTGGGCAAGCTGCTGTTCGAGAGTTACCGGCAGTATTTGCGGGCAGATCAACGAGCCTGCATCGCCGCCGTCGAGAACCTGTGGGGCAAATATGCCGTCACGGCCAAACAGATTGAGACCGAGCGGGTTGAAGCAGCGAAGGCGCTGCAGGACTTCCTGGCGGAGTTGGGGTATGAGTGAAGTCGCTTTCGCTCCCTTGGCCCGCTTCGCCGATGTCGTGATGGGGCAATCTCCCGGTGCCGATCGCTGTAATACCGAAGAGCGGGGCCTGCCTTTTCTCCAAGGCTGCGCGGAGTTCGGTCCACGCCACCCTTACTCGGATGTTTACTGCTCACCCTCGCTGCGGGTTGCCAAAGCTGGGTCAGTGCTAATCAGCGTGCGGGCACCTGTCGGCACGATGAACTATGCCGACCAGGACTATTGCATCGGTCGCGGTCTGGGTGCGTTCAAGGCGAAGTCTGGTGTATCGGACACGGTCTTTCTGAAGCATGCAGTTGAATTGAACGCGGCTTACCTTCACCGTCGCAGTCAAGGTTCAACGTTTGCTGCAGTTTCGACAGATGATGTGAAAACGGTACCCATACCTGTTTTCAAGCCTGAGAAGCAGGAAAAGATCGGCACCATCCTCACCGGCATCGACACCGCCATCGAAAAAACCGAAGCCCTGATCGCCAAATACCAACAGATCAAGGCCGGCCTGATGCACGACCTGTTTACCCGTGGTGTGCTGCCCAACGGCCAACTACGCCCGGCCCGCGAACAAGCACCGGAGCTGTATCAGGAAACGGCGATTGGGTGGATTCCGAGGGAGTGGGGTGTTTCGACGCTACGAGCATGTCTGTTGGGGAATCCGACTAACGGAATTTACAAATCGGCAGATCAAATTGGCGCCGAAGGGACGTTGATGGTTGGACAGACCGCCTTCACGGTTGAGCGTTCGGTTGACTTTTCCCTCTGTCGCCGTGGAGTAGTTTCGCCTGCCGAGATCAGAAATTACGGTCTGGCTGAGGGGGATATTCTGATGACCCGCGTTTTTGCGACCATCGAAGGGGTTGGGTTGCCCACATTGGTGCCGCACATTCCCGAGCCGGCGGTATACGAATCCAACATGATGCGTATGCAGGTCAACTTATGCAGTGTGATTCCCCGTCTCCTCTTCGAGTGGCTGAAGTCACCCGCAGCTCGAAACCACATTAGTTCGAGAGTGAATGCTTCTAATCAGTGTAGCGTCAATCAATCGGCAATAAATTCACTTCTTATTCCAATTCCTGAACATGACGAACAGAATTGGATCAACTCGCGAATTGAAGCCGCTGACAAGAGAATCGCTACCGAAGTAACGATCTTAGAGAAACTGAAAAAACAAAAAATCGGCCTGATGCGCGACCTGCTGACCGGCAAAGTGCCCGCCAAGGTTGAAGAACCCGAGGTGGTCGATGGCTAACCACTATCCCAACCTCAACCCGGAAAAGGCACTGATCTGGCGCATCGTCCATCGCGATAATTTGCCGTGGATTCTGGAAAACGGTGTGCATTGCAAAAATTCTGCCATGCAGGATCCAAACTTCGTGCCCATTGGCAATGCAGATTTGATAAATCGGCGCACACACCGGGTAGTGCCAGTAGCGCCGGGCGGAGTACTTTCGAATTACGTGCCGTTTTACTTCACCCCCTTTTCGCCCATGATGTACAACATTTACACCGGGCGCGGGGAAGTGGCAAAGCGGCGCAATGAAGAAATCTGCATCCTCGTCTCCACGCTGCACAAGGTGCACCAGATGGGCTTGCCTTTTGTGTTTACAGATCGGCACGCCTATCCGCCGCTTGCAAGGTATTTCAATAGTGTCGACAGTTTGAATGAGATTGATTGGCCGCTGTTGCAGGCCCGCAATTTCAAGCGGAATCCGGATGATCCGGAGCAGATTGAGCGCTATCAGGCCGAGGCTTTGGTTCAAAACCATTTACCGGTCACCGGCTTGGTTGGCATCATCTGCTACACGGATGCAGTAAAAAACACACTAGACCAGCACATTCAGGCCAGAGGCTTGAAAATGGATGTGCGAGTCATGCCACAGTGGTACTTCTGATGATTACATTCACTCAAGGCAATTTGCTGGAGTCTCGCGTCGAGGCGCTGGTCAACACGGTCAACACCGTCGGGGTGATGGGCAAGGGCATCGCGTTGATGTTCAAGGAGCGTTTCGACGAGAACTTCCGCCGTTATGCCGCTGCTTGCAAAGCCAAGGAAGTGCAGACCGGCAAGATGTTCGTGACGCCAGTTCACGAGCTGGATGGCCCGCGCTGGATCGTCAATTTCCCCACCAAGCAGCACTGGCGTGCGCCGTCGCGGATGGAGTGGGTGGTCGAGGGCCTGCAAGACCTGCGGCGTTTTTTGATTGAGCAGCAGATCAAGTCCATCGCCATTCCACCGCTGGGTGCGGGCAATGGCGGCTTGGAATGGGCTGATGTGCGTGAGCAGATCGAGCAAGCTCTGGGCGATCTGGATATCGACATTCTGGTGTTCGAACCCACCAAGCAGTACCAGAACGTGGCCAAACGTGCTGGCGTTGAGAAGCTGACCCCCGCCCGTGCGCTGATTGCGGAACTGGTGCGCCGCTACTGGGTATTGGGCATGGAGTGCAGCCTGCTGGAGATCCAGAAGCTGGCGTGGTTTCTGGAGCGGGCCATCGAGCGCTGCAACCCCGGCGACAACCCGCTGGACCTGAGGTTCGCGCCGGACAAGTACGGCCCATACGCCAACCGGCTTGATCATCTATTGAACAACCTTGATGGCAGCTACCTGCACTCCGAGAAGCGCATCAGCGACGCCGGCCCGCTGGACGCGATCTGGTTCGACGATGAGCGCAAGGCTCTTGTGCAGACCTATCTCAAGAGCGAGGCCAAAGTCTACACACAAGCGCTGGAATCCACCGCCGCACTCATCGATGGCTTTGAATCGCCTTTCGGCATGGAGCTGCTGGCCACTGTGGACTGGTTGCTGGCCCGCGAAGGCGTGGCGCCCACGGTGCCCGCTTTGCGTGAAGGGCTGCGCCACTGGCGCGGTGGCCCGGAGGCCGCTGCGCGGAAAGATCGCTTGTTTGATGACCGGGCACTGGGCATTGCCCTGGAGCGCCTGACACAGCCAGCCAGCGCGCTGGCGTGAGGGGGCTGTGTGAGCGAATACACGGAGGTCGAACGCCCTTTCCTGCAACAACTGGCTGAGTTGGGCTGGACGGTCATCGACCAGGGCACGAGTGTGCCCCAGAAGGCGCCCCCGAGCCTGCGCAGCAACTTCCGCCAATGGCTGCTGCCAGAGGTGTTCAACTGCGCCGTGCGCGCCATCAACCGCACGGACGACGGGCGTGAGTGGCTGACCGACCGCCAGTTGGAAGACTTGCGCAGCCAATTGCTGCGCCACCCCAACCGCACCCTGCTGGAGGCCAATGAGGCCGTGCAGGCAATGTTGTTCAAGGCACAGGCCGACGTGAACGAGCTGACGGGCGAAGCGGACCCGGTGGTGCGCCTGATCGACTTTCACAATCACGCAAACAACCAGTTTCACGCCATCAACCAGTTCCGCATCGACACGCCGGGCTGCGTGAAGGCCTTCATCATTCCGGACATCGTGCTGTTCGTGAATGGCATCCCGCTGGTGGTGGTGGAGTGCAAGAAGGGTTCGGAAACCTGCGCCAATCCGATGCAGGAAGCCTTTGTGCAACTGCAGCGCTACATGCGCCGCCGAAAGGAGACAGAAGCCGCCGACCTGAAGGAAGGCGAGCCCCGGCTGTTCTACAGCAGCCTAATGCTAGTGCGCAGCTGCGGGCTGGAGGCCGACTACGGCACTATCACCTCGGGTGAAGAACATTTTTATGCCTGGAAGACACTTCACCCCGCTGACGATTCCGCGCTGGTCGGGCTAAATGCCCAGCAGCAGTTGATTGCTGGGATGCTGAACAAGTCCAACCTGCTGCAGATCCTGCGCACCAGTTCAGTGTTCATGGATACCGATGGCGGCCCACGGGTGAAGGTCGTGAGCCGCTATCAGCAATTCCGCGCTGCCAGCAAGATTGTCAAACGCTTGCGCACTGGAGAAACCGTGCTGGAGCGCAGTGGCGTGGTGTGGCACACGCAAGGCTCGGGCAAATCCCTGACCATGGTGTTTCTAGCCCGGATGCTGCGTGCCAGTCGCGACTTGTCCGACTTCAAGATCGTGTTGGTTAATGACCGGCAAGACCTGGAAGAGCAGCTGGGCGACACCGCAACGCTGATTGGCGGGCGGGTGAATGTGATCGAAACCCGGGCGGGCCTGCGCCAGCATATGTCGACGGATAGCTCGGACATCAGCATGGTGATGATCCACAAGTTCCAGGAGCAAAAGCAGACGCTGACCAACACCGTGGCGGAAGCGCTGGGCACCTACTCGGCCATGCCTGCGGGCAAGACATTCGGGGTGGTGAATATGTCGGATCGCATCATCCTGATGATCGATGAAGCCCACCGCACGCAAAGCTCTGACCTGGGCGACAACCTGTTCGAGGCCTTCCCCAACGCCACTCGCATTGCCTTCACCGGCACGCCTCTGATCACGGAGCGCCACGGTGAGAAGAAGACCCACAAGCGCTTTGGAGAGTACATCGACACCTACCGCCTGATGGACGCGGTAAACGATGGGGCCACGCTGCAAATCCTCTACGAAGGGAAAACCGCCGACAGCGCACTGAACGAAAAGCACGCTTTCGACGAGGCCTTTGAAGACCTGTTCCGCGACCGCAGCGAAGAGGAGCTGTTGGCGATCAAAAAGAAGTACGGCGCGACCGGCGACATCCTGGAGGCCGAAAACCGCATCAACGCCATTGCGCGTGACATAGTGGCGCACTATGTCGACAACATCCTGCCCAATGGTTTCAAGGCACAGGTGGTGTGCCACTCGAAGCTGGCGTGCATTCGATATCAGCACGGCATCAAGGCGGCATTGACAGAGCGCGTGGCCCGTGAAGAAGCCAAGGTTTCGCCAGACAGAGATCTAGTGCAACGCCTGCGCTTTCTCAAGACCGCCGTCGTGGTGTCGTCGGACGGCACCAACGAGGCTGCGTACATCACCCAGGCGCGCAAGCAAGCCCAGCGCATGAATGCGGTGGAGAACTTCTGCCGCAGCTTCGATTGTGAAAACCCGGACAAGGAATACACCGGCATTGCCTTCCTGATCGTGTGCGACATGCTGCTGACGGGCTTCGACGCGCCCATCGAGCAGGTGATGTATATCGACAAGAAGCTGCGTGAGCACGCCCTGCTGCAAGCCATCGCTCGCACCAATCGCGTAAAGAAGGGGAAGCAGCGCGGGTACATCGTCGATTACATCGGCTTGGCCAACCATCTGACTGAGGCATTGACCCTTTACGCGGCTAGCGACGAACAGCAGGAGCTACACGACGGGATGAAGAACATCACGTCGGAGCTGCCGGTGCTGGAAGAACGTTATCAGCGTTTGCTCCAGCACTTCACCACACTGGGCATCAAACAGATTCGGGCTTTCGTGAACGGCGAGTTGCCCAATCTGGATGCCGAGGCCGCCGTGGTCCATGAAGCGGCGAAGGCGCTCAAGGACGACAAGAAGCGCGCTGATTTTGAGGTGTACTTCAAGCAGTTCTTGATGAGCCTGGACATCATCCTCCCCAACTTATCCGCGCAACCGTACCGCGTGCCCGCAAAGCGCTTCGGGTACATCCTGCAGGTGACCAAGGAACGCTACAAAGACACTAGCTTGGACCTCGGCAGCGCAGGCGAAAAGGTGAAGGCGCTGATCAACGAACACCTGATCAGCCTGGGCATCAATCCCAAGGTGCCGCCGATCGAGCTGCTGGCAGAAGACTTTCTCGACAAACTGGCCGCGCACGCGGGTCAGAACAACGAGGCAAAGGCCAGCGAGATGGAACACGCCATCCGCAAGCACTGCACCGTTCACCACGATGAAGATCCCGCTTTCTACAAGAGCCTGTCGGAAAAGGTCGATGCACTGATCGAGAAGCACCACGGCGAGTGGGATCTGCTGGCCGAAAAGCTGGCCGAGCTGCGCAAGGAAGCCATCGCGGGCCGTCAGCAAGGTGAGGATGGTATGAGCCGCGAGGCGACTACCTTCTACGAATACATCGTTCAGCTTGGTTTCGCGAGTGGTTCTGTCAATGATGCAGACAAGCCTGCATTCAAGGCATTGATGGAGACCACCGTGGAAATACTGCAGGAAACCATTGCCAGTATCGATTTCTGGCAGAACCCCGACAAACAAAAGCGCGTGCGCGGCTTGATCAAGACTGAGGTCGCCAAGACCGGCATCGAGGAGTTGAAGCTCAATCGTGAGCGTGTGGCCGTAGAGATCATGAAGCTGGCCAAGAACCGCCACGACGAACTGGTCAAGATGGTACGGACAGGGGAGGCGTGATGCAACTCCGTCAGGTGCGAGATATCGAATATCAGCTCTTGCCCGGTTCAGATCGGCAAACCACTGACATCGTGATTGAACGCAATGGCATCATCACTGTTCGCCCACCAAAGCGGATGTCGCCCGAGCAAGTGGATGAAACCGTTTTGGCCAAGCGGATGTGGATTTACCGCAATCTGGCTGAATGGCGTGACCTCAATGCTACTCGTGTCACGCGTGAATGGGTTAGCGGCGAGACGTTCCTATACTTGGGCAGTTGCTACCGCCTGCAGCTGGTGGCTGAGCAGGATGAGCCGCTCAAGCTGAAAGATGGCCGGTTCTGCCTGCTGCGCAAGGTTGTCGATCATGGCAGCCAAGATGCGGCCCATCAAGTGTTTGAAGCTTTCTACAAGTCAAAAGGTTTACCCCGGATTCAAAAGCGAGTGGCGTACTTTGCAGCAAAGGTTGGCGTGAAGGCAGGCGAGATTCAAATCAAGGATCTTGGCTACAGGTGGGCATCTTGCACCAAGCGCGGTGATCTGCATTTCCACTGGAAATGCCTCATGGCCCCGCTGACGATCATCGATTACATCATCGTCCATGAGCTCTGCCATCTGCACCATCGCGACCACACAGAAGCGTTCTGGAATGAGGTGGACAAAGTGCTGCCCGATTATCGAAAACGCAAAGAGTGGCTCCGGGTGCGCGGTGCGGAGCTGGATCTCTGACGCGAGGCCATAGCGGCAGTTATCGGAAGATTCCGAATAACTCCGCGCCAGCCCACAGCACTCCTCACCTCACCTGTGCTCATAAGCTCAGGAGTCCAGTCAGCACGAGAACGCCCGGTATAACCGGGCGTTCTCAATTTGGACTTATTGGATTTTTTTCACTAACTCGTCGGGATTTTCACTTTCTCTGTCATCCGACAGCGCGGGTTAAACGTCAATATTCCCCGCCCGCAATGCATTCGACTCGATAAACGCCCGCCGCGGCTCCACATCATCCCCCATGAGGGTAGTAAAGATCCCATCCGCCGCAATCGCGTCTTCGATCTGCACACGCAACAGGCGCCGCACAGCCGGATCCATCGTCGTTTCCCACAGCTGCTCGGGGTTCATCTCTCCCAGCCCCTTATAGCGTTGTTTGGAGACGTTGCGTTCAGCATCAGCCAGCAGCCACTTCATCGCGCTCTTGAAGTCCGCCACGGCCATGCTGCGCTCACCGCGCTTGATAACCGCACCTTCCCCGATGAGTCCCTTGAACGTATTCGCGGTGGTCACGAGCTGCTGATAATCCGCCGTGTGCTGGAATTCCTGGTCGATGACCGAAACCCGCACATTGCCGTGATGCGTACGTTCGACATGCAGCGACCGCTGTTCGCGAACCGGGTCATACGAAGGCACGACACGCACTTCATTCTTCAGCGCTTCATCATGCAACGCAGCGTGCAGCGCCTTCGCCGAAGCCTCGGTCGAAGCCTCATTGGAAAGATCGATCACCACACCGTCCATGACCGCTTCCAGCGCAGCCGGATCATACAACCGGCTCAAGCGCTCGATCACGCTCTGCGACAGCAGATACGACCGAGCCAGCTCCCCAAGCGCATCACCCGAAATCGCCGCCGCATTCTCACCCGGCACCAGCTCCGACCCTTGCAGCGCCAACCGCAGCATGTGCGCGTTGAGCTCCACGTCATCCTTCAGATACCGCTCGTCCTTGCCCGCCTTGATCTTGTAAAGCGGCGGCTGCGCGATATACACGTACCCGCGCTCGATCATGTCCGGCATCTGGCGATAGAGGAACGTGAGCAGCAGCGTCCGGATGTGCGCACCGTCGACGTCCGCGTCGGTCATGATGATGATGCGGTGATAGCGGAGCTTGTCGAGGTTGTAATCTTCCTTGCCGATCCCGCACCCAAGCGCAGTCACGAGCGTGACGATCTGTTCCGACGACAGCAGCTTGTCGTAGCGTGCCTTCTCGACGTTCAGCACCTTGCCGCGCAGCGGCAGGATCGCCTGGAACTTCCGATCACGGCCTTGCTTCGCCGACCCACCCGCCGAGTCACCCTCGACGATGTAGATTTCGCACTTCGCCGGGTCTTTCTCCTGGCAGTCCGCGAGCTTGCCGGGCAGGCCGACGCCGTCGAGCACGCCCTTGCGGCGCGTCATCTCACGTGCCTTCCGCGCAGCATCACGCGCACGAGCGGCTTCAACGATCTTCCCGCAGATGATCTTCGCGTCGATCGGCGTTTCCAGCAGGAATTCCTCGAGCGCCTTCGCGACGACTTCTTCAACCGGCGCACGAACCTCGGACGAAACCAGCTTGTCCTTCGTCTGCGAGCTGAACTTCGGCTCCGGCACCTTCACGGACAGCACGCACGACAGCCCTTCGCGCATGTCGTCGCCGGTCGTCTCGACCTTCGCCTTCTTCGCGATTTCGTTGTCGGTGATGTACTTGTTGATGACGCGCGTCATCGCGGCGCGCAGGCCGGTCAGGTGCGTGCCGCCGTCGCGCTGCGGAATGTTGTTCGTGAAGCACAGCACGTTCTCGTTGTAGCTGTCGTTCCACTGCATCGCGACTTCGACGCCCACGCCATCCTTCTCGCCGTTGGCGAAGAAAACGGTCGGGTGCAGGTTGGTCTTCGTCTTGTTGATGTACTCGACGAAGCCCTTCACACCGCCGGCGAACGCGAAATCGTCTTCCTTGCCCGAACGCAGATCGGTGAGGCGAATCCGCACACCGTTGTTCAGGAACGAAAGCTCACGCATCCGCTTCGCGAGGATGTCGTAGTGATACTCGACCGTACCGAAAATCGTCGGATCGGCCATGAAGTGCACTTCGGTGCCGCGGTTCTCGGTGTCACCGGTCACGAGCATCGGCGACACTTCCACGCCGTCCACCGTCTCGAGCACGCGATCCTGCGCAACGCCGCGATGGAACTCCATGAACCGCTTCTTGCCGTCACGGCGCACCGTGAGGCGCAGCCAGCTCGACAGCGCGTTCACGCACGACACACCCACGCCGTGCAGGCCACCGGACACCTTGTAGCTGTTCTGGTCGAACTTGCCGCCGGCATGCAGCTCGGTCATCACGATTTCCGCAGCGCTGCGCTTCGGCTCGTGCTTGTCGTTCATCTTCACGTCGGTCGGAATCCCGCGGCCGTTGTCGGTCACGGAAATCGAGTTGTCAGCGTGAATCGTCACGTGGATGTCGTTGCAGTACCCGGCCAACGCTTCGTCGATCGAGTTGTCGAGCACCTCGAACACGAGGTGGTGCAGACCGGTGCCGTCCGACGTGTCGCCGATGTACATCCCGGGGCGCTTGCGCACCGCTTCCAGACCTTCGAGGATCTGGATCGACGAGGCGCCGTAGCTGCTGTTATCGGGTTGCGAATTGTGCTGTTCACTCATGGATATCTTCCGGTTCTGCGAGGCCACTCAAGCGGCGGCGCGGTGCGTTTCCTTGCGAAAACGCCGGGCCGCTCCAGTTTTCCTGGCCCGTCCGAGGTGCCGTTAGGGCACCAAAGGGACGGGTTGTCGGTTCGCCATAAAAACGCCAAAGGGGCTTGCCGCCCCCTGGTGTGTGTCGTGATGTCGCGCGCGTCAGATGCGCATCGGCATCACGACATACTTGAACTCGTCGTTCTCGGGCACGGTAATCAGCGCGCTCGAGCTGGCGTCGCCGAGGCTCACCTGCACGGTGTCGACCTTCAGGTTCGCGAGCACGTCGAGCAGATACGTGACGTTGAAGCCGATGTCGACGGTATCGCCCTGGTAGGCGATTTCCAGTTCTTCCTGCGCCTCTTCCTGATCGGCGTTGGTCGACATGATCTTCAGCTGGCCCGGCGCGATGATGCAGCGCACGCCCTTGAACTTGTCCGAGGTCAGGATTGCCGCACGTTGCAGCGAACGCTGCAGCTCTTCACGGCCGATCTCGAACGTGTTCTTGTGCGCCTTCGGGATCACGCGCTGGAAGTCGGGGAACTTGCCCTCGACGAGTTTCGACACGAGCTCGACCTGGCCGAACGTGAACTTGGCCTGGGTTTGCGCGATGTCGATGGTGACGGTGTCGTCGATGTCTTCGAGCAGGCGTTGCAGCTCGAGAATCGTCTTGCGCGGCACGATGACTTCCTGGCGGCCGAACGTGCCGCCTTCGAGCTTCATCGACGAGAACGCGAGGCGGTGGCCGTCGGTGGCCACGGCCATCAGCTGGTCGCCGTCGACGACGAGCAGCATGCCGTTCAGGTAGTAGCGGATGTCCTGCTGCGCCATCGCGAAGTGCACCATGCCGAGCAGCTGGCGGAACGACTTCTGCGGGACGGTCAGCGTGGCGCCGAAATCCTTCGCCTGCGCGACGGTCGGGAACTCGTCGGCCGCCAGCGTCTGGAGTGCGAAACGGCTCTTGCCGGATTGAACGGTGAGGCGCTTGTCGGCGAGCGACAGCGTGACCTGGCCGTCAGGCATCGCGCGCAGGATGTCGAGCAGCTTGCGCGCGGCGACGGTGGTCGCGACCTGGTCGCCGCCGACGCCGAAATCGGCGCGCGTGGTGATCTGCAGCTCCAGGTCGGTCGACAGGAACGAAACGTCCGAGCCGTTCTTGGTGATCAGCAGGTTGGCGAGGATCGGCAACGTATGGCGGCGTTCGACGATGCCGCTGACCGTTTGCAGCGGCCTGAGGAGGGTGTCTCGTTCGGTCTTGACCAGTTGCATAGAGTTCCTTCGTTGAGTAACGGCCTGCAGCGCAGCAGCCTCGCAGCGCCCCGCCGGCCGGGCTCTTGGCCCGCCACCACCGGGGCGGTCAAACCAGTATTGTGCCTCAAAACCGAACCGCCCCCCTTAAATTGGGGCGGAGGCCGAATTATCAAGCGCGCGTCGCGCTCAGCCCTTCAGCGTCTGTTCCAGCACGTGCAGCTCGTGGTTGAGCTGCGCGTCCTTGCTGCGCTCGTCGGCGATCTTGCGCACCGCGTGCAGCACGGTGGTGTGATCGCGCCCGCCGAACAGCTCGCCGATTTCCGGCAGGCTCTTCTGCGTGAGTTCCTTCGCGAGATACATCGCGATCTGCCGCGGCCGCGCGATGTTCGCGGGACGCTTCTTCGAGTACATATCCGCGACCTTGATGTTGTAGAAGTCGGCGACGGTCTTCTGGATGTTCTCGACCGAAATCTGCCGGTTCTGCACGGTCAGCAGGTCCTTCAGCGCTTCCTTGGTCAGCTCGATCGAGATCTCGCGGCCGTGGAACTTCGAATACGCGAGGATCTTGCGCAGCGCGCCTTCGAGCTCGCGCACGTTCGAGCGCAGGTGCTTCGCGACGAAGAACGCGACGTCTTCCGACAGGTTCACGCCTTCCGACTGCGCCTTGCGCATCAAAATCGCGACGCGCATTTCCAGCTCGGGCGGCTCGATCGCGACGGTGAGGCCCGAGTCGAAGCGCGAGATCAGGCGATCGTCGATCCCCGAGATTTCCTTCGGATACGTGTCGCTGGTGATGATCACCTGCGCTTTGTTCGCGACCAGCGCCTCGAACGCGTAGAAGAATTCCTCTTGCGTGCGCGACTTGCCGGAGAAGAACTGAATATCGTCGATCAGCAACAGGTCGAGCGAGTGGTAGTAGCGTTTGAAGTCGTCGAACGCCTTGCGCTGGTACGCCTTCACCACGTCCGACACGTATTGCTCGGCGTGGATGTAGCGGATCCGCGCGCCGGCTTTGTCGAGCAGCAGCTGGTTGCCGATCGCATGGATCAGGTGGGTCTTGCCGAGACCGACGCCGCCGTACAGGAACAGCGGGTTGTACGAGATGCCGGGGTTGTCCGCGACCTGGATCGCGGCGGCGCGCGCGAGCTGGTTCGCCTTGCCGGTCACGAAGTTGTCGAACGTGAGCACGGGGTTCAGCTTCGAACGTTCGTACATCGAATCGGCTTCACCGCCGGCGGCGGGCGCGGCACCGGGGCCCGGGCGCCACGTGCGGCGGCCGGCGGCCGCTTCGTGCGCGGGCAGGCTCGGCAGGTCGATGTCGGCGTCGTCGGCGTTCAGGTGGTGCGCGGCGGCTGCCGACGGCGTCATCGGCACGTCGGCCGGCGCACTGGGCGCAGCGCCGGCATTCGCGGCCAGGTTGGCGGCGATCGCAGCCACCGTCGCGGCGGGGCCGGTCGGGGCCAGCGGCGCGCGCGGGGCGGACGGTGCCGCACCGGCGGCGGCGCTGCGCATGCCTGCCTTCGGATCGAGGACGAACTGGACTTCGATCGGCGCGCTCCAGAATTCGCGGGCCAGATCGGAGATCCGTCCCGAAAACTGGCTCTTGACCCAGTCCAGCTTGAAGCGGTTCGGCGCGGCGATGGACAGCGTGTTCGCCGACGCATCGAAGGCCACCGGGGCCAAGGGTTTGATCCACGTCACGTACTGCTGGGGCGTCAGCTCGCGCTCCAGCAGTGCGGAACAGTGTTGCCAGAAATCGTTCATCAAGTAACTGTCGTTTTTTGCGTGCACAGCGCGGCTCGCCGGCGCCCTTGTCGCGGTAGCGCAACAAGGCCCGAAGCGGTCGTGCGAGCGTGCCTCGGACGCCTGCGTCACAGTCTTGGAGGGGCAGGCGCGAGCCGAAGCGGCGTGCGGGATTCTTGGAGATAAGGCGAGATTCTACCGCCAAACGCGGCCACAGCGTGAGTTATCCACAGGCCGGTTGTGTGGGGCGCGGGGCCGGATCGCTCGGGGCGGGCACAGGCGATCGACTCCTAAAGTATTGACCGTCAACGGAAAAACGGTTTAAATAGCGGGTTCCGCGAAAACCAATCCTGTATTCCCGGCGATTGCGTTCGCCCGAATGCCTCCGGTTAAGGGCACGCGGTCCCCTGAATTTCGACATTCTCGAACAAGTGAGAACATCATGAAACGTACTTACCAACCGTCCGTGACGCGCCGCAAGCGCACCCATGGCTTCCGTGTCCGCATGAAGACGGCAGGTGGCCGCAAGGTCATCAACGCTCGCCGCGCGAAGGGCCGCAAGCGCCTCGCCATCTAAGGCAGGTTGCGCGCTGTGTCCGCCGTCCGCAGTCCTGCGGAAGGTGCCGTCGAGCCGGGTGCGAATCCGTCGCAGACGAAAGCCGCCTTCCCGAAAGCTGCGCGACTTCTGAAAACGGATGAATTTTCATCCGTTTTTCGTTTGCGTCCTTGGCGGCGCTCCGCGCACTTCGTGATTTACGGCAAGCCGACCGGTCAGCCCGCGCGTCTGGGGCTCGTCGTCGGCAAGAAGTATGCGCCGCGTGCGGTGACCCGCAACCTCGTGAAGCGGCTGGCGCGCGATCAGTTTCGCCTGCGCCGGGCCGAATTCGCCGGTTACGACCTGCTGCTGCGGCAGCACACGCGCTTCGACAAGAAAGCGCTGCCGAGCGCGGCTTCCGCCCCGCTCGCGGCGATGTGCGCGGCCGAGATTCGCGAACTGCTCGACAGGGCAGTCCGGGAGATCGCCCGCCGTGCGTCGAAGCCCGCGTCCGAGTGACGCATCCGTGCCCGGTGCGGCGTTCGCGCCTGCCCGGCCGGTTTTGACGCGGCGCCGAACGGCGTCGCCCAAGGTATGGAAACGGTATTGATCGCCTTGCTGCGCTTCTACAAGGTTGCCGTGAGCCCGATGCTCGGCAACCGTTGCCGTTTTTATCCTTCCTGTTCGGATTACGCGCGCGAGGCAATCCAGTATCATGGCGCCGCGCGCGGCACGTATCTCGCCGTCAGGCGCGTGTGCCGATGCCATCCGTTTTCCGCGGGCGGCATCGACCTCGTCCCGCCGCCCAACTCCGACACTCGCGCTCGCGGCGAAGCCGACGCGCGGTCCCATCGACTCTGAGACAACGCATGGATATCAAACGCACCGTCCTATGGGTGATCTTCTTCATGTCAGCTGTCATGCTGTACGACAACTGGCAGCGGGACCATGGACGCCCGTCGATGTTCTTCCCGAGTGCCACGCAGACGGCCCCCGCGGCCGCTGCCGGCGGTGCATCGGGCACGGGCGCGACGACGACGACCGCAGGTGAAGTGCCTGCCGCCGCAGCCGGCGCTGCACCGTCGACGACGGCACCGGCCGCCCAGGCGCAGCTCGTGAAGTTCTCGACCGACGTATATGACGGCGAAATCGACACGCGCGGCGGCACGCTCGCGAAGCTGACGCTGAAGAAGCAGGGCGACGGCAAGCAGCCCGACCTGTACATCACGCTGTTCGACCACACGGCCGGCCACACGTATCTCGCACGCTCGGGCCTGCTCGGCGGCGATTTCCCGAACCACAACGACGTCTACACGCAGCTGAATCCGGGCACGACGTCGCTGACGGGTGACCAGAACGCGCTGAAGCTGTCGTTCGAATCGCCGGTGAAGGGCGGCGTGAAGGTCGTGAAGACCTACACGTTCACGCGCGGCAGCTACGTGATCGGCGTCGACACCAAGATCGACAACGTCGGTACGGCACCGGTCACGCCGACGGTCTATATGGAACTGGTGCGCGACAACACGGCCGTCGAAACGCCGATGTTCTCGCACACGTTCCTTGGGCCGGCGGTCTACACGGATGCGAAGCACTTCCAGAAGATCGACTTCAGCGACCTCGACAAGAACAAGGCGAACTTCGAGAAGTCTGCCGACAACGGCTGGGTCGCGATGGTGCAGCACTACTTCGCGTCGGCCTGGATTCCGCAGCAGGGCGTGAAGCGCGACATCTACGCTGAAAAGATCGATCCGGCGCTGTACCGCGTCGGCGTGAAGCAGCCGGTTGCCGCGATCGCGCCGGGCCAGTCGGCCGACGTGCAGGCCCGCCTGTTCGCCGGTCCGGAAGAAGAGCGCATGCTCGAAGGCATCGCGCCGGGCCTGGAACTCGTGAAGGACTACGGCTGGGTGACGATCATCGCGAAGCCGCTGTTCTGGCTGCTCGAGAAGATCCACGGCTACATCGGCAACTGGGGCTGGTCGATCGTGCTGCTGACGATCCTGATCAAGGCCGTGTTCTTCCCGCTGTCGGCGGCGAGCTACAAGTCGATGGCGCGCATGAAGGAAATCACGCCGCGCATGCAGGCGCTGCGCGAACGCTTCAAGAGCGATCCGCAGAAGATGAACGCCGCGCTGATGGAGCTGTACAAGACCGAGAAGGTCAATCCGTTCGGCGGCTGCCTGCCGGTCGTGATCCAGATCCCGGTGTTCATCTCGCTGTACTGGGTGCTGCTCGCGTCGGTCGAAATGCGCGGCGCGCCGTGGGTGCTGTGGATTCACGACCTGTCGCAGCGCGATCCGTTCTTCATCCTGCCGGTGCTGATGGCCGTCTCGATGTACGTGCAGACGAGCCTGAACCCGACGCCGCCGGATCCGGTCCAGGCAAAGATGATGAAGTTCATGCCGATCGCGTTCTCGGTGATGTTCTTCTTCTTCCCGGCCGGCCTCGTGCTGTACTACGTCGTGAACAACGTGCTGTCGATCGCACAGCAGTACTACATCACGCGCAAGCTCGGCGGGGCCAAGAAGAAACCGGCCTGATGCCCGTGGCACACGCGGGGCGGCGCGTTCGCCCCGCGATGCACGAAAAAAAGCCGCATGGTTCGCCCATGCGGCTTTTTGCTTTTTGCGGGTCCGGTAGCGCGAGTTCAGCCCTTCTTCGCCTCGCCCGAGCCGCCGTAGAACTGCTCGACCAGCTCCTGCACGAGGTAGCGGTGGTGCGGCGACAGCGCTTCGATCTTCGACGCGAGTTCGATCGTCTCGGGCGTCGGCGGATAGCGCTCGTCGCGCGGCAGCGGTTGCGGCGTCGGGTGTTCGATCACGCTCGGCGACGGGCCGTAATGCAGCCAGTGGACTTCGACGCGCAGCCATTCGGCGAGCGTGACGAGTTTGTCCGACGTCGGGATCGTGCGGCCCGTCAGCCACTTGTGCGCGGTTTGCGGCGAAACGGGCTGCGCTCCGCGGTGGCGCAGATTGAATCGGTTCGCCAGCTCCGTCGCACCGGTGACCTTCTCCGGGCTGCGCCGCAGGGCGAATTTCAGGCGTTCCGAGAACGCGGCTTTTTCTTCGGATGTCGGCATGGGGGAGATTGTGCAATTCCACCGCCGCCTCTCAGACAACCATTTGAGCTAAACATATCTCGTTCAGACGAATCCCGGTCTTGATCGAGGTGGGTGTCGGAATTAAGGGCCGCATTGTTAGGCCGCTCCGGCAGGCATACTCGTCCGAAACGGTGGCTACGACATGGCGCCGGGCTGATACTTGGCTTATCCCCGGCGGGATAAATTCGAGCGCGTCCGAATCCTGCGCGGCGGCCGGCGACGGGTGTGCCGGCACGCTACAATGCCGGCGTTCCGATGCCCGAAGTGTTGCGCGGGCGCACCATATTCGCTGATTACCCGATTCATCCCATCTATCCGATTCCCATGCTCGCTACCGATTCCGATCCGATCGTCGCCATTGCCACTGCTGCCGGCCGGGGTGGCATCGGGGTCGTCCGCGTGTCGTTCGGGCGCGGCGGCGAGGCGGCCGCGTTGCCGCTGATCGACGCGTTGTGCGGGCAGAAGCTCGCCCCGCGCCACGCGAGCTACGTGCCGTTCCTCGACGAGCACGGCGCGCCGCTCGACCGCGGGATCGCGCTGTACTTCCCGGCGCCGCATTCGTACACCGGCGAGCACGTGCTCGAGCTGCAGGGGCACGGCGGGCCGATCGTGATGCAGCTGCTGCTGCAGCGCTGCCTGGATGCGGGGCGCGGTTTCGGGCTGCGGCTCGCGGAGCCCGGCGAATTCACGCGGCGTGCGTTCCTGAACGACAAGCTCGACCTCGCGCAGGCCGAGGCCGTTGCCGACCTGATCGAGGCGAGCACCGAAGCCGCCGCGCGTTCGGCCGGGCGTTCGCTCGACGGCGCGTTCTCGCGGCAGATCCATGCGCTCGTCGACGACGTGATCACGCTGCGGATGCTGGTCGAGGCGACGCTCGATTTTCCGGAAGAAGAGATCGATTTCCTGGAGGCGGCCGACGCGCGCGGCAAGCTCGCGAAGATCCGCGCGCAGCTCGCGCACGTGCTGGGTGATGCGCGGCAGGGGGCGCTGCTGCGCGACGGGCTGTCGGTCGTGCTGGCGGGGCAGCCGAACGTCGGCAAGTCGTCGTTGCTGAATGCGCTGGCTGGCGCGGAGCTGGCGATCGTCACGCCGATCGCGGGCACGACGCGCGACAAGGTCGCGCAGACGATCCAGGTCGAAGGGATCCCGCTGCACATCATCGACACGGCCGGGTTGCGCGAGACGGAGGACGAGGTCGAGCGCATCGGCATCGCACGCACGTGGAGCGAGATCGAACGGGCGGATGTCGTGCTGCATCTGCTGGATTCGCGCACCGGGATGACGGCGGATGACGAAGTGATCGCCGCGCGGTTTCCGGGCGGCGTGCCAGTCGTGCGCGTGTTGAACAAGACGGATCTGACCGGTGTGGCGGCGTGCGTCGAGCATCCGGCGGCGGAAGGTGATCTGACCGAGGTGCATCTGTCCGCGAAGCGCGGCGACGGGATCGACATGCTGCGTGCGGAACTGCTGCGGATTGCAGGGTGGCAGGCGGGAGCGGAAGGGGTGTATCTCGCGCGCGAGCGGCATCTGATTGCGCTGCGGGCTGCGCAGGAGCATCTCGCGCAGGCGGCGGATCATGCTGAGCAGCGCGCGCAATCGCTCGATCTGTTTGCCGAGGAACTGCGGCTCGCACAAGAGCAGCTCAATGCGATTACCGGGGAATTCACTTCGGATGATCTGCTGGGGGTGATTTTCAGCAGGTTTTGTATTGGCAAGTAATGCCCGCGCATTTGCAGTTCGACAGCCCTTCGTGGCTCGTCATTCGTTTTTGATTGAATCCCGTCGCGCTGCCGACGCTGGCCGTGCGCACTACGCCGAGGGCTCCCATGTCAATCAATCCGACTGAACGCAACGCCATTCTTCGCGCCGTCTTTGCCGACGACGCGCCGTATCCCGACCTGGCGCCCCGTCACGTCGCGCTGATGAGAAAGTTGCGCGTCGGGTGGCTGCCGGTCGAATCGGGCGCGCCGGCCATCGTTCCCGAGCAGCCGCTGACGGGAGACGGCGCGACAATCGATGTTGCAAAGGCGATCCTCGAAACCGACGATGACGTGCTGGCCATTCGCACGCTGGCAGAACTCGGCCACGTCTTACCCGAATTCGTCACGGCCGTGGGCGAGTTGGCGCCGGGACAATACGCGATCCCCGAGGAATTGCGCGATGCGTTCGATTACCCGGAAAGCGGTGTCGATGCGTCGGGGCGTTTCGATTTTCGCGCCGAGCATCTCGCGATCCTGCAGGGAACCATCTGGAGAACGCTCGACGATTACTCGATCGACGCGGTGTTGGAGATGGATGACTTCTGGCCGCTGTCCTACATCGACGGCAAGCGGCCGTACGGGGAGTGCACGTACATCCAGATCGACATGGCCGAACTACTGGGCGAGCCCTACCAGTTCGACACCGAACGCAATCTGATCGAAGACGCTGAAAAGGACGCGCGCCTCGAGCGTCTCCACTACGAAACGCGAGCAGCGCTACAGATATTTCTGACGCATGCCGAGCTGACCAAGCCGGCCTGATCGCGCGAGAGGGGCCGGCTCGCCCCATCCGGACCTTCGCCCACATCAATCCCAATGACGATGATGGTGGTAATACCCGTCGCCGTAATACCCGCCACCATCCGGCACCACGATACAGCCGCTCAACAGCACGGCGACACCGGCAATCAGCAAAAGGGTCTTCTTCATCGCGTTCATCTGCATGGGTTCAATATGAAACCCAGCATAGCGAGCGCCCGCAACACCGGCTGTAAGCGATCGTTTCCCTGCTTCGCAATCCGTAACGGCGGATTATTCCGGTCACAATGACCGTAACAAATCCCCGAAGAATCCCTGAAACCGCAGACGTTTTCAGGCGGTGACGACCCTGTTTCGCCCCGTATCCTTCGCACGATACAGCGCGGCATCGGCGGCTTCGATCAACGCGTCGGGCGTCGACAGATCGTCGGGCGACACGGTCGCGCAGCCGACACTCACGCTCACGCGTCCGGCGGGTGCGGTCGGCATCGCGAGATCGAGCCGCAGCACCGCTTCGCGCGCTTCCTCGGCGACCAGCCGCGCCCCACGCGCCCCCGTGTTCGGCAGCACGATCGCGAACTCCTCGCCGCCGTAACGCGCGACCATGTCCGCCGGCCGCCGCACCGCGCCAGCCAGCGCATTCGCGACCGCGATCAGGCAAGCATCGCCCTTCACGTGGCCGAACGCGTCGTTGTACGCCTTGAAGCGATCGACGTCGACCATCAGCAGCGACAGCGGTTCGCCTTGCCGTCGCGCCTGCAGGAACAGCGTGTGGAAATGATCGTTGAAGTGCATGCGGTTGAAGGCGCCCGTCAGGCCGTCGCGTGCGGACGAACGGATCAGCGTCGCGTGCGCCTCGAACAGCCGCTGGTACAGCATCGTCACTTCCCACGCGAGCACGCACACGAGCACGCCGGGCGTGAACATGCTGAACACGCGTGCGAGATACCAGCCGACCGTGAAGCGATGGGTGCTCATCAGGTTCAGCGTCGTGTCGGTGAGGCACGCGAGCACCGCGATCGCGAGCCACAGATCGAGCGTCGTGCGCAGCCGGCCGGTGGCCAGCACGGCCACGAGCGCCAGCGCATTGAGCAGCCACACGATCAGCGCGACGGCATTGACGGGCAGCACGGCCGCGTCGCCCGGCGGATGAAACGCGGGCGGCAGCGACACGTTCAGTGCAAACAGGCACAGCAGCCCGGCGACGACAGCCGGCCCGCCGATCAGCGCGACCGTCCACCTGCGTGTCTGCTGCGCGCCGATCGGGGCGCGCGCCAGCCGCTCGCGCGCGAGCAGCGCGACCATCACGAAACCGGGGAAGCCGGCATGCCAGAAGATCCACATCCACGCGGCGCTTTGCGGTTGCGCGCCGAACAGCCCGTGCGGCGCGAACACGCCGGGAAAGGTGAGCAGCTGCAATGCGACGGCGAGTGCGGTGAACGCGTAGGCGCCGCCGAGCGCGCCGAGCACCGGCTGGCGCGTCACGGTGAACTGCGCGCCGAGAAAGAACGCCGCGATGCTCGCGGTGGTGAACACGGTGAGCGCACACATCGGCATGAACGGCTCGACGGCCGGCAGCTCGACGTTCGCGTGCGGCGCGGCGATCCCGAGCGCGAGCACGATGACGAGCGCCGTCAGGGCGCCGAACCAGAGCTGACGGCGTGTCGTGTGCTGGATCAGGATGCCTTCCATGGAATTCCCCGGGCACGTAGGCGGAAACACCCGGTCTTGCGCCGGGCGACAGGCAACCGGCCGCTGCGCGACCGGTGCGGCCTGATCCTATCGCGTTATGGGTGCGCGCTCAAACCCCGAGGCCGGGACCGAAGTTACCGGCGACCCACTGGGTGACGGCGTTGACGTCCGCGTAGTCCTGTTCGGGCAGGCCGTCGAGCATCGACAGCACCTCGTTGCTGGCGCCGGCGTCGCGCGCGGCATCGACGATCGCATCCTTGTTGGCCGGGTAGCGGACGGCCGCCAGCACGTCGGCGATCTGCAGGTCGATCGTTTCGCTGGGAATGTCGTGCGGAGGTTGGGCGGGCAGGTCGTTCACGGCGGCGTCTCGCGGGGTGAGCGGATCAAGTGGGAATCGGATCGAGGCGAAATTCGGGGGCTTAACAGGGCACGTCACGCGTTCACATGCCAGGGCGGCCGGGCCGGCACGCCTCGTGGATGAACGGCAATCGACTCAATGCCCGCGTCGCACGCGGCGCCACGGATGCTTCCAGTCGATGTGCGGTGCGTTTTCGTCGCGCGGATGCTGGCGCCGATGTTCCTGCCAAAGTTCGTCGGAAAACAGCGCCGCGACGATCACGAGCGGCAGCACGAGGAATATTCCGAGTATGACTTGCTCGAACACGATAGCCTCCTTGCGGTGGCAGGAACCCTTGCTCCCATTCTAGGCTCTGAACTTCGCCCGCGTTCAACTTCTTACAGTGCGAAACAGGCCCGGATGCGGCCTTGCCGCACGTGCGCCGGCATCAAAAAGGACATGAACATGCAACTCCAGAACGATACCAACACGCTCGCGCTGCGGCCCCTGGAGCGCCAGGACCTGCGCTTCGTCCACGAGCTGAACAACGACGCCAAGATCATGCGCTACTGGTTCGAGGAGCCGTACGAAACCTTCTCGGAACTGTCACAACTGTACGACCGCCACGTGCACGACCAGCGCGAGCGCCGTTTCGTCGCGGTCGATGCGCAAGACGAACTGGTCGGCCTCGTCGAGCTGATCGAGCTCGACTACATCCATCGACGCGGCGAGTTCCAGATCATCATCGCGCCGCAACGCCAGGGGCGCGGCTATGCGGGCCAGGCGACGCGTCTTGCGATCGAATATGCGTTCAAGGTGCTGAACATGCGCAAGCTGTACCTGATCGTCGATACGTCGAATGCGGCGGCGATTCACGTGTACGAGAAATGCGGATTCCAGCACGAGGCCGAATTGAAGGAAGAATTTTTCGGAAACGGCGCGTATCACAACGCTTATCGCATGTGCATTTTTCAGCGCGATTATTTCGAACGCCAGCAAGCTACCCAGAATAAGGCAGGGTAAACACGCTGGCGAAAGGCGCTTGCGGCGGGCTTTCGCGGGCGCTGAAACCACGCGGCGAAGTACGGATAAATACGGATGCGCTTATACCTGGCATTTTTCTTGTATCAGGTAAATGCGATTCCGCGTTGCGGTAAAGTCGAATCGTTTCGGATGACTTTATGTGCGGCGCATCAAAATGATCCGGATAGCGAAATGGATTATCCAAACCGTTCAATCGCCGCATTGTAACTTTGATGAAAGTCTTGCTGAGTAACGCTTTCCGCCCGGCGGCGCGAGCCTGTGCGTCGGGCAGTGCGCGTCGGCATGTCTGCGCGGGGTGAGAAAAACAGGCTGCGCACGGGGTGCGACAATCCGCCGCTATTGCGGTCGCACAACAAATGTGCTTGCTATCGCTTGCCGGTCTTCTAAAGTGAAAAACGCGGGTTCACGATCACCTTTAAACACATAGCTAACCCAAGCCTGGTGCCCGCAAGCCTGGAGACAGAACATGATGAAACGTACCGGTATCCTTTTTGCCCTCGTCGGCGCATTTTGCGCGGTGTCGATTGCCCAAGCCGGCGGCGATTCGGCCGTCAAGCCGAAGCAGGAAATCCAGTTGACGAAGAACGCATGGGGCTGCCTGTCGAAAGACAATCTGGACTCCGTACTGAGTCACGAACGTGACGGCAAGTCGCAGGCGAAGCAGCAATACTTCGACGATTACCGGTGCCTGTCGGTGCCGGAAGGCCAGCGCTTCCGCGTGGTGTCGGTCGACCAGGGCGACGTGCAGTTCGTCAGCGCCGACAACAGCGACCAGCAGGGTCTCTGGACCGATTCGCGCTTCGTCAAGCAGTAACCGTCCATTCACCGCGCCGTCACACGACGCGCGAGCGCGCCGGCCCGATGAGCCGGCGGCGCGAACCGAACACGGCCCGGCCCACGCCGGGCCGTTGCGCTGTGGGTGGCGCATGACACGCGCCGCACGGCCCGCATTCGGTATCATCACGGCCCGACCGAACCGAATGCCCGCCCGGGCCGACTCCGCATGGCGCTGAAATCCACGATCTACAAAGCCGAACTGCAAATCGCCGACATGGATCGGCATTACTACGCCGATCACGCGCTGACGGTGGCGCGCCATCCGTCCGAAACCGACGAGCGGATGATGGTGCGCATCGTCGCGTTCGCGCTGTTCGCGCACGAGCGGCTCGAATTCTGCAAGGGGCTGTCGGACGTCGACGAGCCCGATCTGTGGCAGAAAGACCTGACCGGCGCGATCGACGTCTGGATCGAAGCCGGCCAGCCCGACGAGCGGCGCATCTCGAAGGCGGCCGGCCGCGCCGGGCAGGTCACGGTGATCGCATACGGCGGCAAGACGTCGGATATCTGGTGGCAGGGCGTGCGCAGCAAGGTCGAGCGGCTGCGCAACGTGCAGGTGCTGTCGCTGAACGACGGTGTCGCGGCCGCGCTCGGGAAACTCGCGGAGCGCACGATGCGCCTGCAATGCACGGTGCAGGACGGCGCCGCGTGGATCTCGAGCGCCGACCACGATCCGGTGGCGGTCGAGTGGACGGTGCTGAAGGCGCGCGCGGACGCGTGACGGCCCGCGTGCCGGCCGCGTTCAGCCGATCGCGGCCGGCGGCGGCCCCTTGAATTCGAGCATGTTGCCTTCGGGGTCGAACAGATAGATCGACGGCCCGTAGCCGCCGGCGCCGTAGCGTTCCGCGGGCGCGCCCGGCCGCGCGCCATGCGCGGCGAAATGGGCGGTCAACGCGTCGGGATCGAACGGCTCGACGCGCAGGCACAGGTGATCGAGATTGCGTCCCGTGCCGGGCGGGCCGCTGTCGGGACGGTCGATCGGGCCGCCGACCGTCAGCAGGTCGATCAGCGCGTCGCCGGCGCGCAGTTGCACGAGGCCCAGATCGGGCTGTTCCTTCTCCACATGGCAGCCGACGGCGTCGCAGTAAAAGCGCGTCATCGCGGCCATGTCGGTCACGCGCAGCACGATGTGGTCGATCGCGCGGATGGTCGGTTTCATGGGCAAGGCTCTCCTTCGCAGTCCACGAGCATCGAGTGTAGACGCATCGCGCCTGCGCCGCCGGCCGGAACGCGGCACAATCGACGGACGAAAAAAAGCCCGTTCACGCAGAGCGGAACGGGCTTAATCCATATCAGGAGGAGACATGGAGGAGACAGTTCCAACTATACACACGGCGATGGTGCGACGCAATATTCCGAATGCAAAAAAACGTCAGGACGGCGATTTGTCGCATCCGCACTGCAGCAAAATGGTGACGGGACAATGACGAAAACCGCGCCGGAACAGCCGGCGCGCGCGTTTTGTCGGATTTATTTTCAGTTGATGCGACCCGATTATCCGGGGCGAATCACAGAGCAAGATTCAGGGCGCGACGGCACGTGCCGATGTCTAGAGTAGGCACCATCTACACTAGAGAGTGCGAGGTTCAGATGAAAATCGCCTATCCGACCGATGATGCCCGCTGGGGCGCCGTCACCGAGCGCGATCCGCATGCGGACGGCGCGTTCTTCTACGCCGTGAGCACGACCGGCGTGTTCTGCCGCCCGACCTGCGCGTCGCGGCTGCCGCGTCGCGAAAATGTGTCCTTCTTCGCCGATACGGCCGCTGCGCGTGCGGCCGGCTTCCGGCCCTGCAAGCGTTGCCAGCCGGAGGGGCTGCCGCGCGAGCTCGAGATCGTCAACCGCGCGTGCGCGGTGCTCGACGCGCATGCCGAACGGCTCACGCTGCAGCAGCTGAGCGATGCCGTGCACGTGAGCCCGTTTCACCTTCAGCGGCTCTTCAAGCGCGTGGTCGGCGTGTCGCCGCGGCAGTACCAGGCCGCGCAACGCGGCGCCGCGCTGCGGCAGGCGCTGCAAAGCGGGCAGCCGGTCACGCAGGCGGCCGTCGACGCGGGCTTCAACTCCCCGTCGCGGCTTTATGCGTCGGTGCCGCGCGAGCTCGGGATGGCGCCGTCGGCGTTTCGCCGGCAGGGCGCGGGGTTGCGGATCGACTATGCGACCGCATCGACGTCACTCGGCACCGTGCTCGTCGCCGCGACCGAGCAGGGCATCTGCCGGATCGCGTTCGGTGACGAGCCGGCCGCGCTCGTCGGCGAGTTGAAGGATGCGTTCGCGCGTGCCGAGCTGGTCGAAGCGTCGGCACGGCTCGCGCCGTTCGTCACGCAGATCCGCGCGTATCTGGATGGCACACGGCACGCGTTCGACCTGCCGCTCGACATCGCGCCGACCGCATTCCAGCAGCGCGTGTGGGAGGCGCTGACGCATATTCCGTACGGCGAAACGCGCAGCTACTCGGAGATCGCCGAGGCGCTCGGTGCGCCGCGCGCGGTGCGCGCTGTTGCATCCGCGTGCGCATCGAACCCGGTCGCGCTCGCGATCCCGTGCCACCGCGTCGTACAGAAGGGCGGCGCGCTTTCCGGGTATCGTTGGGGCGTGCGCCGCAAGGCGACGCTGCTCGCATCCGAAGCGCGTCATGTGCACGACGATCAAACCGAATCCGTTGCGGAGGGCAGCGCAGTTTGAGCATCGCAAAAACAACCATCACCTCCATCGTGAACGGCGGCCATGTGCCGCCGTCCGCGCAAATGGAGCTGCGCTTCAATGCGCCTTACGACTGGGCGCGCGTGCTGCGCTTCTTCAGCGGGCGCGCGATTCCGGGTGTCGAGCAGGTGGCGGACGGTGTGTATCGCCGCATCGTCGACCTGCACGGCGATGCCGGCCGGCTCACGGTCGCGAAACATCCGCGCAAGCACTGCCTGGTCGCGACGGTCGAAGGCGCGGTCGCGCGCCATGTCGATGATGCGTTCGCCATGCGCGTCGCGACGATGTTCGACCTCGGCGCCGATCCGGCCGCCATCGGCAGCGGGCTCGCGCGCGATCCGTGGTTTGCACCGCTCGTCGAGGCCGCGCCGGGGCTGCGTGTGCCGGGCGCATGGTCGGGGTTCGAGCTGGCCGTGCGCGCGATCGTCGGCCAGCAGGTGAGCGTGAAGGCCGCGACGACGATCGTCGGCCGGCTCGTCGAACGGGCCGGCGAACGAGTGGTTCAGGAGGACGACGGCATGCCCGCATGGCGTTTCCCGACGCCCGATGCGCTGGCCGCGTGCGATCTCGACAAGATCGGGATGCCCGGCAAGCGGGTGGCGGCACTGACGGGCGTGGCGCGCGCGGTGGCGGCCGGCGACGTGCCGGTCGATCGCGAGCACGCCGATCTCGCGACGCTGCGCAGTGCGTGGCTCGATCTGCCCGGCATCGGCCCGTGGACCGTCGAATACATCGCGATGCGCGCATGGCGCGATCCGGACGCGTGGCCGGCCTCCGATCTCGTGCTGATGCAGTCGATCGCCGCACGCGATCCGGCGCTCGACCGGCTCGCGACCCAGAAGCACCGCACCGAAGGCTGGCGGCCGTGGCGCGCGTACGCGGCGCTGCATTTGTGGAATGAGGTGGCCGACCGGGCGGGCGGCGCGCGCGGCGGGTGATCGCTGTGGCCCGCGGCCGGGTGCGACCTGGCGAGGCCGCGATGCAACCCGTTGCGCAGGTCATGCCGACCTGCGTAGGCTAACCACCGGACACCGGACACCGGACACCGGACACCGGACACCGGACACCGGACACCGCACCGGCCGTCACGGCAATTCAGCGCATCCGTCGTCGGCCGGATGCCGTACGCGCGATGCCCACTCACCCCGCTTTCCGCGATCGGTTCAGCGGCAGGGTTGCACCTGCCGCCACCCGTTCGCGCATCACGTTCCGTCCGACGAATTCGCATAACCGGCGTGCCCGTTGCCGCCGCATGGAACCGGTCGCAGATGCGGCGACCGCCGTGACCGGCCCGCCCGGCGGCCCGCTCCAGCCCGCACACCGTGCCCCGCGCCACCTCAAGCGCGTGTTTCGGCGAGATGTTAAAGTGCCCGCTACCAACGAAGCGACCAACAATCCAGCCGGCCGCGCGCGGCGTTCTGCGCGCGGCCGTCACGCACTTGCGTCTCCATGTCGAACACCATGACTCACCGCCAGTCCGAACTGCTGCTGAATCGCCTCGACGCGCTGAGCTCGGGCCCGACGCGGCAGCATCTGCCCGACGGCCTGCGCGGCATCGAAAAGGAAAGCCTGCGCGTGACGCGCGACGGGATGATCGCGTTCACGCCGCATCCGCGCGCGCTCGGTTCGGCGCTCACGCATCCGGCGCTGACGACCGACTATTCCGAAGCGCTGATCGAGCTGATCACGCCCGCGGAAGGCGACGCCGCGATCACGCTCGAGCGTCTCGACGATCTGCATCGCTACGTCTATGCGTCGCTCGGCGACGAGATGCTGTGGAACGACTCGATGCCCGGCCTGCTGCCGGCCGATGACCAGATCCCGATCGCTAACTACGGCACGTCGAACATCGGCCGCCTGAAGACGGTGTACCGGCGCGGTCTCGCGTATCGCTACGGCCGCACGATGCAGTGCATCGCCGGCATCCACTACAACTACTCGCTGCACGAGGAAGTGTGGCGGCGCCTGCACGCGGAAGAGGGCTCGACGGCCACGCTCGTCGATTACCAGTCGGAGCGCTATCTCGCGCAGATCCGCAACTTCCGCCGCCGCAGCTGGCTGTTGATGTACCTGTTCGGCGCGTCGCCCGCGCTCGACACGAAGTTCCTGCGCGGCAAGCCGCACAAGCTCGACACGTTCGATGCCGATACGCTGTACCTGCCGTATGCAACGAGCCTGCGGATGAGCGATCTCGGCTACTCGAACACGACTGCCCAGGCCGCGCTGCACGTCGACTACAACACGCTGCCCGGCTATCTGGACGCGCTGTCGAAGGCCGTGAGCGAGCCGTATCCGGCGTATGAGGCGATCGGCACGCATCGCGACGGCGAGTGGATCCAGATCAACACGAACGTGCTGCAGATCGAGAACGAGTTCTACTCGACGATCCGGCCGAAGCGCGTCACGTATTCGGGCGAGCGGCCGCTGCATGCGCTCGCGTCGCGCGGCGTGCAGTACATCGAGGTGCGCTGTCTCGACATCGATCCGTTCGAGCCGACCGGCATCGCACTGGAAACCGCGCGCTTCATCGATGCGTTCCTGCTCGCGTGCGCGCTCGACGAGAGCCCGGCGCTCGACTGCCCCGCGTACAAGGAAGCGAACGCGAACTTCGGCAGCGTGACGATGGAAGGGCGCAAGCCGGGGCTCACGCTGCAGCGCGACGGCCAACCGGTCACGCTGCAGGCATGGGCGGACGACCTGATGGCCGATATCGAAACCGTCGGCCGTCGTCTCGACGAGATCCGCGGCGGCGACGAGCATGTGCGCGCAATCGCCGCGCAACGCGAGAAGCTCGCCGATCCGGAGCGCACGCCGTCCGCGCGCGTGCTGCGCACGATGCGTGAACGCGGCCAGTCGTTCCTCGGGTTCGCGCTGGCGCAGAGCGAAGCGCATGCCGCGCATTTCCGTGCGCGTCCGCCGTCGGCGGAGACGCTGCGCACCGAGCAGGCGCTCGCCGCGAAATCGCTGGCCGAGCAGGCCGAGCTCGAAGCGAAGGAGGCCGGATCGTTCGACGCGTTCGTCGCCGCCTATCGCGCTTATACGCTGAACCGCTTCAGCGTGTGATGTCTGCGCACGTGCATCGCGTCGGTCGGCGCGGTGCGCGATGCGTCTCTCCGTCGCTGGTCACGGCGCACCGTTGTGCGCGCGGTCCGGTTGAATCTGCCGTCAGTGATGCGCGTAGGTGCCGCGGTCGATCGCGTGCGGCAGCGCCGGTTTGCCCGATTCCACGTTTGCCCCGCCTTCGCTGCCGTAGCCGGGGTCCTCGCCGCGTGCCTGTGCGGCACGGCGCATGATCGCCTGCATGTGGTCGGGAAAGTCGGGACTGCTCGCGAGGCTCGTCCGGTAGCCGGCGGCCTGCAGCTCCACGAGTTCCTGGCGGACCTGGGCACGCGTCAGCGTCGACGCGGCCTGCGCGTGAGCGGCGAAGGCCGCGCCGATCAGCACCCAGGCGCATGCCGTCCGTTTCATCGTCTTCATCGTGTTCACTCCGTGAGGTTCCGGCGCCGTGCCTGCCGTGGCCGGCGCGGGCGGAATCGATGCGACCAGTCTAGGCTTCGGACGCCAAACGAAACATCCCGCGCGTCGTCAGGCACCTTTGCCGCATGTGCAACATTGCGCGGGGGAGCCGCTCGCGGCGGGCTTTCTGTCGAATACGACAGCGGGTTGCCCGCTGCCGGTCAGCATGCGGCGGCTGGCCCATATCGGGTCGGCACGGATCGGGCTTGTCCTCCTTGTACAAGCGCCGCGCGCCTCCTAACCTCTTTTAAGCGACTGATCGGTTGGCCGTGCAACGTCGTTGCGTGCGCAAGCGCCTGATTGTTGTCGTGACCGCAGGACATCGCCTTGTACCGAACCCGGGGCATCCCGTTGCGAGCTCGGGTCGACTCTGGAGACACGATGAACCCCACCGACGCCCTACCGCCCGGCATCGTCTTCGCACAGCCGTTGACGCCGGTCGCCCACTCGCTGCTGCTGTCCTTCCTCGTCGCCGCGATCCCGATCGCGGTCGCGCTGATCGCGCTCGGCGTGCTGCGCCGCCCCGCTTGGCAGGCGTCGCTCGCCGGGCTCGTCGCGGGCCTCGCGGTCGCGATCGGCGCATGGGGCATGCCGGCGGGGCTCGCGTTTAACGCGGTCGGCGCGGGCATGGCGCTCGCGGTCGTGCCGGTGATGTGGATCGTCTTCAACGCGCTGCTGCTGTATAACATCGCGGTGAAGTCGGGCCGCTTCGACCAGTTCCGGCAGTGGATGCTCGACAACCTGCCCGACGACCGCCGCCTCGTGCTGCTCGTCGTCGCGTTCTCGTTCGGCTGCCTGCTCGAAGGGATCTCGGGGTTCGGCACGCCGGTCGCGATCACGAGCGCCCTCTTGATCGCGCTCGGCTTCCCCGCGCTCGAAGCGCTCACCTACACGCTGCTGTTCAACACGGCGCCGGTTGCGTTCGGCGCACTCGGCGTGCCGATCACCGTGCTCGGCGCGGTCACGTCGCTGCCGCCCGCGACCCTCGCGCAGATGGTCGGCCGCCAGCTGCCGTTCTTCGCGCTGCTGCTGCCGTTCTACGTGGTCGGCGCGTACGGCGGGCTGCGCTCGATCTCGAAGCTGTGGCCTGCGCTGCTCGTGTCGGGCGGCAGCTTCGCGATCGCGCAGTTCGTCACGTCGAACTTCCTCGGCTACCAGCTCACCGACGTGCTGTCGTCGCTCACGTCGCTGATCGTCACGATCGGTTTCCTGCAGCTGTGGAAGCCGCAGCCCGATCCGCAATACGCGCTCGCGCGCAGCGTGCCGGCAACGGCCGGCGCCGCGCGCGCGGGCTTCGGCGGCTGGTTGCCGTGGCTCGTCGTGTCGGTGGTCGTGATCGTATGGGTGCACGCGAACATCGCGGCAATCGGCGACGTGAAGATCAAGTGGCCGGGCCTGCACAACGCGGTGTTCGTGTCGCTGTATCACAAGCCGTATGCGGCGATCTGGGACTTCCAGCCGCTCGGCACGGGCACCGCGATCCTGCTCTCGGCGATCATCACGGCCGCGCTGACACGCACCGGCGTGGGCGATTTCTTCGATTGCGTGGTCAAGACCTGGCGGCAAACGTGGATCGCGATCGTCACGGTGATGATGATCGTCGGGCTCGCGTACCTGCTGAACTACTCGGGGATCAGCTACACGCTCGGCACCGGCGTCGCGTCGACCGGTGCGCTGTTCCCGCTGGTGTCCGCGTCGCTCGGCTGGATTGCGGTGTTCCTGTCCGGCAGCGACACGTCGGGCAATGCGCTGTTCGGCAACCTGCAGGTCGTCGCCGCGCGGCAGCTCGGCCTCGATCCGGTGCTGATGGCCGCGACCAACTCGTCGGGCGGCGTGATGGGCAAGATGATCTCGCCGCAGAACATCGCAACGGGGGTATCGACGACGGACCTGAAAGGACAGGAAGGTGTCGTGTTCGCGCGCACCTTCTGGCACAGCGTGATTCTCACGCTGTTGCTCGGTGTGCTGGTGTTCCTGCAGCAGCACGTGCTGACGTGGATGATTCCGGCACTGCCGAAGTGAGGTGAGCGCGACGACAGAAGGAAGGCACGAGGAAAAGCGAGGGAAGGCGCGGGAAAAGCGCCAGTCACGTGCGGAACCGGCGAACGCGCGGCAGTTCAGCGTGCGTTCGCCCGCCGCGCCGTTCGTCCTGCTTCATCCGTCCCGGCAGTGCCGCTGCCGGCCGGCAGGATGCAGGCGAGGAACGCGTCGATCGCGGGGCTCTGGCGGCGCGCCTTCAGGTAGTACACGTATTCGTCGATCGTCGTGTCGACGCCGCGCAGCGCGATCACGCGCAAATCCGGATGCCGTTCGGCCTCGCCGAGCGGAAACAGGCTGCCGCCCACGCCGTGCAGGATCGCTTCGCGAATTGCTTCACGGCTGCCGATCTCGGCCACCGAGACGGCTGCGACACCGGCCGCCTCGAGAATCGTCTCCGTGCAGCGGCGCGTGACCGAGCCTTCCTCGCGAATCAGCAGCCGCACGTCGGCGAGTTGCGCCGGCTCGATCGCGTCGAAGCGCGCGAGCGGATGGTTGCGATGCACGACGAGCACGAGCGGGTCGGTCGAGATCACCTTGCGTTCGAGGCCGTCGGCATCGTTGCGCTGCGACGAGACGGCGAGATCGATGCGGAATTCCTGCAGCGCCTGCAGGATCTCCTCGGAGTTGCCGATCCGGCACGTGAGCGCGATCGACGGGTGCGCGCTCGAGAAGCGGCCGACCGCGTCCATGATGTAGTACGGCCCCGTCGCGCCGATCCGCAGGTGGCCTTCGAACAGGCCGCCGACGTTGCGCAGCATGATGTCGGCCTGCGCCTCGAGCGCGATCATCTTCTCGACGAGCGGCAGCAGCTCGATGCCCGTCTCGGTGACTTCGAGCTTGCGGCCGCTGCGGTAGAACAGCTCGACGCCGTACACCTGCTCGACCTGCCGGATCTGCGCGGCGATCGTCGGCTGGCTCACGCCCAGGTGGCGCGCGGCGCGCGTGATGCTGCCCTGCCGGACGGTCGCGTGGAACGCCTTCAGCTGATCGAACACGACTCGGCTTCTCCCCTCTGTATCGCGCGTCAGCGTAGCGCACGCGTATGTCGGCCGGATGAAAGGCGCGTCGTGCGCCGCTTCGAAAAAATTCCTGTGGGTAACCCAAAGAAACCTGCGGTAACCGGTCACGGGCGGGACACGCCGATGCGGGGTAATAACGGCGACGCAAACCGCCGGCCCCGCTCGACTGGCGCCCCCATTTCTACCGACAACAGGGTTCTCTTCATGTCCTCGAACAATCGACGCGATTTCCTGCGCCTCGCCGCGCAGTCGGCCGGCGCGATGGCCGCCTACGCGGGCTTCCCGCCCGCGATCCGCAATGCGCTGGCGATGCCGGCCGCCTATCGCACGGGCACGATCCGCGACGTCGAACACGTCGTGATCTTCATGCAGGAAAACCGTTCGTTCGACCATTACTTCGGCGGGCTGCGCGGCGTGCGCGGCTTCAACGACCCGCGCCCGCACCTGCTGCCGAGCGGTGCACCGGTGTGGCAGCAGCCGCCGGCGTCGGTGTTCACGAAGAACTACCATTCGCGCGGCCTCGATCCGTCGGCGCCGTACGTGCTGCCGTTCTACCTCGATCCGAAGCAGACGACCGAATTCCAGCCGGGCACCAACCACGGCTGGAGCAGCGGCCACCTGTCCTGGAACAACGGCCAGTGGGACCAGTGGGTGAACCAGAAGCAGGACGTGCTGACGATGGGCTACCTGAAGCGCCAGGATCTCACGTACCACTACGCACTGGCCGACGCGTTCACGATCTGTGATTCGTACTTCTGCTCCGCGCACGCCGACACCGCACCGAACCGCATCTACCTGTGGACCGGCACGGTCGACCCGCGCAACATCTACGGCAACCCGCCGAACGGCCCGGGCATCGGCGAGCGCGACGACGTGAACGGCTACACGTGGACGACCTACGCGGAACGCCTCGAGAACGCGAAGATCAGCTGGAAGGTGTACCAGGGCGGCACGGGCATCCCGGGCGACCCGACCGACAACTACACCGACAACTCGCTGATGTTCTTCAAGCGCTTCCAGGTGAAGGAAGGCGCGAGCGGCCCGCTGGTCGACAAGGGCGCGTCGGACCATACGCTCGCCGAGCTGAAGGCGGACGTGCAGGCGAACCGGCTGCCGCAGGTGTCGTGGATCGTGTCGCCGTACAAGTACAGCGAGCACCCGCAGGCGTCGCCGACCGACGGCGCGTTCTACATCAACATGGTGCTCGAGGCGCTCACGTCGAACCCGGAAGTGTGGGCGAAGACGGTGTTCATCCTGAACTACGACGAGAACGACGGGTTGTTCGACCACGTCGTGCCGCCGGTGCCGCCGGTCACGAGCGGCGTGGGCGGCCAGGGCATCGTGTCGTCGAACCTGCTGTCGAATCTCGGCGACGAGCTGCTCGACCTGAACAAGTACCCGGGCGAAATGAGCCCGCTCGTGCCGGGCGCCGACCCGGGCGGCATCCAGCCGATCGGCCTCGGGCCGCGCGTGCCGCTGATCATCATCTCGCCGTGGACGAAGGGCGGCTGGGTGTGCTCGGAGACGTTCGACCATACGTCGGTGCTGCGTTTCCTCGAAGCGCGCTTCGGCGTGAAGGAGCCGAACATCAGCGCATGGCGCCGGTCGATCTGCGGCGACTTGACGTCGGCGTTCGACTTTTCCGCGCGCCCCGACACGCGCACGGTCAGCTTCACGGTGCCGCAGCACATCGCGACGGCCGGCCAGGCGTACCAGGTGCCCGCGCAGCAGTCGATGCCGACGCAGGAGCCCGGCACGCGTCCGGCACGTGCGCTGCCGTACGAGCTGTTCGTGCACAGCCGCGTGAGCGGGCACGACGACAGCGTGTCGCTCGACTTCGCGAACACCGGTGACGCAGGGGCCGCGTTCTACGTATACGACCGCCGCAACCCGACGACGCCGCCGCGCCGCTATGCGGTGTCCGCGCACGACCGCTTCGTCGACACGTGGAACACGTCGGCCGCGCGCGGCGACTACCATCTCGCGGCCTACGGCCCGAACGGCTATCTGTGCGAGTTCCAGGGCAACACGCGGCTCGCGGCGGACGGCCGCCACGCGAACCCCGAAGCGCGGATCGGCTACGACGTGCGCAACCGCCACGTGTACCTGCAACTGCGCAACAGCGGGCGCGCGACGTGCCGCGTCACGGTCGACAACGCGTATAGCCACAAGCATGCGCGGACCTACACGCTGGAGCCGGGCGAGCGCATCGAGGATCACTTCGAGCTGTCGTCGAGCCACGGCTGGTACGATCTGACGATCACCGCGACGACGCTGCGCGGCGGCGACGACAAGGTCGTGCGCCGCTTCGCGGGCCACGTCGAGACGGGGCGGCCGAGCCAAAGCGATCCGGGGCCGGTGAAGCACCCGACGGCCTGACGGTCGCCACGCGTCGCGCGAGGCGGGTGAGGTCAGCCCGCCGCGCGACCGCCGCCTGCCGGTTGCGCGGCGGTTGCATTCCGGCAGGCGGAATTGGCTTTTGGAAACTGAAAACTGTTGACAATGTGCCGGGCCGAGGGTATACAAGGATCATTCGCCGATATGGCGCCCTCGTTCTCTACCGCAGCCTTGCTGCCTGCCCGACCATGACAGCCCCGAACGCGCTCAGCGCCATCGAACTCCTGCAAAGCCAGTCGCTCGCGATGATCGTCCAGGACATGCTCGAGCGCGCGATCGTCTCCGGCGAATACGCGCCCGGCGAGAAGCTCAACGAAGTCGAGATCGCGACCAAGCTGAACGTGTCGCGCGGCCCCGTGCGCGAAGCATTCCGCGCGCTCGAGCAGGCCGGCCTGCTGCGCAACGAGAAGAACCGCGGCGTGACGGTGCGCGTCGTGCCGCTGCGCGAAGCCGAGGAGATCTACGAAGTGCGCGCGATGCTCGACGAGTCGGTCGCGCGCGCGCTCGCGAAGCGTATCTCGCCCGACACGCTGAAGGTGCTGAAGGGCATCATCCAGTCGATGAAGGACGCCGCGAAGACGCACGACGTCACGCGCTATACCGAGCTGAACGTGCAGTTCCACGATGCGATGGTCGTCGGCGTCGGCAATACGCATCTCACCGATACCTACCGCCGGCTCGTGCGCCAGCTCGGCCTGCTGCGCCAGGCGGCAATCGAGGCCGAAGAGGATGCAATCGCCGTGTCCGCGGCCGAGCACGACAAGATCGTGCAGGCGCTCGCGGGTGGCGATGAAGCGCAGGCGGTGGCGCTCGTGCGCGAGCACGTGTCGCACGGCCTAGAGCGCATGCGCCGCACGCATGAGCAGGGGCTGCCGGCGGCGGGGAAGGCGGCGCGGGAGAAGACCGTGCGCGCGTAAGCGCCCGGCAAGGCCCGCGCGGGGTGCCGCGCACGGCACAACGCAAAGGGACGCTTCGCCGCGTCCCTTTTTTCATTGCGTCTTCAGGTCATGCAGGTCCCGCAGGTCGACGCATCGTCACGCCTTGTCGGCTTTCCCCGCCGCGCTCGCGAATTTCGCGAGCCACGTGTCGACAACTGCCGGCGGCCGGCTCTCGTCCTCCGCGCGCTCCTTGCGGCGGATCGCATTGCGCACGACGTGCGCACCGACATAGCGGATCGGCTCCGGCGGGAAATGACCCAGCGGGCCGCGCACGATCGGGCTGCGCGTCCATGCGTTGTCGAGGTCGAGCACGAGCGACGACAGGATCTGCCCGCCCATGTAGGTCGGCCCCACGCCGTTGCCCGAGTAGCCGAAGCCGTAGAACAGGTTCGGCGCGTCGTCGAGGCGGCCGAAGAACGGGAAGCCGGTGACGGAGCGATCCGACGGCCCGTTCCAGCTCGCGGTGACCGGCACGCCCGCGAGCGACGGAAAGAACTCGCGCAGGCTTTGCGTGAGTTGCGCCTCGTACGGCGAGCGCTGATCGAACACGGGCGCGATGCGGCTGCGCCACGAGAACGTGTTGCCGCCCTTGCCGAGCATCAGCCGCCCGTCGGCGGTGGTGCGGTAGTAGTAGACGAAGATTCGCGAATCGAGCACCGACACGCCGTCCACGAGCCCGGTTTTCTCGAGCAGCTCGGGGCATTTCTCGGTGATGACCATGTCGCTCGACACGACCGCGATCGTGCGCTCGAACTGCGGGAAGCGGCTTGCCATCCACGCGTTGATCGCGAACACGAGCTTGCCCGCGCGCACGCTGCCGGACGGCGTGCGCACGACGGCCGGCTGCCCGGGCGTGAAGTCGAGCATCGGCGTACGTTCGTAGATCCGGATGCCCATCGCGAGCGCCACGTGCCGCAGCCCGCGCACGAGCTTGCCGGGATGCACGGTCGCGGCGATCGGCGAGTAGACACCGTCGAGATTGCGTGCGGACCCCGAGCGGCGCGCGACCTCGGCAGGCGGCAGCGGCTCGTAGCTATGGATGCCGCATGCGGCGAGCGCGTCGAGCACCGGCGCGAGCGTGCCGACCTGCGCGCGCGACGTCGCGGTGTACAGCGTGCCGTCGAGCCGCAGCTCGGCATCGATGTCGTGCGCGCGGCAGAAATCGGCGATGTGCTGCACGGCCGCTTCGGATGCTTTCACGAGCCGGATCGCCTCGGCTTCGCCGAACAGCCGCCGCAGCGTCAGGAATTTCGCGGACCACGTGAGCAGGCAGCCGCCGTTGCGACCGCTCGCACCGGCGCCGCACAGGTCGGCCTCGACGATCGCGATGTCGAGCGCGGGGTTCTGCTGCTTCGCCTGGATCGCCGTCCAGAGCCCGGTGAAGCCGCCGCCGACGATGCACACGTCGGCCTGCGTCGCACCTTGCAGTGCGGGGGCGAGATCGCCGTCGTTGAACAGCGCTTGTTCGATCCAGAAGGGTCGCATGGGAGGGTTCGTCGAAAAGGGGCCGTGCCGTGCACGGCCCGAAAAAAGACGGCCGCCGCATGCGAACGTGCATGCGGCGGGTTACATCACGTCACGTCAGGCGGCCGCTTCCGCCGACACGCGACGCACGCCCATTGCCCGCAACGTGTCGGCGATCGCGGCGACCGCGCCCGGGATGCCGGCTTCGCCGAAGTGGCCAATGCAGCCGACCCGGAACGTCTCGACCTCGGTCAGCTTGCCCGGATACAGGATGTAGCCGCGCTGCTTGACCTCCTGATAGAACCGCTTGAAGTCGTAGTTCGGATCGTCCGGTGCATGGAACGTGACGATGATCGGTGCCTGGATCGCCGGATCGAGGAACGGCCGGAAGCCGAGCGCGAGCATCCCGTCGATCAGCGCGCGATAGTTGCGCTGGTAGCGGCCGCCGCGCGCCGCGAGCCCGCCTTCGTCGACGTATTGCGCGACGGCGGCGTCGAGTGCCGCGACCACGTGCGTCGGCGGCGTGAAGCGCCACTGCGTCGTGCGTTGCATGTAGACCCACTGGTCGTACAGGTCCATCGCGAGCGAGTGGCTGTTGCCTTCGCAGCGTTCGAGCGCGCTGCGCTTCGCGATCACGAAGCCGAGCCCCGGCACGCCTTCGAGGCATTTGCCGGATGCGGCGATTACCGCGTCGAACGGCGTCGTGCGCGCGTCGATGTCGATCGCGCCGAACGAGCTCATCGCGTCGACGATCAGCGCGCGGCCGTGCTTCGCGACGACCTGCGCGATGTCGTGCAGCGGGTTCAGCACGCCGGCGCCCGTTTCGCAGTGCACGAGCGCGACGTGCGTGATGGTCGGATCGGCGGCGAGCGCGCGCTCGACGTCGGCCGGATCGACGCGGCGATCCTCGCTGTAGTCGATCGTCGTCAGCTGGCGGCCGAGCACGCGGCAGATCTTCGCGATGCGCTGGCAGTACGCGCCGTTGTTCGGCACGAGCACGTGGCCGTCGCGCGGCACGAGCGTGCCGAGGGCCGCTTCGACCGAGAACGTGCCGCTGCCTTGCAGCGGCACGCATTCGTGCGTGCCTTCGCCGTGCACGATCTGCAGCAGGCGTTCGCGCAAGCGCGCGGTGATCGCGTTGAAGTCGCTGTCCCACGATCCCCAGTCGCGCAGCATCGCGTCGCGCGTGGTGTCGGAGGTCGTCAGGGGGCCAGGGGTGAGCAGGATGGGCTGGGCGGCGAGCGTCATGGTGTCTCCTTGATGAAGTCGGGACGTCACGTGAATACGGTCAAAGAATCAACGGCGATGCGGATTGCGCCAGGCCTGCGTGCGGCGCAACAGTCGATGCGAGATGCACGCGAACAGCACGCACGCGAACGACGACGTCGCGAGCACGAGCGTGGCCATCGCGGCGGCCGGGCCCATCTGGCCCGCGTCGTCGAGGTTCAGGATCGCGACCGATGCGGGCTGCGTGTCGGGCGAGTAGAGGAACGCGACGGCCGAGACCGTCGTCATCCCGTTCACGAACAGATAGCGCGCGATCAGCAGGATCGCCGGCAGGCATACCGGCACGGTCACGCGCAGGAAGGTCTTGTAGAACGGCACCTTCAGCGACGCGGACACGGCCTCGAACTCGCTGTCGATCTGCCGGAGCGCGGTGACGGCGGTCAGGTGGCTCGATGCGTAGTAGTGCACCACCGTGACGATCGCGAGCAGCCACAGCGACCCGTACAGCCCGTTCAGCGGATTGCCGGGCGCGTTGAACAGGAAGATGTAGCTGATGCCGAGCACGAGCCCCGGCACGCCCATCGGCAGGATCGCGCACAGCGCGATGAAGCCGCGCAGCCAGCGCGCGCCGCGGGTCTTCTCGATCAGGTAGGCGCCGCCGAACACGACGATCGTGCCGCCGAGCGCCACGGTCGCGGCCATCCGCAGGCTGTTCTTGTACGCGTCGAAGATGCCGGCGCCGATCAGCCCCATCTCGTAGTGCTGCAGCCCGACGCTCATCTGGTACGGCCAGAACTTCACGAACGACGCGAACACCGAGATGCCGACCACCGCGATGAAGAACGCGCACACGATGCCGCAGTACGCGAGCATCGCGGCGTCGAAGCCGCGCGACGGCTTCGGCTGGTACGGCGTCGAGCGTGCGCCGAGCTGCGACTGCTGGCGGCGGCGGATGAAGAAGTCGACGCCGAACGCGACGAGGGCCGGACACAGCAGCATCAGGCTCACGACCGCGCTGCGGTTGAAATCCTGCAGGCCGATGATCAGCTTGTAGATGTCGGTCGACAGTACGTTGTACGAACCGCCGATCACCACCGGCACGCCGAAGTCGTTGATGCACATCGTGAACGCCACCATCGTCGCGCTGATCAAGCCGTACTTCGCGCCCGGCAGCGTGATCGTGAAGAACTTGCGGATGCGACTCGTGCCCATCGCGTCGGCGGCCTCGTAGAGCCGGCCGTCGGCCAGCGACAGCGCGGTGACGAGGATCATCAGCACGTGCGGGAACGACGCATACACCATGCTCAGCACGATGCCCGGCAGCCCGTAGATCGAATGGCCGTGCAGCAGCGGCTTGAGCAGCCCCGCGTTGCCGAACCAGTAGATGAACGACACCGCGGACAGCAACGTCGGCGCGAGCAGCGGCAGCAGCGCGATCGTGCGCGCCGCGTTCTTCAGCGGCATGCACGAGCGCGTCAGCGCGTAAGCGAACGTGAACGCCATCGGCACGACGATCGACGTGACGAGCGCGCCGACCGTCAGTGAATGCAGCATCGAGCGCAGCACGCCGCTGTCCTCGAGATACTCGACGAAGTTGTGCGCGCCGACGAAGCGCCCGTCCGCATCGACGAAGCATTTCTGCACGACGAGCGCGAGCGGCAGCAGCAGGAACATCGACATCAGCGCGGCCATCGCGACGAGCGCGAGCTGCGCGATGCGGTCGTGCCAGTGCGTGATCTGCCGCACGTCGGCGGGGGCGGAGGCGCCGCGGCGGCGCTCGGTCAGGACGGTGCTCATTGCAGTCGCTCCTTCGCGCTCGGGAACACGCGGACATGCTCGCGATCGAGCGCGAGGTCGATGCGCGCGCCGGCCTGCACGCCGGTGCGGTCGACGTCGTGATACGACAGGTCGGCGACGATCTCCTGGCCGTCGAGCCCGTCGATCCGGAAGCTCACGCGGCAGAACGCGCCGAGGAATTCGAGCTTCTCGACGCGGCCGGCCAGCACGTTGTCGGCCGTCTCGCCCGGCACGCGGATGCGCAGGTCCTCAGGCCGCACGTAGACCGACACCGCCGCGCCTTGCGCCGGCCGTGCCGTGCCATGGCGGCAGTCGAGGCCGACCGCGCCCGCGCGCAGCGAGCCGTCCTGCGCGACTTCGGCGGGAATCGTGTTGACGCGGCCGATGAAGTCCGCGACGAACGGCGACGCGGGCTGCCGGTAGATTTCGAGCGGCGTGCCGATCTGCTCGATCACGCCGTGGTTCATCACGACGATGCGATCGGCCATCGACAGCGCTTCTTCCTGGTCGTGCGTGACCATGATCGTCGTCACGCCGAGCCGCTGCTGCAGCGCGCGGATCTCCTGGCGCAGCCGCACGCGCACCCGCGCGTCGAGCGCCGACAGCGGCTCGTCGAGCAGCAGCAGGCCGGGGGAGGTGGCGAGTGCGCGCGCCAGTGCGATGCGCTGCTGCTGGCCGCCGGACAGCTGGCCCGGATGCTTGCGATGGCTGTCGGGCAGGCCGACCAGCGCGAGCAGCGTGTGCACGCGCTCGTGGATCGCGTCGCGCTTCATCTTGCGGTTCACGAGCCCGTACGCGACGTTGTCGTACACGGTGAGGTTGGGGAACAGCGCGTACGACTGGAACACGATCCCGTAGTCGCGCAGTTGCGGCGGCAGCCGCGAGATGTCGCGGCCGTCCTGCATGATGTGGCCGGCGTTCTGCGTCTCGAGCCCCGCGATGATCCGCAGCAGCGTAGTCTTGCCGCAGCCGGACGGCCCCAGGAAGCAGATCATTTCGCCCTTCATCACGCTCAGGTTGATGTCGGTCAGGACCTGCGTGTCGTTGTACCGCTTCTCGATGCGTTCTACGCTCAGATAAGGTGCCATGCGCGCCTCCATGCTGGGGCGGCCCGGGGGCCGGATTCGACGATGGAAAGGGTGGCGCGGGGCGGCGCGCGGCGCGGCCCCGCGGCGGGTCGCGGTATTACTGCTGCGCTTTCGCGCCGTAGCGCTTCTGCCACGTATCGAGAATCGACTGGCGGTTCTTCGCCGACCACACGAAATCGTTCTTCACGAGCAGGTCCGAGTAGTTGTCGGGGATGCCGGCCAGCTTGCGCGCGACGCCCGGGTACGCGACGATCGCCCACCAGCGCGCGGTGATCTGGTTCGCCTCCTTGCTCGCCATGAAGTCGGCCAGCTTCTTAGCGGCGTCGGGCTGCTTCGTCGTCTTCATGATCGCGGTGCCTTCCATGTCCCAGCCGAGCCCTTCCTTCGGGAACACGAGATCGATCGGCGCGCCCTGCGACTGCAGTTCGTGGCCGCGGAACTCGAACGAGATGCCGATCGGGAATTCGCCGGTGCCGGCGAGCGTGCACGGCTTCGAGCCCGAATGCACGTATTGCGCGACGTTCTTGTCGAGCGCGTCCATGAATTTCCAGCCTTTGTCGTCGCCGAAGGTCTGCAGCCACGCGGTCACGTCGAGGTAGCCGGTGCCGGACGAAACCGGGCTCGGCATCACGATCGCGCCTTTATAGACAGGCTTCGTCAGGTCTTCCCACGACGTCGGCTTCGGGATGCCCTTCGCCTGCGCGGCGACGCGGTTGTAGCAGATCGTCGCGCCCCACACGTCCATGCCGACCCAGTGCGGCGGCGTGTTCGCGTCGCTGTACTTGCGCGTGAGCTGGTCGAAGCCCTTCGGCGCGTACGGCATCAGCATCCCCTGTAGGTCGAGCAGCGTCAGGCTCGACGCGGCGAGGCCGAGCACGACGTCCGCGCGCGGGTTGTTCTTCTCGGCGAGCAGCTTCGCGGTGACCGAGCCGGTCGAGTCGCGAACCCAGCGGATCTCGATATCGGGGTTCGCTTTCTCGAACGCGTCCTTGTAGGGCTTCATCGCCTCGTCTTCCAGCGCGGTATAGACGAGCAGCGACGTCTTCGCGTGCGCCGCCTGCACCGCGCCGAGCGCGACCGCCGCGGCCAGCGCGAAACGGGCCGCGCCCGCCGCCCATGCGTTCAAACGCTTGTTTACCGGCACTTCGTTCATCTTCAGACCCCTTGACTGTGACGCCGCGGCACGCGGCGGATGAGTGGAGACCAGCCCTCTTGCTGCACCGTTGTTTTGCTTTCTGTTCTCTGCATGTTGTTGACAATCTACAAATCATCAATTTTAATGTCAAGCATGGAAAACACCTCCCTTCGGCGCGGCGCGGGCGCCGACGGCTCACCCCTTCGACCTGAAAGGAATGAACGTCATGAATGAAACGCCTGTATCCGTGGAAGTGAACGGCCGCCGCTACAACTGGATGAGCCGGCCCGTGGTGGTCGTCTGCGTCGATGGCTGCGCATACGAATATCTGGAAGAAGCGGCCGAGGCCGGCGTCGCGCCGTTCCTGCGCACGCTGCTGAAGCCGGGCACGGCGCTCAAGGGCGAGTGCGTGGTGCCGAGCTTCACGAACCCGAACAACCTGTCGATCGTGACAGGCGTGCCGCCGGCGGTGCATGGGATAAGCGGCAACTACTTCTACGATCGCGACACCGGCGCCGAGGTGCTGATGAACGATCCGAAGTACCTGGTCGCACCGACCGTGCTCGCGACCTTCGCGGAGCAGGGTGCGAAAGTCGCGGTCGTCACCGCGAAGGACAAGCTGCGCCGCCTGCTCGGCAAGGGGCTGAAGGGCATCTGCTTCTCGTCGGAAAAGGCCGATGAGGCGAGCATCGAGGAAAACGGCATCGACAACGTGCTCGAGCTGGTTGGCAAGCCGGTGCCGAGCGTGTACAGCGCGGACCTGTCGGAATTCGTGTTCGCGGCCGGCGTGCGCCTGCTCGAGACGCGCCCGATCGACCTGATGTACCTGTCGACCACCGACTACGTGCAGCACAAGTGCGCGCCCGGCACGGAAGGCGCGAACGCGTTCTACGCAATGATGGACACCTACCTGCAGCGTCTCGACGCGCTCGGCGCGATCGTCGCGATCACGGCCGACCACGGGATGAACGCGAAGCACGACGACGAAACCGGCGAGCCGAACGTGATCTACCTGCAGGAGCTGTTCGACGAGTGGCTCGGCGAGGATGCGGCGCGCGTGATCCTGCCGATCACCGATCCGTACGTCGTGCACCACGGCGCGCTCGGCTCGTTCGCGACCGTCTACGTGCCGGCGACGGCCGACGCCGAAGCGCTGCGCGCACGGCTCGCCGCGGTCGACGGCATCGAGGTCGTGCTCACGGGCGCCGAGGGTTGCGCGCGCTTCGAGCTGCCGCCGGCGCGGATGGGCGACCTGATCGTGATCTCGAAGCAGGACGTCGTGCTCGGCACGCGCCGCATCAAGCACGACTTGTCGGGTCTCGACGTGCCGCTGCGCTCGCACGGCGGGATCTCGGAGCAGATCGTGCCGCTGATCTTCAGCAAGCCGGTCGCCGGCGACGTCTCGGGCCGCGCGCGGCTGCGCAACTTCGACATCATCGACATCGCGCTCAACCATCTGCAGTGATGCGCACGCATCCGTAAGGGGACACACTCATGAACGCCATTGCAGCATCGACGGACGTCCGCGAGATTCGTCGCGAAGCACTGCGAATCGATGGAGAACGGATTCATCGGGACGCGGTAATCGAAGTGCGCAACCCGTACGACGGCGAGCTCGTCGGCACCGTGCCGAAGGCGACGCTGGACGACGTGCGGCGCGCGTTTGCCGCCGCACGTGCGTACCGGCCGACACTGACGCGCCACGATCGTGCGGCGATCCTGCGCCGTGCGGCCGACATCGTGCGCTCGCGCACTGCCGGGATTGCAGCGCTGATCACGGCCGAGGCCGGCTTGTGCATCAAGGATTCGACGTACGAAGCGGGCCGCGTGGCCGACGTGCTGACGTTCGGTGCCGGGGAAGTGCTGAAGGACGACGGGCAGATCTTCTCGTGCGACCTGACTCCGCACGGCAAGAAGCGCCGCGTGTACACGCAGCGCGATCCGCTGCTCGGCGTGATCTCGGCGATCACGCCGTTCAATCACCCGATGAACCAGGTCGCGCACAAGATCGTGCCGTCGGTGGCCACCAACAACCGGATCGTGGTGAAGCCGTCGGAGAAGGTGCCGCTGTCGTGCTACCTGTTCGCGGACATCCTGTACGAAGCCGGCCTGCCGCCGCAGATGCTGCAAGTGCTCACCGGTGATCCGCAGGAGATTGCCGACGAGCTGATCACGAACCCGGCGATCGATCTCATCACGTTCACGGGCGGCGTATCGATCGGCAAGTCGATTGCGTCGCGGATGGGCTACCGGCGCGCGGTGCTCGAACTCGGCGGCAACGATCCGATCATCGTGATGGAAGACGCCGATCTCGACGAAGCGAGCACGCTCGCGGTGTCGGGTTCGTATAAAAACTCGGGGCAGCGCTGCACGGCGATCAAGCGGATGCTCGTGCACGAGTCGGTGGCCGATCGCTTCACGGAGCTGGTGGTCGAGAAAACCAGGGCGTGGTCGTACGGCAACCCGGCCGATCCGTCGGTGGACATGGGCACGGTGATCGACGAGGCGGCCGCGAAGTTCTGCGAGCAGCAGGTGAATGACGCAATCGCCCGCGGGGCGCGGCTGCTGGTCGGCAACGTCCGCAACGGCGCGCTGTATTCGCCGACGGTGATCGATCGCGTGACGCCCGACATGCCGCTCGTGAAGTACGAAACCTTCGGCCCCGTGTCGCCGATCATGCGCTTTCGCGACATCGACGACGCGATCCGGATGTCGAACAGCACCGACTATGCGCTGTCGTCATCGGTCTGCACGAACCGCTTCGACCACATCACGCGCTTCATCACCGAGCTGGAAGTCGGCAGCGTGAACGTGCGCGAAGTGCCGGGCTACCGGCTCGAGCTGACGCCGTTCGGCGGCGTGAAGGATTCGGGGCTCGGGTACAAGGAGGGCGTGCAGGAAGCAATGAAGAGCTTCACGAATACGAAGACGTATTCGCTGCCGTGGTAAGCGACGCGTGATGCGCGCGCGCCGGCTCGAAGGCCGGCGCGCGGAGATTCCCCGGGCGGATGCGCCCGCGATGGCCGCCAGGCGACGGTCAATCGTCGTCGTCGTGGTGGTGATGTCGCCAGCCGCGATGCCAGCCGTTGTCGTGACGGTAGCGGCGATAGCGATATTCGCCGTAGTACGGGCCGTAATAGGCGGGTGCCGGCTCGTACACGACGGGCGGCGTGTAGTAGACAGGCGGCGGCGCCTCGATCACCGGCCCCGGCACGCCCAAGTACACGCCGACGTCGGCGTGCGCGAATGCGCCTGCCGACAGGCAGGCGGCCGCGAGTCCGACGGCACTGGAGAACAGGAAGCGTTTCATTTGCCGTTCACTCCGTTCGCGGGGCAAGGCCCGCGAGCAACAGGTTGACCTGCCTTCATGGTACGTAGCGCATGCCGAACGGGTGATACCACGGTGTCGCTTCTGTAACCGCCGGTAACGAATCGTCGGATCATTGCCGCGCTGCATCGCGACGGATTTCATCTGAGGGATGAGGGGGGCTGGCCGGCGCGTTATTCGTCGCGCTCATATCGATAGCCGATTTGCGTTTTTGCCGGGCCTCGACGCGTCGGTAGAATTCGCGGACCTCTCGAACGGCATATATGTGCCGCGGGACCATTCCCTCCAATCATTCGGGGTCCGCACCATGAAATTCCTTCGCTCCATCCTGGTCGTCGCCATGCTGCAGGCCGTTTCGGTCACGAGCGCACTGGCTGCCGACGACCTGTCGCAGATCAAGTCGTCCGGCGTGTTCCGGGTCGGTACCGAAGGCACGTACGCGCCGTTCACGTACCACGACGAAACCGGCAAGCTGACGGGCTTCGACGTCGACATCGCGACCGCGATCGCGCAGCGCCTCGGCGTGAAGCCGCAGTTCGTCGAAGGCAAGTGGGACGGGTTGATCGCGGGCCTCGACGTGAACCGCTACGACGCGGTCGTCAACGAAGTGTCGATCACCGACGCGCGCAAGGCGAAATACGATTTCTCGACGCCGTACATCACGTCGCGCGCGGTGCTGATCGTGCGTGCGGACAACACGACGATCCGCTCGTTCGACGACCTCAAGGGCAAGAAATCCGCGAACACGCTGACCAGCAATTTCGGCAAGCTCGCGGCCGCGCACGGTGCGGACGTCGTGCCCGTGCAGGGCTTCAACGAATCGATCGACCTGCTGAGCTCGGGGCGCGTCGACGCGACGATCAACGATTCGCTGTCGTACCTCGATTTCCGCAAGCACAAGCCGGACGCGAAGCTGAAGATCGCGGCGACCGACACGGGCGGCGCGAGCGACGCATCGGGCGTGCTGCTGCGCAAGGGCAGCCCCGCGCTGGTGGCCGCGATCGACAAGGCGCTCGCGGACATCAAGGCCGACGGCACCTACGCGAAGATCTCGCAGAAGTATTTCGGCCGCGACGTGTCGCAGCCGTGACGCGAGGCTGAACGATGCCGGCCTGGCTTCACCTGATGGCGGAATCGCTGCGGCCCCTGCTCGTCGCGGGGCTCGTGTTCACGGTGCCGCTCACGCTCGCGTCGTTCGCGATCGGCCTGCTGCTCGCCTTCGGCGCGGCGCTCACGCGGCTGTTCGGGCCGCGCTGGGCGCAGGCCGCCGTCCGTTTCTACATCTGGCTGTTTCGCGGTTCGCCGCTGCTCGTGCAGCTGTTCGTAATTTTCTACGGGCTGCCGAGCGTCGGCATCGTGCTCGATCCGCTGACGGCCGCGGTGATCGGCTTCTCGCTGAACGTCGGCGCGTACAACGCCGAGGTGATCCGCGGCGTGATCGAATCGATTCCGAAGGGGCAGTGGGAAGCCGCGTACTCGATGGCGATGACGCGCCCGCAGGCGCTGCGCCGCGCGATCCTGCCGCAGGCCGCGCGCGTCGCGCTGCCCGCATTGTCTAATTCGTTCATTTCGCTCGTGAAGGACACGTCGCTCGCGGCCGTGCTGACCGTGCCGGAAATCTTCCAGGCCGCGCAGCGGATCGCGGCCGTGACCTACGAGCCGATGATTCTCTATACGGAAGCCGCGCTGGTCTATCTGCTGCTCAGCTCGGTGCTGTCCACGCTGCAGCGTCGCCTCGAAATCCGCTTCGGCCGTCATGCGCTGTTCCAGGCGGAACTGCGATGATTAGGCTCGAACGCATCGACAAGTCGTTCGGCACGCACCGCGTGCTGCAAGGGATCGACCTTGCGTTGCAACCCGGCAGCGTGACGGCGCTGATCGGGCCGTCCGGCAGCGGCAAGAGCACGCTGCTGCGTTGCGTGAACCTGCTCGAAGTGCCCGAGGCGGGCACGCTGACGGTCGGCGACGCCCGCATCGACTTCTCGCCGGCGCAGCGGCCGGCGCGCGACGCGGTGTTCGCGGTGCGCCGACAGACCGGCATGGTGTTCCAGAACTTCCAGCTGTTTCCGCACCTGAGTGTCGTGCAGAACGTGATGGAAGGGCTCGTCACCGTGCAGCGCTGGCCGCGCGAGCGGGCCCGCGAACGTGCGCTCGCGCTGCTCGAGAAGGTCGGCATCGCGGACAAGGCCGACGCGTGGCCCGGCACGCTGTCGGGCGGCCAGCAGCAACGCGTCGCGATCGCGCGTGCGCTCGCGCCGTCGCCGCAGGTGCTGTTGTGCGACGAGCCGACGTCGGCGCTCGATCCGGAGCTGTCCGTCGAAGTGGTCGAGGTGCTGCGCCAGCTCGCACGGGAAGGCACGACGATGCTGATGGCCACCCACGACCTGCGCCTGGCCGCGTCGATTGCACACGACGCGGTGTTTCTCGCGGAAGGCCGCGTTGTCGAAGCCGGTGCGTCGCGCGACCTGTTCGGCGATCCGCGCGATCCGCGCACCGCGAAATTCATCTCGACGCTCGCGCAGGGCGTGCCGGTGTTCTGACGCGGCACACGTGACAAGCGACATGCGACATGCGCTTCGGCGGGCGTCAACCTTGCGCTGATGCGTCGAGCACCGCCGCGACGATCGCCTCCGGCGCATCTTCCTGCACCAGATGGCCTGCGCCCGGCACCCGAATCAGCTGGCCGTGTGCGATGCGATCGGCCAGCGCCTGCCCCTGTTCGAGCGGAATCCACGCGTCGTCCTCGCCCCACACGATGCGCACCGGAAAGTCCGGCGGCGCGTAACGGGCCTCGGCTTCCTCGATGTAGCGCTGGCGCATCTGCGCGATCTGGCGATAGAACGCGGCCTGCCCGTCGGGCGTGAGCCACGGCGCGCGGTAGATCGACAGCGCCTCGTCGCTCAGCGGCCGCGCGACCGCCTTGCCGAGATACGCCGACACCAGCGCGTGATGCGCATACGCGGGCAATCCGGTGAAGGCGGCTTCGTGCTGCGCGACATGACGCACGAACGGCGAACCCTGCGGCGCGATCGCGACCGGATTCACGAGCGTGAGATCCGCATAGGCGACGCCGTCGAGAAAGTGCGCGCGCAGCACGGTTGCGCCGCCGTAGTCGTGCGCGAGTACGCGGGGGCGTGAGATGTTCCACTCGTCGAGCAGCGCGCCGAACAGCCTGTTCTGGCGGCCGAGCGACACGTCCGCGTCCGGCATGTCGGACTGACCGTAACCGAGCAGGTCGTAGAAGAACACGCGATGACGCCGCGCGAGCCACGGCGCGATCCGGCGCCACACCTGCGACGAAAACGGCGTGCCGTGCACGAGCACGAGCGGCGGGCCTTCGCCGATCGTTCCCCAGGCAATCCGGTGGCCTTCGAAAATGAAGCGGTTGGCGAGTTCGAGCATCGGCCTCTCCGTGCTAACCTGTTTTGGTTGTTAACAGGTTACTCCCGATTGTCCGGGTATGAAACCGATAGGTGAAAATAAATGGTTACTCGACACGAGTCCGCGCGGGCCGCGCACGCATGGGGTTCGGCCGATTTCGTCGGCGGCCATCCGGCGCTCGATTTCCTCAACACGGTGGCCGATACGGGCAAGACGCGCGACGCGGACAAGCTCGTCGACTGGCCGGCCGTGCATGCGTGGGCGGAACGATCGGGGCTGCTGGCGCCGGCCGATCTGGCGCGGATGCTGCGTCATGCGCGGCAGGACGACGCGGACGCGCTGGCGGCGCTGCATCGCTTTCGCGAGGATGCCTACACGGCAATCTCGCACCTGACGGCCGGAGGCGGCGGCACGACCGGCGCGCGCGCGGCGGACCGGCTCGCCGTCGCGATTCGCGAGGCGATCGGGCGCAGCGCGTTCGATGCGGTCGACGGCCGGTTCGCGTGGCGGCCCGACGCGCGTGCCGCGTCGCGCTGGGTCGACGCGGCCGCACTCGGCTTCGAGCAACTGCTGCGCAGCGACGATTTCGCGCGGGTGAGGCAGTGCGGCCGGTGCACGTGGTTCTTCGTCGATCGCGGCCGCGGCGTCGGGCGCCGCTGGTGCGACATGCGCACATGCGGGAACCGCGCGAAGGTGGAGGCGTTCAGGGAGCGGTGACGCGCGCGCCGTACCGCTTGTCGTGCCACGCGATGTGCGGCCGGCGCGCGAGCATCATGGGGCGACCTCGTGCGACCGATGCTCCGGCCACAGCGTCGCGGCGACGAACAGCCCGGCCGCGAGGAACGGCGCACCGATTGCGAGCAGGATGGCCGTGAGGCCCCAGCGATCCCAGAAGCGGTCGACGACCGCGCGCTCGGGGGTGACGGGGTCGTACAGCACGTTGACCGCTTCGCCTTCCTGCAGGCCCGGATGCGACGACGCCGCGCCCTGGGCGAACGTGATCCGGCGTCCGCTGTCGGTCGTGAACGCGACGATCGCCGAATACAGCGACGTGCGCGAGCGGGCCGATCGCGCATTTTTTGCGATCTCGACGACGTGGCCGGTTGAGCGCGCGTAGTGGTGGGCGATCTGCCACTGACGCAGGCCGGCTGCGCCGGCACCGGCAATGAAGCCCGTGCCGATCGTGATCGGAATCAGCACGATCGCGATATCCCAGCGGCGTCGCGCCTGCTTGCGCTCGGCCCGGGCGGGCGGCGCATCGGATTGCATGCGGTGGCGCTTGCCGGCGATCAGCAGGGCGCCGATCGCGAACGACGCGACGGCGAGCAGCGCCGCCACCGCCGCCGGAAACCAGCGTTGCGCGAAATCGTCGATCAGCGCGGGGCGCTCGGGATGGACGGGATCGAGCAGGACCTCGACGTTCTCGCCGATGTCGTAGGCGGGGGTGGTCGACGCGGTATTGCCAGCGACCTCGCGGCGCTGGCCGTCGTTCGCGAGATACGCGACGATCGGCCGGTACGCGCGCATCGCGTCGCTGTCCTGCACGATACGGACGACCGTGCCCGGCGTGCGGACAAGATGACCGGTCGCCTGGCCGGTCATGACGGCGAGCACGCCTGCCAGTACGAGCAGTACGACGCCGAGCGCCATGGCGACAAGTGCGTCCTTACCCGGCATGGCCGGATCCGGTTCGTGCGTCGCACTGCGGATGCCGGTGTGATCGGGGGAATGGCGTGTCCTCACGGACCGGCCGATATCGGCGCAACCAGGCTCTCTGAATGGTCGCGTCTCGGTTACATGCTTCCATGTCTGACGTCCCATGTTCTCTCAGTGCCGGCGGGCAAACGGCAGTGCCTGCGCCGGTCGTGTGATATTTGTCGGACGATTCTAGCGGAAACGATGTGGAACAGGCGTGCGATGGCGTACTGCGACAGGGCGCACGCCGCGCGTGCGGCGGAAAAGGAAAAAGCCCGGTTAGCTTTCGCTAACCGGGCTTCGGAATTCCTGGTGGGGCGTGAGTGACTCGAACACTCGACCTACGGATTAAGAGTCCGCTGCTCTACCAACTGAGCTAACGCCCCCAACAGAAGAAAGATTATGCACGGGTATTTCGGGTCTTGCAAGCCCTTTCTGCAAATTTCCTGAAAATATTTCGTCACCACGACGGCAGTTGCCGGCCCGATCACGAGCGATCGCAGTTTTCGCGCTCCCGGTATGATGACGCCACATGTGTTGCGCGGCGGTCGCGCAACGCTTTCTGGGCTTCCCGAAGATGGACGAAAACGCAGTCCGCGAATTGCTGGATCGCCTGCTGGCCCCCTGGGTCCGCTCGCTCGGTCTGGTCCCCGTGTCGATCGGCGACGACAGCGTCACGCTGCGCCTGCCGTTTTCCGGCGAATTCCGCCATTCGGGCGGCATCATCTGCGGCCAGGTGTTCACGGCGGCCGCCGACACCGCGATGGTGGTCGCGATCTCGGTCGCGCTCGGCGAGTTCCGGCCGATGACCACCGTATCGCTGAACACGAACTTCATGCGGCCCGTGCGCAAGGGCGACGTGCTCGTCACCGCACGCGTGCTGCGGATGGGCCGCAATCTCGTGTTCGGCGAAGTCGAACTGTTCGACGAGGACGGCAAGATGGCCGTTCACGCGACGTCGACCTACGCGCTCGTCAGCTGAGCGGCGCGATGTTCGACCAGATCGTCTTTGCGGGCGGCGGTAATCGCTGCTGGTGGCAGGCTGGCTTCTGGGACGTCGCCCAGCCGGCGCTCGGCCTGCGCCCGCGCGTGATCACCGGCATCTCGGCCGGCGCGGCGACCGCGTGCATGCTGTATACGCGCGACGCCGCCTGGGTGATGCGCTATTACGAAGAGGCGCTGCGCCACAACCGGAAGAACGCGTACTGGGGCAACCTGTTCGGGCGCGAGCCCGTGTTTCCGCATTACCGGATTTACCGCCAGGCGCTGCTCGACATCTACGGCGAGCCGTTCGCGAAGCTGGCCGCGGCGCCGGAGATCCGCATCGGCGTGTCGCATGTGCCACGCTGGCTCGGCGCGCGCAGCGCGGTGGCCGCCGGGCTCGTCGCGTACAACATCGAGAAGTACGTGCGCAAGACGCTGCACCCGACGCTCGGGCGCTCGCTCGGCTTTCGGCCGGAATTCGTGCGCGCGCAGGCCTGCGCGCGCGTCGACGATCTCGCCGATCTGATCCTGCAGTCGTCCTGCACGCCGCCGTTCACGCCGGTGCTGCGCCGCGGCGGCCGGCCCGTGCTGGATGGCGGGATGGTCGACAACGTGCCGGTCGACGCGCTCGACCCGACGCCCGGCGACGTGCTGGTGCTCGTCACGCGGCTGTACCCGCGCCCGCAGATGTTCACGGTCGCGCACGGCGAGCAGCGACGGCTGTACGTCCAGCCGTCGAGCAAGGTGCCGATTTCGAGTTGGGATTACACGAGCCCGTCGCAGATGCGGCATGCGTACGACCTCGGGCGGCGCGACGGCGAGCATTTCCTCACGCGCGTCGGCGCGATGACGGGCGGCCGCGTGGCCGCCTGAAGACGGGAAGCAGGAGGAGCAGGAAGCGGGGCCGCGCGGCAGGCGCGGCCCGCGGCGCTCAGCGCACGCGGCGCGGCGTCAGTGCTTCCGGGTTGACGACGCTCGACATGTCGCCCTGGTCGAACGCCAGGATGTTCCGGAATGCCGCGCTGAAGTAGAGCTCGTAGCTTTCGCGCTCGACGTAGCCGATGTGCGGCGTGCAGATCACGTTTTCCATCCGCAGCAGGCTGTAGCCCTGCAGGATCGGCTCGCTCTCGAACACGTCGATCGCGACCATCCCCGGGCGGTTGTGCGACAGCGCGTTGACCAGTGCATTTTCCTCGAGCAATTCGGCACGGCTCGTGTTGACGAGCAGCGACGTCGGCTTCATCCGCATCAGGTCTTCCTGCTTCACGATCCCGCGCGTGTCGTCATGCAGGCGCAGGTGCAGCGACAGCACGTCGCTCTGCTCGAACAGCGCTTCGCGGCTTTCGGCGGCCGTATAGCCGTCGGCGCGTGCGGCCTCGAGCGAATGCTCGCGGCCCCAGATCAGCACGTTCATCCCGAACGCCTTGCCGTAGCCGGCGACGAGCCGCCCGATCTTGCCGTAGCCCCAGATGCCGAGCGTCTGGCCGCGCAGCACCTGGCCGAGGCCGAAGTTCGGCGGCATCGCCGACGTCTTCAGGCCCGACTGTTGCCACGCGCCTTGCTTCAGGTTCGCGACGTATTGCGGAATGCGGCGCTGGGCGGCCATCACGAGCGCCCAGGTCAGTTCGGCGGGGGCAATCGGCGAGCCGGTGCCTTCGAGCACGGCGATGCCGCGGTCGGTACACGCCTCGAGATCGATGTGGCTCGAAATGCGTCCGGTCTGGCTGATCATGCGCAGGTTCGGCAGCTTGGCGAGCAGTTGCGACGAAATCGGGGTCCGTTCGCGAATCAGCACGAGCGCCTCGACTTCCGCCAGACGGCTGGCGAGCTGTCCCAATCCGCGCACCGTATTGTTGAAGACCTTCACGTCGTGGTCGGCAAGCATCTCGAAGCAGTTCAGCTTGCGGACGGCGTCCTGGTAGTCGTCGAGGATGGCAATTTTCATGGTGAGCGGGTGTCGCGCGTTGAAAGCGGCGGTGGCGGCGGCGCACGTCGCGCACCCGTCCCGCCCGGCCGGGGCCGACATGATGCTACGTCGGCCGCCTTCATGGTGTCTTTTTAACAGGTTGTTACGCTCCGCCGCAATTGGCGGCGGCCTGACCCGGCGCCGCTTGCGCGACGGGTGGAAGGGTGCGCTGTTGTGTCGCATCAAATACGTCCTTCCTGATTCGGCCACTTACTCGACGAGGTTCACCCAATTGTTGCTCCAATCAGAATAATTGGATCAACTATCCGCATAAGGCGAGGATTTTTGACTATTTTTATCGTCAACCGGGGCCTTGTTGAGCAACTCTGCATCATTTCCGCTGTCGTAGGAGAATTACGCATTTGCTTCATCTTTTTGAAGTTGTAACAGCGGCAGGAGTCGTTTATGGATCATTTGCAGTCGATGCGCGTGTTCGTCAAGGTTGCAGATCTCGGCAGTTTTGCGCGGGCCGCGAGTGCAATGGATATCTCCAACGCGGTCGCGACGCGTCACGTCGCCGATCTGGAAGGCCGTCTCGGCACGCGTTTGCTGAACCGCACCACGCGCAGCCTTTCCCTGACGGAGTCGGGCCAGGTCTATCTGGAGCGTGCTCGCCAGATCCTCGATGAGCTCGAGGACGTCGAGCAGATGGTCGTTGCGCGCAATCACGAGCCGGTCGGAACGTTGCGCATCGTTGCGCCTGTCGTGTTCGGCCTGCACAACCTCGCGCCCGTGTTGCAGTCGTACACGGAGAATTTCCCGAAAGTGGTGCCGGATCTCACGCTGGTCGACCGGCAGGTCGATCTCGTCGAGGAAGGCTTCGACGTCGGCATCGTCGTCACGCGCCAGATGCGCAGCGCGAGCATCGTCACGCGGCGCCTGACCACCGGCTGCATGACCGTGTGCGCGACGCCGAGCTATCTGGAGAAGCACGGCGTACCGACCCATCCGGAGCATCTCGCCGAGCACCCGAGCCTGAGCCTGCCGACCGAATACTGGGGTGACGAGCGTGTGTTCACGGGGCCGGACGGCGAAGTGCGCGTGCGCCCGACCAATGTGATCGTCGCGAACAACACCGCGATGCTGCGCCAGTTCGCGCTGCTCGGGATGGGGGTCGCGATTCTGCCGAGCTACCTGATCGGCGGCGATATCGCGCGCGGCGCGCTCGTGCGGCTGCTGCCGGATTTCCGGCTGCCGCAGGTCGAGATCAACATCGCTTACCCGAGCCGGCGCCATCTGCCCGCGAAGGTGCGCACGTTCATCGACCACCTCGTCGAGCATTTCAGCCACTCGACCGACGCGACGATGGGCGAGCAGTGGGCCGCGCAGAGTTCGGCGCTCGCGCCGATCGGTGTCGAGACACGTGCCGAGCAGCCGGAAGCGGCCGACCCGAACCTGTCGCCGCGTCTGCCGCGTTCGCCGCGCACGCGCGTTGCGGCGCCGTCGCCGCTGTAACGGCGCGACGGCCGGGCGGCGGTTGCCGCCGGCACAAAAAAAACGCGGATCGAGCAATCGATCCGCGTTTTTTTATGGCTGCCTGCCCGAGTTCGGCATGGCCGGGGGCGCCCCGGCCGTCAGGCCGTCACGAGCCCGTCTTGCGCGCCGTCGTCTTGCGGGCGGCGGTCTTGCGGGCCGGTGCCGGTTTCTCTTCGGCACCTTCCGTCACGGTTTCGGCATCCTTCGTCGCCGATTTTGCCGTCTTCTTCGCGGCAGCGGCCTTCGGCTCCTTCTTCTCGAACTCGAAGCCGATCTTGCCGTCCGGCTGCTTCACGAGGAAGGCCTTGAAGTTGCGTCCCGTGCGCGACGACTTGAAGTTCGGCAGCAGATCCGTGCGGCCGTCGGCCAGCAGCTTGCCCATCTGCTCGCGCGTGATTTCCTGCTGCAGGATCACCTTGCCGGAGCGGAAGTCGCAGGTCTTCGGGTTGGCCACCGAGTGCTCGCACACGTAGCTCATCCCGTGCTCGAACACGCGGCCCTTGCACTTCGGGCACGCGCCGACCGGCTCCTGTGCGGAAAAGTCGGGCGCTTCGCCTTCCTCACCGCCGGTGTCCTGGCCGAAATCGAACTCGAGCTTGTAGTTCTTCGTCTCGTCGTCGAAGGACAGCTTGAGGATCGCCGAGAACGGGCGGCCCATCTTGCTGCGGAAGCCGGACAGCGGGCCGATCGTCTTCTCGCGCAGCAGCTCCTCGACTTCCGCGATCTCGAACTGCCGGCTGCCCGGGATCTTCGAGATCGAGAACTCGCACTTCGTGCACGCGAAGCGGCGGTAGTTTTCCTTCACCTGGCCGCCGCAGTTCGGGCACGGCGTCTCGAGCGTCGCGTAATCGCCGGGGATCGTGTCCGAATCGTATTCCTTCGCGCGCTTCACGATCTGCTGCGTCATGCGGGCGATTTCCTGCATGAACGCTTCGCGCCCGAGGTTGCCGCGCTCCATCTGCGACAGCTTGTATTCCCATTCGCCGGTGAGCTCGGGCGCGGTGAGTTCCTTCACGCCGAGCCCGCGCAGCAGCGTCATCAGCTGGAATGCCTTCGCAGTCGGGATCAGTTCGCGGCCTTCGCGCACGAGGTATTTCTCGCCGAGCAGGCCTTCGATGATCGCCGCGCGCGTGGCCGGCGTGCCGAGGCCCTTCGCGGCCATCGCCTCGCGCAGTTCGTCGTCCTCGACGAGCTTGCCCGCGCCTTCCATCGCGGACAGCAGCGTCGCTTCCGAGTAGCGTGCGGGCGGCTTCGTGACGAGCGCGACGGCGGCGATTTCGTCCGTCTTCACCTTCTCGTCCTTCTGCACCGGCACGAGGTTCGCATCCGCGCCTTCGGCGTCGCGGCCGTACACCTGCAGCCAGCCCGGCTCGACCAGCACCTTGCCTTCGGTCTTGAAATGATGGCCGGCGACTTCGGTGATCCGCGTCGTGACGCGGAATTCGGCGGCCGGGAAGAACACGGCGAGGAAGCGCTTCACGACCATGTCGTACAGCTTCTGCTCCGGCTCGGACAGCGACTTCGGCGCCTGCAGCGTCGGGATGATTGCAAAGTGGTCGCTGATCTTCGAGTTGTCGAAGATCCGCTTGTTCGGCTTCACCCAGCCCTTGTCGAGCACCTGCTTCGCGTGCGGCAGGTAGTTGTTGCTCTCCTTGAGCATCTCGAGCGTGGACTGGACCGTCGACAGGTAGTCTTCCGGCAGCGCGCGCGCGTCGGTACGCGGGTAGGTCAGCACCTTGTGCTTTTCATACAGCGCCTGCGCGAGGCCGAGCGTGTTCTTCGCGGAGAAGCCGAAGCGGCTGTTCGCTTCACGCTGCAGGCTCGTCAGGTCGAACAGCAGCGGCGACAGCTGCGTCGACGGCTTCGATTCCTCGGAGACCGTGCCGACCTGGTCGCGGCACGCGGCGACGATCGTTTCGGCAGCCGGCAGGCTCCACAGGCGGGAGTCGCGCTTTTCCGGATCGAATTCGTCGCGCTTGAATTTCGGGTCGTACCACTTGCCTTCGTAGAAGCCGCCCGCGCACGCGAATTCGGCCTTCACTTCCCAGTAGTCGCGCGGGACGAAGCGGCGGATTTTCTCTTCACGTTCGACGACGATCGACAACGTTGGCGTCTGAACACGGCCCACTGTCGTCAGGAAGAAGCCGCCGCCCTTGCTGTTGAACGCGGTCATCGCGCGGGTGCCGTTGATCCCGACGAGCCAGTCGGCTTCCGAGCGGCAGCGTGCGGCGTCGGCGAGCGGCAGCATGTCCGCGTCGCTGCGCAGGTTCGCGAAGCCGTCGCGGATCGCCTGCGGGGTCATCGACTGCAGCCACAGGCGCTGGACCGGCTGCTTCGCCTTCGCATGCTGCGCGATCAGGCGGAAAATCAGCTCGCCCTCGCGCCCCGCGTCACATGCGTTGATCAGGCGGTCGACGTCCTTGCGCTTCAACAGCTTGGTGAGCACCTTGAGGCGCGACTCGCTTTTTGCGATCGGGTTCAGGTCGAAATGCGGGGGGATGACGGGCAGATGCGCGAAGCTCCATTTCCCGCGCTTGACCTCGTACTCTTCCGGGGCGGCGATTTCCAGCAGGTGGCCGACAGCGGACGAAAGGACGAAATCGTCGCTCTCGTAATACTCGTCATGCTTGGTAAAGCCGCCCAAAGCGCGTGCGATGTCGTTCGCGACAGAAGGCTTTTCCGCAATGATCAGTGCTTTGGACATGACAGGTGTGTGTTGGTAGACCGGGTTCGCCGGTTGTGGGTCCCTTTTACGACCGCTTTATAGCACACGCCGCAGCAATGGCGGCTCAGCGCGTAAAAAGCGGCTCATCATAGAGGGGGGGCGCAACGGCGGCAAGCGCCCGGCGCGGCGGGGCGCGCAAACGCGCGCTAAACCACCGGCCGGCTCGCGAATTCAGGCTTCGACGGCCAGGATGTTGCGCAATTTCGGTGCGTGCGGCGCACCGGGTACCGCGCTCAGGTCGGACAGCATCCGCTCGACGATCGCCGCATGCGGCAGCACCGTGCCGAAGAAGCGGGCGGTGTGGGTATCTTCGATCAGGATGGTCGGGAAGTTCTCGACGTCGAGATCGTCGAGCTGATCGGCATGCGTTTCGATGTCGATCCAGGCAAAGCAGGCGTCCGGATGCGCGTCGGCGAGCTGGTCGAAGGCCGTCCGGTAGTCGCGGCACGTGCCGCACCACTCGGCGCACAGGCAGGCGACGAGCAACGTGCCGGGATCGGCGAGGCGCTCGGCGATCCGATCCGCATCGGTGTCGAGATTCAGCGCGGGCATGGGTTTCCTTGGGTATCGTCGGCGGCCTTGCCGCCCCTATGCGGGGGAATGTAGCACGCCGTCCCCGGGCGAGGTGCGCGCTGCGTCAAGCCGCGCGAAGCGCCCGCCGGGGAGGCTGGCGACGCGGCCGGCCAGTTCCAGCGCCAGCAGCGCGCGGTGCAGCACGTCGTCAGGCAGGCTGCTGTGCTCGGCGATCCATTCGTAGGTGACGGGGCCGTATCCCAATGCGGCAAGCACGGCCTGCTCTGCCGGGGCGGCGGGCAGCGGTGGCGCCGGCGACGGTGCTTCGTCTCGGGCGGACGCGGTGGCCGGAACGGCATCGCCATTGTGGATAACATCGGCCGCGGCACGCTGAGTGGCGGTTTCGGTTTCGCGGAGGCTGCCGGTGCCCGCGCACGGATGCCCGGAACACGCCGCACCGCTCGCCGTGCCGGCCTTCGATTCACCCAACCCGTATTCCTCGAGCACGTCGAGCGGCGCCGCCGTGAGCTTCGCGCCGTCGCGGATCAATGCGTGGCAGCCCTGTGCGAGCGGCGCATGGATCGAGCCCGGCACGGCGAACACATCGCGCCCCAGTTCGTTCGCGAGCCGCGCGGTGATCAGCGAGCCGGAGCGCGGCGCGGCCTCGACGACGAGCGCGCCGATCGCGAGCGCGGCGATCAGCCGGTTGCGCTGCGGGAAGTGGGCGGCGCGGGCCGGCGTGCCGAGCGGCCATTCCGACACGATCGCGCCGTGCGCGGCGATCTCGTGGGCGAGCGCGCGGTGCCGCGCCGGGTAGACGAGATCGGCGCCGGTCGCGATCACCGCGACCGTGCCCGACCGCCCGTCGAGCCCGCCACGATGTGCGGCCGCGTCGATCCCGAGCGCGAGGCCCGACACGATCGGCAGCCCGGCGTCGGACAGTTCGCGCGCGAAGTGCGTTGCGTCGGCGAGCCCTTGCGGCGTGGCGTGGCGGCTGCCGACCACGGCGAGACTGCGCGCGTGCAGCAGGTCGAGCCGGCCCTTTACATATAGCAGCAGCGGCGGATCGTGCAGGTCGCGCAGCCGCGACGGGTAGGCCGGATCGTTGAGCGTGACGAGCGCATTGCCCGGCGCGTCGAGCCACGCAAGCGCGGCGTCGGTGCGCGCGTCGAGATCGCCGCGCTCGCTTGCGCGCACGGCCAGGGCGGCGGCGGCGCTGGTGACGGCGGTGATGGCGTGGTCGGACGCACGCAGCAGCGCGTCCGGCGAGCTGAACGCATCGAGCAGTGCCTGCAGTGCGGCCGGGGCGAGGCCGGGCGCATGCGCAAGCTGCAGCCACGCGCGCACGGCGGAGGGGCTCAGCGCTTGCGGCGACATGAGGCGCCCCTCGAATGCGGTGGCCAGCGGACCGCGTGGCGCCATGATAAAATTTTCATCATCCGAAATACTCGACAGGGCCGCGCGCGCAGGCGCCCGGCCAATTGCAGGAGGCGTGATCCGCGGCATTGATTCGCCGCGCGTCCGCCTCATCTTCATTGCATCCTGGCAGCAGCGCCAGCCGGCCGGATGGCCGATGCGGCACGCCGCTCCACCGAATACCGAACGCCATGGCTTTACTCAATATTCTTCATTACCCCGACAAGCGGCTGCACAAGGTCGCGAAGCCCGTCGACAAGGTCGACGACCGGATCCGCAAGCTCGTCGCCGACATGGCCGAGACCATGTATGCGGCGCCGGGCATTGGCCTTGCCGCCACGCAGGTCGACGTGCACGAGCGCGTGATCGTGATCGACGTCTCCGAGGAGAAGAACGAGCTGCGCGCGTTCATCAACCCGGAGATCGTGTGGTCGAGCGATGCAAAGCAGATCTATGAAGAGGGCTGCCTGTCGGTGCCCGGCATCTACGACGAAGTCGAGCGTCCCGATCATGTGCGCGTGCGTGCGCTCAACGAGCAGGGCGAGACTTTCGAGCTCGACTGCGAGGGCCTGCTGGCCGTGTGCGTCCAGCACGAGATGGATCACCTGATGGGGCGCGTGTTCGTCGAATACCTGTCGCCGCTCAAGCAGACGCGCATCAAGACGAAGATGAAGAAACTCGAACGCGCGATGTAACGCGCGTTCGCCTTGCCCGACCCCGAACGCTGTCATGACCCATACGTTGCGCGTAGTTTTTGCCGGCACGCCGGAATTCGCCGCGGCTGCCCTCGCCGCGATCCACGAGGCCGGTTTTCCGGTGCCGCTCGTGCTCACCCAGCCCGATCGCCCTGCCGGGCGCGGGATGAAACTGCAGGCGAGCGCGGTGAAGCGTTATGCCGTCGAGCACGGGATGCCCGTCGCGCAACCGCCGTCGCTGCGCCGCGCGGGCAAGTACCCGGCCGAGGCGGCCGACGCGATCGAGCTGCTGCGCTCGACGCCGCATGACGTGATGGTGGTCGCCGCCTACGGCCTGCTGCTGCCGCAGGAAGTGCTCGACATTCCGCGCGCCGGCTGCATCAACATTCACGCGTCGCTGCTGCCGCGCTGGCGCGGCGCCGCGCCGATCCACCGCGCGATCGAGGCCGGCGATGCCGAGACGGGCGTCACGCTGATGCAGATGGACATCGGCCTCGACACCGGCGCGATGATCGAGGAAGCGCGCATCGCGATCGCGCCCGACGAGACGACCGCGACGCTGCACGACCGGCTCGCCGCCGAAGGCGCGCGACTGATCGTCGACGCGCTCGTTCAGCTCGAGCGCGACGGCGTGCTGCCGGCGACACCGCAGCCGGCCGACGGCGTGACCTATGCGGAAAAGATCGGCAAGCACGAAGCGGCGCTCGACTGGCACAAGCCGGCCGACGTGCTTGCGCGCCAGGTGCGTGCGTTCGATCCGTTCCCGGGCGGCGTCGCGACGCTCGACGGCGCGGCGATCAAGCTGTGGGCAGCCGAGCCGGTGGCGGCGCGCGGCGACGCGGCGCCCGGCACGATCGTCGAAGCCGCGCCGGAAGGCGTGGTCGTCGCGTGCGGCAGCGGTGCGCTGCGCGTCACGCAGTTGCAGAAGCCGGGCGGCAAGCGGCTGCCCGCGCGCGAATTCCTGGCCGGCTCGCCGCTCGCCGCGGGCCAGCGTTTCGCGCTGACCGACGTTGCCTGACGCTGCCTGACCGCCATTCGACACGGCCTGCCGGGCGTGCGCAATCGGCCGGATGGTCGAGTCGCGCGGCGCGGCAGGCGCGCGTAGAATTTCCCTGCGCTCCCCGGTTTCGAGGTTTTCATGTTCGGCATCACCCATTTCGGCTTCTTCGTGCTGGCAGTCTTCCTGCTGAACGTCACGCCCGGCCCCGATACGGCCTATATCGTCGGCCGCAGCGTCGCGCAGGGCCGCGGCGCGGGGCTGATGTCGGCGTTCGGCATTTCGGCCGGCTGCTGCGTTCACGCGCTCGCCTGCGCATTCGGCCTGACCGCGCTGCTCGCGGCGTCGGCTGCCGCATTCACGGTGATCAAGCTGGTCGGCGCCGCCTACCTGATCTACCTGGGCGTGCGGATGATCATCGCGAAGCAGGCGGCCGAGCCGTCGGGCACGGCGGCCACGCAAGCCGCGAAGCCGCTGCGCCAGCTGTTCATGCAGGGCTTCTGGACCAACGTGCTGAACCCGAAGGTCGTGCTGTTCTTCGTGTCGTTCTTCCCGCAGTTCGTGTCGGCCGACAGCCCGCACAAGGCATGGGCGTTCCTGACCCTCGGCGGTGTGTTCGTCGTGATGAGCACGGTGTGGACCAGCCTCGTCGCGTGGGTCGCGGGCAGTGTCACGGCACGCTTCTCCGGCAAGCCGGGCGTCAAGAAGTGGCTTGACCGCACGGTCGGCAGCGCTTTCGTCGGCCTCGGTCTTCGTCTTGCAACATCGCAACGGTGAGATTGAATTTTTCCGGCAAGACCTTATCTAACAAAACGCTTACAATTTTACGCCGCGCCCTTTTGATGCGCGGCGGGTCCCCTGACGGATAAGGAGTGGGTATGTTCAATTGGGTCAAAACGGCGATGCTGATGGCCGCGATCACGGCCCTGTTCATCGTGATCGGCGGGATGATCGGCGGCTCGCGGGGCATGACGATCGCGCTGCTGTTCGCGCTCGGCATGAATTTCTTCTCTTACTGGTTCTCGGACAAGATGGTGCTGCGCATGTACAACGCGCAGGAAGTCGACGAGAACACGGCGCCGCAGTTCTACCGGATGGTGCGCGAGCTGGCCACGCGCGCGAACCTGCCGATGCCGCGCGTCTACCTGATCAACGAGGATGCGCCGAATGCGTTCGCAACGGGCCGCAACCCCGAGCACGCGGCAGTCGCCGCGACAACGGGCATCCTGCGCGTGCTGTCGGAGCGCGAGATGCGCGGTGTGATGGCGCACGAGCTCGCACACGTGAAGCACCGCGACATCCTGATCTCGACGATCACCGCGACGATGGCGGGCGCGATCTCGGCCATCGCGAACTTCGCGATGTTCTTCGGCGGGCGCGACGAGAACGGCCGGCCGGCCAACCCGATCGCGGGTATCGCGGTCGCGCTGCTCGCACCGATCGCAGGCGCGTTGATCCAGATGGCGATTTCGCGGGCTCGCGAGTTCGAGGCCGACCGCGGCGGCGCGCAGATTTCCGGCGATCCGCAATCGCTCGCGACCGCGCTCGACAAGATCCATCGCTATGCGGCGGGCATCCCGTTCCAGGCGGCCGAGCAGCATCCGGCCACCGCGCAGATGATGATCATGAACCCGCTGCACGGTGGCGGCCTGCAGAATCTGTTCTCGACGCACCCGGCCACCGAGGAGCGCATCGCGCGCCTGATGGAGATGGCGCGTACCGGCCGCTTCGACTAAGCCACGGCACACCGTGCGGCAGTTGCCGCGCGGGGGCCGTCACACCACCCCGCACGCTTCGCGCTGCGGGGTGTTTCATTTGCGCGTGCCGTAAAGGGGCCAAAGGGCCTGCAGCATCGCACGCTACAATGCCCGGTTTGGGATGGCAGAGCCCACGGGCGCCGCGATCCCGCCGTTTGCCGCATTGGCTTGCTGTGCCCGTTGGCCGCGCTTGTTTGCCGAATTTGCTCCGATGACACGAACCCGTTCTACCGCTCCGTCTTCTTCCGGCCGCCCGGCGCGCCTGTCCGCGCTGCATCTCGCGCCCGATTCGCTCGGCTTCGCCCTCGACGCGGCCGCGCAGGCGGTCGATGCGGTGCGGCGCGGCACCGCGCTGCCGGCGGCGCTGTCGGCGGTATTCGCGCAGATGCCGTCCGGTGCGCAGGCGCTCGCGCGCGGAGCGACGCAGGACGTCGCTTACCGGACGATGCGCCGTCTCGGCAGTGCGGACTGGCTGATCGGCCGGCTCATCAGCAAGGCGCCGCCCGCCTACGTGCACGCGGTGCTCGCCGGTGCGTTCGCGCTGCTGCTCGACCCGGCGGACGAGGCCGCGTATCCGGCGTTCACGGTGGTCGACCAGGCTGTGACCGTGATCGGCGCGCGCCGCGAATGCGCGTTCGCGAAGGGGATGGTCAACGCGGTGCTGCGCCGTTTCCTGCGCGAGCGCGACACGCTCGTCGCGGCGCTGCAGGACGATGTCGTCGCGCGCTGGAACTACCGCGCGTGGTGGGTCGCGTCGGTGCAGCGCGCGTGGCCCGACGCATGGCAGGCGATCCTCGCGGCCGGCGAGCGGCAAGGGCCGCTGACGCTGCGCGTGAACGCGCGCCGCGCGAGCGTCGACGCGTATCTCGAGACGCTGCGCGAGAACGGGATCGACGCGACTGCGATCGGCCGGCATGCGGTGCGGCTCGCGTCGGCGCTGCCGGTCGATCGCATTCCGGGGTTTGCCGACGGTGTCGTGTCGGTGCAGGACGCCGGCGCGCAGCTCGCCGCCGAATGGCTCGGTGCGCGCGACGGCATGCGCGTGCTCGACGCATGCGCGGCGCCCGGCGGCAAGACCGGTCATATTCTCGAATTGGCCGATGCGGAAGTCGTCGCGCTGGAAAGCGACGCCGCGCGCGCGGCACGGATCGGCGAGAACCTCGTGCGACTGTCGCTCGAAGCGGACGTGCGTGTCGGCGATGCGGGTGCCCCCGACGCGTGGTACGACGGGCGCCCGTTCGACCGCATCCTTGCCGACGTGCCGTGCTCGGCGTCCGGCATCGTGCGTCGGCACCCTGACATTCGCTGGCTGCGCCGCGAGGCCGACATCCCCGCGCTCGTCGCGGAACAGCGCCGCATCCTGGCGGCGTTGTGGCCGCTCGTGAAGCCGGGCGGCGAACTGCTTTACGTGACCTGTTCGGTCTTCCCCGAGGAAGGCGAACTGCAGGCCCGCTGGTTTGAAGCGGCCTGTGAAGATGCGGTACGATTGGACGCCCCCGGCCAGCTGCTACCGGGCGGAGTGCAGGGAGGGGCGGCCGCCGGCGCACTCGACCAGAACACCGATCACGACGGATTTTTCTACGCGCGGTTTCAGAAACGGTGACGATCAAACACCTTTTTCCACTTCGGCTCGCGGCCGTCCTGATGGTCGCGTTGACGCTGTGCCTGGCCGTCGTCCGGCCGGCGCATGCCGAGTCGATCGCCGTGCAACGCGCGTCGCTCCAGTCCGACGGAAGCGGCTGGGCGCTCGACGCACGCTTCGATTTCGAACTGAACCCGAACCTCGAGGATGCCGTCAACAAGGGCATTCCGCTTTATTTCACGACCGACTTCGAGTTGAGCCGTGCGCGCTGGTACTGGTTCGACGAGCAGCCGGTGGCGGTGACGCAGACGATCCGCCTGTCGTTCCAGCCGCTCACGCGCGAGTATCGCGTGTCGACGGGCGGCCTGCAGCTCGGTTTCCCGTCGCTGAAGGACGCGCTCGCGGTCGTCAGGCACATCACGTCGTGGCACGTGATCGACCGCAACCAGGTGCGCGCCGGTGAAACCTACACGGCGTCGGTGCGGATGCAGCTCGATACGGCGCTGATGCCGAAGCCGTTCCAGGTCGATGCCGTGAACAACCGCGACTGGACGCTCGGGTCCGACTGGAAGCGCTTCAACTTCACGGTGACCGAACGTGCTAAATAAAGTGCGCCGCGCGGCCAGCGGGAAGAGCCTCCTCATTCGCGTGATCGTCTCGACCGTCGCGCTGACCGCGCTGCTGCTGCTCGTGCTGCTCGCGGCCGCGAGCGCGAACACCGAATTCTTCGACCGCTACTACTCGTGGCTGTACGCGACGAACATCGTCGTCGCGCTCGTGTTCCTGCTCGTGGTGCTCGGGCTGATTGGGATGATCGTCGTGCGCCTGAGGAAGGGCAAGTTCGGCACGCGGCTGCTCGCGAAGCTCGCGGTGTTCTTCGCGCTCGTCGGCGTGGTGCCGGGCGGGATCATCTACATCGTGTCGTACCAGTTCGTGTCGCGCAGTATCGAGTCGTGGTTCGACGTGAACGTCGAGACGGCGCTGACGGCCGGCCTGAACCTCGGCCGCGGGATGCTCGATGCGTCGCTGTCCGATCTGCAGACGAAGGCGCGGCTGATGTCCGACCAGCTCGCGAGCGTCGATGCGAACACCAACGGCACGACGCTCACGCTGCTGCGCCTGCGCGACCAGTTCGGCGTGCAGGACGCGACGATCGTCGAGCCGAGCCGCGGCGGCTCGGGTGCGGCGCCCGACCTGCACATCGTCGCGCAGGCGTCGGGCAATTTCGCGGCACTGATTCCGGACGACCTGCCGACGCCGCTGATGCTGAACCAGGCGCGCGAACACGGCGCGTACGCGGCGATCGAGGGTGAAGTCGACGGCGACCCGCGCGCGCACGGCGCGAAGGGTGCGCTGCGGTTGCGCGTCGTGCGGCCGATTCCCGATGCATCGACGTCGTTGCTGCAGCCGGCGGAACGCTTCCTGCAGCTCACGCAGCCGGTGCCGCCGACGCTTGCCCACAACGCGGACGCCGTGCAGCGCGCGTATCGCGAGTACCAGGAAAAGTCGCTGGGCCGCACGGGGCTGCGCAAGATGTACATCGGCACGCTGACGCTTGCGCTGTTCCTCGCGACCTTCATCGCGATGATGCTCGCGCTCGCGCTCGGCCAGCAGCTCGCGCGGCCGCTGTTCCTGCTCGCGCAGGGCACGAAGGAGGTCACCGAAGGCGACTACACGCCGAAGCGCGAGATCAAGACGCGCGACGAGCTCGGCTTCCTCACGCAGTCGTTCAACGCGATGACGCGTCAGTTGTCCGAGGCGCGGCTCGCGGTCGAGAAGAACCGCGTCGCGCTCGAGCATTCGAAGACGTATCTCGAGAGCATCCTCGCGAACCTGACGGCCGGCGTGTTCGTGCTCGACCGGCAGTTCCGGCTGACGACGGCCAATCGCGGCGCCGAGCGGATCTTCCGGCAGCCGTTCAACACGCTGATCGGCACGACGCTCGACCGGATCGGCGTGGCCGCCGGGTTCGGCGCGATGGTGCGCAAGGCGTTTGCCGATCGCGAGGCGGCGTCCGACGGCGGCAGCGGCGATCGCGGCCACTGGCAGCAGCAGTTCGCGATCGAGGTGCCGGGCGAAGCCGATCCGCTGACGTTGCTCGTGCGCGGCACGCGCCTCGTGTCGACGGTCGAGGGGCAGGCCGACGATCCGCAGACGTCCGGTTACGTCGTCGTGTTCGACGACATCTCCGACGTGATTTCCGCGCAGCGTTCAGTTGCATGGGGTGAGGTCGCGCGCCGGCTCGCGCACGAGATCAAGAATCCGCTGACGCCGATTCAGCTGTCGGCGGAGCGGCTGCAGATGAAGCTCTCCGACAAGCTCGCCCCGCCCGATGCCGATGTGCTCAAGCGCGGCGCGACGATGATCGTCAATCAGGTCGCCGCGATGAAGCGGATGGTCGACGATTTCCGCGAATACGCGCGCACGCCGCCGGCGGTGCTCTCGAACCTGCAGTTGAACGAACTGGCGAGCGAGGTGCTCGGGCTGTACGGTGTGGGCGAAGGCAAGAGCGCGATCGTCGCCGAGCTCGCGCCGTCGCTGCCGGTGATACGCGGTGACGCGACGCAACTGCGCCAGGTGATTCACAACCTGCTGCAGAATGCGCAGGATTCGGTCGCGGAGTCGGCGCATCCGCGTGTGTTGATCGAAACCAAGACAGTAGAATATGGCGATCCCGACGCCGAGGGCAAAACGCGCGTCGCGGTACGTCTTACCGTGTCCGACAACGGGCCCGGTTTTCCGGCGCGCATCCTGACTCGCGCGTTCGAGCCTTATGTGACGACGAAGGCGAAGGGCACGGGTCTGGGGTTGGCCACGGTCAAGAAGATCGTCGATGAGCACGGTGCGCGGATCGATCTGCGCAATCGCATGCACGGCGAGACCGTCGAGGGTGCGCAGGTGTCGATCCTGTTCCTGCAGATGGCGAGCGATGCGCCAGGCGCCGAATCGGGCGTGCAGGACGGGGCGGCCCCCGCCAAGACAAAAGCAAGTGAGCAGACAAAGGCAGCGTAAATGGCAACCATCCTGGTGGTAGATGATGAAATGGGCATCCGGGAATTGCTCTCGGAGATCCTCAGCGATGAAGGACACGTCGTCGAGGCGGCGGAGAACGCGCAGGCCGCGCGGGAATACCGGTTGAATCAGGCGCCCGATCTCGTGCTGCTCGATATCTGGATGCCCGATACCGACGGCGTGACGTTGCTCAAGGAGTGGGCGGCGCAGGGGCTGCTGACGATGCCCGTGATCATGATGTCCGGGCACGCGACGATCGATACGGCCGTCGAGGCGACGAAGATCGGCGCGCTCGATTTCCTCGAGAAACCCATCGCGCTGCAGAAGCTGCTGAAGTCCGTCGAGCACGGTCTCGCACGCGGTGCGGCGCCGGTGTCCGCGAACGCGGCGGCGAAGGCCGGTGCGGGGCAGGCGGCGGGGCCCGCGGCGGTGGCGTCCGCGGCTGCGCTGCCGACGCTCGGCGACGACATGGCTTCGGCACTCGGCCTCGCGGGCCAGACGGCCGCGATCCCGTTCGACATCCCGTTGCGCGAAGCGCGCGATGCGTTCGAGCGCGCGTACTTCGAATATCACCTCGCGCGCGAAAACGGCAGCATGACGCGCGTCGCGGAGAAGACGGGCCTCGAGCGCACGCACCTGTATCGCAAGCTCAAGCAGCTCGGCGTCGAGCTCGGCAAGAAGCCGTCCGAAGGCGCCGTATAAAATATTTCGTGAAAGTACTTGATCAAGTAACGAAGGATCGATATACTTTCTCTTCTTCGTTGGCCCGGTAGCTCAGTTGGTAGAGCAGCGGATTGAAAATCCGCGTGTCGTTGGTTCGATTCCGACCCAGGCCACCAGAATTAAAACCCCAAGAATCGGAAGGTTCTTGGGGTTTTTCGTTTGTGGTGGGGTTTGCGTGACCAGTGGCGTGGGATGGCGTGCCCGGCAGTGTTCATGAGGGCATGATAAAATCCGTGTCCGCTCAATAACTTAGCGCATCGCTTCATGCGCACGGCAGGCTGCCAGCGTGGCGCCGCCGTGGCGCGCGGCAACGATGCCGCGCGATGGGCGGTATAAGCGCTCCGCCGCGTTCGCGGCCGATTGCGCTGCCTATACTGGTCGAGCCGGCCCTGGCCGGCACGCGTCGGGCCGCCCGGCGGCAGCCGGCCCCGGGGCGCAGCGCGACGCGAGCCTACACATTCACGGAGTATCACGGTGATTCGGACAGACGCTAAAGACGGCGCGCTCGTGTTGTTTTCCGGCGGGCAGGACTCGGCCACGTGCGTGGCATGGGCCCTCGAACGCTACCAGACGGTCGAGACGCTCGGCTTCGATTACGGCCAGCGCCACCGCGTCGAGCTCGAATGTCGCGAAGGCGTGCGCGAAGCGCTGAAGCGTGACTTTCCCGCGTGGTCGGACCGGCTCGGCGACGATCACATGATCGACCTGTCGGTGCTCGGCGCGATCAGCGATACCGCGATGACGCGCACGATCGAGATCGAGACGACGGCCAACGGCCTGCCGAACACGTTCGTGCCGGGCCGCAACCTGATGTTCATGACGATCGCCGCGGCGATCGCCTATCGCCGCGGGCTGCGCGTGCTGGTCGGCGGGATGTGCGAGACGGATTTCTCGGGCTATCCCGACTGCCGCGACGACACGATGAAGGCGCTGCAGGTCGCGCTGAACCTCGGGATGGATACGCGCATGGTGCTCGAGACGCCGCTGATGTGGCTCGACAAGGCGCAAACCTGGCAGCTCGCCGAACAGCTCGGCGGCGAAGCGCTCGTCGAACTGATCCGCGTCGAGACGCACACGTGCTACGTGGGCGAGCGCGCGGAACTGCACGACTGGGGCTTCGGCTGCGGCGAATGCCCGGCCTGCAAGCTGCGCAAGCGCGGCTACGAGGCCTACCTGAAGGGCGAGCGGGTGACCGAAGCGCCGCTGTGATGCAGCGGCAACGGCAGCGCCTGGTGATTAACGGATTCTGATCGACAACGAGCGGCGCGAGCCGGACGAAGGACGATGACTTACGCGGTCAAGGAAATTTTCTACACGTTGCAGGGCGAGGGCGCGAACGCGGGCCGGCCGGCCGTGTTCTGCCGGTTCGCCGGCTGCAACCTGTGGTCGGGCCGCGAAGAGGATCGTGCGGAGGCCGTGTGCCGCTTCTGCGATACCGACTTCGTCGGCACCGACGGCGAGAACGGTGGCAAGTTCAAGGATGCCGAAGCGCTCGTCGCGACGATCGCCGGCCTGTGGCCGGAGGGCGAGGCGCACCGCTTCGTCGTCTGCACGGGCGGCGAGCCGATGCTGCAGCTCGACCAGCCGCTCGTCGACGCGCTGCACGCGGCCGGCTTCGAGATCGCGATCGAGACCAACGGCTCGCTGCCGGTGCTCGAATCGATCGACTGGATCTGCGTGAGCCCGAAGGCCGACGCGCCGCTCGTCGTCACGAAGGGCAACGAGCTGAAGGTCGTGATCCCGCAGGACAACCAGCGGCTGGCCGACTACGCGAAGCTCGACTTCGAGTATTACCTCGTCCAGCCGATGGACGGCCCGTCGCGCGACCTCAATACGAAGCTCGCGATCGACTGGTGCAAGCGTCATCCGCAGTGGCGGCTGTCGATGCAGACCCACAAATATCTGAACATTCCCTGAGCCCCGGCTTTTGACATCGTGCTGATTACCCGAAAACTCGAATTCGACGCGGGCCACCGCATTCCCGACCACCGCAGCCAGTGCCGGAACCTGCATGGCCATCGCTATGTGCTCGAAGTCACGCTGCGCGGCGATCTCGTCGATACCGAGGGGGCGCCCGACCGCGGCATGGTGATGGATTTCGCCGACGTGAAGGCGCTCGCGATGGAGCACCTGGTCGGCAAGTGGGACCACGCGTTCCTGGTCTATGCGCGAGACGACGTCGTGCGCTCGTTCCTCGAGCAGATGGCCGACCACAAGACGGTCGTGATCGACCGGATTCCGACCGTCGAGAACCTCGCGGCGATCGCGTTCGACATCCTCGCGAACGTGTACGACGCGCACTACGGCGTGAACCTGCGGCTCGAGCGCGTGCGCCTGTACGAAACGCCGAACTGCTGGGCCGACGTCGAGCGCCAGCCCGGCCGCTGATCCCGCCTTCCCGGCCGCCCCGCCACCCGGCGCGGGCTGCCTGACGCCGCACCCCGCGGCCCCGTCCCGCCTCGCTCCCCGTCCGTTTCCACATTTCGCGTAACGCCGCGCTATGATCGTTGCGTGGCGCCGAAAAACGCCGCCGTGCGCGGGTCGTGCGGTCGGCGCTGTCAGATCGGCCGCCCATGGCCGACCAACGTTCCAGGGCCCGGTCCTGGCGCCGCCGTGCTTCGCTGCCCGGTGTGTCGCGCTCCGCTTTGCCCGTTGCTTGTCCCGTTCGATTGCCGTTCCGTCCAGGAGGCCGTATCGATGAGCACGCTCACCAATTCCCTCAAACAACGCCTGCGCGACGGCGACGAGCCGCTGTACGGCCTGTGGCTGTCGCTCGGCAGCGAGTCGGTCGCGGAAGCGCTCGCACATGCCGGCTACGACTGGCTCTGCATCGACATGGAGCACGCGCCGAACGACAGCCGCGATGTTGCATCGCAGTTGCGCGCGATCGCCGCCGCCCATCTGCCGAGCGAGCCCGTCGTGCGCGTGCCGGCGCGTGAGCCGTGGCTCGTGAAGCGTGCGCTCGATGCGGGCGCGCGCACGCTGATGTTTCCCTGCATCGAGACGCTCGACGACGCCACGCACGCGGTGCGGCTCACGCGCTATCCGTCGCCCGATTCGCCGGACGGGCTGCGCGGCGTCGCGGGCATGGTGCGCGCGGCGGCGTTCGGCATGCGTCGCGACTACGTGCAGACGGCGAATGCGCAGGTCGCGGTGATCGTGCAGATCGAATCGGCGCGCGGCGTCGATGAAGTCGAGCGGATTGCGGCGCTGCCCGGCATCGATTGCCTGTTCGTCGGCCCGGCCGATCTCGCGGCGAGCCTCGGGCACCTTGGCGACATCCGTCACCCGGACGTCGAAACCGCGATGGCGCGCGTGCTCGCGGCCGGCCGGCAGGCCGGCGTCGCGGTCGGGATCTTCGCGGGCGATACGGCGGCCGCGCGCCAGTATCGCGAGGCCGGCTACCGGATGATCACGGTGTCGGCCGACGTCAGCTGGTTGTTGCGGGCAACGCGGCAGGCGCTGCAGGAGGTGCGGTCATGAACGGTGGCGATGGCGCGTGCCGTGGGCGCGCGCAGGGTGGGATCGGGAGGCGCCGGCAGGTCGGCGCGGTGCTCGGCCTGTGGGTCGTGTGGATCGCGGCTGCCGCGCAGGGCGCGCCGCAGGCGAAGCCCGATCCGTCGCACGAGACGCAATCGGCGGTCGCCGACTACAACGCCGGCGACTTTCGTGCGGCGCTGGTGCAGTTCCACGACGCGGCCGAGCGCGGCGACCGTCTCGCGCAATTCAACTACGCGATGATGCTGCTGACGGGCGAAGGCGTGACCGCGAACGTCGACGAAGGGTTGCGCTGGCTGAAGCGCGCGGCCGACGCGAACATGTCGCATGCGCAGTATGTATACGGCCGGATGTTCGACGACGGCGAGTTCGTCGCGCGCGATCCGGCCGAAGCGCACCGCTGGTTCCTGCGGGCGGCGAAGCAGGGGCACGTGCAGGCCGAGTTGTCGCTCGCGAACCAGTTCCTCGACGGACGCGGCACGCCGCGCGACAACCGGCAGGCGTTCACGTGGTACAAGCAGGCCGCCGACGCGGGCGAGCCGACCGCGCAGTACGTGACCGCGTCGTTCTACGAGCGCGGTGGCGACGGCGTCGCGCAGAACCTCAACATCGCGCGGGCGTATTACGCGGCGGCGGCTGCGCAGGGCGACGAGACGGCCGGGCTGAAATTCAAGGAGCTGAGTGCGCGGCTGAAGGCGCAGGGGCCGGCATCGGGCGCCGGCGCGGAGCCGGGCGGGGCGCACGCACCGCCGCCGTGAGCCGGGGCGCGCGCCGCGCGGCACTGCGTGGCCGCGCTTGTCATCCGCAGTCGAAAAAAAACGGCGCCGATGCGCCGTTTTTCTTTATGCGGTGCGTGCCGCGCGGTCAACTCTTCATCAACCGCCGCTGCCGCCCGACGCTCATGATCATCCCGATCGCGATGCCGAGCGTCGTGAGCGCGGTGCCGCCATAACTCATGAACGGCAGCGGCACGCCGACGACCGGCAGCACGCCGCTCACCATCCCGATGTTGACGAACGCATAGACGAAGAACGCGAGCGTGAGCGAGCCCGCGAGCAGGCGGCCGAACAGCGTCGCGCCCTGCGCGGCGATATAGAGCCCGCGTGCGATCAGCGCCATGTACAGCGTCAGCAGCACGAGCCCGCCGACGAGCCCCCATTCCTCGGAGAACACCGCGAAGATGAAGTCGGTGTGCTTCTCCGGAATGAATTCGAGGTGCGCCTGCGTGCCTTTCAGGTAGCCCTTGCCGAGCACGCCGCCCGAGCCGATCGCAATCACGGCCTGGATCGTGTGGAAGCCCTTGCCGAGCGGGTCGGAAGTCGGGTCGAGCAGCGTACATACGCGGTGCTTCTGGTAATCGTGCATCAGCGGCCACTGCACTTCGGGCTGGCAGATGCGCTCTTCGAACACGGCGATCGAGCCGACCGCGATCACGCCCGCGACGAGCACCGGCACGATCAGCTTGAACGACAGGCCGGCGAGATAGATCACGAAGAAGCCGGCCGCGAACACGAGCAGGCCCGTGCCGAGGTCAGGCTGCTTCGCGATCAGCCCGACCGGCACCAGCAGGATCCCGAACGCGACGATGAAGTCGTACCAGCGCAGCCCGCCTTCACGGCGCTGGTAGTACCACGCGAGCATCAGCGGTGTCGCGATCTTGAGGATTTCCGACGGCTGGATCACGACGCCGACGTTCAGCCAGCGCTTCGCCCCCTTCTTGGTCATCCCGAACAGCGCGACCGCAATCAATAGCGCGACCCCGAACGTATAGAGCGGAACCGCGAAGCGCATCAGCGTCGTGGGCGGGATGTTGGCGATCACCCACATCAGCACGAACGTCAGCAGGATGTTGCGCAACTGGTCCTCGACGCGGCCGGGCATGTCGATCGCCGCGCTGTACAGCGTGACGATGCCGACGCACAGCAGCAGGAACACGATGAGGGCGAGCGGGCGGTCGAAGCCCGCGAACATCTGCTTGATCTTGTCGAGCCAGGCGCGCTTGTCGAATTGCATGCCTTTCTCCGTTAATGAGCGGTGCCGGCGTCCGCCGCCTTCGCGGGGGCCGTTGCACGGTGATTGTCGTCGCGCGGCGTGGCGACGAGCGGCTGCGCATCGCTGGCGGGCCGGCGTGGCCGGTGCGGGCGCCTAATCGGCGGCAGGCTCGCGGCCCTCGGCGCAGCGGCACTGGCGCTGGCCGGCGGGGCGGCGCTCGCGCTGGCGGCAGCCGATGCTTCGGAGGCGGCCGCGGCCGATGCTGCTTCCGCCGCGCTGGCCGCGGTCGGCACGACCGGCTGCGGCAGCGCGGTGAAGCCGGCCGCGACGGCAGCCGGCTTGTTCGCGTCGCCGATCACCGGCGCGTTGACGGGTTCGGTCGCCGACGCCGCGGCAGCCACGGCCGCGGCCTCGTTCTGCGGGTTCTGGCGGTCGACGAGGAAGAAGTCGAGCACGCGGCGCGCGATCGGGCCAGCGGCCTGCGCACCCCAGCCACCGTTCTCGACAACCAGCGCGACGGCGATCTGCGGATGGTCGACCGGCGCGTATGCGATGAACAGCGCGTGGTCGCGCAGGTGCTCGGCGAGCAGGTGGCCCTTGTAGTTGGAGCCTTGCAGCGAGAACACCTGCGCGGTACCGGTCTTGCCGGCGGCGAGGTACGGCGCGCCGCGGAACACCTTGTACGCGGTGCCGGACGGGTTCTCGATCACGTTCTCCATCCCGCGCTTCACGACGTCGATGTCGGCCTGCTTGAGCGGGATCGTTTCGCTTTCCTTCGGCACGGTCAGGCGGCGCCCGCGCGTGATCGGATCCTCGACTTCCTTCACGAGGTGAGGCTTCATCACGACGCCGTTGTTCGCGAGCGTCGCGGTCGCGTGCGCGAGCTGCAGGATCGTGAACGAGTTGTAGCCCTGGCCGATCCCGAGGCTGATCGTCTCGCCGTCGAACCACTTCTGCTGCGCGGCCTTCTTGAACGCCTTTTTCTTCCAGTCGGTCGACGGCAGGATCCCGCGCGCCTCGCCCTGGATGTCGATCCCGGTGATCTGGCCGAAGCCGAACGGCTTCATGAAGTTCGCGATCGAGTTCACGCCGAGGTCGCGCGCGAGCATGTAGAAGTAGGTGTCGTTCGACACCATGATCGCCTTGTTCATGTCGACCCAGCCCTGGCCCGAGCGCACGTCGTTGCGGAACGTGTGGCCGCCGAACGTGAAGTAGCCGGGATCCTGGAAGCCCCAGCCCGGCGTGCGCTTGCCGAGCGTCAGGCCGGCGAGCGCCATGAACGGCTTGTACGTCGAGCCGGGCGGATAGGTGCCGTGCAGCGGGCGGTTCAGGAGCGGCTTGTCGGTCGAGTTGTTCAGCTCGTCCCAGGTCTGCTGGTCGATGCCGTCGACGAACGAGTTCGGGTCGAAGCTCGGCGACGACACGAACGCGAGCACGTCGCCCGTCTTCGGCTCGATCGCGACCAGCGCGCCGCGCTTGCCGGCGAACGCCTGCTCGGCCACCTGCTGCAGCCCGATGTCGAGCGACAGCACGAGGTTGTTGCCGGGCGTCGCCTGCGTGCGCGACAGCGTGCGCACCGGCCGGCCGCCGGCCGTCACCTCGACCTCCTCGAAGCCCGTCAGCCCGTGCAGCTCGGTCTCGTAGCTCTGCTCGACGCCGATCTTGCCGATGTAGTCGGTGCCCTTGTAGTTGTTCGCGTCGCGGCGCGGATCGTAGTTTTCCTGATCGCTGTCGTTGTCGTCGCTCATCGCGTCGATGCGATCCTGGTCGCGCTTCGAGATCCGGCCGATGTAGCCGATCACGTGCGCGGCCGTCGTGCCGAGCGGATATTGCCGGAACAGCCGTGCGCGCACGTCGACGCCGGGGAAGCGGAAGCGCTGCGCGGTGAAGCGCGCGACTTCGGCGTCGGTGAGGCGGGTGCGGATCGGCAGGCTCTCGAAGTTCTTCGAGTCTTCCTGCAGCTTCTTGAAGCGGCGGCGGTCGCGGGCGTCGATCGGGATGATTTCGGACAGCTTGTCGATCGTGTTGTCGAGCGTGTCGTCGAGCTTCGACGGCGTGATCTCGAGCGTGTACGCCGAATAGTTCTTCGCGAGGATCACGCCGTTGCGGTCGGTGATGATCCCGCGGTTCGGCACGATCGGCGCGACGGAGATGCGGTTTTCCTCGGCCTGCAGCGCGTATTTGCCGTGCTGCATCAACTGCAGGTAGAAGAAGCGGCTCGCGAGCAGCCCGAAGCAGACGAACACGAACACGCCCGCCGCCGCGACGCGCAGGCGGAACTTCGAGAGCTGCTGTTGGGTGTCGTTGAATTCGGTCATGCGGTTAGGAGCGATCTGGCCCGCGCACCCCGTGCGGGCGCGGTGCCGCCCCGGAGCGCGGCGCGCGGCGGGCGTGGAGGCGGCGGGTATTCAAGGCAGGCCCCTGGCTCAGATGGGGCGCGTATCGTCCGGATCGACCGGGCGGCGTTGCGGCATCAGCAGCAGGTGGCTCGCGATCGGCCACAGCGCGGCTTCGACGAAGCCGTCGACCAGGTAGCGCCAGCCCGGGAACGCGGCGCCCATCACGAGGCGGATCACGAACGGCACGAGCTGCGCGACGACCAGGAGCGGCGTGACGTACAGCACCTGCACGCCGATCGGCATCCACAGCACGCGGCGGTGGATCGTGATCGCGCCGTACGACAGCAGCGTATAGGCGAGCGCATGCTCGCCGAGCAGCCCCGCGTCATGCACGTCCATCAGGATGCCGAGCGCGAACGCGACGCCCATCCCGACCTTGCGCGGCTGGTGGATGTTCCAGAACAGCAGCACGAGCGCGACGAAGTCGGGCACGCCGGGCAGGCGGCCCCACGGCATCAGGTTCAGCAGGAACGCGGCGGCGAGGCTGAAGACGATGAAGTACGGATTGACCGGCTGCAGGATGTATTGCGGGCGATTCATCGCTGGGCTCCTGATTGCCCGGCCGCGGGCTTCGCGGGCGTGGCGGCGGGCTTGGCCGGGGCGGCCGGCGCCGCAGGCTTTGCGCCGGGCTGGGCCGCGGCGGCCGGCTTCGCGTTCGCGTCAGCCTTGTCGGCCTTCTCGCTCTTCTCGCCCTTCGCGGCGGCTTTCGCGCCCTTCTTGCCCTTCGCGTTCTTGTCGGCGGCCGGATCGGGCTCGGCCGGGCGCGGCGGGATGTCGTTCTGGTAATGCAGCACGAGCATCTGGCGCGCGCCGCGCACGGCGGCGATCGGCGCGCAGGTCACGCGTGCGAACGCCGTATCGGCGAGCTTGTCGACGCGCACGACCTTCGCGACCGGCAGGCCGGGCGGATAGACGCCGTCGAGGCCGCTCGTGACGAGCTCGTCGCCGACGACGAGATCCGCGCTGGTCGGCACGAAGCGCAAATCGAGCGAATCGCCCTTCGGCGTGCCGTAGATCACGCTGCGCAGGCCGGTGCGCAGCACCTGCACGGGAATCGCGAGATCGCGGTCGGTGACCAGCGTGACTTCGGACTGCAGCGGGAACACGCGCGTGACCTGGCCGACCACGCCGTTTTCGCTCACGACGGGCGCGCCGTTCTGGATGCCTTGCTGGGAGCCCTGGCCGATCACGATCTTCTGCGTGAACGGATCGCTCGTGTCGTACTGGATCTCGGCCGGCGTCGACTGTGTCGCGATGTGCTGGCGCAGCTCGAGCACCGCGCGCAGGTGCGCGTTCTCCTGCGTGAGCACGGCGGCCTGGTTGGCTTGCGTGGACAGCTGCAGGTTGCGTTTGCGGAGGTCGTCGTTCTCGTGGCGCAGCGACGCGCCGGTGACGGCGATGTCGGCCGCGCCCATGAACAGGTCGCGCGGCACGAGCGCGGCGCGCTGCAGCGGATAGAGCACGGTGCCGAGCACGCCGCGGACGATTTCGAGCGTGCTGAAGCGCGCGTCCGAGACGAGGAGCGCGATGGCGAGGGCAACGAAGAAGATGAGCCGCGCGAGCGCGGGCGGACCTTGCTTGAAGAGGGGCGGCGGACTGTATTCCATGGTCGGCGCCGGGCGCGAATGATCGGTTAAATGATGCTCAGACGCGCAAACGGCGCGGCGGTTCGTTCTAAACGAGCGAGCCGGCCACGCCGCGGTTGCGTCATGTCAGGGAACTGCCTGGACGATCACTCGTACGAGAAGATGCTGCCCAGCTTGTCCATGCGCTCGAGCGCCATGCCCGAACCGCGTACGACGCAGGTGAGCGGATCTTCCGCGACGAGCACCGGCAGGCCGGTTTCTTCCGCGAGCAGGCGATCGAGGTCGCGCAGCAGTGCGCCGCCGCCCGTCAGCATCATCCCGCGTTCGGCGATGTCGGCGCCGAGTTCCGGCGGCGTCTGTTCGAGCGCGATCTTCACCGACGACACGATCTGGTTCAGCGGATCGGTCAGCGCTTCGAGGATTTCGTTGCTGGAGATCGTGAAGCTGCGCGGAATGCCTTCCGACAGGTTGCGGCCCTTCACTTCCATTTCCTTGACTTCGGAGCCCGGGAACGCGGAGCCGATTTCCTTCTTGATCGCCTCGGCGGTCTGTTCGCCGATCAGCATCCCGTAGTTGCGGCGGATGTAGTTGACGATCGCCTCGTCGAACTTGTCGCCGCCGACGCGCACCGAACCCTTGTACACGATCCCGCCGAGCGAGATCACGCCGACTTCCGTCGTGCCGCCGCCGATGTCGACGACCATCGAGCCGGTGGCTTCCGACACCGGCAGGCCCGCGCCGATCGCAGCGGCCATCGGCTCTTCGATCAGGTAGACCTGCGAGGCGCCGGCGCCGTGCGCGGCTTCCTTGATCGCGCGGCGCTCGACCTGGGTCGAGCCGCACGGCACGCAGATGATGATGCGCGGCGACGGCGAGAACATGCGCGACTCGTGGGCCGTCTTGATGAACTGCTTGATCATCTGCTCGGTGACGGTGAAGTCGGCGATCACGCCGTCCTTCATCGGGCGGATCGCCTCGATGTTGCCCGGCACCTTGCCGAGCATCTGCTTGGCTTCCTTGCCGACTGCCTGGATGGTCTTCTTGCCGTTGGGGCCGCCTTCCTGGCGGATCGACACGACGGAGGGCTCATCGAGCACGATGCCCTTGCCGCGCATGTAGATCAGGGTGTTTGCGGTGCCGAGGTCGATCGCGAGATCGTTGGAGAAGTAGCTGCGCAAAAAACCGAACATTCAGAATCCTGTTTCGCTCTGGGCCGGCCCTGCATAGCGAGCGCTGAGGGCGGCAGCGGAAAAAATAACAGCCTCGGGAAGCGTGGCGGAAGCGGCCGCCGCGGCGCACGAAGCTGCGAGTGATGTCTACCGGGGATCGCACGATGCACGCACGGCCTGCCGAAGCGGGGCGAAACGGTGCGGGAAAAGGCTGCCGGGTTTGGGTCGAACGCGTAATGATACCTTATAATTTCACGGTATTTGAATCGAAACGGGCGGTATTTTTGCCGCTTCGGCCCCGATTTTTGAGGGTGGGATCGCACCCTCCAACCCCCCGCCGCAGCGCTGCTTTTGATGCGCTGCGCAGCCTTGTTTTTCCGGTGATCGCATGGCCCTGACCCTGACCGATGTGAAACGCATCGCGCACCTGGCGCGACTCGAAATGGCCGACGCCGACGCCGAGCACATGCTCGGCCAGCTCAATGAACTCTTCGGCCTCGTCGAGCAGATGCAGGCGGTCGACACCGCCGGCATCGCGCCGCTCGCCCACCCGATCGAACAGATCCAGGCAGTCGCGCAGCGCCTGCGCGACGACGCCGTGACGGAAGTCGTCAATCGCGACGACAACCAGCGTCCGGCGCCGGCCGTCCAGGACGGCCTCTATCTCGTGCCGAAGGTGATCGAGTAAGCATTCGATGACAAGCGCGCCGCCGCCGCTGCGCCGCGCGCCACCCAGAATTCCCAGGAAAACCACTCAATGCACGCAAAAAGCCTGACCGAACTGCGCGCCGCGCTCGCCGCCAAGGAATGCTCGGCCGTCGAGCTCGCGCAGCTCTACCTGAAACGGATCGAAGCCGCGCGCGACCTGAACGCGTTCGTCCACGTCGACGCCGATCTCACCCTCGCGCAGGCCAAAGCCGCCGATGCCGAGCTCGCGCGCGGCGCGGGCGGCGCGCTCACCGGCCTGCCGATCGCGCACAAGGATGTCTTCGTCACGCGCGGCTGGCACTCGACCGCCGGCTCGAAGATGCTCGCGAACTACGAGAGCCCGTTCGACGCGACCGTCGTCGCCCGCCTGCAGGCGGCCGGCATGGTCACGCTCGGCAAGACCAACATGGACGAGTTCGCGATGGGCTCGTCGAACGAGAATTCGGCGTTCGGCGCGGTGAAGAACCCGTGGGACACGAACGCGGTGCCGGGCGGCAGCTCGGGCGGCAGCTCGGCCGCCGTGGCCGCGCGCCTCGCGCCGGCCGCGACCGGCACCGACACCGGCGGCTCGATCCGCCAGCCCGCATCGTTCGCGGGCGTCACCGGCATCAAGCCGACCTACGGCCGCGTGTCGCGCTACGGGATGATCGCGTTCGCGTCGTCGCTCGACCAGGGCGGCCCGATGGCGCAGAGCGCGTCCGACTGCGCGCTGCTGCTGAACGGAATGGCCGGCTTCGACGAGCGCGACTCGACGAGCCTCGAGCGCGACGACGAGGATTTCACGCGCCACCTCGGCCAGCCGTGGGCCGCCGGCAACGATGCGGGCAAGCCGCTCGCCGGCCTGCGCATCGGCCTGCCGAACGAGTATTTCGGCGCGGGCCTCGCCGACGACGTGCGCGCGGCGATCGACGCGGCGCTCAAGCAATACGAAGCGCTCGGCGCGACGCTCGTGCCCGTGTCGCTGCCGAAGACGGAACTGTCGATCCCCGTGTACTACGTGATCGCGCCGGCGGAAGCGTCGTCGAACCTGTCGCGTTTCGACGGCGTGCGCTTCGGCCACCGCGCCGCGCAGTACGGCGACCTGCTCGACATGTACAAGAAGTCGCGCGCGGAAGGCTTCGGGCCTGAAGTGAAGCGCCGGATCCTGGTCGGCGCGTACGTGCTGTCGCACGGCTACTACGACGCGTACTACCTGCAGGCGCAGAAAATCCGCCGCATCATCGCGAACGATTTCCAGGAAGCGTTCAAGTCCTGCGACGTGATCATGGGCCCGGCGTCGCCGACGGTCGCATGGGATCTCGGCTCGAAGGGCGACGATCCGGTGCAGATGTATCTCGCGGATATCTACACGCTGTCGGTGAGCCTCGCCGGCCTGCCCGGCATGAGCGTGCCGTGCGGCTTCGGCGCGGGCGCGAATGCGAAGCGCCCGGTCGGCCTGCAGATCATCGGCAACTATTTCAACGAAGCCCGGATGCTGCAGGTCGCCGACGCGTTCCAGCGCGCGACCGACTGGCACAAGCAAGTTCCGGCAGGGGTGTAAGCATATGACTACTCAATGGGAAGTCGTCATCGGTCTCGAGACGCACGCGCAACTGTCGACCGTCTCGAAAATTTTCTCGGGCGCGTCGACGCAGTTCGGCGCCGAGCCGAACACGCAGGCCTGCCCGGTCGACCTGGCGCTGCCGGGCGTGCTGCCGGTGCTGAACCGCGGCGCGGTCGAACGCGCGATCCGCTTCGGCCTCGCGATCGGCTCGACCATCGCGCCGCGCAGCATCTTCGCGCGCAAGAATTATTTCTACCCCGATCTGCCGAAGGGCTATCAGATCAGCCAGTACGAGATTCCGGTCGTGCAGGGCGGCCAGATCACGATCCAGGTGCCCGCCAACGAAAAGGCCGGCAAGGAAGCGTACGAAAAAACGGTCAACCTGACCCGCGCGCACCTCGAGGAAGATGCCGGCAAGTCACTGCATGAAGACTTCGCCGGGATGACGGGGATCGACCTGAACCGAGCGGGCACGCCGCTGCTCGAGATCGTCACCGAGCCGGAAATGCGCAGCGCGGCCGAGGCGGTGGCCTACGCGAAGGCGCTGCACGGGCTCGTCGTGTGGCTCGGCATCTGCGACGGCAACATGCAGGAAGGCTCGTTCCGCTGCGACGCGAACGTGTCGGTGCGTCCGGTCGGCCAGGAGAAGTTCGGCACGCGCGCGGAAATCAAGAACCTGAACTCGTTCCGGTTCCTCGAGGAAGCGATCAACTACGAAGTGCGTCGCCAGATCGAGCTGATCGAGGACGGCGGCGAAGTCGTGCAGGAAACGCGCCTCTACGATCCGGACAAGCGCGAGACGCGTTCGATGCGCAGCAAGGAAGACGCGCACGACTACCGCTACTTCCCCGACCCCGACCTGATGCCGCTCGTGATCGGCCAGGACTGGATCGAGCGCGTGCAGTCCGGGATGCCCGAGCTGCCGGCCGCGATGCAGCAGCGCTTCGCCGACGAATACGGCGTGTCCGCGTACGACGCGGGCGTGCTGACGTCGAGCAAGGCGATGGCCGCGTACTTCGAGGCCGTGGTCGCGAAGGCCGGCACCGCGAACGCGAAGATCGCCGCGAACTGGCTGATGGGCGACGTTTCGTCGCAGCTGAACCGCGACGGCATCGAGATCGACGCGATTCCGGTCTCGGCCGCGCAGCTCGCGCTCGTGCTGCAGCGCATCGCCGACGGCACGATCTCGAACAAGATCGCGAAGGAAATCTTCGCGACGATCTGGGACGAGAAGGCGACCGACGAAGGCGCGGCCGACCGCATCATCGACGCGAAGGGGCTGAAGCAGATCTCCGACACCGGCGCGCTGGAAGCGATCATCGACGAAGTGCTCGCGGCGAACGCGAAGTCGGTCGAGGAATTCCGCGCGGGCAAGGAAAAGGCGTTCAACGCGCTGATCGGCCAGGCAATGAAGGCGACGAAGGGCAAGGCCAATCCGCAGCAGGTCAACGAGCTGCTGAAGAAGAAGCTCGGCTGAGCATGACCGCGCGCCTGAACCGCGCATGACGACGGGCCGCCCCGAACCGGATCGGGGCGGCCCGTTGCGTTTTGGTGGATGCGTTATCGTATGCACCACAGCGTCCAACGGAGGAACGAATGGCGAAACAACCGTCGCTCGACGATTTCCGCGTGCCGTACTGCACGCGCGAGAAGGAAGCCGCAGCATTCAAGCTCGATGCGTTCGACCCGGCCGCGAAGCCGTTCTCGTCCGGTTCGAAGGACGACGACCGCGCACGGCTGTCGGTCGTGTCGACCGAGCTCGACGTGCAGCAGGAGCGCCTGCACACGCAGCAGAAGAAGCGCGTGCTGCTCGTGCTGCAGGGGATGGACACCAGCGGCAAGGACGGCACCGTGCGCGCGGTGTTCCGCGAGGTCGATCCGCTCGGCCTGCGCGTCGTGTCGTTCAAGGCGCCCACGCCGATCGAGGCCGCGCACGACTTCTTGTGGCGCGTGCATGCGCAGGCGCCGGCCGCGGGCGAGCTCGCGATCTTCAACCGCAGCCACTATGAAGACGTGCTCGTGCCGCGCGTGCTCGACCTGATCGACACGAAGGAATGCGAGCGCCGCTATCGGCAGATCCGCGATTTCGAGACGATGCTGGTCGAGAACGGCACGACGATCATCAAGTGCTTCCTGCACATCTCGAAGGACGAGCAGCGCGCGCGGCTGCAGGCACGCATCGACGATCCGACCAAGCACTGGAAGTTCGACATCTCCGATCTCGACGCGCGCAAGCACTGGGACGCGTACCAGTCCGCCTACCGCGACGCGCTTGCCGCGACGTCCGCCGAGCATGCGCCGTGGTACGTGATCCCGGCGAACTCGAAGACGCACCGCAACGTGATGATCGCCGAGCTGCTGCTGCGCACGATGACCGACATGAAGCTGGAATTCCCGCCGCCGAAGCCCGAGCTCGAAGGCGTGAAGATCCGCTAAGCTGCCCCCCTGAAAAACATCGAACTGAACGGAATCCGACATGATGCGAGTGATTACCGCCAACCTGAACGGCATCCGCTCCGCCGCGAAGAAGGGCTTCTTCGAGTGGCTCGGCGAACAGAACGCCGATTGCGTGTGCGTGCAGGAAATCAAGGTCTCGGCCGATGATCTTCCGGCCGAATTCGTCGAGCCGCACGGCTTCAAGAGCTATTTTCACCATGCCGAGAAGAAGGGTTACAGCGGCGCGGGCGTGTACAGCCGCCGCGAGCCCGATGACGTGATCATCGGCTTCGGCAGCAGCGAATTCGATGCCGAAGGGCGCTATGTCGAGGCGCGCTACGGCAAGCTGTCGGTCGTGTCGGTGTACGTGCCGTCCGGCTCGAGCGGCGAAGAGCGCCAGCAGGCGAAGTACCGCTTCATGGACGAGTTCATGCCGCACCTCGCCGCGCTGAAGAAAAAGCGCGAGGTGATCCTGTGCGGCGACGTGAACATCGTCCACAAGGAAATCGACATCAAGAACTGGAAGAGCAACCAGAAGAATTCGGGCTGCCTGCCGGAAGAGCGCGAGTGGCTCACGAAGCTGTTCGACGATGTCGGCTATGTCGACGTGTTCCGCACGCTCGATCAGCGCCCGGAGCAGTACACGTGGTGGAGCAACCGCGGCCAGGCGTATGCGAAGAACGTCGGGTGGCGGATCGATTACCAGATCGCGACGCCGGGTATCGCCGGCACCGCGAAAAGCACGTCGATCTTCAAGGACATCAAGTTCAGCGACCATGCGCCGCTGACGGTGGACTACGACTACAAGAAGTGATGTTCCGCGAGTGACGTTCCGCGCTGCGCCGCGCGCGCAGCAGCCGGATGTAAAAACGGGCCGCATGTCGAACATGCGGCCCGTTTCGCTTGGGGCGGCGATCGTGCGTATCGCCTTCGTCGCTTACTGCTTGATCGACGCCATGTCGATCACGAACCGGTACTTCACGTCGCTCTTCAGCATCCGCTCGTAGGCCGCGTTGATCTGCTGCATCGGAATCGTTTCGATATCCGACGTGATTCCGTGCTCCGCGCAGAAGTCGAGCATTTCCTGCGTTTCCGCGATCCCGCCGATCAGCGAGCCGGCGAGGCGGCGGCGCTTGAAGATCAGGTTGAACACCTGCGGCGACGGATGGTCGTGCTCCGGCGCGCCGACCAGCGTCATCGTGCCGTCGCGCTTGAGCAGGTGCAGGAACGGGTTCAGGTCGTGCTGCGCGGCGACCGTGTTCAGGATGAAGTCGAAGCTGTTCAGGTGCGCGTTCATCTGCGCCTCGTCCTTCGAGATCACGACTTCGTGCGCGCCGACCCGCTTGCCGTCCTCGATCTTCGACGGCGACGTGGTGAACAGCACGACGTGCGCCCCCATTGCGCGCGCCAGCTTCACGCCCATGTGGCCGAGGCCGCCGAGCCCGACGATGCCGACCTTCTTGCCGGGGCCGACGTTCCACTGCCGCAGCGGCGAGTAGGTCGTGATCCCCGCGCACAGGAGCGGTGCGGCGCCGGCCGGGTCGAGCGTCTCGGGCACGCGCAGCACGAACGCCTCATCGACGACGAGCTGTGTCGAATAGCCGCCGAACGTGATGTCGCCCGTCACGCGATCCTGGCCGTTGTAGGTGCCGACGAAGCCGTTCTCGCAATATTGCTCGAGGCCGTCGGCGCAGCTCGCGCAGGTGCGGCACGAATCGACGAGGCAGCCGACGCCGACCAGCTCGCCGACCTTGAAGCGCGTCACGTCCGGGCCGGTCGCGGTCACGCGGCCGACGATTTCATGGCCCGGCACGACCGGATAGATCGTGTTGCGCCATTCGTTACGGGCCTGGTGCAGGTCCGAGTGGCAGACGCCGCAGTAGAGGACGTCGATCTGGACGTCGAGGTCGCGCAGCGCGCGACGCTGGAATTCGAACGGGGCGAGCGGCGAGCGCGAATCGGTCGCCGCGTAGGCATAGGTAGTGCTCATGCGATGGGCTCCTTGTCCGGAAAGCATCCGGCGAAACAGACTGCCGTCGCATCATGTGGCGATGCGGCGAGGCAGGACGTCATCGTAAGGAGCGCGGCGCCGCAGTGAAATACCCGAAGGTCTGGAAGATTTGCCTATTCCTCTCTAACTGCGTGCAAACAGCCGTCAAAACATGTTCAGAGTGCTACATTGCGAGCCAGATTCTCTTGCCGGACAGGACCACGCAGATGAGCTTCGAGCCCCTTTTCACCGACACGGGCGACCGTGTGCAGCGCCGCATGGTCGAGCTGCATACGCGCCTCGCGCCGAACGAGGGCGACACGCTCGCGGCGCTCGACGGCGTGCGCTTCATCCGCGTGAGCCGTCCGGCGCCGCGCATGCCCGTGTTGTACGAGCCGAGCATCGTCGTCGTGTGCCAGGGGCGCAAGCTCGGCTATCTCGGCGAGCGCTCGTTCGTCTACGACGCGCAGCAGTATCTCGTGCTGTCGGTGCCGCTGCCGTTCGAATGCGAGACCTTCGCGAGCCATGACGAGCCGTTTCTCGCGATCTCGATCCGCGTCGATCTCGCGGTGATCGCCGAGCTCGCGATCCTGCTCGACGAGACGCTCGGTGCGCCCGTCAGCGAGCCGCTCGGCGTGGATTCGACGCCGCTCGACGCGCCGCTGGCGGATGCCGTGCTGCGACTGCTCGAAGCGCTCGCGTCGCCGCACGACACGCGCGTGCTGGGCCCCGCGATCATGCGCGAGATCGCGTATCGGGTGCTGACGGGCGAGCAGGGCGACGCGATCCGCGCGGCGCTCGTCCAGCAGCATCACTTCGGCCGCGTCGCGAAGGCGCTGCGGCGCATCCATGCGGACCTGAAGGCCGATCTCGACGTCGAGACGCTCGCGCGCGAGGCCGGCATGAGCCTCGCGGTGTTCCACGCGCAGTTCAAGCACGTGACGGCGACGTCGCCGATGCAGTACGTGAAGGCGGCACGCCTGCACCAGGCTCGGCTGATGATGGTGCAGGACGGGATCGGCGCCGGCGCGGCGGCCGCGCGGGTCGGCTATGCGAGCGCGTCGCAGTTCAGCCGCGAGTTCAAGCGGCTGTTCGGCCGTAGCCCGGGTGACGAGGTGCGCTGGATGCGCGAAAGCGGCGCCCGGCCGGTCGCGGCGGAGGTGGATGCGTAGGGGGGGCGTCGCGCTTGGCCGCGCGGGGCGCTCAGCGCCGCACGACCTTGCGACGCTGCGCGCTGATGCCCGCGTAATCGGGCAGTGTGTCGACGCGCTTGCCCACGGCCTTCGCGTACAGCGGCATGAGATCCGGGAGGCGGTTCAGCAGGTCCTGGCGGCGGGCGGTGCTGTACGGGTGCGTATAGATGAAGCCCGTTGCCTTGTTCGCGCGCGTCGCGACCGCGAGCTTGTCCCACAGCGTGATCGCCGCGCGCGGATCGAAGCCCGCGCGTGCGGCGATGTCGCCGCCGATCACGTCGGCTTCGGTCTCGTCGGTCGGGTCGTAGTGGAGCGACTGCAGGCGTTCGCCGAGGTTCAGTGCCTGCGGCAGCGGTTCGCCGACGCCGAACAGCGGCGGCAACGCGGCCGCGCGCAGCGACGTCTGCGAGGTCGCGCTGAAGTTGCTGCGCGCGTGTTCGCGCAGCGCATGCGCGATGCCGTGCGCGAGCAGCACGCCGAGCTCGTCGTCGTTCAGGCGGACGCGGTCGAGCAGGCCGCCGTACACGAGCACCTTGCCGCCCGGCAGGCAGGTCAGGCGAATGTCGCGCGAGCGGATCGCGTTGACGTCCCACGCCCAGCTCTTCACGCGGTCGTTCCATTTCACCGAATACGGCGCGAGCTTCGCGACGATCGCGCGCAGGCGCTTCACGCGCGGCTGGTTCGCCGGCAGCAGGCGGTTGCTGTCGGCCGCCGCCTGCACGATCTGCGCGTATTCGTTCGCGGTGAGCTGCTCGAGCAGCGGCGACGGAATCAGCGTGCGAAACGCGATGGTGTCGCCGTAGCGGACCTGCTGCGAGGTCTGCGCATACGCCTTCGTCGACGCGGCGCCGCCGGTCGGCTGCGCGGGTTCGGCGGTGGCCGGCTGGGCGGGGGCGGCGGGCGTTGAATTTGCCGGCGGTGAAGCCGCGGCCGGCGCGGAGCCCGCGGCAGTGTCGGTCGCATGGGCGAACCCCGCGGCGAGCGCCGCGGCGCCGACGCTCAACGAAGCCGCAACGCGCGCGAGGCGGTGCAGGGTGTTACTGCGCACGGCTGGCCTCGCCATTGCGGGCGGTCCCGTTCCACGGCGCGATCTTGAACAGCAGCAGCATGCCGGGAATCGCGAGCGCGGTGCACACGATGAAGTAGTCGAACCAGCCGATCTTCGCGACGATGAAGCCGCTCGCGGCCGACGCGAGCGTGCGCGGCACCGACGCGAGGCTCGTGAACAGCGCGAACTGCGTGGCCGTATAGCGCGGGTCGGTCGTGCTCGCGATGTACGCGACGAACGCGGCCATCGTCAGGCCGGTGGTGAAGGTTTCGACGCCGTAGACGAGCGCGAGCGCAACGGTCATCGGGCTGAATTGCGGGGTGACCGCGATGCCGAACACCGACAGCACTGACGCGATCGCATGGCTCGTCGACACGGTGAAGTCGTAGAGCACTGCGAGCACGGGCGAGCCGGGGCCGAGCTGCGCGAGCCACGCGAAGCCGAGCGTCGACACCATCTGCAGCGCGCCGAAGATCCACAGCCCGCGGCCGATGCCGATCTTCACGAGCCAGACGCCGCCGATGATGCCGCCGGCCACGCTCGCGACGAGCGCGGTGGTCTTCGCGACGATGCCGATCTCGGTGCGCGAGAAGCCGATGTCGAGGAAAAACGACGTCGACAGCGTGGTGGCCATCGTGTCGCCGATCTTGAACAGGAAGATGAACGCGATGACGAGCAGCGCACCGGCCCAGCCGTCGCGCTGGATGAATTCGCGGAACGGCAGCACGATCGCGTCGCGCAGGTTGCGCGGCGGCGCGCCGATCACTTCGGGTTCGCGCACGACGAGCGTCATCAGGATGCCCGGCAGCATGAACGCGCCGGTGAGCGCGAACACGACGTCCCACGGCAGGTGGTCGGACAGGATCAGCGCCAGCGAGCCGGGGATCAGCGCGGCGAGCTTGTACGCGTTCACGTGGATCGCGTTGCCGAGGCCCTGCTCGGTATCGCGCAGCAACTCGCGGCGATAGGCGTCGATCACGATGTCGGCGCTTGCGCCAAAGAATGCGACGAGCGTGGTGAGCGCGGCGACCGTCCAGATCGAGTCGCGCGGCGACACGAAGCCGAGCGCGGCGATCGCGCCCGCGACCAGGAGCTGCGTGAGCAGCAGCCAGCCGCGCCGGCGGCCCGGCCGCCAGCCGGGCAGGCGCGGGACGTAGCGGTCCATCAGCGGCGCCCACAGGAACTTCCACGTGTACGGGAACTGGATCAGCGCGAACAGGCCGATTTCCTTCAGGTTCACGCCCTCGGAGCGCAGCCAGGCCTGTACGAGGTAGACGAGCGTGAAGAGGGGCAGACCCGACGTGAAGCCCAGGAACACGCAGATCAGCATGTGCGTGTTCAGGTAGGCGCGCCAGCCGGGGTGATCCTCGTGAGCGGTGAGTGCGGGCGCCTCGTGTGGCGTTTTCGACATGGACTGGAACTGGATAGCGTTGACTGATTGCGGCGACAGCGCAGGCGGTGGCGCGGGTCGCGCAGCGGCTCGGCTGCACGTGCGTGCGGGCCGACGGCGTCCGTCAACGGCTCCCCGGCTCAGCTGCGCTTGACGCGGTAGACAGCAAGACTACCACGCCAGTTCGCTCCCCATCGAATCGGTTGGCCTTCGTGCAGCACCACGCGGTCGAGGATCGTCACGCCGACTTCGGGCGCGAGCGCCTCGAAATCCTCGATCGTCAGCACCCGGACGTTCGGTGTGTTGTGCCATTGGTAAGGCAGCGACTTCGACACCGGCATCCGGCCGTTCAGCACCGACAGCCGATGCGGCCAGTAGCCGAAATTCGGGAACGACACGATGCATTCGCGCCCGACCCGCGCGGTTTCGCGCAGGATCGCGGCCGTCTGGTGAATCGTCTGCAACGTCTGCGACAGGATCGCGATGTCGAAGCTGTGGTCCTCGAACAGGCGCAGGCCGTCTTCCAGGTTCTGCTGGATCACGTTGATGCCGTTCTTCGCGCTCGCGAGCACGCCCGCGTCGTTCAGCTCGATCCCGTAGCCGGTCACGTCCAGTTCTTCCATCAGCAGCGCGAGCAGCGAGCCGTCGCCGCAGCCGAGGTCGAGCACCGTCGAGCGCGGTTCGACCCAGCGCGCGATCGTGCGGAAGTCCGCGCGAGCGGACAGGGAATTCAGCGCTTGCTGGTTCATGCACCCACCTCGTTGGCGATTCGTTCGTAATACGCGCGGATCAGGTTGTGATAGCGCGCGTCGTCGAGCAGGAACGCGTCGTGGCCGTGCGGCGCGTCGATTTCCGCGTAGCTGACCGTGCGCTTGTTGTCGAGCAGCGCCTTCACGATCTCGCGCGAGCGGGCCGGCGCGAAACGCCAGTCGGTCGAGAAGCTCGCGATCAGGTATTTCGCCTGCGTGTGCGCGAGCGCGGCCGTCAGGTTGCCGTCGAACGCCTTGGCCGGGTCGAAGTAGTCGAGCGCGCGCGTGATCAGCAGGTAGGTGTTCGCGTCGAAGTAGTCGGCGAACTTGTCGCCCTGGTAGCGCAGGTACGACTCGACCTCGAACTCGACGTCGAAGCTGAAGTTGTACGCGTCGAGCGCGCCGTCGGCGCGGCGCAGCGCACGGCCGAATTTCTCGGCCATGTCGTCGTCGGACAGGTACGTGATGTGGCCGATCATCCGCGCGACGCGCAGGCCGCGCTTCGGCTTCACGCCGTGCGCGTAGTAGTCGCCGCCGTGGAAATCGGGATCGGACAGGATCGCCGAGCGCGCGACCTCGTTGAACGCGATGTTCTGCGCGGACAGCTTCGGCGTCGACGCGATGTCGATGCAGTGCGCGACGCGCTCCGGATACATCAGGCTCCACGCGAGCGCCTGCATCCCGCCGAGGCTGCCGCCCATCACCGCGGCGAAGCGCTCGATGCCGAATGCGTCGGCGACGCGCGCCTGCGCGTGCACCCAGTCTTCGACGGTCACTACCGGAAACTTTGCGCCGTACGGCTTGCCGGTCGACGGGTCGATGCTCATCGGGCCGGTCGAGCCGAAGCACGAGCCGAGGTTGTTCACGCCGATCACGAAGAAGCGGTTGGTGTCGAGCGGCTTGCCCGGGCCGACCATGTTGTCCCACCAGCCGGTGCTGCGCGGATCGTCCGCGTAGACGCCGGCGACGTGGTGCGACGCGTTGAGCGCGTGGCAGACGAGCACCGCGTTCGAGCGCGCGGCGTTGAGTTCGCCGTACGTCTCGACGACGAGCTGATAGTTGCCGATCACGCTGCCGCTTTGCAAGCGCAGCGGTTCGGCGAAGTGCATGGTCTGTGGAGCGACGATGCCGATCGATTCCATTCGTTCCGCCTTATGACTGGGCGGCTAAATGGTGTCGGCGATGCGCGGAGTCGGAGATGCGCGGCTGACGACCTCTTTAGCCGCATTTGTAGTGAACCGCCGGGCGACGACGAATCAAGGCCCTGGCTGGTTCGCGCGCCCGCAATCGAGTCAGCAAATCGGCGCGTGTCTGGCTGCCGCCCGAGGGGCGACAGTCGGCAAAGTATAGCGGAAATCGCGGCGCGCGGATTCGCGCGCGAAGGCGGGGCCGCCGCGCCCGCGTCATCTCACTGCAGGATCAGCCGCAGATGCGCATCGGCCTGTTCGCCGGGCGGTTTCTGGAATCCGCCCTTCGCGAAGCGGTGCCATCGGCCGATCACGTAGCTGACGAGCAGGCTCGCGCGGGCGGCCGGATCGTAGTCGGCCGGCAGTACGAACGGCGTCGCGCCGTCCTGCGGCGCGTTCGCCTCCGTGCGCGCGACGCGCAGGCACTGCTTGACGGTCGCCTCGATGCGGTCGAGCAACTGGTTCACGCGCTCGGTGAGCCGCTCGTCCTCGCCGACCAGCGCTTCGCCGGTCAGCACGCGTGTCATGCCGGGGTTCTTGGCGGCGAAGTTGAGCATCGTCAGCGCGATCGTGCGCGCCTGCTGCACGCCGTTCGGCTCCTTCGCGACGATCTGGTTCACGAGCCCGAACAGCGCCTGCTCGATGAACTCGATCAGCCCTTCGTACATCTTCGCCTTGCTGGTGAAGTGCCGGTACAGCGCGGCTTCCGACACGTCGAGCCGGGCCGCGAGCGCGGCCGTCGTGATTTTCTCGGGTTTCGGCGCCTCGAGCATCGCCGCGAGCGTCTGCAGGATCATCACGCGCCGCTCGCCCGGTTTCGGGCGCGGGCGGGACGATGTGGCCTGGTCTTCCTTTACGGCTTGGTCCTGCGGGTAAGTCGGCTGCATTTTTGTCGCCCCGATCGTGTGCCCAGTCGCAGCGATTTTAACGAACGAATGCGCTGGTCGACATAGTGCGGGCGTCCGGTAACCGGCAGATGGCCGGGCAGGTGGCCGGTGATCCACACCGTACCGATGCCGAGACGCTTGTAGCGCTTCAGGTGGCCGCGCGTATCCTCGACGAGGATCGCATCGGCCATGCGTGCGTTCGCGGCGCGCAGCGTCCGGCGCAGCATCGTGTGATCGGGCTTCGCGCGCCACGTGCGGCGGTCGCGCATGTGCTCGATCGCGATCACGCGCTCGAACAGCCGCTCGATGCGCAGCTCGCGCAGCACCGCGCGTGCATAGTTCTCCGGCGCGTTGGTCAGGATCAGCTTGCGGCCCGGCAGCGCGGCGACGATGCGCGCGAGGCCGCGCTCGGCGCGCACCATCGCCGGCAGGTCGGAAAACGTGTGGACGACGCGCAGGAAGTCGTGCGGGTCGATCGGATGATGGCGCGTGAGGCCGAGCAGCGCGGCGCCGTAGCGCTCGGTGTAGCCGGTGCGCAGGCGGTCGGCTTCGGCGCGCTCGACCTGCAGCGCGTCGATGATGTACTGCGTCATCGCGCGGTTGATCTCGGGGAAGATCGCGTGCGATGCGTGGTGAAGGGTGTTGTCGAGATCGAACAGCCACACCGGCGCGCCGGCGCGGGGCCGGCTGCGCGACACGCGCCGGCACCGCAGCGGGGCCGGCAAGTCGGGTGTGGCGGTCTTGCTGCGCTTGCTCAATGCGAGCGGATCATCGTGCCGAACGGCTGCTCGGTCAGGATTTCCAGCAGTACCGAGTGCTCGATCCGGCCGTCGACGATGTGCACCGACTTCACGCCGCTCTTCGCGGCGTCGAGCGCCGACGAGATCTTCGGCAGCATGCCGCCGGAGATCGTGCCGTCTTCGAACAGCGCATCGATCTCGCGCGCGGACAGGTCGGTCAGCAGGTTGCCGTCCTTGTCCATCACGCCCGGGATGTTGGTCATCATCAGCAGCTTCTCGGCGTTCAGCACCGTGGCGAGCTTGCCTGCGACGAGGTCGGCATTGATGTTGTACGACAGGCCATCCTCACCGAAACCGATCGGCGAGATCACCGGGATGAACGCGTCGTCCTGCAGCGCCTTCACGACTGCCGGGTTGATCGCCTCGACTTCGCCGACCTGGCCGATGTCGATGTACTGGCCCGGGTTGTCGCGGTCCGGCATCAGCAGCTTGCGCGCGTGGATCAGGCCGCCGTCCTTGCCCGTCAGGCCCACCGCGTGGCCGCCGAAGTGGTTGATCAGCATCACGATGTCCTGCTGCACTTCACCGCCCAGCACCCATTCGACGACTTCCATCGTCTCTTCGTCGGTGACGCGCATGCCCTGGATGAAGGTGCCGGCCTTGCCGATCTTCTTCAGTGCGTGATCGATCTGCGGACCGCCGCCGTGGACGATCACCGGATTGATGCCGACCAGTTTCAGCAGGATCACGTCGCGCGCGAAGCCTTGCTTGAGCCGCTCTTCCGTCATCGCGTTGCCGCCGTATTTGATGACCACGGTCTTGCCGTGGTAACGGCGAATATACGGCAGCGCCTCGGCGAGGATTTCTGCTTTCAGCGTGGGGGCGATCTGCGAGAGGTCGATGGGCTCGGACATGGCGGCGGCTCTGGCTGGGAACGGTTGAAACACGGCGAATTGTACAGGAGTGGCGCAGCGCAGCATCGGGTTTTTGGACGGGCCGGAACACCGGCGGCGCGGCCCGCGCACCGCGCGCGGCGGCCCGCCGGCTATGGCGCGGCGCGATGTGCGCCACGCGACGGGCAGTGCTGCGCGGGCGGTGGCGGCGAGGTGGTTCGCGAGCATTGGAAATGGCCCTCGGCCGAACGGCCGGCGTGCAAAATCCGTTCGCCGCGCTATGCTTGTCGCGTAGGGCGGCTTCCCGCCCGCTCGAGCGCTTTAGCCATGACCGATTCCGCCGCCGACGCCCGTTCCGCCCCGCGCCGCGCGCGCTGCCCGCACTGCGGGCGCAGCTTCGACTGCGGCGCCCGCACGCAGCCGTTCGAATGCTGGTGCGCGTCGATGCCGGTCTTGCCCGGCGGTACGCCGCCCGCGGCCGGCGCACGCTGCCGCTGCCCCGAGTGCCTGGCCGACGAGATCGCGCAGCGGATGGCCGGCGCGGCCGGCTGACCGCATCGGCCGCGCACGTGGGGCGTCCCGTTCGCCGCGTGCCGATCCGGCCCCGCTAGAGGCGCCGCCCGCTAAACGGGTAAACTGCGCGGATGCAACGAATCACCACCACCGGGCGCGTCAACCTCAGTCACCTGTTCTGGCTCCGCAATCTCGCGATCATCGGCCAGCTCGTGACGATCGGCGTCGTGCAGACCTATTTCGGCGTGCATCTGCCGTTGCCGGCGATGCTGATGGTCATCGCGCTCGAAATCGTTTTCAACGCGCTGACCTGGGTGCGCGTGCTGCGCGCGCGGCCCGAGACCAATTTCGAGCTGCTCGGCCAATTGTGGGTCGACCTCGGCGCGCTGTCCGCGCTGCTGTTCCTGTCGGGCGGCACGACCAATCCGTTCGTGTCGCTGTACCTGCCTTCGCTCGCGATCGCGGCGGCCGTGCTGCCGTGGCACCTGATGATCTGGCTCGCGGCGTTCGCGGTCGCGTGCTACGCGGCGCTCGGCTTCGACTCGGTGCCGCTCAACATGGACAATCCCGCGAACCTGTTCGACTACTACCGTACCGGGATGTGGGCGAACTTCATGGTCAGCGTCGGGCTGATCGCGTGGTTCGTCGCGCGCATGTCGAATGCGCTGCGCCAGCGCGATGCGGCGCTCGGCGAGGCGCAGCAGCACCTGCTGCGCGACGAGCGGGCGGTCGCGCTCGGCGTGCAGGCCGCCACCGTCGCGCACGAGATGGGCACGCCGCTGTCGACGATCGCGATGCTCGCCGAAGAGCTGCGCGACGCGGCCCGCGACGATCCGGGGCTGGCCCGCTACGAGGCCGACCTGAAGGTGCTCGAGGAGCAGATGACGCTCTGCACGTCGGCGCTGGCGCGCCTGCGCAGCCGCGCGAGCGCGCCCGCGAGCCGCCAGCCGGTGGACGACTGGCTCGACACGTTCGTCGAGCACTGGCGCCTGCGGCATCCGCACGTGCAGTTCGAATTGCTCGGCGCGCGCCCGGCGGGCGTCGCGCTCGACGACACGGTCGCGGCCGGCCAGATCCTGACGATCCTGCTCGACAACGCCGCGCGCGCGAGCCCGCAGCGCGTGACGCTGGCCGCGAAGGTCGCGCACGCCGGCGCGGCCGACAAGATCGAATTCGAGGTATGCGACGACGGGCCCGGCATTCCGGCCTCGCTGCGCGAGTCGCTTGGCGCGATGCCGGTCGACAGCACGCAGGGCGGGCACGGGGTCGGCCTGTATCTCGCGTTCAGCGCGGCCGCGCGGCTCGGCGGCGAGATCGAACTGTCCGATGTCGTGCCGCGCGCGGCGGGCGGCAACGGGCGGGCGGGCAGTGCGGCGAATGGTCACGCCGCGGCGGGATCGGCACAGCGCGCGGGCCAGCGCGGCGCCGAACGGACAACCGGCACGCCGGACAGCCGCCCGGCCGGTGCGACCGCCGCGCGCGGCACGCGGGCCGTGCTGCGGCTGCCGGTCGTGCGCGTCGCGGCAGCGGCCGCCTCAACCAACACGTAGACGGAGAAACCACATGAGCGAGAACAATTTCCTGGTGATCGACGACAACGAGGTGTTCGCGGGCACGCTCGCGCGCGGCCTCGAGCGGCGCGGTTACGCGGTCCAGCAGGCGCACGACAAGGAGGCGGCACTGCGGCTCGCCGCGGGCGGCAAGTTCCAGTTCATCACCGTCGACCTGCATCTCGGCGAGGATTCGGGCCTGAGCCTGATCGCGCCGCTGTGCGACCTGCAGCCCGACGCGCGGATCCTGGTGCTGACCGGCTACGCGAGCATCGCGACCGCCGTGCAGGCGGTGAAGGAAGGCGCCGACAACTATCTCGCGAAGCCCGCGAACGTCGAGTCGATCCTCGCCGCGTTGCAGACCAACGCGACCGAAGTGCAGGCCGACGAAGCGCTCGAGAATCCGGTCGTGCTGTCGGTCGACCGGCTCGAATGGGAGCACATCCAGCGCGTGCTGGCCGAGAACAACAACAATATTTCAGCGACCGCGCGTGCGCTGAACATGCATCGCCGCACGCTGCAGCGCAAGCTCGCGAAGAAGCCGGTGCGGCAGTAAGCGGGGCGCGTCAGGCGGGCGAGCTCGAGGCCCGCGACAGGCAGGCGACGATCTCGCGTTTCAGCAGGCGCGCGATGAGCGCCGAGTAGACGAGGTTCGCGAGAAATGGCGCGAACCCGCCGATCACGATCGGAACGGCCAGCGGCCACGGCTTCGCCGATACCCCGGTCGCGATGGACTGGATGCCGAGGCTGAACGCGACGCTGGCGAGCGCGATACCCGCCAGCGTGCCCAGCCATGCGAGTACGAACGCGACGTTGTAGCGCCGCAGCGACTCCCGCCTGATCCGGCGCATGAGCGACAGGATGTCGGCGCGCGTGAGCGTGCGCAGGGCCGGCACGATTCGGCCGGCGATGGACGGGTAGATGGTCATTCGGAGGCGCGTCTGTTCGTAGCCAGAGGAGTCCAGATTATAGGGACGCACCGAAGCGCTTGCCATCAGCCGCGTTCCAGGGGCAGTACGTGCGCCGTATCGCATGGCCATGAAAAAACGGGCGACCCCGTCAGGGGCCACCCGTTTTTCGTCGGATGCCGCGCGCGTTACAGCACGTAGCGCGACAGGTCTTCGTCCTGCGCCACTTCGCCGAGTGCGCGATCGACATACTTCGCGTCGATCGTCACGCATTCGCCCGCATGGTTGCCGGCCGAGAACGACACTTCCTCGAGCAGCTTCTCGATCACCGTGTACAGCCGGCGCGCACCGATGTTCTCGGTCTTCTCGTTGACCGAATAGGCAATCTCCGCGAGGCGGCGGATGCCGTCGTCGGCGAATTCGAGCTGCACGTCTTCGGTCGCGAGCAGCGCCTGGTACTGCTTGACGAGGCTTGCGTCGGTCGCGACGAGGATCGCCTCGAAATCGTTCACCGACAGCGAGTCGAGCTCGACGCGGATCGGGAAGCGGCCCTGCAGTTCCGGAATCAGGTCGCTCGGCTTCGCGAGGTGGAACGCGCCGCTCGCGATGAACAGGATGTGATCGGTCTTCACCATCCCGTACTTCGTGTTGACCGTCGTGCCTTCGACGAGCGGCAGCAGGTCGCGCTGCACGCCCTGGCGCGACACTTCACCGCCGCTGCCTTCGTTGTTGCGCGACGTGATCTTGTCGATCTCGTCGAGGAACACGATGCCGTTCTGCTCGACGTTCTGCACGGCCTTCGTCTTCACTTCCTCGTCGTTGAGCATCTTCGCCGCTTCCTCGTCGGTCAGCAGCTTCAGCGCTTCCTTGATTTTCACCTTGCGGCGCTGCTTCTTGCCGCTGCCGAGGTTCGAGAACATCGAGCGGATCTGCTCGGTCATCTCTTCCATCCCCGGCGGCGCCATGATGTCCATGCCGGCCGACGGTTGCTCGAGATCGAGCTCGACTTCCTTGTCGTCGAGCTGGCCTTCGCGCAGGCGCTTGCGGAACGTCTGGCGCGTCACGTTGTTGTCGTCGTTCGCGTGCTCGGCGTTGCCGCCGAAGCCCACCGCGCGCGGTTGCGGCAGCAGGATGTCGAGGATGCGGTCTTCCGCCTGGTCGGTCGCCTTGCTGCGCACCTTGCGCATCTCGGTTTCACGCGTCTGCTTGACCGAGATCTCGATCAGGTCGCGCACGATGCTGTCGACGTCGCGGCCGACGTAGCCGACTTCGGTGAACTTGGTCGCTTCGATCTTGATGAACGGCGCATCCGCGAGCTTCGCGAGGCGGCGTGCGATTTCGGTCTTGCCGACACCCGTCGGCCCGATCATCAGGATGTTCTTCGGCGTGATTTCCTGGCGCAGCGGGTCGGCGACCTGCTGGCGGCGCCAGCGGTTGCGCAGCGCGACCGCGACGGCCTTCTTCGCCTTCGCCTGGCCGATGATGTGCTTGTCGAGTTCCGAGACGATCTCGGCAGGGGTCATGGTGCTCATGGTGCGGTCCTTACTCGATCGTTTCGATGATGCGGTTGTGGTTCGTGTAGATGCACATGTCGCCGGCAATCTCGAGCGACTTCTCGACGATCTCGCGCGGCGACAGCTCGGTGTTCTCCGCGAGCGCGCGGGCTGCCGCCTGCGCATACGCACCGCCCGAGCCGATCGCGCAGATGCCTTCTTCGGGGTCGAGCACGTCGCCGTTGCCGGTGATGACGAGCGTGGTGGTGGCGTCGGCCGTGATCAGCATCGCCTCGAGGCGACGCAGCATCCGGTCGGTGCGCCAGTCCTTCGCGAGCTCGACGGCCGCACGGGTCAGGTTGCCCTGGTGCTTCTCGAGCTTCGCCTCGAAGCGGTCGAGCAGCGAGAACGCATCGGCGGTGCCGCCCGCGAATCCGACCAGCACCTGGTTGTTGTAGATCCGCCGCACTTTCCGCGCGCCACCCTTCATGACGATGTTGCCGAGGGTTACCTGGCCGTCGCCGCCGAGCGCGACCTTGTCGCCGCGCCGGACCGAAACGATGGTCGTGCCGTGAAATTGCTCCATCTGCGTTCCTTGAGAAAAACGGGGAAGAGTCGGGGGGGGCGCGAGGCGCCGCCGCGTAACTCGCAGTGCGCCGGGAAGCGGCCCGGCGCGCGTCCGTTTCATTTTAGGGCGGGCGCCGGGATATCAAGAGGCGGGGTGGGCAAATCGGCGGCCGGCGGCCGGCGGGGAACCGGTGCCGGAAAAACAAAAAGCGCGCGGCAGGCCGCGCGCTTTCGGGAAGCAGCGTGTCTGAGCGGAACGCCGCTCGATCAGTCGCCGAACAGCTTCTGGCGCAGCTCGCGGCGCTCTTGCGCTTCGAGCGACAGCGTGGCGGTCGGACGCGCGAGCAGGCGCGGAATGCCGATCGGCTCGCCGGTTTCCTCGCACCAGCCGTAATCGCCGGAATCGATGCGGGCGAGCGACTGCTGAACCTTCTTGAGGAGCTTGCGTTCGCGATCGCGCGTACGCAGTTCGAGCGCGTGCTCTTCCTCGATCGTCGCGCGATCGGCGGGATCGGGCACGATCACCGTCTCGCGCAGGTTCTCGGTCGTCTGGCCTGCATTCTTGAGGATGTCCGCCTGCAACTGTTCGAGCCGATTTTTGAAGAAGGCGAGCTGATCCTCATTCATGTAATCCTTGTCGCTCATCTTCAGGATTTCGGCTTCGGTCAAGAGTTTCTTCGTCATCTGCTTGCTTCTTCAATGTGCGGCAAATCGATAGATATTGCCTGCACTTTGGGATTACCCGCAACCGCCCTTGCAATCATTTGCGATTTGCCGCCGCGGGGCCGAAAGCCTCTGGAAAACCGGTTCTCAAATACCAGGATAGGCCTGGCGCGGAGTTGCGCGCGCTGCGAACCGGTGTGCTGCGCGGCACATCGCATCGGCCGCGGCCGGGAGGCGGATTGGCGATCCGGCGCGGTTGCGATGCCCGGAAAACTGGTTCAGCAAGAACCGGGCCTGTTTGTTGCCGTACTCCAGCGGGCACGTATTGTAACTGAATCGCAAGCGGGCGCCGTATCGGGTCGATCCCCGTCGGCTGCGCCAATATCTAGAAAATATAACGCGCAAATCGCGAAAAAGCGATGACGGCGAAACCCTGCCCGAAAAGGGCGCCCCGCGGCCGCCGCAGCCGCCTGCGAGGCGGCCTCGCGGCGGCGTGTGCGGCGGTTGCCCGCGCGCGTCAGGCGAGGCAGGCGTCGAGGCCGTCGGTGATCAGGTCCTGCGGCAGATCGACGCCGATGAACACCATCTTGTTGGTCTTCTTCTCGACCGGCAGCCACTTCGACGCGAGGTCGCTGCCCATCATCTGGTGCACGCCCTGGAACACGACCTTGCGGTCGACGCCCTTCATGTACAGCACGCCCTTGTAGCGCAGCATCCGCTCGCCGTAGATCTGCAGGATGCCGCCGAGGAAGTCTTCCAGCTTGTTCGGGTCGAACGGACGGTCGTTGCGGTACACGAACGACTTGATCTTGTCGTCGTGGTGTGCGTGGTGGTGATGGTGGTGGCCGTGGTCGTGATCGTGCGCGCATTGACCGTGATCGTGGTCGCAACTGGCGTGATCGTGATCGTGGTGGTGGTGCGCGTGATCGTCCTCGGCGAGGAAGTCGGGGTCGATCTCGAGCTTTGCGTTCAGGTTGAAGCCGCGCAGGTCGAAGATTTCCTTGATGTCCGCTTCGCCGAAGTTCACGACCTTGATCGCGGCCTTCGGGTTCATGTGCATCAGGCGATGCTTGAGGCCGGCCACCGTCTGGTCGTCGACCAGGTCCGACTTCGTGATGAACAGGCGATCGGCGAAGCCGACCTGGCGCTGCACGACTTCGTGCTCGTCGAGCTGCGCGTTCGCGTGCTTCGCGTCGACCAGCGTGATGACCGCGTCGAGCAGGAAATCGTCGGCGATCTCGCTGTCGATGAAGAAGGTTTGCGCGACCGGGCCCGGGTTCGCGAGGCCGGTCGTTTCGATCACGATGCGGTCGAAGTCGAGCTTGCCTTCGCGCTTCTTCGCGGCGAGCTCGCCGAGCGTGCGCGCGAGGTCGCCGCGGATCGTGCAGCAGATGCAGCCGTTGCTCATCTGGATGATCTGCTCGTTCGAATCCTGGATGAGGATTTCGTTGTCGATGTTCTCTTCGCCGAACTCGTTCTCGATCACGGCGATCTTCATGCCGTGCTGTTCGTTCAGGATGCGCTTGAGCAGCGTCGTCTTGCCGCTGCCGAGGAAGCCGGTGAGGATGGTGACGGGAGTGGCCATGTCAATCGCCTGTGGTTCGTGAATCGGGGTCAAAACCAGGATGTGCGTCGCGCCCGGGGCTTTGCCAGCCGGGGCGCACAACCATCCATTGAAACATACCTGTCAAGCCCTCGCCCGTCGTCCGAACGACAGGCGGGAGCGCGGATCCGCCGGGCGCCCGGGCGCGGCCGGCGGACGGTTACGCGCGTAGATCGGGGCGATCAGACGATTTGCAACAGCAGGCCCTTCAGATATTCGCCTTCCGGGAAGGCGGCGAGCAGCGGGTGATCGACGCCCGCGCCGAGCCGCTTCAGGATGCGCGCGTCGACCTTCGCGTCGGCGGCCGCACCCGCGACGATCTTCTGGAACAGGTCCATGTCGATCGCGCCCGAGCACGAGTACGTGAACAGCAGGCCGCCCGGACGCAGCAGCTTGAAGCCGCTCAGGTTGATGTCCTTGTATGCGCGCGCCGCGCGATCGACGCTGTCGCGCGTCGGCGCGAACTTCGGCGGATCGAGCACGATCAGGTCGAAACGCTCGCCTTCGTCGACGAGGCGGCGCAGCGTCTTGAAGGCGTCGGCGTCGAGCCAGGTCGCGCGTTCGGCGTCGAAGCCGTTGGCGACGACGTTCTGCTGCGCGAGCGCGAGCGCATCGCCCGACGAGTCGATCGATACGACACGCTTCGCGCCGCCCTTGAGCGCGGCGAGCGAGAAGCCGCCCGTGTAGCAGAAGCAGTTCAGCACGTCGCGATCGGCCGCGTACTGCGCCACCAGCGCGCGGTTGTCGCGCTGGTCGACGTAGAAGCCCGTCTTGTGGCCGTTCGGTACGTCGACTTGATAGCGCACGCCGTTTTCGGTCGAGATCAGCGTCGCGGGCGGCGCATCGCCGGCCAGCACGCCGGTCGTCTGTTCGAGCCCTTCCTTGTCGCGGATCGATACGTCCGAGCGCTCGTAGACGTTCGGGCAGTCCGTCGCGCCGACGAGCGCCTTCACGATCGCGTCCTTCCACGCCTCGACGCCCGCGGCCATGAACTGGCAGACGAGCTGGCCGCGCGGCGCGGCGCCGGCTTCGGCGGTGTCCGCGACGTAATAGTCGACGATCAGCCCCGGCAGCCCGTCGGCTTCGCCGAACACGAGCCGCACCGCACCCGTGCCCGACACCATCGTCGTGCGGTGCGCGACCGCGCGCTGCACGCGGCGCTTGAAGAACGCGTGGTCGATCGGCTCGTTCTCGTCGAAGCTCCACACGCGCACGCGGATCTGCGATTGCGGGCTGTACGCGCCGCGCGCGAGGAAGCGGCCGTCGTGCGCGCGCACGATCACGGTCGCGCCGGGCGCGGGCTTGCCGTCGACGCGGTCGATCGCATTGGCGTAGATCCACGGATGGCGGCGCAGCAGCGATTTTTCCTTGGACGGCTTGAGGGTGACGGTTTGCATGATGAGATCGAAATGGGCCGTGCGCGAAGCCGGCCGTGGCCGGTCGCCGCGCGCGGCGGGTAACACGGGACGCGCGTCAGTCGCGCTTCTTCGCGCGCGGGTGCGCGCTGTCGTAAATCTTCGCGAGATGCTGGAAGTCGAGCGACGTATAGACCTGCGTCGCGGAGACGCTCGCGTGGCCGAGCAGCTCCTGCACCGCGCGCAGGTCGCCGCTCGACTGCAGCACGTGCGTGGCGAACGAATGGCGCAGCACGTGCGGATGGACGTTGGCGGGGATGCCGGCGGTGAGCGCCGCGCGCTTCACGCGCTCGCGCACGACGCCCGGCGACATCCGGTTGCCGCGCACGGACACGAACAGCGGATGCGGATCGTGCTTCACGAATTCGCCGCGCACCGCGAGCCACGCGTTCAGCGCATCGATCGCCTTGCGGCCGACCGGCACCTTGCGCTCCTTGTTGCCCTTGCCGCGCACGGTGACTTCGGCTTCGGCGAGGTCGAGCCAGCCGGTCGAGCGGTAGCCGTCGGCCTGCGTGTACATCACGTCGAGACCGATCAGCTCGGCAAGGCGCAGCCCCGACGAATAGAACAGCTCGAGAATCGCGTGATCGCGGATGCCTTCGGTCGTGTTGGCGAGCGGCGCGTCCATCAGCGCCGATGCATCGTCGACCGACAGCGCCTTCGGCAAGGTCTTCGCGCGTTTCGGTGCGCGCACCGCGGCGACCGGGTTCGCGGGCATCTCGACGCGCTGCGCGAGCCAGCGGTAGAACGCGCGCCACGCGGACAGCCGGTGCGAGATCGACCGGGCGGACAGCCCGCCCGAATGTGCGCGCGCGACTGCGCCGCGCATGTCGGCGGCCGTCAGCGCGTCGAGCGGCCGGCCGTTCGCGAGCTTCTTCAGCTCGTCGAGTTCGTGCGTGTAGCCGCGCAGCGTGTGTTCCGACAGCTGCCTGACGTGCTTCAGGTTCGACAGGTAGGCGGCGATCGGATCGTCTGTCATCGCGTGCGGCAGGATTAGTGCGGCAGCAGGCGCGTGAGCGCGGCGCTCGCGAGCGTCGCGATCTGCGCGAGGAAATCGGTGGCCATCCCGTCGTGGAAGCGGCGCGGGTCGGGCGAGCCGAGCACGAGCAGGCCGAACGCGGGCGCATCGTTGCCGGCGAGCGGCGCACGCAGCGCGAGCAGCGCGACCGATGCGGCCGAGCCGTCGCCGGCGGAAGCCGCGGCTTCCGCGCCTTCCGCCGCATTCGCGGCCGGGGCGGCGACCGCGGGCGCGAGCCACTGCGCGGCCTCGAAGCCCGTGTTCGCCCCGCAGTACGGCGTCGACAGCCCGTTCGTGAACAGGCGCACTTCCTCGCCGACCTGGCGCGCGAAGTCGGCTTGCGAGTAGGTGTCGGCGACATCCCACACGCGCAGCGCCGTCTGCGGCACGTCGAAGACTTCGGCGATGCCGTCGGCGATCGTGCGCGGCAGCGCGTACGGATCGCGTTCCGCGATCACGCGTGCGGTCCAGCGGCTGAACTTCGCGGACAGGCTGTCGTTCTCGTGGCCGTAGCGCACGAGTTCGGCGAGCCGGCGCTCGAGATGCTTGTTCTTGTCGCGCAGCATCTCCATCTGCCGCTCCTGCAGCGAGATCGCGGCCTTGCCGTGCGGGTTCGCGAGGCGGATCGTCGCGAGCAGTTCGGCGTGCTGCGCGAAGAATTCGGGATTGGCGAGCAGGTAGTCGGCGACTTCGCGATCGTTCATGTGGCGGGAGCGTTCAGTTATCAAGGACGTTGCAGGGTCAGGCGGGCAGGTCGATCTCGCCTTCGAACACGGTCGTGGCGGGCCCGGCCATCATCAGCGCGGCGGCTTCGTCGCGCGCGCCGTCCCAGCTGATCGTCAGCGTGCCGCCGTGCGTGTGCACGGTCACCGGCGAATCGAGCAGGCCGCGCCGGATGCCGGCCGCGACCGCCGCGCACGCGCCGGTGCCGCACGCGAGCGTCTCGCCCGCCGCGCGTTCGTACACGCGCAGCTTCACTTCGCTGCGCGACACGATCTGCATGAAGCCGGCGTTCACGCGCTCCGGGAAGCGCGCGTGGTGCTCGATCAGCGGGCCTTCTTCGAGCACCGGATACGCTTCGGCATCGTCGACGACCTGCACCGCGTGCGGGTTGCCCATCGTGACCGTCGAGATCCAGCGCGTCGCACCGCCGACGTCGAGCGGCCACAGCGTGTCGCGCCCCTCGGTGCGGCCGTCGAGGCCCGCTGCGTCGAACGGCACCTGCGCCGGCGTGAACACGGGCGCACCCATGTCGACGACGACTTCGCCGTTGTCCTGCATCGTCAGCGTGATCAGGCCCTTCATCACCTGCACGCGCACGCTGCGCTTGCCGGTCAGGCCGCGGTCGCTGACGAACTTCACGAAGCAGCGCGCACCGTTGCCGCAGTGTTCGACTTCGCCGCCGTCGCAATTGAAGATCCGGTACTTGAAATCGACGCCGTCGACGGTCGGTTTCTCGACGAGCAGCAGCTGGTCGGCGCCGATGCCGAAGTGGCGGTTGGCGAGCGCACGCACCTGCGCTTCGGTGAGCGGCGGCAACGCGCGCGAATAGCCGTCGAGCACGACGAAGTCGTTGCCCGCGCCGTGCATCTTGGTGAACGAGAGTTTCACTGGGTCCGGATTTCCATGGCGAACAAGCGGTCAGCGCGGCGCGCGCGACGCCGCGCCATGCCGGGCGGCCTCGTTCGTCGTGCTGATCTCAACCGCAAATGATACATGCAGCCGACAGGGGCGTCCTGCGCGGGCGGGGGCGGGTGGGGGCGAAATGGGGCGCATCTGTCGATCGGTCGACTGGTCGCGTGTGCGATAGACGGGCAGATTGATGCGGTGTGACGGGCCTGTCGTGGTGCCAGCAGGGTTTGGCGAAAACACGGGATGGCGTGGACGCGTACTTTCGTACAGGTCAAATTGACAAGGCAATCAAGCGATTCGTATAGTCCGGCTATACGCATGGGCCATGCTGTCGGCATCGCGACTCGAATGTGGGAGATCCATGATCAAGTCGTGGCAGCACAAGGGGCTGGAAGCGTTTTTCACGAGCGGGAACAAGGCCGGCATCCGGCCCGACCATGCGCCAAGGTTACGACGCCAGCTTGCACGTCTCGACGTCGCGAGCCGGCCGCTCGACATGAACGTGCCGGGCTGGCGGTTTCACGGCCTTGCCCGTGGACTGGACGGCCATTTCGCGGTGAGCGTGAGCAGCAACTGGCGTCTGACGTTCAGTTTCGACGGCGCCGATGCCGTCCTGGTCGATTACCAGGACTACCACTGAGGTGATTCAAGCGATGACTCGCATCTTCAATCCGCCGCATCCGGGCGAAGCGCTGCGCGACGACGTGCTGCCGGCATTCGGCCTGACCGTCACCGAGGCCGCGGCGCAACTCGGCGTCACGCGTGCGGCGTTGTCGCGCATTCTGCATGGTCATGCGGGGATCTCGCCGGAAATGGCGTTGCGCATCGAGGCGTGGCTTGGCGAGGAGAACGGCGGTCGCGCGGATCTGTGGCTCGCCCAGCAATCCGCTTACGACTTGTGGCAGGCGCGCGCGAAAGGCGTGCCCAAGATAGCGAGAGCGCGGGCACGCACGTGAACGCGCCCGCGAGCATGGCTCAGTACAGGCTCGGCTCGCCGTTCGGGCGCGTCTTGAAGCGCTTGTGGACCCAATAGTATTGCTCGGGCAGCAGCGGAATCTGTTCCTCGAGGAATGCGTTCATCCGCCGCGCGTCGAGATCGTCGTCGCCGGTCGGGTAGTGATCCCACGGCTTGAATACCTTCAGACGGTAGCCCTTGTAGTTCGGCAGCACCTCGCCGATGAACGGCACGACCTGCGCGCGGCCCGTCTTCGCGAGCCGGCCGACCGCCGTCAGCGTGCACGCGGGCACGCCGAAGAACGGCACGAACGTCGAATTGCGCAGCCCGTAGTCCATGTCGGCGCCGAGCATCACCGGCTTGCGGTCGCGCAGCCAGCGCAGCACGACGCGCGCGCTGTCCGCGCGGCCGACCATCTCGGCGTCGAAACGCCCGCGCGCCTTCTTCGCCTCTTCCTCGAGCACCGCGTTCGAGAACGGCTGGTAGAGCGACCCGCAGCGGCGATGCAGCGAACGGTTCAGCCAGATCGAGCCGGCCTCGATGCCGACGAAATGCAGGCCGAGGAACAGCGTCGGCGGCAGGTCCGGATCGTCGAGGTCGACCGCGCTGTCGACCTGGATCAGCTTCGCGAGCTTTTTCTCCGAGCCGAACCACTGCACGCTGCGTTCGACGTAGCTGCGGATCGCATGGCGGAAATGCTGCCCGGCAATTTCCTCGCGGCGTTCGTCGCTCCAGTCAGGGAAGCAGAGTTTCAGATTGGTGTGTACGATGCGCTTTCGCCGGCTGGGGATCTTGTAGAGCAGCCAGCCGAGACCATCGCCGAACCGTGCGGTCAGGCCGTACGGCAACAGGGCGAGCAGTTTCAGCAAGCCAATGGCGAGGTGCGTGGCTAGACGACCTAGCATGCGAAACCTCCGTGGGACCGGCTGGCCGGCGCTTTGCAAACAGGGTGGTGAGACAGCGGAAGATGCAGCACGGGCGGCGCTCTGTGACAATTCAGGAAAGCCGCTATAATACGGGCTTCGCCGAGTTAACTGACAACTTGCGGGGCGAAGCCGGTTAGCGTGACACGCGCTGCCCGGTCCTGGTAATCCGCTAAAGCGTCGCCGCTTCAGGCCCAACGAAGCTGGCTACGTGAAACCAACCGTAACCACACAGGAGCCTGAAAAAGTGGCAAACGATTATCTCTTCACGTCCGAATCCGTCTCTGAAGGCCATCCGGACAAAGTCGCGGACCAAATCTCGGACGCGATCCTCGATGCCATCCTCGAGCAGGACAAATATTCCCGCGTAGCGGCGGAAACGCTGTGCAACACGGGTCTCGTCGTTCTGGCCGGTGAAATCACCACGACGGCCAACATCGACTACATCCAGATCGCGCGCGACACGATCAAGCGCATCGGCTACGACAACACCGACTACGGCATCGACTACAAGGGTTGCGCGGTGCTCGTCGCGTACGACAAGCAGTCGCCGGACATCGCCCAGGGCGTCGATCGCGCACACGACGACAACCTCGACCAGGGCGCGGGCGACCAGGGTCTGATGTTCGGTTACGCGTGCGATGAAACGCCGGAACTGATGCCGCTGCCGATCTACCTGTCGCACCGCCTCGTCGAGCGCCAGGCCAGCCTGCGCCGCGACGGCCGCCTGCAATGGCTGCGCCCGGACGCGAAGTCGCAGGTGACGGTCCGCTACGTCGACGGCAAGCCCGATTCGATCGACACCGTCGTGCTGTCGACGCAGCACGCACCGGACATCGAGCTGCCGGCGCTGCGCGAAGCCGTGATCGAGGAAATCATCAAGCCGACGCTGCCGGCCGACCTGATCAAGGGCGACATCAAGTTCCTGGTGAACCCGACCGGCCGATTCGTGATCGGTGGCCCGCAGGGCGACTGCGGCCTGACCGGCCGCAAGATCATCGTCGACACGTACGGCGGTGCCGCCCCGCACGGCGGCGGCGCGTTCTCGGGCAAGGATCCGTCGAAGGTCGACCGTTCGGCTGCATACGCAGGCCGCTACGTCGCGAAGAACATCGTCGCCGCCGGCCTCGCGTCGCGCGCGCTGATCCAGGTGTCGTACGCGATCGGCGTGGCCGAGCCGACCTCGGTGATGGTCAACACGTTCGGCACGGGCCGCGTGTCGGATGCGGTGATCACGAAGCTCGTGCGCGAGCATTTCGACCTGCGTCCGAAGGGCATCATCAAGATGCTCGACCTGCTGCGCCCGATCTACGAGAAGACCGCGGCTTACGGCCACTTCGGCCGCGAAGAGCCGGAATTCTCGTGGGAAGCGACCGACAAGGCGCTCGCGCTGGCCGAAGCGGCCGGCGTCGAGCCGACGGCACGCGTCGCGTAAGCGTCGTTCGCCTCAAATGAAAAACCCCGGCATTGCCGGGGTTTTTTTATGCGTTCCGATCGCCGCGGCGATCGGGCAACGGCGCGGGCAGCGGCGCGACGGCGATCGTCGCGCGGCGGTGCCCGCCGGCGTGTGCTCAGCGTGCGCCGAACCCGAACCAGCCGTTGCTGGCCGCGAGGCGGCGCGGGCGGTTGACGCGGCGCTGCGGGCCGAGCGTGCGGCGCAGCGCGAGCGCGCGCAGCGACGACGGCTTCTGCAGCAGCGAGCGCAGGCCGGCACGGCGCGAGAACGCTTGCGTGCTCATCATCGAGAAAAATGCGTGGAACCACGCACGGATGCCGTCCAGCCGGCTATGGGCGGGCGTGCGCTCGGCCAGCGCCTGCGTGCGTGCGCGGTGATGGCGCAGCGAGCGGGCAGGAGCGGGCGGCACGACGCGCTTCGCAGCGCGGCTGAGACGGGAAGTCAGACGGAATGGCATGTGAACGATGCTTCGCTTGTATGGATGGCGCCCTTGGGAGCGCACTGGTATGAACGGCCTCGGATTGCGCAACGGATCTTACCGAAACCCGCTGCACGCCGCGCCCGCCAGAATTGACAGGCCGCGACAGGCTACAGGGGATTCATGACGGGCAAAAGTCGCGATAAACCCTTGTGCCACAAGGCGTGTGCCGCATACCGCCTGTCGCTGAGGCCGGCGCCGCGCCGCACAGTTCCCTTGAGCCGGATCAAATTCGCGATTGGCATGCCCCTGCGCACGACAATGGTGCTGTTCGCGGCATCCGGCGCCGATTTACAATCGTCACATTCACACAATAAGCGTCTGGCATCCCATGTCGTCTCCATTGCAGTCGGAATCGATCCGCGCGCAAGTCGCGGAATTGCGCGAGCGCGGCTTTGTCGTCGCGCGTGGCCTCGTCAGCGACGAGCAGTGCGCGGCGCTCAGGCAGGTCGCGGAGCGCCAGTTGCGGGAGGCGGCCGAGCCGATCGAGTTCGAGGCGGACCTGCGCTACCCGGGCGCGCCCGAGTCCAAGCATGCGCCGGGCGGGCATACGGTGCGGCGGCTGCTCGACGCGTACGCGCGTGATCCGGCCTTCGCCGAGCGCGCGATCGCACCCGAAATCGGCGCGTGGATGCGCGAGTATTTCGGCGAAGAACCGGTGCTGTCGCGCGCGCATCACAACTGCATGATGACCAAGCATCCCGCGTACGGCAGCCTGACCGGCTGGCATCGCGATTTCCGCTACTGGTCGTTCGAGCGTCCGGACATGGTGTCGGTGTGGCTCGCGCTCGGGCCGGAAACGAACGAGAACGGCGCACTGTGGCTCGTACCGGGGTCGCATACGGCCGAATTCGGGCCCGAGGCGTTCGACGATGCGAAGTTCTTCCGCAGCGACCTGCCGGAGAACCGGAAGATGATCGATGCGGCCACGTGCCCGTCGCTGCAGACGGGCGACGTCGTGTTCTTCCACAGCAACACGCTGCATTCGGCCGGGCAGAACCGTTCCGACCAGGTGAAGTTCTCGCTCGTGTATACGTATCACGGTGCGAGCAACCGGCCGGTGCCCGGCACGCGCTCGGCATCGAAATCGGAAGTGCCGTTCTAGGCGCGCAGCGGGCGGCCTTCAAGGCCGCGGTGATGACGCGATGCAGCGCATCGCGGATGCATGGAACAACGGGCGGCCTGGCCGCCCGTTGCGTTTGGCGCGGCCCGAGCGTATGACGGGGCCGTGCGTGCATCGCGCGGCTGCGCGCTCAGCGCTTGCCGCCCGGCATCGCGAGGCCGATCAGGCCGATGAACGATGCGACGGCGCCGCCCACGATCAGCAGGATCGTCTTCGTCGCGGGCGAACCGGTGAAGAAGCGCGACACGTTGTCGTTGATCGAATGGAACGACTGGCCGCCGAAATACAGCAGCACGACGCCGCCGACGAGCAGCGCAACCGAGATGACCCGGGACATACCAACCTCGCAGAAACGGTGATTCGAGACGCCGCAGTGTAGGCGACGGCCGCGGCCGCGTCCATCGTCGCGCCGGCGAGCGCGTTCCGGCCGCTTTCGCTACCATAGTCGTCGTATGACTCCTTCGCCGCCGCCGCGCCGCAAGCGCGGCCGGCGCGCGTCCCTTCTCCCGATGTCCTGACGGAACCGACTCATGGCCTACGAAGCAGCTTCCGAACGTTATGCCGACATGCAATACCGCACCTGCGGCAAATCCGGGCTCAAACTGCCCGCGCTGTCGCTCGGCCTGTGGCACAACTTCGGCGACTCGACGCCGATCTCGACGCAGCGCGACATCCTGCGCACCGCGTTCGACCTCGGCATCAACCACTTCGACCTCGCGAACAACTACGGGCCGCCGTACGGCAGCGCGGAAACCAACTTCGGCCGGTTGCTGAAGGAAGATTTCCGGCCGTATCGCGACGAGCTGCTGATCTCGACGAAGGCCGGCTGGGACATGTGGCCGGGGCCGTACGGCAGCGGCGGCGGCTCGCGCAAGTACGTGCTCGCGAGCCTCGACCAGAGCCTGCAGCGGATGGGGCTCGACTACGTCGACATCTTCTATTCGCACCGCTTCGACGCGCACACGCCGCTCGAGGAAACGGCGGGCGCGCTCGCATCCGCCGTGCAGCAGGGCAAGGCGCTCTACATCGGCATTTCGTCGTACTCGGCGGCGAAGACGCGCGAGATGGCCGGGCTGCTCGCGCAGTACAAGGTGCCGCTGCTGATCCACCAGCCGTCGTACAACCTGCTGAATCGCTGGGTCGAAACCGAACTGCTCGGCACGCTCGACGAGATCGGCACGGGCAGCATTGCGTTCACGCCGCTGGCGCAGGGGCTGCTCACGTCGAAGTACCTGAACGGCGTGCCGGCCGACGCGCGCGTGAACAAGCCGGGCGGCGGCTCGCTGAAGCAGGATCACCTGAGCGCGGACAACCTCGACCATGTGCGCAAGCTCAACGCGATCGCCGAACGGCGCGGGCAGAGCCTCGCGCAGATGGCGCTCGCCTGGGTATTGCGCAACGGCCGCGTGACGTCCGCGCTGATCGGCGCGAGCCGCGCGGAGCAGGTGCGTGAAAACGTCGGCGCATTGAAGAACCTCGAATTCTCGGCGGAAGAGCTCGCGGAGATCGATCGTTACGCGACGGAAGGCGGCATCAATCTGTGGGAAAAGCCGTCCACCGATCAGGCGATCTGACCGGCAGTCGATACGGCATGCGAAACATCGCCTGCCGTATCAATGGCTTGTGCGCGGCACATCGCATCGCTGCAGTGCAGCGATGCACGTCACGCACGGGAGGCGCGCCGCTAAATTAGCGCAGGCAGGCCTTCGACGAGCAATACCGCGACGCCGACGCCGAGAATGACGCCCAGCACGCGCAGCAGGTTATGGCGGAATTCGGTTGCGCACGGCACGGCGCCGAGAAATAGCGCTCCGGCCAGCGCCATCGGAATCAACAGGATGAAGTCGCCGATCGTGAAGTAGGTCGTCATGCGTGTCTCCAAGGTCGACCGGAGCGGGCGCGTGCACGCTTGCTCCGGCCCCATGCCGGGTGTTTCTAGTATGGTTCCGGCCCGATTGCGAGCGGGGCGGTCAATTCGAGTATAGGCAACCGGCAGCGCTTTTCGCTATCCGAACCATTAAAAATCAGCGGAAAGCCCCGTGAATCGCGCACTTTTCCCGCAAGTTGGACGAATGCCTTGCGCGTATCTTTCTCGCGCCTTTCGATTTTTGCGGATTCGTCGTATGTGTCCGATGCGTGCCGCCGCCCCCGCGGGCGCGGCGGCACGCCCGCTCATGCGCGGTCGGGTTGCACGCGGGCGGCCGGCGCGCGGAACACGAGCGCGAGCCCCGCGATGATCGCGCCCATGCCGGCGAGCGCGAGCGGCTCGGGCCGGTTGCCGAGCCACGCGGCATCCATCAGCGTGGTGACGACGGGCACGAGATAGAACAGGCTCGTCACGTTGACGAGATCGCCGCGCTGCATCAACCGGTAGAACAGCAGTTGCGCGATCACCGAAATCACGATGCCGAGCCACAGCAGCGGGATCACGAAGGCCCAGCTCAGGTCGAACGACACCGGCCGGAACGGCACGATCGCCACGCACAGCGCGAGGCCGATCGCATTCTGCAGCGGCAGCACGTCGGCGGGCGCCGCACGTACGCGCTTTTGCAGCAACGAGCCGGCGGTCAGCGCGACGAGCGCGGTGAGCGCGCACGCGATGCCCGCGAGTGACAGGCCGCCGTCTCCTGTGCCGCGGAACACGACGAGCGCGAGACCGGCCAGCGACAGCGCGAGCCCCGCGATGCGCACGGGCTGCCAGCGCCGCTCGACGATCGCGAGCGTGAGGATCGGCTGTACGCCGAGGATCGTCGCGAGCACGCCCGGCGCGATCCCGCGTTCGAGCGCGAGCAGGTAGAAGATCGAATAGCCGCCCATCATCAGCAAGCCGGTCAGCGCGGCCATGCGCCGTTCGCCGCGCGGTGGCAGCCAGCGCTTGCGCAGGAGGGCCAGCCCGAGCAGCACGAGCGATGCCAGTGCGAAACGTGCGGTGAGAAAGACGAACGCGGAGGCGTGACGTAGCCCGAGTTCAGCGAAGATCGCGCCGCTGCTCCACAGCAGTACGAAGAGCGACGTTGCGCCGTGCGCGGCGAGCGCGCGTTTGAACGAAACCATGTGAATCCACCTGTCGAACGGATCGGAATGTTCCATCCGCGCGCGCAGCAACACGCCGTACGTCACGACGCACGAATGCGGGCCTGCGGGCGAATGGAAGACGAAACGAAAAGCCGGCTGGTCAGCCGGCGCGTGCCGCCGGAGGGGGCGGCGCGGCGCCGACGAGCGGCGGTGCGACAGGAGGAGGAAGGACCGACGGATGCGCGCACGCCTGCGGCCGCGAGTCGAACTGCGGCCGGGATTTTGCGAGGGCGGACGTGAGCGGATGCATCGTGTCGGAATGCGCTTGAACGCGAATGAGCATCAAAGGTAACGCAAGGCCTGCATCGGATGCAACACATGTCGGTGGCGCATCGCAGGGCGAAGGTGGGAGGGCGATGCGTGAGCAACCGTTGCTGTGCGGGCTGCGTTCGAGGCAGGGGGAAGGTGATGACGGCGTCGCGTGATTCGGCAATCGCAGTCGCGCGAAATTGCCGGGTGACCCGATACCGGATTCACGGTGCGCCCGGCGCGTCCGTCACGTGCGCGCCGCGGTGATGCCGGGGATTCGGCGGGCAGTCACATTCGACAGGGTATGATGGGGGTAACCGGGCGGGCAAGCGTCTACCCCGGCGCAGTGGTTGATTGGAGACATTCGACGAATTCGCGGCACTTCGCCTGCTTCTTCTTCTTTTCGTGCTTCGATAAACCGTGAACAATGGGATTACGCGCAACGCTCCGACGAGAGCGCGCGGATCGTGCATTTGCCGGCCCCCAGCGGGCCGGGTTTCAAGATTCAAGAGTGGGGAACCATCATGCATGTCGGGTCGATTGTCTGCACTACCCATATCGCGGTGCCGAAGGGCGCGCGCGGCATCGTCCAGCGCGTCCTGGGCGACATGGCCATGGTGACCTGGTACGCGGGCGTACCGGGCGAGTCCAAGGAACTCAACACCGAGCCGTTCTTTCTCGAGGACCTGATCGACACCGGCGAATCGGTACTGCCGGCCGGCGCGGCGCTTCACTAAGCGCCACCATCGCACCGGGCGCTCGTCTTTCAGCCCGGCTGGCGGCACAATGCGGGGCATGAAAGACGTCACTTCCGCTCCCGCTTCTCCCGCCGGCCCGCCGTTCGCCGGACTCACGCCCGAGTGCGTGCTCGACGCGCTCGACAGCGTGCTGATACCGGCCGGCCTGCGCACCGACGGGCGCCTGCTCGCGCTCAACAGCTACGAAAACCGCGTCTATCAGGTTGGTATCGAAGACGGCCCGCCGGTCGTCGCGAAGTTCTACCGTCCGGCACGCTGGTCGGACGAAGCGATCCTCGAAGAGCACGCGTTCGTCGCCGAACTCGCCGCGCGCGAGATTCCGGCGGTGCCCGCGCGCACCTTCGACGGCCGCACGCTGCACGCGTTCGACGGCTTCCGCTTCTCGATCTTCGAGCGGCGCGGCGGCCGCGCGCCCGATCTCGATCGCAGTGACACGCTCGAATGGCTCGGCCGCTTCATCGGCCGGATCCATGCGGTCGGCGCGACGCAGCCGTATGTCGCGCGCCCCGTGCTCGACATCAGGACGTTCGGCTATGAGCCGCGCGACTATCTGCTCGCGCACGATTTCATTCCGGACGATGTGCGGCCTGCGTACGAGACGGCCGTGAACCTCGCGCTCGAAGGCGTCGAGGCCGCGTTCGGGCGGGCGGGCGAGATCCGCCTGCTGCGCACGCACGGCGACTGTCATCCGAGCAACGTGCTGTGGACCGATGCCGGCCCGCACTTCGTCGACTTCGACGACAGCCGGATGGCGCCCGCGATCCAGGATCTGTGGCTGCTGCTGCCGGGCGATCGCGAAGGCGCGTCGCGCGCGCTGGCGGACCTGCTGGCCGGCTACGAGGATTTCTGCGAATTCGAGCCGCGCGAACTGCATCTCGTCGAAGCGCTGCGCACGCTGCGGTTGATCCACTACGCCGCATGGCTCGCGCGGCGCTGGGACGATCCCGCATTTCCGGCCGCGTTCCCGTGGTTCAACACGCATCGTTACTGGGAAGCGCGCGTGCTCGAGTTGCGCGAGCAGATCGGCGCGATGCAGGAAGGGCCGCTCTGGCCCGTGTGACGGCGCGCGCGGCACCGTCGCCGCGCGGCATGCCGGTGCGGGCCGCGGCGCGCTGCGCGCGGCCCGTTTCCCGTTTCGCCTAGAACCTCAGCATCAGCTTGATCAGCGCGGCGAAGCGCTTGCCGTACGGCGGCGCGAGCAGGTTGCGCGTGTTCAGGCGCGCCTGCGTGAGCACCGGCTTCATCTTCGAGAACGTCACGAAGCCGTCGTAGCCGTGATAGGCGCCCATGCCGCTCGCCCCGACACCACCGAACGGCAAACTGCCGCACGCGATGTGCATCAGCGTTTCGTTGATCGACACGCCGCCCGAGATCGTTTCGCGCATCACGCGGTCGATCGTGCCGCCGTCCTCGTCGAACAGGTAGAGCGCGAGCGGACGCGGGCGTGCATTCACGTAGGCGATCGCTTCGTCGAGCCGTTCGTACGGCACGAGCGGCAGCAGCGGCCCGAAGATTTCCTCCTGCATCAGTTGCGACGCGGCCGGCACCTGCGTGACCGCGCACGGCACGAAGCGGCGCGATGCGGGATCGGATTGCGCGTCGGACAGCGGATGCAGTTGCGCGCCGGCCGCCTGCGCGTCGCTCGCGAGCTGCTGCAGCCGCGCGTAGTGGCGCGGCGACACGATCGTCGTGTAGTCGCCGTTGGCCGACAGGTCCGGATACAGCTTCGCGAACCGGGCGCGTGCGCGCTCGATGAACGCGGCTTCCATGCCGCGCGGCAGCAGCACGTAGTCGGGCGCGATGCAGGTCTGGCCCGCGTTTAGCGTCTTGCCCGCGACGATCGCGTCGACCGCCGCATCGAAGCGCGCGTTCGGGCCGACGATCGCCGGCGACTTGCCGCCGAGTTCGAGCGTGACGGGCGTGAGGTTGTCGGCGGCTGCGCGCATCACGTGGCGGCCGACGTGCGTCGAGCCGGTGAACAGCAGGTGATCGAACGGCAGCCCGCTGAACGCGGCGCCCACTTCCGCATCGCCGTTCACGACCGCGACGTGGTCGCGCGTGAAGGTCTTGGCAATGAGCTGCTCGAACAGCGCCGACGTGCGCGGCGTCAGTTCGGACATCTTGATGATCGCGCGGTTGCCGGCCGCGAGCGCGCAGATCAGCGGGCCGGCCGCGAGCAGCACCGGATAGTTCCACGGCACGACGATGCCGACCACGCCGAGCGGCTGCGGCATCACTTTCGCGCGCGCCGGACGCAGCCACTTGTTCATCGGCTTGCGGATCGGCTTCATCCAGCGCTTGCCGTGCTTGAGCGCGTCGTCGATCTCTTCCTTCGCCATCCAGATTTCCGACAGCAGCACTTCCTGCTTCGCGCGATGACCGAAATCGGCGCTGATCGCTTCGGCGAGGGCATCCGCATGGTCGATCAGCATCGTGCGCAGCGCGCGCAGGTGCTGCACGCGCGTTTCCCATGCCGGATACGGCGCGCGCAGGTAGGCCGCGCGCTGGTCGCGCAGCAGCGCCGTCAGCGCATCGACCGACGGCAGGGCTTGCGGGGCCAGTTCGGGCAGGTCGTTCTTCATGTCGTCTCCTCCAGTTGGGCCAGGCGGGTCGGCCGGCCGTCACGCCGCATGCGCACGCTCGGCGAGCGCGGCGACGCGGATCGGGGTGGTGCGGGTCGCGCGGCACGGGGCCGGATGCGACGTGTGCTCGAAAACCGGTTGAAGCGTGCAGCGGGCGTCGCATCCGCGCGACGGTGTGTGCATCCGGAAACTGCTTTGTGGCACATGCATGTGCGGCGCGATGTGACTGCCGACAGGCACGCGTCGCTGCGCCGTGAGCGCCTGCCGGCGCACCGAAGCGGGGCAGCGCGACAGGTCAGTCGAATCGTGCCGCAGTGCACCGTGCCGCTGCGGCGGCAAACCATCCAAACGGTCGGCGACGACACGTGCCGTTCGATTTCGACCGACTGCGCGCATGACGTTAAGCATTCCCGCGCGGGCAGCCGTTTGAAATGAAATGCGGGCTGCGCGCATCGCATCCGGATCACCCGGTCGGCACGCGGCCTGCAGAACCTGGCGCTGCATCGTCGTCACTCCCGTTGCGCGACGGATCGGCTTCTCGTGGCCGGCGCGTCGCGCCAAGCGAATCGATACATCTTAAATTTAGTTCACGCGAGCGTTTAGAGGAATCGCTCTTGAATCGGCGCGCCGCGCGCGCGACGGCCATTCCTACAATGCCCGAACATTACAAGAGGGGACGCGGTCGCGTGGCGGCCTTCCATGACACGACGGAGACGTGACATGCAATACGACTACATCATCGTCGGCGGCGGTTCGGGCGGGTCGAGCCTGGCAGGCCGTCTCGCCGATGCCTGCCCCGACGCGACGATCGCGCTGATCGAGGCCGGCTCGCATACGGAGCGCAACCTGCTCGTCAACATGCCCGTCGGCATCGCGGCGCTGGTGCCGTTCAAGCTCGGCACGAACTACGGCTACGAGACGGTGCCGCAGCCGGGCCTCGGCGGGCGGCGCGGCTACCAGCCGCGCGGGCGCGGGATGGGTGGCTCGAGCGCGATCAACGCGATGATCTACACGCGCGGCCACCCGGGCGACTACGACGAATGGGCGCAGCTCGGCGCGACCGGCTGGGGCTGGCAGGACGTGCTGCCGTATTTCCGCCGCGCGGAAGGCAACGCGCGCGGCGCCGATGCGTGGCACGGCGCGGACGGCCCGCTCACGGTGTCGGATCTGCGCTTTCGCAATCCGTTCTCCGAACGATTCATCCAGGCCGCGCACGCGGCCGGCTATCCGCTGAACGACGACTTCAACGGCGCGACGCAGGAAGGCGTCGGCTTCTACCAGGTCACGCACCGCGACGGCTCGCGCTGCAGCGTCGCCCGCGCGTATATCTACGGCCGCAACCGGCCGAACCTGCATGTGATCACCGATGCGACGGTGCTGCGCGTCACGTTCGACGGCAAGCGCGCGGCCGGCGTCGCGCTCGCGCGCAACGGGCGTGTCGAGACGCTCGACGCGCGTGCGGAAGTAATCGTGTCGGCCGGCGCGTTCAATTCGCCGCAACTGCTGATGTGCTCGGGGATCGGCCCGGCGGAGCAGCTGCGCCGGCACGGGATCGCGGTCGTGCAGGATGCGCCGGACGTCGGCACGAACCTGATCGACCATATCGATTTCATCATCAATACGCGCGTGAATTCATCGGAACTGGTCGGCGTGTGCCTGCGCGGGATCGCGAAGATGACGCCCGCGCTCGCGCGCTATTTCTCGAGCCGCACCGGGATGATGACGAGCAACGTCGCGGAGGCCGGCGGCTTCATCAAGAGCGATCCGTCGCTCGAACGTCCCGACCTGCAGCTGCATTTCTGCACGGCGCTCGTGGACGACCACAACCGCAAGATGCACTGGGGCTTCGGCTATTCGCTGCACGTGTGCGCACTGCGGCCGTTCAGCCGCGGCACGGTGGCGCTCGCGAGCGGCGATGCGCGCGACGCACCGCTGATCGATCCGCGCTTCTTCAGCGATGCGCGCGATCTCGACCTGCTCGTGCGCGGCACGCAGGCGATGCGCAGGATCCTGTCGCAGGCGCCGCTCGCGTCGCAGGGCGGGCGCGAGCTGTACACGCGGGCTGACCAGAGCGAAGCGGAGCTGCGCAAGACGATCGTCGAGCATGCCGACACGATCTACCACCCGGTCGGCACCTGCCGGATGGGCTCGGACGCGCGCGCGGTCGTCGATCCGCAACTGCGCGTGCGCGGCGTCGAAGGGTTGCGCGTGGTGGATGCGTCGGTGATGCCGACGCTGGTCGGCGGGAATACGAATGCGCCGTCGGTGATGATCGGCGAACGCGCGGCGGATTTCATCGTCGCCACGCGCAAGGGCGCGGCGCCGCGCGGCGAGGCAGCCGCGGCGGTGCACGGCCGCTGAGCGGCGCGCGCACGGCGGCGGCCATGCTCAGGCAAACGTATCGACGAGGCCGGCGCGGCTCACGCTCGCGGCGGCCGGTGCGGATTGCGCAGCGCCGACCGGTGCATCGCCGGCTGACGATCCGCCGCTGCCGCGCCGCGACGGCTGGCCGCCGGCGAAGGTCTGCTGCTGGTTTTGCTGTTGCGAGGCGAAGCCGCCGTCGCTGACGGTCGCGCTGCCGAGCCCGAGCCCGCCCGCTTCCATCGCCTCGCGCAGCTTCGGCAGCGCGGCTTCGACCGCTTCGCGCACCTGCGCGTGCTGCGACACGAACAGCGCGTGCGCGTTGTTGTCCGCGACGCGCAGCACGACCTGCAGCGGCCCGAGATCGGCCGGATTGAGCGTCAGTTCGGCGCTCTGCTGGTGCGCATTCGACAGGAACACGACCTTCTGGCTCAGCGCGTCCGTCCAGTCCGGCGTGCTGATGTGCGGCGCGAGCACGTGCGCGTTCGCGGCGGCGATCGCCCCCGCGGCCGGCGACAGCTGCAGGTTCGCCTGGGCCGCGGCCGCCGCCGTGGCGCCGGCCGCGAGTGTCGCGCTGGCGGCCGGGTCCGCCGCGTCGCTGGCTGCCGCGAGCGCGTGCTGCTCGCCCGACTGCGCGTTCGCGTTGGCCTGCAGCGCCTGCGCGGTGGCTTGCACCGGCGCTTGCTGGGTGGCGAGCGCGCCCTTCGCGTCGGCGAGCGTGCGGTCGAAGGTCGGCACCTTCGGTGTCAATGGCGCGGCGGTGCCGGTCGCCGCGGTCGAGGCGGGGGCGGACGCCGTCGTACCGGCTGCGGGCATCGCGATCGCGCCCGCGCCGCCCGTCAGCTTGGCGAGGGCCTCCTGCAGCACGTCGCGGCTCGTCGCCGGTGCGGCCTGGGTGGCCGCGGTAACGTCCTTGGCCGAGTGATCCGCCAGCGTGGCCGTGGCATCGGGTTGGCCGGACACGGCCGTCTTTTGCGCAGCGGCCGCGGCGGCAGCCGCATCGGCCGGCATCGCGTTGTCCGTGCGCGCCTGCAGTTGCGCCTGCACGGCCGCAGCCGCCGCGAGCGCGGCGGCGTCGGGGTTGGTGGCGGCGGTCGTGGTCGTATCGTCGGTCGTGTCGTCGTCTTCGGTGGCGGACGGCTTCGTGCCGGCGGCCGGCTTCGACGAAGCCTGTTGCGTCGACGCGTCCGGCACGCCGGCATTCGACGCATCGCGACGCGTGGTAACACTTTGCTTCAGCGTCTGCGCGAACGGCACGGCGGTCGTCGCGGTCGCGGCATCGGTGCCGGCGGCGCTGGACGAACCCGCGCCGCGGGCGGCCTTGAGTGCGGTGCCGGCGGTGTCGAGCAGCGCGCCGAGCAGGGGCAGGGGAGGCATGTCGGTTCTCTCGTTCGAATGCGGTGGTCGGTTACGACGAACGGGCCGCGTCGGCCCGCATGCGCAGGATCTTCGCGGCGTGTTCGTCGGCGTCGCGCTGTTCGCGCCGGGCGTCGCGCTTCGCTTCCTGCGCGACGCCGCGCGCCTGCAGGATTTCGAACGAGCCGACGGTGCGTTTCTTGTTTTGCCAGTTCGGGCGGGCTTCGTCGATACGGACTTCGGCCGCGGCCAGCACGCTGCGCTGCTGCGCGATCGCGGCGTCGAGCGTATCGATGAACGCCTGGAAATTGCGCCAGTTGCCGGCCGGCATCCCGTGCTGCGCGGATTGCGAGAAGCGCGCGTGGTATTCGTCGCGGTAGCGCAGCAGCGCGTCGAGCTGCTCGGCGGCCGCGGTGCGGTCGCGCTGCGCGGTGCCGAGCTGCTTCGTGGCGGAGTCGAGATCTTCCTGCGCGCGGTCGAGCAGCAACTGAAGGGGAAAGCCGTGTGCCATCGGGATCAGCCTCCGTAAGCGTCGAACAGTGCATCGAGGCCGGCTAGGCTCGACGCGAACGGCGCGCATTCGCGAAAGCCCTGCTGCAGGAACGCCTCGATGCGCGGATAGAGCGCGATCGCGCGGTCGAGCTGCGCGTCGCGGCCGGGCGCGTATGCGCCGACCGCGATCAGGTCGCGATTGCGCTGGTAGCGCGACAGCATCTGCTTGAACTGCCGGACGTGGTCGAGATGCGTTTCGTCGATCAGTGCGGTCATTGCGCGGCTGATCGACGCCTCGATGTCGATCGCCGGATAGTGGCCGGCCTCGGCGAGCGCGCGTGACAGCACGACGTGGCCGTCGAGGATCGCGCGCGCCGAATCGGCGATCGGATCCTGCTGGTCGTCGCCTTCGGTCAGCACCGTGTAGAACGCGGTGATCGAGCCGCCGCCCTCCGGCCCGTTGCCGGTGCGCTCGACGAGCGCGGGCAGCTTCGCGAACACCGACGGCGGGTAGCCCTTCGTCGCGGGCGGCTCGCCGATCGCCAGCGCGATCTCGCGCTGCGCCATCGCGTAGCGCGTGAGCGAATCCATCAGCAGCAGCACGTGCTTGCCCTGGTCGCGGAAATACTCGGCGAGCGACGTCGCGTAGGCCGCGCCCTGCATCCGCAGCAGCGGCGACACGTCGGCCGGCGCCGCGACGACGACCGAGCGCGCGAGCCCGTCCTCGCCGAGGATCTGTTCGATGAATTCCTTCACTTCGCGGCCGCGTTCGCCGATCAGCCCGATCACGATCACTTCCGCGCTCGTGTAGCGCGCCATCGTGCCGAGCAGCACCGACTTGCCGACGCCGGAGCCTGCGAACAGGCCCATCCGCTGCCCGCGGCCGACGGTGAGCAGCGCGTTGATCGCGCGCACGCCGACGTCGAGCACGTGGTGGATCGGCTCGCGCTCGAGCGGGTTGATCGACGGCGCCGACAGCGGCGCGTCGACCTTCGACGCGAGCGGGCCGAGGCCGTCGAGCGGGCGGCCCGACGCGTCGACGACGCGCCCGAGCATTTCCCAGCCGACCGGCAGCCGCTTCGCGCCCGCGAGCGGATCGGCGACGGGCGCGCTTTCGCGCGGCCACACGCGTGCGCCGGGCAGCACGCCCGCGACGTCGGTGGTCGGCATCAGGAACAGGCGGTCGCCGGCGAAGCCGACGACTTCCGCTTCCGCGTGCGGCAGCGTGCTGCCGGGCGGCAGTTCGATCGTGCATTCGGCGCCGACCGACAGGCGCAGCCCGATCGCTTCCAGCACGAGGCCGGCTGCGCGCGTCAGGCGCCCGCACGGCCGCAGCGGCAGCGCGCGCTGGCTGCGCGCGGCGAGCCCGTTCAAATGGGTGCGCCAGTGTGCGAGATGCGGGTTGTGCGGTGCGCGCGGCGCGGCGTCGGAGGTATCGGCCGCTGCAGCGGTGCTATGCGGGGTGGTGGGTGCGGTGTCCAGCGCGGCGTTGTGCGCGTCCGGGCCGAACGACGCGAGCGCGAGTTCGCGCTCCAGCGGCGTCATGCCGTCATGCGCGAGCGCCTCGGGCGGCCGCGTCACCACGTGCTCACCTTGCCGATCGCGGCGGCGACGCGCTGCCAGCGCGTGGGCAGCGTCGCATCGACCTCGCCGGTCGCGGCGTGCGCGCGGCAGCCGCCGCGCTCGATCGACGCGTCGGTGCGCACGTTCCAGCCGAGTGCATCGAGATCGTCCTGCAGATAGGCTTCGACGACGGGCAGGTCAGCCGGATTCACCGCGAGATGCGGCGCGCCGGACAGCGCGGGTTCGGCCGCGAGCACGTCGCGCACGGCGGCAACCAGCGCGGCCGGATCGTGCTTCACGTGCTGGCGCACGACCTGCTGCGCGATGTCGAGCGCGAGCTGCGCGATGTCGGCGGCCAGATCGTGCTCGATGGTCGACACGGCCTCGCGGAACGACGCGGCGAGCGCCGCGAGTTGCGCGGCCTGTTCGCGCGCGTCGGCCTGACCGGCTTCGAAACCCTGTTCGCGGCCCTGCTCGAAACCGGCCTGGTAGCCGAGCGCCTGGCCTTCGACGTGGCCGGCCGCATGGCCTTCGGCGTGCGCGGCGTCGCGCACGCGCTGCAGTTCCTCGGCGAGCGCGGCGGCGGCCGCTGCCGCGTCGTCGGGCGGCGGCGGGGGCGGCGGCGGGTCGAACGACGCCATCTCCCACCGCTGGTAGGCGGTGAGGGTGCCCGCGCGATCGCTCGCCGAATCAGACATACGCGTCTTCCGCCTTGCCGCCGATCGCGATCGCGCCGCTCTCGGCCAGGTTGCGCACGATCTGCAGGATGCGGCGCTGCTGCGTCTCGACGTCGGACACGCGCACCGGGCCGCGCGCGTCGAGATCCTCGGCGAGCAGTTCGGCCGCGCGCTGCGACATGTTCGCGAGGAACTTCTGGCGCAGTGCCGGCGGCGCGCCCTTCAGCGCAATGATCAGCGTTTCCGACTCGACTTCCTTGAGCACCATCTGGATCGCGCGATCCTCGAGGTCGAGCAGGTTCTCGAACACGAACATCTGGTCGATGATCTTCTGCGCGAGTTCGGCGTCGTACTGGCGCACGCTCTCGAGCACGCCTTCCTCATGCACGCTCGTCATGAAGTTCAGGATCTCGGCCGCGGTGCGGATGCCGCCCATCGGGCTGCGCTTCAGGTTGTCGCTACCGGACAGCAGGCCCGTCAGCACGTCGTCGAGCTCGCGCAGCGCGGCCGGCTGGATGCCGTCGAGCGTCGCGATCCGCAGGATCACGTCGTTACGCAGCCGCTCGGTGAAGCACGACGCGATTTCCGATGCCTGGTCGCGGTCGAGGTGCACGAGGATCGTCGCGATGATCTGCGGATGCTCGTTCTTGATCAGTTCGGCCACGGCGGCCGAGTCCATCCACTTCAGGCCCTCGATGCCGCTCGTGTCGCTGCCCTGCAGGATGCGGTCGATCAGCACGCCGGCCTTGTCCTCGCCGAGCGCCTTGGTCAGCACCGAGCGGATGTAGTCGCTCGAATCGAGCGACAGCGCGGTGTGCTGCTCCGCTTCCTTCGCGAATTCGTGCAGCACGTCCTCGACCTGCTCGCGCGTGACGTTCTTCAGCGCGGCCATCGCGGCGCCGATCTTCTGGACCTCGCGCGGCGCGAGGAACTTGAATACCTGCGCGGCTTCTTCCTCGCCGATCGACATCAGCAGGAGCGCGCTCTTGGTCAAGCCTTCAGCGTTCATCGGACACCCAGTTCTTCACGACGGTGGCGACGATCTTCGGATCCTGGCGGGCGATCGTGCGCGCGTAGTCGAGGTTGCGTTCGTAACGGTTCTTCTCGCTCTCGAACCCGAGCAGCAGCGAATCGGGTTCCTCGGCCTTCTCCGGCGCCGGCAGGCCGTCGAGCGCGACCGGATCTTCCGGCGCGGCGAGCGCCGGCGCGGCCGGCTCGGGCGGCGGGAACGCACGGCGCATCGCCGGGCGCACGAACATGAAGTACAGCGCCGCGGCGGCTGCCGCGATGCCGAGCCACTTCGCCGCTTCCTTCGCCATCGCGATCATGTCCGGCTGGCGCCACCACGGCAGGTCGGCGTACGGGTCGCTCGCGGTCGAGAACGCGCTGTTCACGACGTTCACCGAGTCGCCGCGCTTCGCGTCGTAGCCCATCGCATCCTTCACGAGCTGTTCGACCTGCGCGAGCTTCGCGGGCGGCAGCGGCTGCATCGTCACGTGGCCCTTCGCATCGGCGACCGGCTGGTAGTTGACGACGACCGCGACCGACAGCCGCTTCACGCTGCCCATCGGCTGCTCGAGATGGCGGATCGTCTTGTCGACTTCGTAGTTGGTCGTCTGGTCCTTGCGGTCGCTCACCGGCGTCGTCTGCGGCGCGTTCGCGCCGTTGCCGGCGACGATCGGCGCGGATGCCGGCTGTGGCGGCGTGTTCGACAGCGCGCCCGGCACGCCCGACGCGCCGCCCTGCGCGAGTTCGGTCGAGCTGCTGGTCTGCTGGCTGCGGATCGCGGATTGCTGCGGATTGCCGTTCGGGCCGTAGCTTTCCGACGTCTGCTCGAGCTTCGAGAAATCGAGATCCGCGCTGACCTGCGAGCGCGCGTTGCCTGCGCCGAAGATCGGCGCGAGGATCGCGTCGATGCGCTTCTGCGTGTTGTGCTCGACCTGCTGCACGTACTTGAGCTGGCTCGCGTCGAGGCCCGATGCCGAAGCGGTCTGGGTCAGCAGGTTGCCGTCCTGGTCGACGATCGTCACGTTCTTCGCGGGCATGTCGGGCACGCCGGACGACACCATCCGTGTGATGGCCTGGACCTGGCCCTCGTCGAGCACGCGGCCCGGGTAGAGGTCGATGAACACCGACGCGCTCGGCGCTTCCTTGTCGCGCACGAACACCGACGGCTTCGGGATCGCGAGATGCACGCGCGCACCGCGCACCGCGTTGATCGATTCGATGGTGCGCTGCAGCTCGCCTTCGAGCGCGCGCTGGTAGTTGATCTGCTCGGCGAACTGGCTGATGCCGAATTTCTGGTTGTCCATCAGCTCGAAGCCGACCGAGCCGCCCTTCGGCAGCCCCATCGCGGCGAGCTTCAGGCGCGTCTCATGCACCTGGTTCGACGGCACGAGGATCGCGCCGCCGGCATCGGCGAACTTGTAGGGAACGTTTGCCTGCTGGAGCGCGGCAATGATCGCACCGCCGTCGCGATCCGACAGGTTGCTGTACAGCACGCGGTAGTCGGGCGCGCGGCTCCACAGCACGAGCGCGGTGATGACGGCGACCGCGAATGCGACGGCGATCAGGAACGGCAGCTTCGGGTTGCCCTTCATCCGCGAGATGCCGGGGATGCGTTCCGCGAAGCCGCCAAGCCCGAAGTCCGCGCCTGCGCCACCCACGCCTGGCAACGCGGCGGCCGCGGCGGCGCCTGGCGCCGGGCTGGCGAGGCCCGCGCGGGCGTCTGGGTTGATCAGCGAGTTGGCCTGCGAATCCATGCGTCGAGTTTCTCCGGAGCGGGACGACTGAGCTCGCTCGGACGAGCGGGCGGACAATGACACGATGCGATTATCGTGACCCGGGCCGCACTCCGATCGACCGAAAAGAGCGGGGTTTCCCCCGTACTTTCGCGGCTTTGACGCGCGGCGCGCTGCTATCCTTTTTCGGAATCCGGCATGGCGCGCGTGGTGCGGCGCCGGCGGATCGCCCGGTGCGTCCGGGTCTCTCTCTCAGTTTTGGGGACAGCATGACTGCGAACGTCAGCGGAATCGGTTCGGTGTTGCAACAGATGCAGTCGATGGCCGCGCAGGCGTCAGGCGGCGTCGCGAGCCCGACGGCGGCACTGGCCGGCTCGGGCGCGGCGACGGCCAGCACGTTCGCCAGCGCGATGAAGGCGTCGCTCGACAAGATCAGCGGCGACCAGCAGCACGCGCTCGGCGAGGCGCAGGCGTTCGAGGTCGGCGCGCCGAACGTGTCGCTGAACGACGTGATGGTCGACATGCAGAAAGCCAACATCGGCTTCCAGTTCGGGCTCCAGGTCCGCAACAAGCTAGTGAGCGCTTACAACGACATCATGCAGATGGCGGTTTGACTCGGCGGCTATTCAGGGACAGCGATCCGTGGACGGCCATCCGGCCTGGGCTGCGGGCCGGCCTTGCTGCGCCAGGCGGCACGCGCCGCTTGCCTAAAGCTTTCCAAATCCCTTCCGATAACTCCGGTGAAGGCCGCGTCGTGCGATGCACGGCGGCGGTTCCCGTATAGCCAAGGCACAACAAGGAGAAGCGCATGTTTTCCCCAGGACACGCTGGAGCCAGTGCATACGCGCGTGTCGGCGTCGAGACCGGGGTGATGGGCGCTTCCCCGCACCGGTTGATCGCGATGCTGTACCAGGGTGCGCGGCAGGCGGTTGCGCTCGCGCGCATGCATTTGCCGCAAGGCAATGTGTCCGCGCGCGGCGAAGCGATCGGCAAGGCGATCCGGATCGTCGACAGCGGGCTGAAGGCATCGCTGAATCTCGATGCGGGCGGCGAGATCGCGGCGCGGCTGGATGCGCTGTATGCGTATATCACCCGGCGTCTGCTCGAAGCCAATGCGCAGGCGAGCGACGCGATGCTGGTCGAAGTCGACGGGCTGCTCGCGACGCTCGAGGAAGCATGGACGGGGATCGCCCCGGAAGTCGCGCGGATGGCCGCACAACAGGCAGTGGAAGCATCACGATGAATCGCAAGGCCGAATACTTCGAACGTTACGAGGCGCTCGCCGCCGTGTCGGGCCGGATGCTGGGCGCCGCCCGCAGTGCCGACTGGAGCGCGTTGCCGGAGTTGCAGGCCGAATTCATGCAACTGGTCGACGGGTTGAAGGAGGCCGATCCGGGCGTCGTGCTCGACGAATCGGATCTCGGCCGCAAGCTCGACCTGATCCGCCGCATCCTGGCCGACGACGCCGCGATTCGCGATCTCGCGAGCCCGGATCTTGCGCGGCTGTCCGCGCTGTTCGAGGCGCGGCGCTCGACCAAGGTATTGACCGATCTCTACCGCGCGCGCGGGTAGGGCCCGTTTCCGGGGAAACGGGCGCGGGGGCGCACAAGCCCGTTGCGGCAGGCGCGCAGTTCCCGCGGACGGCACCGGCGTGCCGTTACCGGATTCGCAACGATATGGCTGAGATGAGCAGGCTCCGATCATGACCGGTATCGACTCCGTTGCGGCGGCCCTGCTGGCGAGCCGCCTCGACAGCCTGCTGACCGGCACCGTGTCGGCGCCCGCGAGCGGCGGCGCGACCTCGCAGGTCGGCACGCCGGGCAACGGCGCGTCGTCAACGCCTTCGGCCGGCAGTCCGCCTGCCGCGCCGCCGGCTTCCACCCAGACTGCCCTGTCCGATGTCGGGCGCGTGCTCGACGCGATCTCGCGCGCGGGCGGCGACGCGACGCCGGCCATTGTCGGGCGCGCGCCGCTGCTGGCTGACCCCACCGTGCTGCTGACCGACACGGCTGCGCCGGCCCGCGCGCCAGCCGCCGCCGATCCGGCGGCATCCTCCACGCCGGCTTCAGCCGCAGCGTCGTCGGCTGCGGCGACGCGCGACGCGGCTGCGACGTTGCCTGTTGCTGCGCTGCGCGCGGCGCTCGTGCAGGCCGTGAGCGAAAGCGGCCTTTTCTACGAATCCCATCTCGCGCAGTGGCTGGCCGGCCAGCGTCCGCTCGCGGCGCTGATGCGCGAGCCGCAGGCGCGCCTCGCGGCCGCGCTCGCGCCGGCCGATCCGGATGTCGCCCAGCATGGCGCGACCGACCTGCTCGACGAGCTGCTCGCGCAGCGCCCGCCATTGCCTGCGCCCGCTCGCGCAACCGCGCAGCCGGGCGCGCCGGCCCAGGGCGGTGCGCCGGCTCGGGACCCCGCACCGGCCGTGCCGGCAGGCGCGCGGCAAGCGGCGTCGCTGCCGCACGATACGGCCGATCTGCTCGGCGACCGGCCCGATGCGCGCTGGACGCCCGCGCGGGCCGAGCTGGCCACCGCGTCGTCCGATTCGCAGGCGCAGACGCTCGCGACCGTGCATCCGGCCGCCGTGCCGCTCGTCAGGCAGCAGCTCGACGCGCTCGCGACCGACCAGTTCCGCTGGGCGGGCGAGGCGTGGCCCGGCGCGCGGCTCGACTGGACGATCGAGCCCGACGATCCGGGCAACCGTGCGCCGCGCGGTGACGGCGACACGGGCGACGGTATTGCCTGGCGCACGCGCCTCACGCTGACGTTGTCGTCGCTTGGCACGGTCGACGCGGAGCTGGTGCTGAACGGCACGCAGCTCGTCGCGCGGCTGCGTGCGAACCAGGCGGGTGCCGACCGCCTCACGCGGCACGAGGCGGCGCTGCGGCAGCGGCTCGAAGTGTCGGGGCTCAAGGTGAGCGGGCTGTCGATCCGTGCGGTCGACGACGGCCCGGACGGCTTCGACCTGTTCGCGGCCCAGGCGGCGGCCACCGCGTATGCGCGCGGCTCAGCCTCGACTTCGGCCAGCGGCCCGGCGACGCGTGCGCCGGATACCGACGACGAGGCGCTGTCATGAGCATGACGTCCCGCAAGCGCGCGGCCGCGCTCGTCTACGATCCGAAGGGCGGCGATGCCGCGCCGCGCGTGGTCGCAAAGGGCTACGGCGCGCTCGCCGAGATGATCGTCGCGCGCGCGCATGACGCCGGGTTGTACGTGCATACGGCGCCGGAGATGGTGTCGCTGCTGATGCAGGTCGATCTCGACGACCGGATTCCGCCGCAGCTCTACCAGGCGGTCGCCGATCTGCTCGCGTGGCTGTACGCGCTCGACCGTACCGAACCCGCGCCGGATGCCGCCGCATCGCGCTTTCCGCTGCCGCCGCTGCGCTGAACGGTGCTGCGCCGCGCGATTTCTTACGAAATGCCGCCTTGACCTTGCAAGGTCATTCTGTCGGTATTTTTCGCCTATCGATCGGCATCGTGCCGCAACGCTCGCGCTTCGCCGGTATTTCCTCGCTCGACGGGCTTGCCGCCCCGTATCCGGCCGGATTGAGCGTGCAATAGATTTGTGTAATGATATCCATTCTCATTTTCATGCTGCCCGGGCGGCGCGCACGCTTTGCGCGCCGCCCGTTGTTTTGAACGAATGGAATCTCTCGCGTGAACGCGCCCGAAACGATCAATCCGCCCCGCACCGGTGCTTCCCGCGCCGGCGTCACCGTGCTGCACCCGACGGCCCGCCCGCTGAGCGACGACGAACTGGCCGCGCGCCGCCAGCGTTCGCGCCGCGCGACCTTCATCAAGTGGCTGCGCAAGGTGCATGGCTGGGTCGGGCTGTGGGGCGCGGTGCTCGGGCTGCTGTTCGGCGTGACGGGCGTGCTGCTCAACCACCGCGCGCCGCCGCTGAAGATTTCGACCGGCGAGCCGCAGGTCGAGGAGATGCAGATCGCGCTGCCGGATCCGGCGCCGAAGACGCCCGCCGCGATGACGAAGTGGCTGCAGCACGAACTGCATTTCGACGGCAAGCCGGGCCGCATGCGCAAGGAGCCGGCGCAGCCCGTCGCGTGGGGCGACAAGCGCGTGATGCAGCCGGAGCACTGGCAGATGGGCCTGTTCGGCCCGCACCAGAACCTGCAGGCCGAATACTGGGTCGGCAACGGCTACGTCGCGGTGAAACGCACGGGCAACACGTTCCTGACGACGCTGGACAACCTGCATCGCGGCGTCGGGATGAATCTCGGCTGGGTGCTGTTGATGGACACGATCGCGGGCTCGCTGATCCTGCTGTCGCTGACCGGCGTGCTGCTGTGGACCGAGCTGAACAAGCGCCGCACGGTCGGCGTCGTGCTGGTGGTCGGTTCGGTCGCCGCGGCGCTGGCCGCCGGCCTGACCTGATCGGCGGCTCGCGCCGGCCTGGCGCCGGCGCGTGCGCTTTCGCCTGTTTCGTCCGCTTCGCCCGTCGCGGACGCCCGCCGGGCGCGACCGCGCGCCGGCGTCACCAGTGATCAGAGGCCGCAGGCCGCGCCGCTGTTCGCCGCGATCTCGCGTGCGGCCTTCGCGCCCTCGACCTGCAGGATCGTCGGCAGCGACACGTTGTTCTTCGCGGCGGTGATCTCGGCGAGGATCGAGATCGCGATTTCCGGCGGCGTCCGGCTGCCGATGTAGATGCCGGCCGGCCCGTGCAGCCGGGCCAGTTCCGCTTCGTTCAGGTCGAATTCGCGCAGCCGCTCGCGCCGTGCCGCATTGTTGCGCCGCGAGCCGAGCGCGCCCACGTAGAACGCGGGCGTCTTCAGCGCCTCCATCAGCGCGAGATCGTCGAGCTTCGGGTCGTGCGTGAGCGCGATCACCGCCGAACGCGCATCGAGATTCATGTCGAGCACCGTATCGTCGGGCATCGTGTGCACGACGCGCGTACCCGGCACGTCCCACGCATCCGTGTATTCCTCGCGCGGATCGCACACCGTCACCTGGTAGTCGAGCCCGACCGCGATCTGGCACAGATAGCGCGACAACTGGCCGGCGCCGATCACGAGCATCCGGTAGCGCGGCCCGTGGATCGTCACGAGCCGCTCGCCGTCGAACGCGAGCCCGTCGGCCGCCTGCGCGGGCGACAGCGATGCACGGCCGGTCGCGAGCGTCATCGTGCGCGTGACGAGGCGGCCGGCCTCGACTTCCGCGCACAGCGCGGCAATCCCGCTGTCGCGCGTGAGCGGCTCGAGCACGAGCTGGATCGTGCCGCCGCACGGCAGCCCGAAGCGGTGCGCTTCCTCGGCCGTGACGCCGTACTTGAGCGCTTCCGGGCGCGCGTCGGCCGCGATCCCGCTTGCGTGCACCCGGGCGATCAGGTCGTCCTCGATACACCCGCCGGACACGGAGCCGACCACGAGCCCGTCCTCGCGCACCGCGAGCATCGCGCCTTCGGGGCGGGGCGACGAGCCCCACGTCTTCACGACCGTCACGAGCAGCACGCGGCGCCCTTCTTCGAGCCAGCGCGCGCTGGATTTCAATACATCGAGATCGACGCTTTCCATCATCTTCTTCCTGTTGCCGGGCGACGCCGCCGATGCGGGCCGCCGTTCGATGGCGCGATTATGAACCGGCCGCGGCAATCGTGCAGGCGACGGGGGAACGCGCAAAACAGGGAAGGGAGAAGCGCGGCAGCGAGGAAGGCGGGCAGGGCGGCCCGAGGCGGGCCGCCGGCAGGCCGCCGGGCGGACGCATCCGCCCGGCGGGTCGCTCCGTCAGAGCGAGCCCAGGTACTGCGTCAGGTTGCGGATGTTGTTGTCATACGCGTTCGGCGAGCCGAGCTCGACGCCGCCGCTGCGCACGTAGTACTCGAACGGCACGGAGCGGGTGCCGAAGAACGGCAGGAAATTGTCCGGTTGCAACGTCGTGCCGTTCAGGCCGATCGCCCAGTTCCGCGACTTGTACAGTTCGAGCTCGCGGATGGTTGCCTGGACCTGATTCGTCTCCGACGCGCGAATCGCGGCGATGTGCTGCGTCAGCGTCTCGATGTTCGCCTGGTAGGCGCTCGGTTCGCCGACCGAGACGCCGCGCGCGCGGACGTAGTAGCTGAACGGCAGGTTGCGCTCGGTGAAGAACGTCAGGAAACCGTCCGGCGCCAGCGTATCCCCGTTCAGGCCGATCGCCCAGTTCTTGCTTTGATAATCCTTGAGCCCCGCGATCGTCTGGTTGGCCGCGCTGATTTCGACCTTCGCCGTGACGTTGACCAATGTATTGCTCATGACAGACCTCTCTGGTTCTTGTTGAACTTCGAACAGGTACAGCGACATGCCTCCGGACGGAGGCAATAAAATACCGTCGACCGGATTATCGGGCCGTGATTTTTTAATTAAAAATATGCTGAAAATTCGTTTTTGAATGCGCGATGAATTTGGGTTTTATAAAAAGGCGCTTCGATGAAATCGATGGCTTCCCGCCGCGCTCATGCTGCGGCCTAGGCCCCGTCTGGTCTGGGTGGGGCGGGTATGCGACCGGCCGACCTGAATACTAGGTTGGCGAATGCAAGAGTTCAATGTCGGGCGCGTGATTATTTTCTTCTATTCATATTCAATTCGGTCGAATTACATTTTTAATCGATAAAAATGTCGATCCGAATCGAATATATCGGCATTCGAAAAATAACCGGTGGAAACGGGAATTGACGCGAGGATCGTTGCAGGAAAGGCAACGTGGCGGCGGGACGGGTGAAGGCAGGGCGGGGAGGGCGCGGAGCCGGCGTCCGGCTCCGCGGGTGCGCACCGTGCCGCGAGCGGCACGGCGGCGCTCAGTGCGCGTCGTGGTGACCGTGCGCGAGCTTCGAGTGATGGCGCGAGTACAGGAAGTAGATCGCGAGGCCGATCACGAGCCAGATGCCGAACGCGGCCCACGTGATGGGCTGCAGGTTCAGCATCAGGAACAGGCATGACGCGACCGCGAGGATCGGCACCACCGGCACGCCGGGGCAGCGGAACGCACGCGGCAGGTCGGGGTGCGTGCGGCGCAGCACGAGCACGGCGATCGACACCATCGAGAACGCGGCGAGCGTGCCGATGTTGATCAGCTCGGCGAGCACGTTGAGCGGCACGAGCGCGGCGATCAGGCCGAAGAACAGGCCGACGAGCCAGGTCGTCAGGAACGGCGTCGCGTAGCGCGGGTGCACGCGCGACAGCGCGGCCGGCAGCAACCCGTCGCGCGACATCGCGAAGATCACGCGCGTCTGGCCGTAGCTCATCACGAGGATCACGGTCAGCATGCCGAGCACGGCGCCGAGATCGATGAAGCCTGCGACCCACGTCTCGCCGGCCTTCTGCAGCGCGTACGAGATCGGGTGCGAGATGTTCGCGTACTGGGCCGACGGCACGATGCCGGTCGCGACCGCGGCGACCGTCACGTACAGCACCGCGCACACCGCGAGCGACGCGATGATGCCGATCGGCAGGTCGCGTTTCGGGTTCTTCACTTCCTCGGCCGCCGACGACACCGCGTCGAAGCCGATGAACGCGAAGAACATCACCGCCGCCGCGCCGAATACGCCGTTCCAGCCGTGCGGCATGAACGGCTTCCAGTTCGCGGGCGTCACGTGGAACACGCCGACCGCGATCACGAGCAGCACGACCGACACCTTGATGAACACCATGATGTTGTTGATGCGGGTCGACTCGCGGATGCCGATCGACAGCAGCGTCGTGATCACGATCATCACGAGGAACGCGGGCAGGTTGAACCACGTGACGACGCCCGGCACCGCACCGGGCGCGGCCGTCAGCACGGTGGGCAGCGTGAGCCCGAAGCCCTGCAGCAGCGACTGCAGGTAGCCCGACCAGCCGACCGACACGGCCGACGACGCGAGGCCGTATTCGAGCATCAGGTCCCAGCCGATGATCCACGCGACGAGCTCGCCGAGGGTGGCGTACGAGTACGTGTAGATCGAGCCGGCGACGGGGATCGTCGACGCGAACTCCGCGTACGACAGCGCGGCGAGGCCGCACGCGATCGCGGCGATCACAAACGACAGCATCAGGGCGGGGCCGGCCTGCACGGCGCCGGTACCGGTCAGCACGAAGATGCCGGTGCCGATGATCGCGCCGATGCCGAGGAAGGTGAGGTCGATCGCGCCGAGCGCTTTCTTGAGCCCGGCGGCATGCGCGCCGGCGATCATGCGATCGACGTTTTTCTTGCGGAAGAGAGACATTGCGGATGAATCGCCAGCGCGCGCGGGCGCGGTAGCGCTGACTGAGTGAAAACCCGTAATTTTAGCCGATTTGGCGCGCAAGACCCGCTGCAGCGCAGCGGTAAGTCACAAAATCGTCCGATAAAACAAGCGCTTGCGCATCGGGCGGGCGACAGCGGGCGGCGGCGCGGCAGGTGCCGCGTCGCTGGGCCGGACGAATCGGGTGAAGCGGGGGAATCAGGCGCCGGCCGTGGGCGCCATGTCGACGAGCCGGTTGCTCATCACGTAGAACGTGAGCTCCGCGTTGTTCGACAGCCGCATCTTCTCGAGCAGCCGCGAGCGGTACACGCTCACCGTCTTCACGGACAGCGACAGCGTGTTCGCGATGTCGGTGAGCCGCTTGCCCGACGCGAGCATGCAGAGCGTCTGGTATTCGCGGTCGGACAGCTTCTCGTGCGGCAGCGGTTCGTTCTCGAACGACACGTATTCGGCGAGCGCCTCGGCCATCGCGGGGCTCACGTACTTGCGGCCGGCCGCGACCTGCTGGATCGCGCCGATCATCTGCGCGGCGTTGACCGTCTTCGACAGGTAGCCGGCCGCGCCGGCCTTCAGCGCGCGCACCGCGTACTGGTCCTCGCGATACATCGAGAACATCAGCACCGGCGTGCGCGACAGCTTGCGCTTGAGGCGCTTGAGCACCTCGATGCCGTTCGTGTCCGGCAGCGAAATGTCGAGCAGGATCACGTCGAATTCCTGTTTGTCGACGGCCGCCACCGCGTCGCTGCCGGTTTCGGCCTCGGTGACGTCGCGCGCGACGCCACGGTCGATCAGCAACTGGCGGATCCCTTGCCGGACGATCGCGTGATCGTCCACCAGCAGGATGTTCAGGCTCATGACGACCTCACGAAAGCGACGCGCGGCGGGCCGCGACGGGCACCGCGAGCAGCGAATCCCAAGCGAAGCGCGCGGTGACGCGCGTGCCGTGGCCGGTGGCCGGCGTGGCCGTCTCGAAGCTGCCGCCGAACGCCTCGCAGCGGGCGCGCATGCCGGCCAGACCGTAGCCGGTGCGGCGGCTCCGCGAGAAACCGGTCCCATCGTCGGAGACGATCAGTGACAGGTGCGTGCCGTCGGTGGCGATTCGCACGTCGACCGACGTCGCGCGTGCGTGCTTCGCGACGTTCGACAACGCTTCCTGCGCGACGCGGAACACCGCGAGCGCGCTGGCCCCGGCGAGCTGCGTCAGGCGCGCGTCGGCCGCACAGACGAAGCTGGTGCGCAGGCCCGTGCGGGCCGCATGGGTGTCGGCCCACGACGACAGCGCGCCGACCAGGCCCGCGTCGAGCGCCGGCGTGTCGCGCTCGTCGATCAGCCGGCGATTCGCGTCGGTCGCGGCCTCGAGCGCCTGCTGCGCCAGCGCCAGTGCGCGCAGGCAACCCTCCGGCGCATCGGCCGGCAGCCACGTTTGAACGTTTGCGAGCGCGAAACGCGCAGCGGTCAGTTCGGCACCGAGCCCGTCATGCAGCTCGCCGGCCAGGTGGCGGCGGGCCGCTTCGTCGGCGGCGAGCAACTGGGCAGACAGCGCTGCGATCCGCGCGGCGGAGGCGCCACGTTTCGGCGCGGCGTCGGCAATGGGCGGAGTCGCGACGCAGCCCGGCACGAGCTGTTGCGACGGGAACGGGGCGTGGGCGCCCAAAGGCGCGTTAAGCGACGTATCCATGACTCTCCCTGCTGTCAGAAAGCGGTTCAGACACCGGCTGGCTGCGTGGATCGGCTGCCGTTTCGATGACGGTCGCCGCCAGAGAATCGCCCCCTGCCGAGGTAACAAAAGTTACGTCTTGTAACACTTGCATCCGACCCTTCCACTCTCATCCGAACGGCAACCGCGCGCGGCGAATAATATCTCAAAATTTCCGAAAAGGTCATGTCAGGCGGACATTTAAGGGTAAATGTGAATAATCGGAATGAAGGTGTTGTAGGAAAAACACTGACACCCAAGCGCCGGACGATGACGTATCCAAATGTAACTATTTGAGATGGGATGATCCCAATTTGTTACGAATTCGCCAAGTAGGGACGAAAAAAAACCGGAGCTTTCGCTCCGGTCCTTGATGCTGCGCAAAATTTGGGGATCGATCAGTCCACGAACGCGCGCTCGATCACGTAGTGGCCCGGCGCGCTGTTCTTGCCTTCGACGAGGCCGGCCTGCTTCAGCAGCTCGGTCGTGTCCTTCAGCATCGCGGTGCTGCCGCACAGCATCACGCGGTCGTTTTCCGGCGAGAACGGCGGGACGTCGAGATCCGTGAACAGCTTGCCCGTCGCGATCAGGTCGGTGATCCGGCCTTCGTTGTCGAACGCTTCGCGCGTGACCGTCGGGTAGTAGACGAGCTTTTCCTTGATGATGTCGCCCAGGTACTCGTGGCCCGGCAGGTCGTGCTTGATGTAGTCCATGTACGCGAGCTCGCCCTTCAGGCGGCACGTGTGCGTCAGGATCACCTTGTCGAAGCGGTCGTAGATGTCCGGGTCGCGGATGATCGACATGAACGGTGCGAGGCCCGTGCCCGTCGACAGCATCCACAGCGTCTTGCCCGGCAGCAGGTTGTCGGCGACCAGCGTGCCCGTCGGCTTCTTGCCGATCAGCACGGTGTCGCCCACCTTCAGATGCTGCAGGCGCGACGTCAGCGGGCCGTTCTGCACCTTGATGCTGAAGAATTCGAGATGCTCTTCGTAGTTCGGGCTGACGATCGAGTAGGCGCGCGCGAGCGGCTTGCCGTCGACCTCGAGGCCGACCATCGTGAATTCGCCGTTGTTGAAGCGCAGGCTCGCCTCACGGGTGCAGGTGAAGCTGAACAGCGTGTCGGTCCAGTGATGGACGGATTGGACGGTGGCGGTGTCGTATTTGCTCATGGCTTTGAAAACGGACGCGCGTAGCGAACGCGAGTAACGGGCCCAAAAACGGGCAAAAAACCGAGTGCGACGGCCCGATCGCGGATCGGCCGGCCGGCGCGTCGGACACGCGCCTTCTCGATGACAGACGATTGAGGAACTCGTTATTTTACCCTGTTGACGCGGATCGCGGGCTTGACCCCCGTGGCCGCGCGGATTTGGCGCAACGAATTATTTCAATCCCCTTTCAGTTTTTTCAGCGCTCGGCCGCGAGTTTTGCACCGAGGCCGACGAGCGCCACGCCGCACAGCGCGTCGAGCGGGCGCCGCACGCGCCGGTAGCCGCGCTGCGCGCGCGGGCTCGCGAACAGGTACGCGACGCACGAATACCAGCCGGCTGACAGCACGCCGATCGTCACCAGCACCGCGCCGTTGAACCACAGCGGCACGTGCGCGGGCAGCATCGCCGCGAACACGCTGGTCCAGAACGCGCACGATTTCGGGTTCGTCAGGCACGTGAACAGGCCGCTGCGATACGCACGCAGATAGTCGCGCGCGTGCGGCGCGGCCAGCGGCGCGCGTTCGTCGGGCGCGTCGGCCGGCGTCGTATCGCGGCGCACGCCCGCGCGCAGCAGCTTGAAGCCGAAATACACGAGGTAGACGGCGCCGCCGATCCGGATTGCCTCATACAGCCATTCGACCTGGTGCAGCACGGCCGCGAGGCCGAGCATCGCGAGCGTCGCCCAGGCGATCGACGCGGTGCCGACGCCGAGCGCCGACGCGGCGCCGAGGCTGCGCCGGCCCGCGAGCGACAGTTGTGAAATCATGAAGAAATTCGGGCCGGGGGTGATTGCCGCGACGAGATAGACGACGGCGATTTGCAGCAGGATCGGCAGGTAGGTCATGGCGGCGCGGCCCGGCGGCGGGGCGGAGCGGAATGGGCAAGGCGTTAATGTAGCGCGCGCCGCGCAATCCGGCTGCGATCGGGCCGAGGTCGGGAGCGCTATTGCGGATCGAGGCGCAGGCGCGCGATGTACGGCAGGTGGTCCGACAGCCACGCGGCTTCGCCGGACGGCGCGCGCCATTCGAGCGGCGTCAGCCCGCGCACGAACATCTTGTCGAGCGCGAGCGCCGGCGAGAACGCGGGGAACGTGCGGCCCGATTCGCCGAGCAGCGTCGCGACCTCGGACAGCCCGATCTCGCCGAACAGCGCGACCGAATCGTTGCGCCAGTCGTTGAAGTCGCCGGCGAGCATCAGCGGGCCGTCGCCTGCGTTGCGCACGATCCAGTGCGCGATCCAGTGCATCTGGCGCAGCCGTGCGGCGCGCGTGAGCGCGAGGTGCGCGCACAGCAGCGTGACCGGGCGGGCGCCCGCGAGCGTCGCGCGCGCGACCAGCAGGCCGCGCCGCTCGAAACGGTGCGCGGAGATGTCCCAGCGGCCGCCGAGGTCGAGCGGATGCGGTGACAGGATCGCATTGCCGTGGCGCCACGACGGCTTGAACACGTTCGGCCCGAGCGCGATCTGCCAGTCGAGCGCATGCGCGATCTCGGTGGCCTGGCAGTGCCAGACGTCGTCGACCGCGTCGTCCATCGGTGCGCCGAAGCCGGGCGCGAGCACGGGGCGCGGCATGCGGCGCGCCATCGCTTCCTGCAGGAAATACACGTCGGCGTGCGTCGACTGCATCCAGTTGCGCATCGCGTTCCACGCGGTGAAGCCGAGCGGCGAGCGGCCCTTGTGCAGGTTCCAGCTCACGGCGGTGAGTTCGTCGGGTGCGGCGTGCGGTTCGGCGAACGGCAGGGACAGGGCGTCGGCGGACATGACGCTCAATCCTTCGCGACGTGCGCACGCACGCGGTACACGAGGTGCGGATGTTGCTCGACGAGCGTCCAGTCGGTCCACGCGTCGGCGCCGACCGTCAGGCCGGGGTGGCTCGCGACGATTTGCCGCGGCGACGCGGGCACGCACGGATCGGCCGGCTTCGCGCCTTCGTCGTCGATCGTTTCCTGCACGTCGAGCGCGAGCGACACCGTGTTCGCGCCGGCATCGACGGTGACCGGCGCGACCGTTACCGCGCGCGAACGCTCGGTCGGCACGACGCGCGCGGCATTGCCGCAGCCGACCGGCACGGCGGACGGATAGCGATGGGTATCGGTACGGGTCTGACCCACGGTGGTGCGCTGCTGGAACGTGTCGATGGTCTGACCGTCGCGTACCACCTGGATCTCCCACGCGACGGAGGCCGGTGCGGGGCTCTGCGCATGGGCGGCGAGCGCGATGCTCGCGAGCAGGACGGCCAGGCCGTGTTTCAGCATGAAACGTCTCCGGAAACGCGGAATAGCGGGGAACGGACGCACATCTTACGCCCGATCGATTTCGATCGCGATGTGACAGGATGCGTCGCGGCAGGTTCGCCGCACGATGCATGCCTGATCGAAAGGTAGGGCCGCGTCATGCGTTTTCAAGCGAAAAAGCGCGTGAACTCGGCGACCGGCGCGCGCTCGGTGACGAGGCGGTTCTCGATCGCGTCGGGGTCCGCATGGCCGAGCGACATCCCGCACACCAGCTGTTCGTTGGCGGGAATGCCGAGGTGTTCGGTGACGATCCGGTGAAACGGCACGAACGCGGCCTGCGGGCAGGTATCGAGCCCGCGTGCACGCGCGGCCGTCATCACGCCCTGCAGGAACATCCCGCAGTCGAGCCAGGCGCCGTAGGTCATCACGCGGTCGAGCGTGAAGAACAATGCGACCGGCGCATCGAAGAAACGGAAGTTGCGGGCGTGCTGCGCATGCATGCGCGCCTTCTCGTCGCGGCCGATGTTCAACAGGCCGTACAGATCCCAGCCGACCTTGCGGCGTCGGTCGATATACGGCGACACCCATTCGCGCGGGTAGTAGTCGTACTCGGCGACGTATTTCTCGTCGCGCGCGGGATCGTCGTGGGCCGCGGTGAGCGCGGCGGCGAGCGCATCGCGCGTGGCGCCCGTCGCGACGTACACGCGCCACGGCTGGATGTTGGTGCCCGACGGCGCACGGCTCGCGGCTTCGAGGATCGCCTCGAGCGTGTCGCGCGGCACCGGCGTCGGCAGGAACGCGCGGACCGCACGGCGCGACGTGAGCGCCGCGTCGACGGCACCGATCGTATCGGCATCGACGCGCGGAAAAGCAGGGGGGACGGACATCGGCATACCTTTGGGGCGGGGGCCGACGCGCCGCGCGGGCGCGGTCGGACGGGCCGGTGCGGCAGGTGGGTGAATCGACGATCATACGCCGCGGCGCGCCGGCGTGCAGCGCGCGCGGGTGTTAGCAGCAGACTCGCGCGGCTGCTTGCTTGCGCGGGGATGCGGGATCGCTACACTGAAATCGTAAGGGTCTGATGATCGTGTAACGGCAAGCGGCAGCGAGGTTGGTATGACGACGGCGATGGTGAAACAGGAACTGGCGGTGGCATCCTTCAGCACGGTGTACGACCTCGAGCAGGTCGAGACGGCGCTGAGTGACCTGAACGAGAGCGCGAGCGACGCACTGCGCGCCACCTACGAGAGGATGCTCAAGACGGGCAATCTGCGCTTCTGCGTGAAGCCGAACCGGATGCCGTCGTTCGACGCGCTCGGCGAGGCATTGCCGAATTTCGCCGAGCCGCTCGAAGACGTGCGCAAGCAGGTCGCGCTGTGCCTCGAAACGGAGGACCGGCTCGAACTGATGCCGATCCTGCTGCTCGGGCCCCCGGGCATCGGCAAGACGCACTTCGCGAAGGCGCTCGCGCAACTGCTCGGCACCGCTTACCACTACGTGCCGATGAGCTCGCTGACGGCCGGCTGGATCCTGTCGGGTGCGTCGTCGCAATGGAAGAACGCGAAGCCCGGCAAGGTGTTCGATGCGCTCGTGAACGGCAGCTACGCGAACCCGGTGATCGCGGTCGACGAGATCGACAAGGCCGGCAGCGATGCGCAATACGATCCGCTCGGCGCGCTGTATGCGTTGCTCGAGCACGACACCGCGCGCGCATTCATCGACGAATTCGCGGAAGTGCCGATCGATGCGGGCAACGTGATCTGGATCGCGACCGCGAACGAGGCGCACGCGATTCCGGAGCCGCTGCTCAACCGGATGAACGTGTACGAGATCGAGCCGCCCGACGCGGCGGGCGCGCGCCGGATCGCGCAGACGATCTACGACGAGATCCGCACGTCGCATGCGTGGGGGCGGCGCTTCCCGGACACCCTCGGCGACGACGCGCTCGATGTGCTGGCCGCGACCCCGCCGCGCACGATGCGCCGTGCGCTGCTGCACGCGTTCGGCGCCGCACGGCTCGACGGGCGCGACGCGATCGGGCCGCGCGACATCCGGGCCGACGAAGGCGCGGCAAAGCGCCGGCCGATCGGCTTCTGAACGCGCGGCGCGCGCACGGCCCCGGCCCTGGCGGCGTGCGCGCCGCGCAGTGCCGCGAGTCGTGCCGTGCGGCGCGCATCATGCACGGCGGCGTCGCGAGACGCTGCACGACCTTCGGCAAGCGAATGAACCGGGACGTACAATTCTCTTCTCTCCCCTCGACGCGCTAGCGGCGCGAAACGTCATGGAGCAGATGGATTGTGTCGTGATCGGCGCGGGCGTCGTCGGTCTGGCGATTGCGCGCGAACTGGCCGCGCGCGGGCGTGAAACGCTCGTGCTCGAGGCCGCCGATGCGATCGGCACGGGTACGAGTTCGCGCAACAGCGAAGTGATCCACGCGGGGCTCTACTATCCGCGCGGGTCGCTGAAGGCGACGTCGTGCGTGCACGGGCGCGACCTGCTGTACGAATTCTGCGAGACCCATCACGTGCCGCACCGGCGCGCCGGCAAGCTGCTCGTCGCCACGAGCGCCGCGCAGGTGAAGCAGTTGAGGGCGATCGCCGCGCGCGCGACCGAAAACGGCGTGCTCGACCTGATGCCGCTCACGCGCGCCGAGGCGCAGACGCTCGAGCCCGCGCTCGAATGCGTCGAGGCGCTGTTCTCGCCGTCCACCGGCATCGTCGACAGCCACCAGCTGATGCTCGCGCTGCTCGGCGACGCGGAGCGCGACGGCGCCGTGTGCGCGCTTAAATCCCCGGTCGAATCGATCGACGTGCTGCGCGGCGGGCGCTTCGTCGTGCGCACGGGCGGCGACGCGCCGACCGAGATCGAGGCCGCCTGCGTGATCAACAGCGCGGGCCTCGGCGCCCAGGCGCTGGCGCGCCGCACGCGCGGCCTCGACCCGCGCTGGGTGCCGCCGCTCTATCTCGCGCGCGGCAACTATTTCAGCCTGTCGGGGCGCGCACCGTTTTCCCACCTGATCTATCCGATGCCCGACCGCGCGGGGCTCGGCGTGCACCTGACGCTCGACCTCGGCGGGCAGGCGCGCTTCGGCCCGGACGTCGAATGGATCGATGCGCTGCGCTACGAAGTCGATCCCGCGCGCGCGACCGCGTTCTACGCGTCGATCCGCGCGTTCTGGCCGGGCTTGCCCGACGACGCGCTGCAGCCGGCGTATGCGGGCATCCGGCCGAAGCTCGCGGGCCCCGGCGAGCCGCCGGCCGATTTCATCGTGCAGGGCGCCGCGCAGCATGGCGTGCGCGGGCTCGTGAACCTGTTCGGCATCGAGTCGCCGGGGCTCACCGCGTCGCTCGCGCTCGCGCAGCGGGTGGGCGACATGACGGCTTACCGCTGACGCGGCGCGTGTGTGGCGGGGAGGTCGCGAATGCGTATCGGCCGTGTGAAATTCCTTATCTCTGGAATTTCGGCGCGCACATTTATTCGCTTGAGCGTTATTCTGTCGAACGGCTGTCGCCAGAACAGCTTTCAAACCGATAACGTTGGAGCGAGTCCCCCATGAAAACATCCCGTCGGAGTTTCCTGATTACGAGCATTGGTGCCGTGTCCGCGCTGGCGCTGTCGCGTGAAGCGCTGGCCGATGCGCCGATGCTCGCGGAAAGCGACCCGACCGCGACGGCACTCGGCTACAAGGCCGATGCGACGAAGGTCGACAAGACGAAGTACCCGAAATACGCAGCGGGCCAGGATTGCGCGGCCTGCATGCTGTACCAGGGCAAGAAGGGCTCGGCCTCGGGCCCGTGCGGCGCCTTCCCCGGCAAGCAGGTGTCGGCGAAGGGCTGGTGCAGCGCCTTCTCGAAGATGGGTTGAGGCCCGTGCGGCATCGTGCGATGCCGCATTGTGGTGAAAACCGCACAACGCCCGCCGTCGAAAGATGGCGGGCGTTTTTTATTGCTTGAAAACGGTTCCGTCGCTTTCTACACTCGCTGCACATCGGCGCGCCGCGGGCACCCCGCGCGCCGCGCAGCCCGACACGGCGAACCGACGAGGACGAGGCACGCATGGCGACGATTGCGAATTCAACGAAAACGAGCCGGCCCGAGCGTGCACTGAACCGGCGTGCGGTCGCGGCCGCCGTGATCGGCAATGCGCTCGAGTGGTACGACTTCACGGTGTTCGGCTTCATGACGGTCGTGATCGCCGAGCTGTTCTTCCCGACCTCCAGCGAATACTCGTCGCTGCTGCTGACCACCGCGACGTTCGGCGTCGCGTTCTTCATGCGTCCGATCGGCGGCATCGTGTTCGGGCTGTACGCGGATCGCGCGGGCCGCAAGGCCGCGCTGTCGCTCGTGATCCTCCTGATGACGGCCGGCATCTTCCTGCTCGCGGTCGCGCCGCCGTATGCGGCGATCGGCATCGGCGGCCCGCTCCTGATCGTGCTCGGCCGTCTGCTGCAGGGCTTCTCCGCGGGCGGCGAATTCGGCAGCGCGACGGCGCTGCTGATCGAAGCCGCGCCATTCTCGAAACGCGGCTTCTACGGCAGCTGGCAGATGGCGAGCCAGGCGGCCGCGCTGCTGATCGGCGCGCTCGTCGGCGCGGCCGTCACGCGCGGGCTGTCGCACGAGGCGCTGCGCAGCTGGGGCTGGCGCGTGCCGTTCATCCTCGGGCTCGTGATCGGCCCGATCGGCTTCTACATCCGCCGCCATCTCGCCGATTCCGAGGCGTTCCTGCATGCGCAGCAAAGCGCGCGCCGCGTGACGCTCGGCGAAGTGTTCACGCGCTACCCGCGCGAGGTGCTGTGCGGGCTCGGCTCGGTGATCGCGCTGACGGTGACGATCTACGTGCTGATCAGCTATCTGCCGACCTTCGCGGTGAAGCAGCTGAAGCTGCCCTACGCGGAATCCTTCTATGCGGTGATCGTCGGCAACCTGCTGCTGATGGTGCTGTCGCCGATCGCGGGCGCGTGGTCGGACCGCATCGGCCGCAAGGGGCTGTCGCTATGGTCGCTCGCGCTCACGCTCGTGCTGATGTATCCGCTGTTCGCGTGGCTCGACGCGGCGCCGAGCATCGCGCGGCTGATCGCGGTGCAGGCCGTGCTGTCGGTCACGCTCGCGGGCTACTACGGGCCGTTCGGCGCGATGATCGCCGAGCTGTTCCCGGCCAACGTGCGCTCGACCGGGCTGTCGATCGCGTACAACGTCGCGGTGATGCTGTTCGGCGGCTTCGGGCAGTTCATCGTCACATGGCTGATCAAGGTCACGGGCACGCCGCTCGCGCCGACCTACTACGTGATGGCCGGGATCGCGCTGTCGATCGTCGCGGTCGCGTTCGTGCCCGCGCGCAGCGCCGACCTCGACGCGCCGGCGTGACGACGCGGCGACGCGACAACATGACGATTTGACGACGATCACCGGATCGTTTCGCAAAACGCAATGATGTGCTGCGGAACACGGGAAAGCGGTGCGCCGGGCCTTCGTGTTCGCGCCCGAATTGTTTAGTCGTCGAACGAAACTTGCGCGAAATGAACGAAATGGGCGCTCGCGCGCGTTGTCGCATTTTTTACTCCCACTAAACATCGGCAAAAACCCGGCGGGACATCTAGAAGAGTTTTTTCTCCAGCTTGTTGCCACATCGTTAGCTCAAGTAATATCCGCGTACGCCGGCCCCTGGCGGGCCGGTTCCGATCTGGAGACCTGGAGGAAACATGGAATACAACCGTCTGTTGCACACCCTGCGTGTTACCGCCATTGCAGGCGTGGCAGCGGCATCGCTCGGCGTCGCGGGCTCTGCATTCGCACAGATTCCGAACAAAACGCTCGTCTACTGCTCAGAAGGCAGCCCGGCGGGTTTCGATTCCGCGCAATTTACGACCGGCGTCGATTTCACCGCCGCCACGTTCACCGTCTACAACCGCCTCGTCGAATTCGAGCGCGGCGGCACGAAGGTCGAGCCGGGCCTCGCAGAGAAGTGGGACGTGTCGCCGGACGGCAAGGTGTACACGTTCCATCTGCGCCACGGCGTGAAGTTCCACACGACGGACTTCTTCAAGCCGACGCGTGAATTCAACGCGGACGACGTGCTGTTCACGTTCCAGCGCATGCTCGACCCGAACCAGGCGTTCCGCAAGGCGTACCCGGTGTCGTTCCCGTACTTCACCGACATGGGTCTCGACAAGCTGATCACGAAGGTCGAGAAGGTCGATCCGTACACCGTGAAGTTCACGCTCGCCGAGCCGAATGCGCCGTTCATCCAGAACATGGCGATGGAATTCGCGTCGATCCTGTCGGCCGAATACGGCGACCAGCTGATGAAGGCAGGCAAGGCCGCCGACATCAACCAGAAGCCGGTCGGCACGGGCCCGTTCATCTTCCGCAGCTACACGAAGGACGCGACGATCCGATTCGACGGCAATCCTGATTACTGGAAGAAGGGCGAAGTGAAGATCTCGAAGCTGATCTTCTCGATCACGCCGGATCCGGGCGTGCGCGTGCAGAAGATCAAGCGCAACGAATGCCAGGTGATGAGCTATCCGCGTCCGGCCGACATCGCGACGCTGAAGGCCGATTCGGGCGTCGACATGCCGTCGCAGGCAGGCTTCAACCTCGGCTATCTCGCGTACAACGTCGAGCACAAGCCGGTCGACAAGCTCGAGGTGCGTCAGGCACTCGACATGGCGATCAACAAGAAGGCGATCCTCGAGTCCGTCTACCAGGGCGCAGGCCAGGCGGCGACCGCGCCGATGCCGCCGACCCAATGGTCGTACGACAAGAACCTGAAGATGGCGCCGAACGACACCGCGAAGGCGAAGGCGCTGCTCGCGAAGGCCGGCTTCCCGAACGGTTTCGAGATCACGCTGTGGGCGATGCCGGTGCAGCGCGCGTACAACCCGAACGCCCGCCTGATGGCCGAGATGATCCAGGCCGACTGGGCGAAGATCGGCGTGAAGGCGAAGATCGTCACGTACGAGTGGGGCGAGTACATCAAGCGCGCGCACTCGGGTGAGCAGGACACGATGCTGATCGGCTGGACGGGCGACAACGGCGATCCGGACAACTGGCTCGGCACGCTGCTCGGCTGCGAAGCGATCAAGGGCAACAACTTCTCGCACTGGTGCTACAAGCCGTTCGACGAGCTGGTCCAGAAGGGCCGCACGACGACGGGCCAGGACGCGCGGACCAAGCTCTACATGCAGGCTCAGCAGATCTTCGCGCAACAGCTGCCGTTCTCGCCGATCGCGAACTCGACGGTCTACCAGCCGGTGCGCAAGACCGTGGTCGACATGCGTATCGAGCCGCTCGGCTATGCCCGCTTCGACGGTGTGAGCGTGAAGTAACGCACCCGGCGTAAGCTGTCTACGAAGACCGAGACCGGCTAATTCATCCGGCGGCGGGAGGCCAAAAGCTTCCCGTCGCCGGTCGCACATTTCCCACAAGAAAATACGAGACGCATCATGTTCACATTCGTGTTGCGCCGCGTGGGCATGGTGATCCCGACTTTCATCGGCATCACCATCCTGGCGTTTGCGCTGATTCACCTGATACCGGGCGACCCCATCGAAGTGATGATGGGCGAGCGCGGCGTCGATCCCGCGATGCATGCGGAGGCGATGAAACGCCTCGGGCTCGACCAGCCGCTGCCCATGCAGTACATCCACTACATCGGCCGGGCGCTGCATGGCGACCTGGGCATGTCGATCATCACCAACACGAGCGTCGCGGGCGAGTTCTTCGCGCGCTTCCCGGCGACCGTCGAGCTGTCGCTGTGCGCACTCGTGTTCGCGCTCGCGGTCGGGCTGCCGGCCGGCGTGATCGCCGCATTGCGGCGCGGCTCGGTCGTCGACCATGGCGTGATGGGCACCGCGCTCACCGGCTACTCGATGCCGATCTTCTGGTGGGGGCTGATCCTCATCATGGTGTTTTCGTCATATCTCGGCTGGACGCCGGTGTCGGGGCGCATCGCCGTCGAATACGATTTCCCGCACCCGACGGGCTTCATGCTGATCGACGCGCTGCTCGCGCCGGATGAAGGCGCGTTCAAGTCGGCGGTCAGCCACCTGATCCTGCCCGCGATCGTGCTCGGCACGATCCCGCTCGCGGTGATCGCGCGGATGACGCGCTCGTCGATGCTCGAAGTGCTGCGCGAGGACTACATCCGCACCGCCCGCGCGAAGGGGCTGTCGCCCGCGCGCGTGGTCGTCGTGCATGCGCTGCGCAATGCGCTGATCCCGGTCGTCACCGTGATCGGCCTACAGATCGGCACGCTGCTCGCGGGCGCCGTGCTGACCGAGACGCTCTTTTCGTGGCCCGGTGTCGGCAAGTGGCTGATCGATGCGATCGGCCGCCGCGACTATCCGGTCGTCCAGGGCGGCATCCTGCTGATCGCGACGCTCGTGATCGTCGTGAACCTGGTCGTCGACCTGCTGTACGGCGTGCTGAATCCGCGCATCCGCCACACGAGGTAATCCCATGAGCAATCTGCAAAATACCCTGCCGACCGAATCCGCGCCGGCCGGCGGCCGTGCGCTCGCGCTGCGCGAGTTCTGGGCCAACTTCTCGCGCAACCGGGGCGCCGTCGGCGCCGGCATCGTCGTGATCGTGCTGATCCTAGTCGCGCTGCTCGCGCCGCTGCTCGCGCCGCACAGCCCGGTCGAGCAATACCGCGACTTCGTGAAGATCCCGCCCGCATGGCTCGAAGGCGGCAACTGGAAATTCATCCTCGGCACCGACGAAGCAGGCCGCGACATTCTTTCGCGGCTGATGTTCGGCGCACGGATGTCGTTCTGGATCGGCTTCGTGTCGGTCGTGCTCGCGCTGATCCCCGGCATCGTGCTCGGGCTCGTCGCCGCGTTCTTCCAGAAGTGGGCGGACACGCCCGTGATGCGCATCATGGACGTGCTGCTCGCGCTGCCGTCGCTGCTGCTCGCGGTCGCGGTCGTCGCGATCATCGGCCCGGGCCTCACCAACACGATGTTCGCGATCGCGATCGTCGCGCTGCCGGCCTATGTGCGCCTCACGCGCGCCTCGGCGCTCGGCGAGCTGCAGAAGGAGTACGTGACGGCGTCGCGCGTGGCCGGTGCCGGCACGCTGCGCCTGATGTTCTCGCAGGTGCTGCCGAACTGTACGGCGCCGCTGATCGTGCAGGCGACGCTCGGCTTCTCGTCGGCCATCCTCGACGCGGCCGCGCTCGGCTTCCTCGGCCTCGGCGTGCAACCGCCGACCGCCGAGTGGGGCGCGATGCTGGCCTCCGCGCGCGACTACATCGACAATGCGTGGTGGATCGTGACGATGCCGGGCCTGTCGATCCTGATTTCGGTGCTCGCGATCAACCTGCTCGGCGACGGGCTGCGCGACGCGCTCGATCCCAAACTGAAACGGATGGCGTGAACATGAGCCAAGATCTTCTGACCATCCGCAATCTCGCGGTGAACTTCAACGGCCTGCCTGCGGTCGACCGGATCAACCTGTCGATCGCGCCGGGCGAGGTGGTGGGCGTCGTCGGCGAATCGGGCTCGGGCAAGAGCGTGACGATGATGGCGCTGATGGGCCTGATCGACGCGCCGGGCAAGGTGACGGCGGACGAAGTCACGTTCAACGGCGTCGACCTGCTGAAGGCGTCGCCGAAGGCGCGCCGCAAGATCGTCGGCAAGGACATCGCGATGGTGTTCCAGGACGCGCTGACGAGCCTGAACCCGAGCTATACGGTCGGCTACCAGATCAAGGAAGTGCTGAAGCTGCACGAGGGCTTGCGCGGCGACGCGCTGCACCGGCGCGCGCTCGAACTGCTCGACCAGGTCGGCATTCCCGATGCGAAGAACCGCATCGCGTCGTTCCCGCACCAGATGTCGGGCGGGATGAACCAGCGCGTGATGATCGCGATGGCGGTGGCGTGCAACCCGAAGCTGCTGATCGCCGACGAGCCGACCACCGCGCTCGACGTGACGATCCAGGCGCAGATCATGGACCTGCTCGTGAAGCTGCAGAAGGAGCGCGGGATGGCGCTCGTGCTGATCTCGCACGACCTGGCCGTGGTGTCGGAAGTCGCGCAGCGCGTGGCGGTGATGTACGCGGGCGAGGTGATCGAGACCAATCGCGTGCCCGACATCTTCCGTGCGCCGCATCATCCGTACACCGAAGCGCTGCTCGCGGCGATTCCCGAGCACAATCAGGGGGCGCGTCGCCTTGCCGCATTGCCCGGCATGGTGCCGGGCCGCGATGATCGCCCGTCCGGGTGCCTGTTCGCGCCGCGCTGCAAGTACGTCGTCGACGACTGCCGCAAGGCGCGGCCGGCGCTCGACACGCTGGTGCCGGCCAACGATGCGATGCGCGCGCGCTGCATCAAGCCGCTCAACGTTTCCAACCTCGACCTGACGGGAGGTGCACGATGAATGCAGTCAATCAAACGCCTCGCGTGTCGCACGACGAGGAAGCCGTGCTGGTGGCCGACGGCCTCGCGAAACACTATTCGGTGAAGCGCGGGATGTTCGGGCAGGGCACGGTGAAGGCACTGAACGGCGTGTCGTTCTCGCTGAAGCGCGGCAAGACGCTCGCCGTCGTCGGCGAATCGGGCTGCGGGAAGTCGACGCTCGCCCGCCAGCTGACGATGATCGAGACGCCCACCTCGGGCAGCCTGACGATCGACGGCAAGAACGTCGCCGGCGCCAGCCGCGAGACGGTGGCCGACCTGCGCCGCCGCGTGCAGATGGTGTTCCAGAACCCGTTCGCGTCGCTGAATCCGCGCAAGACCGTCGAGCAGACGCTTTCCGAGCCGCTCGAGATCAACGCGAACCTGACCGCCGCCGAACGCGCGCAGCGCATCGCGCAGATCATGCGCACGGTCGGCCTGCGGCCCGAGCACGCGAAGCGTTATCCGCACATGTTCTCGGGCGGCCAGCGCCAGCGTGTCGCGATCGCGCGCGCGATGATTCTCGATCCGCGCATCGTCGTCGCCGACGAGCCGGTGTCCGCGCTCGACGTGTCGATCCAGGCGCAGATCCTGAACCTGTTCATGGATCTGCAGGAGCAGTTCAAGACCAGCTACGTGTTCATCTCGCACAACCTGTCGGTGGTCGAGCACGTCGCGGACGACGTAATGGTGATGTACTTCGGCAGCGTCGCGGAGCTGGGCGACAAGGCGACGATCTACGCACGGCCGCGCCATCCGTACACGCGCGCGCTGATGTCGGCGACGCCGGCGATCTTCGAGGAAGACCGCCGCGTGCAGATCAAGCTGCAGGGCGAACTGCCGTCGCCGCTCAATCCGCCGTCGGGCTGCGCGTTCCATCAGCGCTGCCCGTATGCGGTCGAGCGCTGCCGGCTGGAGGAGCCGCAGCTGCGCGAGGTCGACGGCCGGCGCGTGGCCTGCCATCGCGCCGAGGAAGTCGGGGAGGAGAATGCCTGAGGTGTTGGCGGCGCGCGCGTCCGGCGTGCGCCGTGCGGGGGCAAGCAGCGCGCGCGTGATGCGCGCGTGCCGCTACGCGCGGCGCTGGAGCGTGCGTACCGTCACGGGCGCGGCGCTGGCCGGCGCGTGCGTGGCGGCCAGCCTCGTGGTTCCCGTCGAATCCGCGCGCGCCGAAGGGCGCGCGCCGGCCACTTCACCGATCCATCCATCGCAAGTCCCGCCGCCCGGCATGAGCCTGCCGGGCTTCCACGCGCCTGCCGTGTCGAACGGCACGGTTTCAAGCGGCTCCGTGCGCGTGCAGCCCGCCCGCATGCCGTTCTACGTTGCAACCAAGGGCAAGGTCACGCTCTACGTGCTCGGCACGCTGCACACCGGCGACCCGTCCGACTACCCGAGCGTGCAGCCGTTCCGGCCGCGCATCCTCGCGGCGCTCGCCGCGTCGCCCACCCTGGCGCTCGAGCTGTCGCCCGACGACCTGCTCGAATCGCAGGACGACGTGTCGAAGTACGGCGTCTGCCGCTACCCGTGCCTGCAGCGCCTGCTGCCCGAGCCGCTGTGGCAGCGGCTCGCGGCGCGCCTGCGCGGCAACCCGGCCGCGCTCGTCGAGATCCGCAAGATGCGGCCGTGGCTCGCGGCGCTCGTCGTCGAGACCTACGATTCGCTGTCGGCCGGCCTGCAGACGGAATACGGCACCGAGGCGCAGCTGCAGAACGTGTTCCTGAAGAAGAAGGGCGGCCGCGTGATCGGGCTCGAGACGCTCGCCGAACAAATGCGCGCGTTCACCGGGCTGACGCTCGCCGAGCAGCGCGAGATGCTCGCGCAGGACATGGTGCAGACGCCCGCGCAGAACGCCGACGACATCAAGGCGCTGCATCGACTGTGGCGAATTGGCGACGCCGATGCGATCTCGGCATGGGCGGTCGCGAAGAGCGAACGGCTCGCGCGTTCGAAGGCGTTGTCGGACGCGATCGACAACAAGATCGTGTACGAGCGCAACCGGCGCTTCGTTGCACGGATGACGGCAATCGCCGCACCGAACCGGCCGCTGTTCGTCGCGATCGGCGCGCTGCACCTGGGCGGCCCGCGCGGCGTGCTCGAATTGTTGCGTCAACAAGGTTACAGCGTCGACGCGAACTGATCGCCGTCACCGCGCCCGAACCGATCCTCCCCTGTTTGATCGACGCCGTGCGAGCGGCTCAAACGCCTGGTTGGGCACGCGATTCGATAAGGAAAACCCTCGAATCATCAGAAAATAGCGTTTCAAACGATTGACATCCCGATCTGCCAATATCTATTCTTCGATCCACAAGTTGAAAAAATGAAAAGAATAGAAAAAGTTCTACGGGGTAGCAGAAAATAAAGCGCGGGGTTAGCGCGTTGCCGGCACGTGGTGCACGTGCCGGCCGCGGTAGTGTCTGCATGTACGGCGGGGCCAATCATCGTCGGACAACAACAATGCATGCAGGCCGACTTGCGGGATAAGCGACGTTCCGTCGTCCCACCGGGGAAAGGCAGTAATCGGGCGGCGGCGGACGTTTTTTAATCCGGAATAGTTTTCCGGTCACCGTCGCAAGACGGTTTCGGGGGGCGAATCGACAGACGGCGAAGCCGCAGCGATTGTGCCAACGGAAAAGCGCCACGAGGGCGCTTTTTTCTTTTGTGCGACGGATCGTGCGTCCGCTGGCGCGATCGGCCGGATCAGGCGCGTTCGTCGGCCTGCAGCATCCCGGGCGCGACCACGTCGACGCCCACCGCCTCGAGCGCGGCGCGAATCCGTTTCGCGAATGCCAGCGCGTGCGGCCCGTCGCCGTGCAGGCAGACGGTCTGCGCATTGAGCATCACCCATTCGCCGCCGATCGCCCGCACCTGCCGGCTGCGCACCATGTCCAGCGTGCGCGCGATCATCGTGTCCTCGTCGTCGATCAGCGCGCCGGGCTGGTTGCGCGGCACGAGCGAGCCGTCCGCGCGGTAGCCGCGATCGGCGAACACTTCCTCCACCGCGGCGAGCCCCGCGTGCCGCGCGGCCGCGACGAACACGCTGTTCGCGAGCCCGAACACCGCGAGCGACGGGTCGAAATCGCGGATCGCGGACACCACCGCATCGGCGATCAGCGGGTCGCGCGCGGCCTGGTTGTACAGCGCGCCGTGCGGTTTCACGTGCGCGATGCGCCCGCCCTCGGCCTGCGCGATCGCCGACAGCGCGCCGAGCTGGTACAGCACGCCCGCGTAGATGTCGCTGGCCGGTAGCTGCATTTCCTTGCGGCCGAAATTCTCCGGATCGTGAAAGCTCGGGTGCGCGCCGATCGCCACGCCTTTCTGCACGGCCCAGCGTACGCAGTCGCGCATCGCGTTCGCACCGCCCGCATGCCACCCGCATGCGATGTTCGCGGACGTCACGAGGTCGAGCAGCGCCTCGTCCGAACCGCATCCTTCGCCGAGATCGGCATTCAGATCGATTTGCATGATGTTCCTCGTCCACTGATTGCGTGGCCCGTTTTCTCTACTGCGACTGCCTTCGGTACCGCTACCGCCATTGTCACGCCGCGCGCGACTCGGCGCGGCGGCGCGCTTCCTCGCGCATGTCGATCGCCACGTCGATCTGCCGCAGATACGCACGTTCCGCGGCCAGCGCGGCGCGCGCGGCGTCGGGTGTCGTGCGCACGAAGCGGATCGGCAGGTTGAGCCGCGCCTGCGCGAGTTTCCACAGGTCCGCCCGGATCACCGTGCCGATCTTCGGGTAGCCGCCGGTGGTCTGCGCGTCGTGCATCAGCACGATCGGCTGGCCGTTCGGCGGCACCTGGATCGTGCCGGGCAGCACCGCGTGCGACAGCAGCTCGGCCGGCCGCTCGCGCACGAGTTCGACACCGGCCAGCCGGTAGCCCATGCGGTTGCTGTTCGCCGTGACCAGCCATTCCTCATCCCAGAACGCCTGCTGCGAATCGGCGGCGAACGACGCGTAGTCGGGGCCCGGCAGCACGCGCACGGGCATCGCCCACGGCGCATGCGCGGGGCGGTGACGGCGCGGCGGCTCGTCGACGCGCACGAACGCGCACCACGCCGGCGCCTTGACGCCGAATTCGGGCGCGTCGGCCGCGAGGCAACCCATCCCGGCCGGAAGCACGCCGATCGGGAGGCGATCGCCGTCGCGCAGCGCGCGGCCGCCGAGGCCGCCGAAGCGCGACGCGAGATCGGTGCTGCGCGAGCCGAGCATCGGCAGCACGTCGATGCCGCCGGCGATGCACAGGTAGCCGCGCATCCCGCGTTTCGCGGCGGGCAGCACGAGCGTCTGCCCGGCCTCGACCGGCAGGCTCCACCATGAATATACGCGCTGGCCGTCGAGCGTCGCACCGAACTCGGTGCCGGTGATCGCGATGCGGGTCGCGCGCGTGAAGCGGAACGCGGCCGGGCCGATCGTGATCTCGACGGCCGCCGCATCGGCGCGGTTGCCGACCAGCCGGTTGCCGACTTCGAGCGCGAGGCCGTCGAGCGCGCCGCCCTGCGCGACGCCGAGATGGCGTGCGCCGCGGCGCCCGAGATCCTGCACGGTGGACAGCGGGCCGGCCCGCACCACTTCGATGGTGCCCGGTACGGTGCTCTGGGTCATCGTGCGTCGACTCCGGCAATGGTGAAGCGCACGCGGTCGCCGGGCAGCAGCAGCGTCGGCTGCGGCCGCGCCGGGTCGAACAGCACGTGCGACGTACGGCCGATCAGTTGCCAGCCGCCGGGCGACGTGGCCGGGTAGATGCCCGTCTGCGCGCCGCCGATGCCGACCGAGCCGGCCGGCACCTCGAGGCGCGGCGCCGCGCGGCGCGGCATGTGCAGCGCGGCGTCGAGCCCGCCGAGATACGCGAAACCCGGCTGGAAGCCGACGAAGAACACGACGTAGGCGCCGGCCGCGTGGCGCGCGACGACTTCGTCGGCCGACAGGCCGGTATGCGCGGCGACGGCCGGCAGATCGGGGCCGGCGGCGCCGCCGTATTCGACCGGGATCTCGACCTCGCGGCCGTCCGCGTGCTCGACGTCGGCCGTCTCCCACGCGTCGCGCAGCGCGGGCGTGAGCGACTCGGCCGTCGTGGCGAGCGCGTCGAATACGATCGTCAGGTTGTTCATGCCGGGCACGACGTCGATCACGTCGGGCCACGCGCGCGCGGCCTCGGCAACGGCCCAGACGCGGCGCTGGCAATCGAGCGTGGCGGGCGGCGGCACCTCGCAGACGAGGGCGGCATCGCCGAGCGGATAAAAGCGGGGTTGCGTCATCGGACTGGCACGGTTCGGACGGCAATGTTAGCGCACATTGTCAATAAAATATCGACAACTTCCCAATAAGCGTTTTCGCCTAGCCCGTATGTCGGGGCTTCTGGCGTACACTCGGCACACCCTGTCATCCGGCTTGCTCCGCCTTTCCATGAAGCGTCCTGCGACCAAGATCGTGTCATCCGAACACCTCGTTTCCGATTCGAGCGCGGAGCTGTCGGAACTCGAATACGGCCTCATCATGGCAGGCAATGCTTTCAATCGGTGGATGGTGCGCTGCATGTCGGCGGCCGGCGCGAAGGACATGACGGCGGTCGAGGTGTCGCTGCTGCATCACGTCAGCCATCGCGAACGCAAGAAGAAGCTCGCCGACATCTGCTTCGTGCTCAATATCGAGGATACGCACGTCGCGACCTATGCGCTGAAAAAACTGATCGCCCGCGGCTATGTGAAGAGCGAGAAGAACGGCAAGGAAGTGTTCTTCTTCGCGACCGACGCGGGCCGCGACCTGTGCCTGAAGTACCGCGAGGTGCGCGAGCACTGCCTGATCGAGACGCTGAAGGACAGCGGGCTCACCAACGAGCAGATCGGCGACGCGGCGCAGTTGCTGCGCAACGCATCGGGCCTGTACGACACGGCCGCGCGCGCGGCGGCGTCGCTGTAAACGGTTGCGCCGCGGCTGGCGCGCCGCGGTGCGCTGACGGGCGTGCGACGACGGATGCGGCGCCGCCCGCCGCCTCATCCGGCGGCCGGGTACAGCGCGCCGTCGGTCACGATCCAGTGCAGCGCGAGATCGTGCGCTTCGGCCGGCAGCGCATCGACGCGGCACGCTTCGTACGCGATGCCGACCGTCACGGGCAGTTCGCTGCCCGGCCATGCGGCGAGCGTACGGTCGTAGTAGCCGCCGCCGTAGCCGAGCCGGTAGCGCTGCAGATCGAATCCCACACAGGGAATCAGCAACAGGTCGGGCACGACGACGATTCCCGACGCCGGCTCCGGAATCCGGTGATGACCTTCGCGCATCGGCGTGTGCGTGTCCCACGCATGGAACTCGAGCGGCGTGTGCCGCTCGTCGATCACGGGTAGCGCAGCCTGCCTGCCGGCGCCGGCCGCGCACCACGCGAGCACGGCCTCGCGCGCATCGAATTCACCCGGCAGCGGCCAGTAGAACCCGACCGTGCGCGGCGCGAGCCGGTCGAGCAGCGTGCGCAGCCGCGCATCGAGCGCGGCGTTCACGGCGGGTTGCGACGCGGCGTCGCGACGCGCGCCGGACAGCGTTTTGCGTAGCGCAACCTTCGGGTTCGGCACAGGGTTGCGTGCTATGCTTTCGCTCACTTCGTGCTCCATTCAAAACGATGTCGAACAGCCTTTTCCGAGTATATCGCGCGGTCGCGCTCACACTTTCGGCCGCCGCGCTCGTCGCGGGTACGGCTGCGTGCGCCGCACCGAACGACGATACGGTCGCCGGGGATGACCAGACCTTCGTGCAGCTTCGTGAAGCCGCGCGTCGCAACGACGCCGCGAAAGCCGCGCAGCTCGCGTCGATGATCCCGAACTATCCGGTACCGTCCTACGTCGAGTATTTCCAGATCAAGCCGCAGTTGTTCGATTCGACGGGCCGCGCGCGCGTGGACGCGCCGGACGCGCCCGTGCAGTCGTTCCTGCAGCGCTACGACGGCCAGGCGATCGCCGACCGCCTGCGCAACGACTACCTGCTCGTGCTCGGCGCGCGCCACGACTGGCGCAACTTCGACGAGCAATACAAGCGCTTCGTGCTCGACGACGACACGCAGGTCAAGTGCTATGCGCTCGAATCGCGCGCGGCGCGCGGCGAGAACGTCGCCGAAGCGGCGCGTGCGCTGCTCGTCGAGCCGAAGAATTACGGCGACGCGTGCGTCGACCTGATCACCGCGCTCACGGTCAACCAGCAGTTCACGAGCGACGACGTGTGGCAGCAGGCGCGCCTCGCGTACGAGCAGAACTACACGACGCTCGGCGGCAAGATCGTCGACGCGCTCGGCCCGCGCCCGGTCGGCTTCGACCAGGCGACGAGCGCGCCGCCGCTGTACCTCGCGCGCGGCGTCGGCCCCGACGCGACGTCGCACCAGATCGCACTGATCGCGCTCGGCCGCATGGCGCGCAACGATCCGGACGCCGCCGCCGGGATGCTGACCACGGTCGCGCCGTCGCTGACCAAGCAGGAGCAGGCGATCGTGTGGGGCGCGATCGGCTACCAGGGCGCGATCAAGCGCTCGCCGCTCGCGTCGGTCTGGTACGCGAAATCGACGAATGCGCCGCTGTCGAACCCGGGCTACGAATGGCGCACGCGCGCTGCGCTGCTCGCCGGCAACTGGCCGATGGTGCGCTGGTCGATCGAGCAGATGCCGCCGTCGCTGCGCGACGATCCGGCGTGGATCTACTGGCATGCACGCGCGCTCAAGCAGAGCGGCGACACGCTGCAGGCGAACCAGGAATTCGAGCAGGTCGCGGGCCAGTTCAACTTCTACGGGCAGCTCGCCGGCGAAGAGCTCGGCCAGCGCACGACGATCCCGCCGCGCACGAAGGTGAGCGACGCCGAGATCGACGCGATGAGCAAGATTCCGGGCTTCGCGCTTGCGCAGCGTTTCTATGCGCTGAACCTGCGCCTCGAAGGCAACCGCGAATGGAACTGGCCGCTGCGCGGGATGACCGATCGCCAGCTGCTGGCCGCGGCCGAATACGGCAAGCGCGTCGAGCTGCTCGACCGCACGGTCAATACGGCCGACCGCACGAAGGCCGAGCACGACTTCACGCTGCGCTACCCGTCGCCGTACCGCAACATCGTCGAGCGCTATGCGCAATCGACGGGCCTCGACACCGAATGGGCGTACGGGCTGATCCGCCAGGAATCGCGCTTCATCATCAGCGCGCGTTCGTCGGTGGGCGCGGGCGGCCTGATGCAGCTGATGCCGGCCACCGCGCAGATGGTCGCGAAGAAGCTCGGCATGGGCACGATCTCGCGCGCGCAGATGCACGACATCGATACCAACATCCAGCTCGGCACCTGGTATCTGGCGGACATCTACAACAACTTCGACAGCTCGCCGGTGCTCGCCACGGCCGGCTACAACGCGGGCCCGGGCCGGCCGCGCCAGTGGCGCCAGGTGTTGACGCAGCCGGTCGAAGGCGCGATCTTCGCAGAAACGATTCCGTTCAACGAGACGCGCGACTACGTGAAGAACGTGCTGTCGAACACCGTCTACTACGCGGCGCTCTTCGAGGGCAAACCGCAGTCGTTGAAGAAACGTCTAGGCATGATCTCGCCCTGATACGCAATCTTCACACTGCCGCGCGAGACGCGGCAGTGTTCTTTTGAGGCTCACGACATGGATCGCCAGACCGTCGCGCTGCTGGGCGGCACCGGCTTCATCGGCAGCCGGCTCGTCAATGCGCTGATCGAATCCGGCAAGCAGGTGCGGATCGGCACGCGCCGGCGCGACCACGCGCGCCACCTGCAGATGCTGCCGGTCGAAATCGTCGAGCTCGACGCGCTCGACACGCGCACGCTCGCGCGCTTCGTCGCCGGTGCGCACGCGGCGATCAACCTGGTCGGCGTGCTGCATGGCGGCCGCGGCACGCCGTACGGGCCCGGCTTCGAGCGCGCGCACGTCACGCTGCCGGCCGCGCTCGCGACCGCCTGCACCGAGGTGGGCGTGCAGCGCGTGCTGCACATGAGCGCGCTCGGCGCCGATTCGCAGGGCGCGAGCATGTACCAGCGCTCGAAGGGCGACGGCGAGGCCGCGTTGCATGCGATCGCGGCGACCGATTCGCTCGCGCTGACGATCTTCCGCCCGTCGGTCGTGTTCGGCCCCGGCGATGCGTTCCTCAACACGTTCGCGAACCTGCAGCGCTCGGTGCCCGTGCTGCCGCTCGCGATGCCCGACGCGCGCTTCCAGCCGGTGTTCGTCGGCGATGTCGTGCGCGCGTTCGTCAACACGCTCGATCTCGCGGCCGCACACGGCAAGACCTACGAACTCGGCGGCCCGACCGTCTACACGCTCGAGCAGCTGGTGCGCTATTGCGGCACGCTGGTCGGCCGCCAGGCACGCATCGTGCGGCTGCCCGACGCGCTTGCGCGGCTGCAGGCGAGCGTGTTCGAATGCCTGCCCGGCGAGCCCGTGCTCACGCGCGACAATCTCGCGACGATGTCGGTGCCGAACGTGCTGTCGGGGCCGCTCGCGCCGGAGCTCGGGATCTCGCCCGCGAGTCTCGAAAGCATCGCGCCCGCGTATCTCGGCCAGGCCGCGCAGCGCTCCCGGTTCGACTGGTTCCGCTCGCGCCGCTAGCCCGGCAACGTCCTCCCTTCCACCTTCGCGTTTTCCGGAACACCGTCATGAAACTCGTCATTGGAGACAAGAACTACTCGTCGTGGTCGATGCGCCCGTGGCTGCTGCTCGCGCATTTCGGCATCCCGTTCGACGAGATCGCGATCGAGCTGCGCCACGATGACACGGCCGCGCGCATCCGCGAGTATTCGCCGTCCGGCAAGGTGCCGTGCCTGATCGACGACCACGGCGTCGCGATCTGGGATTCGCTCGCGATCGCCGAGACGCTCGCCGAACGCTATCCGCAGTTTCCGATGTGGCCGGCCGATCCGCTCGAGCGCGCGCATGCGCGCTGCGTCGCGGCCGAGATGCATTCGGGCTTCGCGGCGCTGCGCACGCAGATGGGCATGAACGTGCGCGCGTCGATGCCGGGGCGCGGCGCGACCCCCGACGCGCTCGCCGATGTCGCGCGCATCGATGCGCTGTGGAGCGCGTGTCTCGAGGCGTCGGGCGGGCCGTTCCTGTTCGGCGAATTCGGCATTGCCGATGCGATGTATGCGCCCGTCGTGATGCGCTTCAATACGTACGCGCCCGGCCTGTCGCCGGAAGCGGCAGGCTATGCGGCGCGCGTGACGGCGCTGCCGGCCGTGCAGCGCTGGATCGATGCCGCGCGCCGCGAAACGAACGTGATCGCCGAATACGAGCCTCAGCCATGAACATCTACGCAGTAGGCGGCGCCATCCGCGACGAACTGCTCGGCGTGCCCGTGCAGGACCGCGACTACGTGGTGGTGGGCGCGACCCCCGAGCAGATGGCCGCGCAGGGGTTCCGGCCGGTCGGCAAGGATTTCCCGGTATTCCTGCATCCGCGCACGCAGGAGGAGTACGCGCTCGCGCGCACCGAGCGCAAGACGGCGGCCGGCTATCACGGCTTCCAGTTCCATTACGCGCCGGACGTGACGCTCGACGAGGATCTCGCGCGGCGTGACCTGACGATCAACGCGATGGCGCGCGAGGTGAGCCCGGAGGGCGAGCTCGTCGGGCCCGTGATCGATCCGTTCGACGGTCAGGCCGACCTGCGCGCGCGCGTGTTCCGGCACGTGAGCGACGCGTTCGTCGAGGATCCGGTGCGGATCCTGCGGATCGCGCGCTTCGCCGCGCGGTTCGCGGATTTCACGGTCGCGGACGAAACGCTCGCGCTGATGCGGCGGATGGTCGAGGCGGGCGAGGTCGACGCGCTCGTGCCCGAGCGCGTGTGGCAGGAAATCGCGCGCGGGCTGATGGAGGCGAAGCCGTCGCGGATGTTCGCGGTGCTGCGCGAGTGCGGCGCGCTCGCGCGCATCCTGCCCGAAGTCGATGCGTTGTGGGGCGTGCCGCAGCGCGCCGACTACCACCCGGAAGTCGACACGGGCGTGCACGTGATGATGGTCGTCGACTATGCGGCGAAGCAGGGTTATTCGCTGCCGGTGCGCTTCGCGGCGCTCACGCACGATCTCGGCAAGGCGACGACGCCCGCCGACGTGCTGCCGCGCCACGTCGGCCACGAGGGGCGCAGCGTCGACCTGCTCAAGCCGTTGTGCGAGCGGCTGCGCGTGCCGAACGAATGCCGCGATCTCGCGCTGGTCGTCGCGCGCGAGCACGGCAACCTGCATCGCGTGATGGAGATGGGCGCGGCCGCGCTGGTGCGGCTGTTCGAGCGCAGCGACGCGCTGCGCAAGCCGGCGCGGTTCGCCGAGATGCTGCAGGCGTGCGAATCGGATGCGCGCGGGCGGCTCGGGCTCGACACCCAGCCGTATCCGCAGGCCGAGCGGCTGCGCGTTGCGCTCGCGGCCGCGCGCAGCGTCGACGCCGGCGCAATCGCGCGCGGCATCGGCAACGATACGGAGAAGATCAAGGACGCCGTGCATCGCGCACGGATCGAGGCCGTCGCGCACGCGCTCGAGATCGGCGAATAGGGCCGGCGAATAGGGCCGGCGAATAGGGTCGGCGAATAGGGGCGGCGAATAGGGGCGGCGAATAGGGGCGGCGAATAGGGGCGGCGAATAGGGGCGGCGAATAGGGTCGGCGAATAGGGGCGGCGAATAGGGTCGGCGAATAGGGGCGGCGAATAGGGCCGGCGGGAAGGGCGCGCGCCTTGCGTCTGCCTCCCCGGCAACCGTTACGACTTCTTCTTGCGCGCCGGCTTCGCGGCCGCCGGGCGTTTGCCGGCGGATGCGCGCGGCTTGGCCACGGCCTTCTTTTCCTTTCCCGCCGCGCCGGCGTCGCGCTCGCGTTCCGCCCGCTTGGGCGCCGGCCCACGGCGGCTCACGCGCGGCTCGCCCGGCGTCGCACTTGCGGCGGGCGCCGGCTTACCGACGTCCATCGTCGCCGACACGAACCCGGCGCCACGGTCGTCGAACAGCGGCAGCGTGCCGACCGCGATCACCTCGGCCGGCCCGTCGCCCACGTTGGCGACCCGATGCCGCTTGCGCGCGTCGAAGTGCAGCGAGTCGCCGGGCGACAGCGGGTAATCCTTCTTGCCGACCGTGTAGCAGATCCGGCCGGCCAGCACGTACACGAATTCGTCGCCGCCGTGCGCGACCCATTCCGAGCGGTAGCCTTCCATCATCTGCACCTTGAGCGCGTTGATCTGGCTGCCGTCGAACGTGGTGGAGAGGCGTTCGTACCACTGCGACCTGGCGTCGAGCGCGTACGGCTTGCGGCGACCCTCGTACGAATCGGGCTGGGCCTGACGCGGCTGGTCGATCAGCGCGCCGAGCGGCACGCCGAGTGCCTTCGCGACGTTGACGAGCGACGACAGCGAGATGCCCGTGAGGTGGCGCTCGACCTGGGACAGGAACCCGACCGACAGCTTCGCCTCGGTCGCGACTTCCAGCAGCGTCTTCTTCGCTTCCCGGCGCAGGCGGCGAATGCGCTGGCCGATACGCATGATGTCTGAATCCATGAATCTCTTTCGTGACAACGAGTCGGGAGGCGAGCGGACGGGCGGTGCAGTCGCCGGACGGTGATTTCCGCGCCTCGCACGAAGCACGGCCGTCGGGACGGCGATGCCGGCGCATTGTACCGCGCCGTGTCGCCGGGCGAATTCATGTGGCGTTGTGCCGGGATGCGCAGGCGCCGCGCCGATTTTAGCCCTACGAAAATTTTAGCTTGACCTCAATTTCGGCGTGCTCTAGATTCTGTTGCGCGTATCAAAAAAAGTTAAGTGGGACGAAAATTTTTTCAAGGACTGCTGCCGGAACGGCACGGCGGTCCGGCGCCGTGCCGCGCCGGGCCGAACGTCCACCTGCAGCGGCGCCGTGCCGCATCAGGCCTGCCTCGGGCCTGCACCCCGCCGCGTCACCGCCGGCCGCCGACAACAATGCATAACGGGCTTCCGATGATCGATCGACTGAAATACAGCTTCTCCGGCCTTCCCCCGTACGACGCATCCGTCGTCGACACGCAGGCGGGCCTGTCGCGCCTGCTCGATGCGGCGCGGCTCGACGCGGTGCTGGTCACGTCGCAGGACGAATACGTGACCGAGTACCTGCCGCTCGCCAACAATCCGCGCTATGCGGTGTCGGGTTTCGACGGCTCGGCCGGCTGCGGGATCTTCCTGAGCGCGGCGACCGCGCAGGCACTCGATCTGCCCCCGTTCGTGCTGTTCGTCGACGGCCGCTATCACCTGCAGGCCGAGCAGCAGTGCGATCCGGCGCGCGTGCGCATCGAGAAGCTCGGGATGAACGTGACGATCTGGCAGGCGATGGCCGACTGGCTGGTCGCGCACGGCAGCCGGCTCGCGCGGGTCGGCTACGACGCGCGGCGGGTCAGCGTCGCGCAGCGCGATCGTCTGTTCGAACAGACGCAGGCCGCGTCGCTCGACTGGACGAGCCTCGTCGACCGGGAGATCGATCGCGCGATCGCGCTGCCGGGCTGGGGCGTCGAGCGGCCGATCTTCGAAGTGCCGGAATCGGCGACCGGCCTGAGCGTTGCGCAGAACCTCGACACGCTGAACCGCCGGCTCGCCGCGCATACCGGCGCGCCGGACGGCAAGACCGCGTTCTTCACCTGCGCGTCGGACGATCTCGCGTACCTGCTGAACAGCCGCGGCTATCACATCCCGAATGCGTCGTCGCACCTCGGCTTCCTGTTCGCGGTCGGCGGCCAGGTGGCGTTGTTCCTGCCGGAAGGCTGCGACCGCTGCGAGGTCACGCTCGCGTCGTATCCGGCGCTGCACGTGATCCGGCGCGATGTCGCGGCGCTCGAGCGCTTTCTCGCGCAGTTCGACGTCGAGCACGTGTGCTACGGCTTCGAGTCGGTGAACTGCGCGCTCGTCGACGCGGTGAAGCGGGTGTGGCCGCACGCGCGGCAGGCCGACTTCAACCCGGTCGAGGCGATGCGGGCCAGCAAGACGCCGGCGGTGCTCGACCAGTTCCGCGACGCGTTCGCGCGCAGCTCCGCGGCGATCGCCGAGACGATGCGCTGGGCGAAGGCCGGCGAGCCGGGCGCGCGCCATACCGAATACGACCTGGCGCGCACGATCAACGACGCGTACGGCGCACGCTCGGCGGTGGCGCTGACGTTTCCGTCGATCGCGGCGAACGGCGCGAACAGCGCGTTCGCGCATTACACGGCGGCGAGCGCCGACGTCGAGCTGACGGAAGGCGAACTCGTGCTGCTCGACAGCGGCGCGTACTACGAAGCCGGCTTCGCGACGGACTGCACCCGTGTGGTGCTGCGCCGGACCCGGCCGGAAACGGTCGCGCAGCCGTGGCAGCGCGAGATCTACACGGTCGCGCTGAAGGCCTGCATCAAGGGGCTCGTCACGCGCTTTCCGAGCACCGCGACGGGCGGCGACGTCGATGCGCTCGTGCGGCAGGTGTGCCGCGACCACGGCCACGATTTCGGCCACGGCACCGGGCACGGCGTCGGGATCCACGTGCACGAGGGCGGCGTGCGGTTCGCGCCGGGCGCCAAGTACGGGCTCGTGCCGAATGCGGTGATCTCGGTCGAGCCGGGCATCTATGTGCCGGGCAAGGGCGGCGTGCGGATCGAGAACATCGTGATCATCCACCGGGACGACGCGCAGCCGGACACCGTCACGTTCGAGAACATCGTGACGGTCGGCTACGACTGGGACCTGATCGATCTCGACCTGCTGGACGACGACGAGCGCGCGTACCTGCGCGACTACGAGCGGCTGTGCGTGGAGCGCGGCACGCAGGTCACCGCGTGTCCGCTGCTGTAGGCACGGCCGCCCGCGCCGGTCAGTTCAGCAGGCGTGCCCGCACGAACGGCGCGATCCGCTCGGCGAGCCACGCGTGCGTGCGCGTGGTCGGGTGCAGCGTGTCCCAGAACACGAAGCGCGCCGGGTCGCGGCAGTCCGCGCGCGGCGTCTGCGCGCCCAGGTAGGTGAGCGACGACGGTTTCGGGATGTCGAGGCACGAACGCTTCGCATCGTCGAAGCCATACTGGGCCGGGTGGCTCAGCAGGTCGTCGAACAACGCATACGCATCGAACACCTCGAGCCGCAACGTCGCGCCGTAGCGGGCGCGCAGCGCGGCGGCCGCGTCCGCGAGGCGCTGGTTGTAGTCCTTCACCTGCGCGGCGACGCTCGCGGTGTCGGTGCGGGTCGCGAACACCGGCGCGCGCGACACGTCCGGCAGCGTGACGAGCATGATCCGCGTCGCGCCGGCCGCGGCGAGCCGCTCGAGGCTGTCGCGCACCGCATTCGCCGCCTGTTCGGGCGAGCGCCCGTAGTTCACCAGGTCGTTGCCGCCCGCGAACACCGCGAACAGCGTGTTGGCGGGCCGGTACTCCGGCGCGCGATCCATGTATTCGCGCCACGAATCGATCTGCTGCACGAGGCCCGGCACGACGAGGTACTGGTCGGTCGCCGCGCCGCCGATCGCCCAGTTGTAGAACGGCAGCCGCAACGCGTTCGCGAGATATTCGGCCCACACCGGGCCGTTGCTGAAGCGCCCCGCCTGCCAGCTCGTGCCGTTCGGCAGCTTCCACTGGCTCGCGTTGAACATGTTCTGCGTGTCGGACAGGCTGTCGCCGAACACGATCAGCTTGTTGACGCGCGCGTCCTGCTGCGCGGCGTCGATGGTCCACACCGTGTAGTTGAACGACAGCGCGTTGTTCGCCGCGACCGCCTGCACGAGGTCGGTCTTGATGCCTTTCGCGGCCAGCGTCTTGCGGCACACGTCGGCGAGCGTGTCCTGCGGCGTCGTGCTGTAGAACATGTTCTTCCACTGCGTGATGCCGTCCGCCCACCAGTAGCCGGACACGCGATACCAGTCGCCGCCGGCCGGGTTGCGCGCCCATTCGTAGGTCGCGGCCGGCTTCAGCGGGTCCGCGTCGATCCGGTACCAGCAGCGCAGGTACGTGTAGGTGTCGGAGCCGCGGCGGGACGCGCGCGGCGTGGCGCCTGGCGGGCTCGATGCGGACGGCGGCACGACGTCGGGGCCGGCCGGCGACAGCGACATGTCGCCCGTCGGCGTGGCCAGCGGCGCGGGGCCGGCGGCCTGTGCGACGGGGAGCGTCAAGGCGGCGCCCAGCGTGGCGACAGCGGACACGGCGGCGACGCGGGATGAAAACGGAATGCGGAAATATGGCATGCGGCCCTCTTCTGATTGTTGTGACGGGACGGCGCGCGGCTGCGCGACCGTGTATCGGAAGGGACCGTGGGTGCCGGGCTCGGGCCCGGTCTGTCGAAACGTGGCGTGCCGCGAACGGCGGGGGAGTACGGTGGCGGCGCGGCCGCCGATCAGTCAGTCAGTGCTTCAGCGCGTGAGGGCCGACACACGGCCGTCGGCGCCGTAGATGCCGGCCGGCGCGGGCGCCGAGCGCAGTACCGCGAGCGCGCGCTCGTTGTAGTCCATCCGGATCCGGATCAGCATCCCGTTGTTCGCATTGGCCTGGCGCGCGCGTTCGGCGGACTGCTGCAGCAACTGCCAGCGGCCGGCGAGGCGGGCATCGCGCTCGGCGGCCTGGTCCATCCCCTTCTTGCCGGCCGGAAAGCCGAGTGCGGAAAGCTGGGTGTCGCGCGTGCGTTCGAGCTGCGCGAGCCGGTCGATCAGCTCGCTTTTCTTCTCGACGATCCCGGGCAGCATCTCGAGCGGCTGCGCCGTCGTCAGCGCCTTTTCCTCGTACGCAAGCAGGGACGCGAACGCTTCGACCGTCGCGTGTTCGTCGTTGACCGTGGCCAGCAGCTCTTCTCTCATCGCGTCATGCTCGTCGCGCCGGCGCGGGTAGCGCCGGCAAACCGGGGGGCGGGCCTCGCGAGGCCCGCTTCAGTTGCCCGGGCGCTGCTGCTGCAGCAGCTCTCGGGCGGTATTCAATACGCCGTCGGCGATCTTGTTCGCGTCGATCGTCAGCGTGCCGTTGTTCAGCGCGTCCTTGATCGACTGGACCAGGCCCGTGTCGATATCGCCGTTGCCGGACGCGGATACCGAGCGCAACTGGCCGGACAGACCCGACAGGTTCACGCTCCGGTCGCCGCCGGTCGACCCCGCATCGGCCGCCTGCGCGGACGAAGACGAGGCCGTGCCGGATTGCGCACGGGTCGCGCCGTTGCCGGTCGGCGCCAGGGGGCTCGGGTTCGGAGTGGAATCGATCTTCACGATGGGTTTCCTGTTCGGTTTGACCCAGATAACGGCCGGGTCGGCCCGAACTTTAGCATCGCGAGCCCGAAATGCCCCGAATAAACAATTCTTTACATTCTTGCCGTGAGATCCGTCCCTATAGCGGAATTTCCACGGTGCCGGCGTCCTTGACGATCGCCGTGACGATCTGGCCCGCCGCCATCCGCACCCGCACCGACTGGCCGGGCGCCGCATTCGCCAGCGCGCTGCCCTCGGCCGAAATCGTGAAACCGGGCCCGGCCGCGACCACCCGCACCGTCTGGCCGGCCGACACCGACGCCGCGCTCTTCAGCAGGTCCTGCCGCAACGGCAGCCCGGCCGAAATGCGCGCGAGCGCGGTCGCGCCGATCGGCTGCGCCGGATCGGTGATCACCGCGAGCGGCAGCACCGTCAGATCGCCGTCGCGGGCGACCAGGTCGGCCGCGGAAAGCGGCTCGCCGGGCGCGATCTGGCGCGCGGCGACGTAGTAGGTGGCCTGCACGGTGACTTTCGCCTGCAGGTAGACGGTCCACGGCCGCTCACCCGCGCAGCGCACGCCGACCGTCGTGCGGCCCCACAGGCGCGCGCCGGTCGGCATGAACGGCTCGAGCGTCGTGCACGCGGCGAGCCCGCGCGGAAACGCGGTCGTGACCGTCGTGGTGGTCTTGCCGGGCAGGCCCGCGACCTGCTGCTGCAGGAACGCGAGGGCCGTGCGGCGGATCGACTCGGGATCCTGCTGGCCGGGCGGTGTCGCGGGCTGGGCCGCGGTGGCGGCATTGGCCGCCGGGGTGGGGTTCGCGGAAACCGGGACGGCGCGCGGCGCCGGTGCGGCGGACGCGGCGCGAGCCGCCGCCAGGCGCGCGGTCATCGCCGGCTGCGGGGCCGGCCGTACGGGATTCGATGCGGGCTCGGCCGTGCCGGCGACGACCGTCGCGATCGCGTTCGGATCGGCGGCGCGCGGCGCGCCATATCCGGTTCCGGCATTCATGCGGGCGGCTGCATAGACAGGGCGCGGCGCCGGGGCTGGCGCAGGAGCCTGCGCCGGGACGGTCGTCACGACCATCATGCCAGCCGGTTGCGCCGCGTAGCCGGCGCCGGACGCGCCGCCGGCGGCACCCGCACCCGCGCCGCTCGCGGCACGACCCGTGTCCGGCGCCAGGCCCGAACCCGGCGCCGTCGCCGCATTCGCGCCGTTCGCCGCATTCCCGCCGTTCGCCGCATTCCCGCCGAACTGCCCGCCGCTCGCCGCATTGGCGTGCGCGAGCGCGGTTTCGGCCGTCTCGCCGCGCCCCGGAATCACGATCATCGCGTCGTCCGCGTGCGCGGCCGGGGCGGCGATCCACAGCGCCGCGGCGAGCGCAAACGCACGCCGGACGTGCGTGAGCCGCCCGTTCCTTCCGCGAAGTTCGCTGCCAGTCATCGCCGTATCCCCGATCCGTTGCTCCGCTTCGCATTCTAGGGAGCGGGGCGGTCGCGCAAACGATGAATAGAGGGGGCCTTTGCCGCGTTATTCGCCCGATTGCCGGTTGCGTCCGACGCCTACCATCGCTGTCATGGAAAAAAGCCTCTCGAGTCGCCATCCGGCGCGAGGGGCGTGCAGCGCTTCATACGGAGAGACGCACACATGCTGGACAAACTCGATGCGGAATTCGCGTTCGGCCGACAGGCGCTGGACGTGCGCGCCTACCGGCAGGAACTGCTGTCGTCGAACATCGCGAACTCCGACACGCCCGGCTACCAGGCCCGCGACGTCGATTTCGCGTCGACGCTCGCACGCTCGCTGAAGCAGGCGGGCGGCGGCCTCGCGCCGAGCAACGCGGCGCAACTGCCGATGGCGCAGCCGGCCGGCGTGACGAACGGGATGTCGATGGTGTCGACGGCGGCGGGCCACATGGCCGGCTCCGCGAAGCTGATCCCGACGGGCGGCCCGTCGGACGACTACGGCCGTGCGCAGTACCGGATGCCGCTGCAGCCGGCGCTCGACGGCAACACGGTCGATCTCGACGTCGAGCGCGTGCAGTTCGCGAACAACGCGCTGCACTACCAGACCGGGATGACCGTGATGACCCAGCAGATCAAGGCGATGATCGCCGCGATCACGTCGAACCAGTGATGGCGCGCACCGCCGCCGAATCCGAGCAAAAGGAGCTTCCATGCCTTCGTTGATGAACATCTTCGGCGTCGCCGGCTCGGCGCTGTCCGCGCAGTCGCAGCGCCTGAACGTCACCGCGTCGAACCTCGCGAACGCCGACAGCGCGACCGGCCCCGACGGCAAGCCGTACAAGGCCAAGCAGGTCGTGTTCGCGACCGACCCGATCGGCGGCGCGCGCACCGCGTCCGGCCAGGGCGTGGGCGGCGTGCGCGTGACGAAGGTGATGGACGACCCGTCGCCGATGAAGTCGACCTACGACCCGTCGAACCCGGCCGCCGATTCGAACGGCTACGTGCAGATGCCGAACGTCGATCCGGTGCAGGAGATGGTGAACATGATCTCGGCATCGCGCTCGTACCAGGCCAACGTCGAGACGCTGAACACCGCGAAGACGCTGATGCTCAAGACGCTGACGATCGGCTCGTAAGCCGCGCCGACCGACCTTACCGACCCGACAGTTCCGACAGTTCCGACAGAAGGCCACCCAGGATGACTTCCTCCAACACGACGATCGGCAGCAACGGCACCAACGTGTCGAACCTGCCGACCGACACGATGAACACCAACAAAGTGTCGTCGACCAACGGCACGTCGGCGAGCGACCTGCAGGCGACGTTCCTGAAGCTGCTCGTCACGCAGCTGCAGAACCAGGATCCGACCAGCCCGGTCGACAGCTCGCAGATGACGTCGCAGCTCGCGCAGATCAACACGGTGAGCGGCATCGCGCAGTTGAACACGTCGCTCACGTCGCTGTCTTCGCAGCTCACGGCCGGCCAGCAGACGCAGGCCGCGCTGCTGATCGGCACGAACGTGCTCGCGCCGGGCAACGCGGTCGCGGTGAAGAGCGGCGCGGCGTCGCCGTTCGGCGTGTCGCTCGCGAATTCGGTGTCGAACCTGACGATCACCGTGAAGAACGCGGCGGGCACCGTGGTGAACACGATCAACGCGGGCGCGCAGTCGGCCGGCACCGTGCCGTTCAACTGGACGCCGACCGACGCGGCGGGCAACGCCCTGCCGGACGGCAAGTACACCGTCAGCGCGTCGTACACCGACAGCAACGGTACGCCGCAGCCGGCCACGACGCTCGCGGCGTCGACCGTGCAGAGCGTGATCAAGCAGGCGGACGGCACGGCGGGGCTCGTGCTGTCGAACGGCACGACCGTGGGGCTGACCCAGGTCGCGTCGATTTTCCCGAACACCGCGTCGTCGCCATCCGGCAGCGGCACCACCTCCAACTGATACTGATCGAGCAATCTCGAAACGGAGACCGAAATGGGTTATCAACAGGGTCTGAGCGGCCTCGCGGGTGCATCGAACGCGCTCGACGTGATCGGCAACAACATCGCGAACGCGAACACGGTCGGCTTCAAGTCGAGCACCGCACAGTTCGCCGACATGTATGCGAACTCGGTCGCGACGTCGACCAACACGCAGATCGGTATCGGCACGTCGCTGAACGCGGTGCAGCAGAACTTCGGCCAGGGCACGATCAACACGACGAGCTCGTCGCTCGACGTCGCGATCAACGGCAACGGCTTCTTCCAGATGTCGAACAACGGCGTGACGACCTACTCGCGCGACGGCACGTTCCAGCGCGACAAGAACGGCTTCATCGTCGACTCGCAGGGCCGTAACCTGATGGGCTACGCAGCCAACGGGGGTGGCGTGATCAACACCGCGCAGACCGTGCCGCTGCAGGCGCCGACGACCAACATCGCGCCGACCGCGACGACCAAGATCGCCGCGCAGTTCAACCTGAACTCGCAGGACACGGTGCCGGCCAAGACGCCGTTCAGCGCGACCGACAACACGACCTACAACTACTCGACGTCGATCCAGGTGTACGACTCGCTCGGCGGTTCGCAGGCGGTCAACATGTACTTCGTGAAGTCCGCGGCCGGCACGTGGGAAGCGTACGCGGGCGTGCAGGGCGGCGCCACGTCGGATCTCGGCACGGTCACGTTCGACGCGTCGGGCGCGATCAAGAGCACGACCACGGGCACGCCGCCCGCGCCGACCACGTCGGTCGGCCAGTTCCAGTTCACGGTGCCGAACACCGACGGCTCGGCGACGCCGCAGAGCCTCACGCTCGACCTGACCGGCACGACGCAGTACGGAGGCAAGAACGGCGTGAACAACCTCGCGCAGGACGGCTACGCGAGCGGCACGCTGACGACCTACACGATCGGCGCCGACGGCAAGCTGACCGGCAACTACTCGAACGGCCAGACCGCCGTGCTCGGCCAGATCGCGCTCGCGAACTTCAACAACCCGAACGGGCTGGTGAGCCTCGGCGGCAACCAGTACGCGGAAAGCTCCGCGTCGGGCGTGCCGCAGATCTCGGCGCCGGGCAGCACGAACCACGGCAAGCTGCAGGGCAGCGCGCTGGAAAACTCGAACGTCGACCTCACGTCGCAGCTCGTCAACCTGATCACCGCGCAGCGCAACTACCAGGCGAACGCGCAGACGATCAAGACGCAGCAGGCCGTCGACCAGACGATCATCAACCTGTAAGCGCGGACAACGGGCAGCCATGGACCGACTGATCTACACGGCGATGACGGGTGCGTCGCAGTCGCTCGACCAGCAGGCGGTGGTCGCGAACAACCTCGCGAACGCGTCGACGACGGGCTTTCGCGCGCAGCTCGCGACGTATCGCGCGGTGCCGATGAATTTCGGCGACGGCAGCACGAGCGACCCGACGACGACGCGCACCTACGTGCTCGCGTCGACGCCCGGCGCCGACTACACGCCCGGTCCGATCACGCGCACCGGCAACCCGCTCGACGTCGCCGTGCAGGGCGCGGGCTGGCTGGCGGTGCAGGCGGCCGACGGCAGCGAGGCGTACACGCGCGCCGGCAACCTGCACGTCGACGAGAACGGCCAGCTCGTCAACGCGAGCAACCTGCCGGTGGTCGGCAATGGCGGCCCGATTTCGGTGCCGCCGAACGCGGAAGTGACGATCGGCAAGGACGGCACGATTTCCGCGCTGATGCCGGGCGACCCGCCGACGGCGGTCGCGATCGTCGACCAGATGAAGCTCGTGAACCCCGACCCGGCCACGCTCACGCGCGGCAACGACGGGCTGTTCCGCACCGCCGACGGCAATCCGGCCGACGCCGACCCGAACGTGGTCGTCACGCCGAATTCGCTCGAAGGCAGCAACGTCAACCCGGTGACCGCGATGGTCGCGATGATCGACAACGCGCGCGCGTTCCAGCTTCAGTCGAAGCTGATCCAGACGGCCGACCAGAACGAGCAGACGGCGAACCAGCTGCTCAATTTCAGCTGAGCGCCCGCGCCAGCCTACGCAGGAGAACTGACAAGTGAACCGTTCGCTCTACATTGCCGCCACCGGCATGAATGCGCAGCAAGCGCAGATGGACGTGATTTCGAACAACCTCGCGAACACCAGCACGAACGGCTTCAAGGCGTCGCGCGCGGTGTTCGAGGATCTGCTGTACCAGACCATCCGCCAGCCGGGCGCGAACTCGACGCAGCAGACGGAATTGCCGTCGGGCCTGCAGCTCGGCACCGGCGTGCAGCAGGTCGCGACCGAGCGCCGGTACACGCAGGGCGGCCTCACGCAGACCGGCAACGCGAAGGACGTCGCGATCAACGGCGCCGGCTTCTTCCAGGTGGTGATGCCGGACGGCACGAACGCCTACACACGCGACGGCGCGTTCCAGACCAACGCGCAGGGCCAGCTCGTCACGTCGAGCGGCTACCAGGTCCTGCCGGCGATCACGATCCCGCAGAACGCGACGTCGCTGACCATCGGCAAGGACGGCGTCGTGACGGTCACGCAGGCGGGCTCGACCAATTCGGTGCAGATCGGCTCGCTGCAGGTCGCGACCTTCATCAACCCGGCCGGCCTCGAGGCGCGCGGCGAGAACCTGTTCTCCGAGACGACGTCGTCGGGCGCGCCGAACGTATCGCAACCGGGGCTGAACGGCGCGGGCACGCTCAACCAGAACTACGTCGAAGCGTCGAACGTGAACGTCGTGCAGGAGCTCGTCAACATGATCCAGACGCAGCGTGCCTACGAGATCAACAGCAAGGCCGTGACGACGTCCGACCAGATGCTGCAGACCGTCACGCAGATGAAGAGCTAACCGGAACACCCGCCGTCGCCATGAAGCAGGTTCGCCTCCTCCCGTCAGCCACCGTCCGCGCCGCATGCGCGGTCGCGGTGGCGGCGTTCGCCGCCGGTTGCGCGCAGATTCCGCGCGATCCGATCATCCAGCAGCCGATGACGGCGCAGCCGCCGACGCCGATGTCGATGCAGGCGCCCGGCTCGATCTACAACCCCGGCTACGCGGGGCGGCCGCTCTTCGAGGATCAGCGTCCGCGCAACGTCGGCGACATCCTGACGATCATGATCGCGGAGAACATCAACGCGACTAAGTCGTCGGGCGCGAACACGAACCGGCAGGGCAACACCGACTTCAACGTGCCGACGGCCGGCTTCCTCGGCGGGCTGTTCGCGAAGGCGAACCTGTCGGCGGCCGGCAACAACAAGTTCGCGGCGACCGGCGGCGCCAGCGCGGCGAACACGTTCAACGGCACGATCACGGTGACCGTCACCAACGTGCTGCCGAACGGCAACCTCGTGGTCAGCGGCGAGAAGCAGATGCTGATCAACCAGGGCAACGAATTCGTGCGCTTCTCGGGTGTCGTGAACCCGAACACGATCTCGGGCGCGAACTCCGTCTACTCGACGCAGGTCGCCGACGCGAAGATCGAATACTCGTCGAAGGGCTACATCAACGAAGCCGAGACGATGGGCTGGCTGCAGCGTTTCTTCCTCAACATCGCGCCGTGGTGATGACGATGCAGAAGACGCTTCTCGACCGCCTCTCGGCCCGCGCGCATGCCGCCGCGCGGCTCGCCGTCGCGCTCGTGGCGATGGCCTGCGCATTCGGCGCGGCGCCCGCGCACGCGGAGCGCCTGAAGGATCTCGCGCAGATCCAGGGCGTGCGCGACAACCCGCTGATCGGCTATGGCCTCGTCGTCGGCCTCGACGGCACGGGCGACCAGACGATGCAGACGCCGTTCACCACGCAGACGCTCGCGAACATGCTCGCGAACCTCGGCATCTCGATCAACAACGGGTCGGCCAACGGCGGCGCGTCGCAGCTGAGCAACATGCAGCTGAAGAACGTCGCGGCCGTGATGGTGACCGCCACGCTGCCGCCGTTCGCGCGGCCGGGCGAGGCGCTCGACGTCACCGTGTCGTCGCTCGGCAACGCGAAGAGCCTGCGCGGCGGCACGCTGCTGCTGACGCCGCTGAAAGGCGCGGACGGCCAGGTCTACGCGCTCGCGCAGGGCAACATGGCGGTCGGCGGCGCCGGCGCCAGCGCGAACGGCAGCCGCGTGCAGGTGAACCAGCTCGCGGCCGGCCGGATCGTCGGCGGCGCGATCGTCGAGCGTTCGGTGCCGAACGCGATCGCGCAGATGAACGGCGTGCTGCAGCTGCAACTGAACGACATGGACTACGGCACCGCGCAGCGGATCGTGTCCGCGGTCAACTCGAGCTTCGGCCCGGGCACCGCGACGGCGCTCGACGGCCGCACGATCCAGCTCGCCGCGCCGGCCGATTCGGCGCAGCAGGTCGCGTTCATGGCGCGGCTGCAGAACCTCGACGTCAGCCCGGACAAGGCCGCGGCGAAGGTGATCCTGAACGCGCGCACCGGCTCGATCGTGATGAACCAGATGGTCACGCTGCAGAGCTGCGCAGTCGCGCACGGCAACCTGTCGGTCGTGGTCAACACGCAGCCGGTCGTGTCGCAGCCGGGGCCGTTCTCGAACGGGCAGACGGTGGTGGCGCAGCAGTCGCAGATCCAGCTGAAGCAGGACAACGGCGCGCTGAAAATGGTGACGGCCGGTGCGAATCTCGCCGACGTCGTGAAGGCGCTGAACACGCTCGGCGCGACGCCCGCGGACCTGATGTCGATCCTGCAGGCGATGAAGGCCGCCGGCGCGCTGCGCGCCGACCTGGAGATCATCTAAATGGCAGCCAGTCTCCCGAACGCGAACGACCTCACGCAGCGCTTTGCGCTCGACGTGCAGGGTTTCGACGCCCTGCGCGAGCAGGCGAAGCAATCGCCGCGGGCCGGCGCGAAGGCGGTCGCCGGCCAGTTCGACGCGATGTTCACGCAGATGATGCTCAAGAGCATGCGCGACGCATCGCCCGACGGCGGGCTGTTCGATTCGCATACGTCGAAGATGTACACGTCGATGCTCGACCAGCAGCTCGCGCAGCAGATGTCGACGCGCGGGATCGGCGTGGCCGACGCGCTGATGAAGCAGCTGCTGCGCAATGCGGGGCAGGGCGCGGGCAGCGATTCGGCGGCCGACGTCGGCGCGGCCGGGCTGGGCGCGGCCGGCTTCGGCGCGTCCGGCAACGAAGGTGGCCTCGCCGCGATGAACGCGATGGCGAAGGCCTACGCGAACTCGGCCAACAACGGCGGGCTCGCCGGCACGCGCGGCTATTCGGCCGGCAGCGCGCTGACGCCGCCGCTGAAGGGCGCGAGCGGCGTGCAGGACGCCGACGCGTTCGTCGACCGGCTCGCGGCCCCCGCGCAGGCGGCCAGCGCGTCGACCGGCATCCCGGCGCGCTTCATCGTCGGCCAGGCCGCGCTCGAATCGGGCTGGGGCAAGCGCGAGATCCGCGCGACCGACGGCTCGACGAGCTACAACGTGTTCGGCATCAAGGCGACCAAGGGCTGGACCGGCCGCACGGTGTCGGCGCTGACCACGGAATACGTGAACGGCACGCCGCGCCGCGTGGTCGCGAAATTCCGCGCGTACGATTCGTACGAGCACGCGATGACCGATTACGCGAACCTGCTGAAGAACAACCCGCGCTACTCGGGCGTGCTGAGCGCGAGCCGCAGCGTCGAAGGCTTCGCGCACGGGATGCAGAAGGCCGGCTACGCGACCGACCCGAACTACGCGAAAAAGCTGATCTCGATCATGCAGCAGATCGGCTGACGGCCCCCGTCGGCTCCCGCCTGTTGCACCCTCTGGACCGCGCCCGGCAGCCCGCCGCGCGCGGTTTCAACGTTTGCGCGAAAAAAATCCCCAATTCGATCTAAACTTTCGGTCAGCACTGCCGCTAAGTGTGAGAGACCTGCGACCGGGCCCCCGTTCTGGCCCGGTTTTATTGCGCACCGGTTGCCCGGGCGCCCATGACAAGAATGACCGGCTAGCCATGAATATCGAAACGTCGACGGACCCCAGCCTGGATGCAGGCCACTCCGGGCCCGACTATGCCCGCCGCAATCCGCTGGAAATCGGCGTGCAGCTGCGCAACCTCGTCAATCGCGGCGATTTCCTGACCGTCCAGTACCCGGGCGGCCAGCTCGTCACGCGCCTGCTCGAGGTGGATGTCGGCGCGCGGACGTTTACGTTCGACTGGGGTGCGCTGGCGGAGCAGAACGCCAGCATCCTCGGCGCGTCGCACTGTACGTTCGCGGCCGCGCCGGAGGGCGTGCGCGTCGAATTCTCCACGGGCACGCCGCGCGAGACGCGCTACGAGGGGCTGCCCGCGTTCGTCGCCGATTTCCCCGACGTCCTGATGTGCATCCAGCGCCGCGAATATTTCCGCGTCGATGCGCCGATCGTCGATCCGTTCCTGTGCCGCGGCAAGCTGCCGGACGGCGAAAGCTTCCTGTTCGAGGTGCATAACCTGTCGCTCGGCGGCGTGGGGCTGCGCACGGCCGACGAACGCGTCGAGGCGCTCGAGGTCGGCACGCTGCTGCCCGACGTCGAGCTCGAGCTGACCGGCCACGGCAAGCTGTCGCTCGACCTGCAGCTCGTGTCGCAGCGTTCGACGCAGATGCCGAACGGGTCGCGGCGCTACCAGCTCGGCTTCCGCTACATGTCGCTGCCGGGCAGCGCGGAGAACACGCTGCAGCGGCTGATCACGCAGCTCGAGATGAAGCGCCGCTCGCTCGCGCGGGCCTGACGCGCAAGCGGCGGCCGGCCCCGCCCGGGGCGGCCCGCACGGCGTTTGCGGCACCCTCGGCCGCACGCCTGAACCGGCGACGCGCACGTGCGCGTCGCGCGTGCATTTTTTCCTCAATTTTTTCGATCGGCGGCCGTTATACCGGGAGTCACGCAACCCGGCGGCCGCGACGCGCGGCCGGCTCATCAGGATCGCGCATGTCCAACACACTCATGAACCTCGGCGTCAGCGGCCTGAATGCCGCGCTCTGGGGCCTCACGACGACCAGCAACAACATCAGCAACGCGGCGACGCCCGGCTATTCGGTCCAGCGGCCCGTGTATGCGGAAGCGAGCAGCCAATACTCGGGCAGCGGTTACATGCCGCAAGGCGTGAACACCGTCACCGTGCAGCGGCAGTACAGCCAGTACCTGAGCGACCAGCTGAACACCGCGCAGACGCAGGGCGGCGCGCTGTCGACGTGGTACACGCTCGTCGCGCAACTGAACAATTACATCGGCAGCCCGACGGCGGGGGTCTCGACCGGGATCACGAACTACTTCACCGGGCTGCAGAACGTCGCGAACAACGCGTCCGACCCGTCGGTGCGGCAGACCGCGATCAGCAACGCGCAGACGCTGGCCAACCAGCTCAACGCGGCCGGCCAGCAGTACGACGCGCTGCGCCAGAGCGTGAACACGCAGCTCACCAGCACCGTGTCGCAGATCAACACGTACACCGCGCAGATCGCGCAGCTGAACCAGCAGATCGCGGCGGCGAGCAGCCAGGGGCAGCCGCCGAACCAGCTGCTGGACCAGCGCGACCTCGCGGTGTCGAACCTGTCGGGCCTGGCCGGTATCCAGGTCGTGCGCAACGACAGCGGTTACAGCGTGTTCATGTCGGGTGGCCAACCGCTCGTCGTCGCCGATAAGAGCTACCAGCTGGCGGCCGTCACGTCGCCGTCGGATCCGAGCGAACTGACCGTCGTGTCGCAGGGGATCGCCGGCGCGAAGCCGCAGGGGCCGAACCAGCCGTTGCCCGATTCGTCGCTGTCGGGCGGCACGCTCGGCGGCCTGCTCGCGTTCCGCAGCCAGACGCTCGACCCCGCCCAGGCCCAGCTCGGCGCGATCGCGACCAGCTTCGCCGCGCAGGTCAACGCGCAGAACGCGCTCGGCATCGACCTGTCGGGCAACAAGGGCGGCAACCTGTTCTCGACACCGTCGCCGACCGTGTACGCGAACCAGGGCAATACCGGCAACGCGTCGCTGTCCGTGTCGTTCGCGAACGCGTCGCAGCCGACGACGAGCGACTACACGCTGTCCTTCGACGGCGCGAACTACACGCTGACCGACCGCGCGAGCGGCGCGGTGGTCGACCAGAAGGCGGGGCCGATGCCGGTTTCGCTCGGCGGGCTGAATTTCTCGGTCCCGTCGGGCTCGATGAGTGCCGGTGACAAGTTCACCGTGCTGCCGACGCGCGGCGCGCTGAACGGCTTCGGCCTTGCCACGACGAGCGCGTTGGCGATCGCGGCAGCCTCGCCGGCCGTCACGTCGGCGGCGAGCACCAACACCGGCACGGGCAAGATCACGCTGGGCGGCGTCACCGCGGGCTATCAAGTGCCGACGACCAAGCTGACCTATGACGCGACGGCGAAGACGCTGACGGGTTTCCCGGTCGGCACCACGGTGACGATCGGCACCACGCCGCCGACGTCGGTCACGATCAACAACCCGACGGACACCGTCCCGTACGACCCGGCAGCCGGCGCGACGATGACGATGTCGGGAACGGCCGCGGGCGCACTCAACGGCGTGAGCGTCACGCTGTCCGGCGCACCGGCGACCGGCGACTCGTTCACGATCGGGCCGTATGCGGGCGGCACCAGCGACGGCTCCAACGCGCTCGCGCTGTCGAAGCTGGTCAACTCGAAGGCGTTCGGCAACGGCACGACGACGCTCACGGGCGCGTATGCGAGCTACGTGAACGGCATCGGCAACACGACGACCCAGCTGAAATCGTCGAGCGCCGCGCAGACCGGGCTGATCGGCCAGATCACCCAGGCGCAGCAGTCGGTGTCGGGCGTGAACACGAACGAGGAAGCGGCCAACCTGATGCAGTACCAGCAGTTCTACCAGGCGAACGCGAAGGTGATCCAGACGGCGGCGACGCTGTTCCAGACCGTGCTCGGCCTGTTCAATTGACCGGATTCGAAGGATAGAAGCGATGCGGATTTCCAGCGCCCAGTTCTTCCAGCTGAACGTTTCACAAATGAACGATCAGCAGACCCAGCTTGCGCAGCTGTATCAGCAGATCTCGAGCGGTGTGAGCCTGCAGACGGCGGCGGACAATCCGGCCGGCGCGGCGCAGGCCGTGCAGCTGTCGATGACGTCGGCGACGCTGTCGCAGTACGCGACCAACCAGAACGCGGCGCTCGCGTCACTGCAGGCCGAGGACCAGACGCTGCAGAACGTGAGCACCGTGCTGACGAACACGCAGTCGCTGCTCGTGCGCGCCGGCGACGGTTCGATGTCCGACAGCGACCGCTCGGCACTCGCCACGCAGCTGCAGGGTTACCGCGACCAGTTGATGACGCTCGCGAATACCAACGACGGCGCGGGCAACTACCTGTTCGCCGGCACGAAGAATTCGGCGGCGCCGTTTTCGACGACGGCGAGCGGCAGCGTCACCTATGTCGGCGACACCGGCACGCGCCAGGTGCAGATCGCCGATTCGAGCACCGTGTCGCAGGGCGACACGGGCGCGGCCGTCTTCATGTCGGTGCCGGCGATCGGCAGCTCGCCGGTGCCGTCGGCCGGCGCGGGCAACACGGGCACCGGCACGATCGGCGCGGTCACGGTGACGAACCCGTCGATCGCGACGAACGGCCATCAGTTCTCGATCAAATTTGGCGGCACGGCCGCTGCGCCGACCTACACCGTGACCGACAACTCGGTCAGCCCGCCCACCACCACGCCGGCGCAGGCTTATTCGTCGGGCTCGGCGATCTCGCTCGGCGGCGGAATGACGGTGGCGGTGTCGGGCACGCCGGCCGCCGGCGACACGTTTGCCGTTGCGCCGGCGCCGCAGGCGAGCGGTGGTTCGGACGTGTTCTCGACGCTCGACGCGATGATCGCGGCGCTGAAGACGCCCGTGACGGGCAACGCGGTGGCGGGCGCGGCGCTGAAGAACGCGCTGATGACGGGCTCGACCAAGCTGGGCAACACGATGCGCAACGTCACGACGATCCAGGCGTCGGTCGGTGGCCGCGAGCAGGAAGTCAAGGCGATGCAGGCCGTCAACCAGACCGCGTCGCTGCAGGTCACCAGCAACCTGTCCGACCTGACGAGCACCAACATGGTGACCACGATCAGCCAGTTCCTGCAGATGCAGAACGCGCTGACGGGCTCGCAGAAGGCGTACGCGCAGTTGCAGAACCTGTCGCTGTTCCAGTACATCAACCCCTGATGTCAGCCGCGCCGGCCGCGATGTGAGCGCCCGCTTGCGTCGCAGCCGGCGTCGGTCGCCGCCCGGTCGAGTGTCTGCTCGGGCGGCTGCTGTATCAGGTCGCGCGCTGGGACGTCGACAGCTCGCAACTTTCAGTGGCGTTGATTTCGGCCGCACGGACCTTGACCTTGCGCGTTGTCGTCACGGTGGCGATCGCCAGCATCGCGGCCGCCACGATGCAGACGGCGCGCGGCTGCGGACACGCCCAAAGCAGCGCTTGCGCGCCGGCCTCCCCGAACGCGCCTGCGACCCAGATGAAGCCAAAGTAGCGGCTGCGCGCATGCGCGGGTGCGTGTTCGGAAACCAGGTGGTAGAGCACCGGGATCGACAGGAGTTCGCCGATGCTCAACACGACTATGCCGGCGCCGACCATCCAGCCGGCGGGTGCCGCTCCCACCAGCGCGACGCCGACGGTGGTCAGCGCGAGTCCGGCCGTCACACTGGGCCAGGAGATACCGGTCCTTGCCGGGCGGCGCAGCGTCCACAGGTAAGCGAGTAGGACCGTGGCCGAATTCACGCCCAGCCAGACGTTGCCTTGCGTGCGTAACCCGAGTTCGGCTGCAATCAGGGGGGCGCTGGAAAAGATCATCGTGTAGCACGCCCAGATCGCGCTGAACAGGATGAACACCCTCAGGAAGATCGGGTCGTGCAGCGGTGCGAACCAGGACGCGGATCGATGCGGTGCCGGTATCGCGCGCGATTCTGCCGAGGACGCGAGTACGGTCACCAGTGCGACGCCAGCCGGGAGCAGGAGCCACAGGCATGCGTTGCCGAAAGCAGGCCACAGGACAAGCGGGCCGGCCAGCGCCCCGACGTTGATCAACAAATAGTGCGTGGAAAAAGCGCGGCTGCCGGCCGGGCCTGATACCTGGCTCAGCATCGAATAAATGACCGGATTCAGGAGCCCTCCACCGATTCCGACCAGTCCGCCCGCGAAGAACAGCGCTTGCGACGAGGTGGCCTGACACAGTGCCGCCAGCCCGAGCGCCTGTAGCAGCGAGCCGAAGGCGAGCGTCGAGCGTTTCGAATACCGGTCCGCGAGGAATCCACCCAGTAACGGGAAGAGCCGGTAGCAGAAGATCTGGATCACGAAGAACAGCGCGAGCCCCGAATCATCCAGCCAGCCTGCCTGCCAGGCGGAAATGGGTTGGTTCGGCGCAATCGAGAAGAACAGGAGCTTGTCGAGCGCGTGAAAGGCGAGCAGCGTAAGCAGCGGTCGATTCATCGCGCGATCCTGACGACGACATCGCCCAGCACCGCCTGTACCCGGTCGGCCGCGATATCGGCCGTGTCACCGGTCACGATAACGAATGCGATCCGGTCAGCGGAGCTTTCGGGTGGACGAATGCGGTCCCCCGGTTTCTTTTCCAGCCCGCAATGGACGACGTAGTCGCGCCGAGTGACGTCGTCCCAACCGTCGAGCGCTTCCAGCACGCCTTCGCGCGGGGCAACGACGAACCCCACGGCCGCCGCCGCGTTTCGAGCGGGGGGCGTTGTTTCGGCATCACCCAGCAGCGCTCGCAGGTGGAGCTTGAACAGATCGATGCCGGTCGCGAGCGGGACCAGGTGCGTTGTGATGTGATCGCCGCCGGGGCGCGGGTTGGTCTCGATAATGCGCGGGCCAGTCGAAGTCCAGCGCAACTCGATGTGAAATACGCCGGTATCCAGGCCGAGCGCCTGCGTCGCGGAGCGGGCCGCGTCGAGCAGTGCCTGGCGTTGCCGCGCGGGCAGGCGCGCGGGGAATACGTGACCGATCTCGACAAAAGACGGCGGTGACGTCACCCATTTCTCCGTTACGCCGGCAAACCGAACGGTTCCGTCGACTAGCGCCAGCTCGACGCTGAACTCGCGACCGTCCGCGAACGCCTCGAGCAGGTACTCCGTACGGCGTGCCAGGCCGAACATGCCGAAGTCCGTTTGCTGCAACTGCCGATATGCAGGTTCGAGCGCGCTCTCGTCTTGCAGCAGCGTGACCCCCTTGCTCGACGCGCTGCTGGTCGGCTTGATCACGAGCGGGTAACCGATTCGGGCTGCCGCGGCTTGCGCGTCGTCCAGGGTCGCGACCAGTGCGTAGTCGAGCGACGGCGCCCCCGCCTGCCGATACGCGTGCCTTGCGAGATCCTTGTGGACGCCGCATTCGGCCGCGAGCGCGGGGACGCCGCGCAGTCCCAGCAAGGCGACCAGTTTCGCGGCTGTCACGGTGACGAACTGATTGCCGGCGACCACGGCTGCGATGGTCGGCAGCAGGTCTGCTTCGTCCAGCGCGTGCTTGACGGCTTGCGCGTCGTTTACCGGGCACACCAGCACACCACGCACCTGATCGCGATAGTTGTACTGATCCGGATGCGTCGCGTCGCTGGTTACCGCCCAGCATTCCAGGCCTAGCGCACGGGCCGCCTGAATGTAACCGAGGCCGAAGAAGCACGGCTCGATGATGAGAACCTTCATGGGTTTGCTCCTCTCGTGGCGCGCGCGCCCTTTGCCGTTCACGCACGCTCTGGATTACCGGCGGTCAGGCGTTCCTGTCTCTCCAGTTTTTATTGGCATTCGGATGCGTCCGCTCTCCGCTGTTCCGGAATAAGCGGACTGCACGCGCTGATGCAGGCTTTCTCGTGTTGAACTACTGTTTGAACTCGATGGATCCGTGCCGCCACGCTCGCAGCGGGGCAGTCCAGCTACTTTAGGGTGGGCGGCCCCGGCCGTGAATTGGACGAGTTCGAATCTGCATGGCTGCCGTTCGGCAGCCGCATGCGCGTCCGCCGCTTGCCAGCCCCATTTCCGCTCCGTAAACTCGCGCCAGATTCCAGACCGGCGCATCCTCCGCAGCCGGCGACCGACAGGAGCCCTTTTCCCCATGTCCGATTCCTACTTCCCGCGCTGGCGGGTGCAATCGACCGGCGCGGCCTCGCGCGTGGTCGGCCCCGACGAGCGCCTCGCGTGGCCGCAGATGGTCGCGATGGGCGTGCAGCACGTCGTCGCGATGTTCGGCTCGACCGTGCTCGCGCCGCTGCTGATGGGCTTCGACCCGAACCTGTGCATCTTCATGTCGGGCATCGGCACGCTGCTGTTCTTCGTGCTGGTCGGCGGCCGCGTGCCGAGCTACCTCGGCTCGAGCTTCGCGTTCATCGGCCTCGTGATCGCGGTGACCGGCTACGGCGGCAGCGGCCCGAACCCGAACATCCCGGTCGCGCTCGGCGGGATCGTCGCGTGCGGCGTCGTGTACGTCGCGCTCGGCCTGCTGGTGCAGGCGATCGGCACGCGCTGGATCGAGACGCTGATGCCGCCCGTCGTGACCGGCGCGGTGGTCGCGGTGATCGGGCTGAACCTCGCGCCGATCGCGGTCAAGGGCGTGTCCGGGTCGACCTTCGAATCGGTGATGGCGCTCGTGACCGTGCTGTGCGTCGGCGGCGTCGCGGTGTTCTCGCGCGGCATGGTGCAGCGCCTGCTGATCCTGGTCGGGCTGGTGATCGCCTACGCGATCTACGCGGTCGCGACCAACGGGATGGGACTCGGCAAGCCGATCGATTTCTCGATCGTCGGGCAGGCGGCCTGGTTCGGGGTGCCGAGCTTTCGCGCGCCGGTGTTCGATCCGCACGCGATGCTGATGCTCGCGCCGATCGCGGTGATCCTGGTCGCCGAGAACCTCGGCCACATCAAGGCCGTCAGCGCGATGACGGGCACCAAGCTCGATCGCTACGTGGGCCGCGCGTTCATCGGCGACGGGCTCGCGACGATCGTGTCGGGCAGCGTCGGCGGCACGGGCGTGACGACCTACGCGGAGAACATCGGCGTGATGGCCGTCACGCGGATCTACTCGACGCTCGTGTTCGCGGTCGCCGCGGTGATCGCGATCGTGCTCGGCTTCTCGCCGAAGTTCGGCGCGGTGATCCAGACGATTCCGGGCCCGGTGCTCGGCGGCGTGTCGATCGTCGTGTTCGGGCTGATCGCGGTGACGGGCGCGCGGATCTGGGTCGTCAACAAGGTCGACTTCTCCGACAACCGCAACCTGATCGTCGCGGCCGTCACGCTGGTGCTCGGCGCCGGCGACTTCTCGCTGAAGATCGGCGGCTTCGGGCTCGGCGGGATCGGCACCGCGACGTTCGGCGCGATCATCCTGTACGCGATCCTGCGCAAGGAAAAGGAACCGGGCCCGGTGGTCTGAGCGTCCGGCGGGCGGCGTCCTGCCGCCCGCGCCATCTTTTGCGTCGACCGTCGACGCGCTACGCGCCGACGTTCGACTGCGTCTGCAGCCACGCGCAGAACTGCGCGACGAGCGGATCGTCCGCCGGCGCGCGCGGCGCGATCCACCAGTAGCTGCGCGTCGCGATGCGCGGCCCCTCCAGCGGCATCACCAGCCGGCCGCTCGCGAGCTCGTCGTCGATCAGCGGCAACGGGCCGAGCGCGACGCCCAGGCCGTCGACGGCCGCCTGCAGCGCCAGGTAGAAGTGGTCGAACGACTGCCGCTTGCGCCCCTTCATCGCCACGCCGGCCGCCGCGAACCAGTCGCGCCAGCCTTCCGGCCGCGTATCCGAATGCAGCAGCACGTGGCGCGCGAGATCGTCCGCGCGCGCGATCGGCGCGCGCTTGAGCAGCGCCGGGCTGCAGACGGGTATCACGCTTTCGTCGAGGAAGTGGCCGCTCGTGCAGTTCGGCCAGTGGCCGGGGCCGCGGCGGATCGCGACATCGAAGCCGTCGAGCGTATCGAGGGGCGCATTCGACGTCGACAGCTTCAGCTCGACGTTCGGCACGTCGCGCTGGAACCGCGACAGGCGCGGCAGCAGCCATTTCATCGCGAAGGTCGGCAGCGCATTGATGCGCAGCACGCGTGCCGCGCCCGTGTTGCGCAACTGCTCGGTCGCGAGCGCGATGCTGTCGAACGCCGCGCGCACGGTGTCGAGGTAGCGGCGGCCTTCGTCGGTGAGCTTCACGCGCTTGCCGTAGCGGTGGAACACCGGCTTGCCGAGCCAGGCCTCGAACCCGGCGATCTGCCGGCTGATGGCACCGTGAGTCACATGCAGCTCGTCGCCGGCAGCGCTGAAGCTTTCATGTCGTGCCGCGGCTTCAAAGGCCCGAAGCGCGGAAAAGGGCGGGAGATCGCGTGCCATGCTTGTGATTCTAGATCACAAGGGCGCGCCGATAAAATCGTTTTGCCGGCATGCCGAACGGCGGTAACCTCGGGTCACCGTTTGATAAGGAACCCCATGCAATCCGCTTCTCCGCCGGCCGCCCCGCCGCCGGCCGCCTCACCCCGCGGCGTCGGCCTCGCCGAGCTGTTCACCGGTTTCCTGTCGCTTGGCCTCATGTCGTTCGGCGGTGCGCTGCCGTTCGCGCGGCGCACCATCGTCGAAGAGCGCAAGTGGCTCTCCGCCGACGAATTCACCGATCTGCTCGGGCTGTGCCAGTTCCTGCCGGGTGGCAACGTGATCAACCTGTCGGTGGCCGTCGGCATGCGCTTTCGCGGCGTCGCCGGCGCGTTCGCCGGCATTCTCGGGTTGATCGCGGGCCCGACGCTCGTCGTCGTCGCGCTCGGCGTGCTGTACGCGAAGACGCAGAACGATCCGCGCGTGCAGCACCTGTTCGCGGGGCTCGCCGCGGCGGCGGCCGGGCTGCTCGTCGCGATGGCCGTGAAGGTCTTGAAGCCGCTGCTGCATGCGCGTGCGGCGGCCGGCATCGCGGCGCTCGCGTTCGTCGCGATCGCGGTGCTGCGCATTCCGCTGCTGACCGCGATGCTCGTGCTGACGCCGGTCAGCATCTGGCTCGCGTCGCGGCGCCGCGACGCGGGCACGCCGCGGCCGGCGCAGGCCGCGGCGCGCGACGCGCAGCGAGGAGAGCGGCCATGAACGACACGCTGATCGCCATCGCGACGATCTTCAGCCAGTTGTCGCTGCTCGCGTTCGGCGGCGGCAACACGATCCTGCCGGAGATGCAGCGGCAGGTCGTCGACGTCCATCACTGGATGAGCGCGCACGAGTTCACCGCGCTGTTCGCGCTGGCCCAGGCCGCGCCCGGGCCGAACATGATGATCGTGTCGCTGGTGGGCTGGCACGTGGCCGGCTGGAGCGGGCTCTTGGTCGCGTCGCTTGCGAAGTTCGGGCCGTCGTCGATCGTCACCGTGCTCGCGCTGCATGCGTGGGAGCGCTTTCGCGACCGGCCGTGGCGCCGCTACGTGCAGCAGGGGATGATGCCGGTCACCGCCGGGCTCGTCGCGGCCAGCGCGGTGCTGATCTCCGAGGCGTCGAACCGCACCGCGATCCAGTGGGGCATCACGGCCGCGTGCGCGGTGCTCGCGTGGCGCACGCGCATCCATCCGCTGTGGCTGCTCGCGGGCGGCGCGCTGATCGGGCTCACGGGCATCGGGCAATGACCGGCGCACTTTGACCGCCCGTGCGCCATACTGGCGCGAATCTTCACGGGAGGCTCGATGGATCTCGACGGCGCCAGCCGCAATCTCACTGTCGCCGCGTTGCTGACGCTGTCCGGCGGCTACCTCGACGCGTACACGTATGTCGGCCACGGCCACGTGTTCGCGAACACGATGACCGGCAACGTCGCGCTGCTCGGCATCAACCTGTCGGCCGGCGAATGGGCCGCCGCGCTGCATCACGTGCCGCCGCTCGTCGGCTTCACGATCGCGGTGTTCGTCGCGCACCTGCTCGGGCTTGCCGCGCAGCGCGGCTGGATGAAGCACACGGCGTTCGCGAGCCTGCTCGTCGAGATCGTCTTTCTCGGCGTCGCCGCGAGCGGCCTCGTCGGCGCGTCGAGCGCGTGGCTGATTCCGGGCATCTCGTTCGTCGCGACGCTGCAGACGCTGTCGTTCACCCATCTCGAGGAACTGTCGTACACGTCGGTGATGACCACCGGCAACCTGCGGCGCGCCGCGCAGAAGCTGTTCGTCGGGTTGATCCCGCGCTACGACGCGGGTGCGCTGCACGACTCGGCGCTGCTCGCGACGATCAGCTTCTGCTTCCTGGCCGGCGCGGTGGTCGGCGGCCTCGTCACGCGACTCGTGCCGGAGGTCGCGCTGTGGGGCGCCGTGCTGCTGCTCGTCGGCGCGTTCGCGGAAATCGTGCGGCGCGCGTGGCGCCGGCACACGGCCGACGGCGGGCCGGCGGCGGTGTGACCGCGCCTCCCGCGGGCGCACCCCTGCGTGTGCCCCCAGCGTGCGCCCCCGGGCGTGCCCGCGCGCGCCCGTTCCGCGGCACCTGCCGCGCGATCCTGACCGACCCGACGCACCGTCAGCCGCGCTCGCGGCCGCTGCCGTGCGGCGCCCGATGCCCGCCGGATGCGCGTTGCCGCGCGCAGCGTTGTGCGCGGGCGACAGTTCCGCCGTTACCGCGCATTTCAATTTCTTTCAGCGATGGCACTCGTCATATGATTCAGCCCACATCGCGCGCGCCAAGAACGTGAGCGATCGCCACCCGGCTGCGCACGCGGCCGGCCATGAATGGAGACACCTACAAAAAGGAAAGCTCATGAAGCAGACCACCCGACTCGCAGCCATCGCAGGGGGCGCCGCGCTCGCATTTGCCAGCCAGTACGCGGCCGCACAAAGCTCGGTCACGCTCTGGGGCGTCGCCGACGCCAGCATCCGTTACCTGACCAACGCCAACGCCAAGAACGACGGCCTGCTGTCGATGACCAACGGCGCGATCACGAACAGCCGCTTCGGCATCTACGGCACGGAAGACCTCGGCGGCGGCCTGAAGGCCGTGTTCAACCTCGAGAGCGGCGTGAACCTGCAGAACGGCGCCTTCGCCGACAGCGGCCGCCTGTTCAACCGCGCAGCGTACGTCGGCCTGCAGAGCCCGTACGGCACGGTGACCCTCGGCCGCCAGAAGACGCCCCTGTTCGACCTGCTGTCGGATACCTACGATCCGCTGACGGTCGGCAACTACCTCGAAAACGCATGGCTGCCGGTCGCACTCGGCGGCGGCCTGTATGCGGACAACCAGATCAAGTACACCGGCAAGTTCGAAGGCCTGACCGCGAAGGCGATGTACTCGACCGGCACCAACTACGAATCGACCGGCGCGGGCGGCTTCTCGGGCCAGATCCCGGGTTCGCTGGGCAAGGGCAATGCGTGGGGCGTGTCGCTGTCGTACGTGATGGGCCCGCTCAGCATCGCGGCCGGCGCGCAGCAGAACAGCGACAACTCGGCGCGCAAGCAGACGATCTACCACGCGAACGTCGTGTATGCGTTCAGCAAGGCGAAGATCTACGCGGGCTACCTGCGCTCGAAGGACGACACGGGCTTCGTCGACAGCCTGCTCGCACAGCAGACGATTCCGGTCGCGAAGGGCACCGGCCGGATCGACGACGGTCCGTTCGCGGGCGTGAGCTGGCAGGTCAGCGCGCCGCTGACGCTGACGGGCGCGTTCTACTACGACCACATGCGCAACGCGATGACCACCAACGGCACGCTCGCGAGCGGCAACCGCTACGCGATCGTCGGCATCGCCGAGTACGCGCTCAGCAAGCGCACGGAAGTCTACGGCACCGTCGACTTCAACAAGACGAACGGCGCGGCGAACGTCGAGCTGCCGGGTCGCAGCAACCAGACCGGCATCGCGATCGGCCTGCGCAATATCTTCTGACGAACGTCGGAACGCATCGGCCGGCAGTCGTCCGGCCTGCATCGAAGGGGCGCCGCGAGGCGCCTCTTTTTTTTCGTCACGCGACCTTCATACGCGCGCACGACTATTCGGCGAATGCTTCATCACGAGACCCCCGCGCCGTAAGGGTTTCGTCGGCAATCCAGAACATACTTTTACAGTGCGCGCGAAGGCTTTCCGCTACGCTGCGTGCATCGCCCGTTGCGTGCCGCCTGGCGCGCGCGTGCGTCGTTCCGGTTGCGCTCGGCGAGTGCGGCCGGCCTGGTGCGTAACTTGTGTATCCGGTGATGACAATCGCGGTCCGCCGGTTTTTTTCGTGGGACGATGCGCTCACGATTTTCTTGAAAGGGGATGACGATGGGTATCCTGAACACCGTGGGTGAAATCGCTGGCGCAGTCGCTGCTGTCGAAGGCGCGGAAAAGCTGGATCCGGATGCGGGCCTGCTGACCAAGGCGGCCGCCGCCGTCGCCGGCTTCAAGGGTGCGGAAGCGATCGAAGGCATGCTCGAGAAGAAGGAAGAGCAGCCGCAGCAGGCAGACGACACGCAGGCGACGGACGGCAGCGACACGTCGCAGGCATGAGCATGGCGGCTGGTCCGGCCGTGGGCGCGCCCTTCGCGCGCCTGGGCGGATCGGTGCCGCGCAGCCGGCAGGTCGGGCATGCGGTCGATCGGTGACGCATGACACACCCGGCAGCTGGTTTGACCGGCGAGAGGCAACGTCTCTCGCCGTTTTTTATTGGGCGGGCGCCGGGCTGCACCGTGCGCCGCAAGAATGCCGGAATCTTGCTATCGTGCCGTCATCCGAACTGCGATGAGGGAATGCGATGGATTTCGACTACGACCTGTTCGTCATCGGCGCCGGCTCGGGCGGCGTGCGGCTCGCACGCATGTCCGCGTCATACGGCGCGCACGTCGGCATTGCGGAAGAAGAGCAGATCGGCGGCACCTGCGTGCTGCGCGGCTGCATTCCGAAGAAGCTGCTCGTCTACGCATCGCACTACCCGCATGAAGTCGAGGACGCGAAGGGCTTCGGCTGGAGCTTCGGCGCCGGCACGCTCGACTGGCCCGCGCTGATCGCCGCGAAGGATCGCGAGATCAACCGGCTCAGCGACATCTACATCAACCTGCTGCGGCAATCGGGCGTCGAGATGCACGCGGGGCGCGCGACGCTCGTCGATGCGCATACGGTCGCGATCGGCGAACGCACGATCCGTGCGCGCCACATCGCGATCGCGACCGGCTCGCGCCCGTCGATGCCGGCGCGGCCCGGCATCGGGCATGCGATCACGTCGCGCGAGGCGCTGTCGCTTGCCGCGTGCCCCAAGCGCATCGCGGTGGTCGGCGGCGGCTATATCGCGGTCGAGTTCGCGGGCATCTTCAACGGCTTCGGCAGCCACGTCGACCTGTTCTATCGCGGCGAGAAGATCCTGCGCGGCTTCGACGACGACGTGCGCCAGTTCCTGACCGACGAGATGACGAAACAGGGTGTCACGATCCATGCACGCTCGGTGGTCGAGTCGATCGAGCGCGCGGACGACGGCACGCTGAGCGTGCGCGTCGGCGCGGCACGGCACGGGCCGTACGACCAGGTGCTGTATGCGACCGGCCGCGTGCCGAACGTCGACGGCCTCGGGCTCGAGCAGGCGGGCGTGATGCTCGACGCGCGTGGCGCGATCGCCGTCGATGCGTATTCGGCGACGTCGGTGCCGTCGATCCACGCGATCGGCGACGTCACGTCGCGGCCGCAGCTCACGCCGGTCGCGACGCGCGACGGCGGGTTGCTCGCCCGCACGCTGTTCGGCGGGTCGCGCGTCGCGGCCGATCACGAATGGGTGCCGTCGGCGGTGTTCAGCCAGCCCGAGGTCGCGACGGTCGGGCTCACCGAGTCGACCGCGCGCGACCTGTACGACGGCGACGTCGATATCTACCGCACGTCGTTCAAGGCGCTGCGTCACACGCTGTCGGGCCGCGACGAGCGCACGCTGATGAAGCTCGTCGTTGCGCGCGACAGCCAGCGCGTGGTCGGCGCGCACATGGTCGGCCGCGATGCGGGCGAGATCATCCAGGGCATCGCGATCGCGATTCGCGCGGGTGCGACGAAGGCGCAGTTCGACGACACGATCGGCATTCACCCGACCGCGGCCGAGGAGTTCGTGACGATGCGGCAGAAGGTGGCGGATTAGCGGGGGCGCGTCGGCGCACGGCAACAACGGAACGGCTGCGCTTCGACGCGGCCGTTTCTCGTTGATGTGACCCGGTCAATGCACGCCGAATGCGTCGAGCAGCCGGTACCAGCTCATCGCGAGCACCAGCGCCGGCGTGCGCAGCGCCTCGCCGCCGGGGAAGTCGCGATGGCGGATCTTGTCGAACAGGTCGAAGCGGCTCGCCTGTCCGTTGATCGCCTCGGCGATCAGCTTGCCCGCAAGCGCGGTCGTGTTCACGCCGTGCCCCGAGAACCCCTGCGCGAAATACATCGTCGGCGCGATGCGGCCGAAGTGCGGCGCGCGGTTCATCGTGATGTCGACGAAGCCGCCCCACGCGTAGTCGACCTTCACGTCCGCCAACTGCGGGAACGTCTTCAGCATGTCCGCGCGCATCGCCGCCGCGAGATCGCGCGGCTCCCGCGTCGAATAGCTGACCTTGCCGCCCCACACGAGCCGCGTGTCGGGCGCCGGCCGGAAATAGTCGAGCACGAAGCGGCTGTCGCAGATCGCCGCGCGCGCGGGCATCAGCGCGGCGGCGCGCGCGTCGCCGAGCGGCTCGGTCGCGATCACGTAGGTGCCGACCGGCATGATCTTCCTCGACAGCGCGGGCGCGAGCGTGCCGACGAAGGTATTGCACGCGAGCACGACGAAACGCGCGCGCACGTTGCCGCCGCTCGTCTCGACGACATGGCCGCCCGCGACGTCGCGCACGCGCGTCACGCAGCTGTCCTCGTGGATGCGCACGCCCGCGCCGGTCGCCGCGCGGGCGAGGCCGAGCGTGTAGTTGAGCGGATGGAGGTGGCCGCTGTCCGGGTCGTACAGGCCGCCGCAATAGCGCTCGGACTGCACGTAGTCGCCGAGTTCGTCGGCTTCGACGAAGTGGAAGCGGTCGTAGCCGAAGCGCTTCGCGGCTTCGTCGCGCCAGCGTTTCAGGCCGTCGGCGTCGCGCTCGGTGTTCGCGGCGGTCAGGTAGCCGGGCACCAGCGCGCAGTCGATGTCGTGCTGCGCGATGCGCGACTTCACGAGCGACAGCGTTTCGAGCCCCATGTCCCAGATGCGCTTCACGTCGCCTTCCGGCATGAACTGCCCGAACGTGTCGATGTCGCACGCGAACCCGCCGATCAGCTGGCCGCCGTTGCGGCCGCTCGCTGCCCATCCGACCCGCGACGCCTCGAGCACGGTCACCGAATGGCCGCGCTCGGCGAGATTGAGCGCGGCGGACAGGCCCGTGAGGCCCGCGCCGATCACGCACACGTCGGCATCGATCGTGCCGGCGAGCGGCGCGTGGCGGGTCGTATCGTTGGCGGTCGCCGCGTAGTAGGACGCGACGTGCGGCTGGTTGGCGAATGTCTGCATGGTCAGGATAACGGAGGAGTTTGACTCAGAATAGCTCGCGCACGCGGTGGTACAGCATCCCGAGTTCGAGCGCGGGTTGCCGCCATGCGTCGCCGCCGGGGAAGCGCCGGTGACGCATGCGCGCGAACAGGTCGAACGCGCGTGTGTCGCCCGCGATCGCGCCGGCGACCGCGCGTCCGGCGATGCCGGTGAGCGCGACGCCATGGCCGCTGAAGCCCTGGACGTAGAAGAAGTTCGGATCGAGCGCGCCGAAATCCGGCGCACGGTTGCGCGTGACGTCGACGAAGCCGCCCCAAGCGTGGTCGACGCGCACGTCACCGAGCTGCGGGAACACGCCGACCATGCGGCGCCGGATCGTTTCGGCGAGCGTGGCGGGCGACGCGCCGGCCGAATTCGCGCGGCCGCCGAACAGCATCCGGTGGTCGGCCGACAGCCGGAAATAGTCGAGGAAGAAGTTGTTGTCGCATACGGCTTCGCGCTGCGCGATCAGCGCGTCGGCGCGCGCCAGGCCGAGCGGCTCGGTCGCGATGATGTACGACGCGATCGGCGCGATGCGGGCGGCCGTCGCGGCCGGCAGCACGCCGCCGGGGCCCGCGTTGCAGCACGACACGACGAAGCGGCAGCGCACGTCGCCGGTTGGCGTGCGCACGATGGGCCGCTCGCCGCGCACGACGTCGAGCGCGGGCGTATGCGCGTACAGCGCGACGCCTTCGCGGCGCGCGGCATCGGCCAGGCCGAGGCAGTACTTGAGCGGATGCAGGTGGCCCGACAGCGGATCGTAGACGCCCGCGAGATAGCGTGTCGATGCGATGCGCGCGCGGATCTCGCCGGTGTCGAGCCATGACAGCGACGGATGGCCCCAGCGCTGGGTCGCTGCGTCCATCCACGCGTGCAGGTCGTCGATGCGGCGCGGTTTCGTCGCGACCGTCAGGTAGCCGCGCGTGAAGTCGCAGTCGATCCCGTAGCGCGCGATCCGCTCGGCGATCAGCGCGACGCCGTCGAGCGACAGCGACCACGCGGCGCGCGCGCCGTCGGCGCCGAGCTGCCGCTCGACTTCCTCGTCCTTCGCGAAGCCGGTGATCGCCTGGCCGCCGTTGCGGCCCGACGCACCCCAGCCGGGCCGGTGCGCGTCGATCACCGCGACGGACAGCCCGCGCGCACGGCAGTCGAGCGCCGTCGACAGGCCCGCGAAGCCGGCGCCGATCACGCAGACGTCGACGTCGATCGTCCCGTCGAGCGCCGGGTCGTCCACGGCGGGGCGCACGGCCGTCGCTTCGTAGTACGAGTCGCGCGCGAGCGCATCGGCGCGGCGGGTGAAAGACTGCGTCATGAATCCGGCTCCCTCGTTGCAGCCGGCGGCGGTGCATCGCGCACCGTCGTCCGGCCGGTAAAAACGGCGCGGGACGCCGTGCGTGCGGCACGGCGTCCCGCGCGGGCTGCGTCAGAACGAATAGATGAACTGCGTCGCGAGCAGGTCGTTGGACTTGCCATACGATCCGTCGTTGCGCAGGAACACCTTGTTGTTCGCCCAGTCGTGGCGGTATTCGACCTTCACGGTGATCTGCTGGGTCGGATAGAACAGCAGGTCGAGCGCGACATCCTGCCGCACGGCCCCCTTGCACTCGAAGCCCAGGCCGCCGCCGGCCTTCGACTGCGCGAGGCAGTCCGCGTCGACGCCGAAGCCGTTGCTCGGGTCCATCCCGTTGCCGTTCAGCGCGATGCCGCCGCCGCCGCCGCCGTTCTTCGAGTTGGCGAGCAGGTCGTAGCGCAGCGTCACGCCCATGCGGCCGACCACCGGCGCGTTGAACTTGCGGTGCGCGAGCAGCGACAGGCCGTACCACTGCGCGAGCCCGCCATTGAACGCCGCATGCTGCTGACGGCCGTAGTCGACTTCCGCGTTGTACTGAATGTCGGCGAGCGTGTAGGTCGCGTCGAGTTCACCGAAGAAGAACGAGCCGTACGCGCTCGGTGCTGCACCACCCGGGCCGTAGTTGACGCCGATTTGTTGGCCGGTAACCGGATCTGTCACAGCTGCCGACGACAGCGTCTGGCGACCGATATTGAACGAACCGCCGATGTCGAGCGCACTCGACCACGTGTAGTCCGCGCGTGCGGTGAAGGTCGGCACCTTGTTGCTGGTGGTGATCGGGTCGCCGAGCGCATTCACGCCTTTCTGCGTGACCGAACCGTACGTGCGGTACTGCTCGTTGCCGAGGAAGAACTTCCACGCCCAGTTGCCCTTCGTGTAGTTCGCGCCGATCCCGACGTAGCTGCCCGGATCCGAGAAATCGTACAGCAGGTTGTGCGTGAGCGTGAGCATCTGGTTCGACTGCTGCACCTCGTAGCCGCCGAAGCTCGGGATCAGGCCGGCGACCAGCGTCGTTTCGGCGGTGATCGGCACGTTGATGACCGCGGTGTTCAGCAGGTTGTCGGTGATCGAGCCGCGCGAGTTCTGCAGCAGCGTGATGCCGTTGCCGCGGTTCGGCATCAGCGTGATTTCCGCCGACGGCGCCATCGGGCCGACGCCGAACGTCTTCTTGATGTCGAGGTAGAGATCGCCGAACGTGCTGTTGAAGTAGTTGTACGCGTTCTCGTGGTTCGCGAACAGGAACGACGACGTGCCGGCCGCGCGGTTGTACATGTAGGTCGGGTCGATGTAGCCCGTCACCGACAGGCCGGCGAGCGGGCCCGTGTTGGCCGCGTCCGTCAGCGAGTCGACCTTCAGCTGCTGGTTCGCGATCTGCTGCTTCATTTCGCCGACCTCATCGTTGGTCAGCGTGGCCTGCGCCTTGCCGTAGTCCGGCGAGCCCGGGTCGACGGCCACCGCGGCCGGCGCGACGCCCACCCCTGCCTTCGTGCCGGCCTGGGCGGTCGCGGGGCCGCCCTTCGCCGACAGTTGCGCCTGCATCGCCTTCATCTGTTTCTGCAGCGCCGCGACCTGCGCCTGCAGCGCCTTGATCTCGGCGGATGTCGAGTCGGCCAGCGCGATGCCCGGTAACGCGCCGGCCACCAGCAGGCAGATCAGTTTCTTCTTCATTGCGGATTCTCCTTGTCGTGTGCCTGTCAAATCGGAATCGAATCGCGCGCCCCCCCTGGGGCGGCGCATCTTGCTTGTCTGCAGTGCTTGTTATCTTTGGAACAGGAGGCGATACGTCACGCCACCGCGAACGCCGCCTTCATGTCGGCGATGCGGCGCCGCTCACGCGCGATCATCATCCGGTTCACGACGATCACGCCGATCGTCACCGCCGTGATGAACAGCGTCGCCAGCGCGTTCATC
>NZ_JAUJQE010000011.1:0-236236 GCF_030482505.1 Burkholderia sp. AU45274 | reverse complement strand
TTGGCAAGCTACATCCACTACTACAATCACGACCGCATCAAACTGAAACTAAAAGGGCTGAGTCCCGTGCAATACAGAACTCAGCCCTAGCCGTCATAACCCGTCCAACTTTACGGGGTCAGTTCACACAACCGGCGGGGCTTTGACGCATGCAATCGCGTGAGCGCGCTTACATGACGAGCCGTTCACAGATCGTCCGCGTCGCGGCCGCCGTGTTCAGCGTATAGAAATGCAGACCCGGCACGCCCGCGTCGACCAGACGCTGGCACAGGCTCGTGACGACGTCCGCGCCGAACGCGCGGATCGACTCGCGATCGTCGCCGAAGCTCTCGAGCCGGCGCGCGACCCAGCGCGGCACTTCGGCGCCGCACATCTCGGAGAAGCGCATCAGCTGCGAGAAGTTCGTGATCGGCATGATGCCCGGCACGATCGGCACCTCCACGCCCAGCTTGCGCGCATCGTCGACGAAGCGGAAATACGCATCGGCGTTGAAGAAGTACTGCGTGATCGCGGAATTCGCGCCGGCTTTCACCTTGCGCGCGAAATTCTCGAGATCGGCCTTCGGCGAGCGCGCCTGCGGGTGGTACTCCGGATAGCCGGCCACCTCGATGTGGAACCAGTCGCCGTGTTCGGCACGGATGAAGCTGACGAGCTCCGACGCATAGCGCAGTTCGCCGACTTCGCCCATCCCCGACGGCAGGTCGCCCCGCAGCGCGACGATGTGGCGGATGCCGTACGAGCGGTACTGGTCGAGGATCGCGCGCAGGCTGTCGCGCGACGAACCGATGCACGACAGGTGCGGCGCGGCCTCGAGGCCGTCCTTCTGCATGTCGAGCACCGTATCGAGCGTGCCCTGCTGCGTCGAACCGCCGGCGCCGAACGTGCAGGACACGAATTTCGGCTTCAGCGGCAGCAGCTGCGCACGCGTGGCGCGCAGCTTCTCGACGCCTTCCGCCGTCTTCGGCGGGAAGAATTCAAACGAGAGTTCGATCGGTTTCATGATTCTGAGGGAACAGGCCCTGGGGCGTCAGCCGATGTCGCGCTGACCGAAGATCAGGGCGGACAGCAGCCACGACACGATGCTGTACAGGATCGAACCGAAGAATGCGGACCAGAAGCCCGACACCTCGAAGCCCTTCAGCAGCGACGACGCGAACCAGAAGCACAACGCGTTCACGACGAGGATGAACACCCCGAGCGTGACGATCGTGACGGGCAGCGTCAGCAGGATCAGCACCGGACGGATCACCGTGTTGATCAGGCCGAGCACGACCGCGATGATCAGCGCCGTGCCGAAGCTCTTGATGTGGATCGACGGCACGAGGTAGGTGATGATCAGCAGCGCGAGCGCGTTGATGACCCAGGTGAGGATGACGCTCATGGAGTGCTCCGGTTCGGTTGTCGATCGGTACGATCAGTGGCCGCCGCCGGCTGCCGCGGGTGCCCGTAGGCGCGCCGCGGCAGCCGGCGATCCCGCGCCGTGCCGCCGTACCGGGTGCGCGGGTGACGCGCGTCCGGCACCGCGGCAGCGGCGCATCGGATCAGTAGCGGTAGTGGTTCGGCTTGAACGGGCCGTCCTTCTGCACGCCGATGTACGAAGCCTGCTCGTCCGACAGCACGGACAGGTTCGCGCCGATGCGCGCGAGGTGCAGGCGCGCAACCTTTTCATCGAGGTGCTTCGGCAGCACGTACACCTTGTTCTCGTACTCGTTGCCGCGCACGAACAGCTCGATCTGCGCGAGCGTCTGGTTCGCGAACGAGTTCGACATCACGAACGACGGGTGGCCGGTCGCGCAGCCGAGGTTCACGAGGCGGCCTTCCGCCAGCAGGATCACGCGCTTGCCGTCCGGGAAGATGATGTGGTCGACCTGCGGCTTGATGTTTTCCCACTGGTACTGGCGGGTCGACGCAACGTCGATTTCCGAGTCGAAGTGGCCGATGTTGCAGACGATCGCGTTGTGGCGCATCGCCTTCATGTGATCGTGGTTGATCACGTGGTAGTTGCCGGTAGCCGTCACGAAGATGTCGGCCTTGTCGGCCGCGTATTCCATCGTCACGACGCGGTAGCCTTCCATCGCCGCCTGCAGTGCGCAGATCGGGTCGATTTCGGTGACCCACACGGTCGCGCCCAGGCCGCGCAGCGACTGCGCGCAGCCCTTGCCCACGTCGCCGTAGCCCGCGACGACCGCGACCTTGCCCGCGATCATCACGTCGGTCGCGCGCTTGATGCCGTCGACCAGCGATTCACGGCAGCCGTACAGGTTGTCGAACTTCGACTTGGTGACCGAATCGTTCACGTTGAACGCCGGGAACGGCAGGCGGCCGTCCTTTTCCATCTGGTACAGGCGGTGCACGCCGGTCGTGGTTTCTTCGGTCACGCCCTTGATGTGCGCGAGGCGCGTCGAGTACCAGGTCGGATCCGCGTCGAGGTGCTGCGCGATCGACTTGTACAGCGCGACTTCTTCCTCGTTGGTCGGCTTCGCGATCACCGAACGATCCTTCTCGGCCTTCGCGCCGAGGATCAGCAGCAGCGTTGCGTCGCCGCCGTCGTCCAGGATCATGTTCGCGAACTCGCCGTTCGGCCATTCGAAGATGCGGTGCGAGAACTCCCAGTATTCGTCGAGCGATTCGCCCTTGAACGCGAACACCGGCGTGCCGGCTTCGACGATCGCGGCAGCGGCGTGGTCCTGCGTCGAGAAGATGTTGCACGAGGCCCAGCGGACGTCCGCGCCGAGCGCCTTCAGCGTCTCGATCAGCACGCCCGTCTGGATCGTCATGTGCAGCGAACCGGCAATGCGCGCGCCCTTCAGCGGCTGCTGCGCCTTGTATTCGTCACGGATCTGCACGAGGCCCGGCATTTCGGTCTCGGCGATGTTCAGTTCCTTGCGGCCCCAGCCGGCCAGCGCCATGTCGGCGACGACGTAATCGTTGGAAGCTTTGGAATCGATAATGGCGTTCATCACGCCCTCCTTTCTAAAAAGTTTCTAGATTGGTGACGTGAGCGCCGTTCAGGAAGCGGGGCCGACGCGGTTGTGCCGCACGACTGCTTGGTGAAGCCTTCCGAGCCTGGCGGACGCAGGGTGGTCCGTCGCAACGCTCCTCGGAAAGCGGAGAGGATTGTAGCAAATCGGCGCGCAGAATGCGCAAGCCTGCACATACACGACGCGCACCCGGCACACGCGCGCGGCGTCGGCGCGCGCGGCCGTCAGTAAAGGGTCAGGACTCCGCGCCGACCCACGCCTGTTCGCGCAGCCGGGCACGCAGGCGCGCAACCGCCTGGCTGTGCAGCTGGCACACCCGCGATTCGCTCACTTCGAGCACCGCGCCGATTTCGCGCAGATTCAGACCCCGTTCGTAGTACAGCGACATCAGCAGCTTCTCGCGCTCCGGCAGCCGCTCGATCGCCTCGACGAGCGCTTCGCGCAGGTGCTCGTCGAGCAGCGCCGACAGCGGATCGGCGTGATCGACGCGGTAGCGGTCGAGGAACGGCTCGTCGTCGGCCGCGCGGTCGAAATCCTCGTAGTAGATCAGCTGGCTGCCGTGCAGGTCCTGCAGCATCCCCTGGTATTCGTCGAGCGGCATGTTCAGGTGCTGCGCGATCTCGGTCTCGCTCGCCGAGCGGCCGAGATGCTGCTCGACCTGGTGCACCGCGTGCTCGACCTCGCGCGACGTCTTGCGCAGGCTGCGCGGCAGCCAGTCGTTGCTGCGCAGCTCGTCGAGCATCGCGCCGCGGATACGCTGGGTCGCGTAGGTCTCGAACTGCGCGCCCTGGTCTTCCTTGTAGCGGCCGGCCGCGTCCATCAGGCCGATCATGCCGGCCTGGATCAGGTCGTCGAGGTCGACGCTCGCCGGCATCTTCGCGACGAGCTGCAGCCCGAGGCGTCGCACGAGCGGCGCATATTGCGCGAGCACGTCGGCCTGGGACATCTTTCCTTGAGCGTTGTACATCATGGCTCTCTCCTTCCGGTGGCGCTCACGCGGCGTGTGCCGCGCCCGCCTCATACGACGGCTTGCCGCCCGCGTGCACGGCACGGCCCGCACCCGAGCGCGGGCGCATCGGCCAGTACAGCAGGTCGGCGGCAATCTGCCGGTAGTCACGCGCGGCGGGCGACGACGGGAACGCGTCGACCGCGGCACGCGTCAGCTCGCGCGCATGCTCGACGAGCGGATCGGCGCTCACGCAGCCCGCGTCGGCGATCGACACCGTCAGGTAGCGGCTCGCGACGCCCGCGAGGTTGTCGAACGCCGTCTTCGCGTCCGCGTGGCTGCCGACGTGATTGGTCAGCACGCGGAACTGCGCGAACGCATGCGCGAAATGCAGCCGCTTCATGCACGCATACGCCTCGGTGATCGCCTGCGCGGCGACCCGCGTGACGACCAGCACGTCGTGCGCTTCGCGGGCGAGCGCCGAGAACGAACCGTCGGCGCCGAGCTGCGCGTCGACGAGGACGATGTCGGCCGGGCCGTCGATGAAATCGCTCAGCTGCGCGTCGGTGTAGCCGGTGCGCGCGAGCCGCGCCGCGGCGCACAGGCCGAAGCCGGCCGCGACCCGCGTGCGCTCGCCGTCGCGCAGCCACGCGCCCGCCAGCGTCGCGCTGGCCGAATGCACGTCGGCACGCTCGTCGACGACGAGCACATCCTTGCCGAGCGACGCGAGCGCCGTCGCCAGGTTCACGACGGTGGACGTGCAGCCGACCCCCGCCGGCCCGCCCGCCACCGCGACGATGCGTGACGCGCGCCCGGCCAGCAGGCGCCGCAGCCCTTCGGCCTGGTCGATGATTCGTTTATCCAAATCGCACCTCGTGAAGCTCGGCGGTGGAACGTGCGGTCAGTGCGGAAAGCAGCGTCGGCATGTCCTCGTCTTGCGGCACGAAGGGCGAGCCGTCACGCGGTACACAGAACGCGCTCTTCAGCAGGAATTTGGTCGACGCGACGTACAGGTTCTCCGGCACTTTCTGGCCGGTCGACACGTAATGGATCGGCAGCTTGTAGCGGATCACCGTGTCGAGCACGCCGCCGAGGTGGGTCGCCTCGTCGAGCTTCGTGAGGATGCAGCCGGCCAGGTCCGGATGCTCGCCCGCGCTGCGGTACGCCTGCACGACTTCGTTGAGCGTGTCGCCGTGGCTGGTCGCGTTGAGCAGCAGCAGGCGCTGCACCGGCGCGTTCGCCCCGTGCAGCATCGCGATCTGGTCGGATACCGCGCGGTCGCGCTGGCTCATGCCGATCGTGTCGATCAGCACGATGTGCTTGTTGCGCAGCTCGGACAGCGCGAGCGCGAGGTCGCCCGCATCCTTCACCGCGTGCACGGGCACGCCGAGGATCTTGCCGAAGATGCGCAGCTGCTCGTGGCCGCCGATCCGGTAGCTGTCGGTGGTCAGCAGCGCGACCTTGCTCGCGCCGAAGCGCATCACGCAACGCGCGGCCAGCTTCGCGGTGGTGGTCGTCTTGCCGACGCCCGTCGGCCCCATCAGCGCGAACACGCCGCCGCGCTCCATCAGCGCATCTTCGCTTTCGAGCACCGGCAGGTTCGACGCGAGCACCGATTGCGCCCATTCGGCGGCCTGTTCGAAGGTCTGCGCGCCGTCGGCCGCCGGCATGTTGTCGACCAGCATCCGCACGAGCTGCGCGGAGAAGCCGGCCGCGAACAGGTGCTTCGTCAGCGCGCCATGCACGGCGCTGCGACGCTGGCGGTCGTGCCACATCAGGCTGTCGAACTGCTCTGCCATCATCCCGCGCAGTTCGCCGAGCTCCTGCATCACCGTATCGTTGACGATCCGCTCGATGCGCGACTTCACGGCATCGGCCACCGCGGCGGCCGCGTCGGCGGACAGGCGCGTGCGCTCGGCCGCCTTCGCGGCATGCGCGGCGCTCGTGTTCGTGTCGGGGGCGCGGGGGGCGGCGGCCGGCATCCGGCGTTCGGCCTCGCGCACGATGTCGCGCGCCCAGTTGGGCGGCGTCGCGCTCGCGGCGGCCTGCGGGGCAGGCGCGCTCGCTTGCGGCGCGGCGGGCGTCGCCTGCGCACGCGCCATCAGCGCGTCGCGCTGCTGCGTCAGGCGCTTCGCGTGCTCGACGAGCCACGGCGCGGGTTCAGAGGTGGCGGCCGGTGCGGGGGCGGCGGAGGACGGCGCTGCCGCGGCCGGCGCTTCGTCATCGAGCGCCGAAGGTTGCGCCGTCGCCTCGTCCGCGTCGGCACTTGCACCGAACATCGACGAGAACACGTCCGGCAACCCGCCTTCGCCTGCCGCATACGGATTGACCGTCGGGCGGGCCAGCGGCGCGCCCGGGCGCGACACGATGCCCGGCACGGCGGCAGCCGGCACCGATTCCGGCGGGCGCGACGCGGCGATGCGCGGGCGTGCCGCGGCCGGCGGGGTCACGGCGGCCAGGTCCGAATCTGCCAGGGCGACGATTTCCACGCTGCCGTCATCGAGCGTGCGGTTCGACAGCACGACCGCGTCGGCGCCGAGCGCCTCGCGCACCAGACGAAGTGCGTCGCGGCTCGTTGCGCCGGTGAATTTGCGAATGTTCAAGCGGAACCCCCGATGACGTTAACGACTTTGATCGTGCGTGTGTCCGGCACTTCGGCATACGACAGCACTTTCAATTGCGGCAGGCTGCGGCGCAGGAAACGCGCGAGCATCGCGCGCAGCGCGTGCTGCACCAGCAGCACGGGCGGCAGCCCGAGATTCTGTTGACGCAGCATCGCCTGTTGCGTGCCGGTCAGAAGGTTGTGCGCGAGGCCGGGTTCGAGGCCCGGGTTCGCGCCGGTGGCGAGCGCCTGCGACAGCACGCGCTCCAGATTCGAGTCGAGGCCCATCACCTGCATCTCGCCGGCGCCCGGATACCACTGCTGCGTGATCGCGCGGCCGAGCGACAGCCGCACGGCGGCCGTGATCTCGAACGCGTCGCCGCGGCCCGCGTGTTCGGACACGGCTTCGAGAATCGTGCGCATGTCGCGGATCGGCACGCCTTCCTCGAGCAGGTTCTGCAGCACCTTCTGCAGCGTCGTCAGCGAGATCGTCTTCGGCACGAGGTCCTCGACGAGCGACGGCGCATCCTTGCCGGTGCGCTCGATGAGCGACTGCACTTCCTGGCGGCCGAGCAGCTCGGCCGCGTGCTGGACGACCAGATGGTTCAGGTGCGTCGCGACGACCGTGCTCGCGTCGACCACCGTGTAGCCGTATACCTGCGCCTGCTCGCGCATCGCGACGTCGATCCACACGGCCGGCAGCCCGAACGCGGGATCCTGCGTGACGGCGCCCGGCAGCGCGGCCGTCACCTGGCCGGGGTTGATCGCGAGCCACTGGCCCGGGAACACTTCGCCGACACCGATCTCGACGCCCTTCAGCGCGATCCGGTACGCGTTCGGCCGCAGCTCGAGGTTGTCGCGGATATGGATCACCGGTGGCAGGAAGCCGATTTCCTGCGCGAATTTCTTGCGGATGCTCTTGATGCGCTTGAGCAGTTCGCCGTCGCTGTTCTTGTCGACGAGCGGGATCAGGCGGTAACCGACTTCGAGGCCGAGCGGGTCGATCAGCTGCACGTCGTCCCAGGTCGCCTCGTGGCTGTCCGACGGCAGCACCGCGGGCGGCGCGATGTCGGTCAGGTCGCCGGCCGCCTTGCGGGCCGCCGCGCGCTTGGTCTGCGTGCGGGCCAGCCAGATCGCGCCGCCGCCGAGGGCGAGGAACGCGAAGTGCGGCATGCCCGGGATCAGCCCCATCAGCACGATGATCGCGCCGGTGATGTTCAGCACGCGCGGGTTCGTGAACAGCTGGCCGGTGATCTGCGTGCCGATGTCCTCGTCGGTCGCGACGCGCGACACGATCACGCCGGCCGCGGTGGAGATCACCAGCGACGGGATCTGCGCGACGAGGCCGTCGCCGATCGTCAGCAGCGTGTAGTTCGTGCCGGCAGCCGCGAACGTCATGTCGTGCTGGACCATCCCGACGATCAGCCCGCCGATCACGTTGATCGCCATGATGATCAGGCCGGCGATCGCGTCGCCGCGCACGAACTTCGACGCGCCGTCCATCGACCCGTAGAACTCGGCTTCCTGCGACACGGCCAGGCGGCGCTTGCGCGCCTGCTCTTCGTTGATGAGGCCCGCGTTCAGGTCGGCGTCGATCGCCATCTGCTTGCCGGGCATCGCGTCGAGCGTGAAGCGCGCGGACACTTCGGCGATCCGCCCCGCGCCCTTCGTGATCACCATGAAGTTGATGATCATCAGGATCACGAACACGACGATGCCGACCGCGAAGTTGCCGCCGACCAGGAAGTGGCCGAACGCCTCGATCACCTGGCCGGCCGCGTCCGGGCCCGTGTGGCCTTCGAGCAGCACGACGCGCGTCGAGGCGACGTTCAGCGACAGGCGCAGGAGCGTCGAGAACAGCAGCACGCTCGGGAACGCCGCGAAGTCGAGCGGCTTCATCGTGTACATGCTGACGAGCAGCACCATCACGGACAGCGCGATGTTGAACGTGAACAGCAGATCCAGCAGCATCGGCGGCAGCGGCAGGATCATCATCCCCAAAATCATGCAGATGAGGATCGGGCCCGCGAGTGCGCGCAGGTTCGTGCCCGCGAACGGGTTCGGGCGCTTCGCGAACAGGCCGGTTGGGGTGCTCATGCCGTACCTCCCTTGCCGAGCGCGTCTTCCTGCTCTTCGCGTTCATCGTCGGCGGACACCGACGCGCCTTTGTCGAGGTCGGCCGGCACCTCCAGATCGACCGGCATCGCCGGGAACGCGCCGCCTTCCGAACGGAAGCGCTTGAGCTGGTAGACCCACGCGAGCACTTCGGCGACGGCCGAGTACAGCGAGCCGGGAATCTCGCGTTCGAGTTCGACGTTGTGATACAGCGCACGCGCGAGCGGCGGCGCTTCGAGCAGCGGCACGTTGTGTTCGGCCGCGAGTTCGCGGATGCGCGCGGCGACGAGGTTCACGCCCTTCGCGACGACCTTCGGCGCGCGCATCTCGCCGTCCGTGTATTGCAGCGCGACGGCGAAGTGCGTCGGGTTCGTCACGACCACGTCGGCCTTCGGCACGGCCGCCATCATCCGGCGGCGCGCGATCGCACGCTGCTGCTGGCGGATCCGCCCCTTCACGTGCGGATCGCCTTCGTTCTCGCGATGCTCGCGCTTCACTTCTTCCTTCGTCATGCGCAACTTCTTGTTGTACTGCCAGATTTGGTAAGGCACATCGAGTGCGGCGACCACCAGCATCCCGGCGACCGTCGTGCCGCAGCACACGGCGATCAGGTGCAGCGCATCGGGCAGCGCCACGCGCAGCGGCTGCGTCGCGAGGGCGAGCAGCTCGTCCTTGCTGCGCCAGATCGCGATGCCGCCGATGCCGCCGACGACCAGCGTCTTCGCGAACGACATCCCGAGCTGGATCGGCCCCTGGATCGAGAAGATCCGGCCGAGGCCCGAGATCGGGTTCAGGCGGTCGAACTTCAGCTCGAACGTCTTCGACGAGATCAGCCAGCCGCCGAGCGCCATCGGCGCGAGCAGCGCGGCAACGCCGGTGAGCGCGAGGATCGGCAGCAGCGCGGCGAAGCCTTCGAGGCTCGCGCTGCCGGCCGCCGACAGCATCCGGCTCGTGTCGAACGCGGTCGCGCGATCGAACGTGAACGCGCCGCGCAGCATCGCCTGCAGATGCCCGCCCGACGGGCCCGCGAGCAGCCACGTGCCGTAGAACCCGGCCGCGAGCAACGCGAACGAAGCCAGCTCGCGCGAACGCGCGACCTGCCCCTCCTCACGCGCCTTCTCGAGGCGCCTGGGAGTGGCGGCTTCGGTCTTGTCGAGATCGCTCTCGTCTGCCACGGGGCCTCCAGTCGGGTACGGCGGAATGCCGCTTTCCAGTGACACCGATTATTCATGGAGGCGTCAAACGCCGATCGGTCGAGCAAAGCCGGGAAAGGGGGGTATTTCGGGGAATCGGGCGAACCGGTGCGAACGGGGCCGGACGGGGGACGGAACGGGGTGCGGCGCGGCGGTAAAACGTGCCGGCGGGGGCGATGGCGGGTGTCGGCGCCGGGCGGAGCGGCGACGGCGTGAAGCGGGGAAGAAGCAGTGCAGCGGTGCAGCGGATGCGACGCGAAATCGGGCCCCGACGCGGCGTCGCGCGTCGGGGCAGGCGTCGGTCAGGCCGCCACGATCGGGTCCGCGCCGAAGCGGTTCGGACCTTCGGTGCCGCGCGTGCACGTCCATACCAGCAGCAAGATGCCGCCGACGACCGGAATCAGCGCGAGCAGCAGGAACCAGCCCGAGCGGCCCGTATCGTGCAGGCGGCGGACGCTGACCGCGAGGCCCGGAATGATCAGCGCCAGCGAAACCAGGGCGAGTACCGCGAGCAGCAGCAGCGTGATCAGGCCGCCGTCGCGGCCGGCCGCGCCGATGATCTGCGCGGCGATCGACAGCACCGTGGTCAACAGCACGAAATACCAGTATTCGGCACGACGCGCACGGCCTTCGAATGTCGCGTATTTATTGAGTACGGCACGAACGGCTTCGGAAAAATTCATTTTATTACCCTCCTGTTTTATATAGACGACCCCGGAAACAACGCCGGCATTATATGTTTGAATTTAGACGGACTCCATCTCTTTTCACATACCGGTAGTGCGCGCACCGGCCGTCTTGCCGGCCCGCACGGTGCGGGAATGGCTGCAATAGCGGAATCCGGCGCCATCGGCTTGCATGCCGCGTCATTTTAATAATCTTGAAGACCTGACAGAAACGACAGCCCCCGGATAATCCAGCATTTGATTACATCCGAATGAAATCGAGTGCGATCGATAATCGGCCGCGAGTGTGCCGCATTCGATTAACCGGCCGGCATTACGCGGGCGTGCAAAGCGCGCTACGCTTCGCCATGACTCGCCGATTCCGGTCGAACCGCACCATGCTCGGTCATCCGCTCGTTCCGTTGCTGTCGCTTGCCTGCGCGCTGGCCGCCGGATGCGCGGGCACGCCGGCCCTGCCGCCCGGCGCGCAGGCGCCTGACACGCCGCATCCCGGCACGATCGCCCTGCGCGATGCATGGAACGGATCGACGCAAACCCTGCGCGCGCAGGATTTCCCCGCGAGCTTCATCTTCCGCTGCGTCGACACGCGCGGCGAGCCGGCGGAACGCGCCCGCGCGGCCTGGTGCGTGCCGGTCGTCGAGATCGAATCGGTGCCGGTCGACGCCGCCGGGCGCCCGGTCGCGCCGGCCGACGCCGTCCGGATCGAAAGCACCGCGTACGGGCCCGACCACCGCTTCCTCGACCACACGCGCCTGATGCGCGACGGCCGGCCGCCGGCCTAGCGCCCATTCCGGCCGCCCACGGGGCTTGCGCGGCCCGCCGGTTCGCCGGTTCACGCCTGCACCCCGCCACCCGGCCCCCTAACCCGCCGCCGCCCGCTGCAACGCGTCGAGATCGAGCTTCTTCATCGTCATCACCTGCGCCATCACGCGCTCCGCGCGCGCCGGATCGCCCGTCATCAGCTCGCTCATCTGCGCCGGCACGACCTGCCACGACACGCCGAAGCGGTCGCGCAGCCAGCCACACTGCTGCGCACGCTCGTCGCCGCCTTCCGACAGGCGCGCCCAGTAGCGGTCGATTTCGTCCTGGTCCCGGCAGTTGACGACGAACGACACGGCCGGCGTGATCTGGAACACGGGGCCGCCGTTCAGCGCGACGAAGGCCTGCCCGTCGAGCTCGAACGCGACGGTCATCACCGCACCCTCCGCGCTGCCGGACGCATGCGCGCCGGCCTTGCCGTAGCGCGCGACATGCACGATGCGCGCGTTGTCGAACACCGATACGTAGAAACCGGCGGCCGCCTCGGCGTCGCGGTCGAACCACAGGAACGGCGTGATGCGTTGTATGCGCGGGTTCATGGCGCTGCCTCCTCGATGTCGTGCCGGCATGGGTGCCGGTATTACATCGTAGGCGCTGTGCCCGCGCGCGGCGGCGCGCCGGTCGGACCCGTCGTGCCGCGCACGGCCGTCGAATAAAAAAGGGGGCGATCGCTCGCCCCCTGGTCCTGCGTCTCGCCGTGCCGCGTCAGAACGCGACGAAAGGCGCCGCGCCGCCGCTCGCGGTCTTGTCCATCCCGAAGTAGATCGTCCGGTTGTAGAAGTGCGGCATGCCGATGTCGAGCCAGCTGGACGAACCAAACGGGCCCGCGATGTCGTTGAACGCGAACGTCGACGGGTTCGAGAACAGCGAATCCGCGTTCACGACGGGCATTGTCACCGTGCCGCTCACGCCGTTCTGGCCGGTCAGCGTCGCCGAATTGCTGGTCGTCGTCGACGGGCAGTAGAACTGCGTGTTCTTCGGGCAGGCCGGCAACGTGCCCGACGTATCGTTGAAGAAGTACGCATTCGAACCCGTATCGAAGAACGCGGTCACGTTGCGCCCCTGGAACGTCGCGCTGACGTCGCCCGTCGTGGTCGACGTCATCACGGTCTTCCCGGTCAGGTCGGGCAGGCCGAACGTCAGCGTGCCGGTTGCGCTGGCCTGCCCGCTGTCCGAAATTTTCGGCATGCTCACGCTCACCCCGCTGCTGTCGGCGAAGCGATGCACCGGGTTGGCGACCTGCTGCGCCACCGGCACGAGCGCGACCGTGCAGTTCGCGTTGTTGCCGTTCGGGCACGCGTAATAGTTGTTGTTCGTCGACGTCGACGTCGCGCAGGTCGTGCCGCAGTCGACCGGCGCCGGCCCGATGCCGAGGATCCCGTTCGCGCCGAGCGCGCTTGCCGAGTTGGCCGACGCGCCGCCGTTCGTGCACGAGCTCGGCACGTTGGTCGTGCCGAGGTCGCCGATGATCTGCACGGGCAGCGAACTCGCCTGCTCGGAGCCGATCGACAGGTCGACCGTGCGCACCGATCCCCACGTATAGCTCGACACGAACTTGCCGCACTCGGCGACCGGCGCGCCGCCGCTCGTCACCTGCGGGAGGCTGCCGAGCACGCCCGACACGGCGCTGCCGACGAGCCGCAGCCCGTAGGACGCGGTATCGACGAGCACGTTGTTGACCACCTGGCAGTTCGACGTGCCCGGCGCGCAGACCTTCAGGCTGACAGTCGGGATGTTGATCACGTTCGCGACGCCGGCATTGACGGTGATGACGGCCGTGTTCCCGGAATTGCCGTCCGAGCCGCCGTTACCGTTGTTGCCGCCGTTGCCGTTGTTGCCTGAGCTGCTGCCGCCGCCGTCTCCGCCGCCGCATGCCGTCACGAGGACGGCCGTTGCCGCCGCAAGGCCCAGCACGCCGAGCCAGCGCTTGAATGTACGAGGAATTCTCAAGATCGCTCTCCCGCTGTCACTGGATGTCGGTGCCGGTCAGGCCGGCAGGCAGCGCCGCCGGCAGCCACGCCTGGCCCGAGAAGGCGCCCATGTGGCCGCCTGTCCGGATCACGAGGCCGCTGGTGTCGACGGACACGGGCGCGCGCCAGCCGCGCGCCTGGTGCGCCGCCTGGACGCCTGCGGTGTACTGCGGGAAATAGCTGCCGAGCAGCGACGCGAGATCCGGCATCGTCGGCCCTTGCCATGCGAGGCCGAACACGCTGCCGGCGGCCGACGTGTATTCGTGGATGACGGTGCCCGATCCGAGCGTGATCTCGCGGACGGTATAGGCGGCCGTGCTCGTCTGCATGCCGTCTGCCGAACGCATCGCGCGCTGCAGTGCGCGCACGGTTGCGGCCCGATCGTCCGCCGGCGGCGACATCGGCGCGCCGCCCAGTTCAGCGTATGCGTGGACACTCCACAGCACACCCATTGCAGCCGTCGCGTGCGCGACGGCCCAGCCCAAGCGTTTCAGCTTCACGTTCCCCCCCAAGGGACTGGCTTCGTCGACGGCGGTGCGGCCATCGCGCCCGCGCCACCAGCCAACATATGAAATCGTACGATTGACGCTACGTTGCTGCTGACGCGTAGTATGCCTGCTGAGTGTGTCGAAGTGTCAATTTGACGCAGGATCGCGCTGCGCCACGCGGGGGCCGCGTGCGCGGTGAAGGAGTGCGGGGGACGGTGTGACGCGGGCATCGGGCGCCGCTGCGAGACGCGGCGCGCCGATGCCCGCGGCAGGGTCAGAAGCCCAGGCTGGCGAGCAGGTCGTCCACCTGCCCCTGGTCCTGGACCACGTCGGTCTTGCCTTCCGGCGCGATCTGCGGGCCGTTCAGCAGCGACTCGGGGCTGCCGGTCGGGCTGATCTGCTCGGCCGCGAGCAAAGCCGCGGTGGCCGCGAACTGCTCGCGCCGCTCGGGCGCGATGTTCTCGACGAGCACCGTGAGGAGCTGCTGCTCGATCAGGTAGACCATGTCCATGATCTTCTTGATCACCTGCCCGGTCAGGTCCTGGAAATCCTGCGCGAGCATGATCTCGAGCAGTTGCGCGCGGGTGGCCGAAGCCGACTCGGGCAGCGTGCGCAGGAACGTGCGCGTATCGTCCATCAGCTCGCGCACTTCCGCGTGCTCGATCGGTGCCGCATACCACTGGGCCCAGCGCGCGTCGAGCGCCTCGGCCTCGTTCTGGATGCGCTCCTGCATCGGCTTCGCGACCTCGATCGCGTTCAGCACGCGCACGGCGGCCTGCTCGGTCATCGTCGCGACGTAGCGCAGCCGGTCGCGCGCATCGGGCACGGCTTCCGCCGCCCGCTCGACATGCTTGTCGAGCCCGAGCTCGCGCATCGAATCGCGCAGCGTGCGCGTGACATGGCCGATGCGCGCGAGGATGCGGTCGCTCGCGAAATCGGCGCCTTCGGCCTGGCCGTCGGCGCTGAACCCGGCGCCGGTCAGCGCGGCATGGATCGGCTCGTTCACGTCAGCTCCCGGTCTTCGCCATCTTGTCGATGATCTTGTTCAGCTTCTCGTCGAGCGTCGCGGCCGTGAACGGTTTCACGACGTAGCCGCTCGCGCCGGCCTGCGCGGCCGCGATGATGTTCTCCTTCTTCGACTCGGCCGTGACCATCAGCACCGGCAGGTGCGTGAGCGTCGCGTCCGCGCGGATTTCCTTCAGCATCGCGAGGCCGTCGAGGTTCGGCATGTTCCAGTCGGAGATCACGAAGTCGAAACCGCCGCCGCGCAGCCGCGCCAGGCCGGCCGCGCCGTCCTCGGCCTCGTCGACGTTCGAATAGCCCAGTTCCTTGAGCAGGTTGCGGACGATCCGGCGCATCGTCGGGAAATCGTCCACCACCAGGATTTTCATGCTCTTGTCCATCGTCGTTCCTTTCCAGATTCGTTTCCGTCGGGACGCGTATCGTGGCACGCGCCCCGTGACATTCCATTCAAACGCGCTGCACGCGGTCGCCCATCGTCGCCAGGCGCGCCATCACGCGACGGCTCATCTCGGCGAGCGGCACGATCTCGTCCGCGCCGCCGAGCGCGATCGCCTCGCGCGGCATTCCGAACACGATGCAGCTTGCTTCATCCTGCGCGAACGTGTGAGCGCCCGCGCGTTTCATTTCCAGCAGGCCGGCCGCGCCGTCGCGACCCATCCCGGTCAGGATCACCCCGAGCGCGTTCTTGCCCGCGTGCGTCGCCGCCGAGCGGAACAGCACGTCGACCGACGGGCGGTGCCGGTTCACCGGCGGCTCGTCCGACAGTTGCGCAATATAGTTCGCCCCGCTTCTCGCAAGCAACAGGTGCGCGTGGCCCGGCGCAATATATGCGTGGCCCGGCAGCACGCGCTCGCCGTGCTCGGCTTCCTTCACCGCGATCCGGCACAGGCCGTTCAGCCGCTGCGCGAACGACTTCGTGAAGCCCGGCGGCATGTGCTGCGCGATCAGCACGGCCGGCGCATCCGGCGGCAGCGGCGTCAGCACTTCGCGGATCGCCTCGGTGCCGCCCGTCGACGCGCCGATGATGATCAGCTTCTCGGTACTGACGAGCGGGTTGTTGATCATCGGCGCGGCCGGGTGGCTGTCCGTCGCGCGCGCGGCGGCCTGCGGCTGCGGCGCCTGGCGCACGCGCGCCCGCGACGCCGCGCGGATCTTGTCGGCGAGCTTTTCCGCGTAGTCGAGCATGCCGTCGCGAATCCCGACGCGCGGCTTCGTGACGAAATCGACCGCGCCGAGTTCGAGCGCACGCAGCGTGATTTCCGAGCCGCGCTCGGTCAGCGACGACACCATCACGACCGGCATCGGCCGCAGGCGCATCAGCTTCTCGAGGAAGTCGAGCCCGTCCATGCGCGGCATTTCGACGTCGAGCGTGAGCACGTCGGGGTTGTGCTGCTTGATGAGCTCGCGCGCGACGAGCGGATCGGGCGCGGTCGCGCACACCGTCATGTCGGGCTGGCTGTTGATGATCTCGGTCATCAGGCTGCGGATCAGCGCCGAATCGTCGACGCACATCACTTTGATCTTCTGCACTGCGGTCATGCCTCCTGCTTTCTTGATAGGTTCGCCGCCCGCACGCCGCCGGCCGGCGCCGCGCTGCGCGCGCCGAACAGCTCGATGCGCGGGCGCGCCGGTTGCGGCGGGGCCGGACGCTTGGCCGCGAACAGCTCGACCTGCGGACGCGGCCGTGCGGCGCGGGCGCGATCGGCCTCGCGGGCGAGCGCGGCTTCGCGCTCGGTGACGCCCGGCACCTGCAGCCGCAGCTTCTTCACCGCCGCGCGCCCCGTGGCCGCCATGAACGCGACCTTGCGCGGGTGCACGCCCTGCAGGTCTTCCGCCGTGATGCGGATGCGTTCGAGCGCGAGGTAGCGGCGCACGAAATCCGCGTTGCGGTCGCCGATGTTGATCGTCGTCATCCCGGCCAGCACGGCGGCGCCCCCGAACACCTTCGCCTCGAAGCGTTCGCGGCGCCCGCCGGCCTTGATCATCTCGTTGATCAGCACTTCCATCGCATACGCGCCGTAGCGCATCGATTCCGACGCGGCCGCGCCCGGATCGGCGCCGTCGTCGGGCAGCATGAAGTGGTTCATCCCGCCGATGCCCGCGTACGGATCGTGCAGGCACGCGGCGACGCACGAGCCGAGCACGGTCATCAGCACCATGTCCTCGGACGTCGTGTAGAACTCGTTCGGCAGCAGCTTCACGCCGGGACGGCCGAAGTGGTTGTCGAAGTAGCGATTGGTGGCGATCGGCAAGGCGCTCATCCGCGCTCTCCCAGAGCGGATGCGGCGCCCGCGGCATGCATGCGCGCGGGAGACGGCATCGCGCTCGCCTGCGCGCCCCGCGGCCGCGCGCCCTGGGCGGCGTCGCGGGTCAGTTCGTACACCGTCTGCCCGCGCAGCCGGAACGCCTGCGTGACATACGTGAAGTTCTCCGAATGGCCGGCGAACAGCAGCCCGCCCGGCTTCACGAGCGGCTCGAAGCGCGACAGCACCTGCCCCTGCGTCGGCTTGTCGAAATAGATCATCACGTTGCGGCAGAAGATCGCGTCGAACGGCTTCGCGATCCCGTAATCCGCATCGGTCAGGTTCAGCTGCTCGAAGCGGATCATCGCGCGCAGCTCGGGGCGCACCTTCACGCGGCCGGCCTGCGCGCCCGTGCCCTTCAGGAAGAAGCGCTTCAGCCGCTCCGGCGCCAGGTGCTTGACCTGGTCGTACGTGTAGATGCCGGCCTCCGCCTTCGCGAGCACCTGCGTGTCGAGGTCGGTCGCGAGGATCGACGCGCCGCGCGCGGCCGATTCGCCGAGCGCCTCGATCAGCGTGATCGCGATCGAGTAAGGCTCTTCGCCCGTCGACGCCGCCGAGCACCAGACCGAGACCGGCGCCGGCCGCCCTTTCACGAAATCCGACAGGATCGGGAAATGGTGAGCCTCGCGGAAGAACGCGGTCAGGTTCGTCGTCAGCGCATTGGTGAACGCTTCCCACTCGAGCGGATCGTCTTCCTGCTCGAGCAGGTCGAGGTAGTCGCGGAACGTGTCGAGGCCGCGTGCCCGCAAGCGGCGCGCGAGACGGCTGTACGCCATGTCGCGCTTGTGCTCGGACAGCGAGATCCCCGCGCGTTGATGGATCAGCGCGCGAATGCGTGCGAAATCCGCGCTGGTGAACGCGAAATCGCGCCCCGGCTCGCCCGCGCGAGGCGAGGCATCCGGTGCATCGGGTCGAAACGGCGCGCGCGCATGCGGCATGGTTTAGAAGGTCTCCCAATCGTCGTCGGACGTGCCGGCCGTGGCCGCCGCCGGCTTCTCGCCGTTCAGCGCCGGGCGCACGAGCGCGGGCTTCGCGGCCGGCTTGTCGGCCGGTGCGGCGGTTTTCGCCAGACGCGGCCCGTAGCCGCCCGCGGCCGTGCCGCGGGAAGCCGGTGCATCCTTGTGCGCGTGCGCGCCCGTATCGGCTGCACGCTTCGTTTCATGGCCCGCACCCGACGCAGCCGCGGCGGCGGCACGCGGCGCCGGCGCGGCGCGCCGTGCCGGTTGTGCGGCAGCCTGCGGAGCCGGCAGCGCGGCGACCGGCGCCGCGTCGAAACGCGGCTCCGACGTCAGCGCCGGCGCGGGCTCGTGTGCGACCGGCCGCGCGACACCACGCGACGGCGCGAGCACGATGCCGCCCATCACGCGCCAGCCCGACACGATCGCCTTCATCTGGCGCGTCTGCTCCTCGAGCGACGCCGCCGCGGCGGCCGCCTGCTCGACGAGCGCGGCGTTCTGCTGCGTGACCGAATCCATCTGGCCGACCGCGCGGTTGACCTGCTCGATGCCGGTCGACTGCTCGTCCGACGCGGCGCTGATCTCGCCCATGATGTCGGTCACGCGGCGCACGGCCTGCACGATCTCGTCCATCGTCGTGCCGGCGCGCGACACGAGCGCCGACCCGCTTTCGACCTTCTCGGCCGAATCGCCGATCAGCTGCTTGATTTCCTTCGCGGCGCTCGCGCTGCGCTGCGCGAGCGAGCGCACCTCGCCGGCGACCACCGCGAAGCCGCGGCCCTGTTCGCCCGCGCGCGCGGCTTCGACCGCCGCGTTCAGCGCGAGGATGTTGGTCTGGAATGCGATGCCTTCGATCGTGCCGATGATGTCGACGACCTTGCCCGAGCTCGCCGCGATGTCCTGCATCGTCGACACGACCTGGCCGACCACCTCGCCGCCCTGCGTCGCGATGTCCGATGCGTTCACCGCGAGCTGGCTGGCCTGCCGCGCGTTTTCCGCGTTCTGCCGCACGGTGCCCGTCAGCTGCTCCATGCTCGACGCGGTTTCCTGCAGCGATGCGGCCTGCTCCTCGGTGCGCTGCGACAGGTCGGTGTTGCCGGTCGAGATCTCGCGCGCGCCGACGTCGATCGACTCGGTACCGCGATGCACGGCCTGCACCATCGTCGTGACGGCGTCCTGCATCCGCTTGATGCCGCCGAACAGGCGGCCGATCTCGTTGGTGCTGAACACGTTGACCGGCTGCGTGAGGTCGCCGCCGGCGATGCGCTCGAAGTGCGCGATCGCGTCTTCCAGCGGCTGCACGATCAGCCCGCGCAGCGCGAAGCGGATCGCGATCACGACGACGAACGCGATCGCGATGCCCGCCGCGATCAACCCGATCATCAGCGAGATCTGCGATTGCGTCGTGGCCTGGCGATCTTCCGCGCGCTTCTGCAGCGATGCGACCACGGCCGCCGCGGCCTGGTCGTACGCGACGAACATCGGGCTGATCTTGGTATCGGCAACGGCGTGGTACGCGGCCATGTCGCCCGCGCGCGCGGCCGCGAACTCGGGCTCGACGCCTTCCTTCACGATCGTCGCGTAGCGGGCGGCCAGGTCGTCGACGAGCGCCTGCTCGATACCGAGCTTCGGCGTCGCCTGGAACGCCTGCCAGTTCTGGTTCGACTTTGCGTACAGCTCCTGCGCGCGGTCGAGCACCTTGGCCGCTTCGGCCGTGTTGCCGGCTTCCGTCAACGAGCGGAAGCGGTCGAGCGACACGCGTGCGCGCAGCAGGTACGACGACGTATCGTCGAGCGAGTGGATCGCCGGCAGGTCGACGTGCGCGATCGCGTCGAGCGAGCGGCTCGCGTGATTCAGCGCGACCAGGCCGAGCCCGCCGACGGCTGCGGCCAGCGCCACGAGGATGAGTCCGACCGCCGTGAGCGTCGTGCGGATCGACCAGTTTTGCAACATTGCAGATTCTCCCGAAATTCCTGCGCGCGCGGCGCGCTTACCCGCCGAGCGTCTCGATCAGCGCCATTTCACGGCTCGACATCAGCTTCTCGATGTCCATCAGGATCAGCATGCGGCCGTCGACCGTGCCGAGGCCCGTCAGGTACTCGGTCGTCAGCGTCGCGCCGAATTCCGGCGCCGGCATGATCTGGTCGGTCTGCAGCGTCAGCACGTCCGACACGCCGTCGACCACCATCCCGACCACGCGATGCGCGACGTTCAGGATGATCACGACGGTCTGGTGGTCGTACTCGACGCGGCCGAGATGGAACTTGATCCGCATGTCGACGATCGGCACGATGATCCCCCGCAGGTTGATCACGCCCTTGATGAACTCCGGTGCGTTCGCGATGCGCGTGACGCTGTCGTAGCCGCGGATTTCCTGCACCTTCAGGATGTCGATCCCGTATTCCTCGTCGCCGAGCGTGAACACGAGGAATTCCTGGCCCGTCGCGTCGCCTTGTTCCGCGTCGCGGCGGCTCGTCGCCGCGTTCGCCGCGGCCGGATTGATCATTTGGACTTCAGCAGACACGTTTGCCCCCAATCGGTTGAATGGCGAGTGACATCAGAACATCGCGAGCTCGGCGCCGGCACGGGCGCCGTGCATCGCACGGGTTTCGCGGTTCAGCGCCGCGACGTCGACGATCAGCGCGACGCTGCCGTCGCCGAGGATGGTCGCCGCCGAGATGCCGTGCACCTTGCGGTAATTGGTTTCGAGGTTCTTCACGACCACCTGCTGCTGGCCGACCAGCTCGTCGATCAGCATCGCGAAGCGGCGCCCCTCGGTTTCCATGATCGTGACGATCCCTTGCGTCGGGTCGGTGCGCGCGTCGTCGACCGAGAACACCTCGTGCAGCGCGACCAGCGGCAGGTATTCGCCGCGCACGCGCACCACGCGCTCGCCGTTGCCGACCGTGTAGATGTCGTCGTTCGACGGCTGCAGCGACTCCATTACGAAGTTCAGCGGCAGGATGAAGATCTCGTTGCCGACCTTCACCGACATCCCGTCGAGGATCGCGAGCGTCAGCGGCAGCACGATCCGCGTGGTCGTGCCGCGGCCGGCCACCGACGTGATTTCCACGTGGCCGCCCATCGACTGGATGTTGCGCTTCACGACGTCCATCCCGACGCCGCGGCCCGACACGTCGGTCACCGTCTCGGCGGTCGAGAAGCCCGGCGCGAAGATCAGCTGCCAGACTTCGTCGTCGCTGATGTTGTCGGACACCTGCATGCCCTGTTTCGCGGCCTTCGCGAGGATCCGCTCGCGGTTCAGGCCCGCGCCGTCGTCGCTCACCTCGATCACGATGTTGCCGCCGTGATGCGCGGCCGACAGCACGAGCTGGCCCACGGCGTCCTTGCCGGCGGTCACGCGCTTGTCGACCGTCTCGATCCCGTGGTCGAGGCTGTTGCGCACGAGGTGGGTCAGCGGATCGATGATCCGTTCGATCAGGCTCTTGTCGAGCTCGGTCGCCTGGCCGAACGTGACGAGCTCGACCTGCTTGCCGAGCTTGCCGGCGAGGTCGCGCACGAGACGCGGGAAGCGGCTGAACACGTAGTCCATCGGCATCATGCGGATCGACATCACCGCTTCCTGCAGGTCGCGCGCATTGCGCTCGAGCTGCGCCATCCCGTTGAACAGGCGGTCGTGCAGCGCCGGATCGAACGCGCTCGCGGTTTCCGCGAGCATCGCCTGCGTGATCACGAGCTCGCCGACCAGGTTGATCAGCTGGTCGACCTTCTCGACACCGACGCGGATCGAGCTGCCTTCGGCGCCCGATGCCGCCGCGGCGGCCGGGCGGGCGCGCTTGTCGTCGTGATGCGCGGCGGCCTGCGGCGCGTGGTCGGCGTGCGCCGCCGGCTGGGCCGGCTGCGGCGCTTGCGCGGCGGCGGCCGGCTCGGCGGGCGCGGGTGCGGCCGGTGCCGATGCCGCCGGTTGCGGTGCCGCGGCCTGCGGCGTGAATACCTCGGCGCGCGCCGGTTGCGCGGCGGCGGCCGGTTCCGCGGCCGGCACCGCGGCGTCCTGCGCGGCCGCCGGTGCAGCCGGCGCCGTGCCGCGCCCGACGCGGATCTGGCTTTCGTCGATCACGAAGCAGCACACGGCGACGATGTCGTCCGACGGCACGTCCGATTCGACCCACAGCGTCAGGTCGGCGCCCACTTCCTCGCGGCCGACGATCCGGCCGAGGTTGCCGAGTTCTTCGGTGAGCAGTTCGCGATCCTTTGCATCGACGCCCACGAGCGTGATCTTCAGGTGCGGGCCGCCTTCGCCTGCGTCGCCCGCCGGATGCGCAGCCGCGACGGCCTGCTCGATCACGTGGTCGGGCACACGATCGTCGGCGGCAGCCGGTTCCATGGCCGGCGCAGCCGGTGCGACGACAGCCGCGACCGGCGCCACGGCGGCGGCAGCCGGCGCAGCCGCGCCGCTCTCGGCCTTCAGCCGTTCGAGCTTCGCGCAGATCGTCGCGGCGGCGGCCGCGTCCGGTTCGGCGCTCGCGCGATAGTCGACGAGCTGGTCGGACAGCACGTCCTTGGTCTCCAGGAACGCGTCGACCATTTCCTTGGTCAGCGTCAGCTCATGGTTGCGGGCGCGGTCGAGCAGCGATTCGAGGATGTGCGTCGTATCGGTCAGCGCGGAAAAGCCGAACGTCGCCGCGCCGCCCTTGATCGAATGCGCGGCGCGGAAGATCGCGGCCAGATCCTCGGGGTCGGGCGAACCGACGTCGAGGTTCAGCAGCAGCTGCTCCATCTGTGCGAGCAGCTCGTCCGCTTCGTCGAAAAATGTCTGGTAGAACTGAGTGATGTCGAGAGTCATGCCCGGTCCCGGGTTGAATGCGTCGCGTGAATGTCAGGAGGCGGCCGGCTCGGACAGCGTCGCGACCAGGTCGACCAGCACGGCGGGGTCGATCGGCTTCTCGATCCAGCCGGTCGCGCCCGCGTCGCGTGCGGCGTCCTTGAACGCGTCGCTGCCTTCGGTCGTCAGCACGAGGATCGGCGTTTCCGTATAGGCGGTCAGCTTGCGCAGCGCGGCGATCACTTCCAGCCCGCTCTTGCGCGGCATGTTCTGGTCGGTCAGCACCAGGTCGTACGGCACGGTGGCCGCCAGGTCGAAGCCGGCCTCGCCGTCCGGCGCCACCGTCACGTCGTAGCCGGCCTGCATCAGCGTTGCCTGCAGCAGCGCACGCATGGTCGCGGAGTCGTCGATGGCGAGAATGGTTCGGATCATGTCTGTCTCGGAATCTCGTAAACGTCAGGGTTTCGGCACGGCGACGGCGGACGCCGCGAGCGCCGGGCGCACGGCCGGCGCCGGGGCCAGCTGCTGCGCGAGCTGCTGCGAGCCGGCCGCATCGGCCGACAGCGTCGTGGTCGTCGCATCGTCGCGCATCAGCGCCTCTTCGGAATTGCGGTTCAGCACGATCACGCTGATCCGGCGGTTTTCCGGATCGAGCGGGTCGGCCTTGTTCAGATTCTGGGTCGACGCGAGGCCGAGCACGCGCAGCACTTTCGCCTCGCCCATGCCGCCGGCGATCAGCTCGCGGCGCGACGCGTTCGCGCGGTCGGCCGACAGCTCCCAGTTGCTGTAGCCGCCCTCGCCGCCCGCGTACGGCACGGCGTCGGTGTGGCCCTGGACGATGATCCGGTTCGGCACGTCGTTCAGCGTCTTGCCGATCTCGCGCAGGATGTCGCGCATGTACGGCTCGACGTGGTCGCTCGACATCGCGAACATCGGCCGCTTCTGCGAATCGACGATCTCGATGCGCAGCCCCATCAGCGTGGAATCGATGCGGATCTGCTGCTTGAACTGGCGCAGCGTCGGGTTGGCCTCGATCGCGGCCATCAGCTTGATCTGCAGGTCGTGCAGGCGCGCCTGCTCGAGCCGGTCCTGCGCGGCCTGCGCGTTCTGCGCCTGCGAGCGGGAATGCTCGTCGCCCATCTTCGCGAGACGTTCGGCGAGCTGCGTGGTGCCGTCGGTGCGGCGCAGCGTGCCGGCGTCGACGCTCGACAGGTCGCGGCCGCCGCCGTTGATGATGCTGGAATCCTGCGAGCTGCGGTCGCCGCTGCCGAACAGCGCGGCCTTCAGCGGCGTGTTGAAGTATTCGGCGATCCCCTTCAGCTGCACCGGCGTGACCGAGCTCAGCAGCCACATCAGCAGGAAGAACGCCATCATCGCGGTCATGAAGTCCGCGTACGCGAGCTTCCATGCGCCGCCGTGGTGGCCCTTCTTCGCCGGGGCCACCCGCTTGACGACGATTGCGCGATCCTTGCTCTTGCTCATTGGGCGCTCCGCGTCACTTCGCCTTCACGCGGCGCACATGTTCTTCGAGTTCGGAGAACGACGGGCGCTCGGTCGAGAACAGCACCTTGCGGCCGAACTCGACCGCAATCGCCGGCGCATAGCCGTTCAGCGTCGCGAGGATCGTCACCTTGATGCACTGGAACATCTTGGTCGACTCGGCGACGCGCTGCTCCGCGAGGCTCGCGAGCGGCCCGATCAGCCCGTACGACAGCAGGATCCCGAGGAACGTGCCGACCAGCGCCTGCGCGATCATCGCGCCGAGCACCGCGGGCGGCTTGTCGGCCGACGCCATCGTGTGCACGACGCCCATCACGGCCGCGACGATACCGAATGCCGGCATCGCGTCGCCGACACGCATCAGCGCATGCGCGGGGCCTTCGCCTTCCGCGTGGTGCGTCTCGATCTCCTCGTCCATCAGGCTCTCGATCTCGAACGCGTTCATGTTGCCGCCCACCATCAGGCGCAGGTAGTCGGTCAGGAATTCGACGATGTGATGATCGGCGAGGATCTTCGGGTATTGCGTGAAGATCGGGCTCTTTTCCGGATCGTCGATGTCGGCCTCGAGCGTGAGCGTGCCTTCCTTGCGTGCCTTCGCGAGCAGCACGTAAAGAAGCGCCATCAGCTCCATGTAGACATCCTTCGTGTATTTCGAGCCCTTGAAGAGCGTCGGCAGCACGCGCAGCGTGGCCTTGATGGTCTTGCCGCCGTTGCCGAGGATGAACGCGCCGACGCCGGCGCCCACGATCATCAGGATCTCGACCGGCTGGATCAAGGCGCCCAGATGCCCGCCTGCCAGCGCATAACCGCCGAAGACGGACAACAGCGTCACGAGTGTTCCCACGATAATCAGCACTGCCTGTCCCTCACGAATGACCGGCGGGGAGACCGCCGTTAAACAGGTTTACGGCAGTCGGCAGGAAAACTTTCGCGGGCGGCCAGGCGGCGGCCCGACGGTGTTTACCAGCAATTCGCAGACGATTCGCGCCATCCGGCGCGGCCTGAGCGCCCCGCCCGGCGCTGCTCAGGCCGCGGCAGCGGCCAGTTCGGCGCGCGCGGCGGCGGCCTTGCGGGTCTTGCCCGCGCGCGACGGCGGCTGGCAGAGGCCGCAGACGAAACCTTGATGCGGATCATGCGCATGCGCGACGAAGTGGCCGCCGCAGCGCGTGCACGGGGTCATCTGCAGCATCCCCGAATCGAAGAAGCGCACGAGCGTCCACGCGCGCGTGAGGCTCAGCGCGGCCTCGTCGCCGGACAGGTTCACGTGCTCCTGATAGAGCCGGTACGCCTTCACGATCGACTGGATCGGCTCGCAGCGGCCGTGGTCCTGCATGAACCGGTAGATGTTGTAGAACAGCGACGAGTGGATGTTCGGCTGCCACGTCATGAACCAGTCGGTCGAGAACGGCAGCATCCCCTTCGGCGGCGACACGCCCTTCAGTTCCTTGTACAGCTTGATCAGACGGTCCCGCGACAGGCTCGTCTCCGCTTCCAGCAGCTGCAGCCGGGCGCCCAGTTCGATCAGTTCGATGGCGAGGGTGATTTCCTTCACCTCGATCACGACGCTTTTGCTTGCCATGGTGATAACCGTCCGCTTGACGTTATTCGGATGGATGGCCAATACGCTGCCCACCGGCGCGGCACGCCGGGACAAACGCAAGGCGGGATGGATCAGCGGACGCCTTCGACCTGCTGCCCGGCCATCAGGATGGCCGAGTGGGCGTGCGCGACGACATCGCTGCGGCCCTTGTCGGCGAGCGACGAGAGCAGCGCGTGATCATCGAAGCGGAAGCGGCACAGCATCTGGTTCGACGCAGCCAGCTTCACGGTCTGTGCGAGCGTGAGGCTGGCGAGCACGTCGGCGAGTTCCTGGGAAATGCCCATGCGGAACATGCCCATCGCTTTGTCTTCCCGCAGCAGGCGTTGCGCGAGGAGGAGGTACGACAGGTTGACCTCTTTGATCTCACTGAGCATTTCGCTGGTAGCGCTCATGATTCCCCCGTTAAAGAGCTTTGCTTTGGCCATTCGTGTTATGAAAACGTTTGCTCGATCAGAGCGCTCTTGGCGCTCAGTCGGCTCGTTTATAGTCTTACAGGGCGAATTTTGGCCAAACGGCATGTGCGCCGGTATCAGCGAAGTGGCGTATGCCGCGCAGGATTTGTCTGTAAACCGTGTAGGAATTTTTCCGACAAAGCGAATTGAAAGACTCAATCGGGGAAGCGGCTGGCAGCGCGGATTCGGCTGTGATGTGTCCGATGGCCTCCGTGCAGTCCTGGAAGGCTTGCCGGCAAGGCTGCCAGCAATCGGATCGGTAAAAATTATAGTGCTTTTTCACGAAGACGCAACAATAGTTGCGTCTATCTCTATTTCTGTTTCCGCACCCTTTTTATCGGGGTTTTCGCGTATTTCATCGTGTAACAAGCCTTAAGTGTTTGAAAAAACACTCGAACCCCTCAGGGCGATATCGATAATGGACTCCAATGGGCGGCGGCGCGAGCCGTGCCGGCCCGCCCCGCAGCTTGCCGTCCGAAGCCCCGCGCACCCCGCCCAGGGCACGGCCACGTACCGCCAACCGCGTACGCCGGCGAGTTCCGCAACGTTGCACGGGACCCGCGTCGGCGCCACCGCGCCCCGGGTCGAAACAGGAGAACATCCATGCGAATTGCCCAGATCGCGCCGCTTTACGAAGCCGTTCCGCCGAAACTCTACGGCGGCACCGAGCGTGTCGTGTCCTACCTCACCGAGGCGCTCGTCGATCTCGGCCATGACGTGACCCTGTTTGCCAGCGGCGACTCCGTCACGTCGGCCCGACTCGAGGCGGCCTGGCCGCGCGCACTGCGGCTCGACCCGTCGATCCGCGATTCGATGGCGCCCCATATGCGGCTCCTCGAAAAGGTCGCCCGGGTCGCGCACGAATTCGACGTGCTGCACTTCCACCTCGACTACCTGCCGTTCCCGCTGATGTCGCGCCTCGACACGCCGTACGTGACGACGCTGCACGGCCGCCTCGACCTGCCGGAACTGCAGCCCGTGTTCGATGCGTTCCCGGACGCGCCGGTTGTGTCGATCTCGAACAACCAGCGCAAGCCGCTGCCGCAGGCCGCGTGGGCCGGCACCGTGTATCACGGGCTGCCCGACACGCTGCTCACGCCGCAACCGGGCGTGAAGCCCGAATACCTCGCGTTCCTCGGCCGGATCTGCCCGGAAAAGCGCGTCGACACCGCGATCCGGATCGCCGCGCAAAGCGGGCTGCCGCTGAAGATCGCCGCGAAGGTCGACAAGGCCGACGCCGACTACTTCAAGGAAGTGATCGAGCCGCTGCTCGACCAGGCGCACGTCGAATTCATCGGCGAGATCAACGAGGCGCAGAAGCCCGCGTTCCTGTCCGGCGCGAAGGCGCTGCTGTTCCCGATCGACTGGCCGGAGCCGTTCGGCCTGGTGATGATCGAGGCGATGGCCTGCGGCACGCCGGTCGTCGCGTTCAACCGCGGCTCGGTGCCCGAAGTGATCGAGGACGGCGTGACCGGCTTCATCGTCGAGGACGTGCAGGGCGCGGTCGGCGCGCTGCACCGGATCGACAGCCTGTCGCGCACCGCCATCCGCGAACGTTTCGATACGCGCTTCAGCTCGAAGGCGATGGCGCAGCGATATGTCGAAACTTACGAATCGCTTTGCACGGGAGCCCGTCAACCGGCATTGCGCCGGGTCGCCGGCGCCTGACACGGAATGCCGCAAGGAAATATGCCGTAATCCAATCCGCGCCGAAATTGGCGCGGATAACAAAAGAGCCGCATCTCGATGCGGCTCTTTTGTTTGGGCTTTCGGTCATTCGATGAGGAAACGATCGCGGTTTTTACCGACGATCCAATTCGGCGGCTTGCCACGCCCGCTCCAGGTCGCGCCCGACTTCGGATCGCGGTATTTCGGGGGCAGCGGCGCCTTCTTCGGCGGACGCCCGCGCTTCGCTCGCTCCGCGAAGCCCAGATCCTGGGCAGTCAGCCCATATTCGGCAATCTTTTGCTGGACTTCCGCAATCACCGCCGCCACTTCCTGGCGGCGCACATCGTCCGCCTGGGCCTGCAGATCGGCGATCTGCGCCTTGAGCTTCGCGTATTGAGACATTTTTTGACTCCCCTTTTCGATGATGCGGCCCCGGCGAATCCGGCCGGGACACCAACATCCGTTACGCCATCCGCACTGCCGCCCTGCCCTTTGAAATGAATGCTGTCATCTTTAACCGATTCGACTATATCGAGAATGCGGACTTATTCTAATAAAAGGCATTCGTCAGCTATTCAAATTTAACAATCGTTGACCCTCCCCGACCCGATTCATTTCCTATAATCCAGACCAATTCCGGGTGACGGTTTAAATCCGTCGCGTCGTCCGGTTGTCTTCAATCCACTTGAACGAGGTCCTTACATGAATCTTTCTCAGCGTCTCGCTGCAGAGGTATTCGGCACGTTCTGGCTGGTGCTCGGCGGGTGCGGAAGCGCCGTGCTGGCCGCCGCCTTTCCGGGCCTCGGCATCGGCTTTGCCGGCGTCGCACTTGCCTTCGGCCTGACCGTGCTGACGATGGCATTCGCAATTGGCCACATTTCGGGCTGCCACCTGAATCCGGCGGTGAGCGTCGGCCTGACGGTCGCCGGCCGCTTCCCCGCACGCGATCTCGTGCCGTACATCGTCGCGCAGGTGGTCGGCGCGACGCTCGGCGCGTTCGTGCTGTACCTGATCGCGACCGGCAAGCCGGGCTTCGACGTCGTCGGCAGCGGCTTCGCGACGAACGGCTTCGGCGAACGCTCGCCCGGCCACTACGCACTCAGTTCGGCGTTCATTTGCGAAGTCGTGATGACGGGCTTCTTCCTGTTCGTGATCCTGGGCGCCACCGACAAGCGCGGCGTGCCGGCCGGCTTTGCGCCGATCGCGATCGGCCTGTGCCTGACGCTGATCCACCTGATCTCGATCCCGGTCACCAACACGTCGGTGAACCCGGCCCGCTCGACCGGCCCCGCGCTGTTCGTGGGCGGCGATGCGATCGGTCAGCTCTGGCTGTTCTGGGTGGCACCGATCATCGGCGCGGTACTCGCCGGGATCATCTATCCGCTGGTCGCGGGGCGTGACGACGCCGTCGACCTGCTGCCGGCATCGGCTCGCACAAGCGAATAAAACACTACGGGGTCAAGCGAGCAGAGCAGCGAGCCTCACGCTGTCGAAGAAGATCGAGGCAGGTCATTTCGACGGGCGCCACTGGCGCCCGTTTTTCATTTCCGCGCCGGCAGCGCGCTCAGGAGGCGGCGACGTTGTCTTCGAGCGAGAACAGCGTGCGCAGGTGACGGGCGACGCCCGAATCGAAGTTGTTGCCGATCCGCGGGATGTGCGGGAGCCGCGCGATCAGGTCGGGATTCGCGTTGTTCATCATGAACGCGTGGCCGGCGGTTTCGAGCAGGTCGATATCGTTCATGTTGTCGCCGAACGCGATGCAGTGGCCGGTGTCGACGCCGAGCCGTGCGAGCACCGAGCGCAGCGCGCGGCCCTTCGACACGTTCGCGGTCATCACCTCGAGGCAGTCGGGCAGCGAGTACGTGACGTACAGCGCATCGCCGAAGCGCACGCGCATCTGCTCGGCGACGACCGCCAGATCCGCCGGATCGCCGATGTACAGCACTTTCGCGATATCCGCGCCGTCATGCGCGGGCATGTCGATCACGTCGTAGCGGAAGCCCGAATCCTGGTGGAATTCGAGCAGGTGCGGCGCATCGCGGTCGATCAGCCAGCCCTGGTCGGTGAACAGGTTGACGATCACGCGGCCATGCGCGCCGACGACATCCGGCTGCACGAGGCCGCGGACGATCGCCGGATCGATGTCCTGCGCGTGGATCGTCGTGTCGTCCGGTGCATGCACACGCGCGCCGTTCGACGTGATCAGGTACGGCCGGATGCCGAGCACGTCGCGAATGCCGGCGACGTCCGCGTAATGGCGCCCGGTGGCGATCACGAACTGCAGGCCGTCGCGGTCGAGCCGGCGGACGGTGTCGATCGTGTACGGATCGAGCTGGTGGTCGCTGTTCAGCAGGGTACCGTCGAGATCGGTGGCGATGACTTTGTACATGGGACGGAAGAATGGCGCTCAGGGCTCTGCGGAATGGCCATTCTAACGTCGTGCCCGGTTGCCCGCCGGACGGTTCCCGGTCGATTGCCGCCAGCGGCGCGGTTGCGGTGCGCCTCCAACCACCCCCGAAACGCCGTCAGCCCCCTTCCGCCGCCCGCAACGCCTGCAGCGCGAGCCGCAGCGCGCCGTGCGCGGAATCGTCGAGCGGCGCGCGCAGCCGGACGGCATGGCGCGCCGGCACGGCCGGAGCGAGGGCGTCCGCCAATCCACCGCACAGCGCAACCGGCAGCGCCCGCTGCGGATCGAGCGCGTCGATCATCTTGCCGATCTCGTCGCCCGCCTGCGCGATCAGCGCGGCCGCGACCGGATGCGCACGATGCGCGAACACGATCGGCGCAAGCCGCGCGTAGATCGTCTGGTTCGCATCGCACGACCACTGGACGAGCGCGTCGCGATCCTGCGCGCCCGTTTCCGCGAGCAGCGCGGTGGCGAACGCATCGCGCGGCACGCGGCCGTCGAGCGCCTGCTGCGCATACGCGAGCGCGCGCACGCCGAGCCATGCGCCGCTCGCCTCGTCGCCGGACGGGAAGCCGAAGCCGCCGGCGATGCGGCACGCGCCGGCCGCATCGAGCGCCGCGGCGATGCTGCCGGTGCCGAGCGCGACGATCAGCCCCGGCGCGCCGCCGTGCGCGCCGACGACGGTCGTATACGCGTCGCTCTCGACCGCGAGCGCGCCGAGCGGTGCCTGCGCGCGGAACGCGGCCAGCCACGCCGCATTGTTGACGCCCGCGAGCCCGCAGCCGAGCGCGCACTGCGACCAGTCGAATGCATGACCGGCCCGGGTGAATGCATCCGCGCAGGCTGCGCCGATCGACGCCCACGCGCGCTCGATGCCGAGCCCGAGCCCTGACGGGCCGCCGCGCCCCTGCGCGAGCTCGCGCCCGTGCCGGTCGGCCAGCACCGCGCGCGTGCCCGTGCCGCCGCCGTCGATGCCGATCGCAAAAAGTAATGCCGCCATGCCTTCATCCCGCTGATTCGAACAGGCGCCAAGCTTAACCGGATCGGCGCCGCGCGCCCATCTGCCGTTCGGCCGGCTGTTCCGTGAAAAGGGCTTCCGCTATGCTGACGCGATCGAATCGATACGAAAAGCGAGGCAGACGATGTCGCAGCGGTGCAACTGGGTGAAGACGGAAGCGGATGCTCACTATCACGATACCGAGTGGGGCGTGCCGTCGCACGACGATCGCCACCTGTTCGAAATGCTGATCCTGGAAGGCGCGCAGGCCGGGTTGTCGTGGTCGACGATCCTGAACAAGCGCGTGGGCTATCGCGAAGCCTTTGCGGATTTCGACGTCGATGCCGTCGCGCGCTTCACGCCGAAACGCATCGAGAAGCTGCTGGAGAATCCCGGCATCGTGCGCAACCGCGCGAAGGTCGAATCGGCGGTCACCAATGCGCGCGCCGTGCAGCGCATCCGCGAAGAGCACGGGTCGCTCGCCGCGTTCCTGTGGTCGTTCGTCGGCGATACGCCGGTCCAGAACGCGTGGCAGTCGTACCGCGACGCGCCCGCGTCGACCGAACAGTCCGACGCGCTCAGCAAGGCGCTGAAGGCGTACGGCTGCAAGTTCGTCGGTTCGACCATCTGCTATGCGCTGATGCAGGCCACCGGCATGGTCAACGATCACGAAGTTGGCTGCCCGTGCCACGCGCAATGCGCGGCGCTCGGCGGCAAGCCGGCCGCACGCCGGCGCAAGGCGGGCTGACGGCGCGAGGCTGGCCGACGGCGCGGGCAGCTGCCGACCGACCGCCGGTCCCCGCGGCCCAGCGCCGGTTACGCCGCCCGCTCACCGCTCACGAAGCGCGGCGCGGCGCGCCACCCCTCACCTTGCGGCGCGCGACGACGCCGGCGCAACCGAGCGCGTGCTGCGCGCGGCCCGCACGCGGGCGCTGCGCTTCTTCACCCAGATGCAGATGCCCGTCACGCTCAGCATCGCGATGACGATGCCGAGCGCGCTCACCGCCGCACGCCCCGCGACGCCGGCGATCCGCCCCGAGTGCAGCGGAAACTGCGCCTGCATGAACAGGTCGCCGGCCGAACCGCGGCCCGGCACCTGGGCGGCAACGGGCTTGCCGGTCACCGCATCCCAATAGAGCCACGCATTGCCGAGCCCGACGTCGCCGTGATCGTTGCCGGGCGTGAAGAACCCGACCGCATAGGCATTCATCGCCGGCGCGAACAGCAGCGCGCCGGGCGGTGCGGCGAAACCCGCGTCGCGCCCTGCCGCACGCGCGATCTCGACGATCCGCTCGCGCGGCAGCACCGTGCTGCCCGGCGCGGCGGGCGGGAAGTGTTCGGGATTCGTGTACGGCGTCTCGGCCAGCGGCGACACCAGCGATACCAGCGGCCGCACGACGGGCACGGCGAGGTTCATCGAGATCGACGTGACCGCGACGACCAGCAGCAGCCCCCACACCCACACGCCGCCCGAGCGGTGCAGGTCGAACACCAGCGGATAGCCGCCGCGGCGCACGCGGAACGCAAACGACTTGCGCCAGCTCTTCGGGTTCGGAAACGCGAGCACGAGCGCGATCAGGCAGTCGATCGCCCACACGATGCCGACGACGCCCATCACCCAGAACCCGAAGTTGATCCCGCCATACACGGGCAGGAACAGCGAATAGTGCAGCCGGTAGATGAACGGCATCAGGTCGAGCCGCGCGACCGACAGCGCGCCCCATTCGCGGCGGCACTGCACCGCACCGGTCGCGGGATCGACGGCGATCTGGCTGAAGCCGAGCGCGTACGGCTGGCCCGTTGCCGGGTCGGTGCGCGGCATCACGCCCGCCTGCAGTGTGTGGCCCGGCTCGATCGCGAGCGGCAGATAGGTCACCTGCACGCGCGGGTCGGCGGCCTCGATGCGCGTCGCGAGCGCGAGCGGATCAAGCGGCGCCGCATCGCTGCGGGCGGTGTAGAAGTCCGGGTTCAGTGCCGCGTCGAGCTCGTGATCCCACGCGATCAGCGCGCCGGTAAGGCCCGCGACGAACAGGAACAGCGCGATCGCGAGGCCGAACCAGCGATGCAGGCGGACGAGAAATGGTCGCAGGAACGCGTTCATCGCGCGCCCTGGGAAGGGAAAGCGGGCCGGCACGAGCGGCCCCGGTTCAACGGGATGCAGGTCATTTGCGGTCAGGCGCCGCGCCCGAGCCGGCCGGCCGCCGCTGGCGAGGCCGGATGCCCTTGCACGCGGCATGGAATTGTTGCGCGTTCGACGGGTTTTGATACGATGCGCAACATTTTATCGCAATGCGAATGATTCTTACTTGCATTTTTACTTACCCGTCATGACCGTCAGCCTCGCCCGTCCTCCTGTCCGCCCACGTCGTGTGGCCGCCGCCCTTGCCTGCCTTGCCGCGTCGCTCGCGCACGCGGACGATTCGCCCGGCGGCGCCACGGCGCTGCCGGCCATCAACGTCACCGCTGCGCATGACTCGCCGCAGCACCTGACCGACACGCTCTCCACCGGTGCGCTCGGCACGCGCCGCCAGCTCGACACGCCGTTCTCGACGACGATCGTCACGTCGGAGGAGCTCGAGGCACGCCAGCCGTACAAGCTCGGCGACGTGTTCGCGAACGACGCCTCGGTGTCCGACAACAGCGGCGCGTACAGCGCATGGGCCAGCTACATGACCGTGCGCGGCATGCAGCTCGACTGGCAGAACGGCTACAAGATCGACGGGCTGCCGTTCGTCACGTACGGGATCACGATGCCGTACGAACAGCTCGACCGCGTCGAGCTGCTGAAGGGGCTCGGCGGGTTTCTGTACGGCTTCGTGACGCCTGGCGGCGTCGTCAACTACGTGACGAAGCAGCCGGGCGTCGAGCCCGTGCGCAGCGTCGACGTCGGCTACCGGAGCACCAACGTGTGGACCGAGCACGTCGATCTCGGCCAGCGCTTCGGGCCGAACGGCATGTTCGGCGCGCGGCTGAACGCGACGCACGAGGAAGGCAAGACGTACAACGACGGCAACATCCGCCGCGACAGCGTCTCGCTCGCGCTGCAGGCGAACCTGACGCGCGACCTGTCGGTGACGTTCGGCGCGCTGTACCAGGACCGCCGCACGACGGGCCAGACGCCGTCGATCTTCACCGGCAGCTACCCGGGCGGCGCGCTGCCCGCGACGATCAGCGGCGGCACGACGAACCTCGGCGGCAAGGATCAGTACCTGAACACGAACCTGCAGCTCTACACGGCCGGGCTGCAATACCAGCTCGCACCCGACTGGCAGCTCGACGTCGCGTACAGCTACAGCAAGGCGACGCGCCGCCGCAACGAAAGCACGCTGTACCTGCAGGACGCGGCCGGCAACTACACCGACAGCCGCTACGTCGGGATGGAGGATCACCGCTTCAGCCAGTGGCGCGCGATGGTCGAGGGCAAGGTGCGCACGGGCCCGTTCAGCCACCAGATCGTGCTCGGCGCGTCGTGGCAGAAGCAGGCGAACGACTATTCGGCGAACAGCGTGTTCGTGCCGCTCGGCGCCGGCAACCTGTATGCGCCGAACCCATACCGCTACGACAGCCCGCACGGCTTCATCCAGTACCGCACGAGCGAGATCGTGCAGAAATCGCTGTTCGCGAGCGACACCGTGCAGTTCACCGAGCGGTGGTCGGTGCTCGCCGGCGTGCGCTACATGAACTACGAGCAGCGCTCGTTCCAGGCGAGCGGCGTCGAGGATCCCGGCTACCGCCAGAACGGCGTGGTCACGCCGACGTTCGCGGTGATGTTCAAGCTCGCGCCGACCACGACCGCTTACGCGAGCTACGCCGAATCGCTCGAGCCCGGCAGCCGCGTGAACGACGTCTACGCGAACGCCGGCCAAGTGCTCAAGCCGCTGCGCAGCAAGCAATACGAGCTGGGGATCAAGAGCGAGCACGCGCGCTGGAGCGCGACGGCCGCGCTGTTCCGCATCCAGCGCAGCGCCGAATATGCGAACGCCGCGAACGTCTACGTGCAGGACGGCGAATCGATCATCCAGGGGATCGAGTTCGGTGCGCGCGCGAAATTCGGCGCACGCTGGAACGCAGGCGTCGACGCGATGCTGCTCGACGCGTGGTACGCGAACGGGATCGGCAACAACGGCAACCGTGTCGCGGGCGCGCCACGTTTCGTGCTCGCCGGCGACCTCGGCTATGCGGTGCCGGGCGTGCCGGGGCTGACGCTCGGCGTCGACGCGAAATTCACCGGCGCGACGCCGCTGCGCGCGGCCGGCGGCCTCGACGCGCCGAGCTTTCTGGTCGTCAACGCGGGCGCGCGCTACCTGACGCGGGTCGGCCGCCACGACGTGACGCTGCGCGCGTCGATCGACAACGTGCTGAACCGCCGTTACTGGGAATACCAGTACGCGGACTACGTAAAGCCGGGCGACCCGCGCACGGTGAGCCTGAGCGCGAAGATCGACTTTTGAACGGCGGGCCGGCACGGCCGCCCCGCCACGGCCCCGGGAGTTTCCCGGCCCCCAAAAGCGAAACGGCGGAGCGGCTTCTTTCGAAGCACGCTCCGCCGTTTCGCGGCGAACCGTAAGACGCTCTTAGTGGAGCTTCTTCGGCAGCATCTGGCTGCGCAGGCGCTTGTGCAGGCGCTTGACGGCTGCTGCCTTCTTGCGCTTGCGGACTGCGGTCGGCTTTTCGTAGGACTGGCGTTCGCGCAGTTCAGCGATCAGGCCATTTTTTTCGATAGCACGGCGAAAGCGGCGAATCGCCACTTCGAACGGCTCGTTTTCTTTCAGAAGAATCGTCGTCATGTCGTTCCTAAATTGCTTAAACGGTCAAAAACGTAGCGGCCAAGCGCCACGCACCGGCCATCCGAGCGTCCCCACAAACAGGCGAAACGAGCGGAAATACGGCCTCGGAGGCCGGAAAAGAGAGGCGGAAAGCACCGCGAGTACGCTTCACAACCGCGTGCAGCGCCGCGTTTGACTGCCAGCAGACATGCCGAAAACGGCAGAGGCGTGACAGAAATCTCAATTCAGCCCGCCATCATAGCAGAGAATCACAGACAAAACTACCCTTTTGCATCCCCCGGTTCGCCGCTCCGCGTCGCGCGGTCGCTCACCCCGTCGCACGGGGCCGGGTGCCGCGCCTGCCCGCGGCCCGGCCGGCCAAGCCGGGCGGGCCTTTCGGCCGACAGCCATCCTTCCGTCCCGAATTTACCCAAACATCCCTCTAAAGTTTTCGCCGGGTGCCGCCGTCAACCAGGAAAGGCGGGGCAGCGCCAGTCGCGATAAAGCGCAACGCCGAAATCAGAACCTGTCTGTATCCCAGCCATTTTCCAAAACGAGGAAGCAAATGCTGAACATCAACACCAACATCCTTTCGCTGACGACGCAGACGAATCTGTCGGGCTCGCAGAGCGCACTGTCGCAAGCAATCAACCGCCTGTCGTCGGGCAAGCGCATCAACACCGCTGCTGACGATGCAGCCGGCCTGGCGATCTCGACGTCGCAAACGGCGGCAATCAACGCGCTGACGCAAGGTGTTGCAAACGCGAACAACGGCATCTCGATGATCCAGACCGCCAACGGCGCGCTGCAATCGACGGTCGACAACCTGCAGCGTATCCGTACGCTGGCGCAACAAGCCGGCGACGGCTCGCTGGATTCGAGCGCTCGCGCGAACCTGCAAGCTGAAGTGACGACGCGTCTCGGCGAAATCGACCGTGTCGCATCGCAAACGACGTTCAACAGCCAGACCATCCTGGGCGGCACCGGCAGCGTCACGTTCCAGATCGGCGCAGCAGCGAACCAGGTCGTCACCGTCGACTTCGGCACGGCGAACTGGAACAGCACGGGCATGAGCGTGAACACCCTGAGCGTCGCCACCCAGTCGGGCGCGCAATCGGCGATCACGGCGATCGACGCGGCACTGAAGCAAGTCAACACGTTCCAGGCAACGCTGGGCGCAGCACAGAACACGTTCCAGGCTGCGATCTCGACGACGCAAACCCAGGCAACCAACATGACCGCCGCTCGCTCGCAGATCACCGACGCGGACTTCGCGACGGAAACGGCGAACCTGAGCAAGGCGCAAGTGCTGCAACAAGCGGGTATCTCGGTTCTGGCGCAAGCGAACTCGCTGCCGCAGCAAGTCCTGAAGCTCCTCGGCTAATCGAGCAGCACCCGCGGCGGGCCACGCGCCCGCCCGCCTCCGGGCCGGCGGCGTCGCCATGCGATGCATCGCGACGCCGCCGACACCGCCCGGATCAGAATTCTCCAGGGAGGCACGCCTCCCTCTTTGCATTGAACCGCGGCGCCCCGCCGCATCGCGCACGTTGGTTGCGCGGACGACCGGAGCAACGGCATGGCCACCACGACCCCCGTCAGCAGCACGGACATCAGCAGCATCCTGGCGAATGCAGGTCAATCGATCATCAGCGGCGCGACCAATTCGTCGCTCGACGTCAATACGCTCGTCACGACGCTGGTGAACGCGAAGACGGCCGGGCAATTGCAGACCCTGCAGACCCGCCAGACGAACGACAATACGCAGTTGTCCGCGATCGGCCAGCTGAAGGGTGCGCTGTCCGCGCTGCAGACCGCGCTCACCGGCCTCTCGGACGGCACCGCGCTCGGCAGCCTGGCCGCGACGGCGAGCGGCACGGGCATCGCGACGACGATCAAGAGCGGCAGCGGCGCGGTGGCCGGTTCGTATTCGGTCAATGTCACGCAGCTCGCGACCGCCAACAAGCTGTCGTCGGCCGGCGTGACGTCGGCGGACACGATCTCGGCCGGCTCGCTGAGCATCACCTTCGGCAGCAACCCCGCGTTCAACGTCAACGTGGCGGCCGGCGCGTCGCTGTCCGACATCGCGTCGTCGATCAACTCCGCGTCCGGCAATGCCGGCGTCACCGCGTCGGTCATCACCGGCTCGGACGGCCAGCATCTCGTGATGCAGTCGAACGCCACCGGCGCGGCCAACACGATCTCGATCACGGGCACGGGCGTCAACTCGAAACTGACGTCGGGGTACACGACGGTCACGCCGGCCGCCGACGCGAAGCTGACGATCGACGGCACGCCGGTTTCGAGCGCGTCGAACAACGTGTCGGGCGCGCTGACGGGCGTCACGCTGGCGCTGTCGCAGGCCGCTGTCGGCACGACGCAAACCGTCACGCTGTCGCAGGACACGGCCGCGGCGACGACCGCGATCAACAATTTCGCGACCGCGTATACCAACTTCGTGAATACCGCGAAATCGCTGACGAGCTACGACCCGACGGCGAAGACCGCCGGCCCGCTGCTCGGCGACGCGATGATGAACACGATCAGGAACACACTCGCGACGACGCTCAGCAGCGGCGTCACGACGGGCGGCACGACCTATGCGCTCGGCAGCATCGGCATCAACGTGGACTCGACCGGCGCGATGTCGGTCGACACCGCCGCGCTGACCACCGCGCTCAAGTCGAACAGTTCCGCGGTGACGGCGATCTTCAACCAGACGAACGGCATCGCCCAGGCGCTCAATGCGAACATCAACACGTACACGCAGACGTCCGGCCTGATCGACCAGCGCACCAACGCAATCAACGCCGATCTGAAGAGCGTGCAGGGTCAGGCGACGCAGCTGCAGACCTACTCGGACCAGTTGACCAAGCAATACAATGCGCAGTTCACCGCGCTGAACACGCTGATGGCGACGATGGCGAACAACACCCGCTACCTGACCCAGCTGTTCGGCGGCCAGAACAGCGCCGGCGCGATGGCCAACAACAAGTAAGCCTTCGCCACACCGCCCCTTCGGAGCCGAACCATGACGAACGACACCCTGTCCCGCGCCTTCGACCTGACCCGTGCCATGCAGTCGGCGGCCGACGCACGCGACTGGGTGCGCGTCGCGGCCCTCGTCGACGAACGCTCGCCGCTGCTGATGAACCTGTCCGGCGAGCAGACCCCGGACGTGCTGGACCAGGTGCGGCAGATCATGGCGATCGACGCGTCGATCACCGAGCATGCGCAGACGGACCGTGACCGCCTGGCTGCGGAATTTGCGCAGTCCCAGGAGCGGATCAAGGCCGCGAGCCAGTACCAGAAGGCCGGCTTGCTGTGACCGGCCGGGCGTCTCGCCCGCCGCGCATGTCGAATTAAAAGACGCCGCCAGTCGAGCGGTCCGTTGTCGCCGTACCGTCGAGCCGCTTCAATGCGGCTTTTTTTTCGCCGGCGGGCAGGAGCGCGAGCCGGATCGCGCCGGCTACGGCCGCATCGCCCGCGTCGCCCGCTCGACGGCCGCGCCGATCATCTCGGGCGGCCGGCCCAACGATGCGCGAGCGCGGCTTCCAGCCGTGACGCTATCCTGCTCGTCACGCGTCCGGGGTCGCCGTCTCGCCGGACGCGTAGCAGGCCCACATACCGTGCAGCGCGTTTTCCAGGTTGCGCGCGAAGCGCGACGCGTCGCACAGCGGCGACGCGAGCAATTGCGCGCGCAGCGTTGCCCGCAACGTCGCCAGCCGGTCACGATCGCGTGCGAACGCGACGGCCTTCGTCAGGTACGCCTCCTCGTCCGTCGCGATCCAGTCGCCCATGCCCGCCGCGTGCAGCACGCTTTCGCAAATGTGCGTGACGAACCGGCCGCCCTTCATCCCGAGCACCGGCACGCCCATCCACAGCGCTTCGGCCGTGGTCGTGCCGCCCGGGTACGGAAACGGGCTCAGCGCGACGTCGATGCGGTTATACGCGGCAAAGTATTCCGCACGCGGCGACCCGCCTTCGAGAATCAGCCGATCCGCGCCGATGCCATGCCGCGCGAAGCGGTCGAGCGTCGCCTGGTTCACGTCGTCGGCGCCGAGCTCATGAGCCTTCAGCAGCAGGCGCGCGTCCGGCAGCGCGTGCAGGATGCGCGACCACAGCGCGACGACCTCGTCGCTGATCTTGACCAGCTTGCCGAAGCAGCCGAACGTGACGCCGCCATGAGCCACCATCGGCAGCGGGCCGACCGCGACATCGTACGGTGGCGGCGTGAAGCACAGGTAGCTGTCCGGCAGCCGCCACGGCCGCTCGGTGAAGTGATGCGCCTCGTCGGCGGGTAGCGTATGCGCATCGCCGATGAAATAGTCGATCGCGCGGCAACCGGTCGTCGCGAAGAAACCGAGCCAGCTCGCCTGCACCGGTGCGGGCTTGTGTCCGAAGATCGGCAGGCCGCTCCAGTCGGTATGGCCTGCCATGTCGATCAGGATGTCGATGCCGTCGTCGCGAATCAGTTTCGCGGCCTCCTCGCGGCCCAGGCTGACCACCTTCTTCCAGCTCGCGAAGTTCGGCTTGAGCCGCGCGGTCACGTCGTCCTCGCCGATGAACGTCACATAGGCATGTGGCTCGATGCGCGACCGGTCGATCCGCGCCAGCACGCTTTCCAGAAAAATGCCGACCGGATGCTGGCGCAGGTCGCCCGACACGAAGCCGACGCGCAGCGGCCGCCCCTGCGCCTGTGCGACGCGCTGCGCGCGGTCGTGCTCGAACGGAAGCGCATCGCGCTCGAGATGTTCGCCGTAGCGGCGCGCTTCAGCGACCCACTCCTGCGGCTCGAACGCGGGCGAACTCGACATGTTGAACAGCATCCGCGAGTACGCGCGATGCAGGTCGTAGCGGATCGCCGTGCGGAATGCGTCCAGCGCGCCGGCGAGATCGCCTTTCGCCCACAGGATGTCGCCGAGCGTCATCTGGAGCTTCAGCGGATCGATGCCGAGTTCCCGCGCGATCTCCGTGTGCTTCATCGCCTCGTCGAGCTTCTCGAGCCGCAACAGCGCGGCGGCGAGGTTCTGATGGGCGTCGGCATCGTCGGGGTTCAGGTCGATCGCGTGCCGGTAGCTCAGCTCCGCCGCCGCCAGCCGGTTGAGGTTGTGATACGCGTAGCCGAGGAAATTGTACGCATCGGCCAGTTCGGGATCGAGCTCGATCGCGTGCCGGCACGCCTGCACGGCCTGCCCGTATTCGCCCTGCTGGTTGCGCAGGTCGCCGAGCCAGGCCCATGCCCGCGCATGCGCGGGATCGATCGCGATCGCCCGCTCGAGCAGTTCGACCGCCTTGCCGAACTCGCTCATGCGCTGCAGCAGCCTGGCCAGTACGCAGTGCGCGTCCGCGTCTTCCGGATCGAGCCCCTCGCGCGCATGGTCGACCGCACCTCGCAGGTCACCTGCCGCGCGCAGCGTCGCGCTCAGCCCCTGGTGCGCGACGTGGAAGCCCGGTTGCAGCGCGATGGCGCGACGATAGGCCTCCGCGGCATCGTCGAATTTCTCCTGCGCATGCAGCGCGTTGCCGAGATTGCAGTACGCATCGGCGTATTGCGGCTGGTGCGCGACCGCCTTGGCGTAGCTCGCCGCCGCCGCCTCGTGCTCGCCCAGATCCTGCAGCGCGTTGCCGAGGTTGTTGTACGCCTGCGCGTAACCGGGCCGCAGCTCGATCGCGCGCGCGCAGCTCTGCATCGCAGCCGCCGGCTCGCGCGCGTCGCGCAACGCGTTGCCGAGGTTGTTGTGCGCCTCCGGATAGTCCGGTCGCAGCCCCACCGCGCGACGGTAGTGCGCGATCGCGTCGTCGAGCCGGCCGCTTTCGCGCAGCATGTTGCCCAGGTTGTTGAAGTACGACGCGTCCGGGCGCGCGACGAGCGATTGCTCCATCAGCGCGATGCCCGCGTCGTACTGCTTCAGCTGGCACGCCAGCAGCCCGAGGAAATGCAGCGCGTCCGGCTGGCCCGGCTGCGCGGTGAGGATCGCGTCGTACAGCGTCTTCGCTTCGGCGAGACGCCCCGCCTGGTGATGCGCCAGAGCGGACTGCAGCGTGTCGTGAATATCGTTCATGCTTCGTGTTCCGAGTTCGTATAGCGTTGCCACATGCCGATGAACGCCGCTTCGAGATGCGCCGCGAACCGGCGCGCGTCGCACAGCGGCGACGCGAGCAGCTGCGCGCGCAGCCCGGCGCGCAGCGTCGCGAGCCGCTCGCGGTCGCGCACCGCCGCGATCGCCTTCGCGACGTAGGCGTCCTCGCCGTCAGCGACCCATTCGCCCATGCCCGCCGCGTGCAGCACGCTTTCGCAGATGTGCGTGACAAAGCGCCCGCCCTTCATGCCGAGCACCGGCACGCCCATCCACAGCGCTTCCGCGGTGGTCGTGCCGCCCGGGTACGGGAACGGGCTCAGCGCGACGTCGATGCGGTGATAGGCGTCGAAGTATTCCGCGCGCGGCGAACCGCCCTCGAGGATCAGCCGGCTCGCGTCGATGCCATGCCGCGCGAAGCGCGCGACGGTCGCGTCGCGCACGCCCTCGCGGCCGAGCTCATGCGCCTTGAGCAGCAGCCGCGCGTCAGGCAGCGTGTGCAGGATGCGCGACCACGCGCGCACGACGTCGTCGCCGATCTTCACGAGCTGGCCGAAGCAACCGAACGTCGGATGGCCGCGCGCCGCCATCGGCAGCGGGCCGACCTCGACGTCGCAGGCCGGCGGCGTGAAGCACAGGAAGCTGTCCGGCAGCCGCCACGGCCGCTCGACGAAGTGATGCGCTTCGGCGTCCGGCAGCGTGTAGCGGTCGCCGATGAAGTAATCGATCGCGTCGCAGCCGGTCGACGCGAAAAAGCCCAGCCAGCTCGCCTGCACCGGCGCGGGTTTCCAGCCGAACACGGCCAGCCCGCTCGACTGCGTATGGCCCGCGAGGTCGACGAGGACGTCGATTTCGTCGTCGTGAATCATCCGCGCAGCCGCCTCCGGACCCAGCGCGGCGATCGAGCGCCAGGCGCTCGCGTGCGGCTGCAGTTTCGCGGTGATCGCGTCCTCCTCGTCCGTGGTCACGTACACGCGCAGGTCGATGCGCGTGCGCTCGAGGTGCGCGAGCACGCTTTCCAGGAAGATGCCGACCGGATGCAGGCGCAGGTCGCCGGACACGAAGCCGACGCGCAGTGGCCGCCCCTGCGCGCGCGCGGCCCGCTCGCGCGGATCGTGCGCATGGCGCGTCGAACGCGCGGCCAGGTGCCGGCCGTAGCGCCGCGCGTCGGCCAGGTAGTCGGCGGGGGTCACGCAGGCGGACGCCGCCGCGCTGAACAGCAGCCGGTTCAGCACGGTCGCCGCGACGTCGTCGGCGTCGTCGCGCACCAGCGCAAGCGCATCGCGATACGCGTGGACCGCGGCATCGACGTTGCCCTGCGCGCGCAGGATGTCGCCGAGATTGACGTGCATCAATACGGCCGGCGGGCCGGCCTGCAACGCCTGCCGGCAATACACGAGCGCCTCGTCGAGCCGCTGCAGCTTCAGCAGCACGACGGACAGGTTGTGGCACGCGCCGGCGTCCGCCGGATTCAGCGTGACGGCCGTGCGATGGCTGGCCTGCGCCGCGTCGAGCCGGTCCAGTCCGTGATACGCGTTGCCCGCGTGGTTGTGCGCTTCGGCGAGGGTCGGCGCGAGCCGGATCGCGTCCTGCGCATGCGCGAGCGCTTCCGCGCAGCGCAACTGCTTGTGACGCACGGCGCTCAGGTTCGCATGGGCCATTGCCATCGACGGATCCAGCTCGATCGCGCGGCCGTAGTGCGTAGCGGCGTCGTCGAGGTCGCCCAGATCCTGCAGCGCGTTGCCGAGGTTGTTGTACGCCTGCGCGTAACCGGGCCGCAGCTCGATCGCGCGCGCGCAGCTCTGCATCGCAGCCGCCGGCTCGCGCGCGTCGCGCAACGCGTTGCCGAGGTTGTTGTGCGCCTCCGGATAGTCCGGTCGCAGCGCCACCGCGCGCCGGTAGTGCGCGATCGCGTCGTCGAGCCGGCCGCTTTCGCGCAGCATGTTGCCGAGGTTGTTGAAGTACGACGCGTCCGGCCGCGCGACGAGCGATTGCTCCATCAGCGCGATGCCCGCGTCGTACTGCTTCAGCTGGCACGCCAGCAGCCCGAGAAAATGCAGCGCGTCCGGCTGGCCCGGCTGCGCGGTGAGGATCGCGTCGTACAGCGTCTTCGCTTCCGCGAGACGCCCCGCCTGGTGATGCGCGAGCGCCGTCTGCAATGCCTGTCCTGTTCCGTCCATCTCGTCTGCTCTGCTCAATAGCGATGCGGTTCGCGTCCGAAGTCGATCAGCCTGCGGCCGTGCCCGATCATCACGGCCGACGCCGCCATCCCGTCGCGTGCCATCCCGACGACGGTGTCGCGCACGCGCCACCGGCCGGAATGACGATCACACCGGCCGGCGCGGCGTTCAGCGCGCGGGGCACCATGTTGCGCTTGCCGCCGGCGTGGAAATGCCCACGCACGTCACGTCGTGAGCGGCCTCACACGGTTGCGCCCGACGCGGCTTCGACGTGCTGCGCCCACATGCCGTGCAGTGCGTCCTCGAAGTGGCGCGCGAAGCGGGGCGCGTCGCACAGCGGCGACGCGAGCACCTGCGCGCGCAGCGTCGTGCGCAGCGCCGCCAGCTCGGCGGGCTGGCCGACCTGCGCGACGGCCTTCGCGACATACGCGTCGTCGTCGTCCGCGATCCACTCGGGCAGCCGCGCCGAATGCAGCAGGCTCTCGGCGATGTGCGACAGGAAGCGCTCGCCGCGCCGGCACAGAACGGGTACGCCCATCCACAGCGCTTCGGCGGTCGTCGTGCCGCCCGGATACGGGAACGGGCTCAGCATCAGGTCGACGCGCCGGTACGCGGCCAGGTATTCGGCGCGCGGCGAGCGGCCTTCGAGGATCAGGCGCCGCGCGTCGATGCCGTGCGCCGCGAAGCGCGCGGCAAGCGCCTGCTGCTCGCGCGGATCGTCGAGATGCTCCGCCTTCACGAACAGCTTCGCGCCCGCGACCGATTGCAGCACGCGCGACCAGACCGCGACGACGTGCTCGGTGATCTTCGCGAGCTTGCCGAAATAGCCGAAGGTCGGATGGCCGTTCGCGAGCATCGGCAGCGCGCCGACGTCGACAGGCTCGGCCGGCGGCGTGAAGCACAGATAGCTGTCCGGCAGATGCCACGGCCGCTCGGTGAAATGCGCGGCCTCGGCGGGCGGCAGCACGTGACGGTCGCCGATCACGTAGTCGATCGCCCGCACGCCGGTGCTCGCGAAATAACCGGGCCAGCTCGCCTGCAGCGGCGCCGGCTTCCACGCGAACAGGGGCAGGCGGTTGTAGACCGTGTGGCCCGCCGCGTCGAGCAGCACGTCGATGCGGTCCGCGCGAACACGCGCGGCCGCCGCTTCGTCGCTCAGCCCGGCAATGCAGGTCCACGTCGCGAAGGCCGGCTTGAGGCGGGCGGTCACGTCGTCCTCGACGTCGCGCGTCGGGTACGCATGCATCTCGATCCGGTTCGGGTCGAGATGCTTCAGCATGCTCTCGATGAAATAGCCGACCGGATGCGCCTTCAGGTCGCCCGACACGATGCCGACCTTGAGCGGCCGCCCGGCGCAGGCGGTCAAGTCGACGAGCCAGTCCGTCCACGGCGTCGCGCACCGCGTGACGACTGCGTCGTAGCGCTCGGCCTCGGCGAGATAGGCGTCGTGGTCGAACGCCTCGCTGCAGTGGCTCGCGAACAGCAGGTTGCTGCGCGGCTCCGGCAGTTCGGGGCGCAGCGCGACCGCGTGCCGGTACGCCTCGAGCGCGGCCGGAATCTCATTCAGGTCGAACAGCGCATTCGCAAGGTTGTTGTAGGCCTGGCCGTTGTCCGGCTTCAGCGCGATGGCCTGGCAGAACGCATCGACGGCCGCGCGGGCGTCGCCGGCGAGCCGCAGCGCGTTGCCGAGGTTGTTGTACGCATCGACGTAGTCGGGTCGCAGCTCGATGGCGAGACGAAAGCACTCGGCGGCGGCGGCGTGACGGTTGTCCGCCTGCATCACGTTGCCGAGGTTGTAGTAGTACATCGCGTCCGGCCTGATCTCGATCGCCGCCATGATCAGGTCGGATGCCTCCCGATAGCGCCCGTGCTGATGACCGATCAGGCCGAGGAGGTGAAGCGCGTCCGCGTGCCGGGGATCGGTGTCGAGGATCTGCCGGTACAGCGTCTCGGCCTCGTCGAACCGTTCGGCCTGATGGTGCGCCAGCGCCTGTTCGATCGTGGCGGCGGCGGGGGAGGTGGGCATCATGAGCTAAGTCGTCCTGGTAGCCAATACGGGATTCGAATCGCGGCCGGCACCCCTGCGCCGGCGCACGCCTTCGCCCGCGGACGCACGCACCGACGGTCTCCGACGTGTCCGAATTCTCCTCGCGCACGCCGCGTTCCAATCCGGCGAGCAGGTGCTGGAATTGGTCGCTATTCCCGCGACTGCAAGCCGCACCCGCGGGCGCGCCGAATGCGCGCCGGACACCCGCGCATCCATCGAAATGCGGGGTGAAACCACCCGCTAATCCGACATTCGATCCTGGCGACGCTCGCTAGACTTGATCGTAGAAAGATGTCCGACCTGCGACGTTCGGACGGTTGCGCATTCCGATGCCACCGCGCCGACACGCGCTCGTCCGGCCACACCCTTTGTGCCTGGAGCCCTGTGTATGCACGAATCAGCGATCATCACCAACGCAGATGGCGATCAGCTCGCGGCGCGCCGCGAACTGTTCGACCTGATGCAGACCTACCCCGCGACGCGCGAGGAACTGGAACGGTCGCTCGGCCTGTTCGTGCGCGGCTCGCTCCTCGCACGCATTCTCGCGACCTTCGAGATTTATCAAAAAATCGTGCCGCTGCCGGGCGCGATCCTCGATCTCGGCACGTGGCGCGGGCAGACCGCCGTGCTGTGCGAGAACTTCCGCGCGATTCTCGAACCGCTGAACTTCCAGCGCCGCATCCACGCATTCGATACGTTCACGGGCTACACGGGCTTCGCCGAGCACGACACGCGCGACCGCAAGCTGTTCTCAGACGGCACGTACTCGCTGTCCGGCGAGTACGCCGACCTGCTGCGCAAGCTGCTGAACCTGCACGAGCGCAGCAACGCGATGGGGCACGTGCATGACAAGCACCACGTGTGGGAAGGCGATTGCCGCGACACGCTGGCGGCATTCGGCGAAGCGCATCCCGGCGAGATGGTCGCGCTCGCGTGGTTCGACCTGAACGTGATCGAGCCGACCCGGCACGCGTTCGACGCGGTGATGGAGCGGCTGGTGCCCGGCGGCATCGTCGCGTTCTGGCAGCTCACCCGCGGCGGCCAGCTGCCCGCGGAAGGCGTCCATTACCTGCGCGACCTGCTCGGCAACCGTCCGCACCAGATCCACAAGGCGGCGGCCTATCCGTCGCTGTGCTACCTGTCGTTCCCCGAGGGTGGAGGCACACGCAAATGAAAATCGCGATCCTCGGCAACGGCATTCTCGGCCTGATGACGGCCCGCGCATGGCAGCGGGCGGACCCGGGCGTCGAGCTCGTGATCGTGGGCCACGCGCATCGGCCCGGCTCGGCCACGCGCGCCGCGGCGGCGATGCTCAATTCGTTCACCGAGCTGGAAGGCGATTCGCTCGGCACGCCGATCGACCGCTTCAAGTTCGAGCTGAGCCGCGGCGCGACGGCGGCCTGGCCCGCCGTATTCGCTGAAATCTGCACGCCGGCGCGCGCGATCGCGCACGGCTTCGGCACCTTCGTGCTGAACAACGCGGCGACCGACGCGCTCGACGACGAGAACTTCGCGGCCATGCAGCGGTTCTGCCGCGAATTCGAGGAGCCCTGCGAGGCGGTCGATCCGTCAGGGATCCCGAACTATCATCCGGACCCGCGCTATCGCGCGCTGAAGGCGGTCTTCCTGAAACGCGAAGGCTGGGTCAATCCGAAACAGTTTCTCGACGCGCTGACCGAGTCGGTCGCGCAAGCCGCCAACGTGCGCTTCATCGACGCCGAGGTCGAGCGGCTCGACACCGCGGCCGGACGCGTCACCGGGGCACGCCTGTCCGATGGCAGCGTGCTCGGCGCGGACCGCTTCATCCTCTGCAACGGCGCCAACGTGACGCGCGTGCTGCAGGCGAGCCTGCCCGAGCTGCCGGTGCAGCGGATGTTCTACGGCGTCGGCATGTCGATCGAACTGCAGAGCGCGGAGAACGTGCACACGCACTGCGTGCGCACGACCAACCGCGGCCTCGCGTGCGGCGTGTATTCGGCGCCGCACGGGCCTGACCGGACCCTCGTCGGCGCCAGCAACTATATCAGCCCGGTGCCGCACGAGCACGGCCACGCCGGCAGCGCGTACACGCTGCTGAAGTCGGCGATGGACCAGATCAACACCCGCTTCTCGCGCGCGAGCCTGGTCAACGTCAACGTCGGCTGGCGGCCGACGACGTCCGACCTGTATCCGCTGTTCGGCGAAACCAGCGTGCGCGACCTGTGGATTCTCGGCGGCACCAAGCGCGACGGCTTCCACCTGTCGCCGGTGCTGAGCCGCGATCTCGTCGCGGCGATGCGCGGCGAGCCGATCGACCCGCGCTACGCGGAACTCGCGCCCGAACGCAAGCTGATCCGCAACATGACGCGCGAGGCCGCGATCGCGAAGACGGTACGCCATCAGATCAATGCCGCGTACCAGCACGACTTCGTGCCGGCGCGCAACCGCATGGTCGAACAGCTCCAGAACGCGATCCGCGCGGACCTGGAGGCGCTGCACGACAAGCTGGGCGCGACGGACTGGGGCATTCCGCCCGAGCTCGTCGACATGTACCGGTACGGCCACATTCCGGCATGAGCGGTGCGACCATGAACCGCGACGCGAAGCGGGTGGCGATCGTCCAGTCCAACTACATTCCGTGGAAGGGCTACTTCGACCTGATCGCCGCCAGCGACGAGTTCATCCTCTACGACGACGCGCAGTACACGCGCCGCGACTGGCGCAACCGCAACCAGATCAAGACGCCGCAGGGCGTGCAATGGCTGAGCGTGCCGGTGAAGGTGAAGGGCAAGTATCACCAGTCGATCCGCGAAACCGAGATCGACGGCGCCGACTGGGCGCCGCTGCACTGGAAGGCCCTGCAGCAGAACTACGCACGCGCGCCGCACTTCGCGCGCTATGCGGACGAGCTCGAAGCGCTCTACACCGGCCGAACCTACGGGATGCTGAGCGAGCTGAATGCCGCGATGCTGACGTGGGTCCTCCGGCAACTGGAGATCGGCACGCGCGTGTCGTCGACGTCGGACTATGCGCTGCACGGCGACCGCACCGAGAAGCTGCTGAACCTGTGCGTGCAGGCGGGCGCGACCGAGTACCTGTCCGGCCCGGCCGCGCGCAGCTACCTCGACGAGAACCTGTTCGCCGATGCCGGCGTCGCGGTGCGCTGGTTCGACTATCCGGCCTATCCCGAGTATCCGCAGCAGTGGGGCGACTTCGTCCACGGCGTGACGGTGCTCGACGTGCTGTTCAACTGCGGTCCCGAAGCGCGCCGGTACGCGCTGACCTCGAAAGACTGAGGTGATGCCCATGAGCGAATCCCGGCATGCGAGCCTGCTGGAAGAAGTGGCCGCGTACTACAGCGCGCGGCTGGCGGAGCACGGCGCGACCGCACGCGGCGTCGACTGGAACGGCGAAACCGGCCAGTTCCTGCGCTTCGAACAACTGACGAAGATCCTGCCCGCGTCCGGCGGCCACTCGGTGAACGACATCGGCTGCGGCTACGGCGCGCTGGTCGATTTCCTGAAGGCGCGCGCGCTGCCCGACGGTTTCGCGTATGCAGGCTACGACATCTCGTCCGACATGGTCGACGCCGCGCGGCAGCGCTACCGCGACGACGCGAACGTCGCGTTTCATGTCGGCGCGGTGCCGCAGGCCGCGTCGGACTACGGGATCGCCTCCGGCATCTTCAACGTCAGGCGCGGTCACGACGACGACGCGTGGCTCGACTACATCCACGCGACGCTCGACACGCTGCACGCGACGAGCCGACTGGGCTTCTCGTTCAACTGCCTGACGTCGTATTCCGATCCGCCGTTCATGCGCCCGGACCTCCTGTACTACGCGGACCCGTGCGCGCTGTTCGATCGCTGCAAGCGCCGCTATTCGCGCCACGTCGCGCTGCTGCACGACTACGGCCTGTACGAATTCACGATTCTCGTCCGCAAGGACACCTGAGCGGCGCCGCGCGCGAGCCGCGCGGCCGGACGTCCCACCCCTTGATGCGGAGCCTGACCATGTTCGGCCCACCCAACCTCGACTGCATTCCGTTCGGCCGCCCGTTCGTGGTCGGCAAGGAGCTCTACTACATCGCGAAAGCGGTCGAGCAGGGCGGCCTCGCCGGCGACCAGGCGTTCACGAAGCTCTGCCACCGCTGGCTGGAAGCACGCATCGGCTGCCAGCGCGCGCTGCTCACGCACTCGTGCACGGCCGCGCTCGAGATGGCCGCGCTCCTCGCCGACGTGCAGCCCGGCGACGAAGTGATCATGCCGTCCTACACGTTCGTGTCGACCGCCAACGCGTTCGTGCTGCGCGGCGCGACGCCGGTGTTCGTCGACATCCGCCGCGACACGCTGAACCTTGACGAGACGCAGATCGCCGCCGCGATCACCAAGCGCACGCGCGCGATCGTGCCGGTGCACTACGCAGGCGTCGCCTGCGACATGGACGTGATCGGGCAGCTCGCGGCGGACCACGACCTGTGGGTGATCGAGGACGCCGCCCAGGCACTGCAGTCGACGTGGAACGGCAAGCCGCTCGGCAGCCTCGGCCACCTCGCGTGCCTCAGCTTCCACGAGACCAAGAACGTGATCTCGGGCGAAGGCGGCGCGCTGCTGGTCAACGACCCGCGCCTCGTCGAGCGCGCGGAGATCATCCGCGAGAAGGGCACCAACCGCAGCCAGTTCTTTCGCGGGCAGGTGGACAAGTACACCTGGGTCGACGTCGGCTCGTCGTTCCTGCCGGGCGAGCTGATCGCGGCGTTCCTGTACGCGCAGTTCGAGCACGCGGACGTGATCACGGCGCAGCGGCGCGCGACCGTGCAGCGCTACCAGGACGCGCTGCAGCCGCTGCACGCGGACGGGCTGATCGAGCTGCCCGCGATTTCGCTCGCCGAGCGCGGCAACGGCCACATGTTCTATTTCCTCGCACGCGACCTCGCCGAACGCACCGCGCTGCTGCAGCAGATCCGCGCGGTGGGCGTGAACGCGGTGTTCCACTACGTGCCGCTGCACAGTTCGCCGGCCGGCCAGCGCTACGGGCGCTGCGGCTCCGGCATGGCGGTGACGGACCTCGTCGCCGACCGGCTCGTCCGGCTGCCGCTGTACCACGACATGACCGAAGCCGAACAGGATCGCATCCTCGACGTGGTCTTCGATTTCTACCGCACCCGATAACGATGACGACTCCCACACCTGGCCTGGCGCACGGCGGTTCGCGCATCTTTACGCGACTCGACCACCCGTACTACATCCTCGCGCCGAATTTCCGGCAAACCTCCGGCGGGATCCGCGCGATGCACTACCTGTGCCACGTGCTGAACCTGCTCGGCCACGAAGCGTACGTCTGCACGGCGGTCGTGCATCCCGAGCTGCGCACGCCGCCGCTGACCAACGACATCGCGCAGGCGCACGCCCGCGCGAACCGCAGCCCGATCGTCGTCTACCCGGACGTCGTCACCGGCAATCCGTTCAACGCGCGCTGCGTCGTGCGCTACCTGCTGGCCGAGCCCGGCCGCATCAACGGCGAACCGATCAGCCTGCAGCCGGACGACCTCATCTTCACGTTCGGGCCGTCGCTGGTGCCCGAGGAATGGCAGGCGGACCTGCTGCGCATACCGCTGGTCGACACGCGCATCTTCAACAGCGACGGGGTCGACGACGCCCGCCGCAACGGCACGGCCGTCTTCATCAATCGCCACCTGCGGCGCGGCGGCACGCTGCATCCGGTCACCGCCGAGTCGATCGAAATCTCGACCCGCGTGCCGGAACGTTCGGCGCACGAACTCGCGGCGCTGTTCCGGCAGGTCGAGTGCGTGTACATGTACGAATGGTCCACCGCCGTGTTCGAAGCGCTGCTGTGCGGCTGCCCGGTCGTGTGCATCATGAATGACGCGTCGCTGTCGGAGCCGACCCGGTGGGTGATGGACGGCAAGGGCATCGCGTGGGGGCTCGACGAACACGAGATCGCCCACGCGAAGGCCACCGTTCACGAAGCGCGCGGCGTCTACCTGAAGGAAGAGGAGACGTTCTGGCAGCAGTTGCAGCACTTCGTCGAGCGGACCCAGGCCCATGCGGACACGCTGGATGCGCAGGCCGTCGCGACGGGCGCCGCCGCCCACGGACAGCCCGCGTCCGCGCCGCGCTCGTGCATCGCGGTCGTCACCGCCGAACCGGCCGACCACGCGCGCACCAGCCTGCGCTTCGCGCAGCCGTTCGCGCGGCTGGACCGCGAATGGGCGCTGACGTTCCCGGTCACGCCAGCCGGCATCGATCCCGACGCGCTGCAGCGCGCGGACCTGATCGTGCTGCAGGGCGACACGCCGGGCCTGCTGTCCGCCGCCACGCTGGAACACCTGTTCTCGCTCGGCAAGCCGGTCGTCCTCGACATCGACGTGCCGCTCGACACGCTGCTCGCCGACCTCCCCGGCGCGGCCGACAACGCGCGCCGCAAGGCGGGCATCCGCAGCGCCGTGCAGCGCGCGCATGCGATCGTCGTGCCGTCGGAAACGCTGGTGCGGGAGTACCGTCATGTCAACGCCTCGGTGCACGCGCTGCCGACCGGCGTCGATCTCGAACGTCTGCACCGCGCGGCGCCCGGCGTGCGCGATCACGTGAACCTCGCGGTTTCCGGCACCGGGCTCGACGGCGTGCGTCTCGAGCAGGTCCGCCAGGCGCTGGCCGAGCTCCGCCGCCGGTTTCCGGGGAAGCTCCGGGTGTCGTTCGTCGGCGCGGCGCTGCCGGCCGGCTGGGATCGCGAACCGGACGTCACGCTGATCGCGGAGCCTGCCCCTTACGACCGCTACGCCGACGCGCTGAAGCGCGCGGACCTCGACATCGCGCTGGTCGCGGCGCCCGTCACGTTGCGCGACGATGCGCCGCCGCGCGCATGGCTCGAATGCTCGGCGGCCGGCGCGGCCACGGTGCTCGTCGCCACGCCGGCGCAAGGCGGCCCGCTTGTCCACGGCAGCACGGCCTGGCTCGTCGCCGACACCGCCGACGCGTGGGTCGACGCGATCGCGCACCTGATCGAGCATCCGCACACCCGCGCGCAGCTCGCCGCGGCCGCGCAGGATGCGATCCGCGCGCAGCACGACATCGGCCGCAACGCCGCGCGCCACGGTGCGCTGTACGCGCGGCTGCTGGCGGAGAACCGGACGCTGGCGCCCGTCGCCGCGACTGCGGACGCCGCACCGCGCGGCAAGCGCCTGGTCGTGTATTCGATCGATCCGGACGCATGCGCGTCGTCGCGAATTCGCCTCACGCTGCCGTTCGGTCTGCTGAACGATGAATGGGAACTCGTCCCGGGCTTCCGGGACGGCCAGCTCGACAGCAGCGTGCTGGCCACGGCCGACGCCATCCTGCTGCACCGGCTGGCGCCCGGCATGCTGACGGGCAACGACCTGTATACGATCTTCAAGCATGAAAAGCCGGTGATCTACGAGACCGACGACCTGCTGACCGACCTGCCGGCCGCGCATCCGCTCGCCGCGCAAGGCGGGATGGCCCGCGCGGGGATCGAGCTCGTGCTGCGCAACGCGGACGCCGTGATCGTATCCACGCCGTTCATCGCCAGCCGCTACCGGCTGTCGCATCCGCGCGTTCACGTGCTGCCCGACAGCGTGGACTTCGACCGGTTCTACCGCCCCGTGACGGCGCGCGGCGACGACTGCGTGACGATCGGCATCGCCGGCGCGTCGCTGCGCGCCGACAACTTCGCGCTCGTCGACGCGGCGCTGCAGGCGATCTGCGCGCGCCATCCCGGCAAGGTCCGGGTGAGTTTCGTCGGCGCGGACGTCCCGCCGGGCTGGGCCGGCCACCCGGCCGCCGGGTGCGAGCCCGAGCTTCACGACTACGACGCGCACGCGCAACGCCTGCCGGAACGGCGCTGGGACATCGCGCTGCTGCCGCTCGCCGACCACGACTACAACGCCGGCACGAGCACGATCCAGTGGCAGGAATACGCGGCGGCCGGCATCGCGTCGATCGTCAGCGACCGGCCCGCCTATCGCTTCGCGCTGCACGACGGCTGCGACGGCCTGCTGGTTCCGGATGCGCCGCAGGCCTGGGTCGACGCGCTCGAGCGGCTGATCGCGAACCCGGCGCTGCGCCGCGGGCTCGCGCGCACGGCGCAGGCGAAGGTCCGCAAGCATCACGCGCTGCAGCAGGCGCTGCCGCGCTATCGCCACGTGTATCAGCAGTGCATCGACAAAGGCGCGATCGGCAACCCGCCCGGCCACCCCGATGCGCCGATCCCCGGCGCGCTGATCCTGGACGCCGAGGGCGACCTCGACCAGGTCCGGCTGAGCCTGCAGGACATCGCACGACGGCCGGAGCAGGATCTGCTGGCGGTCGTGGTGACCACGTCGCAGGCGCCGCTGCCCGAATGGACCGACAAGGTGCGCTACCTGCACGCGCCCGCGCACGAGTACACGGCCACCGTCGAGCAACTCTGCGCACTGCCGGCGTTCGACTGGACGCTGATCGTCGAGGCGGGCGACGGGCGTGCCGCGCAGGCACGCACGCACGCCGATGCCGCGCTCGCGTAAGTCTGTGCGCGCCGTGCCGCCTGCCTGACGCTGGCGGCGCGGCGCGCTATCCCGGCAGCGCGCGCTGTGCTCAGGTGCTCGAACAGCCGCCGCAACTGCTCGAGCTGCATGAGCTCGACGAACTGCACGAACTCGAACTGCTGCTGTCTCCGGCGCCCGAGTCGAACGAACCGCTCGACCCGCCGGTTTGCACGGCAACGGGCGGCGGCGCCATCAGCACGTTCGAATGCGCGGCCCACACGGTGCCGGCGAGCGCGCCGGCGCCGAACAGCGCGGCCGTCCACAAGAGCCCGTCCGGCGTCGCGCGGTCGCCCCGGCGTTGCTCGCGGTGCGCGTCGAGCGCCGCCTCGCCGCCGCGCGTCATGCCGCCGCGCCCGACGCCGGGCAGGCGTTCGACCATGAAGTGGTACGCGACCATGAACGCCGCCATGACCATCATCAGCAGCAGCACGGGCCGGCCACGGCTCAGGCCGACCGCGAGCTTCGCCGCGCCCGCGCCGAACACGAGCAGCAGGATCGCGCGCGCGGCCATCCGCGTCGCCCGCATCTCGCCCGGCGCCCAGAGCCAGCCTTTGCGCTGCAACGCCGCGGCGCAGTCGGCTTCGCGCCACGCGAGACGCTGACGAAACGCGTAGCAGCTCGTCTCGCCGCCGGGTTGCCGCCGCAGCCATTCCCAGTCGGCGCCATACACGCCTGCGTGTCGCGGATCGTCGATCCGCACCCGCGCGTCGTGACCCCTGCTCATCCGCAGCTCGATCGCACCGGCATGCGCGAGCGACAGCATCACGACCTGCGCCATCCGCGCACCGCCGCCCGCGAGATACGCCGCTTCCTCCGCGCTCAGGTCAGGCGACGATTCGGGGGCGCGCGTTCCCCACACCCGGTGGCGGTATTCGATCCACTGCAGGCCGGCGATCAGCAGCAGCGCGGCGGTGCAGAGCGGCACGTAGAACAACCCGAGAAAGTCCGGCCCCGAGAAGTCCAGCACATTGAAATCGCTCGCGCTCGCGCAGGTCGCCGCGACGCTGATCGCCGCCGTCGGCCACGCGAACTTCGCGATGCGCCGCCAACGTCGCGGGCGCGCGGCGGGCGCGCTCGACGGGCCGTCGCGCCGTTCCGCGCGCTGCACCGGGGCGTCGGCGGGCACGGCCTCGGCGACGGGGCGCGGCCAGATCGCTTCGGGCGGCTCGCAGCCGAACAGCCTGCGATAGCTGTCGAGCGTGTCGCGATAGCGCTGCACGTACACGGCGGCTTCGTCCGGCGCGCCCGTGCCGGGCATGTGATGCAGCCGCGCGCGCAGCACGCCGGCGCAGAAGACGTCCCAGTATTCGAGCGTGTACTGCAGGTGGAAATGCCACGCGGCATCGACCGCGACCGACGGCGTGACCGGATGGCCGGCCGCCTGCGCGAGGAACGCGAAGCGCTTGTATTCGTCGATCACGGCCAGCGCATGCGCATGCGACCAGCCTTCGGCTTCGGCAAGGCGCCGGCTGTACGGCAGGGGCGCGGTCGGATCGTCGGGGGAATAGGCGTGCAGACGCGCGAGCAATGCCTGCTGCGCATCGGTCAGCGCGCGGGCATCGACTGCGGTCGGGGTAGACAGGATGGCAGCCATCGGGAGTCGGCGCGATGCGCGGACGGCCGCCGCGATCGTCGCTTGGAGTGGTCGTTGCAGGGGATTCTCGCATGACGGTGCGGCGGCAGGCGCACGCCGTGCATCGGCAACCCCTGCCTTCGGAGTTTTACCTACGTTCCCCCCGCCCTTGCCCGGCAAGGGCTCGACACGCGTCGCACAGCGCAAAACCAAGGCTGCACAAGGTCAATCAAGGCCGCCCCGGCTCACGCCAGCTGCAATCCGGCTGCACGGCTCGCGCCGCATCCGCCCGTGACGTGCCCGTCGAGCGCCCATCAAGCCCCCCACGGAAAGCGTAAGGCCCGATGCACGTCGCGACACGCGCCGCGCTGCGTCTCCGCACAGGCGACGCATGCGTGTCGTTGAACGCCGCCCGGCGAAGCTCGACCATGGGAACCCTCTCCACTGCCTCACTGCCCGGGACCTCGCCATGGCAAGCAGCACGACATCGACAAGCCTCCACCCCGCGCCGGCCGGCGACTGCGACGCGCTCCCGCATCGGGAGCGCCGGCCATGATCGTACGCACCTTGCAGGGCGACACCGTCGACGCGCTGTGCTGGCGCCACTATGGCCGCACGGACGGCACCGTCGAAACGGTGCTCGAAGCCAACACCGGGCTCGCCAGCCTCGGCGTCGTGCTGCCGGCCGGCACGCCCGTCCATTTGCCGCCGCTCGACACCGCCACGCGCGCCCGGCCGTTGCTGCAACTGTTTGACTGACCCTGGAATCGCCCGCATGGCCGAACCGAACCTCACCACCGCCGCGATGCTGTCCGCCGCGATCGGCGTCGCCGGGCTCGCGCCCGGCATCGACGGCAACGCGCTGATCGGCGCGTTCACGGGCGCCGCGCTCGTGGTCGTCACGTCGAAGGAAATCGGCGTCGCACGGCGCGCCGCGTACTTGCTGATCTCGCTCGTGATGGGCTATCTCGCCGCACCGGAAATCGTCGGCGCCACCCCGATCCATTCGACGGGCGTCGCCGCGTTCTTCGCGGCCGCGCTCGTCATCGCCGTCACGCTGCAACTCATCGAACGGGTCAAGACGCTGGACCTGCTCGCGCTGTTCCGCAAGGGGGGATGACATGCCGCTCCCGCTCGTGCTGATCGCGCTCTGCGCCCACGTCGCCGTGCTCGTGCGCGTGCTCACCTACCGGCGCAACGGCGCGCGGCACCGGCATCGCGCGTCCTGGTTCGCGTGGATCGTCGTGGCGGTCGCCGGCGGCGCATCGATCGAATTGCTGCTGCATGCCGGCTCCGTCGGCTTCTTCGAGGCGGCTACCGCCGTGCTGCTGGCGATGTCCGTCTGCGGCACGCGCGGCAACGTCGCCCGCCTGCTCAGGAGTGAATGAATCATGAAGACCCGCCGCCTCGGCGACCACGGCGACGACGTCGGCCTGCTGCAACGCCGGCTGATCCGCGCCGGCTATCCGGTGCAGGTCACGCACCTCTACGACGCGGCGACCGAAGCCGCCGTGATCGCGCTGCAACGGAACACCGGCCTCGTCGACGACGGCATCGCCGGCCCGAAGACCTGCGCCGCGCTGGCCACCGGCCGGCGCGATCCGACCCACCTCGCGCTCGCCGATCTCGAACGCGCCGCACGCACGCTCGACGTGCCGCTCGCGTGCATTCGCGCGGTCAACGAAGTCGAGTCGCGCGGCGCCGGGTTCCTGCCCGACGGCCGGCCCGTGATCCTGTTCGAACGCCACGTGCTCTGGAAGCGGCTGCAGGCACGCGGCATCGATCCCGCACCGTTCGCGGCGCGCCAGCCGGACATCGTGTCGCGCACGCGCGGCGGCTATCGCGGCGGCGCCGCGGAATACACGCGCCTCGCGACGGCCGAGTCGATCGATGCCGGCGCCGCGTGGGAATCCGCGAGCTGGGGCGCGTTCCAGGTGATGGGCTATCACTGGGCGCGTCTCGGCTATGCCGGCATCGACGAATTCGTCGCGTGCATGGAAAGCGGCGAAGCCCGGCATCTCGACGTCTTCGTCCGTTACATCGCGGCCGACGACGCGCTGCGCCGCGCGCTCCGCGACCGCCAGTGGGCCGCATTCGCACGCGCGTACAACGGCCCCGACTACGCGGCGAACCTCTACGACGTGAAGCTCGCGCGCGCCTATGACCGCTATGCGTCGCAACCGGCCGCGTCGACGCCGGGCGGATCCGCATCGACCGGCGCCCCGTCCGCCGCATGAACGGGCTCGCCGCGAAATTCGCCGCCTGCGTCGCCGCGCTTGCCGCGTGCGCCGTCGCGGCGCTGGTCGTGCATGCGCTGCGCGCCGACCTGGGCGCCACACGGCAGCAACTCGTCGAGGCACGACAGGCGCTCGCCGGGCGCGACGACGTCATCGCGCGCATGCGGCAGGACACCGCCGAGCGCGCCCGACAGCAGGCCCGGCTCGACCGCTCGCAGGCCGCGATCGCGTCGAAGCTCGACGCCACCCGACTTGAAAACCGGAGATTGACCGATGAAAACGCCGCGCTTCGCGCCTGGGCTGGTACTCGTCTGCCTGACGACGTTGTCCGCCTGCAAGCCAATCCCGCTCTCACCGGCGCCGACGCTTACGTCGAATACGTGCCAGGCGGTGAGCCCCTGCACGCTGCCGATGCTCGCGCCCCGCACCAACGGTGAGCTCGATGCCGCGCTCACGCTCGCGAAGGCGGCCTGGGCGACCTGCGCGGCGCAAGTCGACATGATCGCGGCATGCCAGGCCGGCACGCCCGCAACCCGCCACGGAGCGCATCCGCATGATTAAGCCAGACAGCCTGCGGCAGGCGCTCGTCGCCGCCATCCCGTCACTCGGAACCGAACCGGGCGCGCTGACCGTGCTCGTCGAGCAAGGATCGATTGCGACCACCGGCACGCTGACGCCGTCGTTCGAATACCGGTACACGGCCCACGTGCTCGCGATGAATTTCTCCGGCGACACGGATCCGGTGTTCGTCGCGGTCGTCGAATGGGTCCGCAAGAACCAGCCGGATCTCGTGACGAATCCCGCCGCGCGCACGAGCGGCATCACCTTCGAGGTCGGCGTTCGCGACCCGGCGGCAATCGACCTGTCGATCCGGCTGGCGCTGACGGAAAGCGTCAACGTCGCAATTGGGCCGGACGGCCGGCACGTGATCACCCACGTCGACGACACGCTGGTCGATCCGGCCAACACGCTCACCTGGGTCGCGCTGCCGCAGATCAGGTAAGCCCGGTAAGCCCATCTTCACGCACACGGCATCGGAGTCGCGTGCGGCCGAGAGAACGCCGTGCGCCGTGAGTACGCGGTGTTCTTCCGCATACATTCGCCCCGGCAACGGCTGCGCGCGGCAGCCGGCCATCTCGTTTCGGCCGCCTCGTTTCGGCCACCGTAACGAATCCTCGCGCCGCGATCGCAACGCCGATCGCCCGCTTTCCCGCTCGCGCATTGCCGTCGAATCAGCCGGTGCAGGCAATGCGAGCTGCATTGACAGCATCACCCGTGGCGGCACTTCCATGTGCCCCTTGCACCAACGTCCCGTCTATGCGGCTCTCCGCCGCGACAACCCCATCTGCATTTCGTCGCCACGCAACCCGTCGCATCGCCGCGGAGTCGCCGCTGCGCCGTCGATCCGCTCACGCATTCCAGCCCCGCCACCCCATCGCCAGGGCGCACGACGCCATCCTCACGCCAACCGGTGATGCGATTTTCGACGCGCGCGTTCGTGCCGGCATCCGGTGCGCGCTGTCCTCGTCGCGACGACACAGGCCATCGCTCGCGCCGTGGCTGCCCGACCGTCACCATGGCTGCATGGACGCAAATGAAATTCAACGGCAGGCACGCAACGCGGTGCGCAAGGGAACGATCCTCGCGGTCGACCATGCGGCCGCGTTGTGCCGCGTCTCGGTCGGCGACGCCGACTCCGACGGCAGCGGCCTGCAGACCAACTGGATTCCGTGGGTCGCCGGCACCGCCGGCGGCACGCGCGACTGGCTGCCGCCGACGCCGGGCGAACAGGTCGTGCTGCTCTGCCCGATGGGCGATCCGGCGCAGGGCGTCGCGCTGCGCGGCGTGTATTCGAATGCCGCGCCGGCCCCTGCCTCGAGCCCGGACACCCACGCGCGCGTCTACCCCGACGGCGCGAGCATCACGTACGACCACGCCGCGCATGCGCTCACGGCCGAGCTGCCCGCCGGCGCGACCGTGCGCATCGTCGCGCCGGGCTCGGTCGTCGTGCAGACCCGCGACGCCACGGTGAAGGCCGAGCGCATCACGTTCGACGCGCCACAGACGACCTGCACCGGCGCGATGACGGTCAAGGGCCCGTTCGCATTCGAATCGGGCATGACCGGCACCGGCGGCGCCGGCGGCGGCGCCACGATGCAGATCGACGGCGCGGCCACCTTCACCCGCGAAGTGACATCCCAGGGCATCAGCCTCCCGCATCACACGCATCGCGAACAAGGCGATGGACAACTCGTGAGCGCACCGCAATGAAAGGCATGAACGCGAACACCGGCCGCTCGATCTCGGGCCTGGACCACTTCTACCAGTCGATCGGCAGGATCGTGACGACGCCGCTCGCGTCGTGCGTGAAACGCCGCACGTTCGGCTCCGAGCTGCCCGACCTGATCGACGCACCCGGCAACGGCACCGTGCGCACCCGGCTGTACGCGGCCGTCGCGACGGCGCTCATGCGCTGGGAGCCGCGCCTGACGCTCACGCGCGTCGTGCTCGCCGCCGACGACGCGAATGCGGCCGCCGGGTCGGTCTATCTCGACATCGAAGGCTGGACCGGCGAGAACGGCACGATCGTGTCGACCCGCGTGCCGATGACGAACGGGAGCCCCGCATGAGCGTGACGCCGATCGACCTCTCGCAGCTGCCGTCACCCGACGTCGTCGAAACGATCGACTACGAAACCCTGCTTGCCGCGCGCAAGGCCCGCTTTGTGTCGCTCTACCCGGCCGACGAGCAGGCCGAAATCGCCGCGACGCTCGCGCTCGAATCGGAGCCGGTCGTGAAGCTGCTCCAGGAGAACGCGTACCGCGAGATCGTGCTGCGGCAGCGCGTGAACGACGCCGCGCGCGCCGTGATGCTCGCCTACGCGGTCGGCACGGACCTCGATCATCTCGCCGCGCTGTTCGGCATCCGGCGCCTGACGATCACGCCCGCCGATCCGGAACACGACGTCGCGGCGGTCATGGAAAGCGATACCGACCTGCGCGCCCGCACGCAGCTCGCGCCGCAGAGCCTGTCCGTCGCCGGCCCCGAAGGCGCGTACGTTTCGCACGCACGCAACGCGGACGGCCGCGTGCTCGATGCGTCGGCCGTCAGCCCGGCCCCGTGCGAAGTCCTCGTCTCGGTGCTGGCGCGCGATGGCGACGGCACGGCGGATCCGGCGCTGATCGCCGCGGTGGCGGCCGCGCTGCAGGCCGACGACGTGCGGCCGCTGACCGACAAGGTCACGGTGCGCGGCGCGGAAATCCTGCGCTACCAGGTGCGCGCGCGGCTCGTGTTCTTCGCCGGCCCGGATCGCGCGGTGGCGCTCGCGGAAGCCAACCGCGCGATGAAGAAATACACCGAATCCATGCACCGCCTCGGGATGGAGGTCACGCTCGACGGAATCTACGCGGCCGCCCGCGCGGCCGGCGTGCAGAAGGTGATCCTCGAAAGCCCGTCCGCCGGCCTGCCGGCGACGAAGCAGCAGGCGCCGTATTGCACCGGAATCGAGCTGATCGACGGCGGGGTGTACAGCAATGAATGACGTCCTCCCGCCGAACGCGACGCGGCTCGAACGCCGGCTCGCCGCGACGAACGCGCGCATCGACGATGTGCCGACGCCGCTCGCGACGCTGATGAATCCGGACGCGATCCGGTCCGACCTGCTGCCGTGGCTCGCATGGCACCTCGGCGTCGATGCGTGGAAGGACTACTGGCCCGAGTACGTGAAGCGGGCCCGGGTCGGCCAGGCGATTCCGATCGCCCGCCGCAAGGGCACCGCCGCCGCGGTGCGCGAAGTCGTCGCGGCCTTCGGCGGAAACATCGTCCTGCGTGAATGGTTCGAGCAGCGCCCGCCGGGCCAACCCGGCACGTTCGACCTCGTGATGACGGTCAGCGGCCAGGAAGGCCAGCCGCCGACCGCCGAATACGTCGCCGACATCCTCGCGGAAATCGACCGGACCAAGCCGGTACGGGCGCACTACACGTTCACGCAGGGCTTCGAGATGCGGGGCCGACAACCGGTCGGCGCCGCCGCGCGCGTGGCGGCCTATCGCCGCCTGAACCTCACCGACTACTGATCGCACATGGCAACCCAGATCATCATCACCGACGCCGGCCGTGCCGCGCTCGTCGCCGCCGGCAACGGCGGCACGAATGCCCACCAGGTCGTGGAAATCGGCCTGGCGAACGCGCCGTTCGTCGCCGACAAGGGGCTCACGAAGCTGCCGAACGAGCTGAAGCGGATCAAGTCCTTCGGCGGCGCCAACGTCGCGCCGGACACGATTCATACGACGCTCAAGGACGACACCGCGGACCAGTACTCGCTGTACGGGTTCGGCCTCTATCTCGAGAACGGCGTGCTGCTGGCCAGCTACGGCCAGGCGACGCCGATCATGGAGAAGTCGCCGGCCGCGATGCTGCTGCTGTCGTCCGACCTGCAGTTCGCGACGATCGACGCGACGCAACTCGTGTTCGGCGACGCGTCGTTCCTCAATCCGCCGGCGACTACCGAGCGGCAGGGCGTGGTCGAGCTGGCGACCCAGGCGGAAGTCAACGCCGGTGCGGACGATACGCGTGCAGTGACGCCGAAAACCGCGGCGTCGCGTTACGCGGCGTTGACCGGGGCGAAGTTCACCGGGCCGGTCGTCACCGAGTTCGATGCGGGTCCGGATACGGCGCATGTCACGGTGCGTCCGCCGACCGGCAAGAACGGGCGGGAAAGCCGTGTACGCCTGCATGGCACGTTCGGCGGCAACATCGCCGATACCGGGACGCGCTTGATCGCGACGGTGCGGGCAGGCTTCGACAATGGCGCGTGGGGGCGCGAGTACGTCGATCTGTGGGTCAACAAGACCGGCAACGACGCAGAGACCGACGCGAACCAGGCACGCGCCGTGCGGGTCGCATACGGCGGCCGCGTGCTCGTGGGCAATGGCAGCGTGGACGACGGCAACACGACGCTACAGGTCGCAGGCAACGCCAAGGCGTCGGGAACGCTCTATTCCACGGCATCATCGATTCAGGCAGCGGGTTCTGGCACGGGCTACGCGACCCTGTTCTTCACCAATCCGGAGTCCTCAAAAGTTCGCTGGACGGTGTACAAGGAAGATTCGGTGGAGGGCGCCGGTAATGCTGGTTCCCACTTCGGCATCAATTCGTTTGACGACAGCGGCAACCAAACGCGCCGCCTGTTCATTCGACGCGACACGGGAACCGTGAGCGTGACCCAGCGCCTGGTCGTTGGCGACGTGGGCGACGACGGACGGAACGTGTTCCAGGTCGGCGGAAACGCCACTTTCAAGGGCAGCTTAACCTCCCGCGAAATGGACGCCAACGGTGCGCATTTCCGGGCGATCTCCAACGACTACGGTGCCTTGCTGCGCAACGACGGCACGAACATGTATCTGCTGTCGACGAACAAGGGCACCCCGGAAGGGCAGTGGAACGATTTCCGCCCGTTCGCATGGAATCTCGCGACCGGCCTCGTCACGATCGACGGCCAGGGCGCCGGTACGACGATCGGCGGCAATGCAAACGTCCGCGGCGAGCTTTCGGTTGGTACCAGTCAGGCTCAAGGCTCGATTCGTGTCGGCCCTGTCGACGGCTTCCTCTATTCGAACAGCGATGGCTATGGCTGGTGGACACCGACAAAAGGCGCATTCCAGTATTACATCGCCGATCGCACTTTCCGCATTGACGGTAACCCCGTGTGGCACTCGGCCAACCTCACACCGCTCGACCGCATGAAGGGCGGCACGATGTCGGGGGATCTCTGGTTCGATCCGGGCAAGCGGATTTTCCTGTCGGAAGGCAGCGCGAAAGCACCGTCCCTCACGTTCATCAACGACGGCGCGCCGGACACGGGCCTATACCACGTCAACGACGGCTCGTTCGGCGTGACGTGCAACTCGATCCCGCAGGTTTCGTTCACGCCGGGTGGCACCGTCTTCCAGACCCCCGTGCAGGGCCCGACACCCGCAACGGGCGATCGTTCGAAGGCGCTCGCCACGACCGAATGGGTGCTGGCCGCCCTCTCGACGGCGACGGTCGGCCAGATCGTATTCGAGCCGCGCACGCTGCCGCGCGCCGGGTTCCTGAAAGCGAACGGCGTGCTCGTCAATCGTGCCGACTACCCCGCTCTTTGGACCTATGCGCAGGCCAGCGGCACGCTCGTCTCGGACGACGAATGGCGCAACGGACGCTGGGGCTGCTTCTCCACTGGCGACGGATCGACGACGTTCCGCCTCCCGGAGCTGCGCGGCGAGTTCATCCGGTGCTGGGACGACGCCCGCAGTATCGACAAAGATCGCACGATCGGCTCATGGCAGGACAGCACGAACCGATTGCACGGCCACGGCGCGAGCGCGAGCGAAGTCGGGGATCACGTGCACTCGGCATGGACCGACGCGCAGGGCTGGCACGGTCACGGCGTCAGCGATCCCGGGCATAGCCACGGCGTCAACGACCCAGGGCACTCGCACGGTACGGACGTGCCCCACGGCGGTGGCGGGGGAAATCAACGCTCAGTAGTTGGCCCCTTTGGTATTGACGGCTTCTACAACACATACGGCTCGGGAACAGGAATTTGGCTGAGCGGCTCCGGAACCGGAATTGGCATCAACGGCGACGGCAACCACGGCCACAACGTCGGTATCGGCGGCGCCGGCCGCCACAGCCACGCCATCACCGTCAACGGTGACGGCGGCAACGAAGCGCGGCCGCGCAACGTCGCGCTACTCGCCATGATCCGCGCCTACTAACCTGGATAACGAAACATGCTGATCCATCACTACAGCCAATCAAACGGCGAATACCTGAGCAGCGGCCAGCCCGACGCCGATCCGCGCAACCCCGAACGCTGGCTCGTGCCGTCATGGGCGACGTTCGACGAGCCGCCGGCGCGCACGCCGACGACCTGGCCGTTCTACCGCGACAACGCGTGGACGCTGCTGCCGGACTTCCGCGGCCGCCTCTGCTATCGCACCGACACGGGCGAACCGGTCGAAATCGCGACTGCCGGCAAGACGCCCGACGAACTCGGCCTCACGACCGAACCGCAACCGTCGCCGCGCCACGCATGGATCAACGGCGCGTGGGCCATTCCGGCCGCGCTGCTCGAACGCGAGAAACGCGACGCCGCGATGGCCGAGTTCGAGCGACGCCTCGAAGCCGCACGCAAGGCCAACGCCGGCAAGGCCGATGCCTACGCCGCGGGTCTGCTCGACGACGAAGGCGTCTATTACTTCAAGGCCTGGTCGGCCTACCAGATGGCACTCGTTTCGGTCGTCCAGTCCGACACGTTCCCCGATGCGGTGACGTGGCCGACTACGCCGGCGCCGTACGTACCGCCTCCGCCTCCGCCTCCGCAGCCGGAACCGCAACCGCAACCGCAACCGCAACCGCAACCGGAACCGGAACCGGAATCGAAGCCCCAGCCCGACGAACCCAGCGCACCTGCAGCTCCGGTCGCGGACCCCGCGGCCTGATCCGCACGGGATTTCTCCCGTTCTCTTTCATCTGATCTGCACACACAGGAGCCACACACCATGCCGCAGGATTACCACCACGGCGTACGCGTCATCGAAATCAACGAGGGCTCGCGCCCGATCCGCACCGTGTCGACGGCCGTCGTCGGCATCGTCTGCACCGCGTCCGACGCCGATGCCACCGCCTTCCCGCTCGACACGCCCGTCCTGCTGACCAACGTTGTCGCCGCGCTCGGCAAGGCCGGCACCCAAGGCACGCTGCGCCGCACGCTCGACGCGATCGGCCGGCAGACCAAGCCCGTCACGATCGTCGTGCGCGTCGCCGAAGGCAAGGACGCCGCCGAGACGGCGACCAACGTGATCGGCACCGTCACCGCCGACGGCAAGTACACCGGCATGAAGGCGCTGCTCGGCGCGCAAGCGCGCTTCGGCGTGAAGCCGCGCATCCTCGCGACGCCGGGCCTCGACACGCAACCCGTCGCCGCGGCGCTCGCGTCGATCGCGCAGTCGCTGCGTGCGTTCGCCTACGTGTCGGCCAACGGCTGCAAGACGAAGGAAGAAGCCGTCGCCTATCGCAAGCAGTTCAGCCAGCGCGAACTGATGGTCGTCTGGCCGGACTTCCTCGCGTGGGACGACACGACCAGCAAGACGATCGTCGTGCCGGCCACCGCGTATGCGGCCGGCTTGCGCGCGAAGATCGACAACGACACGGGCTGGCACAAGACGCTGTCGAACGTCGGCGTGAACGGCGTCACCGGCATCAGCGCCGACGTGTCGTGGGACCTGCAGGATCCGGCGACGGACGCGGGCTTCCTCAACGAGCAGGACGTGACGACGCTCGTGAACCGCAACGGCTTCCGCTTCTGGGGTTCGCGCACGTGCTCGGACGATCCGCTGTTCGCGTTCGAGAACTACACGCGCACCGCGCAGGTCATCGCCGATTCGATCGCCGAAGCGCAGATGGCCATCATCGACGGCCCGCTCAACCCGTCGCTGCCGCGCGACATCATCGAAACGATCAACGCCAAGTTCCGCGAATGGATCTCGCAGGGCTACCTGATCGGCGGCTCGGCCTGGTACGACCCGGAGCCGAACACGACCGACGTGCTGAAGTCCGGCAAGGCGTATCTCGACTACGAATACACGCCGGTTCCGCCGCTCGAAAACCTGATGCTGCGCCAGCGCATCACCGACCGTTACCTCGCCGATTTCGCCGCGCGCGTCAGCGCGTAACGACCGGCCTCACCAGGAGTCAAACACGATGGGTATGCCTCGCAAACTCAAGGGATTCAACCTGTTCCAGAACGGCGAGAACTTCGTCGGCCAGGTTGTCGAAGTCACGCTGCCGAAGCTCACGCGCAAGATGGAGGACTACCAGGGCGGCGGCATGAGCGGCCCGATCAAGGTCGACTTCGGGCAGGAAGGGATCCAGCTCGAATGGACCTGCGGCGGCTTCATGCGCTCCGTGCTCGGGCAATACGCGATCACGAAGCACGACGGCGTGCTGCTGCGCTTCGCCGGCGGCTACCAGTCCGAGGATTCGACCAACGTCGACGCGATCGAGATCGTCATCCGCGGCCGCCACAGCGAAATCGACCCGGGCACCGCGAAGTCGAAGGAAGACACCGCGTTCAAGGTCACGACCGTCGCCAGCTACTACAAGCTGTCCGTGAACGGCCAGGACGTGATCGAGATCGACTTCGTCAACATGATCGAGAAGGTCAACGGCAACGACCTGTTCGCGGCGCTGCGCAACGCGATCGGCCTGTAATCCGCCGCCCGGCCGGTCACCCCGGCCGGGCCATTCCTCGCCCTTCCCCCCGCTTGATCACCGACAGGACCACCATGAATCCGATGCAACCCGACCCGGCCGCGAACGACTTGCAGGCCGATGCGTCCACCGTCGCCGTCGTCGCCGCGCCCGACCAGGACGATCCGGCCACCCACACGCTCGACACGCCGCTCGTGCGCGGCAACCAGACGATCACGTCGATCACGCTGCGCAAGCCGAAATCGGGCGAACTGCGCGGCGTATCGCTGTCCGACCTCGTCAGCCTCGACGTCGTCGCGCTGTCGAAAGTGCTGCCGCGCATCAGCTCGCCGATGCTGACCGAAGCCGACGTCGCCGGCCTCGACCCCGCCGACCTCGTGCAGCTGGGAGGCATCTTCGCCGGTTTTTTGATGCCGAAGGCCGTGAAATCCCGACTGGCCTCCCAGACCGCGTAGAAGACCCGATGGCAGACATCGCGACGGTGTTCGGCTGGACACCGCCCGTGATGGATGCCTTCAGCCTGGCCGAGCTGATGGACTGGCGCGAGCGCGCCCGAGTACGCGCCGGCGCCCAATGAGCGAAACGATCGACGATGGACAACACCACGAAACTGCGCGTCATGTTCGACATGGTCGACAACATGACGAAGCCTCTGCAAATGATGCTGACCGGCAACAAGGGGCTGGCCGATTCGCTGCGGGCCACCCGCCGCGAGCTGGATGACATGGCGAAGACGCAGAAGCGCATCGGCGAGTTTCGCGAGATGCGCAAGGGCCTCGCCACGACGGCATCGGACCTCTCGGCGGCACGCGCACGCGTCGACACGCTCGCCCAGTCGCTGCGCGCGACCCGCTCGCCGTCGCAACAGATGATCAGCGACTTCAACAAGGCGCAACGCGCGGCCGAGAATCTGGCGTCCGCGCACCACTACCAGGCCGGCCGCGTACAAGCCATGCGCACCCAGCTCGCCGGCGCGGGCATCGACACGCGCAACCTGTCGCGGGACGAGCGCAACCTCCGTGCGACGACGGCGTCGCGTGCGTCGATGATCGACGCGGGGGTGCGCGGGTACGACACCCGGCGCCAGCAGCAAGCCGACGCCCGGCGCGCCAGGATCGACGCACTGCGCGGCGTCGGCGAGAAGTGGGCGAAGCGCGGCGAGACGGTCAAGGGCGCCGGCAAGAACATGCTCGGCATGCTGTCCGATCCGCTCGACGCCGCGAAGCAGGCCGAAAGCGAAACGCTGCGCATGCGTGCGGCGGGTGCGTCGGCCGACGCGGTGAAGTTCGCGCGCGCGCAGCAGGCCCCGGGGCTGTCGACCATCGACAACCTGGCGCTGATGCGCGAATCGCTGACCGAGTTCGGCGGCGACGAACAGCATGCGCGGGTCGCGCTGCCGTTGCTGTCCTCGATGAAATTCGCGAACGAGGCGCTGTACGGCAAGGAAGACGCGAAAAAGAACGTCGACCAGTTCATGAGCATGCTGAAGGTGATCGACCTGCGCGGCGGCACGAAGAGCGAAGCGGCGTTCGGCGCCGAAGCGAACATCGTGCAGAAGATGCAGACCGCGACCGGCGGCAAGGTCAGCGGCGACGAGTGGAACAACTTCGCCGAATCGGGCGGCAACGCGGCCAAGAAGTTGCGCACGGACGCGTTCTATTACCAGATGCAGCCGCTCATCGAAAAGCTGGGCGGCAAGTCGGCCGGCGCAGGCCTGGCCGCCCTGTCCGGCAGCGCGCTCGAGGGCAAGGCGTCCGCACTCGCCGCGCGACGGCTGGCGGCGCTCGGCCTCGTCGATCCGAAAGGGCTCACCCACCGGAAGAACGGTGCGATCGCCGGGCTCAAGCCGGGCGCGCTGGCAGGCAGCGACATGCTGCAGGCGTCGCCGTTCGAATGGCTCGAAAAGGTGCTGCTGCCGAAGCTCGCCGCCAAGGGCATCACGAGCCCCGACAAGGTCAAGGCCGAGTTGGCGAAACTGTTCCCCGACAAAGCCGCCGGAAGCCTGCTCACCACGATGTATGACCAGCGCGAGCAGATCCACGACACCGAGCGGCAGAGCGCCGCCGCCGATGGCGTCACCGGCATGCGGGCGAAGGCCGCGGATTCGACCGCGGGCCGCGAGCTCGTCGTCCTCGCGCGGTTGCGTGACCTGAAGCTCGAGATCGGCGAGAAGATCACGCCGATGTACAACGCGGCGCTGGACGTCACGGCCACCGTGCTCGAGAAGATCGTGAAGTTCGTGCGCGAACACGGCACGGCCACCCGCATCCTCGCCACGGCTTTCGCCGGGCTGGGCGGCGTACTCACGGTCGTCGGCACGCTGGCGAGCGTCTTCGGCAACGTGCTCGGATCGGTGAACGTGCTCCGCTTCGCGACGTCGATGGTCAGCGCGTTCAGGCTCGTCGGGCAGGCGTTCATGGTGCTTGGCCGGCTCGCGCTGGCGAATCCGGTGATCGCCGTGATCAGCCTGATTGCAGCGGCCGCCATCTACGTCTGGCAGAACTGGGACACGCTCGGCCCGAAGTTCATCGCGCTGTGGGAAACCATCAAGGGCGCGTTCGGCGCGGCCGGCGACTGGATCACCGCGAAATGGGACGCCACCGTCGAGTGGGTGAAGACCGCGATCGGCGGCATCGGCGACTGGTTCGGCGACATCGGCACACGCTTCCAGGAAATCGGCGCCAGCCTGGTGTCGGGGCTCGTCGACGGCATCAAGAGCCGCTTCGTCGCGGTGAAGGAGACGGTCGGCGGCCTGGGCAGTTCGATGCGCGACTGGGCCAAGGAGAAACTCGGCATAAAGGCGTCGACCACGCCCGACGACGCCACGGCCGGCGCCCCGTCGCTCATGGCCCGCACCGCCGCCGCCCTCACGACCACCGCCGCGCTGGTCAGCCCGCCCGCGTTCGCCGCGAGCCCCGCGATCGCCGCCGCCGCCCCGCTCGAGCGCTACAACCTGTCGCTCGACTACCGTGCACCGCTCACGGCGCCGGCCGTCGCTGCCGCCAGCGCCGCGCCCGCGAGCGGCCCCGTCACCATCAACATCGCGCCGCCGCCCGGCTCCGATGCGGCGGAGATCGCCCGCATGGTGCGCGCCGAGCTCGAACGCGCCGAACGCGCGAAGGCGTCGCGCGCCGGCTCGCGCCTGTCCGATTGATCGTTCGTTGAAGGAAACCCGCCCATGATGATGTCGCTCGACCAGTTCGTTTTCAGCCTGGCGACCACGCCGTACCAGGAGCTCCAGCGCCAGCGCAACTGGAAGCACCGCACCAGCTCGCGCATCGGCGTGCGCGATGCGAGCCAGTTCACCGGCGCCGGCGACGACACGATCACCCTGTCCGGTATCGTCGCCCCCGACAACGGCATCGGCGAGATCGCGTCGATCGAGGCGCTCGCCCGGATGGGCGACGCCGGCGATGCCTACGTGCTCGTCGACGGGAACGGCAACGTGTACGGCGCGTACGTGATCGACAGCCTCAACGAGACGGCCACGTATCACACGAAGGAAGGCATCGCGCGCAAGATCGCGTTCACGCTGACGCTCAAGCGCGTGGACGACGGCGTGCTGGCCGAGCCGCAGCAGGACGACGAAAGCGGAGCGGACGAGCAATGAGCACGCTGGAACGCAAGCCGGGCGACGCGCAGGCCCGCGCGGGCCGCGTGCAGCCGCAGGCCGACTATCGGATCACGCTCGACGGCCGCGACCTGTCGCGCCTGATCGCGCCCAACCTCATCAGCCTGTCGCTGTCGGAGTCGCGCGCGGACGAGGCCGACATGCTCGACCTGGTGCTCGACGACGCGCGCGGCACGTTCGCGATTCCGAAGCGCGGCGCGAGCATCAAGCTGTCGATCGGCTGGGTCGGCGAGCCGCTCGTCGACAAGGGCGCGTTCACGGTCGACGAGGTCGAGCACGGCGGCGCACCGGACGTCATCACGATCCGCGCGCGCTCGGCATCGATGACGAAGGGCATGCACGAGCGCCGCGAGAAAAGCTGGCACCGGCAGACGATCGGCGCGATCGTGCGCACCATCGCGACGCGCCACGGGCTCACGGCCGCCGTCGACGCCACGCTCGCCGCGACGCGGATCGACCATGTCGACCAGACGCAGGAATCCGACATGTCGTTCCTGACGCGCCTCGCCAGGCGCTACGACGCGGTGATGACCGTGAAGGACAAGCGCCTGCTGTTCACGCCGATCGGCAGCGGCAAGACCGTCACCGGCAAGCCGCTCGACGTGCTGGCCCTCACCCGCGCGAGCGGCGACCAGCATCGCTACCACATCGCGCAGCGCGACGATTACACGTCGGTGCGCGCGCACTATCACTCGAACGGTAGCGCGCGGCGCCTGTCGGTGGTCGTCGGCGACGCAAAAGGCAAGAACGTCAAGGTGCTGCCCGAGGATTACGCGACGGAAGCCGAGGCCCGGGCGGCCGCGCAAGCCGACTATGCGCGCACGCAGCGCGGCCAGTCGACGCTGAGCTACACGCTCGCACTGGGCCGGCCCGAACTGTTTCCCGAAATGCCCGTCACCGTGACAGGGTTCAAGCCGGAAATCGACGAGACGCCGTGGCTCGTGAAGAAGGCCACGCATACGATCGGCGACGGCGGGTTCACGACCGCGCTCGAGCTCGAGGTACGCGATGCGCCGAAGCAGTCGGGTCGAACCGACAAGCGCTGACGGGTGAAGTAACGGCCAGGGCCGCGATGCCCGGCACGCGATCGCGTGCCGGCGATCGCGGTGGCGAACTCAGGATCCCGGTGGGCGGGGCGAGGCAATGCGCGGGGTGCGCGGCTCGGATTCGATGCAGCGGCCGGAGCGAATGCCGGCCGGCGGGAAGGCGTGGTGGCGGTTCAGCTCGATTGCTGACGCCCGCCGAGCGTCATGCGCGTGTCGCGCGCGTCGCCGCATTGCTGCAACGTGGCACGCGCATCGCGCAAATTGGCCATCGCCTGCAGCGCGGCCTCGAGCACCTGCCCGACCGACAGCATCGCGCTGTCGATCTTTGCGTGCGCGTCGGCCCGTTCGTCTTCGGTCAGGTCCGGACGATATCGCGGCGGGCCCATCGTCGATCCGCGCGGATCCGCGCGATGGTCGGCGCGCGCCGACGCGCCGATCGTCCCGATGTCGTGCTTCCTGTTGGTGTCCATTTTTCCGGTCTCCGCAAACTCAGTCATCCACCGGGGGCCGCCTGACACGACGGGTCGCCTCGGAACGCCCCGCCGCCAGCTCACCGGCTTTCAGAATGCTAAACCAATACTGTATGGATATACAGTGATTCGTCCGATTTTATCCGATGCGCTTGCGCGGCGCGCTCAGCGCACCGCCGTGGAATCGGGGAAACGGAAAGGGGATGGGCCGCCCGCGCCGCCGCATGCGCTGCGGCCCGGATCGGGCAGCGCGTGGCCGCATGCAGCGCGCTGCCGGCATGCGCGGCAGCGCGTGCGCCGGGCCGCGCGGCCGCTTATTTCTTCGGTTGCTTCGCCGCGCGCTCGGACTTCAGCCGTTCGACCTCGGCCATCGCGCGCTCGACGTTTTCCGCCGTGCGCTGATCGAGTGCCGCACGGCGATTCTCCGGCAGGCGCTTCGCGCGTCGCGCCGGCGTCGCCTGCACCATCGCGCCCGTGCTGATGCAGCTGGCGAGAAACGCGTGCAGCGATGCCTTGCCTGCGTCGTTGAGCTGCCGGTACATCGCCAGCACGTCGGCTTCGTCCGCGTCGCGGCCGCCGGCCTCCGACGCCGGTTCGCCTGCCGTGGACCGTTCGCCGGTCAGCACGTAGCCGATATCGACACCGATCTCGCGAACGGCCAGCAGATAGGACGCGTCGGGAGAGCGCTCATCCGACTCGTACGCCGACTGCGAGCGCCTCGCGACACCGCCCACGGTCGCAAACTCATCCTGGCTGAGCCCGATCCGCAAGCGCTCGTCCCGCAAGCGACTCCCGATTTGTGTCATAAATTACCCATTAACAATTGACGCGCTGTTTTTTGCTCATTACACTGGCCTTACCGTAACGCAAGACTATCTCGACAAAGTATACCGACCATGACTACTCCCAAAGGCCCGCGCCGTTCGCCGCGCGGCACGATGTCGGACAAACCCGTCTACGTGGGGCTGACGCCGGTCGAACGCGGCGAGCTCGAGCAGCTCGCCGCGCAGCGCAACCGCTCGATCTCCAGCATGGCGCGCGAACTGATCCGCATCGGCGCGAGCCACCTGCGCTCAATCGCGGCGCCGCGCTCGCGCACCGCCGGCCGTTGAACCGGGCGCCGTCATGTTCCGCACCGTCGAACGCGCCCGACCGTCCGTGCCCGCAACGTCGATTGTGAACCGCGCGCACGCCCGCAACCATCCGCCGATCGGCCAGCGATGCAGCCGGATCGCCCGCGCAGCCCGCTGCCCGTCCGGCCCTGCGCAGACTCTCGCCCGGAGCACGACCCCATGCGAATCCTGAACCGTTGCCCGCACTGCCGCACCCGCGCCACCGCGCGCAGCAGCCGCGAAATGTCGCTGACGTTCCGCGAAATCACTTTCCAGTGCGCGAATCCGGAGTGCGGCCACACGTACGTCGTCAACATGGAATTCGCCCGCACGCTGTCGCCGTCCGCCGTCCCGAACCTCGCGTTGCAGTTGCCGCTTTCGCCGCACGTCCGCGAACGCCTGGCCGCGCAACTCGAGCTGCCGGTCTGACGCCCTAACCCCTCGTTCCCGCGTTTCCCTCGCATCGTGCCTGAACGGCGCGAGGGATCGCCTTTGCCATTGAAAAGGACACCTCATGATCCCGATCCAAGCGGGCCGCGCCGTCCAATGCCCCGCCGGCCCGGTGATGGTCCGCCACCCCGCGCGATGCGTACCGGTCGATTACCAGGAGGCGCGCCCATGAACCGCTACGCCACCGAACCCGCGCCGCACGACGCCGCGCTGCGCGCCGCCATCGCGGCGGCCGCCGACACGCTGAGCTTCGACGCCCCGCCGGACAGCCCCGAGCGGCAACGCACGCTCGGCCGCTTCGTGTCGGCGCTCGCTGATCGCCTCGCGCTCGGCTTTCCGCAATCCGCCGCCGCGCTGCGCGCGCTCGCCCATTCACCGGCCGCGACGGGCCATCCCGCGCCGCCCGCATCACCGCAACCCGAACGGCAGCAATGACGAAGATATGGCCTCGATCGACGAACTGAAACGACACATCGACCTGCATGACCTCGCCGGCCGCCTCGGCCTGAAGCGCGGCCGCGGCGGCGACCGCGCGCTCTATCACTCGCCGCAGCACGCGGACCGGAGCCCGTCGCTGTCGATCTATGCGAATCACCCGAAGTACGGCACCGGCTGGCGCGATCACAGCGCCGACGCCGGCGGCTCGTGCATCGACCTCGTGATCCACGCGCGCGGCGGCACGGTGGCCGACGCCGTCCGCTATCTCCACGACGCGTATGGCCTCCCGTCCGAGCGCCCGGCCCCCGCGGAGCGCCGCGAGAAATCCACCGTCGAGTACATCGCCGACCGCTGCACGGCCGAGCGCGATCGCGTGCGCGACTACCTCGGCGGCCGCGGCATCTCCGCCGCGGCGCTCGACGCGGCGTTCGCGGCGCGCACGCTCGGCTTCAATTCGTGGACGAGCCCGAAGATCGCCGCCGGCGACGTCGGCCACGGCGGCCCCGCCGCCGCGTTCGTGGTGCGCGCGCCGGGCGATGCGCGCGTCGTCGCGGTCGACATGCGCTACGTCGACCCCGCGCTCAACGGCGGCGTCAAGACGCAGACCCAGGGCGACAAGGCCGGCTACGGCTGGACCGCCGACGCGCGCCGGCTCGAGCGCGCGAAACGCGTGATCATCGTCGAAAGCGCGATCAACGCGCTGTCGATCGACACCTGCGCGCTGCCCGGCACGGCCGCGCTGGCGCTGCGCGGCCTCGCGAACGTCGAGCGCATCGACTTCGCGTTCCTGCGCGGCAAGCAGGTCACGATCTGCCTGGACAACGACGAGCCGTTCGCGGAAGGCCACCCGCGCGCCGGGCAGCGCCCCGGCCCCGAGGCCGCGTGGGCGCTCCACGAACGGCTGACCGCGCTCGACATCAGTGCGGTGCTGGTCGACCAGTCGGACTGGCTGGCGGATCTGGCGGACGGCGACGCCAAGCGCACGCCGATCAACGACGTGAACGACTACCTGCAGCTGCGCGGCCCGGCCGACCTCGCGCGCGCGCTCGACCAGCTCGAGCCGTGGCTCGTCGCCGGCCTGCCGGGCGACGCCTCGCGCCGCGGCCGGCCGCGCATCTTCCTGCCGGCGCACGATTTCGCGCAGTACTGGCGGTTTCGCGTGCGGCCCGACTTCACGAACTACATCACCAAGATGGATCGCAACGAGGAATCCGGCGTCGAGACGCCCGTGATGACCGACCTGTGCGGCTTCCGCATCGCCGGCATCAGCCGCGTGGCCGTCGCGAGCGCGACGTCGACGATGACGGGCGACGCCGACCAGGCGCCCACCGTCTACTTCGCCGTGTCGGTTCAGGCGCCGCGGCACGGTGCGCAGCTGATCCGCCGCGTGATGCTCGACGACCAGCTGCACAACGTCGACCAGTGGAGCAAGTTCGGCCCGATCTGGGCGCCGGCGCCGTTCAAGCGGATGGTGAACATCCTCGAGCGCGGCGCCGATCTCGGCGCGCGCCGGGCCGCGAACTTCGTCGGGCTCGCGTGGCGCGACGGGCGGCTGATCGTCAACGAAGGCCCCGACTGCTACTTCACCGAAGCGGACAAGCAGTGCCCGTATCACAACCTCACGTTCCCGGGCGGCCCGGTGAGCGACGCGCGCCGCGTGATCGCCGCCTACCAGACGACGTTCCGGCAGAACGCCGCGACGATCCCGCTCGTGTGGGCGCTCGGCGGCCACCTGAAGGCGCTGCTCGGCTTCTGGCCGCATCTGACGGTCCAGGCGAACAAGGGCGCGGGCAAGTCGACGCTCATCAAGCGGCTCGAGCGCTCGCTCGCGTTCACGATGTTCTCGGGGCAGTCGCTGCAGACCGAATTCCGCCTCCTGACCAGCATCAGTCACACGAGCCATCCGGTCGGCTGGGAAGAGCTGTCGGCACGGCGGCAGGACGTGATCGACAAGGCGGTCGGGCTGCTGCAGGAGAACTACCAGTACACGGTGACGCGGCGCGGCACCGACATGACTGAATACCTGCTGTGCGCGCCGGTGATGCTCGCCGGCGAGGACGTGCCGGTGCGCAGCCTGCTCGGCAAGCTCGTGCGCACGACGCTGACCGGCAAGCGCGGACCGCTGCTGCCCGACGACCTGCCGCGTTTCCCGGTCCGCCAATGGCTCGAGTTCCTGACCGGCCTCGACCGGCGCACCGCGCTCGACCAGTACGCGACGCTGCGCGACCAGGCACTCGCCGGCTGCCGCGCGAGCGGCGAGGACGACGGCGCACGGCGCATGGCCGGCAACTACGCGGCGATCGGGCTCGCGTGGCGCTACCTGTGCGAATTCGCCGGCATGGACCCGAGCGAAGGCGAGTTCCCGCGCGACCTGATCGCCGAGATGAACGGCCACGTCGCCGAAACCAGCGCCGACCGCGAGCCGTGGGTCTGGATCATGGAAACGGTGCTGTCGGAAATCGACGGCGGCAACTACAAGCATCCGTACACGTTCGACACCGTCGACGGCGAATTCTGCCTGCTGCTGCGCACCGGGCACGTGATGGATCACCTCGCGCACACGAGCGCGCTGCGCGACAAGTGGAACGGCCTGCCGGTGAAGTCCGACCGCGTGTTCAAGGCGCAGCTCAAGCACGCCGGCGTCGTGGTCGGCGAGAAGGAGGTCGAGCGCCGCATCTACATGCGCCGCGTGCCGTACCTGACGCCGGTGTCGCTCGAGCGCCTGGCCGCATACGGCCTGCACGTGTCGGTGCGGGAGGACCTGGCGACCGACGCGCTGCAGGGAGGCCGCGCATGAGCCGCGCCCTGTCCGGCCAACCACCGCACGGCGGAACCCGCCGGGAGTGGGCAGGCAGCGCACGCGAGTCGTGGTTGTCGCGGGTGACGGCTCGCAAGTCCTTGATTCCTGAGGAAACTGCCGCCCTGCCTCACGCCGGGTTCGCCACGTGTCATGCCGCTTTTGCCATGAGTCCGGCGAGCGCGCCGGTGGCGGCCCCTTCTTCATTCTCTCTCTTCAACTCATTGAAGAAAAAGAAGAAAGAGAACCGGGAAGCCACGGCCACGAGCCGCTATCGCGCACCACGAGTCGGCTCCGCATTGCCATCGGTCGCCGGCGATGCAGCGAGTTCGCGCCACGGGTTCCCCGCGGCCGCCACGCCTGAATGATGGCAACCGATGGCCAACAAAACGCTTGAACATCAACGTGTTATGCACTCTTCACACGCGAACCATCCTTCCACGAGTTGCGCTGCGTGCCCGCCCGGCGCGCGGCCTGCCGACAGCGCGCATCCGGCCACCGTCGACCTGGCCGGCGCCGCGGCGCTGCTCGGCGCCCATCCCGAAACGGTGCGCCTGAAGGCCAGGGCCGGCGCGCTGCCCGGCCGCAAGGTCGGCAAGCGCTGGATCTTTTCCGTCGCCGCCCTGCAGCGCTACCTCGCCGGCGAATGGCTCCCGCCCGTCGCCCATCACGATCAGCAAGAGGAAACCCGCCCATGTCGCTCTACAAGCGCAAGACCAGCCCGAACTGGCAATACAAGCTGTACCCCCCTGGCGGCGGACCGCCGGTACAGGGAAGCACTGGCACCCGCGACAAAGCGCAGGCCCAGGAATTCCACGACCGGCTGAAGGTCGACCTGTGGAACCAGGCGCGGCTCGGCACGAAGCCGCGCCATTCGTGGAACGACGCGGTCGTGCGCTACGTCGGCGAACGCGCGGGCCTCGCCAGCCTGGAAACGTCGAAGATTCACCTGCGCTGGCTCGACCCGCACCTGTCCGGCGTCGCGCTCGCCGATATCGACCGCAACCGCGTCGACGCGATCGCGCTCGCGAAGCGCCAGGAGCCGCGCACGGTGCGCACCCGGCACGGCATCGTCGAGACCGACCGGGCCGTCAGCGACGGCACCGTGCGTCGCGTGATCGGCGTGCTGAAGTCGGTGTTGAATGCGGCGGTCGAATGGGAATGGCTGGAGCGCGCGCCGGTCACGAAACGCGCGAAGATCGTCTCGAAACGCATCCGCTGGCTGACCCCGGCCGAAGCGGAACGGCTGCTCGCCGAACTGCCCGCGCATCTCGCCGACATGGCGCGTTTCAGTCTGGAGACCGGCCTGCGCCGCGCCAACGTGACGGGGCTGCGGTGGTCGCAAGTCGACCTCGCGCGGCGCGTCGCGTGGATCCACCCGGACCAGGCGAAGGCCCGCAAGGCCATCACGGTGCCGCTTTCGGAAACCGCGATCGCCGTGCTGCGCCGCCAGCACGCGAACCCGCGGGCGCCGGAGTGCGCGGACAGCGTGTTCACCTATCGCGGCAGGCCGGTCTACCAGACGGCGACGGCCGCCTGGGCCAAGGCGCTGCAGCGTGCCGGCCTGAGCGATTTCCGCTGGCACGACCTGCGTCATACGTGGGCGAGCTGGCACGTGCAGCGCGGCACGCCGCTGCAGGTGCTCAAGGAGCTGGGCGGATGGGAGACGATGGAAATGGTGCAGCGGTACGCGCACCTGTCGGCCGATCACCTCGCGCAGTGGGTCACGCCGCTGACGGCCGAGCCCGTGCCGGTGCCAGCTGCAATTCAGCTGCAACGAGACAATGCGACGAACGGAGAAAACCGCTGAGAGCCTGACTAGGCTTGGCGCGCCCGGCTGGGATCGAACCAGCAACCCCTGCCTTCGGAGGGCAGTACTCTATCCATTGAGCTACGGGCGCCTGTGACAGTGAAACGACCCCAATATACAGGCCGCCCACGATTGGCAAGACGGCAAGGATACCCGGTTTCCCATGACGCGTCCACCTTGCCCGACGAATCCCCGCCGGGCCGGGCCGCGTGCGGGTAAACACGCGCCATCGCACCGCTCGCCGTGATGTAAACGTTCCGTCTATAATCGACCGGGCTTCATTGGACTGCCATTTGCCGTTGCACCGCGCTCACAATTCCTAATCACGGAGACGAGGCAAGCATGAGCGAAGCACCCCACGAATCTCCCGTCAAAACCCCCGGGCAGCTGATTGCCGTCATCATCGCGTCGTTCGCGATTCCGATCATCCTGATCGTCCTGTTCGCCAACTATGCGAACCATGCGTTCCGTGCCGGCGCCGGCACGGACGCGCTATCCGACGAACAGGTCGCCGCACGTGTCGCCCCGCTCGCGAAGGTCGACGTGAAGGACGCCAACGCGCCCCGCACGTACAAGACCGGCGAGGAAGTCTACAAGGCCGTCTGCGTGACCTGCCACGGCACGGGCGCCGCCGGCGCGCCGAAGTTCGGCAACAAGGACGACTGGGCGCCGCGCATCTCGCAAGGCTTCGACACGCTGCTGAAGACGGCGCTGGCCGGCAAGGGCGCGATGCCGCCGCGCGGCGGCACGAGCCCCGACGACGTCAGCGACTATGAAATCGCCCGTGCGATCGTCTACATGGCGAACAACGACGGCGCGAACTTCCCCGAACCGGCCGCGCCGGCCGCCAACGCGGCGCAATCCGCCAGCGGCGCCGCAGCCGCGTCGGGCACGGCAGACGCCGCCAGCGCGCAAATCGCCGCGGCCCAGGCGGCAATCGCCGCGCTCCCGAAGGCTGGTGAAGCGCCCGCGGCAGCGGCCGCCCCGGCCGGCGCCGACGCCGGCAAGGCGCTGTACACGTCGACCTGCCAGGCCTGCCACGCGGCGGGCGTGCTCGGCGCGCCGAAGTTCGGCAGCAAGGAAGACTGGGCGCCGCGCCTGAAGGACTCGATGGACACGGTCTACAACTACGCGCTGCACGGCAAGGGCGCGATGCCGCCGAAGGGCGGGTCGAACGCGTCGGACGCCGACGTGAAGGCCGCCGTCGACTACATGGTCAACGCGTCGAAGTAACCCCACCCGGCCGTCAGTAAAAAACCCCCGCGATACGTGTGCGTCGCGGGGGTTTTGTTTTGCGGGCGAACCACTGGAGCGCCGGAGCGCCATGCGCCCGGCGCCGCCACATCACTTCTGCAGCAACGCCTTCAGGCTTGCGAGCCGGTCCTTCGGCGACATCGGCGCCTCTTCCGGCGTCGGCGGCGGCGCGTCGTCGAGCCCCATCTCCGGGATGAAGCGCGACGGTTCGCACACGACCGTCTCGCGCGCCCGCTTGCGCTTCTTGCACCAGTTCAGGTGCAGGCTGCGCTGCGCGCGCGTGATCGCGACGTACATCAGCCGGCGCTCCTCCTCGATCCGCTCGTTGTCGATCGGGCCGTCGTCCTCGGAGCTGCCGCGGTGCGGCATGATGCCTTCCTCGACGCCGACCAGGAACACGTGCGGATACTCGAGCCCCTTCGACGCATGGACCGTCGACAGCCGCACCGCATCCGGATCCTCGTCCTTGCCCTCGAGCATCGACATCAGCGCGACGGTCTGGATCAGGCCGAGCAGGTTCTTGCCGGTATCGGCGAGCCCGTCCGCGTTGTGGAAGCCTTCCGCCTCGCCGTCGACCGCTTCCGTCTCGGGCTTGGTGCCCTTGCGCTTCAGCCATTCGAGGAATTCGAGCACGTTCTGCCACTTCGACTGCGCCTGCCGCTCGTCGAACGCATCGTACAGGTACGCCTCGTAGTGGATCGCCTCCATCATGTCGTCGAGCACGGCGGTGGCGGGATCCTTGTCCGCACGCTCGGTCAGGCGCTGGATGAAGTCACAGAACATCCGCAGCGGCTCGACCTGGCGCGCGGACAGCCGCGCCTCGATGCCGCCCATGTACACGGCCTCGAACAGCGACACCTTCGCCTGGCCCGCGAACGAGCCGAGCGCTTCGAGCGTCGTGTTGCCGATCCCGCGGCGCGGCGTCGTGACCGCGCGGATGAACGCGGGATCGTCGTCGGCGTTCGCGATCAGCCGCAGGTATGCGCACAGATCCTTGATCTCGGCCTTGTCGAAGAACGACTGGCCGCCCGACAGCACGTACGGAATCCGCTCGCGGCGCAGCACCTGCTCGAAGATCCGCGCCTGGAAGTTGCCGCGATACAGGATCGCGTAGTCGCGGAACTGCGCGCGCCGCTCGAACTTGTGCGCGGACAGCCGGAACACGACCGATTCGGCTTCATGCTCCTCGTCGTTGCACGGCGTGACGGTGATCGAGTCGCCCATCCCGTGCTCGGACCACAGCTTCTTCTCGAACAGCTTCGGGTTGTTCGCGATCACGTTGTTCGCGGCGGTCAGGATGCGCACCGTCGACCGGTAGTTCTGCTCGAGCTTGACGAGGTGCAGCTTCGGGAAATCCTTGCCGAGCTGCGCGAGGTTCTCGAGCGTCGCGCCGCGCCAGCCGTAGATCGCCTGGTCGTCGTCGCCCACCGCCGTGAACGCCGCGCGCGGGCCGGCGAGCAGCTTCAGCAGCTCGTACTGGCACGCGTTGGTGTCCTGGTATTCGTCGATCAGCAGATAGCGCAGCTTGTTCTGCCAGCGGTCGCGCACCTGCTCGTTCTTCGCGAACAGTTCGGCGGGCAGGCGGATCAGGTCGTCGAAGTCGACCGCCTGGTACGCATGCAGCGTCGCGACGTAGTTGCGGTAGACCAGCGCGGCCTGGTGCTCGTCCTCGTTGGCCGCGATCGTCATCGCTTCCTCGGGCATGATCAGGCCGTTCTTCCACAGCGAGATGGTGCTCTGGATCTTGCGGATCAGGCCCTTGTCGGTCGTGCCGATCTGCTCCTGGATCATCCCGAAGCAGTCGTCCGAATCCATGATCGAGAACTGCGGCTTCAGGCCGACGTGCTCGGCCTCCTGGCGCAGGATCTGCACGCCCAGCGAGTGGAACGTGCAGACGGTGAGCTGGTTGACGGGCACCTTGCGGCCTTCCTTGCCGGGCGTGGTGAGCGTCTTGCCCTCGAGCAGCTTCGACACGCGCTCGCGCATTTCGGCGGCCGCCTTGTTCGTGAACGTGACGGCGGCGATGTGGCGCGGCTCGAAGCCTTTCGCTTCGATCAGGTGCGCGATCTTCTGCGTGATCACGCGGGTCTTGCCGCTGCCCGCGCCGGCGAGCACGAGACAGGGACCGTCGAGGTAGCGCACCGCTTCGTTCTGGGCGGGATTCAGGCCTGCGGACATGATGGCGGATGGTGTTGCGGTTGACGGCGGAACGCCGGGAGGATGCCGTGCGCGGCGGGCTGGCGAAGCAGGCGGACACGCGGGCAGGACGCGCATGTTAACACGTCGGCGGCGCGCTTTTCGGGAGCGCCGCCGGGCGGGGCTGCGCGGGCCGACCGGCCGGGCACCCCCTGTCCGTTCGGCCAATCCGGCCCCGTTCGCGCACCGATCGGCCACAATATGGCCACTTCGGCGCCGCCCCCGCGCCGGCCCGTTTGCGTCACCTGTACCGCCACCGGATCGACATCATGGGATACCCGTTCGCCACCGCCGCCCTCGGCCCGCTGCTGTTCGCGCAGGGGCGCTACGTGCGCCGCGTCACGCCGCGGCTGCCCGAGGCCGCCGGCCCGCGCGACGGCGTGGCGGGCGACGGCCCGCCGCTGCGCGTGCTGGTGGTCGGCGATTCGGCCGCCGCGGGCGTCGGCGTCGCGACGCAGCGCGACGCGCTGTCCGGGCAACTGGCGAGCGCGCTCGCGGCCACCCATCGCGTGAGGTGGAAACTGCTCGCGCGCACCGGCCTGACCACACGGGAGCTGGTCGACTGGCTCGCCGCCGAGCCAGCCGAGCCGTTCGACGTGGCCGTCACGTCGCTCGGCGTCAACGACGTGACGGGCGGCGTGCCGCCGGCCCGCTGGCTGGCGCAGCAGGCCGAGCTCGTCCGGTTGCTCGCCGCGCGCTTCCGGGTCGGGCACGCGATCCTGTCGGCGGTGCCGCCGATGGAGCGCTTTCCGGCGCTGCCGCAGCCGCTCGCGTGGTATCTCGGGCTGCGCGCGAAGCGGCTCAACACGGCGCTCGCCGGGTGGGCCGCCACGCAGCCGCACTGCACGTTCCTGCGCGTCGAGCTGCCGCTCGAGCGCCACCTGATGGCCACCGACGGCTTCCACCCCGGCGCAACCGCCTGCGCGGTGTGGGCCGCGCAGGTCGCCGCCGCCGTGCTGCGGCGGGCAACCGTATGACGCCGGGCGGCGCCCCCGCGGCAGCCGTTCATTGCACGGGCGTAGGCGGGCAAACCCCGCTCGCGCGGCCCCCCGGCCCGCGCAAAATGCCGGCTTTCCTTGCGCAAGCGCCGCATCGCATCGCGCATTTCGCCCGAACGCGCCGGTGCAAGCGGCGGCGCCATGCCAAAATAGCCGGTCGTCTTCGCGCCGTCCCGGCGCGCCATCCTTTAGTTTCCTTCGCAGCCAGGAATTGCCATGTCGTCATTGCTCAGGATTGGTTTGATGGGTTTCGGTTTCGCCGGCGCGACGTTCCACGCGCCCGTGATCGCCACGAGCGGCCGCACTGAAGTCGCCGCGATCGCGACGGGTCAGCCCGATCGCGCGCAGGCGGCGTATCCGGGCGCGCGCGTCGTCCCCGATCTCGACACGCTGCTCGGCCTCGACGATATCGAATGCGTGGTGATCGCCACGCCGAACGACACGCACTTCGCGCTCGCGCGCCAGGTGCTCGAAGCGGGCCGCCACGTGGTCGTCGACAAGCCCGTGACGCTCACCGCCGACGAGGCGCTCGCGCTCGCGCGGCTCGCGAACGCGCGCAGCCGGCTGTTCGCGCCGTTCCACAACCGCCGCTGGGACGGCGATTTCCTCACCGTGCGCGACATCGTCAAATCGGGCGAGCTCGGCCGCATCACCAGTTTCGAGTCGCACTTCGACCGCTTTCGCCCGACGCCGCGCACGCGCTGGCGCGAGGAGCCGGCTCGCGGCGGCGGCCTGCTGCTCGACCTCGGCCCGCACCTGATCGACCAGGCGCTCGCGCTGTTCGGCCTGCCGGAAACGGTGAGCGCGACCGTCAAGACGCGCCGCGACAACGGCACGGCGCCCGATTTCGTGCACCTGCAGCTCGGCTATCCGGACAAGGACGTCGCGCTGCATGCGAGCGCGCTGTCGGCGATCGAACCCGCGCGCTTCACGCTGCACGGCACGCGCGGCAGCTACCAGAAGTTCGGGCTCGACACGCAGGAAGACCAGCTCAAGGCCGGCCTCACCGCCGACGACGTCGAATTCGGCGGCGGCAACCCGCCCGGCCTGCTGCGCGTGCTCGACGGCGAAGTCGAGGTCGAGCGCCCGGTGCCGACGCTCGATGGCCAGTACGCGGAGTTCTACCGCGCGCTCGCCGCGTCGATCCGCGACGGCGCGCCATTCCCCGTCACCGCGCAGGACGCCGTCGACGTGATGACGATCATCGAGCTCGCCGCGCAGAGCGAGCACGACGGCCGCCGGCTGCCGTTCGTGCGCCGCACGATCTGACACCGCGCGCCGGCCGGTAGCGGCCGGCCGGCGCCGGTGCAGCGGGATCAGCCGGAACATTCGGTTACAAATGCCGGGGGAACGAAAGTCAGCGGCAGACTGGTCTGATGCGTTTCTCGAAAAAGTCGATCCGACACCAATCCGTCAGGAGAATGTTGATGCAACGGTTGATTCGCGCAGCAGCGTGCTGCGTCCTGGTTTCCTCGCTTGCGGCCTGTATCGTGCAGCCGCAGCAGCCGGTCCGCCCGGCGCCCCCGCCGCGGCCGAATCCGCAGGTCGTCGCGAACGAGCGGATGCAGCAGATCCAGGGCCGGATCGACAATCTGCACCGCCGCATCGATGCGCGCGTGAACGGCGGCTACTACCCGCCGCCGTACGGCGCGCAGCTTCATCATCGCCTCGACGTGATCCGCCAGGAATCGAACGACATGTCCGCGCAGCACAGCGGCGGCCTGTCAGGCGACGAGCAGCGCGTGCTGAACCAGGAACTCGACACGGCCGCGCGCGCGATCGGCGAGTAACGCACCGGCCGGCGCCCGCCGGAGCGGAAAAAGCGGCGGCACCGGTTGCCGCCGCTTGTCGCGAAGCGACATTCTTTTGCTCAAATTGACAAGGCCCACCCGCTCGCGTACAGTCGCCCGCACGCGTCGGGAGAGCGTGTAACCGGGCTGTTTCAGCCGGTTGCGCCGCCGAAGGGGCACACCCGCAAACTCTCAGGCAAAAGGACCGACCGCGTCGGGGAATCCCGTCCGCGCATTGCGCGGGCCACACTCTCCCCGCACTCTGGAGAGCGGCAGTAGCCCGCAGCGCATCCGCTGCGCGGGCAAGCTGCCCACCGAAGGGGCGCGCGTTCGCCAGGCCTGGCCGGCAGCGCAATCTCTCAGGTATCGAGGACAGAGGGGCATGTACCGGATCGCTCGCAGGCCATCGGCCGCGGTGGTCGGCACATGGCCGTTCTGATCCGCGCGCAAGCGCCTTGCCTGAGGCCTCGATGACTGCACTGAATCACACCCCGCTCAACGCCGCGCACCGCGCGCTCAATGCCCGCATGGTCGATTTCGGCGGCTGGGACATGCCCGTCAACTACGGCTCGCAGATCGAAGAACATGAAGCCGTGCGCACCGACGCCGGCATGTTCGACGTGTCGCACATGTGCGTCGTCGATTTCACCGGCAGCCGCGTGCGCGCGTTCTTCGAGCATGCGATCGCGAACAACGTCGGCAAGCTCAAGACGCCCGGCAAGGCCCTCTACTCGTGCCTGCTCAATCCGCAGGGCGGCGTCATCGACGACCTGATCGTCTACTACTTCACCGAAGAATTCTTCCGCGTCGTCGTCAACGCCGGCACGGCCGAGAAAGACATCGCGTGGTTCAACCAGCTGAACGAGCAAGGCGGCTTCGGCGTCACGATCGCGCCGCGCCGCGATTTCGCGATCATCGCCGTTCAGGGCCCGAACGCCCGCGAAAAGACCTGGGCGACCGTGCCCGCCGCGCGCGCCGCCACCAGTGAGCTGAAGCCGTTCAACGCCGCGCAGGTCGCCGGCACGCCGTTCGGCGATCTCACCGTCGCGCGCACCGGCTACACCGGTGAAGACGGTTTCGAAGTGATCGTCCCGGCCGTGCACGTCGAAGCGCTGTGGAACGCGCTGCAGCAAAACGGCGTGCGCCCGTGCGGGCTCGGCGCGCGCGACACGCTGCGCCTCGAGGCCGGCATGAACCTGTACGGCCAGGACATGGACGACACCGTGTCACCGCTCGACGCGGGCCTCGCGTGGACGGTCGACCTCTCCGCGCCGCGCGACTTCGTCGGTCGTGCCGCCCTGGAAGCCAACGGCACCCGCGCCGCGTTCGTCGGCCTGATCCTGCAGAAGGAAAACGGCAAGGCCGGCGGCGTGCTGCGCGCGCACCAGAAGGTCGTCACGCCGCACGGCGAAGGCGAGATCACGAGCGGCACGTTCTCGCCGTCGATGCAGGAATCGATCGCGTTCGCGCGCGTGCCGGCGGCCGTCCAGATCGGCGACCTCGTCCAGGTGCAAATTCGCGACAAGAATCTTCCCGCGCGCGTGGTAAAACTGCCGTTCGTGCGCAACGGCAAGGTCCTCGCTGCGTAACGGCCGGGAGGCCCGCCTCCCGGGAAGCCGGGAGATGGCGCCCGGCGCAATACCATACCCGGCGCGCCCCGGCGGCGCGCCAGCAAAACGAACACACCCTTTTACCAGGAGCATCCGATGAGCAATGTCCCGGCCGATCTGAAATACACCGACGAACACGAATGGATCCGCACCGAGGCGGACGGCACGCTGACGGTCGGCATCACCGATCACGCGCAGAGCACGCTCGGCGACATCGTCTTCCTCGAACTGCCGCAAGTCGGCAAGTCGGTGACGGCGGGCGACGCCGTCGGCGTCGTCGAATCGGTGAAGGCCGCATCCGACATCTACTCGCCGGTATCCGGCGAGGTCGTCGCGATCAACGAAGATGCCGCCAATTCGCCGGAAGAAGTGAACAGCGACGCGTACGGCGTGTGGCTGTTCAAGATCAAGCTCGCGGCCGGCGCGTCGACCGACAAGCTGATCGACGCTGACGCGTACAGCAAGCTGATCGACTAATTTCCCTGAATCGCGCGGGACGGGTCAGCCACCCTGCCCCGCGCGGAACCCGGGCCGGCGTCAACGCGCCGCCCCGGGTCGACCGCAAAGCATGGGGCCCGGGCGAACGCTGCATCGCTCGCCCGGGCCGACCAAGGAACGCCATGAAGCTCGAACACCCGGACCGCCTGATGAACCGCACGCCCCTCTCGCTCGCCGCGCTCGAAACGCACGACGCGTTCGCCGAACGCCACATCGGCCCCGACGCCGCCAGCCAGCAGGCCATGCTCGACACGCTCGGCTTCCCGACGCGCGCCGCCCTGATCGACGCCGTGATCCCGGCCTCGATCCGCCGCGCCGAAACGCTGCCGCTCGGCCCGTTCGCGCAGCCGAAGAGCGAAGCCGAAGCCCTCGCCGCGCTGCGGGTTCTCGCGGACAAGAACCAGGTGTTCCGCTCGTATATCGGTCAGGGTTACCACGACACGCACACGCCGGCCGTCATCCTGCGCAACGTGCTCGAAAACCCGGCGTGGTACACGGCCTACACGCCGTACCAGCCCGAAATTTCCCAGGGTCGCCTCGAGGCGCTCCTGAACTTCCAGCAGATGGTCGCCGACCTCACGGGCCTCGCGATCTCGAACGCGTCGCTGCTCGACGAAGCCACCGCCGCCGCCGAAGCGATGACGCTGCTGCAGCGCACCGGCAAGCCGACGTCGAACGTGTTCTACGTCGCCGACGACGTGCTGCCGCAAACGCTCGAAGTGATCCGCACGCGCGCGCTGCCGGTCGGCATCGAGGTCAAGACCGGCCCGGCCGCCGACGCCGCGCAAGCGAATGCGTTCGGCGTGCTGCTGCAATACCCGGGCGTGAACGGCGACGTGCGCGACTACCGCGCGCTCACCGAAGCGATCCACGCGGCCGGTGGCCACGTGGTCGTCGCGGCCGACCTGCTCGCGCTGACCGTGCTCACGCCGCCGGGCGACTGGGGTGCGGACGTCGCGATCGGCAACACGCAGCGCTTCGGCGTGCCGATGGGTTTCGGCGGCCCGCACGCCGCGTATCTCGCGGTGCGTGACGAATTCAAGCGCCAGATGCCGGGCCGCCTCGTCGGCGTGACGGTCGACGCGCAGGGCAAGCCCGCGCTGCGCCTCGCGCTGCAGACGCGCGAACAGCACATCCGCCGCGAGAAGGCGACGTCGAACGTGTGTACCGCGCAGGCGCTGCTCGCGATCATGGCCAGCATGTACGCGGTCTACCACGGCCCGCACGGCCTGAAGACGATCGCGCTGCGCGTGAACCGCATCGCGGCGCTGCTCGCCGCCGGCGTGAAGCAGCTCGGCTTCGCGACCGTCAACGACACGTTCTTCGACACGCTGACGATCGACACCGGCGCGCGCACCGCGCAGGTCCACGAATTCGCGAAGGCGAAGCGCATCAACCTGCGCCGCGTGAGCGACACGCAAGTCGGCGTATCGGTCGACGAAACGACGACGCGCGACGACCTCGCCGATCTCCTCGCCGTGTTCGCGCAAGCCGCGGGCGGCACCGCACCGGCCGTCGACGCGCTGGACGCGGGCGCAGCCGGCGTCCCCGCGCTGCCGGCCGGCCTCGAGCGCACGAGCGCGTACCTGACGCACCACGTGTTCAACCGCCACCATTCCGAAACCGAAATGCTGCGCTACCTGCGCAGCCTGTCGGACAAGGATCTCGCGCTCGACCGCTCGATGATCCCGCTCGGCTCGTGCACGATGAAGCTGAACGCGACGTCGGAAATGCTGCCCGTCACGTGGCCCGAGTTCGGCCGGATCCACCCGTTCGCGCCGGCCGACCAGACCGTCGGCTACCGCGAGATGATCGACCAGCTCGAGCAGATGCTCGTGGCGGCCACCGGCTACGCGGCCGTGTCGCTGCAGCCGAACGCGGGCTCGCAGGGCGAGTACGCGGGCCTGCTGATCATTCACGCCTACCACGCATCGCGCGGCGAAGCCCATCGCGACGTGTGCCTGATCCCGGCGTCCGCCCACGGCACGAACCCGGCATCCGCGCACATGGCCGGCATGAAGGTCGTGGTCGTTGCATGCGATGCACAGGGCAACGTCGACATCGCCGATCTGAAGGCGAAGGCCGACGCGCACGCGAAGGACCTCGCTGCAATCATGATCACGTACCCGTCGACGCACGGCGTGTTCGAGCAGAACGTCCGCGAGATCTGCGAGATCGTCCATGCGCACGGCGGCCAGGTGTACGTCGACGGCGCGAACATGAACGCGATGGTCGGCCTGACCGCGCCGGGCCAGTTCGGCGGCGACGTGTCGCACCTGAACCTGCACAAGACCTTCTGTATCCCGCACGGCGGCGGCGGCCCGGGCGTCGGTCCGGTCGCGGTCGGCGCGCATCTCGCGAAGTTCCTGCCGAACCAGCGTTCGACCGGCTACACGCGTGAGGAAGACGGCATCGGCGCGGTATCGGCCGCGCCGTACGGCTCGGCGTCGATCCTGCCGATCTCGTGGATGTACATCGCGATGATGGGCGCGAAGAACCTGACCGCCGCCACCGAAACCGCGATCCTCAACGCGAACTACATCGCGAAGCGCCTCGCGCCGCATTACCCGGTGCTGTATTCGGGCCCGGGCGGGCTGGTCGCGCACGAGTGCATTCTCGACCTGCGTCCGATCAAGGAAACGAGCGGCATCAGCGTCGACGACGTCGCGAAGCGCCTGATGGACTATGGCTTCCACGCGCCGACGATGAGCTTCCCGGTGCCGGGCACGCTGATGGTCGAGCCGACCGAATCGGAATCGCAGGAAGAACTCGACCGCTTCATCGCCGCGATGATCGCGATCCGCGACGAAATCCGCGCCGTCGAGGAAGGCCGCGCCGACCGCGAGGACAATCCGCTGCGTCACGCGCCGCACACCGCGGCCGTCGTCACCGCGAACGAATGGCCGCACGCGTACTCGCGCGAGCAGGCTGCGTACCCGGTGGCGTCGCTGGGCACGAACAAGTACTGGCCGCCGGTCGGCCGCGCGGACAACGTCTACGGCGACCGCAACCTGTTCTGCTCGTGCGTGCCGATGTCGGACTACGCATAACGCGCGCCAGGCCAGGAGCCGCCCGATGGTGACCGCACCGCACGCAACCCGGAGTTGCGTGCGGTTTTTTTGTTCGCCGCTCGAACCGGTTCACGTTCGTCCGCCAATCCGGCTAACATCACACGCGATCCAGCCAATGAAGGAGTTCCGCATGGTGCGTCCGATGTTTCCGGGCCATGGTGCAATGCAAGGGCGGCCGCGCGCGCGCCGCGTCGTGCCGATGCTCGTCGCGTCGCTGTCGTTTGCCGCCGCCGGTCTCGGCGCGTCCGGCAGCGCGCGCGCGGCGATGAATTTCTGCGCGGCGCCGGCACTGCAGGCGAGCGAGACGACACAGGCCGAGCCGGGCATCCAGGCGCTGATCCGCAGCGTCGACGCGCGCATCGGCGAGCAGCCGAAGGCGATGGCGCGCGTGCACACCGAGGGCACGCTGCCGCACGAAGGCATCTACGACCAGAGTGCCGCCGCGCTGAAGGATCTCGACCTGATGCGCGATGCCGCGCTCGCGTGGCGCGTGACGAACGCGCCGCGCTACCTGCAGCTCGTCGACCGCTTCCTGTCCGCGTGGGTCGCGACCTACCAGCCGAGCTTCAACCCGATCGACGAGACGCGCTTCGACAGCCTGATCGTCGCGTACGACATGACCGCGAGCGCGCTGCCGGTGAAGACCCGCAACGCGACGGCCGCGTTCATCGCGAAGCTCGGCGCCGGCTACGTCGCGCAGATCGACGCGCAGAAGCGTCCGCTCACGGGCACCTGGCGCAACAACTGGCAGAGCCACCGGATCAAGCTGATCGCGCTGTCCGCGTTCACGCTCGGCGACCGCAAGATGATGAACGCCGCGCAGCGGCTGTTCGTCGAGCATCTCGCCGACAACATCGGCCCGGACGGCAAGACCTGGGACTTCGAGGAACGCGATGCGCTGCATTACGCGGTCTACGACCTGCAGCCGCTGGTGACGGCCGCGCTCGCCGCGCGCCGCTTCAACCGCAACTGGCTGCGCGAACGGGGCGCGAACGGCGCGACGCTCGCGGCCGCGCTCGACTGGCTCGTGCCGTACGCGCTCGGCGAAAAAACGCACGAGGAATTCGTGAATTCGCCGGTGCCGTTCGATGCGAAGCGCCGCGAGGCCGGCCTGCCGGGCTACACGGGGCAGTGGGACCCGAAAAACGCCACCGAACTCTTTCATCTGGCCGCGCGGCTCGACGGGCGCTACGCCCGCGTCGCGCAGCAGCTTTCCCCAACGCCGCCCGCATGGCTCGCCGCGTGCCTGCCATTGCAGGCGCGCTAGCATTATTCTTAAAGCAAGGCAGAAATCACTATGGCAGTCAGCGTCTTTGACCTTTTCAAGATCGGCATCGGTCCGTCCAGTTCGCATACGGTCGGGCCGATGCGCGCGGCGCTGATGTTCGTCCAGGGACTCGAGCGTGACGGGCAACTCGCGGCGACGGCCCACGTGAAGGTCGAGCTGTACGGCTCACTCGGCGCAACCGGCAAGGGCCACGGCACCGATCGCGGCGTGATGCTCGGCCTGCTCGGCGATGCGCCCGACACCGTCGATCCCGACACGATCGACGCGCGGCTGGAAAACATCCGACAATCGAAGCAGCTCGCGCTGCTGGGCACGCATCCGGTGCCGTTCGTGCTGAAGGAGAACATCGCGTTCTACCGTCAGGCGCTGCCCGAGCACCCGAACGGGATGAAACTGCGCGCGTCCGACGCGAGCGGCAACGTGCTGGTCGAGCGCACCTACCTGTCGGTCGGCGGCGGCTTCGTCGTGACGGCCGGCGCACCGAACACGAAGGTGCTGAGCGCGGCCGAGCAGATGACCCACCCGTTCCGCACCGGCGCCGAGCTGCTCGCGCTGACCGAGTCGACCGGCAAGTCGATCGCGCAACTGATGTGGGAAAACGAGCGCGCGTGGCACACCGAGGAAGAGACGCGCGACGGCCTGCTGAAGATCTGGGCCGTGATGCAGTCGTGCGTGTCGCGCGGCTGCGGGATCGGCAACCCGGAAGCCGACGGCAACCTGCCCGGCCCGTTCCAGGTCAAGCGCCGCGCGCCGCAGCTGTACCGCACGCTGACGGGCAGCCCCGAGCGCGCGCTGCAGGATCCGCTGTCGATGATTGACTGGATCAACCTGTACGCGATCGCGGTCAATGAGGAAAACGCGGCCGGCGGCCGCGTCGTCACCGCGCCGACCAACGGCGCGGCCGGCATCATCCCGGCCGTGCTGCACTACTACACGCGCTTCACGCCCGGTGCGAACGAACAGGGCGTGATCGACTTCCTGCTGACGGCAGCCGCGATCGGCATTCTTTACAAGCTGAATGCGTCGATCTCCGGCGCGGAAGTCGGTTGCCAGGGCGAAGTGGGCGTCGCGTGCTCGATGGCGGCCGGCGCGCTCGCGGCCGTACTCGGCGGCACGCCGCAGCAGGTCGAGAACGCGGCCGAGATCGGGATGGAACACAACCTCGGCCTCACCTGCGACCCGGTCGGCGGGATGGTGCAGATCCCGTGCATCGAGCGCAACGCGATGGCGTCGGTGAAGGCGGTCAACGCGGCGCGCATGGCGCTGCGCGGCGACGGCTCGCACTACGTGTCGCTCGACTCGGTGATCAAGACGATGCGCGAGACGGGCGCCGACATGAAGACGAAGTACAAGGAAACGTCGCGCGGCGGGCTGGCGGTGAATATCGTCGAGTGCTGAGCGCGGCGCGTCACGGCCACTGCCGGCGCGCATGCAGTACACGGAGAATCTCCACGATGCCGTCGGCTGGCCGAATGCGATACACCAGTACATAATTCGGCGCGATCACCAGTTCGCGCGTGTCCGGCACGCGCCCCAGTCGATACAGCTCCGCGCGCGCCGGCAGCGACGCGGCCTTTGCCTCCAGCAGTTCGTCCAGTTCCAGCGCGGCCAGTGGATTGTCATGACCGATATAGTCGAGGATCGCAACGCGATCCTCGTACGCCTTCGGATGCCAGTGCAGTACGAGGGTCAAGAAGCATCACCCTGCTTGCCGGCAATCCTCCGACGCAGCGCATCGCGACGTGCCTCGAACCCGGCCCTGACTTCTGCGTCGGGAATCGAGGGGCGCGGGTCGTCCAGCGCCTGCTGCACCTGCTCGCGAAACCAGCGATCGTGAGCGGCCGCTTCGTGGGCCACTTTCAGCGCCTCGGCACGATCGGGCCGGGTCGTCCGGCCGGGCGCCTCCGGATCGAAGCCGGCCGCATCGACATCGAACCGGCTGATGCCGATGTCGCGCAAAAAGCCGACCAGCGTTTCAAAGCGACGGAACACGCGCACATCGCCGCGTTTGGCCGACAGGAAGCGTTCGTTCGCACCACAGCGGGCCGACAGCGCCCAGCCGTTGCCGCAGCCGACCACTCGCGCCGCACGTACGGCGCCCGCTTCGACGAGCTGGGTGAGCGTCTTCTGGTCGATCGTCTCGGTTGTCATGCCGTTCCTTGATTTCGTCAGTCGTTTCGACGGAAATTTTACTATTGAATGAGTTCCCATTTTATTGTTAATTGGGCGACATATTCGCGGAGGGTGAAACGGAAATTTGGCTGGATCCTTGTTGCCCCCAACTTTCCATCATCGGGCTATCGCCCACAAGCCGGCCTTTTGGCCATCGCGCACCACCGGCGATCCAGCATGCCTTCCCTTCTCCACGGCAGCCCGATCTATTCCCCCTTGTTCCGACACTTTTCAGCAGACGGCGTACCGGCGCCCCGCCAACGGGCGTAAGCTGTACGTCCCGCTACCCAGGGAGACGGCAGCCCATGTCGCATTCCAAGGATCTCGAGCAGCCCGCCACCAGCGGCGCGCGACTGCTCGTCGATGCGTTGCTCGCCAATCACGTCGAACGCGTGTTCTGCGTGCCGGGCGAGAGTTTCCTCGCCGTACTCGATGCGCTGGCGGACGACACCGCGCGCATTCAGACGGTCGTCTGCCGCCACGAGGCGGCCGCCGCGAACATGGCCGAGGCCGTCGGCAAGCTCACCGGCCGCCCCGGCATCGCGTTCGTCACACGCGGCCCCGGCGCGACCCATGCGTCGATCGGCGTGCACACCGCGTTCCAGGATTCGACGCCGATGATCCTCTTCGTCGGCCAGTGCGCACGCGAGCACCTCGACCGCGAAGCCTTCCAGGAAATCGACTACCGGCGGATGTTCGGCCAGATGGCGAAATGGGTCGCGCAGATCGACGACCCGCGCCGCATTCCCGAATACCTGAGCCACGCGTTCCACGTCGCGACGTCCGGCCGCCCCGGCCCGGTCGTGCTCGCGCTGCCGGAAGACGTGCTGTCCGAAGCGTGCGCGCCGCAGCCGGTCGTGCCGGCCGCGAAACGCGTCGCGGCCGCGCCGTCGGCCGCGCAGCTCGACGAGCTGCGCGAGCGGCTCGCGCGCGCCGAGCGGCCGTTCGCGATCGTCGGCGGCAGCGGCTGGACACCCGACGCATGCGCGAACCTGCGCACCTTCGTCGAGCGCTGGCAGCTGCCGGTGGCCTGCGCGTTCCGCTACCAGGACACGATCGACAACGCGCACCCGAACTACGCGGGCGACGTCGGGCTCGGGATCAACCCCGCGCTCGCGAAGCGCATCCGCGACGCCGACCTGCTGCTCGTGATCGGGCCGCGCCTCGGCGAAGCGACGACCGGCGGCTACACGCTGCTCGACATCCCGAAGACGCGCCAGACGCTGATTCACGTGCATCAAGGTGCGGACGAGCTTGGCCGCGTGTATGCGGCTGACCTGCCGATCGTGTCGGGCATGCCCGAAATCGCCGCGCCGCTCGCCGCGCTCGAGCCGCCCGAGCACCCGGCGTGGGCCGGCACCGCTGCCGATGCGCATCGTGCGTATCGCGAATGGCATGCGCCGCTGCCGATGCCCGGCGACGTCCAGCTCGGCGACGTGATGGTGCAGCTGCGCGAGCGCCTGCCGCATGACGCGATCCTCACCAACGGCGCCGGCAACTATGCGATCTGGCTGCATCGCCACTTCGCGTACCGGCACTTCCGCTCGCAGCTCGCGCCGACCAGCGGCGCGATGGGCTACGGCGTGCCGGCCGCGCTTGCCGCGAAGTCGCTGTACCCGTCGCGCGCCGTCGTCGCGCTCGCGGGCGACGGCTGCTTCATGATGGCCGGCAACGAGCTCGCGACCGCGATGCAGTACGGGCTGAACATCGTCGTGATCGTCGTCAACAACGGGCATTTCGGCACGATCCGCATGCATCAGGAGCGTAACTACCCGGGGCGCGTGCATGGCACGGGGCTCACGAATCCCGATTTCGCCGCGTATGCGCGTGCGTTCGGCGCACATGGCGAGACCGTCGAGCGCACCGCCGATTTCGCGCCCGCGCTCGAGCGCGCACTGACCTGCGGGCTGCCCGCGCTGATCGAGATCCGCATCCCGCAGGACGCCAGCACGCCGGCCGCGACACTCGAACAGATCCGCGAACAGGGCCGTCGCGCACGCGGTGGGTGACGGGGACATGCACGCCGCGCCGCACGCCGTCGCGCTGTCGCACGACGCCGCACTCACGTACCCCGGCACGCTGCTCGCGCCGGACGGCACGCTCGTCGCGCCTTACGATCTGGAGCACGGCGGTGCGCGTGCCGTCGGCCACGTGCCTGCCGCGCCCCCACGCGGCCTGCTGCACGCCGCGCACCGGCCGTTCCGGCTCGACTATGACCGTGCACGGCACGTACACGTGATCAACGGGATGGGTGTCACGCTCGGCGATTCGGTGATCGGGCTCACGGCACTCGCCGCGTTGCGCGCCGCGCACCCGGGCCTGCACTTCACGCTGTATCGACCGGCCTGCGCGCCGGGTTATGTCGAGGCGCTGTATGCGCTCGCGGCCGACAGCGTCGCGCCGTCGCGCGCACTGCCGTACCCCGCCGGCGCGCTGCCGGCGGACGCGCCGTGCATCGACGTCGGCAATCACCTGTACTGGCCCGCGTTCGCGCGGCTGCCGATGATCGATTTCTTCCTCGACGCGCTCGGCGTGGAGCCCGCGTCGGTGCCGGCGTCGGCCAAGCGCAACCGCTGGCTCGCGCAGTTGCCGCTGCCTGCGTTGCCTGCGCAATGGCAACGCCCGTACGTGCTGTTCTGCGCGACCGCGAGCACCGCGTTGCGCAGCGTGCCGCCGGCACTGCAGGCGACGATCGTCGAGCAGCTCGTGCAGCGCTACGGGTTGCCGGTAGCCGGGTTCTGGCCCGTCGCGCATCCCGCCTATGTCGACGTGAGCGCCGATGCGGCCGGCGGTACGGCCCGGTTCATGGCATGGATCAAGGGTGCCAGCGTGCTGTTCGCGCCCGACACGGCAGCGCTCCATCTCGCCGACGGTTTCGACGTGCCGACGCTCGCGTGCTTCACGACGATCGGGCCGACGCTGCGCGTGCGCGACTATCCGCATTGCGTGCCGGTCGCGCTCGACGTGCCCGCTGAATTGCGCGGGATGCATCGCAGCGAACGGCCGGCCGATCTCGCGGCGGTCGAGGCCGCCTATCGCGCGATCGACTGGGATGCGCTGGCGTGGCCCGCGCCGCGCGAAACGGCGGCTACGGCCGAATAGGGACACAAGGTGCGGCGGCCAGTTGCGAGGCCGAAAGCGTCGCCGCCTGAGCCTGAGCCTGAGCCTGAGCCTGAGCCTGAGCCTGAGCCTGAGCCTGAGCCTGAGCCTGAGCCTGAGCCTGAGCCTGAGCCGGTGCCGAAGGCGGCGTCTAAACCAGAGCCGCTTCGCCTACCACCCCGCGCTCACCCCGCCGCCACCATCACCGCGCGCTCGCGCAGCGTCTCCGACGGCCGCTTGCCGAACAGCCGCCGGTAATCCGTCGCGAACTGGCTGAGATGCCAGAAGCCCCATGCCTCCGCCACGTCCTGCACCGAGCCGGCCGCGCGGCCGCACAGGTCACGCCGCGCGCCGTTCAGCCGCAACGTGCGCAGATAGGTCGCGGGCGCCATGCCGAGCACGTCCTGGAAGCAGTACTGCAGCGTGCGCCGGCTCACGTGCAACTGCTCGCACAGCTCGGGTACGCCGACCGGGCGCGTGCGGTGGGCGAGCACGTAGTCGCGCGCCTGTTCGACGATCCAGCGGCGCATCGACGGCGCACGGCCTGAATCGTCGTCGGCCGGCTGCGCGCACGCGTCGAACAGCGCGGCCAGCACCTCGCCCTGCAGGTCGTCGCGCTGCGCATCGGCCAGCGGGCCGGCCATCGCCATCGCGCCGTCGAGCCGGCGGCCGAGCAGCGCGCACAGGCGCGCGAGCCGCGCATCGCCAACCTGCATCACGCGCTGCGTGAACAGCCGCTCGTCGAGCGCACAGTGCTCGACCTCTTCCGCGTAGCGGCGCAGCACGTCGCCGCGCACGACGACACCGTAGATCGAGAACTGCGCGGGCGTCACCAGTTCGAATTCGACGTTGCCGGGCCGGAACGCGAGCGCACCCGGCCCGATGCGGCACGCATCGACGCGCGCGGTGCCGTCGCTCACGAGCGGAATGCCGAACCAGTACGCATCGCCGCGCACCTCACACGCCTGGCGCAGCAGGTGGCTCGTCGATTCGCGAAACAGCTTCATCGTGTCGAGCGGCAGCTCGGTCAATGTGCCGACGAATCGGCCGGCCGCGAGCTGGTCGTAGGTCTGCCGCCAGCCGATCAGGTTGCGCGCCTGCTCGTCGGCATCATGCGCGACGCTGACGACCGCCTGCCCGGCCAGCGCGTCGTCGCCCTGCGCGTTGCGCCGCGTGTCTTCGGCCGTCGGTTCTTCGCTGCACGCCACGTATTGGTCCATCGTGTCCTCCCTCACCTGCCCGGAACCGCACCTGCCACGCAAGTCCCGTGCCGAACAGCGCGCGCCCCGCGCAAAGTCCGTCATTCGACGCTGCGCGGCACGGACGCGCCATGCGGGCATGCCCGAACGCCTTGTCGCACGCACCCCGTCGGTGCGGCACGCGCCGCGCCGGCGCATCCGCATCCGGTACGCGTCGCGCGCCCGGCAATGCGCGACGGCCGGCTAGCCACCGTTCGCGGGCCGCAACCGCACGACGCGCGTGCCGCAATTGCCGTACGCCTGCGCGACCGCCAACTCGACGATCGCGCTGCCGGCCGGCCACGGCGCCGCGTCCGCCTCGGACAGATCCGTCCGCAGCGTCGCGCGCCCGTTGATCCGGTAACGGATACCGCGCACGAAGTCGACGAACAGCAACCCGACGCCGCTGCCGTTACACCGCGCCGCGTCAATCCGGCCACCGTCGCTCTCGCCGTACACCGGCAACACGAAGCGCAGCGTCTTCGTATCGATCACGCGCACGACCGGCAGCAGGTCGCCGTTCGCGTCGCGCCGGCTCTGCACGATGTCGCAGCTCACGCCCGCCTGCCCGCCGCACGCCGTGCCGACGAACATGAATGGCTGCGTCTCGATGAACTGACGCACGCCCATGCTCAGCCGCGTCGTCACGACGTCGCTCATCCGCTCGGCCTCGTCGGCGACGCCGAAACGGTGTTGCGCGTCGAGTTCACCCGCGTGGAACACGGGATGGCGCGGATAGGATCGGGGCGGTTCTGACATGGAGTTTTACGTCCGGTGCGCCGGCTCGACTTGCCGCCGCGAGCAAACGACCATCGGTATCGTTTCCGGCGAAGACCGCGACAATGCGCGGCCGGAACCAGATTGCAAATGCGAATGGGCGGAAACGGTCAATCTCCGGATCGCCGGTCGGCCGCGCGGCACGCATCCGCGCACCGGTCGTCGGCCAGGCAGCCACCGCCGCCCGGCGCGACACGCGTTCAACGACCCTCCGGTATCCGAAGCTTTACCGCTCGAGACGGCGCCCCGAGCGGCCGACGCATACCGCGCCGCCGGCCGGCCAGGACGCCCACACTCGGATCAGAAGAACCCGAGCGCCTCGGCCTGGTAGCTCACCAGCAGGCACTTCGTCTGCTGGTAATTCGACAGCGCCATCTTGTGCGTCTCGCGGCCGATCCCCGACTGCTTGTAGCCCCCGAACGCCGCATGCGCGGGATACAGGTGGTAGCAGTTGGTCCACACGCGGCCGGCTTCGACCTCGCGGCCCATCCGGTACGCGCGCGTGCCGTTGCGCGTCCACACGCCCGCGCCGAGCCCGTAGAACGTGTCGTTCGCGAGTTCGATCGCGTCCTGCTCGTCCTTGAACGTCATCACCGACGCGACCGGCCCGAAGATCTCTTCCTGGAACACGCGCATCTTGTTGTTGCCGAGCAGCATCGTCGGCTTCACGTAATAGCCCGTGCCGAGCTCCGCCGCCGGCGCCGTGCGCTCGCCGCCGGTCAGGCATTGCGCGCCTTCGCCGCGACCGATGTCGATGTACGACAGGATCTTGTCGAGCTGCTGCTGCGAAGCCTGCGCGCCGATCATCGTCTGCAGGTCGAGCGGATGGCCGGCCTTGATGCGCTCGACCCGCGCGACCGCCTTCTCGATGAACTTCTCGTAGATCGATTCCTGGATCAGGATCCGCGACGGGCACGTGCACACTTCGCCCTGGTTCAGCGCGAACATCGCGAGCCCTTCGAGCGCCTTGTCGAGGAACGCGTCGTCCTGGTCGAGCACGTCGGCGAAGAAGATGTTCGGGCTCTTGCCGCCCAGTTCGACCGTCGACGGGATCAGGCTGTCGGCCGCCGCGCGCAGGATGTGCTTGCCGACCGGCGTCGAGCCGGTGAACGCGATCTTCGCGATGCGCTTGCTGGTCGCGAGCGCTTCGCCCGCTTCCTTGCCGAAGCCGTTCACGATGTTGATCGTGCCGGCCGGGAACAGGTCGCCGATCAGCTCCATCAGCACCAGCACCGACGCGGGCGTCTGCTCGGCCGGCTTCATCACCACGCAGCAGCCGGCCGCGAGCGCCGGCGCGAGCTTCCATGCGGCCATCAGCAGCGGGAAGTTCCACGGGATGATCTGGCCGACGACGCCGAGCGGCTCGTGGAAGTGGTACGCGACGGTGTTGTCGTCGATTTCGGAGATGCCGCCTTCCTGCGCGCGGATGCAGCCCGCGAAATAGCGGAAGTGGTCGATGGCGAGCGGCAGGTCGGCCGCCATCGTCTCGCGCAGCGGCTTGCCGTTGTCGATCGTCTCGGCCACGGCCAGCAGCTTCAGGTTCTTTTCCATCCGGTCGGCGGCGGCGAGCAGCAGGTTCGCGCGCTCGGCAACCGACGTCTTGCCCCACTTGCGGCGTGCGGCGTGCGCGGCGTCGAGCGCGAGTTCGATGTCGTCGGCGCCCGAGCGCGGGATGCGACAGAACGGCTGGCCGTTGATCGGCGATACGTTCTCGAAGTACTCACCTTTCACCGGCGGAACCCACTTGCCGCCGATGTAGTTGTCGTATTGCTGACGGTACGGGTATTCGACGTCGAGGCCCAGTTGCTTCAGGTCAAACGGGTTCATACATGTCTCCTGTTCATCGTGCTTGTGTGAGTACAGCGCCGGTTGGAATTGCGCTGCACTCGTTTACGCAACATGCGTGCCAAACAGGACCGAAGCACGGCAACCGCGGCCGGCCCGCGTGCGCACCGTGCCGTGTTCACCGACGCAGCATGGCGGGTGTGCCGATTCTGAACAGCATGGTTGCGCAGCGCGCCGGGGCGGTGTTCGAAATTTCAACAGTGCGCGAGCGCAGCTGCGCGCGGAGGCAGGCCGCGCCGCGTGGCATGTCGCTTGCGTGCGCCCTGTGCATTCCTACGCAACGGCATGTGCGCCGAACCACACCATGAACGATCGCGGCCCCCTGACCGACGACGCCATCGCGTTCATCCGCGAGCAGGCGTTCCTGATCGTCGCGACCGCCGACGCGGCCGGCAACAGCGACTGCTCGTACCGCGGCCGCCAGCCGCGCGCGGACGGCTCGTTCGAGCCGCTCGTCGACCTGCCCGACCGCCGCACGCTCGTGCTGCCCGACTTCGCGGGCAACCACCTGTTCAACACGATCGGCAACCTGCTGGTGAATCCGGCCATCGCGCTGCTGTTCGTCGACTTCGTGCGGCAGACGACCTGGCTCGTGCAGGGCCATGCGACGATCGACGAGGAGGCAGGAAGCCGTGCGCATCTGTGGCCCGATGCGCGGCGCTATGTGGTGGTTGAAGTGGCGCATGCCCAGGCACGGGCGGATGCGACGCTGCCGCCGCTGGTGCTGGCTTGAGGGTCGAGGCGGATCGTCAGCGTGCGAATGCGGCAATGACGAAATCGATGACGAAATAGGACGACGCTCCGGCCGCCGTGGCCGGAGCCGCCCGTGCGCGACGACGCGTGGCTCAACGCGCGTGCGTCTCCGCACAAGCCGGTTCGATCCGGTTGCGCACCGGCACGTCGGCATGCGCGTGCTCGTCGGTATCGTCGCCCGTTTCGGTAGCCGCCGGTCGCCCACCAAGAAACGCAAACACCACCCCCGCACACAGCACCGTCACGACCGCCAGCCCGATCAACAACCGATCGAACGCATGCGTGTAACTCGCGAGCAGCGCCGCATGCCCGACACCCGGCAGCGCAACCGCCGCACCCGCAAGATCACCGGTCGCGAGCCGCGCCGCCGCACGCAGCGTCGCGTCGGGCGTGCCGGCGGCACCCGCCGCCTGCGTCAGCCCCGTCCGCGCGAGCCCAGCCAGCACCGCACCCACGATCGCGAGCGCGATCCCTTCGCCGGCCACGCGCGTCGTGCTGAAGATCCCCGTCGCCATCCCCGCGCGCTCCTTCGGCACGACGCTCACCGACAGCCCGTCCATCAGCCCCCACGGCATCCCGGCGCCGACGCCGATCGTCACCATCGGCGCGATCGCCGCGGCCCCCGCGCCGCCACGCAGCGCGATGCCCAGCCACACGAGCCCGGCCGCCGCGATCAGGAGCCCGAACCCCGAGATCACGCCGGCCGACAGCCAGCGCGTGAGCGTCGCCGCGATGAACGGCACGATCAGCATCGGCGCGGAAATCGCGAGCATCAGCCAGCCGGCGTCGATCTCGCTGAAGCCGTCGATGCCGATGAAGCGCAGCGGCAGCACGACGAGCAGCACGATGTAGCAGCAGCAGGTCGACACCGGCAGCACCTGCACGCCGACGAAGCGCGCGATCCGGAACAGCGACAGATCGAGCATCGGCCGCGCGACGCGCGTCTCGATCGCGACGAACGCCCACGCACCGAGCGCCGCGCCTGCCAGCAGCGCGATCACCAGCGGGCTCGTCCAGCCGCGCGCGGGCGCCTCGATCACGCCGAACGTGAACAGCGTCAGTGCGGTGGTGAACGCGGCCGTGCCGGGCCAGTCGAGCCCCGTCGCATGCGGGTCGCGCGACTCGTGCATGCGCGGCAGCCCGAATACGAGCGACAGCCCGCCGGCCACCGCGCTCGTCACGAAGATCGCGCGCCAGCCGTAATGCCCGATCAGCGCGCCGGCGAGCACCGGCCCGAACGCGAGCCCGATGCCGAAGGTCGTGCCGAGCAGGCTGAATGCGCGCGTGCGCGCCGCGCCGTCGAACTCCTGCGCGAGCGCGGCCGTGCCGCCCGCGAGCGCCGCGGCCGCCGCGAGCCCTTGCGCGGCGCGCAGCAGGTCGACCGCGAGCATCGACGGCGCGAACGCGAGCGCGACCGACATCAGCGTGAAGCCGCCGACGCCGACCGCGAACAGGCGCTTGCGGCCGAACTGGTCGGCCAGCGCGCCGGCCGCCATCAGGAAACTGCCGAACGCGAGCATGAACGCGTTGGTGATCCAGTTCATCGCGACCGTCCCGCCGTGCAGGTCGCGGCCGATCGCGGGCGTCGCGACGGCGCCGCCCGAAAACGACAGCGGCAGCGCGACGGCGGCCAGGCAGACGGCGGCCAGCACCCACGCGCGCCGGCGTGCCGACTGAGCCGAAGCGGCTGAAAAAGGCTGATCCATCATCGCTCCTCGAAAAGCCGGCGCGGATGCGCCGTCAGAGCGACAGAAGATAAATCCGATTCAATCGGCGAAAAACCACGCAAAGCTCCGTATATAACGGACTAAAATTCCGCAATTGACCCGCTCGCGTGCGTCGCCGCACGTCCTTCGATTCGATGGAAAACCTCACCGGCATCGTCGCCTTCGTCCGCACCGCCGAAGCCTTGAGCTTCGTCGCGGCCGGCCGCGCGCTCGGCATCTCGGCGTCGGCGGTCGGCAAGACGATCGCGAAACTCGAGCAGTCGCTCGGCGTGCGCCTGTTCAACCGCACGACGCGGCGCGTCACGCTCACCGAAGAGGGGCGGCACTTCTATGAACGCTGCCAGCGGATCCTCGCGGATTTCCGCGACGCGGAAGCGACCGTGACGGCCTCCGCGCAGCGCCCGCGCGGCAAGCTGCGCGTGAGCCTGCCGGTGATCGGCTACCGCTTCCTGCTGCCGGTGCTGCCTGAATTCCGGCGGCGCTACCCGGACGTCGAGCTTGATCTCGATTTCAACGACCGGATGGTGGACGTCGTCGAAGGCGGCTTCGACGCGGTGATCCGCAGTGGCCCGCTGTCGGATTCGAGCCTGATGTCGCGGCGGCTCGGCCCGTTCGCGTTCGTGCTGTGCGCGACGCCCGCGTATCTCGCGCAGGCCGGCACGCCGCGCACGCCGCGCGATCTCGAAGCGCACGAATGCGTGCGCTACTGCTTCCCGACCACCGGCAAGCTGCAGGACTGGGCGCTCGCGGCCGACGACGGCACGCCGCTGAAGCTGCGCACCGCGCTGACCTGCAACAACATGGAGGCATTGCGCGGTACCGTGCTCGCGGGGCTCGGCATCGGCTACATGCCCGACTTCCTCGCGCGCGATGCGCTTGAGCAGGGCGCACTCGTCACCGTGCTCGACGACTACCGGATCGCGCCGGGGCAATTCTCGATCGTGTGGCCGTCGAGCCGGCAGTTGTCACCGAAACTGCGTGTGTTCGTCGATTTTCTGTGCGAGCGGCTGTTCAGATAGCCGCCCGTCGGGCCGCTCGAACGGCTCGAACACCGCCACGCGGCGGCCCGCGCATGGCCCTTTTCACTCCGCCCCGATCCGCTCCGCCTCCGCCTGCGGCAGCAACGCATCACTGTCGTCCTTCAACCCGACGCCCGTCAGCCCGAGCCGTCGCGCGTGCGTCATCAGGTAATGCAGCTTGTGCGCGGCCCCCGCGTACGGCAGCCCTTCAGGCCGCACGTTCGAGATGCAGTTGCGCAATGCGTCGTGGCAGCCGACCTTCGGCGCCCACGTCAGGTACACGCCGAGGCTGTCCGGCGAGCTGAGCCCCGGCCGTTCGCCGATCAGCATCGCGACCACCTTCGCGCGCAGCAATTCGCCGATCTCGTCGCCGAGCGCGACGCGCGCCTGCGTCGCGACAACCACCGGGCCGATCCGCCAGCCATCGGCATCGAGCCGCGGCCGCACGGCCTGCAGCAACGGCAGCGCCTGCTTCGCGGCTGCAAACGCCGACAGCCCGTCGCCGACCACGAACACGACGTCGGGCCCGTCGCCCGTCACCGCGTCGCCGTGCGCCGCCAGCAGCGCGCGCCCGTCATCCGACAGCTTGCGGCCGAGGTCGGGCCGGCGCAGGTAATGCTGGCGATCGGGCGCGGCACTCTGCACGCCGAGCGTCGCGAAGCCGGCCGCGTCGAGCTCGCGCCGCAGCGCGTCCGCGTCGAGCGGCTGGTGCACCGCGTCGCGCGCCTGCGCATGCGACAGGTTGAACGCAAGCAGCGGCGCGGTCGGCAGGCTGTTGCCCGCGCGGCCGAGCGCGATCCGCGCGTTGGTGAACGACTTCAGCTGCGCCCACGGGTTCTTTTCGACGGCGTCGCTCATGCCGAAATCCCCATCCAGTCGTTCGCACCCGCGAGCAGCGGCACGCGCGACGTCGCCGCGCGCAACGCACCGTGCGCGTCGGCGATCTCCATCGTCTCCAGCCACTCCTCGAATTCCGGCGCGCGGCGCAGGCCCAGCACCTCGCGCACGTACAGCTGGTCGTGGAACGACGTGCTCTGGTAGTTCAGCATCACGTCGTCCGCGCCCGGAATCCCCATGATGAAGTTGATGCCGGCCGCACCGAGCAGCGTCAGCAGCGTATCCATGTCGTCCGAGTCGGCTTCCGCGTGGTTCGTGTAGCAGATGTCGCAGCCCATCGGCACGCCGAGCAGCTTCCCGCAGAAGTGATCCTCGAGCCCCGCACGGATGATCTGCTTGCCGTCGTACAGGTATTCCGGCCCGATGAAGCCGACCACCGTGTTCACGAGGAACGGCTCGAACTTGCGCGCCACCGCGTACGCGCGCACTTCGCAGGTCTGCTGATCGACGCCGAAGTGCGCGTTCGCCGACAGCGCACTGCCTTGCCCCGTCTCGAAGTACATCAGGTTGTTGCCGACGGTGCCGCGCTTGAGCGACAACGCGGCCTCGCGCGCCTCGCCGAGCAGCGCGAGCGAGATCCCGAAGCTCGCGTTCGCCTTCTCGGTGCCCGCGATCGACTGGAACACGAGATCGACCGGCGCGCCCTTCTCGACCGCCGCGATCGTGTTGGTCACGTGCGTGAGCACGCACGACTGCGTCGGCACGCCGTAGCGTTCGCGGAAGCCGTCGATCATCGCGAGCAGCTTCACGATCGCCGCGAGGCTGTCGGTGGCCGGGTTGATGCCGATCATCGCGTCGCCGCAGCCGTACATCAGCCCGTCGAGCATCGAGGCGGCGATGCCCTTCACGTCGTCGGTCGGGTGGTTCGGCTGCAGCCGCACCGACATCCGGCCCGGCAGCCCGACCGTGTTGCGAAAGCGCGTGACCACGCGGCGCTTCCGCGCCGCCGCGATCAGGTCCTGGTTGCGCATCAACTTCGACACCGCCGCGACCATCTCGGGCGTGAGGCCCGGCGCGATCCGTTCGAGCGCCGCGCCGTCGGCGGCCGGCGACAGCAGCCAGTTGCGGAACTCGCCGACGGTGAGGTGCGAGATTTCCGCGAAGGCAGCCGCATCGTGATCGTCGACGATGAGGCGCGTGACCTCGTCGTCTTCATACGGGATCACCGCTTCGTTCAGGAATGCCTTCAGCGGCACGCCCGCGAGCGCGATCTTCGCGGCGACGCGCTCCTCCTCGCTCGCCGCCGCGACACCGGCGAGCTGGTCGCCGGAACGCAGCGGGCTCGCCTTCGCGAGCAGCGTCTTCAGGTCCGCGAAACGGTACGTGCGCGAACCGATCGTCTCCGTATAGGACATCTGCGAATCTCCTTGCCAAAAACCGACGGCGCGCCCGTTCGACGGGGCGCGCCGGATGCCGTCAGGAACGGCCGTTCACCTGCACCTGCTCACTCCTCCAGCAGCACGTCGCCCGGCGCACTCGCACGCTGCGAACGCGTCGCGAGGAAGTACGCGTAGCCGAACGCGAGGAAGCCGAGGAACACCAGCGCGACCAGCCCGTTGAAGTAAATCATCGTGCCGAGACAGACGAGCGCGGCCAGGATCGCGAACGCCGGGAAGATCGGGTACAGCGGCGCGCGGAACGGCCGCGCCATGTTCGGCTGCGAGCGGCGCAGCTTGAACAGCGACGCCATGCTCACGATATACATCACGATCGCACCGAATACCGACATCGTCACGATATTCGCGGTCAGCGTCTGCCCGCCGAACTGGATCAGCTCGTCGCTGTAGATCGCCGCGATGCCGACCACGCCGCCCGCGAGAATCGCGCGATGGGGCGTCTTGAAGCGCGGATGCACCTTCCCGAGCCATTCCGGCAGGTAGCCTTCGCGGGCCAGCGCGAAGATCTGGCGCGAATAGCCGAGGATGATCCCGTGGAACGACGCGACCAGCCCGAACAACCCGAGCCACACGAGCATGTGCATCCAGCCGCTGTTCGCGCCGACGATGTACTTCATGGCCTGCGGTAGCGGATCGTTGATGTTCGCGAGCTTGGTCCAGTCGCCCGCGCCGCCGGCGAACACCATCACGCCGATCGCCAGTGCAACGAGGGTCAGGATCCCGGCCACGTACGCGATCGGGATCGAGCGCTTCGGGTTCTTCGCTTCCTCGGCGGCCATCGCGACGCCTTCGATCGCGAGGAAGAACCAGATCGCGAACGGGATCGCCGCGAACATCCCGTGGAACGCGCCCACGCTGAAATGATCGGCGCCCGACCAGCCGCCTTTCATGAAGTTGCTCCACGCGAAGCCCGGCGACACGACGCCCATGAACACCAGCAGCTCGAAGATCGCGAGCAGCGTGACGACCAGCTCGAAGGTCGCCGCGATCTGCACGCCGACGATGTTCAGCGCCATGAACACGAGATACGCGCCCATTGCCGCATGCTTGGGCTCGAGGCCCGGGAACTGCACGTGCAGGTACGCGCCGATCGCGAGTGCGATCGCGGGCGGTGCAAACACGAACTCGACGAGTGTCGCCGCACCGGCGAGATAGCCGCCGGTCGGGCCGAACGCCCGGCGCGCATACGCGAACGGGCCGCCCGCATGCGGGATCGACGTCGTCAGCTCGGTGAAACTGAAAATGAAGGTGGTGTACATCGCCGCGACGAACAACGCGGTGACGACGAAGCCCAGCGTGCCGGCGCTCGCCCAGCCGTAGCTCCAGCCGAAGTACTCGCCGGAAATCACGAGGCCGACCGCGATGCCCCACAGTTGCCAGGTCCCGAGCGTCTGCTGCAGCGCGGGCTGGCCGGACGACTTGGCGCCGGCGGCGGGCCGGCCATTCGACTCTGCTTTCATCGGACTCTCTCCTCAAAGGCGCCGTGCCTGCCGGCCTGCGCGACTGAGAATCGATGCTAGAGAGTCATTAAACGACGTGTTATCGAAATTCGGCAAAGATCGCGGCTGACATTTCGCTTGCGGAAATGCCGACACGGAACGCGTGACGAAGCCGACACGCCGCAGGCGGCACAGCGACAGCCTTCGCCGAACGCCGACAGCCGGGCGCTGGCGGCGCCGCCCGAGCGGACGCTGTCGCGTGGCGTTCCCGCCCGACCGGATACATACGCGGCCGCAACACCGTCCGGCCATGCAGCGCGGCCGGACGGAGGCGCGACGGTGGTGTTACTGGCCGCCGCCGCGCTGGTTGAACCAGCGGTCGAGCAGCTTGCCGGCCGCTTCGCGGCCGCCGAGGCCGAACGACAGCGCCACCGCCACCGCGATCGCGCCGAGCACGAGGCCAAAGGCAAGCTGGACGATCTCGTTCGCGATGCCCATCGCGCGCAGCCCCATCGCGAACACGAGGCCCAGGATCGCGAACTGCGCGATGCGCGCGAACAGCACGCTGTGCTCGCGGTCGGCCTGCTCGATCACGCGGCGCGCGAGGCCCGCGAGCCACACACCGATCACGAGGATCACGCCGCCCATCAGCACGTGGCCGCCGAATTCGATGAACAGCGTGACGACGTCGCGCACCTGCGAGAAGCCGAGCCGGTTCGCGGCTTCGACCGACGCGAACAGCATCGCGAAGAACACGATCAGCCGCGCGACCAGCACCGACGGCTGCAGGATCCCCGAGAACACGCGCTCGACGCCGAGCACGGCCGGCAGCCCGTCGGCGCCCGCGGCCTCCAGCAGCTTCTGCGCGAGCGACGCGACGAAGCGCGCGAAGTAGAACGTCACGAGCACGATCACGATCGCCGCGACGATGTCCGGCACCGCGCCGAGGAACTGGTTCAGCATGTTGGTGGCCGGCACCGAGATCGCGTCGATCTTCAGCGCGTCGAGCGCGGAGATCAGTGTCGGCACGAACACGAACACGTAGACGATCGTGCCAATCAGGCTCGACACGCGCACGGGCGTCGGGCTGTCGAGGCGCTGCGTAAGGCGGTCGGCGCCGGCGGCGACGAGCAGGTTCGTCACGAGGCCGCGCAGCACGCGCGCGACGATCCAGCCGACGATGCCGATCACCGCGGCCGCGAAAATGTTCGGCACGATCGCGAGCAGCTTGTCGACCATCCCCTGCACCGGCGACAGCAGCCCCGACAGCGCGAACGACGCGAGGATCGCCGGCAGGAACATCAGGATCACGAGCCAGAACAGCACGTCGCCGAGATAGCCGGTCATCGGCTGCATACCGGCGCCTTCGGACAGCTTGTCGTCGATCTTGCTCGCCTTCAGCGCGCGGTTCGCGAGGCTGCGCAGCAGCGACGCGATGAGCCACGCGATCAGCGTCAGCGCCGCGCCGCCGATCAGGTTCGGCAGGTAGTTGACGATGTGGGTGACGAGCAGCGAGAACGGGTTGGACACCGCATACAGGTTGAGCACGTTGAAGATGCCCACCGCGGTGACGAGCAGCACGAGCCAGAACAGGCCGCCCGCGATGATGCGCTCGACGCAGGCGCCCTGGCCGGTGCTTTCGTTGATCCGCTGATCGACCTTCAGCGCACTGAGCAGGCGCATCGCGCCGGCCCGCACGACGACGGCGATCAGCCAGCCGATCACCAGGATGCCGATCGCGCCGGCGATCTTTGGCAGATACCCCCCTAGCGTGGTCTGCAGCGACGTGATGAAGCTGGAAGCATCCATTTCTTCTTCTCCCGAAAACGTGGTGTTGCGATTGAACATCGACGAACTACCTGCGTACTTCGAAAAACGTGCTGCCCCGACGGAGCAACTTACCCGAGAAAAATGACGCGATCACCCGATTTCACCGTCTTTAACTTTAGTCATAGATCGCAGGGGGGCAAGACCCCATTTCGCCAAAATAAAATGGGGCTCGACTCGTTGGCCTCCTACGCATTTCCGCAAGATTTATCAAATCGGGCCGTGCTACCGTGACGTCGGTTCCTGCCCTGACACGCCGATGACCATCGAAACGAAACCCGACCCGCCCGCCTGGCTTCGCTATGCGGCGAGCGTGGCGCGCGTGCACGAGTACATCCGCGCACACCTCGACGGCCCGCTCGACCTGAACCGGCTCGCCGAAGTTGCGTGCCTGTCGCCGTATCACTGGCAGCGTGTCTATCGCGCGCTGTATGGCGAGTCGATCGTGCTGACGGTGCGGCGGATGCGGATCGTGCGCGCGTCCGAGGATCTCGTGTGCACGGCGCGGCCGATCGACGAAATCGCGCGGCGCGCGGGCTACGGTTCGACGCATGCGTTCGCGCGGGCGTTTCGCGACGCCTACGGCGTGCCGCCCGTGCAGCACCGTCGCACGGGCAGCCACCGGCCCATCTATCCGTTACAGCGAGGAGAAGCAGACATGTTCAAGCATGAAGTCGAGATTCGGCGGCTACCGGAATTACACGGCTATGCGGTGGCGCACACCGGGTCGTACTTGAAGGTCGGCGACGCGTTCGCCCGGATCGGTGCGTGGGCCGGTCCGCGTGGGCTGATCGGCCCGGGCGCGAAGATGATCGGGATTTTTTACGACGATCCGGACACGACGCCCGAAGCGCAGTTGCGCGCAAAAGCGTGCTTCATGCCGGCCGACGGTGCGCCTGACATCGAACCCGCGCCGCCGGTGGAGCGTGCGACGGTCGCGGGCGGCGAATATGCGGTGCTGCTGCATACGGGGCCGTATGCAGACCTGAAGACGGCCTACCAGTGGCTCTACGGCGACTGGCTGCGTCACTCGGGCCGTGAAGCCGCCGATGCGCCGCCGTTCGAGCTGTACCTCAATACGCCGATGGATGCCGCGCCGGCCGACCTGCGCACCGAGATTTACCTGCCGCTGCGCTGATCGAACGGCCTGCGCGGCGGCCCTGAAACGAAGCGCGCCGGCCGGCGTTCACACACCGCCGGCGCGAATGCGCGGACCAACCGGCTTACGCAGCCTGCGTCCCGCACCCGGGGCAAAACCGCGCGTCGTCCGCCAGCGCCGAGTGGCAGCGGCTGCAGGACTTGCCGCGTTGCGCGGCACCGCACTGCGCGCAGAAGCGCGCATCCGCCGCATTGAGTGCGCCGCAGCCCGCACAGGCGAGCTGAGTCAGCGGCACGTTGCCGCCGGCCTGCCCGCTTCGACTGTCGGCCGGCGCCTGCCAGCCCCAGCCGTGGCGATCGCGGCCGCGCGCATCGTGGCCGCCGTGCCCGTCCCGGCGCTGCCCGCCGTGATGCCCGCCACCGTGGCCGCTATTGTTGCCGTGCCCGCCGCCATGGCCACCCAGGATTCGTTTCAGAAAGCTCATCGCCCGCTCCTCAACGCTTGGCCTGCGCGCCGCCGAACGCCCCAGAGGACGACAGCAGCCGCAAACCGTTGGCCACGACGATCAGGCTTGCGCCCGCGTCGGCGAAGACCGCCATCCACATCGTGCCGAGCCCCGCGACCGTGAGGCCGAGGAACACGATCTTCACGCCGAGCGCGAAGCCGATGTTCTGCACCAGGACGCGATGCGTCGCACGCGACAGCCGCACGAACGCGGGGATCTTGCGCAGGTCGTCGTCCATCAGCGCGACGTCGGCCGTCTCGATCGCCGTGTCGGTGCCCATCGCGCCCATCGCGAAGCCGATGTCGGCGCGCGCGAGCGCCGGCGCGTCGTTGATCCCGTCGCCGACCATCCCGACCGCGCCCGCGCCGCCGGCCGACAGTTCCTCGACTGCCGCGAGCTTGTCTTCCGGCAACTGGTTGCCGCGTGCGTCGTCGATGCCGGCCTGCTGCGCGATCGCCTGCGCGGTATACGGGTTGTCGCCGGTCAGCATCGCGGTGCGGATGCCGAGCGCATGCAGATCCGCGATCGCTTCACGGCTCGTCTCCTTGATCGTGTCGGCCACCGCGAAGATGCCGAGCACACGCGCTTCGTCGACCAGCACCACGACGCTCTTGCCCTGCCGCTCGAGCGCATCGAGCTTCGCTTCGAGGGCCGTCGAGCAGCGCTCGAGTTCCTCGACGAGCCGGTGGTTGCCGAGCCAGTAGCGCGTGCCGTCGATCGTGCCGCGCACGCCGCGCCCGACGATCGCTTCGAAGTCCTGTACATCGGCGAATGCCGTCGTGCCGCCGTCGCGGGCAGCCGTTGCGATCGCCTGCGACACCGGGTGATCGGAGCGCGCCGCGAGGCTCGCGCCGAGGTGCCGCACGCGTGCCTCGTCGGCGTCGGTCGCGTGCAGGTCGAAGTCGGTCTGCACCGGCTTGCCGTGCGTGATCGTGCCGGTCTTGTCGAGCGCGAGCCACGCGAGCTGGCGCCCTTCTTCCAGGTACACGCCGCCCTTCACGAGAATCCCGCGTCGTGCGGCGGCCGCGAGCCCCGACACGATCGTCACCGGCGTCGAGATCACCAGTGCGCACGGGCATGCGATCACGAGCAGCACCAGCGCGCGGTAGATCCAGTCGTGCCACGCACCGCCCATCACGAGCGGCGGCGCCACTGCGACCAGCAGCGCGACCGCGAACACGATCGGCGTGTAGACGCGTGCGAACTGGTCGACGAAGCGCTGCGTCGGCGCCTTCGCGCCTTGCGCTTCTTCAACTGCGTGGATGATCCGCGCGAGCGTCGAGTTGGCCGCGACGGCCGTCACGCGATAGTCGAACGAACCCGATTCGTTGATCGTGCCCGCGTACACGGCGTCGCCGGTCGTCTTTTCGACGGGCAGGCTCTCGCCGGTGATCGGCGCCTGGTTCACCGTCGAGCGGCCCGCGACGACTTCGCCGTCCAGCCCGATCCGCTCGCCCGGCTTCACGCGCACGACTGCGCCGAGTGCCACCTGCGCGGCCTCGATCGTGCGCCACGCCCCGTCGGCGTCCTGCACGGTCGCGGTGTCCGGCGCGAGCTGCATCAGGCCCTGGATCGCATTGCGTGCCCGGTCGAGCGACTTCGCTTCGATCAGCTCGGCGATCGTGAAGAGCACCATCACCATCGCGGCTTCCGGCCACTGACCGATCGCCATCGCCCCCGTCACCGCGATGCTCATCAGCGCGTTGATGTTCAGGTTGCCGTTGCGGATCGCGATCCAGCCCTTCTTGTACGTGGTGAGCCCGCATGCGAGCACCGCCGCCAGCGCAAGCGCCGCCGCGAGCCACACGGGCAGGCCGGCCCAGGTCGCGCCTTCGGACGCGATCGCGGCGACACCGGCGAGCGCCAGCGGCCACCACGGCTTCGGGGGTGCGTCAGCGACGCGCGCGGCCGGTGCGCCGGGCGCTGCCGCCTCGGGCGTCATCCCGAGCGAGCGGATCGCGCTTTCGATCGCCGGCTGGGCGTCCGGCACGTGCTCGACCGTCAGCATCCGCTGCATCAGGTTGAATTCGAGCGCCGACACTTCGCTCATCCCGCCGAGCTTCTTGCGGATCAGCGTTTCCTCGGTCGGGCAGTCCATTTGCATGATCCGGAATGCGGAGCGCACGTGACCCGACGCGGTCGCCTGCGCGACCGGCAGCGGCGCGAGCGTCAGCGCGGCGGGCGCGCAGCAATCGCCGGCCGCGTGGTCGTGGTCGTGGTCGTGGTCGTGGTCGTGGTCGTGGTCGTGGTCGTGACCGGCATGGTCGTGCGCGGCGCTGCCGTGTGCACAGGCGGCGCCATGGACATGCCCGTCGCCGTGCTCGTGTGCATGCTCAGGACCGTGGTCGTGGTCGTGTTCCTCGCCGCTGCCGTGGCTGCAACCGGCGCCGTTGACGTGACCCTCTTCACGACCCGCGTGCCCGTGATCATGTTCATGATCGTGGCGGCGCGCATGCGGCTGCGCGCCGCGCGCTGCAGCGACCTCACCGTGCGCGTGCTCGCCGGCCACCGGCGCCGCATCGGCGACGGTGGCCGTATCCGTATCGTGCGCGTCGGCGCAGCACGGGGCGGCGCCGCCGGCATGACGGTGTCGTGGGTCGTGGGTACGCTGGGCGTCGGTCATGACAACCTCCTCAATGGCTAACGGTGTAGAGTTAACACCCTGAAGCCACTACAAGGTCAACCCTTGCACGGGAGAAAGGTATGAAGATCGGCGAACTGGCCAAAGCGGCCCGCTGCACACCCGAGACGATCCGTTTCTACGAGAAAGAGGGTCTGATGCCGGATGCGGAGCGCACCGACTCGAACTACCGCAACTACACCGACGTGCACGTCGAACGGCTGCGCTTCATCCGCAACTGCCGCGCGCTCGACATGGCGCACGACGAAATCCGCGCGCTGCTGCAGCTCACCGACACGCCGGCCGATCCTTGCGATTCGATCAACTCACTGCTCGACGAGCACATCGGGCACGTCGATGCGCGCCTCGCGGAACTTACACATCTACGCGACCAGCTCACCGAATTGCGCCGCCAGTGCGTCGGCGAGCATTCGGTCGAAGATTGCGGCATCGTGCACGGTCTCGCGACGATGGAAACCGTCGCCCCGGCCGCGAAGCGCTCGCACCTCGGCTGAAACCCTTGTGAAATATGATAGTCTGGTTGAGAATAGTTATATTCTTACTAGATATTGAATAACTATTCATGTCCACCAGCCGCCCGTCCCCGCTCGCGCTGGCCGTCCTCGCGACGCTCACCGAAACGCCGATGCATCCCTACGGGATGCTGCAGCAACTGAAGGCACGCGGATACGACGAAGTCGTCAACGTGCGCCAGCGCACCAGCCTCTACCAGACGATCGACCGGCTGCTGCGCGACGGGCTGATCGCCGTGCATGACACCGAGCGCGACGGCGCGTTTCCGGAGCGCACGCTGTATGCGCTGACCGAGGCCGGCCACACGGCGGGGCAGGCGTGGCTGCATGCGCTGCTCGCGGAACCCGCGCGTGAATTCCCGGCGTTCGGCGCCGGTCTCGCGTTCCTGCCGCTGCTCGATGCCGAAGACGCCCGCCACCAGCTCGAGCTTCGGATCACACGGCTCGACGCGGAGCGCGAACGCCTCGAAACGCTGCGCGCCACCGCGCAGGCCGACCAGGTGCCGCGCCTGTTCCTGCTGCAGAACGAGCATGCGCTCGTCCTGCTCAATGCCGAACTCGACTGGGCGCGCAGCGTCGTCGAGCACCTGAAGATCGGTGCGCTGCGTTGGGTGGACGGCTGACGCGTCACGCAGGCCGATTCGCGCCGGCAACGTGCGTCGCCCCGATCAAAGCACCTTGCCGGGATTCAGGATGCCGAGCGGATCCAGCGCGGCCTTCAGGCGTCGCATCAATCCGATTTCCGCGTCGCTGCGCGTATGCGCGAGATAGGGGCGCTTGAGCACGCCGATCCCGTGCTCGGCCGACACCGAGCCGCCCATGTCCCGCACCACCGCGTACACGCAGTGATCGAGCGCATCGAGGTCCGTGTCGGTCATCCCGGCCAGCGACACGCCGATATGCACGTTGCCGTCGCCGACATGGCCGAAGAACAGGCACGTGACGTCCGGCCAGCGCGCCCGCAACGCCGCCTCGCAGCGCTCGGCGAACGCGCCGAGTTCGCCCGTGGGCAGGCTCACGTCGAAGTTGACGAGTTGCGGCAGCGCGTCGATCGCGAGTCCTTCGCGCAGTGTCCACAAATCGCGCGCCTGCCGCTCCGACGTCGCGAGCACCGCATCCTCCACGAGCCCTGCATCGAACCCCGCCGCGAGGCCGGTTTCCAGCGCCTGGTGCGCATCGCCGCCCGGCGCGCTCGTCGCGCATTCGATCAGGACCGCGAAGCCATCGTCGCCGACAAACGGCGCCGAAACGCCCGGCGTATGGCGCGCGACGTAGTCGTAGAACGCCGGCCACATCGCCTCGAAACTGACGACCTCCGGCAACATGCGCACGCGGTTCCACAGCGCGACCACCGCGTCGTAGTCGCGCACGCGGCAAAGCGCCGTGGCCGGCGCGGCCAGCAGCGGATGCAGCCGCAGCACCGCACGCGTGACGACGCCGAGCGTCCCTTCGCTGCCGATGAACAGCTGCTTGAGGTCGTAACCCGCATTGTTCTTCAGCATCCGGTTCATCGACGACACGACCGTGCCGTCCGCGAGCACCGCCTCGAGCCCGAGCACCTGCTCGCGCATCATCCCGTAGCGGATCGCGCGCGTGCCGCCCGCGTTGGTCGCGAGCATGCCGCCGATCTGGCATGAGCCGCGTGCGCCGAGATCGACGCCGAACGTGAAACCCGCCGCTTCCGCAGCTTCCTGCACCGTCTGCAGCGGCGTTCCGGCGTGTACCGTCATCGTGCCGGCGGCCGCGTCGAGCGCCTCGATGCCCGCGAAGCGCTCCATCGACAGCACCACCTCGCCGCCGAGCGCGACCGCGCCGCGCGCGAGTCCCGTCAAACCGCCCTGCGGCACGACCGGCTGGCCGAGCCGCGCGCACAGCGCGAGCGTGCGCGACACGTCGTCGACACTGCGCGGTCGCACCAGCGCGCGCGGCCGCACGCCGGCCGGCTCGTTGTACGCGGTGAAGTAACGCGGATCGATGTCCGCCGAGCGCGTGACGAGCGCATCGCCCAGTTCGGCGACGAGCACGGCTTCGACCGCATCACCCGGCAACGATGCGCCGCCCTGTTCGCCACCCGCGGCGGCCGTGTCCCGGTTCTGCATCGCGCGCGGCTCCGCTTACTTCGCCGAGATGTCGATATCGCCGAAATACTTCAGGCCGAGCGACTTCACCGTGCCGTCCGCCTTCAGCTTGTCGATCGCCGCATCGAGTTTCGCCTTCAGCGCGCTGTCGCCTTTACGCAGCCCGAATGCGATGCCATTGCCGAGAATCTTGTCGTCGCGCACGGGCTGGCCGACGAACGAGAAGCCCTTGCCGTCCGGACGCGACAGGAAGCCGCGCTGGCCGGACGGTGCGAGCACGAGCGTCGCGTCGAGACGGCCGGCCACGAGGTCCGCGTATGCCTGGTTCTGGTCCTGGTACGCGACGACCGCGACGCCCGCCGGCTCCCAGTGCGCCTTCGCGAAGGTTTCCTGGATCGACGCCTGCAGCACGCCGACGCGCTTGCCCTTCAGCGATTCCGGCGTCGGCAGCAGGCCGCTGCCGGTGCGGGCGATCAGCTGGGTCGGCACGCGATAGATGATCGTCGTGAAATCGATCGCCTGGCGCCGCTGCTCGGTCGCGTTCATCGCCGAGTTGATCGCGTCGAACTTGCGGCCCTGCAGCGCGGGAATCAGGCCGTCGAACGACGTCTCGACCCATTTGCACGACAGCTTCGCCGTCTGGCAGACGGCATTGCCGACGTCGATGTCGAAGCCCTGCAGGTCGCCGTTCGGCGCTTTCGATTCGAACGGGGGGTATTGCGCTTCGAGGCCGAAGCGCAGCGTCTGCGCATCGGCGAGCGCCGCGCCCGAGCCGATGGCGCACGCGAGTGCGAACGCGAGTTTCAGGGTGGCCGTGTGCTTCATCGTGATCTCCTTTGTCTGGTCGGTGCGACGCTCCCGTCGCCGGTTGACGTACGGGCCTTACAGCGAACGCAGCCGCCGCGCGCCTTCGACCAGCGTCGCGTCGTCCTTCGAAAAACTGAGCCGGATCACGCCGGCGTCGGTGCCGTCGGTATAGAACGCCGACAGCGGAATCGTCGCGACGCGTGCATCGCGGATCAGGCGCAGCACGAAATCGCTGTCGCTTTCGTCCGAGAAGTGCCGGAAGCGCGCGAGCATGAAGAACGAGCCTTCGCTCGGCAGCAGCTCGAAACGCGAATCGGCCAGCTCGCGCGCGAGCAGGTCGCGCTTGGCCTGGTAGAACGCCGACAGGCCAAGATAGCTGTCCGGCCGCGCGAGGATCTCCGCGAACGCGACCTGCATCGGCGTGTCGGCCGCGAACACCATGAACTGGTGCACCTTGCGGATCTCGTCCATCAGCTCGGCCGGCGCGAGGCAATAGCCGACCCGCCAGCCCGTCACGTGGAACGACTTGCCGAACGACGACACGATCACGCTGCGCTCGGCCAGCTCGCGATGGCGCGCCATGCTCTGGTGCTGCGCGCCGTCGAACACGACGTGCTCGTAGACCTCGTCGGACAGGATCACGATGCCGGTATCGCGCGTGAGCTGCGCGAGCCGTTCGAGATCGTCGGCCGAAAACACCGTCGCGGTCGGGTTGTGCGGCGTGTTGACGATGATCATCCGCGTGCGCGGGTTGATCGCCGCGGCGACTTCGTCCCAGTTCACGCGGAAATGCTCGGGCGACAGTTTGATCGCCACCGGCGTCGCGCCCTGCAGCCGCACGATCGGCGCATAGCTGTCGAACGACGGCTCGAAGTAGATCACCTCGTCGCCCGGATGCACGAGCGCGCTGATGGCCGCGTAGAGCCCTTCGCTCGCGCTGGCGATCACCGTGATTTCCGTGGCCGGGTCGTAGTGTGGGCCGTACAGCGCCTCGGTCTTTTCGGCGAGCCGCTCGCGCAGCGCCATGACGCCGACCATCGGCGCGTACTGGTTGTGCCCGTCGCGCATCGCGCGCGCAACGCTTTCGACGAGCGCCGGATCGGGCGCGAAATTCGGCGCCCCCTGCGACAGGTTCAACGCATCGTGCCGGGCAGCCAGTTGGCCGATCACCGTGAAGATCGTCGTCCCGACGTCGGGCAGTTTCGAACGGGGCGCGGTCGCGCTTCGCATGACTCCTCCTTCTGATGTCCTTCGGGCGGCCGCGCGCGACACGCGCGGCCTGCATCTGTCGCACGATTTAGCCCGAGCCAATATCGGTGGACAATCGAAAGTTCGTCATGGCGGCCATGCATTTTTCTCATGGCTCGCGCAGAGGGGTATGCAGCGGCAAGGCTAGCCTGCCGGGCCGACATGCGAATCAGGCATTTCCCCTAGGGTCTGTTACCGGCCGGCCGCCGCCAGATAGGCGAGCAGCACGGCCCGCAGTTCGTCGCGCAGCGCGGCGATGTCGAACGCGGGCCCGAGCGTCAGCAACGCCTGCGAAAGCCCGCCGTAGCAGATCGTGTGCGCCATCCGCGCGAGCCCGTCGAGCCGCGCGGCCGGCGGCGGATCGGCCGCGTGCGCGAGCGCGTCACGCCACAGCGCGACGTAAGCGTCGTAATGCCGACGGTAGGCGGTGAGCGGCGACACCTGCCGTTCCAGCGCGAAGAGCGCGCCCCACAGCGCCGCGTCGGCGCCGATCGCGTCGACCTGCAGGTCGACGAGCGCGGCGGCCAGTTCGGCCCGCGGCGCGCCGTGCAGTCGCGCGATGGCGTCGCGCAGCCGGTCGGCCATCGCCTGTACGTGCCGGTGGATGCAGAGCGCCGCGAGGCTCTGCTTGTCGCCGAAGTATTCGTAGAAGGTGCCGATGCTCACACCCGCGACCGACGCGATCTCGCGGATCGTCGCCTTCGCGTAGCCGCGTTCGAGCAAAAGCTGAACGAACGCCTGCTGCAGCGCGTCGGAACTCGCCTGTGCGCGCGACTGGCGCGGCCGGCGGCGCAAGGCGGGTGCGGGTTGCGCCGCCGGCTGGCCGGGCGGCGCCGGAACCTGAACATGTCGCGGCGGCATATTTGCTACTCTGGGAATCAGCAGGGAATGCGTTTTACCGGGGGCCGGAGCCGGCGCCGAAGCGTCATCCGTGCGGCATGACGCCGGCCGCCCGCGCAGCATGAGACCGGAGACACCTCGATGACCGAATCGACTCACGCCGTCACGAACCAGTTCGACGAACTGGTCGACTATAACCTCTTCGCGACGGACATCGCGCTGCGCGACGCGCTCGCCCGCGCGGGCGCCGACTGGGCCGTGCCGCAGCTCGACGCCTACGGCGCGCGGCTCGGCAGCGCCGACACCGCGCGCCTCGCCGACGAAGCGAACCACCACACGCCGGAACTGCACACCTTCGACCGGCGCGGCCGGCGCATCGACCGCGTCGACTTCCACCCGGCGTGGCACACGCTGCTCGGCCAGTACCGCCACGAAGGCTTCGTGTCGCTCGCGTTCCGCGACACGCGTCGCGGCCGCTGGGCCGCGACCGCGGCCGGCTTCTACCTGCATGGCCAGATCGAGGCCGGCACGCTGTGCCCGGCGACGATGACGCAGGCCGCGATTCCCGTGCTGCAGAAGGAGCCCGCGCTGTGGGACCTGCTGCGCGACAAGCTCTACAGCAACGACTACGATCCGCGCGACGTGCCGGTCGCCGACAAGCGTTCGATCTGGTTCGGCATGGGCATGACCGAGAAACAGGGCGGCTCCGACGTGCGCGCGAACACGACGCTCGCGACCGCCGTCGGCGCGGGCGGCCGCGGCGGCGAATACCGGCTGCGCGGCCACAAGTGGTTTTTCTCGGCGCCGATGTGCGACGCGCACCTCGTCGTCGCGCGCACCGAAGCCGGCAGCCCGTCGTGCTTCTACGTGCCGCGCTGGCGGCCGGACGGCACGAAGAACGCGGTCGAGATCCAGCGGCTGAAGGACAAGGTCGGCAACCGCAGCAACTCGAGCAGCGAGATCGAGCTGAACGACGCGTGGGGCATCATGCTCGGCGACGAAGGCCGCGGCATTCCGACCATCATCGAGATGGCCACCACCACGCGGCTGAACTGCGTGCTCGGCAGCGCGGCGATGCTGCGCCAGGGCGTCGTGCAGGCGATCGCGTACACGCGCCAGCGCCATGCGTTCGGCCGCGCGCTCGCCGAGCAGCCGCTGATGCGCACCGTGCTCGCCGATCTCGCGCTCGAGAGCGAAGCCGCGCTGTCGCTGTCGATGCGTCTCGCCGACGCGTTCGAGCGCGACGACTCGCCGCGCGAACGCGCATGGAAGCGGATCGTCACGCCCGCGGCGAAATTCTGGGTGTGCAAGCGCGCGGTCGAGTTGACCGGCGAGGTGATGGAAGTGTTCGGCGGCAACGGCTACGTCGACGACGGCCCGATCGCGCGGCTGTTCCGCGAGGCGCCCGTCAACTCGATCTGGGAAGGCTCGGGCAACGTGATGTGCCTCGACGTGCTGCGCGCGATATCGCGCGAGCCCGACGCAGCCGCCGCGCTGTTCGCCGAACTCGCCGACCTCGGTGCGGGCGAACCGCGCATCCGCACGGCGCTCGATGCGCTACGCGCGATGCTCGCGGCGCCGGCCGACACGCTCGAGGCGTCGGGCCGCGTGTTCGCGCAGCGGCTCGCGGTGGTCGCGCAGGCGTGCCTGCTGCGCCGCGATGCGCCGGCGGCCGTGGCCGACGCATTCGTCGCGACGCGGCTCGCCGCGCCCGACTGGGGCCGCATCGCGGGCGGCTTCGATCCGCACGCGATCGACGTCGCCGCGCTGCTGCAGCGCGCGTACCCGGCCTGATGCCCTTTGGATAGCTTGGTAAGGCCCAGCGCCTTCGTTCGCCCGCCCGGAGTCACGATGAACCTCGTCGCCGCCCTCGACCGCGCCGCCCGTGCGACGCCCGACCAGCCGTTCCTCGTCAGCGAATCCGCGACGATCACCTATGCCGCCGCGCGCGAGCGCTCGCACCGCGCGGCGGCCGTGCTGAGCGCGCTCGGCGTCGCGGCCGGCGACCGCGTCGCCGCGATGTGCTTCAACACACCGTCTTTCGTCGACCTGATGTTCGGCGCGTGGCGGCTCGGCGCGACGTTCGTGCCGGTCAACCACAAGCTGCAGGCGCCGGAAGTCGACTACGTGCTCGAACACAGCCGCAGCAAGGCGCTGCTGTTCGACGTGGCGCTCGCGCCGGTGGTCGAACGCCTCGTGCATCCCGCGCGGCGGCTCGTGACCGAAGGCGAACTCGACGGCGTGCCGTGCTTCGACACGCTGTGCGCGACGATGGACGGCCTCGCGGGCATCGAGCCCGCCGACGGCGACATCGCGCAGATCCTCTATACGTCCGGCACGACCGGCCACCCGAAAGGCTGCGTGCACAGCCACCGCACCGTGACGCTCGCGGCGATGCAGGCGGCGCTCGCGACCGGCATCGGCCGCCACGAGCGCACGTTGATGGCGATGCCGATCTGGCATTCGTCGCCGCTCAACAACTGGTTCGGCGGCACGCTGTATGCGGGCGGCACCGTCGTGCTGCTGCGCGAATACCATCCGCTGCGGTTCCTGCAGGCCGTCGAGCGCGAGCGCGTGACGCTGTATTTCGGCGCGCCGGTGTCGTACCTGCTGCCGCTCGACACGATCGACGGCTTCGCGGCGTTCGACCTGTCGAGCGTGCGCGCGTGGCTGTACGGCGGCGGCCCGATCGGCCCCGCGCAGGCCGAACGTCTCACGCGTGCGTATCGCAGCAACGCGTTCTTCCAGGTGTATGGCATGACGGAAGCCGGCCCGGCCGGCACCACGTTGTATCCGGACGAGCAGATCGCGAAGGCCGGTTCGATCGGCCGCACCGGCGGCCCGGGCGTCGACCTGCGCGTCGTGCGGATGGACGGCCTCGACGCGCAGCCGGGCGAGACCGGCGAGATCTGGCTGAAGACCGACAGCATGATGCTCGGCTATCTCGACGATGCGGCCGCGACGCGCGCCGCGTTCGCGCCGGACGGCTGGTATCGCACCGGCGACATCGCGCGGATCGATCAGGACGGCTACCTGTTCATCGTCGACCGGCTGAAGGACATGATCGTGACGGGCGGCGAGAACGTCTATTCGAAGGAAGTGGAGGACGTGCTCGGCGCGCATCCGGACATCGCCGAGGCGGCCGTCGTCGGCGTCCCGCATCCCGACTGGGGCGAGACGGTCGTCGCGCACGTGGTGCTGCGCGCGGGCAGCGTGCCTGACGCGGATGCACTGCGCGCGTTCTGCGGCGAGCGGCTGGCCGCGTACAAGATCCCGCGCGAATTCACGTTCGCGCAGGCGCTGCCGCGCACGCCCACGGGCAAGCTGCAGAAGTTCCTGCTGCGGGTGCGCAGGGACTGAGTATCCGCGATTGAGCTAGCGGATTCGCGCACGCGCGGTCAATGCAACAGGCAGAACGGAACAAGTAATAGAAGTTACCAGCTCTGAATCATATTCGTCCGATTGATCGACGTTTCTTATCTGGAATAGCGTCTCTAGGCAGCCATTCCATTTACTGAGACAGGGAAGCCGGATGAAAAACGAACCCAAAGGACCGACCCATCTTTTCGCCACCGTTGGCGCACTCACGGAACGCGGTGGACGCGTCACCACCGCAACCAGCGGCCTGACATTGGCCGGATTGGAAGTCGCCTGCGTCGGCGATGTAGTGACCTACGACGACGGTAGCGAGGCCGCGATTATCGACGGCGCGGGAAACAACCATAGCGGAGGCAAGCCATTCGCGTTAGTGGGCAGCCGGTTGAGCAACGGCGACCGCATTACCGAAACGCTGCGCACTTCGTGGGGCATTCACGCAGGGGATGGGCGATGCGTTTCGGGCCTGTTCGATCCGACCTATGTGCCGCCACCCGCACCGCCTGCCTACAGACTGGCGGTACGTGGCGCGACAACAGCGCGCGGCGGTGCATTACGCGAACCGTCCGGCACATGGGAAGTAGCGCCGCACTTGGGCAAAGCTGCCACGGTGGGCGACCTGATCCTCTATCCCGACGGCTCAACCGCGCGCGTTACGACCTGTCTGGGTTTGGCCGACCGGGCCGACTTCGCGCCGCTCGCCTTCGTTGGCAGCGAACTCGATAACGGCGACACGATCACCGATAGTCCCGAGCGACAAGGCGTGGCGTCGTCCGTTGTATTTGGCATCGTCACCCGCTCGTCCATGCCCCGCTGAGGTAGCGCTCATGATCCGCTACTTTCTTGCCAAAGGCGACCGCGCCGGGGAAGCGGTCATTGTCGAAGGCCTCGACCGCGTGACCTGTTCCAATCCGCCGCCGATGGTTCATATCGCCACGCTGGATATGAAGACCTACTGTTCGGCCTGTAAGCGTGAAGGGTATATCGCACCGCAAGGGCCGCGCTGGCCAGGCACCGGCCCGAACGGCAAACAGTGGGCATTGAGCGGGGATATCAATGTCTGCGGATGCAACCCACCGCCGATCTTCTACGCTGAGCGCGGCATGCGGATGACTTTTACTGCGGGCGAAATTTTGACGCTGGATGGGCGCAAACCTGGTGCAGCCCATCTGCCGTTTGCCTCATCGGATGCCGTACATGACGAGCAATTTACCTTGCTCGATGATGCACACCGCCCGCTCGCCAACGTTCGCTATCGAATCATCACCGACACCGGGCAGATCTTCGCAGGCATCACGGACGCGGCCGGGCAAACAGATCGAATTGCCACCGACGCCGCAGCATCTCTGAAAATCTATACGAAGGGGCATTGACGCGATGAGCGGTTTTTCGGGAAATAAATACGACTTCGAAGCTCAGGAAAACGAAGAATGGGTCCTCGTCCATTCGGGGGCCGTCACCAACACCAATCCGGGGTCCATGGTCTATATATCAATCAACACGATGCCAATTTGCCCCAACATGAGTAACAAGGCGTTCAGATCCCTAATAATGCGACTACGGGACACCGCGGTGATCTTAATTGAGGAACGCATATCGGATCTGGCACGATGGGATAAAATTGCCCGAGATAGAGTGCAATTCTGGTTTGGCCGAAGCGACGAAGCGATACGTCAAAAACTCTGTTTCGGCCTCCCCAGGCTCGCTGCGGCTATGTGCGAACTACAGCCCGAGAAGATCATCAGATGGGACGAACAAAGCCAGCGGCAACTTACATGCTCAGTGGCCCCTGATACTGGCGCAAATGACGCGGCTGTATGCAAGCCCGATTCGGCACGTCGAATAATCGCGATTTACCCGCATTTCTGCACTGTCGAGGATGTTTACGTTGCTGGAAACTGCAAATTGAAAATTCTCATTCACGAATGTTCCCATTACATTGACACATTCGATGCGGACGACGTCAACTATGGGTTTGCTCGAGGGATCGGGTATTGGGCACAAGCCCATCCAGAAGGTGCACATAGGAATGCAGACAGCATTGCATGCTACATCGCGCACTTTGATGACATAAGTGAATTCTTAAAAAAGAATATTTGGTGATTGAATGATAAAATTTCTGATTCCCGTTGCCGCGCTTGCTAGTACCGTTTTTATTCAACACGCAAGCGCTTGTACGATATCGGAACACATGCTCGAAAGCGTGCCTCTGAATTATCCCGGCATTCCAAATACATATCGAATAAAGATAGTCGATATGGTTTTGGCTGCGCGGCAATGGCCCGATGTTGAAGTGCAGGCGCAAATCATCGCCAGCGCATATGTCGGCGAACGCAACTCCTTGAATCTGGCAAAGTCAAGAGGTGACCAGCTGAAAGACTTCCTGATACAGCTTGGCATCAAGCCTCAATATATCTATGTTGACACGCACGTCAATCGAATTACATACCCAATCGATAGCACCGGCCATGGAGGATACTTGCAGCTCGGCGTGAGTCTTCTGCCTTTCTGCAAAAATGGATGTGGAAATTTATGCGATGCTCCGGCGTCTCGCCGACAACAAAACTCACCAAATAATAAACTATGAAATTAATTGCTGGCCTATGCGTCGTCGCGTCTAGCCATGCATCTGCGTGTGTCCCAAGCGAAAATTTCGATATCCATTTTCCGAAAAACAGTTCATATGTATCGAATTCTGAAATCGTCCGCACTGCAAACTGGACAGCAAACCAGAAAATCGCCTACGCACGTCACGTAACCAAGGAAACAACGCTGATTAGCGGCCATGCCGAGGAAAGCGAACAGAGCGCACTGCCCCTTGCACAATCGCGAACGCAAACCGCGTATGCGCTGCTGAAGCAATTCGGTTTTCTACGCGGAACCATTAAGACGAGCGCCCGCGTCTATTCGCATGGGTACGTGGATAATGGGCGGCGTGTGGAAATTTCCTTCCTGCCCGATTGCCCCAACAAGTGCTGTGAAGATAAGTAACCTCGCACTGCCGCCAGTCGCATCGATGAGGCATTGACGTACACACGCGGCGCCCCCCTCGGAACATACCCAAACCGTTGAATCATCGCCGGCAAGAGCCGTATGTACTACCTGGCCGTGCACCGCCAAAGAAAAAGCCACCCGGCCCGACGGCCAGGTGGCTTTTTCGCATGATCGACGGGACGGCGACATGCGCCGCCGCCCGTTCGTCACGTCAAAGGCTGCTTACTTCCCGCCGATGCTCTTCAGCGGCTTCCACTCGCCCTTCTCGACCTTGTACATCGTGATGCCGCCGTTCTTCAGGTCGCCCTTCGCGTCATACGCGACGTGCGTCGACGTCACGCCGGCCATGTCGGTCTTCGCGAGCAGCGGCAGGTACTTCGCCGGATCGGTCGAATCGGCCTTCTTCATCGCGTTGAACAGCGCCATCGCGCCGTCGTACGCGTACGGCGAGTACGTCTGCACGTCTTCGCCGAAGCGCTTCTTGTACTTGTCGGCGTACGTCTTGCCGCCCGGCATTTCTTCCAGCGGGAGACCCGCCAGCGAAGCGATCGTGCCGTCGGCCGCGTTGCCCGCGATCTTCAGGAACGTCGGCGTCTTCACCATTTCGCCGCTCATCAGCGGGGCGGTGATGCCGAGCGCCTTCATCTGCTTGACCATCGGTGCCGCCTGCGAATCCGCGCCGCCGTAGTAGACGAGATCCGGCTTCGCCGCCTTCAGCTTGGTCAGGATCGCCTTGAAGTCGACCGCCTTGTCGTTCGTGAATTCACGGTCGACGATCGATGCGCCGCCGGCCTTCGCGGCCTTCTCGAACTGGTCGGCGAGACCCTGGCCGTAGGCCGTGCGGTCGTCGACGATCGCGATCTTCTTCATGCCGAGATCCTTCGACGCGAACGTGCCGGCCACCGAGCCCTGCTGCGTGTCGGACGTCATCATGCGGAAGGTCGTCTTGTAGCCCTGCTGCGTGTATTCCGGTGCGGTCGCCATCGCGATCTGCGGAATGCCCGCGTTCGCGTAGATGCGCGAAGCCGGAATCGTCGTGCCCGAGTTGAAGTGGCCGAGCATGCCCTTGATGCCGTCGTCGACGAGCTTCTGCGCGACCGTCGTGCCGGTGCGCGGGTCAGCCTGGTCGTCCTGCGTGTCGAGCACGAACTTCACCGGCTTGCCGCCGATCTTCGGGCTCGTCGCGTTGAAATCCTCGATCGCGAGCGCGATCCCGTTCTGCATATCCTTGCCGTAGTGCGCCTGCGCGCCCGTCATCGGCCCTGCGTAACCGATCTTCACGTCATCCGCATGGGCCGTCCCCGCCAGCGACATGACCGCGACAAACGTCGCGCCTGCCAGCTTTTTCATCGTGTGTTGCATAGCATCTCCTTGGTACCAGGGTAAATGGAGCGGCTTCGGGATCGCCTTGCCGCTTCCTATGTTTGATCCGAACGGCAAGGATGATCAGCCGATCGTCATCAAATTCGCATTGCCACCCGCCGCGGCCGTGTTCACGCTCACCGAGCGCTCCGTCAGCAGCCGCTCCAGCGCGTAATCTTCCGCATCGCCGTTCTCGAACGCGCCCACCGACACGCCCTGCACCGACACGATCGGGCCCGGCCGCTGCGCGACGTCCTTCACGAGCGTCTGCAGTTCGTCGCTGTCGCCTTCGAACAGCACCGCGTCGAACGGCGCGTCGGCCTGCTTGCGCACGGTCGCGTGCGCCTTCAGCGATGCCGGCAGCGCGGCCACCAGCGCCTCGCCAGCGGCACCCGCGAACAGCGCGCGGTTACCGGTCGCCAGCACCGCCGCGAACTGCGCGCGCGCACCGCCCGGCGTCGCCGCGACACACAACACCGTGCCGCGCGGGCCGAGTGTATACGTGTTTCGCTCGCCCGTCGGACCGGTCAGCACCGCGGTCGCACCGGCCGGCACCTGAGCCAGATAGCCGTCGCAACGCGCAGCCAGCGCCGGCTCGCGCTGCTCGATCAGCCAGTCGCGCAGCGTCGTGAGCGCCGCCGCCGGGTTGCCGCGTGCGTCGCCTTCCACCGCGCCGTCCGCGATCAGCGCCTGCGCGAGCGAACGCGGCAGGCCCGACGGACGCGTCGCGAGCAGGCGCTGCAGGTACAGCGCGCCGCCGGCCTTCGGGCCCGTGCCCGACAGCCCTTCGCCGCCGAACGGCTGCACGCCGACCACCGCGCCGATCACGTTGCGGTTCACGTAGATGTTGCCGACGTGCGCATTCGAGATCACGTGCGCGATCGTCTCGTCGATCCGCGTGTGGATGCCGAGCGTCAGGCCGTAGCCGGTCGCACGGATCTGTTCCAGCAGCTTGTCGAGCTGGCTGCGGCGATAACGCACGACGTGCAGCACCGGGCCGAACACCTCGCGCTTCAGCTCGTCGATGCTGCCGATCTCGATCAGCGTCGGCGGCACGAACGTGCCGTGCGCGCAGGCCTCGGGCATCGGCAGCTGCGTGACGCCGTGGCCCTTGTCCTTCATCGCCGCGACGTGCGTGTCGATCGTCTGCTTCGCTTCGGCGTCGATCACCGGGCCGACGTCGGTCGACAGCCGGTCGGGGTTGCCGAGCGCCAGTTCGTGCATCGCACCCTTGAGCATCGTCAGCGTGCGGTCCGCAACGTCGTCCTGCAGACACAGAACGCGCAGCGCCGAACACCGTTGACCGGCCGAGTCGAACGACGACTGCATCACGTCCGCGACGACCTGCTCCGCGAGCGCCGACGAGTCGACGATCATCGCGTTCTGGCCACCCGTTTCCGCGATCAGCGGGATCGGCTTGCCGTCCGGGTCGAGGCGCGCGGACAGCGTCTTGTTGATCAGGCGCGCGACTTCGGTCGAGCCGGTGAACATCACCGCACGCGTACGCGCGTCGGCCACCAGCGCCGCGCCGACGGTTTCGCCCGTGCCCGGCAGCAGCTGCACCGCACCGGCCGGCACGCCGGCCTCGCGCAGCAGGCGCACGGCCTGCGCGGCGATCAGCGGCGTCTGCTCGGCCGGCTTCGCGAGCACCGTGTTGCCGGCGGCGAGTGCCGCGGCGACCTGGCCCATGAAGATCGCGAGCGGGAAGTTCCACGGGCTGATACAGACCACGGGGCCCAGCGGGCGGTGCGTGTCGTTCGAGAATTCGTCGCGGATCTGCGCGGCGTAGTAGCGCAGGAAGTCGACCGCCTCACGAATCTCGGCGATCGCGTTCGGCAGCGACTTGCCGGCTTCGCGCAGGATCAGGCCCATCAGCGTGTGCATCTGCGCTTCGAGCAGGTCGGCCGCGCGCACCAGGCAATCGGCACGCGCATCGACCGGCGTCGCCTGCCAGATCGGCGCGGCGGCCACCGCGTGCGCGAGCGCCGCGCTCACGTGTTCGGCCGTCGCTTCGCTGACCGTGCCGACCAGGTCGCGCTGGTCGGCCGGGTTGCGCACGTCGCGGGCCGGCGCGTCGGCGAGCGTGTCGTCGGCGAGCATCGGCGCCGCGCGCCACGGGAAATGCGCACTCGCGAGCAGCGCGGACGACAGCGACGCGAGACGGTGTTCATTCGACAGGTCGAGGCCCATCGAGTTGGGACGCTCGTCGCCGTACAGGTTGCGCGGCAGCGGGATCTTCGTATGCGGCGCGCCGAGCGGCACGACCTTCGATGCCTCGTCGACCGGATCGGCGACCAGCTCCTTCACCGACACGGTCTTATCCGCGATGCGGTTCACGAACGACGTGTTCGCGCCGTTCTCGAGCAGGCGGCGCACCAGGTACGCGAGCAGCGTCTCGTGCGTGCCGACCGGCGCGTACACGCGGCACGGCCGGTTCAGCTTGTCGCGGCCGGTGACTTCCTCGTACAGCGGCTCGCCCATCCCGTGCAGGCACTGGAATTCGTACTGGCCCGGGTAATAGTTCTGGCCCGCGAGCTGGTAGATCGCGGCCAGCGTGTACGCGTTGTGCGTCGCGAACTGCGGGTACACGGCATCCGGCGCCGCGAGCAGCTTCTTCGCGCACGCGAGGTACGACACGTCCGTGTAGATCTTGCGCGTGTAGACCGGATAGCCTTCGAGGCCGTCGACCTGCGCCCGCTTGATCTCGGTATCCCAGTACGCGCCCTTCACGAGGCGGATCATCAGGCGGTGACGGCTGCGGCGCGCGAGATCGATCAGGTAGTCGATCACGAACGGGCAGCGCTTCTGGTAGCCCTGCACGACGAAGCCGATGCCGTTCCAGCCCGCGAGATCCGGATCGAAGCACAGCGCTTCAAGCAGGTCGAGCGACAGCTCGAGGCGGTCGGCCTCTTCCGCGTCGATGTTCAGGCCGATGTCGTAGCGGCGGGCGAGCAGCGCGAGCGCGCGCACGCGCGGCAGCAGCTCGCTCATCGTGCGGTCCTGCTGCGAGCGCGAGTAGCGTGCGTGCAGCGCGGACAGCTTGATCGAGATGCCCGGGCCTTCGTAGATGCCGCGGCCGCCGGCCGCCTTGCCGATCGCGTGGATCGCCTGTTCGTACGACGCGTAGTAGCGCTGCGCGTCCTCTTCGGTCGTCGCCGCTTCGCCGAGCATGTCGTACGAGTAGCGGAAGCCGCGCGCTTCGTACTTGCGGCTGTTCGCCAGTGCTTCGGAAATCGTCTCGCCGGTGACGAACTGCTCGCCCATCAGGCGCATCGCCATGTCGACGCCCTTGCGGATCAGCGGCTCGCCGCCGCGGCCGATCAGGCGCGTCAGCGCCGACGACAGCCCGGCTTCGCTGTTGGTCGTCACGAGCTTGCCGGTGATCATCAGCCCCCACGTGGCCGCGTTCACGAACAGCGACGGCGCGTGGCCGACGTGCGAGCGCCAGTCGCCCTTGCTGATCTTGTCGCGGATCAGCGCATCGCGGGTCGCGCGATCGGGAATGCGCAGCAGCGCTTCGGCGAGGCACATCAGCGCGACGCCTTCCTGGCTCGACAGCGAGAACTCGTGGATCAGCCCTTCGACACCGCCGCCCGAGCTCTTCTCGCGTAGCGCCTCGACGAGCTTCGTCGCGAGCGCCTGCACGTCCGCCTGCAGGTTCGCGGGCAGGCGCGCCTGGCCGAGCAGGAACGGCACGCATTCCGGCTCGGGGCGGCGGTACGCCGCCGTGATCGCCGCGCGCAGCACCGATTGCGGTTGCACGTTCTGCGCGAACTCGAGGAACGGATGCGGCGAGTTGTCGTCGTCGCCGTCCGTGGATTGACCGTCGGCGAGCTCCGTCACGCCGCTGTGGCCCGACAGCTCGGGCGGCAACTGGCCGTGCTCGATCCGCTCGAGATACGCGAAGATCGCCTGCTTGATCAGCCAGTGGGGAGTGCGCTCGAGACGCGCGGCGGCGTCCTTGAGGCGCGAGCGGAGAAGGTCGTCGACTTTGACGCCGAGAGTCGTGCTTGCCATGGTGGGTTCGTGCGCCGGTGCGAGCCCGGCAATGTGGTGTGAGAGGATGCGCGAAATCCTACGGCACGCAATAAAAAGGTGCAACCAAATTACGAGGCAGGTTGCACCCAGAGGTTACTCAATATAATCAGCCACTTATGCGGTTGCAACCTAGGAGTTGCCCGTGGTCGGAGGATCGGTGTTTTCCCTGAGCGGGCCGGTTTGACGGGCGTGCGCAACCTTCCGCGCGGGTCGCGGCGGACGAAAACGGGTTGCACTGGGTGCGGCGGAAGGCGGGACGCCCGGGCGCGGCCGGGCGGCAAGAGACAATTCAGGGGTACCCGGCCCGGTGGCCGGGGGTGCAACGCAGCGGCACGCGGCCCGGCAGCCGCATGCCGCGCCGCTCAGATATCCAGCGGATCGACCTCGACGCTCCACCGCAACACGCCTTTCAACGCGCGCAGCTCCGGCTGCCATGCGCGCAGCGCATGCTGCAGCGCCGCCCGCGATGCACTTTCGAGCAGCAACTGCGCGCGATGCACGTTCGCGACCTTGACGATCGTCATCGGCACCGCGTCGTAGACGGTCACGCGATCGGCGCCCGGCAGCCCCGGCAACGCGGCCGCGGCTTGCAGCAGGAACGCGAGCGCAGCGTCCAGCGTGCGCCCTTCGGCGCGTAGCAGCGCCTGGTAGACGAACGGCGGCAGGTGCGCGTCGCGGCGCTCGCCGAGCGTCGAATTCGCGAAGCCGACGTAGTCCTGCCGCCCGAGCGCGTGGTACAGCGCGTGGCGCGGGTAACGCGTCTGCACGAGCACTTCGCCCGGCAGCCCGGCGCGGCCCGCGCGGCCGCTCACCTGCATCAGCTGCGCGAACAGCCGTTCGCTCGCGCGGAAGTCGTGCGAGAACAGCGCGGTATCGGCATTGAGCACGCCGACGAGCGACACGCGCTGGAAGTCGTGCCCCTTCGCGATCATCTGCGTGCCGACGAGGATATCGACCTCACCCGCGTGCACATCGGAAAAGAGCGCCTGTGCGCTGCCCTTGCGGCGCGTGCTGTCCGCGTCGATCCGCAGCACGCGCGCGCCCGGCACGACCTCGGCGAGCGCCTCCTCGATGCGCTGCGTGCCGCGCCCGAGCGGCGCGATGTCCACGTTCCCGCACTCGGGACACGACCGCGGAATGCGCGATTCCCAGCCGCAGTGATGGCAGCGCAACGCGTGCTCGGGCTTGTGCAGCACGACGTACGCGCTGCAGCGCGGGCAGCCGGCGACCCAGCCGCAGGCGTCGCACGCGAGCTGCGGCGCATAACCGCGCCGGTTCAGGAACACGAGGCTCTGTTCGCCGCGCTCGAGCCGCGCCTTCAGCGCCGCGACGAGCGGCCCGGACAGCCCGCCCATCGACGCGCGCCCGCGCCGCCGTTCCTCTTCGAGATCGATCAGCCGCACGGTCGGCAGCGTCGCGTCGGCCACCGCGCGGCGCGACAGCGTGAGCCGCGTGTAACGGCCCTGCTCGGCCTGCCACCAGCTTTCGAGCGACGGCGTCGCCGAGCCGAGCACGACCGTGATGCCGAGCTGCTTCGCCCGCCATACGGCGAGGTCGCGCGCCGAATAGCGCAGCCCTTCCTGCTGCTTGTACGCGGGCTCGTGCTCTTCATCGACGACGATCAGCGCGAGCGTCGGCATCGACGCGAGCACCGCGAGGCGCGTACCGAGCACGATCCGCGCGCGGCCCGTATGCGCGGCGAGCCAGTTGCGCGCACGCTCGCCCTCGGCGAGCCCGCTGTGCAGCGTGACGATCGCGTCGTCGGCGAGCGCCCCCGCGAAGCGCGCGCGAAACGCGGCCTCGAACTGCGGCGTCAGGTTGATTTCGGGAACGAGCACGAGCGCCTGCGCATCCGGTCGCGCGTCGAGCAACGACGCGAGCGCATGCAGATAGACCTCGGTCTTGCCGCTGCCCGTCACGCCGTGCAGCAGGAACGGCGCGAAGCCCTGCGCGGCGCGGATCGCGTCGAGCGCCTCGGCCTGCTGGTCCGTGAGCGCCGGCGGCACAGTTCGTCCACCGGCTGCCAACAGGTTATCCACAGCTTTGGGCACAGGCGCATCGGCCCAGCCGATCTCCTCGACGTCGACCCAGCCGCGCGCCGCCCAGTCGTCAAGCGTGGCCGCCGCCTTCGGGTGCAGTGCGCGCGCCTCGGGCAGCGCCAGCGAGCCGCTGTCGACCAGCGCCCGCGCGAGCCGACGCAGCGCGGCGCCGCGCGCGGGCAATGCATCGGGCAGCGCCGCGCGGCCCGCTTCCGTCGGCCGGTAACGCACCTCGGGCGCGAGCAGCCGCCCCCAGCGCCCGGCATCGCGCAGCGCCTGCGGCAGCGCCGGCAACGCGACCTCGCCACGCCCGCGCTGGTAATAATCCGCGGCGAACGACACGAGCGCGAGCCAGTCCGGCGACAACGGCGGCAGGTCGGTGCAGATTGCGTCGACCGCACGCAGCCGCGACGGCGGCACGTCAGTGTGAGTCGTCACTTCGCAGACGAGCCCGACGGCCTGCCGCTTGCCGAATGGCACCTGCACGAGCGTGCCGGGCCCGGGCGCCGGTTGCGCGTCGCAGCGGTAATCGAACAGGGTGGCGAGCGGATGGTCGAGCGCGACGCGCAGATAGGTGCCGCTCATCCCGGCGCTCCGGTGGCGGGATGGGCCGCATGGGCATGGACGGCCGACATCCGCGCCCGCCTCGGGGCAGCGAACTTAAAGTAAAACTTCAGTTTCGGCGCTAAGTTTTGGATTCGCATTAGGAATCGCCGTATACCCTGCCCAGCCTGTGGATAACTTTGTTGAGAACTCGCCGCTCGATGGCCGCAACGCGCGCAGGGCCGCGCTTTCCGCTGATTTTCACCGCTTGCTACGGTGCCCCGCGGAGCCTTATGCCATAAGGCTGCTATTCAAATTACCGAACCATAGCGAGACAGATTGACCGATACAGGGCTCTACCGCGCTGCAACGTGGAAAATGTGTATAAGTCAAGTCTTGACAAGCACTGAATCGGCAACCGGTGCGGGGTTGCGCCCTGTTTAGTGCCAATAGCGAAACGCTGTCACGCCGCAGTGCAGCATGACAGCGCTTGCGTTCAGCCGGCGGCTCCGCTACGGATCGCGCGGCTGTGGCGATGCACTTCGTCGACGAGTTCGGCGACGTGATCGGGCGACGTGAATTGCGAAATGCCGTGCCCGAGGTTGAATACGTGGCCCGGATGGTTGCCATAGCTGTCGAGCACCGCACGCGCCTGCTCGCGCACCGCGGCCGGCGGCGCAAACAGGATCGTCGGGTCGAGGTTGCCCTGCAGCGCGACCTTGCCCGCAACGCGCTCGCGCGCCTGGCCGAGGTTGACCGTCCAGTCGAGCCCCACCGCGTCGACGCCGGTCGCCGCGATCTCCTCGAGCCACAGCCCGCCGCCCTTCGTGAACGTGATCACCGGCACGCGTTCGCCGTCGTGCTCGCGCTTGAGCTGCGACACCACGCGTCGGATGTAGTCCAGCGAGAAGCGCTGGTACGCGCCGTCCGCCAGCGCGCCGCCCCACGTATCGAAGATCATCACGGCCTGCGCGCCCGCTTCGATCTGCGCGTTCAGGTACGCGGCCACCGCCTGCGCGTTCACGTCGAGGATCCGGTGCATCAGGTCGGGGCGCGAATACGCCATCGACTTTACCGTGCGGAAGTCGTCCGACCCGCCGCCTTCGACCATGTAGCACGCGAGCGTCCACGGGCTGCCCGAAAAGCCGATCAGCGGCACACGCTGGCGGCCCTGGCCGTCGGTCAGCGCGCGACGGATCTCGCGCACGGCGCCCGTCACGTAGCCGAGCGTTTCCTCGATGTCCGGCACCGCGAGCTTCGCGACGTCGGCCTCGGTACGCACCGGATGCGCGAACTTCGGCCCTTCGCCCACCTGGAAGTCGAGGCCGAGCCCCATCGCGTCCGGAATCGTCAGGATGTCCGAGAACAGGATCGCGGCGTCGAGCGGAAAGCGCTCGAGCGGCTGCAGCGTCACTTCGGTCGCGTAGTCGGGATGCTTCGCGAGACCGAGGAAGCTGCCGGCGCGGGCGCGCGTCGCGTTGTATTCGGGCAGGTAGCGGCCGGCCTGGCGCATCAGCCAGATCGGCGTGTAGTCGGTCGGCTCGCGCAGAAGCGCACGCAGGAAGGTGTCGTTGAGCAGGGTATGGGCCACGGTAGGAGCGACGATGCGAGGGCAAAGCGGCATTTTACCGGACAGCCGCCCTCACGCTGCGCATGCCGACGCGATGGCGGCCATATGACGCGCGCGATGGCTCCGTTATGATCGGACGCTCATATCGAACGAAACGAAGGAGGAGACCGATGAAGACATTCGCCACGCTCGCCTCGGCCGCGCTGCTTTGCTGCGCCGCCGCGCACGCGCAGACCGGCGCGCTCGCCGCTGCCGCCGCACCGGGCGCCGCCTCGCGGCTCGACGACGTGCTCGCGCGCGGCACGCTGCGCGTGTGCACGACGGGCGACTACAAGCCGTATTCGTACTACCGCGCGGACGGCCGCTTCGAGGGCATCGACATCGACATGGCCGAATCGCTCGCGAAGTCGCTCGGCGTGAAGACCGACTACGTGAAGACAAGCTGGCCGAACCTGACCGGCGACTTCGTCGCGAAATGCGACATCGCGGTGGGTGGCGTGTCGACGACGCTCGAGCGCCAGAAGCGCGTGTTCTTCACGCAGCCGTACGTGGTCGACGGCAAGACGCCGATCGTGCGCTGCGCGGACGTCGACAAATACCAGACCGTCGCGCAGATCGACCGGCCGGAAACGCGCGTGATCGTGAACCCGGGCGGCACCAACGAGCGTTTCGCGAAGCAGTATTTCACGCACGCGAACCTCACCGTCTATCCGGACAACGTAACGATCTTCAAGCAGATCCTCGCCGGCAAGGCGGACGTGATGGTGACGGATGCATCCGAGACGCAACTGCAGCAAAAGCTGAATCCGGGCCTGTGCTCGGTGCATCCGGACAAGCCGTTCCAGTTCGGCGAGAAGGCGTACATGGTGCCGCGCGGCGACGTCGCGTTCCAGCAGTACGTCGATCAGTGGCTGCATCTCGCGCTGTCGACCGGCGAATACCAGGCGATTTCGGATAAATGGCTGAAGTAAGCAAGCTCGTGCGTGGCGGCCGATAGCGGGCACCGACCGCGCATCAGCCGCCTGCAAAAGTCGCTGCGCGGCGGTGGCCCCATCATCGCCGTTACACTTCGCTGCAGCGTGCCGACGCCCGGAAAATCGGCGCGAAGCCACCGAATTGGCCGAACGGCCGACTTCCGCGCCTGCCAATCACGTTTCAAAATCTTTCTGACGAATGAATCGTCATGCGCGGTATCGGCCGGACGGCGCATTTTCTCGCGTGCAAATCGGCAATTCGTCGCGCCTGATACGCATGAAAAACGCATCGTGCGCATGTGCTGAAAACGCTGCGGAAAATATGGGTAAAAATGACCTTTTTCGACCCCTCAAAAACAGCAAAAAATCCCGGAAAGCCTTATCTGGCGGGCGTTACAACCTGAAACACTTTGTTACCGCGACGGGTCATTAATTCGCCCACAATGGCCTCAACGGTTTCAACACGGATGCGGTCTCGTGTGCCAAGTGTGAGCGGACGCGAAGCGCTGCGAGCCAGTCGGTCACGTACCGAAGCCCTTCCGAGGGGCATCCCTGTTGGAGTCGTTTCCGGCCCCCCGCCGGACTCGGTTTCATCTTTGGTCTCCTCGCGCTAACCCCGTAGCGTGTGGTTTTTAGCGGGCTAATAAGCCCGCTTTTTTTCGTCCATCGAAAACGCAACGGCCCGCAGGCCGCCGCGTTTTTCCCGCCTTCATGCCGCGCTAGGCGGTCTTCTGCACGTCGAGCTTCAGCTCCTCGATCATCCGGTCGCGCATCACGAACTTCTGCACCTTGCCCGTGACCGTCATCGGCAGCTCGTCGACGAAGCGAATGTAGCGCGGGATCTTGTAGTGCGCGATCTGCCCGTTGCAGAACGCACGCACGTCGTCCTCCGTCATCTGCTCGTCCGCGCGCAGCACGATCCACGCGCACAGCTCCTCGCCGTACTTCGCATCGGGCACGCCGAATACCTGCGCGCTCTGAATCTTCGGATGCCGAAACAGGAATTCCTCGATCTCGCGCGGATAGACGTTCTCGCCGCCGCGAATCACCATGTCCTTCAGCCGGCCGACAATGTTGCAGTAGCCGTCCGCATCGAGCGTCGCGAGGTCGCCCGTATGCATCCACCCGTCCACCAGCACCTCGCGCGTCTTGGCGTCGTCGTCCCAGTAGCCGAGCATCACCGAATAGCCCTTCGTGCACAGCTCGCCCGTCACGCCGACCGGCACGATGGCGCCGCTCGGATCGACGATCTTCACTTCCAGATGCGGCTGGATGCGTCCGACCGTCGTCGTGCGCTTCTCGAGCGGATCGTCGGTCGAGCTCTGGAACGACACGGGGCTCGTTTCCGTCATCCCGTACGCGATCGTGATCTCCGACAGGTGCATCTGCGACACGACGCGCTTCATCGTCTCGATCGGGCACGGCGAGCCGGCCATGATCCCGGTGCGCAGCGTCGACAGGTCGAATTTCGCGAACTCGGGGTGATCGAGCTCGGCGATGAACATCGTCGGCACGCCGTGCAGCGCGGTGCAACGCTCGTCGGCCACCGCCGCGAGCGTCGCGACCGGGTCGAACGCTTCGCCGGGGAACACCATCGTTGCGCCCTTCGACACGCATGCGAGCACCGCGAGCACCATCCCGAAGCAGTGATACAGCGGCACCGGGATGCACAGCGTGTCCTGCTCGGTGAAACGCATCGCTGTCGCGATCGAGCGCCCGTTGTTGACGACGTTGCGGTGGGTGAGCGTCGCGCCCTTCGGGCTGCCGGTCGTGCCGCTGGTGAACTGGATGTTGATCGGCTCGCCGGCCGAGAGCGTCGCGCCGATCGCATCGAGCAATGCGGGATCGACGGCCTGGCGGCCGCGCGCCATCAGGTCCGCGAAGCGGAACATGCCGGCCGGCGCGACGTCGCCCATCGACACGACCGTGCGCAGGCTCGGCACGCGCGCTGCATGGAGATCGCCCGGCGTCGCGGTCGCGAGCTCCGGCGCGATGGTCTGCAGCATCTCGACGTACGCGGACGTCTTGAAGCGCTCGGCGGCGATCACGGCCTTGCAGCCGACCTTGTTCAGCGCGTATTCGAGCTCCGACAGCCGGTAGGCCGGATTGATGTTGACGAGCACCGCGCCGATCCGCGCGGTCGCGAACTGCGTGAGCAGCCATTCGCTGCGGTTCGGCGACCAGATGCCGACGCGATCGCCCTTCACGATGCCGAGCGCGGCCAGGCCCGCGGCCAGCACGTCGACCTCGTTCGCGAACTCGCGCCAGGTCCAGCGCACCTGCTGCTCGCGGAACACGACGGCCGGACGATCAGGAAAGCGCCCGGCCGTGTCGAGCAGGAACCGGCCGATCGTCGCTTCGGAGAGCGGCACATCGGTCGTGCCGCGCACATACGACAAGCCGTTTTCGGGCGCGATCAGCGCGCCCACGCCAAGGTCTGCTGCCATGAATGTCTCCGTCCTTTTTGTCTGATCGGCCTGCGCGCTTCCTGCGCCCGCCTCCGCCGCGCACTCGCGACGAATGGCCTCAACCCGGATGATGACGCGCGCGGCTGACGATACTCTGACAGCAAATCACGGCGAACGGATGAAATAGCACGACCGGACGGAATGATCCGGCCCGCAAAAATCAGACGAACACGACGGACGAAAAAAAGCAGCCCGAAGGCTGCTTTCTTTCGCGGGATACGCGGCGCGGCTCAGTGCCGGCTGCGAATCTTCGCCAGACGCTGGATCGCCTCGAGCTGCGCCATCGCGGTCGCGAGCTCGGATTGCGCCTTCGCGAGGTCGAGATCCGACTTCGCGTTCTGCAGCGTTTCCTCGGCACGCTTGCGTGCTTCCTCGGCTTTCGCCGCGTCGAGGTCCTTGCCGCGGATCGCGGTATCGGCGAGCACCGTCACGGCGCCCGGCTGCACTTCGAGAATGCCGCCCGCGACGAACACGAATTCGTCGTTGCCGCCCTCGACTTCGATGCGCACCGCACCCGGACGAATCCGCGTGATCAGCGGCGTGTGGCCCGGCAGAATGCCCAGCTCACCCGTTTCGCCCGGCAGCGCGACGAATTTCGCCTCGCCCGAGAAGATCTGCTCTTCCGCGCTGACGACGTCTACTTTGATGGTTGCCATATCGACTCCTGTCGATCGGAGCGGGCGCTAAAACGCCCACTTCGATCCCATGCACGGCGGATTGAGCATATTGCGTGGGTGCCGTGTCCCCTATCGCCAGTGCTATAGGAGAATCAACGGCCAACGGCACCCGCTGCGTTACGCCCGACCCTTACGAGATCTTCTTGGCCTTTTCGAAGGCTTCGTCGATCGTGCCGACCATGTAGAACGCCTGTTCCGGCAGGTGGTCGCACTCGCCGTCGACGATCATCTTGAAGCCGCGGATCGTTTCCTTCAGCGGCACGTACTTGCCCGGCGAGCCCGTGAACACTTCAGCAACGTGGAACGGCTGCGACAGGAAACGCTGGATCTTACGCGCGCGCGCGACCGACAGCTTGTCTTCCGGCGACAGTTCGTCCATGCCCAGAATCGCGATGATGTCGCGCAGTTCCTTGTAGCGCTGCAGCGTCTGCTGAACGCGACGGGTGATCGAGTAGTGCTCTTCACCGATCACGTTCGGGTCGATCTGGCGCGACGTCGAGTCGAGCGGGTCGACCGCCGGGTAGATACCCAGCGAAGCGATGTCACGCGACAGAACGACGGTTGCGTCCAGGTGGCCGAAGGTCGTAGCCGGCGACGGGTCGGTCAAGTCATCCGCAGGGACGTACACGGCCTGGACCGACGTAATCGAGCCCTTCTTGGTCGACGTGATGCGCTCTTGCAGCTTGCCCATTTCTTCAGCCAGCGTCGGCTGATAGCCCACTGCCGACGGCATACGGCCGAGCAGTGCCGACACTTCGGTACCGGCCAGCGTGAAACGGTAGATGTTGTCGACGAAGAACAGCACGTCGAGGCCTTCGTCACGGAAGTGCTCGGCCATCGTCAGGCCGGTCAGCGCGACGCGCAGACGGTTGCCCGGCGGCTCGTTCATCTGGCCGTACACCAGCGCGACCTTGTCGAGAACGTTCGAGTCCTTCATTTCGTGGTAGAAGTCGTTCCCTTCACGGGTACGCTCGCCCACGCCCGCGAACACGGAGTAACCGCCGTGCTCCTTCGCGATGTTGTTGATGAGCTCCATCATGTTGACGGTCTTGCCCACGCCAGCACCGCCGAACAGGCCAACCTTGCCGCCCTTTGCGAACGGGCAGATCAGGTCGATGACCTTGATACCCGTTTCGAGCAGTTCGGTCGACGGCGACAGTTCGTCGAACGCCGGAGCCTTCTGGTGGATCGAACGCGTCACGTCGCTTTCGATCGGGCCGGCTTCGTCGATCGGACGGCCAAGCACGTCCATGATTCGGCCGAGGGTCGGCTTGCCGACCGGCACCGAGATCGGCTTTGCCGTGTTCTTCACGGTCAGGCCGCGGCGCAGGCCGTCGGATGCACCCAGACAGATGGTACGGACAACGCCGTCGCCCAGCTGCTGCTGGACTTCGAGCGTCAGTTCCGAGCCATCGAGAATGAGCGCGTCGTAGATCTTCGGCATGCTGTCGCGCGGGAATTCCACGTCGATAACGGCGCCGATGCACTGTACGATCTTGCCTTCTACCAAAGCAGCAGTACTCATCGCTTTTCCTTTAAATACCTGATTCTTTACTCGCGCAAAGGCGCAGTTGTCGTCCCGGGCGCGCGCTTAAACAGCGGCTGCGCCGCCGACGATCTCCGACAGTTCTTTCGTGATCGCGGCCTGACGGCTCTTGTTGTATACGAGCTGCAGTTCGCTGATCACCGTCTTCGCGTTGTCGGACGCGGCCTTCATCGCGACCATGCGCGCCGATTGCTCGGACGCCATGTTTTCCGCGACGGCCTGGTACACCAGCGCCTCGACGTAACGCACGAGCAGTTCGTCGACGACTGCCTGCGCGTCCGGCTCGTAGATGTAGTCCCACGACGTGGCCGGCGTACCATCATCGGCTTCGAAGTGTTCCGACGACAGCGGCAGCAGCTGCTCGATCACGGCTTCCTGCTTCATCGTGTTGACGAAGCGCGTGTAAGCGATATAAACCGCCGACAGCTTGCCTTCCGAGTACAGGTCGAGCTGCGTCTTCACGGCGCCGATCAGCTTGTCCAGATGCGGGGTGTCGCCGAGGTGCACGACCTGCGACATCACCTTCGCGCCGAAGCGGTTCAGGAACCCGAGGCCCTTGCTACCGATCGCGGTGGCTTCGACCTTCTGGCCCTTCTCTTCCAGCTCCTTGAACTTCTGCACCGTCGCACGCAGCACGTTGGTGTTCAGACCGCCGCACAGACCCTTGTCCGTCGTGACAAGGATGATGCCGGCCGTCTGCGCGCCTTCGTTCGCCACCATGAACGGGTGGCGGTACTCCGGGTTCGCGCGGCTCATGTGCGCGGCGATGGCACGGACCTTGTCCGCATACGGACGAGCGGCGCGCATGCGTTCCTGCGCGCGGCGCATCTTCGATGCGGCCACCATTTCCATCGCCTTCGTGATCTTGCGCGTGTTCTGCACGCTCTTGATCTTGCCGCGAATTTCCTTCATTCCAGCCATAGCTTGCTCCTTGACCGAAGCGGCGCGGGCGCATCAGCACCCGCGCGGCCTCAGTGTGTCACTCGCGGATCAATAGGCACCGGACTTCTTGAAGGATTCGATCGCCGAGCGCAGTGCGCCTTCGTCGTCCTTCGAGAGATCCTTGGTGTCTTCGATGCGCTTGATGAGGTCAGCGTGGCTGGTCTTCAGGTTTTCGCGCAGGCCCTTCTCGAACGACAGCACTTGCTTGACGTCGAGGTCGTCGAGGTAGCCGTTGTTTGCGGCGTACAGCGACACGGCCAGTTCCCACACCTGCAGCGGCTGGTACTGCGGCTGCTTCAGCAGTTCCGTCACGCGGCGGCCGCGCTCGAGCTGCTTGCGGGTCGCTTCGTCGAGGTCCGATGCGAACTGCGCGAATGCCGCCAGTTCACGATACTGCGCGAGGTCGGTACGGATACCGCCCGACAGCTTCTTCACGACCTTCGTCTGAGCGGCGCCACCGACTCGCGACACCGACACGCCGGCGTTGATTGCCGGGCGGATGCCTGCGTTGAACAGGTCGGTTTCCAGGAAGATCTGGCCGTCGGTAATCGAGATCACGTTCGTCGGAACGAACGCGGTCACGTCGCCAGCCTGCGTTTCGATGACCGGCAGTGCCGTCAGCGAACCGCTCTTGCCCTTCACTTCGCCGTTCGTGAACTTCTCGACGTACTCTTCCGACACGCGAGCAGCACGCTCGAGCAGACGCGAGTGGAGATAGAACACGTCGCCCGGGTACGCTTCACGGCCCGGCGGGCGGCGCAGCAGCAGCGAGATCTGACGGTATGCCCAAGCCTGCTTGGTCAAGTCGTCATAGATGATCAGCGCGTCTTGGCCGCGGTCGCGGAAGTATTCGCCCATCGTGCAGCCGGCGTACGGTGCGAGGTACTGCATCGCTGCCGAATCCGAAGCCGAAGCGGCGACGACGATCGTGTATTCCATCGCGCCCGTTTCTTCGAGCTTGCGAACCACGTTCATGATCGACGAAGCCTTCTGGCCGATCGCGACGTAGATACAGATCAGGTCCTTGCCCTTCTGGTTGATGATCGCGTCGAGCGCCACCGCGGTCTTGCCGCACTGACGGTCGCCGATGATCAGCTCACGCTGGCCACGGCCGATCGGCACCATTGCGTCGATCGACTTGATGCCCGTCTGCACCGGCTGCGACACCGACTTACGCCAGATCACGCCCGGGGCGATCTTTTCGATCGCGTCGGTCAGCTTGGCGTTGACCGGGCCCTTGCCGTCGATCGGGTTGCCGAGCGCATCGACCACGCGGCCGACGAGTTCCGGACCAACCGGGACTTCGAGAATGCGGCCCGTCGTCTTGACGATGTCGCCTTCCGAGATGTGTTCGTATTCGCCGAGAATCACCGCGCCGACCGAGTCGCGCTCGAGGTTCAGCGCGAGGCCGAACGTGTTGCCCGGAAACTCGAGCATTTCGCCCTGCATCACGTCCGACAGGCCGTGGATACGCACGATACCGTCGGTCACGGAGATCACGGTGCCCTGGTTGCGAACGTCTGCGCTCGCTTCAAGGCCCTGGATCCGGCTCTTGATCAGCTCGCTGATCTCAGAGGGATTGAGTTGCATTATTCGCTCCTGATAGTCAATTCTGTTGCGTGCCGGCGTGGCGCTCAGGCGGTCAACGCAGCCTGCATCGATGCGAGGCGCGCGCGAACCGAGGTGTCGAGCACTTCGTCGCCGACCGTCACGCGCACGCCGCCAATCAGCGACGAATCGACTGCGACCGTCGGTTTCAGCTTGCGCTTGAACTTGCGTTCGAGGCCCGAGACGAGACTCTCGAGATCCGCGCCGTTCAGCGGGAACGCGCTCACGATCTCGGCGTCGGCTGCACCTTCACGTTCGTTCTTGAGCGCCTCGAACTGCTCGGCGATTTCCGGCAGCAGCGCGATGCGATGATTGTCGACCAGCATCTGCACGAAGTTCTTCGCTTCGGCGCCAGCTCCGAGCGGCGACTTCACCGCAGCAAGCAGCAACTCGGCTACTTGCGTGCGCGTCACCTTCGGGCTCGACGCGACCGACAGGACTTCCGGCAGACGCGCAACCTGGGCCAGCTCTTGCACGAGCGTGGACCAGGCGGCGATGTCACCGCCCTCGGCCACGCGGAACAGCGCTTCTGCGTAAGGGCGGGCGATGGTTGCAAGTTCGGCCATGATCAGAGCTCGGCTTTCAGTTGATTCAGCAGTTGGGCGTGGGCCGTTTGATCGACTTCGCGCTTCAGGATCTGCTCGGCGCCCTTCACGGCCAGCGTAGCGACTTCACCACGCAGCGCTTCGCGCGCCTTCACGATTTGCTGTTCTGCTTCCGCCTTCGCCTGGGCGATGATGCGGGCGGCTTCAGCCTGGGCGTTGGCCTTGATTTCCTCGGCGACCGCCTGGGCACGCTTTTCAGCGTCGGCGATGCGCTGCTGGCCGTCATTGCGGGCCTGCGCGAGTTCCTGGTCCACGCGCTTGTGCGCTGCGTCGAGTTCTGCCTTGCCCTTCTCGGCGGCGGCGAGGCCGTCGGCGATCTTCTTCGAACGTTCGTCGAGGGCGTTGATCAACGGCGGCCACACGAATTTCATCGTGAACCACGCGAGGACCAGGAACACGACCATTTGCGCAAACAGAGTTGCGTTGAGATTCACGGTGTTTCCTTATCTGCTATTCCGGAAAAATGAAACGGTAAGGCGCTCATCGAGTTGCATTCGATCAGCGCCCCAAGTCTCCGTTCCGCCCTGCGCCGGCTTGCGCCGGACGCATATTTCCGAGGAACCTTAGCCTGCGAGCTTCGACAGGAGCGGGTTCGCGAACGCGAACAGCATTGCAACACCCACGCCGATCAGGAATGCCGCGTCGATCAGACCAGCCAGCAGGAACATCTTCGTTTGCAGCGGGTTGATGAGTTCCGGCTGACGTGCGCAGGCTTCGATGTACTTACCACCCATCAGCGCGATACCGATACAGGCGCCGATTGCACCCAGGCCGATGATGATGCCGATACCGATGGCGGTCAGACCCTGGATGTTGGCGATGTAAGCTTGCATGATCACTCCTTTGTGAAAAGACTTGGAACTGAGATTTAAAAAACTAAAACGGAAACTCTTTCTTGCACGCCGCGCTTAGTGCTTGTCGTGCGCCTGGCCGAGATACACCAGCGTCAGCATCATGAAAATGAATGCCTGCAACAGAACAATCAGGATGTGGAAGATTGCCCAGACGCTACCCGCGATCACATGGCCAACGAAGCCGAGGAACGTTGCGTCGCCACCGAAGCTCCACATGCTGCCGAGCAGGGCGATCAACAGGAACAACAGCTCACCCGCGTACATGTTGCCGAACAGCCGCATACCGAGAGAGACGGTCTTCGCGAGATATTCGACGATGTTGAGCGCGAGGTTCGGGATCCACAGCAGCGGGTGGGCGCCAAACGGTGCCGACAGCAGCTCATGCACAAAGCCGCCCGCGCCCTTGATCTTGATGCTGTAGTAGATCATCAGGACGAACACGCCGAGCGCGATGCCGAGCGTGCCGTTCAGGTCGGCCGTCGGGACGATGCGATGGTGGGAAATCACGTCCGACAGACCAAGCAGGCCGATCACGCGGCCCGGCAGGTCGACCGGGAGGAAGTCGAGGGAGTTCATCAGCGCGACCCACACGAACACCGTGAGTGCGAGCGGGGCGATGAAGGTACGATTGCCGTGAACGATGGCCTTCGATTGGTCTTCGACCATCTCGACGAGCATCTCGATCGCGCACTGGAAACGGCCCGGCACGCCCGACGTCGCCTTGCGGGCGGCCAGACGCAGCAGGAGGATCGTCACGATGCCGCAAACGATCGACCAGAACAGCGTGTCGAGATTCCAGACGTGGATGTCGAAAATCGACGTCTGATGCGAGGTGGAGAAATTCTGCAAGTGGTGCGCAATGTACTCGGACGGATCCGGACCGCGCGTGCCTTCGCTAGCTGCCATATCGTTAATGCCACCCAAATTGTCGAAAATCGTTTTGCCCGTTCCGCAACACGCTATTGCGGGAACGGGCTGGTGCGGTTCGTTGTCGAAACCGCACGCTGCTTGTTCCTTACCGCCAGGCCAGCGCGATCCAGTACGTCTTCAGCACGACGAGGTACGTGACGAGGAACGGCACCCAGTGCACGCCGGACCAGCCGAACGCCACTGCAGTGAACATCCCGATCGTCAGAGCGAGCTTCAGGGCTTCGCCCATCACCCAGCTCATCACGGTGGCCGAGCCACCTGCCTTCAGTCGTGCCACGAATACCGCACTGGGCACCCAGCCGATCGCTCCGCCCAGAAACGCGGATTGCGCAGCGGCGCCCGGCGACTTTGAAAACAGCCACCACGCCAGCGTTGCAACCAGGGACAGAACCACTTGCGCGAATACCACCTTATAGGGGGTCACGCGCGAGGGCTTGCTCACGTTCGGGCCGAACAGCTTTTCGGCGTCTGCCCGCGTGAGCGGAACGATGTTGTTATCTTGTTGCTCGGCGTCCCAGTCATCGTCGAATTCGCGCCGCTCGCCGGCCGCTGAAGCGGTGCGTTGCGTGCGCTGATCATCGTGCCTGTCGTCCGGCGCCTGACCCGCCATCGCAATCTTCCGCAAAATCCTTGAACCCGGCCCCAAGCTTTCTGAAAGCTTTCAGGGGTGCCTAGCTAACAAATCCGGGCGATTGTAAGCGATAGTTGCAAGTGATTCAAGGCTTTAGACGCGACAAAAACCTGCGTAAAACGACGCCTCATCATGTGAAAAAACGGGCGATTCGACGACGTACGATGACAGTTGTAAGGTCGCTTTTTTGCACCGGTATTTCTTGCTCGAAAAAATCCGGCGACGAGGAAATGGCGAGGAAACGATGCCCGGCGCGGGTGCCGTCGGGGCGGCACGATCACCACCAGGAGCCCGCGCCGTGACGCGGCTCCGGGCCCGAGCTCAGCACGAAACCCCGAACAGACGAAACACTGTGATCACCCGGCCGCGCCGGATGCGCGAAATCCGGACTGATGCTGACGCAACGAATTATCCAATCAGTTGTCATGCCACCACAGTCGATCGACTGTGGATTGCGGCACTTATCAACAACCCCGCACCAGCGCGAATGCTGTGCACCCTCCCCGCCACCCGAATGGCACGCCTGTGCCACACGCACCACATCGTTCAACCATGAACGAGCAGCCACGCACCGAGTGCCGCGCTGGCGAGCGCGAACGGAATCGAGACCAGGTGGAACGGCAGCCACATGCGCGGCTCCTTCGCGAGACGCACCGCGATCAGGTTCGCAAGCGAGCCGATCGCGAAACCGAATCCGCCGACCGATACGCCGAACGCGAGCGCGCGCCAATCATGCGTGAACTCGGACAGCAGGATCGCGGCCGGCACGTTGCTGATGCCCTGTGACAGCACGGCACCAGCCGCAAAGATGCGCAGCGGTGAATCGAGATTCGCATGCGCAATCGTGTCATGGATGACGGGCAGCGCAGCCGCGCTGCGCAGCACGACGAACATCAGCACGAAGATCAGCAGCAACAGCCAGTCGATCTTCAGGACTGCGTCACGTTTGGCGACGAGCAGCACGATCGAGACGGCAAGCAGGCCCGGCAGCGGATGGTGCGCATCGGCGAGCAGCACGAAGGCCGCGAACAGCACTGCGGCGATCAGCGCGTGCAGGCGTTGTACGGGAATGGCGACGACGTCGCCGGACAGGTCGAGCGGTTTCGCACGAAACGCGCACGCGGTCAGCACGAGCAGCAGCGCCATCAGCGCGATCGCGAGCGGCCCGAGCGTGACCACGAAGCGGCCGAACGACACGCCGCTCAATTGCCACAGGAAAAGATTCTGGGGATTGCCGAGCGGCGTCGCGACGGACCCTGCGTTGACGGCCAGCGCGACGACGATCACGAGCCGCCGGAACGGCAGTGGCGTCAGCGCACGCAGCGACACCATCAGCGGCACGACGACGAACAGCGCGACGTCGTTGGTGAGCCACATCGACAGCAACGCGGCGAACCCGACGAGCAGCATCGCGAGCCCGCGTTCGGAGTGCACATGATGCACGATGCGGTGTGCGAGCCACATCAGGCAGCCGGACAACTCGAGCGCCTTGGTCAGCATCAGCAGGCCCGCGAGCGTCGCGACCGTCTGCCAGTCGACCCGATCGGCCAACACGGAAAATGGTTGCGGACGCACCCATTGCAGCACGATCAGCCCAAGCACAAGCACCGATAGCACGGGCTCCTGCGCAAGCCACCCCAACCACCGGCGCGGCGCCGGTGCGTCCGTCTCCGCCATGCGCCGCCCTTTACTCTTCGGTTGCGACGTTGCCGCGCAGTCGCACGAGAATGCCCTCGAGCGCGTCGAGGTTGCCGAAGTCGATCGTCACCTGCCCTCGCCCGCGGCGGCCAAGCTTGATCTTCACCGTCGACGCGAGCAGGTCGGACAACTCCTCCTCGAGACGGCGCGTATCGCGACCGCCATCGTCCTTCGCGCGCGCCTTCACCGCCGGCGCTTCCTTCGTCGTGTGCGTGACGAGCTTTTCGGTCTCGCGCACCGACATGCGCTTGTTGACGACCTGATGGGCAAGCGTGATCTGCGTGGCCGCATCGACGGCGAGCAGCGCGCGCGCGTGCCCCATGTCGAGATCACCGGCCAGCAGCATCGTCTGCACCGGCGAAGCCAGGTTCAGCAGGCGCAGCAGGTTCGATACCGCGCTGCGCGAACGGCCGACCGATTCGGCCGCCTGTTCGTGCGTGAAACCGAACTCGTCGAGCAGGCGCTGGATGCCGTGCGCTTCTTCAAGCGGGTTCAGATCCTCGCGCTGGATGTTCTCGATCAGCGCCATCGCCGCGGCGGCCTGATCCGATACGTCCTTCACGAGCACCGGCACTTCATCGAGGCCCGCCAGGCGCGCCGCACGGAAACGGCGCTCACCCGCGATGATCTCGTATTTGTCTGATGAAATAGGCCGTACCAGGATCGGCTGCATCACGCCCTGCGCGCGGATGCTTGCCGCGAGCTCCTGCAGGCTGCCTTCGTCCATCCGCGTACGCGGCTGGTACTTGCCGGCCTGCAGCTTGCCGAGCGCGAGCGTGTTCGGTGCCCCTTCGATCTTCACCGCTTCGGTGATATCGGCACTGCCGCCGAGCAGCGCTTCGAGGCCACGTCCCAAGCCCTTCTTCTTTGGTACCGCGTTCATGTCTTTCTTCCTCGCTTCGCTCATGTCCGGATCACGACACCTCGAACGCGCGAACGCGGTCGATCATTTCGGCACCGAACTGGAGATACGCTTGCGCACCACGCGAGCTGCGGTCGAACACGACGCCCGGCAGCCCATAACTCGGCGCTTCCGCCAGGCGCACGTTACGCGGAATCACCGCGTCGAACACCTTGTCGCCGAAGTGCGCTTTCAGTTGATCGGAGACTTGCTGCTGCAGCGTGATGCGCGGATCGAACATCACGCGCAGCAAGCCGATGATCTTCAGGTCGCGGTTCATGTTCGCGTGAACCTGCTTGATCGTGTTGACGAGGTCCGACAACCCTTCCAGTGCGAAGTACTCGCACTGCATCGGAATCACGACGCCGTGCGCCGCGCACAGCCCGTTCAGCGTCAGCAGCGACAGCGTCGGCGGACAGTCGATCAGCACGAAGTCGTAGTCGTCGGACACGCGCTCGAGCGCAGCCTTCAGCCGGCGCTCGCGGTTGTCGATGCTGATCAGTTCGATCTCGGCACCGGACAGCTCGCGATTCGCGGGCAGCACGTCGTAGGTGACGCCGTCCGGACGGATGCGCGCATCGGTCACCGACACGCCGTCGACCAGCACCTCGTACACGGTCGCTTCGCAAGCAGCCTTGTCGATCCCGCTGCCCATCGTCGCGTTACCCTGCGGGTCGAGATCGATCAGCAGGACTCGTTGCTCCTGCGCTGCAAGGCTTGCGGCGAGATTGACCGATGTCGTCGTCTTGCCGACGCCCCCCTTCTGGTTCGCAACGCAGAAGATCTTTGCCATCGTTGGTGTGTTCCCTTTACCTTCAAACAAACGGCGCGCTACTGCGCGCCTGCCCTTCAATTCGCTTCGTCGACGGCCACTTCGATCAGATGCCGTTCGGCATCGAGCATCGGCACCGCCAGCCGTATCGTCTGCTTCACGCGGCTGCCTTCCGGCAATCGCGCAATCTCGTCGTCCGGATGGACGCCCTTCATCGCCCAGATCGATCCGCCCGGCGCGACCAGATGTCGAGCAAGTTTAACGAAGTCGGACAGATCCGCGAAAGCGCGGGATACGATCATGTCGAATTTTTCCGGCACTTCAACACCCGGCTGCAGCGATTCGACCCGACCGGTGACCACCGACAGGTTCGCGAGCTTCAGCTCCGCGCGCATCTGAGTCTGGAAGGCAGACTTCTTCTGCACGATATCGTTCAGCGTGACCTGCCAATCCGGCTCGACGATCGCCAGCACGATACCGGGCAACCCGCCGCCCGAACCGACGTCGAGCACGCGGGCCGATGCACGGCCGCGCAGATGCGGGACGATGGAAAGCGAATCGAGGATGTGCTGGATCAGCATCTGCTTCGGGTCGCGGATCGCGGTCAGGTTGTAGACCGCGTTCCACTTGCCGAGCAGCGCGACGTAGTCGAGCAGCTGGTTGAGTTGCGCATCCGTCAGGGTGAGGTCGAGCGCCGTCGTGCCTTCGACGAGCATCTGCTCCAGTACGTCCCGATTAACCGCCGGCGCGCGACGCGCCGTCATTGTTGCGTCGGGACGGCGCCGCCCCCCTGCTCCGTTGCCTCTGCGGCACTGCCATTACGGCGCCCGAGGCCGCGGCGCTTCAGGTGCACCATCAGCAGCGAGATCGCTGCCGGCGTGACACCCGAGATGCGCGATGCCTGCCCGATCGTCTCCGGCCGGAACTCGTTGAGCTTCTGGCTCACCTCGAACGACAGGCCGCGGACTTCGCGGTAATCGATACCGTCCGGCAGGCGCGTGTTCTCGTTCGCGTCGTTGCGTTCGATCTCGGAGGCCTGGCGCTCGATATAGCCCTGATACTTGATACCGATCTCGACCTGCTCCTTGATCTGCTCGAGCATCACCGGATCGTCGGCCAGCGGCTCTGCGGGGCCGCACTCGCCGCCCTTCAGTCCACACACGCCGTCGTAGCTGATACCCGGGCGGCGCAGCAGCTCGGCGAGGCTGTATTCGTGATCGATCGCCTTGCCGAGGAGCGCGGTCGCCTCTTCCGCCGGCAACGTCTTCGGCGTGACCCACGTCGACTTCAGGCGTTCGGTTTCACGTGAAACAGCGTCGCGCTTCCGGCTGAATGCGTCCCAGCGCACGTCGTCGACGAGGCCCAGTTCGCGGCCGATCTCGGTCAGGCGCATGTCGGCATTGTCTTCACGCAGGCTGAGGCGATACTCGGCGCGGCTCGTGAACATCCGGTACGGCTCGGCCACGCCGCGCGTCACGAGATCGTCCACCAGCACGCCGAGGTAGGCCTGGTCACGGCGCGGGCACCATGCGTCCTTCTCCTGCACGTAACGGCCCGCATTGAGGCCGGCCAGCAGGCCCTGCGCGGCCGCTTCTTCATAGCCAGTCGTGCCGTTGATCTGGCCCGCGAAGAACAGTCCGTTGATCGCCTTCGTCTCGAGCGATGCCTTCAGCGCGCGCGGATCGAAGTAGTCGTACTCGATCGCGTAGCCGGGGCGCAGGATATGCGCGTTCTCGAGGCCGCGCATCGAATGCACGAGCTCGAGCTGGACATCGAACGGCAGGCTCGTCGAGATCCCGTTCGGGTAGAACTCGTTGGTCGTCAGCCCTTCCGGCTCCAGGAAGATCTGGTGCGATTCCTTCGACGCGAACCGGTGAATCTTGTCCTCGATCGACGGGCAATAGCGCGGCCCGACGCCCTCGATCACGCCTGTATACATAGGCGAACGGTCGAGACCGCCACGAATGATGTCGTGCGTGCGCTCGTTCGTGTGCGTGACCCAGCACGGCAGTTGCTGCGGATGCTGCTCCGCGCGGCCCAGGAACGAGAAGACGGGGATCGGATCGAGATCGCCCGGCTGCTCGGTCAGCTGCGAGAAATCGATCGAGCGGCCATCGATACGCGGCGGCGTACCGGTCTTCAGGCGGCCCTGCGGCAGCTTCAGCTCCTTCAGGCGCGACGACAGCGACACGGCCGCCGGATCGCCCGCGCGGCCGCCCGTGTAGTTGTTCAGGCCGACGTGGATCTTGCCGTCAAGGAACGTCCCGGCGGTCAGCACGACCGCGCGAGCGCGGAAGCGGATGCCGATCTGTGTGACGGCACCCACCACACGGTCGCCTTCGACCATCAGGTCGTCGACGGCCTGCTGGAACAGCCAGAGGTTCGGCTGGTTCTCGAGCCGATGGCGGATCGCGGCCTTGTACAGGATACGGTCGGCCTGCGCACGCGTCGCGCGCACGGCCGGCCCTTTCGACGAATTGAGGATCCGGAACTGGATACCACTCTCGTCCGTCGCGGCTGCCATTGCGCCGCCCAGCGCATCGACTTCCTTGACCAGATGGCCCTTGCCAATGCCGCCGATCGACGGATTGCAGCTCATCTGCCCAAGCGTTTCGATGTTGTGGGTCAGCAGCAGTGTCTTTGCGCCCATGCGGGCGGACGCCAGCGCGGCTTCGGTGCCGGCATGACCGCCACCGACGACGATGACGTCAAATTCTGTGGGAAAAAGCATGGTGGATTCCGCACGCAGGGCTGCGCACGAACCTATCAGAGAAATGTATGGGGCGAATTATAGCGGGTTCGCTTTTCCCCCGAATGCCGTCCGAATGGTAGGGTCTGTGCATTTCGACGATTTTTCGGCGTTGGACCGATGAATCTGTGGTTCCGCGCCTACGCCTGCGAATAATCCGGCCCGCCGCCGCACATCGTTGCGCCTGTGCAGAGATCCATGTGCCGAGAAATTTCACGTGGAACATATAACCCGTTCGAGGCCTGTGCCCCGCCCAACACCCAGGCGAAACACCCTGTGCGCCCGTCCTCACAGAATTTCCGTCGGTACGCTCGACACTTATCCCCTGTGACCCGGCACATCATCATTCTGTGGAACGAGTGGCAGCCAGCTCCGATCGACAAACCGGATCGCCATTTGCGCTTGAGATACCTCCCCCACCGCCACTGCACAGAGCTTTTGATTGTTCCTCCGGTACTTATCCCCTGGTTGTTAACCGCCGATGCATGGGAGTCAGACCTCCACCCAAAAACAAAAGCGGCGTGTTTCACGTGAAACACGCCGCCCGTTCCCCACCCACCGCGCCTCCGATCAAGCCGTTTTCTTCGCTAACCCGAGGTAGGTTTCGATCACACGTGGATTCTGCGCGAGTTCCGCCGCCGGCCCTTCCAGCGCAAACTCTCCCGTCTCCAGCACGTAGCCGTAGTCGGAGATCTGCAGCGCAGCCCGCGCATTCTGCTCGATCAGCAGCGTCGCCACGCCCGTCCCGCGCAACGCGCTGATGATATGAAAGATCTCCTTCACGATCAGCGGCGCCAGCCCGAGGCTCGGCTCATCGAGCATCAGCAGGTCGGGCTTGCCCATCAGCGCGCGGCCAACCGCGAGCATCTGCCGCTCGCCGCCGGACAGCGTGCCGGCCGCCTGCTTGCGCCGCTCCTTCAAACGCGGAAACAGCGCGAACACGTGATCGAGCTGGTCGAGGAAGTTCGCTTCACCCGCCAGCTTGCGTCGATACGCGCCCAGCACGAGGTTGTCCTCAACCGTCATCGTGCTGAACAGCTCGCGCTTTTCCGGCACGAGGCACATCCCGCGTGCGACGCGCTGCTCGACCGGCAATGCACCGACATCGTGACCGCGATACACGACCGCGCCCGACGCATGCCCGGTCACCGGCAGCGCGCCCATGATCGCGTTCAGCAGCGTCGATTTGCCGGCCCCGTTCGGCCCAATCACGCTGACGATCTGTCCCGCACCAACCTTGATCGCCGCGCCGTGCAGCGCCTCCACCTTCCCGTACCGGACCGCCAGCCCGCGCACGTCGAGAATCGGCATCGTCGTGTCCGTCATCACTCCACCCCGCCCAGATACGCTTCGAGCACCGCCGGATCCTGTTGCACGTCTTGCGGCAGCCCTTCCGCGATCCGCGTGCCGAATTCCATCACCACCAGCCGGTCGGTGAGATTCATCACGAAATCCATGTCGTGTTCCACGAGCAACACGCTCATGCCTTCCGCCTTCAGCCGCCGCAGCAGGTCGGCGAGTTGCTGCTTCTCCTGGTAACGCAGCCCGGCGGCCGGCTCGTCGAGCAGCAGCAGCGTCGGGTCGCAGCACAGCGCCCGCGCGATTTCGAGAATCCGTTGCTGGCCCAGCGCGAGGCTGCCCGCTTCGTCGTACATGTGCTTTTCGAGCCCGACGCGGCGGATCTGCTGTGCAGCCTCGGCCAGCAACTGCGCTTCCTCGTGGGCATTGAGCCGCACGACGCTGCGCCACACGCCCGTATGGCCGCGCAGGTGCGCACCGATCGCAACGTTCTCGAGCACCGTCATCGCCGGCAACAGCTTCACGTGCTGGAACGTCCGGCCGATGCCGCGGCGGACGATCTGGCGCGACGTGAGCCCGTCGATGCGCTCGCCACGGAACGTGATCGTGCCGCCCGTCGGCTTCAGCACGCCCGTCACGAGGTTGAACGTGGTCGACTTGCCGGCGCCGTTCGGGCCGATCAGCCCGATGATCTGCCCCGCTTTCACGTCGAAGCTGACGTCGTTGACGGCCACGAGGCCGCCGAACTGCTTGCGCGCGTTGTCGACGACGAGCAGCGGCTCGCCGGCCGCGGGCTTCGCGCGTTGCGGCAACGGGTCGGCGTGCTCGGGTACATGCGCACGCGGCCCGCGCGGGAACAGCCTGGCGACGAACGGCCATACGCCCTGGCGGGCGTACTGCAGCAGCAGCACCATCAGCACGCCGAACACGATGATCTCGAAGTTGCCTTCCGAACCGAGCAGCTTCGGCAACAGCGTCTGCAGGTAATCCTGCAGCACGGTCAGGATCGCCGCGCCGAGCACGGCGCCCCACACGTGCGACACGCCGCCGACCACGGCCATGAACAGGAACTCGATCCCGTGGTTCAGCCCGAACGGTGTCGGGTTCACCGCACGCTGCAGGTGTGCGTACAGGAAGCCCGAGATGGCCGCGAGCACGGCCGCATAGACGAAGATCACGACGCGCATCCACGCGGTGTTCACGCCCATCGCCTCGGCCATCACGCCGCCGCCGCGCAGCGCACGGATCGCGCGACCCGGGCGGCTGTTCAGCAGGTTCTGCACCGACACGATCGCCGCCAGCACGACGGCCCAGATCAGGAAATACAGGCTGCGGCCGCTGTCGAGCGTGATGCCGAACAGGTTCAGCGCCGGAATCCCGTTGATCCCGTCGTACTTGCCGAGCAGTTCGAGATTGCCGAACAGGTAGAACAGCGCGAGGCCCCACGCGATCGTGCCGAGCGGCAGGAAGTGGCCGGACAGCCGCATCGTGACCGCGCCAAGCACGAGCGCGACGAGCGCCGTCAGCACGACACCGACGATCAGTGCAAGCCACGGTGACACGCCGTAGCGCGTCGTCAGGAGCGCGGTCGCATACGCGCCGATGCCGACGAACGCGGCCTGCCCGAAGCTCGTCATCCCGCCGACGCCCGTGAGCAGCACGAGCCCGATCGCGACGATCGCGTAGAGACCGATGTAGTTCAGCAGCGTGATCCAGTATTCCGGCACCTGCAGCGCGCCGGGCAGCACCGGCAGCGCGAACAGCACCACGAGAAACACCCAGAAGGTCTTGTTGCGTACCATCGTCTTCATCGTGTCACTCCTCTTCCTCTTCCGCGTGCGGCGTGGCGAAGCTCCGCCACAGCAGCACCGGAATGATCAGCGTGAACACGATCACCTCCTTGTACGCGCTCGCCCAGAACGACGAATACGATTCGAGCACGCCGACGAGCAGCGAGCCGGCGGCCGCGAGCGGATAGCTGACGAGCCCGCCGATGATCGCGCCGACGAAACCCTTCAGGCCGATCAGGAAGCCAGAGTCGTAGTAGATCGTCGTCAGCGGGCCGACGAGGATCCCGGACAGCACGCCGAGCCCCGCCGCGAACGTGAACGCGAGCCGCCCGGCCTCGGTCGTGCCGATGCCGACGAGCCGCGCGCCGAGCCGGTTCACCGACGTCGCGCGCAGCGCCTTGCCGGCGATCGTGCGGCCGAAGTACACGTAGAGCGCGCCGATCAGCACGAGCGCCGTCACGACGACCAGGATGCTCTGCACCGACACGGTCATGCTGCCGATCGACAGCGACGCATCCGAGAAGCCGTTGGTGCGCGAGCCTTCCGCGCCGAACATCACGAGCCCCAGGCCGACCATCGCGAAGTGGACGGCGACCGACACGATCAGCAGCAGCAGCGTCGTGCCTTCCGCGATCGGCTGGTAGACGAGCCGGTAGACGAACGGCCCCATCGGCACGACGATCGCGAGCGTCAGTGCGATCTGCGCGAGCATCGGCAGCGGCTGCACGGCGAAGCTGCGTGTGATCGCGAACACGGCGAGCGGCAGCAGGATGTAGCGGCTGCCGAGTGTCGCGAGCGTGCGGCCGAGCTGATGGCGCCGTTCGCGATGCCGGATCAGGCCGCCGACTTCGAGCAGGAAGCACGCGATGCCCATCACGAACAGCAGCCAGCAGGTGGCGGGGAATTTCTGCGCCTGCAACGCGGCAAGCGTCAGCGCACCGTAGGCGACGAATTCGCCCTGGGGAATGAAGATCACCCGCGTGACGGAAAACACCAGTACGAGCGCCAGCGACAGCAATGCATATATGGCGCCGGTCGTGATGCCGTCTTGCGCGAGGATCGCTGCAATCGAGAGATCCATACGTTTCGTGTATCGAGAATGCTGCGGTGAAACGAAAGACAGGAACGGCCGGGGCGCACGAGCCGCAAGATCGACACGTCAGGCGCCATGCAGCGAGCCCCTGCGGTTCCACACGACATGGGCATGGTCGCGGCCCGTCGGGCCCGGCGCCCTGCCGACGGCATGCACGGCGCCATTCGCGCCGCGCACGCCGGTTTCACGTGATGCTTACTCGGCCTGCAGCTTCCACTTGCCGTCGACGATCTGCACCATCACACGCGCACGCGTGTCGAAGCCGTTGTGGTCGGTCGCCGTCATGTTGATCACGCCGTGCGACACCGGCAGGTCCTTCACGTTCTCGATCGACGCGCGCAGCGCCTCGCGGAACGCCTCGGTGCCCGGCTGGCCCTTCTTCAGCGCTTCCGGAATCGCACGCTGCAGCAGCAGCCCGGCATCCCACGCATGGCCGCCGAACGTCGCGAGCGAGCCCGCGCCGTACGCCTTCTCGTACGCGGCCTTGTAGCCGAGCGCCGGCTTCTTCACCGGGTTCGAATCGGGCAGCTGGTCGGTCACGAGCACCGGGCCGGCGGGCAGGATCTCGCCTTCGCAATCCTTGCCGCACACGCGCAGGAAGTCGTTGTTCGCGACGCCGTGTGTCTGGTACACCTTGCCCTTGTAGCCGCGCGCCTTCAGCGTCTTCGCCGGCAGCGCCGCCGGCGTGCCCGAGCCGGCGATCAGCACCGCATCCGGATTCGAGCCCATCAGCTTCAGCACCTGCCCCATCACCGACGCGTCGGTGCGGTTGTAGCGCTCGTTCGATACCACCTTCAGCCCGTTCTTCGCGGCCGCCGCATCGAACGTCTTGTACCAGCTGTCGCCGTACGCATCGGCGAAACCGATGAAGCCGACCGTCTTCACGCCGTGCTTCGCCATGTAGCCGGCGATCGCGTCGGCCATCAGCTGGTCGTTCTGCGGCACCTTGAACATCCATGCGCGTTTCGCGTCCATCGGCGAAATGATCTGGGCGCTCGCCGCGAGCGAGATCGTCGGCGTCTTGCCCTGCGACACGGGGTCGAGCATTGCCAGCGAGTTCGGCGTGACCGACGAGCCGATGATCGCGTCGACGTGATCTTCATCGATCAGCTTGCGCACGTTCTGCACCGCGCGGCTCGTGTCGGATGCGTCGTCGAGCACGATGTACTGCACGCTCTTGCCGGCGATTTCCTTCGGCAGCAGCGCGATCGTGTTCTTTTCCGGAATCCCGAGCGACGCGGCCGGCCCGGTGGCCGACAGCGTCACGCCGATCTTCACCTGCGCCGACGCCGTTGCCGCCGCGCACACGAGGCCCGCGGCGAGCGCGGCCTCCATCCATCGATTCATCTTCATTTACGTTGTCTCCAAACGCTGCTCGAAAAAGCCTCGGGTCGCTCGGGCGGCTCCCGGTCCCCAAACAAGTTAATAAATTAACTATCTCGCCATACCGCGTCTACGCTCGTTTTCCCGTGAAACACCCCATCTTCAACGGCACCCGGACGGCACCACGCGCGGACGCACCGGCCGGCGGTCGAAACGGTCGTTCGACCGTCACGATGCGCAGCGGCGGTGTCGTCTGGATGAAGAAAGCGGAGAAAGGCGGAATCGTGTGCGCAATCGATGTATGCGCAACAATCAAGGAAAAGCACGTCGATCCGGCCTGACGCGGCCAGGCTCGCGAGCGGCGCACGATCGGGAAGCCGGCCGCTCATGCGAATGCGGATGCGAATATCGACACGGATGCGCACGCAACGACCGGCGATGACGCCGGAACGCGCCTACAGGCCGCAGAACGGCTCGGGAAGGCCGCGGCGACAGCAGCCCAACCCCACGACGAACGAACGGCACCCGCCGCCCTTCCTGCCCCGATCCATCGTCCTGCGCTGCTCATCCAACCGTACTCCCTCTTCTGCATTCTGCTTGTAGGAGAACTGCCGACCGATTTTCCCGACCGCGCGGTCGGCGAAAGCTGAGTGTAACGGACGCGTTTTGCGCACGCCAACCGGGTTAGCCCGAACGGCCGGCGCACGGCTGCGCATCGTTGGCGAACGAATCGTGGGAAAGCGGAAATCTGGAAAACGGGGGACGCGGCGAAGCGCGGAAGAAGCGCGGTGCGAACGCAAGCGCGGAATACGGCCACCGCGCAGGCCGCTGCACCAACAGCGCAAATCCGTGCACGCAAATGAAAAAGCGCTGTTGGATTCCGTCCAACAGCGCTTTGGGGTCCGGGCACTTTGTGCCTCGATTGTCTCCTCGTTCTCCACCTGCAAATTCGTTTCGCGGTGCATCAGAACTAGGGTGAATCTTAAAGAGGCTTAAGCACCACGACAACTTAGCATTTACCCCTATGGTGCATCGCCGCACGAAAATGGGGCACTAGTCTGCCGCACGGCGCCGGCCCGAGCCCGCTCCTGCGCCCTTCCGGAGCATGCCGGATGGTGCTTCGCATCAACGCCCGGGGACGCGCGCCGCACGCATTCAGGACGCCCTGAGCGGCTTGATCCGCGCGACCATTTCACCGACGATGCCGCGCCGGAACGCGAGCACGCATGCGATGAAGATCAGTCCGGTGACGATCGTCGCCGATTCGCCGAGCGAATGGAACCATGCGACGCCCGTCGTCGACGCGAGCCATTCGCCGATGTCGCCGAGCCGGTCTTCCAGCGCGACGATCAGCGCCGCGCCCAGCAGCGGCCCGAACAGCGTGCCCATCCCGCCGACGAGCGTCATCAGCACGACGAGGCCCGACATCGTCCAGTAGGCGTCCGACAGCGTCTCGAAGCCGAGCACGAGCACCTTCAGCGAGCCGGCCAGCCCCGCGATGCCCGCCGACAGGATGAACGCGAGCAGCTTGAAGCGGTCGGTGTCGTAGCCGAGCGAGATCGCGCGCGCTTCGTTCTCCTTGATCGCGACGAGCACCTGGCCGAACGGCGAATGCACGACCCGCACGATGAACGCGCACGCGGCGACCACCACGGCCAGCACGACGTAGTACAGCGCGACGTCGTTCGACAGGTCGAGCAGCCCGAACAGGCGGCCGCGCGGCACGCCCTGCAGCCCGTCCTCGCCGTGCGTGAACGGCGCCTGCAGGTAGATGAAGTAGACCATCTGCGCGAACGCGAGCGTGATCATCGCGAAGTAGATCCCCTGCCGCCGGATCGCGAACAGCCCGACGACGAGCCCGAGCAGCGTCGCGGCAACGGTGCCGACCAGCACGCCGAGCTCCGGCGTGAAACCGAGCGTCTGCATCGAATAACCGGTCGCATAGCCGGCGGTCGCGAGGAACATCGCATGGCCGAACGACAGCAGCCCCGTATAGCCGATCAGCAGGTTGAACGCGGCCGCGAACAGCGCGAACGTGAGCACCTTCATCACGAACACCGGATACGCGCCGATGAACGGCGCGGCGAGCAGTGCGGCGAGCAGCACGCCGTAGAGCACTTTTCTCTGCATCATTTTTCCTTGCCGAAGAGGCCCGCCGGGCGGAACAGCAGCACGATCGCCATGATCACGAACACGACCGTGGCCGACGCTTCGGGGTAGAACACGCGCGTGAAGCCCTCGATCACGCCGAGCAGCAGGCCCGTGACGATCGAGCCGAGGATCGAGCCCATCCCGCCGATCACGACCACCGCGAACACGGTGATGATCATCGGCTGGCCCATCAGCGGCGACACCTGGATCACCGGCGCGGCCAGCACGCCCGCGAACGCGGCGAGCGCGACGCCGAAACCGTAGGTGAGCGTGATCATCATCGGCACGTTCACGCCGAATGCCTCGACGAGCTTCGGGTTCTCGGTGCCCGCCCGCAGGTACGCGCCCAGGCGCGTCTTCTCGATCACGAACCACGTCGCGAGACATACCGCGAGCGACGCGACCACCACCCACGCGCGGTAGTTCGGCAGGAACATGAAGCCAAGGTTGGTGGCACCGGACAGCTGCGACGGCACGTCGTACGGCTGGCCGGACGAACCGTAGATCGACCGGAACACGCCTTCGACGACCAGCGTAAGCCCGAACGTGAGCAGCAGCCCGTACAGGTGATCGAGCTTGTACAGCCAGCGCAGCATCGAGCGTTCGATCAGGATCCCGAACGCACCGACCAGCAGCGGCGCGATCACGAGCATCGCCCAGTACGGCAGCCCGAAATACGACAGGCCCATCCACGCGAGCATCGCGCCCAGCATGAACAGCGCGCCGTGCGCGAAGTTGATCACGTTGAGCAGCCCGAAGATCACCGCGAGCCCGAGGCTCAGGATCGCGTAGAACGAGCCGTTGACGAGCCCGAGCAGCAACTGGCTCAGCATCGCCGGCAACGGAATGCCAAAGATTTCCATCGACTTAGCCGTCAGAATGAGTTTCGTTGCGCGCGCAACCTTCATGCAGCGCGTGCGCGGGCGGCGCAGCGGGCACATCGCTGCGGCCGCCACCGAGCGGCGCGCCCGCGCGCGCCGCTACGTCCTGCCTACTTCCACAACGCGCAGCGCGTTTCCTGCTTGGTCCCGAACGCCTGCTCGCCCGGAATCGTCGCGAGCACCTTGTAGTAATCCCACGGCTCCTTCGATTCCGCCGGCTTCTTCACTTCCATCAGGTACATGTCGTGGATCATGCTGCCGTCCGTGCGGATATAGCCCTTTGCGTAGAAGTCGTTGATCTTGATCTTCTTCAGCTCGGCCATCACCTTGTCGGAGTCGGTCGTACCGGCGGCCTGGACTGCCTTCAGGTAGGTCGTCACCGACGAGTAATCGGCCGCCTGCAGGCTCGACGGCATCTTCTTCATCTTGCCGAAGTAGCGCTGCGCCCACTGGCGCGACGCCGCATCGCGGTTCCAGTACCAGCTGTCGGTCAGCACCAGGCCCTGCGTCGTCTCGAGGCCGAGGCTGTGCACGTCGTCGATGAACATCAGCAGCGCGGCGAGCTTCATCGTCTTCGTGATGCCGAATTCCTTCGCGGCCTTGATCGAGTTGATCGTGTCGCCGCCCGCGTTCGCGAGGCCGAGGATCTGCGCCTTCGACGATTGCGCCTGCAGCAGGAACGACGAGAAATCCGATGCCGACAGCGGGTGGCGCACCGCGCCGAGCACCTGGCCGCCGTTCGCCTTCACGACGTCCGACGTGTTCTTCTCGAGCGCCTTGCCGAATGCATAGTCGGCCGTCAGGAAGAACCACGACTTGCCGCCCTGCTTCACCACCGCCGAACCGGTGCCCTTCGCGAGCGCCATCGTGTCGTACGCGTAGTGGACCGTGTACGGCGTGCACTGCTCGTTGGTCAGCGTGTCGGCGCCCGCGCCGATGTTGATGTAGACCTTCTTCTTCTCGGCCGCGACCTGGTTCATCGACAGCGCGGTGGCCGAGTTCGTGCCGCCGACCAGCAGGTCGAGCCCGCCGCGGTCCATCCATTCGCGCGCCTTCGACGCGGCGATGTCGGCCTTGTTCTGGTGATCGGCATAGACGACCTCGATCGGCTTGCCGAGCACCTTGCCGCCGAAGTCGGCCACTGCCATGCGGATCGCCTCGAGGCCGCCCTGCCCGTCGATATCCGCGTAAAGCCCCGACATGTCGGTGATGAAGCCGATCTTCACGGTATCCGCCGCGTGTGCGGCGCCGGCGGTGAGCGCGGCGGTCGCGAGTGCGAGACAGGCCTGTGCGAGGGTCTTCATTTTCATTGACGTCTCCTGTTGTTCTGATGCGTTGTGGTTGTTCGAGGGCCGCCACGGCTAGCGGCAAGGGAAACGGGGCGGCGTCACACCCCGAGCAGGTCGTGCAGGGTCGGCATCTTGCTTTCCAGTTCGGCCGCCTGGAAATGCTCGACGATGCTGCCGTGCTCCATCACGTAGAACCGGTCGGCGAGCGGCGCGGCGAACCGGAAATTCTGTTCGACCATCACGATCGTGTAGCCGCGCGCCTTCAGCGCGACGATCATCCGCGCGAGCGCCTGCACGATCACCGGTGCGAGGCCTTCGGAGATCTCGTCGAGCAGCAGCAGGTTCGCGCCGGTGCGCAGGATCCGCGCGACCGCGAGCATCTGCTGCTCGCCGCCGGACAGACGCGTGCCCTGGCTCTGCCGGCGCGACGCGAGGTTCGGGAACATCGCGTAGATCTCGTCGATCGGCATCGCGTGCTCGCGCGGCCCGATCAGCGGCGGCAGCAGCAGGTTCTCCTCGCACGACAGGCTCGAGAAGATCCCGCGCTCCTCCGGGCAGTAGCCGATGCCGTAATGCGCGATGCGGTGCGTCGCGAGGCCGATCGTCTCGTTGCCCGCGACCTTGATCGACCCGCTGCGGCGGCCCGTGAGGCCCATGATCGCGCGCAGCGTCGTCGTGCGGCCCGCGCCGTTGCGGCCGAGCAGCGTGACGACTTCACCGCGATGCACCGTCAGGTCGACACCGTGCAATATGTGGGATTCCCCGTACCAGGCCTCCAGGCCCGTGATCTCCAGCGCGGGCGTACCGCTTTCGACGCCGCTCAATTCGCGTTCCTCCCGTTCGCTGTGCTTCATGCGTGCGCCCCCGCGAGCGCCGCGTCGGCGCTGCCCATGTAGGCCTCGATGACGAGCGGATTCTTCGACACTTCCGCATACGAGCCTTCGGCCAGCACCTCGCCGCGTTGCAGGACGGTGATCGTGTCGGAGATGCCCGCGATCACGTTCATGTTGTGCTCGACCATCAGGATCGTGCGGCCGCTCGCGACCTTCTTGATCAGCGCGGTCACGCGATCGACGTCCTCGTGGCCCATCCCCTGCGTGGGCTCGTCGAGCAGCATCAGTTCGGGCTCCATCGCGAGCGTGGTCGCGATCTCCAGCGCGCGCTTGCGGCCGTACGCGAGCTCGACGGTCGGCACCTGCGCGAAATCGGTGAGGCCGACCTGCGTGAGCAGGTCCATCGCGCGGTCGTCGAGCCGCTTCAGCGTGCGTTCGCTGCGCCAGAAATGGAATTCGGTGCCGAGCGCGCGCTGCAGGCCGATGCGCACGTTCTGCAGCGCGGTCAGGTGCGGAAAGACGGCCGAGATCTGGAACGAGCGGATGATGCCGCGCCGCGCGACCTGCGCGGGCCGCTCGTCGGTGATGTCGATGCCGTTGAAGACGATCTGGCCGGCCGTCGGCGTCAGGAATTTGGTGAGGAGGTTGAAGCAGGTGGTCTTGCCCGCGCCGTTCGGTCCGATCAGCGCATGGATCGCACCGCGACGCACACGCAGGTTCACGCCGTTGACGGCCGTGAAACCCCTGAATTCCTTGGTCAGTCCGCGTGTTTCCAGAATCGTGTCGCCGAGAATCATGTTCCCTTCCGTACGAAGTCAGGCGAAGCACCGGGAAGATTCGCGAGAAGCGTCCGCGAAACAGGTCAGCGGATGAGCGGGCTGCCCCGGGCGCCGTGTTACGCCTCGAGGGTGGTCTCCCGCGCCGACGCGTATGCACACTGCGCCACATTGTCTCGCCGTTGGTGCAGTGCAATCATCGGGATTTGCACTTATAGGGCTGGCCGCCCTGTCGCACGCGGCTGTGCACGGTTTTGCACGCTGTTTTTTTGACACGTGCATCATCGTGCGTTGACCATCCGCACGGCCCGGCACGCATGCAACAAAAAAGCCGTGCGGCTGCACGGCTTGCATGGATCTTGCGGGACGAACCGACGGTGTTCGCTGCTATCGGCACCCTCGGCACCGCTGCTGCAACAGCAGTTTGTTTCGCATATCGAATCAGCGGGCGTCATCATGACAGCCCGCTGTCGTGCGTGTCAGCGTTCCGTCACGCGGCTGTCACCGCCTGCTCCGTGCGCACCGGCGTCGCTTCGCGCGCCGCGCGGCGATCGGCACGAATCATGTCGCTCGCGCGCTCGGCGATCATCAGCGTCGGCGAATTAGTGTTGCCCGACGTAATGAACGGCATCACCGATGCATCGACGATTCGCAGCCCGGCGACGCCACGTACGCGCAGCCGGCTGTCGACCACCGCGCGCTCATCGTCGGCACGCCCCATCCGGCAGGTGCCGACCGGATGGAAGATCGTCGTGCCGACGGCGCCGGCCGCCTCGATCAGCTCGGCTTCGCTTCGATACTGCAGGCCCGGCAGGATTTCCGCCGGCCGATAGCGCGCGAGCGCCGGCGCGGACGCGATCCGGCGCGTGAGCCGCAGCGCGTTCGCGGCGACGTGGCGATCGTGATCGGTCGACAGATAGTTCGGTGCGATCGCGGGCGCCGCGCCCGGATCGGCGCTCGCGATATGCACGCTGCCGCGCGACGTCGGCCGCAGATGGCACACGGACGCCGTAAACGCGTTGAAGCTGTGCAGCGGCTCGCCGAAGCGCTCGAGCGACAACGGCTGCACGTGGTATTCGAGATCGGGGCGCGTGAGCGCGGGATCGTCGGGATCGGATTTTGCGAACGCGCCGAGCTGCGACGGCGCCATCGACATCGGCCCGCGCTGCAGCAACGCATATTCGGCGCCGATCATCAGCTTGCCCCACCAGTGCGCGGACAGCGTGTTGAGCGTGCGCACGCCTTCGACGCGAAACGCCATCCGCAATTGCAGGTGATCCTGCAGGTTTTCGCCGACGCCCGGCAGATCCTGCACGACGTCGATGCCGAGCGCCTGCAGCCGCCGGCCATCACCGACACCCGACAGTTCGAGCAGCTGCGGCGAATTCACCGCGCCGGACGTCAACAGCACCTCCGAACGCGCCCGCGCGACGTAATCCGTGCCGTCGCCGTGGTATTCGACGCCGACCGCGCGCCGCCCGTCGAAGATCACGCGCTGCGCCTGCGCGCCAGTGATCACGGTCAGGTTCGGGCGCGCCATCGCGGGCCGCAGGAACGCCTTCGACGTATTCCAGCGCACGCCGCGCTTCTGGTTCACCTCGAAATAGCCGACCCCGGCATTGTCGCCGCGGTTGAAATCGTCGGTTGCCGGGATGCCTGTCTGCTGCGCGGCCTGCGCGAACGATTCGAGGATCTCCCAGCGCAGCCGCTGCTTCTCGACACGCCAGTAGCCGCCCGCGCCGTGCGCGTCGCTCGCGCCCGCATGGTGATCCTCGCTGCGCTTGAAGATCGGCAGCACGCTGTCCCACGACCAGCCGGCGTCGCCGGTTTCCTGCGCCCAGCTGTCGTAATCCTCGCGCTGGCCGCGCATGTAGATCATCCCGTTGATCGACGAACAGCCGCCTAGCACCCGGCCGCGCGGATACGACAGCGCACGGCCGTTGAGCGCGGCTTCGGGTCGCGTCTTGTACAGCCAGTCGGTGCGCGGATTGCCGATGCAATACAGATAGCCGACCGGGATGTGGATCCAGTGATAGTCGTCCTTGCCGCCCGCTTCGAGCAGCAGCACGTGGATGTCGGGATCCTCGGTCAGGCGGTTCGCGAGCACGCAGCCCGCGGTGCCCGCGCCGACGATCACGTAATCGAATTCGCCTTCTAGCGTGCGTTGGGTAGTCACGGTTTGTCTCCTGTCACGCGGCGCAACGCCGCGCGTCATTTTCAGCATAGTGCGCCGCGAGCCACGCTTGCGGCCCCGCGCCACGACCGATGAAGCGTACTCCGGCCGCCGGCCGCCGATCCAATGAGTTATGCTGAACTGCGTTATAAGCTGCGCTCATATCACGACGATGGATCTCACCCTGCTCCGCGCGTTCGCGACGGTCGCGCGCGAAGGCAACCTGACGCGCGCCGCCGCGCAGCTGCACCTGACGCAGCCGGCGGTCAGCCTGCAGATCAAGCATCTGCAGGAAACGCTCGGCGTCACGTTGTTTACACGCACATCGCGCGGCCTCGCGCTCACGCGCGACGGCCAGACGCTGCTGCCGCATGCGGAACGTGCGCTCGCCGCGGCCGCCGACGTGCAGCGTGCCGCCGCTGCGCTGCGGCACGAGGTGCGCGGCCGGCTGCGGATCGGCACGATCCTCGACCCGGGCTTCCTGCGGCTCGGTGGCTTCCTGCGCGCGCTCGTCGAAACGCATCCGCAGATCGAGACGGCGCTGCGGCACGGGATGTCGGGCTGGGTGATCGAACAGGTGCGCACGCAGGCGCTCGACGTCGGCTACTACATCGGTCGGCCAGGCGAGGACGATCCGCTCGACGGCGCCCTGTTCCACACCGTCACGCTCACGCATTTCCAGTACCGCGTACTCGCGCCGGCCGGCTGGAAGGAGCGCGTGCAGCGCGCACACGACTGGCGCGCGCTTGCCACGCTGCCGTGGATCTGGACGCCGCCGGCGTCCGCGCACCACCGGCTGCTGTCGCGGCGCTTCGCGGAGGCCGGCGCGCAGCCGCTCAAGGTGGCCGAGGTCGACCAGGAGCAATCGATGCTCGACCTCGTCAAATCGGGGATCGGATTGACCCTCGCGCGCGACTCGACCGCGCTGGCCGAAGCGCACGCGCATGCGCTGACGATCGTCGAGCCCGTGACGGTGCCGACCGAACTGACGTTCGTGACGCTCGCCGAGCGGCGCGACGAACCGGCGATCGCGGCGGCGCTGCGGCTGATCGAAGCGCAGTGGGCGATATGAGTGCTGCTGATAGCGCTGGAACTGGCCGTGCACCGGACGTCAACGCCTGACACGTCGCCGGTCGGCAGCCGGCGACCGTGCGGGCCATCACGCGTGCGTGAATGGGGAAATCACGGGGCCGAGCCTCCCGGCCGCGGCGTGTCGCCGCGTCCCGCCGGTCGTCACGCCACCTTCGCGGGCTTTTTGCTAGATTGTGCGTTCGCACACCGCGAGACCCCGATTGAAGGAGACCCGCATGGCCCGCAACATCGAGATCAAAGCCCGCGCCCGCGAATTCGACCAGCTGCGCGAACAGGCGGCCAGGCTCGCGACCGAAGCGCCGCTGTTCTATCGCCAGCAGGATTTCTTCTATGACGTGCCGCGCGGCCGGCTCAAGCTGCGCCGCTTCGAGGACGGCACGCCGGCCGAACTGATCTTCTACCAGCGCGACGACCGCGACGGCCCGAAGGCGTCGTACTACACGCGCAGCCCGGTGACGAACCCCGACGCGATGCACGCGCTGCTCGCCACCGCGCTGACCACGCGCGGGATCGTGACGAAGGAACGGCACGTGTACCTCGCGGGCCGCACGCGCATCCACCTCGACCGCGTCGACGGCCTCGGCGATTTCATCGAGCTGGAAGTCGTGCTCGGCCCCGATGACGACGAAGCCGGCGGCGAAGCCGAAGCGCACGACGTGTTCGCGAAGCTCGGCGTGTCGCAGGACGACCTCGTCGCCGTCGCGTACGTCGACCTGCTGAACGCCGACACGCCGCACGAAGCGGCCTGATCCGGCCCTGCCCCGAGGCGGCGCAACCCGCGCCGCCTTAACCCTTGCCGCCGCGCGGTGGCCGCGTCAGGCGGCGCCGGGCGCCAGGTGCGCGAGCGGTAGCGCGCCGTTGCGCTTGAAGGTCGTCAGCACGATGTTCGAGCGCACGCTGTCGACACCCGGCACGCGCATCAGCTTCTTCATCACGAACTGCGACAGCGCGTTCAGGTCGGGCGCGACGATCCGCAGCAGGTAGTCGGCATCGCCCACCACCGCATGGCATTCGAGCACTTCGGGCAGCACGTCGATCTGCTGCTGGAACTGCTCGATGATCGAGTCGCCGTGGTGCTTGAGCTTGAGGCTCGTGAACGCGGTGACGCCGAGCCCGAGTTTTTCGGGGCGCAACATCACGCGGTAGCCTTCGATCACGCCGGCCGCCTCGAGCCGCTGCAGCCGCCGGCCGATCTGCGACGGCGACAGCGGCACCTCCTCGCCGAGCTGCTGATGCGTCGCGCGGCCGAAGCGCTGCAGCACGTCCAGCAGCGCGAGATCGAAGTGATCGAGTTCCAGCATGAGCATTCTCCGCATTGATTCGTGATTTGATGCGCGATTATCGCATCATCGAGCGAATCAACGCCAACTATGCGCCCATTCCGCGCGCAGCCCGCTCTACACTTGCATGGTTCCCAACCGCCACGTGCAGAGCCAGATCATGTCCACCGTCGTCACCGCGAAACTGCAGGAGCAGTTCGATGCGGGCCTCGAAACCCGCGCCGATTTCACCATCGACCAGCCGCTCGCGCGTTACGGCCAGGTCGACCACGCGGTGTGGAAGCAGCTCTATGCACGCCAGTCGGCGCTGCTGCGCGGGCGCGCCTGCGACGCATTCGTCGTGGGGCTCGGGAAAATCGACCTGCCGGCCGATCGCGTGCCGTCGTTCGCCGACGTGAACCGACAGTTGAAGCCGGCAACGGGCTGGCAGATCGTCGCGGTGCCGGGCCTCGTGCCCGACCGCGTGTTCTTCGAGCATCTCGCGAACCGGCGCTTCCCCGTCACCTGGTGGATGCGCCGTCCCGACCAGCTCGACTACCTGCAGGAACCCGACTGCTTTCACGACTTGTTCGGCCACGTGCCGCTGCTGATCGACCCAGTGTTCGCCGACTACATGCAGGCGTACGGCCGCACCGCGCTCGCGGTCGCCGACGATGAAGCGGCGCTGGCGCGCCTCGCGCGGCTCTACTGGTATACGGTGGAATTCGGGCTGATCCGCGATGCGCGCGGCACGAACGGGCTGTCGATCTATGGCGCCGGGATCGTGTCGAGCAAGGGCGAAAGCCTGTACAGCCTCGAAAGCGCGGCGCCGAACCGGCTCGGCTTCGACCTCGAGCGCGTGATGCGCACGAAGTACCGGATCGACACGTTCCAGAAGACCTACTTCGTGATCGACGATTTCGCGCAGCTGTTTGCGCTCGCCGACGTCGACGGCCGTGCGCTGGCCGCCCGCCTGGCGGCGCTGCCCGAGTTCGCGGCCGGCGCGGTGCTCGAGACCGATCGCGTGCTGCATCGCGGCACGGGCGACGGCTGGCCCGACGACGCGGACGCGTGACGCTCGAGGGGGCCGGAACCAGCCTCTGCCGGCCTCCCGATCGCCTTCCCCGGATACCCGTCGCCGGTCGCCCGTCCCCGGATGCCCGTCCCACAACTATGAAACAATGACCGATGCCGGCTTCGCCGCGCGGCGCAGCCGCGCGCGGGCGCCGTTACCGACCGAGAGGTGCAAGATGATCCACAAGCTCACATCAGAAGAACGCAAGACCCGGCTCGAAGGCCTGCCGCTCTGGACGGCCGTACCGGGCCGCGATGCGATCCAGCGCAGCCTGCGCTTCGCCGATTTCAACGAAGCATTCGGCTTCATGACGCGCGTCGCGATCAAGGCGCAGGAAATGAACCACCATCCGGAATGGTTCAACGTGTACAACCGCGTCGACATCACGCTGTCGACCCACGATGCCGACGGCCTGACCGATCGCGACATCGAACTGGCGCTGTTCATCGACCGTGCCGGCGCGCACGCGCAACCGGCCGCCTGAGGCCTTCCTCTACCGCCGCGCGTCTTTCGATGCGCGGCGCGTCAACTTTTCATTTCGATGAACGTTTTCTAGGATGTAGTCAGCGAAAGCCTTCAGCTTTCCAAGCCATCCTTAAGGCGCACGTAAGTCTCGTACGCATTCCGTGCCTTGGGGTCCAATCCTTCCAGTTGTAGCGCGCTTTCGCGCTGTACAATCAGCAGCGCATACGGCTTGGAGAGCGCGCTGGCCTCTTCGCAGAGTTTGAGTTCGTCGCCGCTCGACGGCGAGCGGGCGCGCCAGAAATTGATCGCGGCTTCTAGGTCGTTGATCGAAATATCGGACATGTTTGGATTTAATCGTTCGCTGGCCGCCATGCTTGATGTCAGGTGTTGCGGCGCCCCTGTGGAAACGGCGTCGTGCTGTCCGCGTGCCTGAACCGCCAACCCATTGTACTTGAGCGAACTTCATGCGACTCCTTCTGATCGAAGACGACCGCCCCATCGCACGCGGTATCCAGAGCAGCCTCGAGCAGGCTGGCTTCACCGTCGACATGGTGCATGACGGCATCTTTGCCGAACAGGCGCTGGCACAGAACCGCCACGAACTCGTGATCCTCGACCTCGGCCTGCCGGGCATCGACGGGATGACGCTGCTCACGCGCTTCCGCCAGACCAACCGCCACACGCCCGTCATCGTGCTGACCGCACGCGACGAGCTGAACGACCGGATCCAGGGCCTGAACTCCGGCGCCGACGACTACATGCTCAAGCCGTTCGAGCCGGCCGAGCTCGAAGCGCGCATCCGCGCGGTGATGCGCCGCAGCGGCCCGCACAGCGACATGCCGCGTCCGGAAGTGTCGCTGGGTGGCGTCCGCCTGTCGGGCGTCGACCGTCGCATCTTCAACGACGACAAGCCGCTCGAACTGTCGCCGCGTGAATTCGCGGTGCTCGAGATGCTGCTGCTGCGTCACGGCCGCGTCGTCAGCAAGGCCCAGCTGCAGGATCACCTCACGCACTTCGGCGGCGATCTCGGCGACACCGCGATCGAAGTCTACGTCCACCGCGTGCGCAAGAAACTCGAGCAGTGCCGTGTCGAAATCGTCACGGTGCGCGGCTTCGGCTACCTGCTGCAGGAAATCCGCCAGACGGCGAGCGTCTGAGCGGCACCGCACGCCGGGCGGCCGCGTGCCGCCCGCGTGTGCGCGCTGCTCCGCGTCGCCGCCCGGCGCACGACCGCGCCGCTCCTCGTGAGCGGCGCTTATCCATTTGCCCGTCGAAATGTCTCCTGATCCGGCTGTGACCACCAGCCTGCGCCGCTCGCTGCTTCGGCGCCTCGCCGCCCCGCTGTCGATGCTCGCGCTGATGAGCGGCCTGATCGCCTACTGGCTCGCGTGGCAATACACGCAGCACGTGATCGACCGCTCGCTCGCCGATCTCGCGACCGCCATCTCCAAACAGATCCAGATCGCCGGCCCCGACGCGCCGTTCACGGTGCCGCCGCTCGCGCAGGCGATGTTCTCCGATCCCGCCGAAGCACTGATCTACCGGATCAGCGACGGCGAACAGGAACTCGCTGGCGATCCGAAGCTGCCGCTGCAGGGGATCAACGTGCGCCGCATGCATCACGCGTACGTGTTCGAGGCCGAATACGACAACCGCGCGGTGCGGGTGGCGCAGGTGCGCGTCGACGACGTCGAAGGCGGCAAGCCGATGGTCGTCGAGGTCGCGCAGCCGGTGCGGCACCGCTACCGGATCGCGGCCGAATTCCTCGTCGCGATCATGATGCCGCTGCTGCTGCTGCTGCTCGCGGGCTGGGGCATCGTGTGGCGCGTCGTCAACCAGCAGCTCGGCCCGCTCACGCACCTGGCCGATTCGCTGAACCGGCAGACCCACACGTCGCTGGAACCGGTCGACGAAACCGAGGTGCCGCTGGAAATCCGGCCGCTGACGAGTGCGATGAACGCGCTGCTCGGCCGCCTGAAGACCGCGCTCGACGCGCAGCGCAAGTTCATCGCCGATGCCGCGCACCAGTTGCGCACGCCGCTCACGGCCGTGAAGCTGCACGCGGAGCAGGCAGCCGTCGCGCGCGACCCGCACCAGACCTTCGCCGCGGTGCGCGAACTGCGCGCGGCTGCCGACCGCGCGGTGCGGCTGTCCAACCAGTTGCTGTCACTCGCCCGGGCGGAGCCAGGCGAACAGGCCGCGCGATTCGTCGACGTCGACCTCGCGGCGATGGCGTTCGAGACGGGTGCCGAGTGGGTGCCGCGCGCGCTTGCGTCGCACGTCGACCTCGGCTTCCAGCGCACCGACGATCCGGGTGACGACGAGAAGCTGGTCGTGCGCGGCAACCCCGTGCTGTTGCGCGAGGTGATCGCAAACCTGCTCGACAATGCGCTGAAGTACGTCCCGCTCGCGCGGCCGGACGGCGCACGGATCACGGTGAACGTTGCGCGCGGCGCACTCGAGGACGGCCAGCCGGCCGCCGAGATCGTCGTCGAGGACAACGGCCCCGGCGTGCCCGCCAATCAGCAGGCCGACCTGTTCAAGCGCTTCTTCCGCGGCGACGCGCAAAGCGGCAACGGCGTCGAGACGGGCGCCGGGCTCGGCCTCGCGATCGTGCACGACATCATCGCGATGCACGGCGGCACCGTCTCGTACGAGGATGCATCGGAAGGCGGCTCGCGCTTCGTGGTGAGGGTGCCGCTGGTTGCGCACACCGAGAAGCCGGCCAGCGAAACACCGGCCGCCGCGTCGACGCACTAAGGATCTGAGGGACTCGCGGCGTGCGGCCGCCGAGCGGGCCGCACGCCGGATGAGGAAGGCGGAAAACACGGCTGCGCGACGCGCGCAGCCATCCGCTGAAACAACAACGGCAGCGCACGATGCGCCGCCGCCTGCGTCACTTCTTGCTTTTCTTGTCCTTCGACCGGGACTCGGACTTGCCGTCCTTCTTGTCCTTCTTCTTTTTCTTCTTGCCGCCCTCGTCGGACGTCGCGAGCAGCGTGCCGCGGCACGACGCCGCGCCGCAATGGCACGCGTACTCGCGCTTGAGCGTCTTCGTCAGCTTCGCGTCGATCACGAGGCCGTAGTCGTAGAACAGTTCCTCTTCCGGCCCGATGTCGCGCAGCGCGTGGATGTACACGCGGCCTTTGACTTCCTCGGCTTCGCAGTTCGGCGCGCACGAGTGATTGATCCAGCGCGCGCTGTTGCCGTCGATCTTGCCGTCGATCACCCCGCCCTCATCCAGTGCGAAGTAGAACGTATGGTTCGGTTCGCTCGGGTCGTGCGGGTGGCGGCGCAGCGCCTCCTTCCACGAAATTCGTTCGCCCTTGTATTCCACTACGCGCTCGCCGGCCTTGATCGGCGCCACGGCGAACACGCCCTTGCCGTGTACTCCCGAGCGGCGCACCGCGATCCTGCGTGAACTCATCGAACGAATCCTTGTGAAGACGACTTGAATGGAAGACGGCCGTGGTCACGGCCTGGCGTCGCGCAAAACGAAAACGCGGCACCGGTGGGTGCCGCGTCGGGGCATGCGGCGAATCACCCGCATCCTACACGTTCACGATTGCTTCGTTCAACATCACACGCAATATTGGGCGCGCGGTGCTCAACGCTGGCCGAATGCGATGTCGCCGAACAACGCCTTGTGCTCGCGCGGCTGCGAGCGCCAGTATTGCGGCGGCGCCGTCACCTGCGCGCCGAGCTCGGCCGCCGCATGCCACGGCCAGCGCGGGTCGTACAGCATCGCACGCGCCATCGCGACGAAATCGGCATCGCCTGCCTCGATGAGCCGGTTCGCATGCGCGGGCTCGTTGATCAGGCCGACGGCGATCGTCGGCATGCCGACCGCGCGCTTCACCGCCTGCGCGAACGGCACCTGGTAGCCGGGCGACAGCGGAATCTTCTGCAGCGGCGACACGCCGCCGGACGACACGTCGATCCAGTCGCAGCCGCGGCGCTTCAGCTCGTGCGCGAACGCGATCGTATCGTCGAGCTCCCAGCCGCCTTCGACCCAGTCGGTCGCGGACACGCGCACACCGACCGGCCGATCCTCTGGAAACGCCGCGCGCACGATCTCGAAGATCTCGAGCGGAAAGCGCATGCGGTTTTCGAGCGAGCCGCCGTATTCGTCGGTGCGCTGGTTCGCGAGTGGCGAAAGGAACTGGTGCAGCAGGTAGCCGTGGGCCGCGTGCACCTCGATCGCGTCGATGCCGAGCCGTGCGGCCCGCTTCGCCGACGCCGCGAACGCTTCGCGGATCCGGTTCAGGCCCGCAGCATCCAGTGCGAGCGGCGGCGTCTCGCCATCCTTGTGCGGCACGGCCGACGGCGCGTGCGGCAACCAGCCGCCGTCGGCGACGGACACGAGCTGACCGCCCTGCCACGGCACGTTGCTCGACGCCTTGCGCCCCGCATGCGACAACTGCATCGCGATGCGGACCGGCGAATGCTTGCGGATCGCGGCCAGCACGGGCTTCAGCGCGGCTTCGGTCGCGTCGTCCCAGAGGCCGAGGTCGCCATGCGTGATGCGCCCGTCGGGTTCCACCGCGGTCGCCTCGATGCAGAGCAGCCCCGCGCCCGACAGCGCGAGATGGCCGAGGTGAATCATGTGCCAGTCGGTCGCCTCGCCGCGTTCGGCTGAATACTGGCACATCGGGGAGATCACGATCCGGTTCGGAAGGGTCACGCCACGCAGCGTGAACGGGGAAAACAGCGCAGTCATGGAAGCCGCTCGCCAGGAAGGGAAAGAGCGAACGAGCGTAGCACGCAGGCGGCCAGCGTGCAGATGGCGCGTCCGGCAGTAAGCGGATGGTCAGGTACGGCACGCGGCAGGTGGCCGGCAATGGAGATAAGGCGGCGCATACGGCGATGCGCCGGCCTGCAACGCATGCGGGCCGGGCATCCTGTTCGCGGCCAGCGGCGGCGCCGCTGGCGGCGTCAGAGTCCGACGCTGTCGAGCCACTCCGCGAACATGCGTCGCGCGGCCGCCTCGAGCGCGGGGCCGTGCTGCACGGTATCGGCGCGCAACTGGCACGCGTCGATGCCGGGCGTCGCCGCGATTTCGCCGGCGTTCGCGATCAGCCACGGTTCGAAACGGTCGGTGCGGATTTCCGGATGGCATTGCAGCGCCAGCACGTGCTGGCCCCATGCGAATGCCTGGTGACGGCAGGCCGCGGTCGAGGCGAGATGAATCGCCCCGCCCGGCAGGTCGAACGTGTCGCCATGCCAGTGCAGCATCGACGTCGCCGCACCATCGAGATGGCGCAGCGGCGATGCGCGGCCGGCATCGGTGAGCGTCAGCGGCGTCCAGCCGAGTTCGTGCTGGGCAGCCGGATAGACGCGCGCGCCGAGCGCCCGGGCGATGAACTGCGAACCGAGACAGATCCCGAGGATCGGCAACCCGGCGTCGATGCGCTTGCGCACGAGCGCCGCGAGCGGCGCGATCGTCGGATATTGCGCATCGTCGTACACGCTGATCGGCCCGCCGAGCACGACGAGCAGCGACGGCTCGAGCACGTCGAGCACCTCGACCCGCGACGACCCGACGTCGACGTAGCGCACCCGCCGGCCCCGTTCGCCGAGCACCTGCTCGAAGCTCCCGAGGTCCTCGAAATGCACGTGGCGGATCGCCACGACTTCAGCGTTCATCATCGGCCTCCCGGTCGATCGACGGACGTCAGCCGGCGAAAATCTTCCAGGTCTTCTTCTGCGTCGCCGCGTCGGCCTCTTCCTGCACCGAGCAGTCGAGACGCAGATCGCTGTCGGACATCGAGATGTCGAGCGCCGCGCAGTGATGCACGGTCTTCTTCGACAGCTTGCCCGGCTGGAAGTGAGCGCACGTCAGGCACATGCGCTGCGGCGGCGTCGCACCGGCCACCTGCAGTTCGCGCAGCGTCTTCAGCAGCGCGCGATACAGTGCGCCCTGCTCGTCCGCGCCGAGCTTGCCGACCGCTTTCGTCAGGAATTCAGGCCATTGCAGCGCCTTCTTCGCGGCCGTCCGGCCACGGGCCGACAGGCGCACGGCCAGTGCGCGGCCGTCGTCCAGCGCACGGCGCTTCTCGACGAGACCCTTCGTTTCGAGCGTGCTCACCGCATCGCTCGTGGTCGCCGCGGTCAGTTGCGTCTCGCGCGCGATCTCGCCGAGCCGCATCGGGCCCTTGCGCTGCAGCAGCAGCACGAGAATCTCGCCCTGCGTCGGCGTGAGGCCTGCGCCTTCCGCCCAATCCCATGCCTGGCTTCGCATGGCCGTACTCAACCGCAGCAGGCTGTGGGTCACACGTCCCGAAGCCTGATTCCCGTAAACGCCTTCGCTCATAGTCTTTTCGCTTTGCCGCCGCCCGGTTTGCCGAGCGGCCGTAGTGTGGAGATCGAATGTCTATCTCAAAACAGACATGCTCTTGCGAGTATGTCAGCACGGCCGTCGCGAGGGCACACGCGGCGGTCGCGTTCGCGGCGACCGGTAAGACACTCGACGTTCCGGTGTCCGCAAAGCCGACATTCTAAGCGAGAGCGGAAAATCGCACAGCTAAGTTATCCCCTTCATTCTGTGGAAAATCACTGGATAACCAAGATTTTTCGTTGTGCCAGCAATGTCGAACGACCGCCAAACGGTGCGCAACGGCATTTTCCTGTTCGGATCGGCCATCGGGCCCACCGCAATGATCCACCGGGTTATCCCGTGCACAGATCGTTGACTTTGCAGCGGAATATCCTGTTATCCACAGATTTTCGGGACAACCGGCAACGATTTCGGCGGCAATCGGGGCCGCCGGTCATTCAGTGAATCGCGACTCGGTCGACCCCGTAATCTGCAAAACATTTTTTCACTCGCGCCAACGTAAGCACTGCTGGCGGACCGTCTCATTGAGCGATTTTTCCTGTTTGAAAACGGTTCTCAACCACGATGCGTCGTTCACGCGCGCCTTGGCGAGCGCGCCGATCTCGTCGAGCGCCGCGCGCGAACCGAGCGCGGCCGCATGCGGTGCGATCCGGTCGAGCGTGTCGAGGATGTCTTCGGCGATCGTGCGGCGCTCACCCGTCTGAGGATTCACGCAGGTGCCCTCGAGCCCGAAGCGGCACGCCTCGAAACGGTTGAACGTGTAGACGAGGTAGTCGTCCTCGGACAGCTTCAGCGGCCGGTCGGTCAGCAGGTAGCGCGCGAGCGTCTGGATGTAGCAGGCGATCGCCGCCGCGCGGTCGACCGACAGCGGCGTGTCCATCACGCGCACCTCGATCGTCCCGTAGCCGGGCTTCGGCCGGATGTCCCAGTAGAAGTCCTTCATCGAGTTGACGACGCCGGTGTTCACCATCTTCGTGAAGTACTCCTCGAAGCTGTCCCAGGTCAGCACGAACGGCGCGCGTCCCGACAGCGGGAACGCGAACACCGAATTCAGGCGTGCCGAATGGAAGCCGGTGTCGACGTTCTGCACGAACGGCGACGACGCGGACAGCGCGATGAAGTGCGGAATGAAGCGCGACATCGAGTGCAGCAGGAACAACGCGCTGTCGGGATCGGGGCAGCCGATGTGCACGTGCTGGCCGAACACGGTGAACTGCTTGGCGAGATAACCGTACAGCTCGGAGATGTACTGGAAGCGCGGCGCATCGTAGATCTGCCGGTCGCTCCATTGCTGGAACGCATGCGTGCCGCCGCCGGCCAGCCCGACGTTGAGCTGGTCGGCCGCCTTCACCAGCACGTCGCGGATCGCATGCAGCTCGCTCACCGCCTGCTCGTGCGAATGGCAGATGCCGGTCGACAGCTCGATCATGCTCTCGGTGATTTCCGGCGTGATGTTGCCCGGGAAGGTCTCGCCCTGGATCAGGCGCATCAGGTCGGAGGCCGCTTTGGTCAGGTCGTAGTTGTGCGTGTTGACGACCTGGATCTCCAGTTCGACGCCGAACGTAAACGGCTCGGAATTGACGAAGGTTTCGAGTGCCATGGCAGGTTCCGGAATCAGTTGCCGTCGCTGCGTTCACCGACCGCCGACAGGCAGCGGTACACGATGAACGGGCTGACGAGCTGCAGGATCACGATCGTGCACATCACGATCGCGCGCAGGTGCGGGTCGAAATTCGGATAGAGCTGGTAGGTGTCGTCGACGAGCAGGTACGACAGCGCGGACATCGGCGTGAGCGCGATTCCGAGCGCGACGCCCTGCTTCATGCCGATGCCGCTCGGCTTCGCGAACGCGACGACGCCGGCCAGCTTCGCAACGAGCCGCGTGACGATCAGCACGATCGCGAGCAGCCCGCCGAGCGCGATGTCGCCCCACGTGAACGACGTGAGCGTGAGCACGAACAGCGTCACCGTCAGCAGCCAGCCGGCCGTGCCGAAGTGCTCGGGCCACAGTTGCGGGCGCGCCTCGAGGTTCTTCACGATGATGCCGGCGAGCAGCAGCGTGAGCAGCGTCGACAGCTTCAGCGCCTGGGCGACGGCGATCGCGAGCATCACGAGCCCGAACAACGCGACGAACGAATGCTCGTCGCGCATCGTCGCGGTCATGTGGCGGAACAGGTAGTTGCACGAACGCGCGACGACATACGCGACGATGAACGAACCCGCGAGCAGGTAGAGCGGCTGCAGGATCGTCGCGAAAACGTTGCCGTACGCTTCCTGGTGGAGCCAGCTCGTCACGAGCTTGGTCAGCACGATCGCATAGACGCTGTTGAGCGCGGTGAGCGTGATGAGGCGTTGCGACACCTGCCCTTCCGCGCGCAGTTCGGTCTTCAGCTGGATCACCATCGACGGCGACGTCGCGATCGCGATCGCCGACAGCACCAACGCGACCATCCCCGACACACCGAGCGCAAGCATCACGAACAGCACCAGCACGAACGTCAGCGTGGCTTCGGCGAGGCTCGACGCGACGAGCCACGGATTGCGCCGGATCCAGCGCAGGTCGAGACGGCTGCCGAGCTCGAACAGCAAGAGGCCGAGCGCGACGTCGATCAGCAACCGCGAAGTTTCGTCGGTGCTTGCATCGATCACGCCGAAGCCGAACGACCCGGCGATGAGACCGATCACCGCATAGCCGGTGATGCGAGGCAGACGCCATGCGCGATAGCAAAGCTCGCCACACAGGCCGGCCGCGAACAACGCGAGCCCGGCCCAGAACACGGCATCCGGCGTAAGCGGCCAGTTGGGCAGGAATGAGAACGCCGACTTCATCGTGGTGACTTCTCCTTTGGAAGCGACCGCCAGCGACACGGGGTCAAGCGTCAGAAATGGATGCGCGCCGGCTGGGTATCGCCCCGAATGTGATTGTTGTGTCGACGACGGCGGGACATGGGATCCGCCTTTTCCACCACAGGGCGGAAAGTCGTTCAGGTTGCCGATCTGGATTGTCGGCCTGGTGTGTGAACGGACTGCGCAGTCTCGATGATTCAGATTCGAAATCGTGCCGACCGTTCCATTGAAGCATGTCCGGCGCCTGGCCGGATGAACGCGAAGGAAACCGATTGTGCCACAGCTTTTTCGGTCTGGAACCCATTGAATCGACTCGCGGCGCTGTGCGGTACCGCAGGTCTTTGGTTTCAAAGGTTTACTTGTATATATACGTAGTAGAAGTTAACAAAGGGCGCACAGTTCTGTGGATAACTTCGGTTTACGTCGACAGATCAAGGCGTTGCAGAACCCATAACCCGTTGCACAGGCTGTTCGCGCACAGAGGTTTGAGTTGAGCAACTTTCGGGCCGCCTCACAGCTGTGCCGAGTTGCCCAGTTTACGTCCACTGTGATTACACACGAAGTGCGCGTGGATTTCGCGCGGTTATCCACAGCGTCGAGTGGATAACCTTGCGCGAAAAAATCGGGAAACTGTGAGCAGCTTGGGTGAACGGTCAGCCGGGCGGGCCGACGCGGCGCGCGCGCAACGCGCGGATCAGGAAGCGTGCAGGGTCGACGGCATCGGCAAGTTCGCGCTCGAGCGGCCAAGGCTCGCCTTCGAGTTGCGACGCGATCAATTCGGCGCCGAGCGCCGCCCATACGAGGCCGCGCGAGCCGAAGCCGAATGCGCCGTAGAGCCCGGGCATGCGCGGCAGGTCGCGTGCCTGCGCACCGCTCAGCGCGCGGGCATTGGCGATGGCGCCTGCTTCGTCCGCGAGCGGGCCGAGCAGCGGCAGGCGGTCGCCGACGACCCAGCGGAACGCAACGCGGCCGCGCAGTGTGTCGGGGTCCGGCAGGTCGCCGATCAGGCCCGGTAGCAGATGCCGTACGCGCTCGATGTTTTCGAGGTGGCCGGCCGCGCGCATCGCGGGATCGACGTCGTCGGGTTCGAACGTCGCGCCGATCAGCAGCGTGCCGTCGTCGAGCGGCACCGCGTAACCGTCGCCGATCGTCGGGCACGGCAGCGGGGCCGTGCTGCCCGCCGGCAGCAACGTGAGCTGGCCGCGCACCGGCTGCAGCGCGACATGGTGCAGCCCGGCGAGCCGCGCGGCGTCGCCGGCATTCGCGAGCACGACGACGGGCGCTTCGGCCAGCGTGCTGCCCGCATCGTCGAGTGCATGCCATGCGTCGCCCCGCCGTTCGAGCTTGGCAACGCGGGTGGAAGCGAGCAAGCGTACGTGTTCGCCGGCCGCCGCATATTGGGCCGCGCACAGCCCGGCCGGCCAGACGGCGCCGCCGTGCGGAAACAGCAGGCCGCCCTGCGCGACCGGCAGGTTCAGATGCGTGCGCGCGGCCTCGACGTCGAGCAGCGAGACATAGTCGGACGGCGCACCGAACGCATCGAATGCCTCGCGCATCCGCTCGAAGTCGCCGGCCGATTCGGCGAGATGGATCATCCCGTGCGTGCTGCGCGCGAATGCGTGACCAGCACGTTCGAGTGCCTGCCAGCGTGCGAGCGCGTGCAGGAAGCCGCCGCGCGTGAGCCGGCTCGCGACGTTGTCGTCGCGTGTCATCAGCGGATGGAATACACCGGCCGGATTGCCCGACGCGTCGCTCGCGATCCGGTCATGTCGCTCGATCAGCGTGACTTCCCAGTCGCGCGCGGCCAGGCGTTCGACGACCGCGCAGCCCGCCAGCCCCGCGCCGATCACGATCGCACGGCGCGTCGCAACGGGCAGTGCGAGCGGCGGCTCGTGCCGGCGCGCGCGCCAGCGCGGCGCATATTCGCCGACGAGCAGATCGTCGACCTCGCGATACGTGAAACCCGATTTGACGAGGGCGTGTTTCAACGCGTCAGAACTCGCATGCGCTGCAAAGGTGGCGTGTTCCCCGGCGATTTTCGACAGCGCGCGGATCACGTCGGCCGATTGGAGATCCGCGTCGTTCGATGCCGCGAAGCGGTCGAGACAGAACGCGTCGGCGCGCGCGACGATCTTCCCCAGCATGTCGATCGCATCGCCGAACGCCAGCGTGAGCACCACGCGTCCTTCGTCGAATTCGAGCCGATGAAGGCCCGGCACGCGCATCGGCCACGCGTCGGCAAGGGCATCGACATCCGCCGATATGGTTGTGTCCGCAACGATATACGAAGCGGCGAGGCGCAGGTCGTCTCGTGCGAACGGATGCGGTTCGACTGCGACGAAATGCAGCCGCTCGCAGCGCGCGGGATCGTCGCGCCAGGCGGCCCAGGCCGCGAGAAAGCTGCCGCCCGCGCCGAATCCGGTCGCCACGATCGTGAACGTGCGGCGGCCCTGCCAGCGTGCCGGCAGCCCATTGCCCGCGACGAACACGCGATGCGCGAGCGCGCCTGATGCGCCGCGATGGAGATCGCCGAACTCGGGCGAGACGAGCGTGCCGTCGTCGCGGCGCGCGAGCGTGGCGGGAACAAGTCGGTCGGTCATGCGAAACAAAAAACGTGGCAGCCAAGCCTGGCAAGGGATTGCGCGGGGCCGTCCGACCGGTCGTTGGAAAAAGCCAACGGCGCGGCGCACGGGCGGACCGCGCTGCGTATCCTGTCCGGTTGGCGCTGGTCAAAAAACGGGCAGTCGATGATTCATTCGGCGAAATACCGATGAAAATCTTTGAAACCCTTGTCGTTATTGGGTTTGCGCTGCGCTATCATAGCAACGCCGTACCGCGGGGTGGCCACCGGCTCACCGGAGGGCGCGTCGCGCGGGCCAGGATTCGGCGCTGTGTCGTCGGAGTCTGACTCTCGACGGCACGGTTCGCGCACGTATAATCGGCGCGTTCGCGCTGTTCGTGTCAACCTAACCTGATAAAGGAACCTTAATGAACAAACAGGAACTGATCGACGCCGTCGCCGCCCAAACGGGCGCCAGCAAGGCTCAAACCGGCGAAACGCTGGACACGCTGCTCGAAGTCATCAAGAAGGCCGTGTCGAAGGGTGATGCGGTTCAGCTGATCGGCTTCGGCAGCTTCGGTTCGGGCAAGCGCGCAGCACGTACGGGCCGCAACCCGAAGACCGGCGAAACCATCAAGATCCCGGCAGCCAAGACGGTCAAGTTCACGGCTGGCAAGGCGTTCAAGGACGCCGTCAACAAGCGTTAAACCAGCGCCTGTTCCAAGAAAAACCCGCCTTTCGGCGGGTTTTTTGTTGGGCGCGCGCAGCATTTTCGCCACAGTCCGCGCCCCTCTTGCAAGATTTAACGGTTGTTTTTACAACGCGTTACGCGTGCACGATCTGCGTGTCGCCGTGATCGTCGTCGTCGTGCGAATCGACATCCCACGCCGGGAACGGATCGTCGAACGCGTGCCATCCGGCCGCGCCGAGCGCGAATTCCGCATCGGTCAGCAGGCACGCATCGAGCTTCTCGCGCCATGCATCCGCATCGAGCGCGATACCGATCAGCACGAGTTCCTGCCGGCGATCGCCCACTGTGCGATCGTCGATGTCGCCGTGCCATTCAGCGCGGATTTCACCGAGCAGCTCGTCGTCGTCCGGCCATTCGGCGCGATCCTGCGCCGCCCACCAAAGTCCCGCCGGGCCATGTCGGCATACGCCGCCCGCCTGCGACAGCGAACCCGCGATGTCGTTGCGCGTCGCGAGCCAGAAGAAGCCCTTGCTGCGCAGCACGCCCGGCCACTCCTGATGCAGCAGCGCCCAGAGTCGCGCCGGATGAAACGGCCGGCGCGCGCGATAGACAAAATTGCCGATCCCGAATTCGTCGGCTTCGCCGTGCACGTGCGCATGATGTTCGTCATGGCAGTCGGGGTCGTCGCAATGCGTGTGATCGTGATCGAGCGACGCGAGCCAGCCAGGTGCGTTCGCGGCCTCGTCGAAATCGAAGCGGCCCGTGTTCAGCACTTCGTCGAGCGGCACGTTGCCGAACGTCGACACGACCTGGTGCGCGCGCGGATTGAGTCGCGCGAGGATGTGCTGCAGGCGGGCAAGGTCGTCCGCGGCGACGAGGTCGGCCTTGTTGATCACCAGCACGTCGCAGAATTCGATCTGCTCGATCAGCAGCTCGACGAGCGTGCGGTCGTCCTCTTCCGATGCGGCGATGCCGCGCGTCGCGAGTGCATCGTCCGAGCCGTAGTCGCGCAGGAAGTTGTACGCGTCGACCACGGTGACGAGCGTGTCGAGCCGCGCGATGGTCGACAGCGACGTGCCGTCATCGTCGACGAACGTGAAGGTTTCGGCGATCGGCATCGGCTCCGCGATGCCGGTCGATTCGATCATGATCGCGTCGAAGCGGCCTTCCGATGCGAGCGTGCGGATCTCGACGAGCAGGTCGTCGCGCAGCGTGCAGCAGATGCAGCCGTTCGACATCTCGACGAGGCGTTCCTCGACGTGCGACAGTGCCTGCGCGTCGCGCACGAGCGACGCATCGATGTTGACCGCCGCGAGATCGTTGACGATCACGGCGACTTTCAGGCCCGCGCGGTTCGCGAGGACGTGATTGAGCAGCGTGGTCTTGCCGGCGCCGAGGAAGCCGGACAGCACGGTGACGGGCAACGGCTGGTTCATTGCCGGATTCATAGCGATATGCACCAACGGAAAAATTGAAAAAGCGGCCGCGACGCCCTTCCGGGGCGCGATCGTCCCGCGGACGGGCGAAATTGCGGCGTGAGATCCGCATTGTGCATCAAACGCGCGCCGGCCGGCCGGTACGGCATCAGGCCGCGCTGCGGCGCGGCGTCACTGCACGGGCGGCAGCAGCTTCCACTGCGTCAGGATGCCGGCGATCTGCCGTGCATACTTGTCGCGCAGCGACGGGGTTTCCGAATGATAGGCGCCGACCGCCTGCCACGTGTTGCCGTAACGGTTCATCTTCTGCTTGAGATGCCACGCAGCGATATAGACGTTCTTGCACGGCTCCATCAGCGTGTCGCGGCCGATTCCATAGCGCGACAGCGTGGGCAGGTGGATCGAATTGATCTGCATCAGGCCGTAGTCGACCGAGCCGTTCGTGTTCTTGTTCAGCGCGCCGGGCCGGTTGCGCGATTCCTGCCACGCGATCGCGCGCAGGATCAGCGGATTGACCTGCTGATATTTAGCGGCCTCGTCAAAACAGTCCGCGCGAGCGTTCGCGCTGGCGAAATACCCGCCGGCGGCGATCAACACGATCGAAACGAACCGTCTGTTCATGGTGCGAAATCGACAAGAAAATGCGTGAGGGTCGGGAAAACCCGTGCCTGTTATTCGTGCGACGAGAATCGTGCCGCCCGTATCATACCGACAGTCCGTCAGCTTGCGACAGTCAGGAATACGGCCGCCCGGTTATACCGCATTTCCGTGTCGGTTCATCGTGAAACGGGAGCGATGGCCGCATGCCGAGAATAATGCAGAATCTTACAGATTGCATACGATTCGCCGGATACATGTCGTATGTGAGACAGTCCTCGGATCAATGTGATATTTCGGACATGAAAAACTGCTAATGTCGCCTCTTTCGGACTTGGATCCCAGCACTACCGCCGGAAGTGGCCTGAGCCGGCATCGACCCATTCATCCATGACAAGAAATCGCTTCGTTATGCGGCGTGTCGCCACGACCCTGATCGTCGCCGGCATCATCGTCTCGCAGGCCGCCTACGCTCAGGTCACGCTCAATTTCGTGAATGCGGATATCGACCAGGTCGCCAAGGCGATCGGCGCCGCAACCGGCAAGACCATCATCGTCGACCCTCGTGTGAAGGGGCAGCTCAACCTCGTGGCCGAACGGCCGGTGCCGGAAGACCAGGCGCTGAAGACGCTGCAGTCGGCGTTGCGCATGCAGGGCTTCGCACTCGTGCAGGACCACGGCGTGCTGAAGGTCGTGCCCGAGGCCGACGCGAAGCTGCAAGGCGTGCCGACCTACGTCGGCAATGCGCCGCAGGCGCGCGGCGACCAGGTGATCACGCAGGTGTTCGAGCTGCACAACGAATCGGCGAACAACCTGCTGCCCGTGCTGCGGCCGCTGATCTCGCCGAACAACACGGTTACCGCCTATCCGGCGAACAACACGATCGTCGTGACCGACTACGCGGACAACGTGCGGCGCATCGCGCAGATCATCGCCGGCGTGGACAGCGCCGCGGGCGCGCAGGTGCAGGTCGTTCCGCTGCGCAACGCGAATGCGATCGACCTCGCCGCGCAGCTGCAGAAAATGCTCGACCCGGGCGCGATCGGCAACAGCGACGCGACGCTGAAGGTGTCGGTCACGGCCGACCCGCGGACCAACTCGCTGATGCTGCGCGCGTCGAGCGCGTCGCGCCTCGCGGCCGCCAAGCGGCTCGTGCAGCAGCTCGACGCGCCGAGCGGCGTGCCGGGCAACATGCACGTCGTGCCGCTGCGCAACGCCGATGCGGTGAAGCTCGCGAAGACGCTGCGCGGGATGCTCGGCAAGGGCGGCGGCAGCGACAGCGGCTCGTCGGCGTCGTCCAACGATGCGAACAGCTTCAACCAGAGCGGCGGCTCGTCGTCGAGCGGCAACTTCTCGACCGGCACGTCCGGCACCCCGCCGCTGCCGTCGGGCGGCCTCGGCGGCTCGTCGTCCTCGTCCGGGTATGGCGGCGGCTCGTCCGGCGGTGGCCTCGGCACCGGCGGCCTGCTCGGCGGCGACAAGGACAAGAGCGGCGACGACAACCAGCCGGGCGGGATGATCCAGGCCGACTCGGCCACCAACTCGCTGATCATCACCGCGTCCGATCCGGTGTACCGGAACCTGCGCTCGGTGATCGACCAGCTCGACGCACGGCGCGCGCAGGTCTATATCGAAGCGCTGATCGTCGAGCTGAACTCGAATACGTCCGGCAACCTCGGCATCCAGTGGCAGGTCGCGAGCGGCCAGTTTCTCGGCGGCACGAACCTGAGCCCCCAGCTGGGTATGGGCAATAGCATCGTCAATCTGACGACGGGCTCGGCGGGCACCACCGGGGCCGGCCTGGCGGCCAACCTGGCTACGCTGACCCCAGGCCTCAACATCGGCTGGCTGCACAACATGTTCGGCGTGCAGGGGCTCGGCGCGCTGCTGCAATACTTCGCGGGCGTGAACGACGCGAACGTGCTGTCGACGCCGAACCTGATCACGCTCGACAACGAGGAAGCGAAGATCGTCGTCGGCCAGAACGTGCCGATCCCGACCGGCTCGTATTCGAACCTGACGAGCGGCAATACGAACAATGCGTTCAATACCTACGACCGTCGCGACGTCGGCCTGACGCTGCACGTGAAGCCGCAGATTACCGACGGCGGGATCCTGAAGCTGCAGCTCTATACCGAGGATTCGGCGGTCGTCAGCGGCACGACGAACGCGCAGACCGGCCCGACCTTCACGAAGCGCTCGATCCAGTCGACGATCCTGGCCGACAACGGCGAGATCATCGTGCTCGGCGGCCTGATGCAGGACAACTACCAGGTATCGAACAGCAAGGTGCCGCTGCTCGGCGACATTCCGTGGATCGGTCAGCTGTTCCGTTCGGAATCGAAGCTACGCGCGAAAACCAACCTGATGGTGTTCCTGCGCCCGGTGATCATCTCCGATCGCAGTACCGCGCAGGAAGTCACGTCCAACCGCTACGACTACATCCAGGGCGTGACGGGCGCGTACAAGTCGGACAACAACGTGATCCGCGACAAGGACGATCCGGTCGTCCCGCCGATGCCGATCGGCCCGAGCCAGGGCGGCACGGCCGCGGGCAACCTGTTCGATCTCGACAAGATGCGTCGCCAGCAGCTGCAGCGCCAGGTGGCGCCGGTGCCGGCCCAGCCGTTGCCGGAAGCGACGCCTGCGCAGCCGCAGAGCGTGCCGCAGCAGGCCGTGCCGCAACAGCCGCTGACGGCCACGCCGGGAGCGTCGCAGTGAGCGACGTGCACGCCTCTTCCACCCACGACGGCGCGCCGGGCGAACGGCAGCCGCCGTCGCCGCTCGCCGCGCGACTGTTGCCGTACGGCTTCGCGAAGAGCGGCCAGGTGCTGATCGCGCATCAGCTCGACGACACGCTCGAGGTGTGGATCAGCGAACGCACGAGTGACGCCGCGCTCGCGGAAATCGCGCGCAACTTCGGCTCGATCTCCGTGCATCGCGTGCCGGCCGACGAGCTCGCGCAGGCGATCAACCATGCATACGCACGCCAGGACGGCAGCGCCGCGCAGGTGGTCGGCGAAGTCGAGGGCGAAGTCGACCTGTCTCGGCTGATGCAGGACATCCCCGAAGTCGAGGATCTGCTCGAATCGGAAGACGATGCGCCGATCATCCGGATGATCAACGCGCTGCTCACGCAAGCGGCACGCGAACAGGCGTCGGACATCCACATCGAGCCGTTCGAGAACGCGTCGGTCGTGCGCTTTCGCGTCGACGGCACGCTGCGCGACGTCGTGCGGCCGAAGAAGGCGCTGCACGGCGCGCTGATCTCGCGGATCAAGATCATGGCGCAGCTCGACATCGCCGAGAAGCGCCTGCCGCAGGACGGCCGCATCACGCTGCGCGTCGGCGGGCGGCCGGTCGACGTGCGGGTGTCGACGCTGCCGACCGGGCACGGCGAGCGCGCGGTGCTGCGTCTGCTGGAAAAGGATGCGCAGCGCCTGAACCTCGAGGCGCTCGGAATGGGCCGCGACACGCTCGTGCAGTTCGACAAGCTGATCGCACGCCCGCACGGCATCGTGCTCGTCACGGGCCCGACGGGTTCGGGCAAGACGACCACGCTGTATGCGTCGATGTCGCGGCTCGAAACCGCGACGACGAACATCATGACCGTCGAGGACCCGATCGAATACGACCTCGGCGGCATCGGCCAGACGCAGGTGAACGAGCGGATCGGGATGACCTTTGCCCGTGCGCTGCGCTCGATCCTGCGCCAGGATCCGGACGTGATCATGATCGGCGAGATCCGCGACCTCGAAACCGCGCAGATCGCGGTGCAGGCATCGCTGACGGGCCACCTCGTGCTCGCGACGCTGCACACGAACGATGCGGCCTCGGCCGTCACGCGGCTGACCGACATGGGCGTCGAGCCCTACCTGCTCGCGTCGTCGCTGCTCGGCGTGCTCGCGCAGCGGCTGGTGCGGCAGCTCTGCCCCGTCTGCAAGGAAGAACGCCAGGAAGAAGGCCGCACCGTGTGGCATCCGGTCGGCTGCGACAAGTGCGGGCATTCGGGGTATTCGGGCCGGCGCGGCGTATACGAACTGCTGCTGGTCGACGAGTCGATCCGCTCGCTGATCCACCGCAATGCCGCCGATGCGGAGATTCTCGCCGCCGGCCGGGCGGAAGGGATGCGCACGCTGCGCGACGACGCCGAGCGCTGGCTCGCGTCCGGTGCGACGTCGCTCGAGGAAGTGCTGCGCGTGACGGGAGGCGCATAGCGCGATGCCGGCATTCCGTTTCGAAGCAATCGATTCGGCGGGACGCGCGCAGAAAGGCGTCATCGATGCCGACAGCGCACGTGCCGCGCGCGGGCAACTGCGTACGCAGGGGCTCACGCCGCTCGTCGTCGAGCCGGCCGCCAGCGCGACGCGCGGGGCGCGCTCGCAGCGGCTCGCGTTCGGCCGCAAGCTGTCGCAGCGCGAACAGGCGATCCTCACGCGCCAGCTCGCGAGCCTCCTGATCGCCGGGCTGCCGCTCGACGAGGCGCTCGGCGTGCTGACCGAGCAGGCCGAGCGCGACTACATCCGCGAACTGATGGCCGCGATCCGCGCCGAGGTGCTCGGCGGCCATTCGCTCGCGAATGCGCTGGGCCAGCATCCGCGCGACTTTCCGGAAATCTACCGCGCGCTCGTCGCGGCCGGCGAGCACACCGGCAAGCTCGGCATCGTGCTGTCGCGCCTGGCCGACTACATCGAGCAGAGCAACGCGCTGAAGCAGAAGATCCTGCTCGCGTTCACGTATCCGGGGATCGTCACGCTGATCGCATTCGGCATCGTCACGTTCCTGCTGAGCTACGTCGTGCCGCAGGTCGTCAACGTGTTCGCGAGCACGAAGCAGCAGCTGCCCGTGCTGACGATCGTGATGATGGCGCTGTCGGATTTCGTGCGGCACTGGTGGTGGGCGATCCTGATCGCCGTCGTGCTCGTCGTGTGGTTCGTGAAGGCGACGCTGTCGCGCGACGGGCCGCGCCTCGCGTTCGACCGCTGGGTGCTCACCGCACCGCTCGCGGGCAAGCTCGTGCGCGGCTACAACACGGTGCGCTTCGCGAGCACGCTCGGCATCCTCACCGCGGCGGGCGTGCCGATCCTGCGCGCGTTGCAGGCGGCCGGCGAGACGCTGTCGAACCGCGCGATGCGCGCGAACATCGACGACGCGATCGTGCGCGTGCGCGAAGGCTCCGCGCTGTCGCGCGCGCTGAATAACGTGAAGACGTTTCCGCCGGTGCTCGTGCACCTGATCCGTTCCGGTGAAGCGACGGGTGACGTGACGACGATGCTGGATCGCGCGGCCGAAGGCGAAGCGCGCGAGCTCGAGCGTCGCACGATGTTCCTGACGAGCCTGCTCGAGCCGCTGCTGATCCTGGCGATGGGCGGCATCGTGCTCGTGATCGTGCTGGCCGTGATGCTGCCGATCATCGAGCTGAACAACATGGTGCAGTGACGGCCTGACCGCGGGGCGGGCCGTCGCCTTCGGCTTCAGCGAACGTAGATCGCCGGGGACGGCGTGTTGGCGGGCAGCTGGACTTCGGTGCGGGCGCCGTTGCGCTCGACGATGATCGAGCGGGGGCGGACTTCGGCGAGCTTCGCGCCGGACGTGACGTCCGCGCCGAGCGACACGGCACGCGGCGGTTCGCCACCGACACCGATGATCGCGGCGCCGCCGTGGTCGAGCGCGAGGATGCCGAACAGGTGGATGTCCTGCACGGCATTCTTGTCGAGCTGACCGCCGAAGAGCGCCGCGGCGTCCTCGGTGCGGATCGGCAGCCGCGCGGCGGCGGCGGGCAGCGGCGCTTCGCGGGCGGACAGCGTGACGACCCAGTAGGTGGCCGTCGCGCACAAACCCGCGAAGAGGGCTAGGGAGAGGATCCGGATCGAGAGCGCGTTCATGCGCGCTATTGTACGGATGTATATGAAATTTGCGTTGGGTGAAAGCCCTCGGCAATGCGCGCCTTACAATGCGTGCTCCGCGCCCGCGGGTTCGGAAGGTTGCCGTCAGGCAATCGTCCGGCGCGCCGGGTGCGTCACCCGACCAACGACATTTTTTGGAAAGAGGTAGTCAGTCATGCAAACGTGGATCACTCGCCGCAACGCGGCCGTGCGTCGCCAGCGCGGTTTCACGCTGATCGAGATCATGGTGGTGGTCGCGATCCTCGGGATCCTGGCGGCGCTCATCGTGCCGAAGATCATGAGCCGCCCGGACGAGGCACGCCGCATCGCCGCGAAGCAGGACATCGGCACGATCATGCAGGCGCTCAAGCTGTACCGTCTCGACAACGGCCGCTACCCGACCCAGGATCAGGGCCTGAACGCCCTGATCCAGAAGCCGTCCACCGATCCGATCCCGAACAACTGGAAGGACGGCGGCTATCTCGAGCGCCTGCCGAACGATCCGTGGGGTAACGGCTACAAGTACCTGAACCCGGGCGTGCACGGCGAGATCGACGTGTTCAGCTACGGCGCCGACGGCAAGGAAGGCGGCGAAGGCAACGACACCGACATCGGTTCGTGGCAATAAGCGCTCACTGACCGGCCCGACGCTTCGTCCCCTTCTTCATGCTCGCCACTCGCACGACCTTCCGCTGCGGCCGCGATTGCCGTGTGCGTCGCGGCGCGGCTTCGTCCGCACCGGTGCGTGCCGACGGCGGGCAGGCGTTGCATGAGGCGCGGCGTCATCGCGCGCGCGGCTTCACGCTGCTCGAAATGCTGGTCGTGCTCGTGATCGCGGGGCTGCTCGTGTCGCTCGCGTCGCTGTCGCTCACGCGCAATCCGCGCACCGACCTGCGCGAGGAGGCGCAGCGCATCGCGCTGCTGTTCGAGACGGCCGGCGACGAAGCGCAGGTGCGTGCCCGGCCGATCGCGTGGCAGCCGACCGCGCACGGCTTCCGTTTCGACGTGAGCTCGCCCGACGGCTGGCGCACGCTGCGCGATGACCTGCTGCGCCCGCGCGACTGGGACGGTGGCGTCACGGGCGCCGACATCGATTATCCGGGGTCCGACACGCATGCGAACCGCGTCGTGTTCGGCACCGAGAGCATCGACACGCCGGTGCGCGTGACGCTGCATTCGGCGGTCGGCAGCGCGACGATCGTCGGCACCGGCAACGGCCGCTACGAGGTGCAATGACGATGCGTCGTCGCCTGCCCTCTTCCGTTTCTTCATCGCGCGGTTTCACCATGATCGAGGTGCTGGTCGCACTCGCGATCATCGCGGTCGCGCTCGCCGCATCGATCCGCGCGGTCGGCACGATGGCGACCAACGCGTCCGATCTTCATCGCCGCCTGCTCGCCGGCTGGAGCGCCGACAACGCGCTCGCGCAGATGCGGCTCACGCACGCGTGGCCGGAGATCGGCGAACAGAGTTTCGACTGCTCGCAAGGCAACGTGCAGCTCGTCTGCACGCAGCGCGTGAGCACCACGCCCAACCCGGTGTTCCGGCGCGTGCGGATTTCGGTGAGCATGCCCGGGCACACCGGCGTGCTCGCGCAAATGGTGACGGTGGTCGCGAATGAAACCAGCCGTCCGCTCTGACGCGCCGATGCGACGCCTGCTCGCCCGCCCCGCCCGCGGCTTCACGCTGATCGAGCTGATGATCGCGATCGCGATCCTCGCGGTGGTCGCGATCCTCGCGTGGCGCGGGCTCGACCAGATCATGCGCGGTCGCGACAAGGTCGCGGCCGCGATGGAAGACGAGCGCGTGTTCGCGCAGATGTTCGACCAGATGCGCATCGACGCGCGGCTCGCCGCGACCGACGACGAAGCCGGCCAGCCGGCGATCGGCGTGGCCGGCAATACGCTGCAGATCGTCCGCGAACTCGAGGTGCCGGGCGTGGCGCCGCGGCTGCAGGTGGTGCGCTACCGGATCGCCGGCGGGCGCGTCGTGCGCTATGCATCGCCCCCGATCGACGACGCGAACCGGCTGCGCAACATGCTGAAGGACAGCAGCGTCGAAGGCTGGAGCTGGGTCGCGCTGATGGGTGGCGTCGGCGCGATCGACGCGAAGCTGTACGTGCCGCGCGTGGGCTGGACCACCAACCTGCAGACGGCCAACGACGCGCTCGCGCAGAACAACGATGCGCTCAAGGTGCCGCAAATCGGCAACGCGCCGCCTGCGCGCGCGGTGACAGGGCTGCAGGTCAGCATCGGCGCGACGTCGCTGCGCGTGCCGGTCACGCGCATCTTCCTCGTCGGGGAATGACGATGCGCGCGCGCCCTCCCCGCTCATTGCTTGCCACCCGTGCCGCCGGTCACGCACGGGCACGCGGCCGCCAGCGCGGCGCGGCGATCATCACCGCGCTGCTGGTCGTCGCGCTGTCGGCGATCCTCGTCTCGGGGATGCTGTGGCGCCAGCAGGTGCAGATCCGCCGGATCGAGAACCAGCGCGTGATCGCGCAGGCGCAGTGGGTCGCGCGCGGCGCGCTCGACTGGACCCGGATGATCCTGCGTTCCGAAGGCGATACGGCGCCCGGCATCACGTATCTCGGCGGCATCTGGGGCGTGCCGATCGCGAAGACGAAACTGTCGGACTTCCTCGGCCGGATCGGTGCGCCCAACGACGCCGGCGGCGAAGACACCTATCTCTCCGGCTCGATCGAGGACGCGCAGGCGAAGTTCAACCTGCGCAACCTCGTGGCGTCGCCGGCGCCCGGCGTGCTGCAGTTGAACGTCACGCAGGTCCAGGCGTTCCAGCGCCTGCTGACGACGCTCGGCTACGACGGCGCGTTCGCGAAGCGCATCGCGCTGCAGGTGCGCGCGAGCCTGCTGAATTCGGCGACGCGTTTCCAGATGCCGACGCTGCCGGGTGGCGGTACGGCGCCGCCGGTCACCGCGCCGGTGACGACCGATCAGCAAGGCGGCGGCGGCTTCACCGACGATCCCGGCATGACGGGCGGCGATCGCGGGCCCGCGCCGCTGATGATGACGGGCGTCGACAGCCTGCTCGACGTCGACGGCGTGACGCCCGAGATGGTCGCGCGGTTGCGCCCGTTCGTCACCGTGCTGCCGACTACCACGCCCGTGAACATGAACACCGCGCCGGCCGAGGTGATCGCGGCGCTGATGCCGGGGATGAGCGTATCGTCCGCGCAGGCGCTCGTGTCGCGCCGCGAGACCGTGTTTTTCCGCAACGTCGGCGACGTGCAGCTCGCGCTGCGCGGCGCCGGTGCGCCGAACGTGACGCTCGACTCGAGCGTCATCGACGTCAATTCGAGCTATTTCATCGTGCATGGCCGGATCCAGCATGACCGGGCGGAGGTTGATCGCACCTCGCTCGTGTATCGTGATCCGACCACGCACTCGACACGGGTCGTGCGCATTCGCGACCAGCTATAACGACGCCAATCGGGAGAGGAGCTCTTGTGAGCACGTTGATTGTTTCTTTGCCGCCGCGCGAGCCTGCCGTGCCGTTGCAGGAATGGCAGTGGCCCGAGCTGCCGTTCACGCTCGTCGACAAGGCCGGCCACGTGCAGCGCGCCGGACGCGCCGCGCTTGCGTTGCTGCCGCGCGCGAATGCGACCGTGCTGATCGTCGCCGCGCGCGACGTGCTGCTGCTGGCCGCGACCGTGCCGCCGCTGAAGGGACCGAAGCTGCGCCAGGCGCTGCCCAACATCGTCGAGGATCAGCTGATCCAGGATCCGCTCGGCTGCCATATCGCGCTCGATCCGGACGCGCTGCCCGACGGGCGCCGCGTGCTGGCCGTCGTCGATCGCGCGTGGTTCCGCACGATCTGCGACGCGTTCACGGCGGCCGGCCACCGGCACCTGAGCGCGGTGCCCGCGACCCGCTGCCTGCCGGCGCCGCACGTCACCGCCGCGCCGGCCGACAGCGAAGTCGATGCCGCCGCGGTTGCTGCCGACGCCGTCGAGGCGCCGCCCGCCCGTCCGGCGACGGTGGCCGCGGTGCTCGGCCTCGCGGCAGCGGTCGAACCGGTGCTCGTCGAGGCCGGCGCGCTGCCGGCTGCGGCCGGTGCGCCGCGCCTCGAACTCGCGGTCGCGCGCGGTGCGCTCGGCGAAGGCTTCGCGGCGCCCGCGTCGCGTGCTGCCGGCACACTGGCTGCGCTGGCAGGCGGCGGCGACGTCGAACTGTACGAACTCGGCGAACCGGGCGCGGAGCCGCGCCTGGCATCGGTCGGACGCACCGACGGCGGCCCGCTGCTGCCGGGCGCCGCGCCGCTGTCGTTCGACGCGTTCGCGCGGCGCGCGCTGACCGAGAAGTTCGACCTGTGCCAGTTCGAATTCGAATCGCAGCCGTGGCGCTTCGACCGCGCGACGGTGAAGCGCCTGCGCGTGCCGCTCGCGCTCGTCGCGGCGACGCTCGGCGTGGCGGTGATCGGGATGAACCTGCACTGGTGGAAGCTGTCGCGCGAGCGCGATGCGCTGTCCGCGCAGATCACCGAGACGCTGCTGTCCGCATTCCCGAAAACGACGACGGTGCTCGATCCGCCCGCGCAGATGCAGCGCCAGCTCGACCAGTTGCGTCTCGCGGCCGGCGAACTGTCGCCGAACGATTTCCTCGCGCTGGCGAGCGGGCTGTCGCGCTCGATGGGCGCACTGCCGCTGAACGGCATCGCGTCGCTCGACTATCACGACCGGCGGCTCGACGTCGGCTTCAAGCCCGAGGTCAAGGTCGATCCCGATTTCACGCAGCGCCTCGCGCGTAACGGACTGTCCGGCGAAGTCGACAGCAACACGGGCAAATGGACGATCCGGAGCCGCTCATGAAGACGGAACAACTGAACCAGACGCTGGCCCAGTTCTGGGGCGAGCGCTCCCAGCGCGAAAAGATGCTGCTCGGCTGGGGCGGCGCCGTGCTGGCGGTCGCGATCGCGTATTCGGTGCTGTGGGCGCCCGCGCAGGAAGGCCGCGCGCGGATCCAGCGCGAGCTGCCGACGATGCGCCGCGAGCTGGCGCAGATGACCGCGCAGGCGAACGAGGCGAAGTCGCTGACGGCCGCCGCACAGGGCGTGGCGCCGACCGGCCTCGCGCTGAAGGACGCGCTGACCGCGTCGCTGTCCGATCACGGGCTGCAGGGCGCGCAGGTGCAGATCGTCGGCAACGGCGTGCAGATCCAGATGAAGAACGTGTCGTTCCCGGCGTGGACGCAGTGGCTCGACGATGCGCGCCGGCAGTTCAAGGTGCAGGTCGGCGAGGCGCATGCCACCGCGCTGAAGGACGATGGCCAGGTCGACCTGACGGCCGTGATGCAACCGTCTACGCAGAAATGACGCAGTTGGACGACGCAAGTGGCGGTCGGCCGATGAGGCCGGGGATCAAGCGGCTCGCCACCGCATTGCCGTGGGTACTGGCGGGCGGCCTGGCGACGGCGGTGACGCTCGTCGCACTTGCGCCGGCCGCGTGGATCGCGCCGCAGTTCGCGCGCGCGACCGGCGGGCACGTGAATCTCGTCGATCCCGACGGGTCGCTGTGGCACGGCTCGGGCACGCTGATGCTCGCGCCGGGGGCCGACCAGAGCGCGGCGACGCTGCTGCCCGGCCGGGTCGAATGGACCACGCGCTTCTGGCCGCTGCTGACCGGGCGCGTGCAGATGCGCATGCGGCAGACCGAGGCGATGCCCGACGCGGTCACGCTCGATGCGACGTGGCGCGGCGCGGTGCTGTCGGCGGGCACGATGGCCGTGCCCGCGTCGCTGCTCGCGGGGCTTGGCACACCGTTCAACACGCTCGACCTGCAGGGCGACGTGCGGCTCGGCTGGAGCGACTGGCGCCTGATCGGCAACAACGCGTTCGGCCAGCTGACGGTGACGATCGAGTCGATGAGTTCGCGCGTCTCGCGCGTGAAGCCGCTCGGTTCGTACCGCGCGGTGCTGCAGGCGAAGGGGGCCGGTGCCGATCTCGATCTGTCGACGACGCAGGGCCCGCTGTTCCTCGACGGCCACGGCACCTTCGGCCCGGGCCAGGGCTCGTTCCGCGGCACCGCGCACTCGGCGCCCGAGCAGCAGGCGAACCTCGCGGGGCTGCTGAACCTGCTCGGTCACCCGATCGGCAACAACGAGGTATCGCTGATCTTCGGCGACGCGCAGCGCTGACGCGCGCGTCGCCCTTCCCTTCCTACTTCTGCGCGAGCGGCGCGGCGACCGCCGGTGCGGTGGCCGCGGGCGCGGCCGCACCGGACGCCGGCACCGGTGCAGGCGCCGCCACGTCGCCGTTCTCGCGCGCCATCTCCGCGACGTTCCAGCCGCCGCCGAGCGCCTTCACGAGCCCGACCGACGACGTCATCCGCTGCCCGGCGATCGTCGCGAGCTTCTGCTGTGCGGTGAACGCGGTGGTCTGCGCGGTCAGCACGTTCAGGTAGGCGACCGTGCCGGCCTTGTACTGGTTCGTGACGATCGCGAGCGAATGCTCGGCGCTGTCGACGGCCTGCCGCTGCACGTCGATTTCCTGCGCGAGGATGCGCTGCGACGCGAGGTTGTCCTCGACGTCCTGGAACGCGGTGAGCACCGCGAGGCGGTACGCGGCGACGTCCTGGTCGTAGGTCGCACGCGCGGCGTCGGTCTGCGCGGCGCGCAGGCCGGCGTCGAACAGCGTGGCCGCGAGCTGCGGGCCGACCGTCCAGAAGCGCGCCGGCAGCGTGAACAGCTGCGACCACACCGAGCTCTGGAAGCCACCGGTGGCCGACAGCGTGAGCGTCGGGAAGAACGCGGCGATCGCGACGCCGATCTGCTCGTTCGCGGCCGCCGCACGGCGCTCGGCCGCGGCGATGTCGGGCCGGCGCTCGAGGATCGCGGACGGCACGTCGACCGGCGTGATCGGCGGCTCGGCGGTGAGCGGATTCGGCGGCAGCGAGAAGGTCGACGCCGGTTCGCCGATCAGCGTCGCGATCGCATGCTCGTACTGCGCGCGGGCCACGCCGTTGTCGATCGATGCGGCCTGCGCGCTCTGCAGCTGCGTCTGCGCCTGGATCACGTCCGCACGTGCGGCAACGCCCTGCGCGTACTGGTTCTGCGTGAGCTTCAGCGACTGTTCGTACGACTTCACGGTGTCGTCGAGCAGCTTCTGCAGCGTATCGGACGTGCGCAGCTGGAAATAGGTCTGCGCGAGCAGCGCCTGCTGCGACAGCCGCGCGTTCGCGAGATCGGCCGCGGCGGCCGCTTCGCCGGCACGCTGCGCGCTGACGGTGCGACTCACCTTGCCCCACAGGTCCGGTTCCCAGCTCGCGTCGAGGCCGACGCTGTAGCTGTTGTTGATCGAGCCGGACGAACCGCTGCCGAAGCTCGACGACGAACCCGACGACACCGACGTGCGCGGCGTGCGGGCGCGCGAGCCCGACGCGGTCAGCCCGACGGTCGGGAAATACGCGGCCCGCGCCTCGGTGACGAGCGCGCGCGCCTGCCGGTACGCGGCCGCCGATTGCGCGATGGTCTGGTTCGACGCGTTGAGCCTGCCGATCAGCGCATCGAGCTGCGGATCGTTGTAGACCGTCCACCACGCACCGCGGTCGGTGCGGTCGGCGGGCTGCGCGACCTTCCAGCCGGCCGGCGCTTCCTTGTAGGCGGCGGGGATCGACGTGTCGGGCCGGTGATAGTCGGGCCCGACGGCGCAGCCGGCGAGCAGCACGGCCGTCGCGACGGCGACGGCGGCGCTCAGCGGGCGAAGGGCGCGCGGGAGGGAGGCGTACGGCATGGTGGTTTTCCTGTCTGGGCGCGACGTCCGGCGAGCGGCGTCGCGCGATGCGGTCGTCGTGCCGCTGGCGGACAAATGGTAACTGACGGCGGGAAAGCTGCGCAGCCCCAAGGGTACGGTGCACAAGGACAGGAATGTGTTACCGGCGCGAGCGGCCGGTTTACCGGCCATTACGGCCAGCTGACGGGAAGACAGGGATGCGACGCCGGCCGTGCGGGGCGCGGTCGGCGCTCAGGCGGTGCAGCCAGGAAGGCGGGGGACGCGCACGGTCAGTGATCAGTGGCAGCGCGCGGGCAGCGGGAGCGGTTCGGCGGCGGACCGCCATGTCGACGGCTCCGTCGCGGCCGGCTGGCCCGCGCGGCGAGCGCCGTCTTTCGCGTTGCGCTGCCGGCGATGATCGAACCATGCGAACCCGAGCGCCGCGAGCGAGCCGCCCGGGACCACCAGCATCGTCACGTACAGCGCGATCTTCCAGCCGCGGTGCGGCCCGGAGAACGCATGATGAGCGGTATCGGTCAGGTTGCGGCGCAGCGCGCCGGCGGCATTTTTCAGGAACAGCATCGCGAACATCCTCGGGGTGCCCGCAGCGCGGGCGCATCGGTCAGAACATAGTCTCCGGCAGTGCAACATGCACGTCGTAACTGGTTGCCTCAAATAATATTGACTATGCAATCAATTTTCAAGATACTGGGCGCGTTTAAATCTGAAACGCACTATTGCTGCGTGCGCAATCGCATGACCGGCGGCCTCTACGATCCCGAGAACATCGCGCTGGAAACGAGCCTCGGCTATTACCTGTCGAAGGCGAAGCAGGCGCTCGTCGAGCGGATGGACCGTGCGCTCGAGCCGCTCGACCTCACCGCGCAGCAGATCGGCGTGATCCTGCTGCTGTCGCGTGGCTATGCGCGCACGCCGTTCGAGCTGTCCCGCAAGATGTCGTACGACAGCGGGTCGATGACGCGGATGCTCGACCGGCTCGAACGCAAGGGGCTGGTCGCGCGCTCGCGCAGCGAGCAGGACCGTCGGATGATCGAGCTGACGCTGACCGAACGCGGCGCCGAAGCCGCGCGTGCACTGCCGTCGCTGATCGCGACCGCGCTCAACGCGCAGCTCGACGGCTTCTCGGCCGACGAGCTCGCGACGCTCACCGGTCTGTTGCAGCGCTTCATCGCCAACGGGCCCGGCTCGGCCGGGTGCCCGAAACCCGACGAAGAAGCGGACGGCTGAGGTGCGCGGAGGCCCCATGTCTAAGTTAAGCACTCGCTTATTTATCTGTCTGGGCAGAAGATGACAAGGCACGCGCTCCCCTTTTCCCTTTATCCGTTCCACCCGGCCGGGTTGCGCTGCGGCGCACACCCGTGCGTTGCGCCGGCGCATCGCGCGCGCCGCGTCTAGGAGATTCCGATGTCCGCCACCACGGCATCCGCCGCCCCCGCCGCCGAACCCGCGCCGTTGTCCGGCGGTGCGCTCGCGCTGCTCACCGTCGGGCTCGCGCTCGGCACCTTCATGGAAGTGCTCGACACGTCGATCGCGAACGTCGCGGTGCCGACCATTTCCGGCAGCCTCGGCGTCGCGACGAGCGAAGGCACCTGGGTGATCTCGTCGTACTCGGTGGCGTCCGCGATCGCGGTGCCGCTCACCGGCTGGCTCGCGCGGCGGGTCGGCGAGGTGCGGCTGTTCACGCTGTCGGTGCTCGCGTTCACGGTCGCGTCGGCGCTGTGCGGCCTCGCGACCAACTTCGAGACGCTGATCGCGTTCCGGCTGCTGCAGGGCCTCGTGTCGGGGCCGATGGTGCCGCTGTCGCAGACGATCCTGATGCGCAGCTACCCGCCCGCGAAGCGTGGGCTCGCGCTCGGGCTATGGGCGATGACGGTGATCGTCGCCCCGATCTTCGGCCCGTTGCTGGGCGGCTGGATCAGCGACAACTACACATGGCCGTGGATCTTCTACATCAACCTGCCGATCGGCATCTTCTCGGCGACCTGCGCGTATTTCCTGCTGCGCGGCCGCGAGACGAAGACGTCGAAGCAGCGGATCGACGCGATCGGCCTGGCACTGCTCGTGATCGGCGTGTCGTGCCTGCAGATGATGCTCGACCTCGGCAAGGACCGTGACTGGTTCAACTCGACGTTCATCGTCGCGCTCGCACTGATCGCGGTCGTGTCGCTCGCGTTCATGCTCGTGTGGGAGGCGACCGAGAAGGAGCCGGTGGTCGACCTGTCGCTGTTCAAGGACCGCAACTTCGCGCTCGGCGCGATGATCATCTCGTTCGGCTTCATGGCGTTCTTCGGCTCGGTCGTGATCTTCCCGCTGTGGCTGCAGACGGTGATGGGCTACACGGCCGGCAAGGCCGGCCTTGCGACCGCGCCGGTCGGGCTGCTCGCGCTCGTGCTGTCGCCGCTGATCGGCCGCAACATGCACCGGCTCGACCTGCGGATGGTCGCGAGCTTCGCGTTCATCGTGTTCGCCGGCGTGTCGATCTGGAACTCGACGTTCACGCTCGACGTGCCGTTCAACCACGTGATCCTGCCGCGGCTCGTGCAGGGGATCGGCGTCGCGTGCTTCTTCGTGCCGATGACGACGATCACGCTGTCGAGCATCTCCGACGACCGGCTCGCGAGCGCGTCGGGGCTGTCGAACTTCCTGCGCACGCTGTCCGGCGCGATCGGCACCGCGGCGAGTTCGACGTTCTGGGAGAACGACGCGATCTACCACCACGCGCGACTGTCGGAATCGGTGAGCGTGTATGCGCAGAGCACGACCGACTACCAGGGCGCGCTGTCGCAGCTCGGCATCGTCGGCCAGACGGCCAATGCGCAGCTCAACCAGCTCGTCACACAGCAGGGCTTCATGATGGCGACCAACGACTTCTTCCTGCTGTCCGCGTTCATGTTCGGCGCGCTCGCGGCGCTCGTGTGGGTCACCAAGCCGAGGAAGGGGGCGGGGCCGGCGATGGGGCATTGACCGCGCGGCGGGCGGCTGTTGCGCCCGCCTCGGCGGGCCTCACTCCCTTGCCCGCAACCCACCAAACGCCAGATCGTCACCCGGCGCGATCGGCAGCGTCGCCCGCGCCACGTCGAGCCACGCGCGCGCCGCGTGCGACAGATACCCCTTCTTCAGCCAGCCGAGCGCGATCGCCCACGTGATCTCCGGCTCGACGATCGGCCGGCACGTGAACTGGCCTGCGTCGAGCCGCCGGCAATACGGCTCGGGCAGCAGCGCGATGCCGACCCCCGCATGCACGAGCGCGGCCATGAAATCCCAGTGGCCGCTGCGGCTCACGATCGACGGCGTGAAGCCGGCCTGCCGGCACGCATCCAGCACCGCGTCGTGCAGCGCGAGGCTTTCCGCGTAGAACACGAACGACTCGCGCGCGAGATCCGCGAGCGGCACGGCCGCGTGATCCTCCCAGCGCGATTCGCGCGGCGCGACGAGCCACAGCGGCGCGCGCACCATCGGCAGCCGCTCGAAAGTGCCGGGATCGACCGGCTCCAGCAGCCCGCCGAGTTCCAGCTCACCCGACGTCAGCGCGGCCTCGATCATCCGCGCGCCCTGCTCGAACAGCTTCAGCTCGATGTTCGGGTAGCGCTGCTTGTACGCGGCGATGATCGGCGTGAACAGTGAGCCGCCGAGCGGCGGGATGCCGATCGTCAGCTCGCCGCGCCCGAGCGTGCCGAGATCGTTCAGCTCCGACTGCAGCTGCGCCTGCGCGGCGAGCACGTCCTGGCCGCGCTGGAACACGATCCGCCCCGCGTCGGTCAGCACCATCTGCCGGCCGTCGCGCAGCAGCAGCGGCGAGCCGATCTCGTCCTCGAGCGCCTTCACCATCTTGCTGATGGTCGGCTGGGTCACGAACAGCTTGTCGGCGGCCGCCGTGAAACTCTGCTGGCGAACCACCTCGACGAAGTACCGCAACGCGCGCAATTCCATCGATGACTCCCCAAAGTGGTGCGGCGATCAGAAAGCGAATTCCGAATTGGAATGACAAGGATAGAGACAAGTCATTTTATTTATGGTTAGGGGAAACCCTATACTCCCACCATCAACGGAATATCTGTAGGGAGCCCGCCATGACCAAGCCGACCGCCGCACTCGCCGCCCGCCCCGCCGCTTCGGGCAGCCTGGCCCGCACGGGCCGGATCGCGCTGCAGGCCGCCGCGCTCGGTGCGCTGTGGATGGCGGTCGACTGGGCCGTGCGAAAGATCGGGCTGCCGATTCCGTCCGGCGTGATCGGCCTCGCGGTGCTCCTCGTGCTGCTGTTCTCGGGCCGCGTCGCGCCCGCATGGGTGAAGGACGGCGCGAACTGGCTGCTGTCCGACATGCTGCTGTTCTTCGTGCCGGCCGCCGTCGCGGCCGTGCAGTACGGCGGGCTGTTTCGCGAGGACGGCTGGCGCATCGCGCTGGTGATGCTCGCCGGCACCGCGTTCGTGATGGTCGCGGTGGCCGTCGCGGTCGACCTCGCCGCGAAGCTCGAGCGCCGGCTCGCCGTGCAGCGCGTGTTCGCCGAACGCCGCCGCACGCGCCTCACCGCCGCGTCCGCCCACTGAGCCGGAGCCTGCCATGCTTGCCGCATTGTCGAACCTGTCCGCCGACCAGGCGAACACCGCGATCTCGTTCGGCTGCTTCGTGCTGACGGTCGTGCTGTATTTCGCGTCGAAGCGGCTCTACGCATACAAGAAGACGCTGCTGTTCTCGCCGCTCGTGTTCGTGCCGGGCGTGCTGGTGCTGCTCGTCCTGCTGACCGGCATCCCGTATTCGGTCTACTTCCACGACACGCGCTGGCTGATGTGGCTGCTCGGCCCGGCGACGATCGCGTTCGCGGTGCCGATCTACGACTATCGCGACCTGATCCGTCGCCACTGGCTGTCGCTGTCGGTCGGCGTCGCGGTCGGGATCAGTGCGGGCGTGTGCGGGTCGCTGCTGCTCGCGAAGCTGCTGCACCTGTCGCCCGAGCTGCAGCGCTCGCTGATGACGCGCTCGGTGTCGACGCCGTTCGCGCTCGCCGTGTCGGACAAGATCCACGCGCCGAAGGATCTCACCGCGCTGTTCGTGATCGCGACCGGCATCTGCGGGATGCTGCTCGGTGAGCTGGTGCTCGCGCTGGTGCCGATGCGCACGCGGCTCGCGCGCGGTGCGCTGTTCGGCGCGGCCGCCCACGGCGTGGGCACCGCGAAGGCGCGCGAGATCGGCAGCGAGGAAGGCGTCGTGTCGAGCCTGACGATGATGATCGCGGGCGTCGCGATGGTGCTGATCGCGCCGCTCCTGACGCTGCTGCCGATCTGACCGGGCGGCGGACGCCCGCCAGGCGCCGGCCCGGCCTGGCGCAATCGTGCCTGCCGCCAGCGGCGCGGCAGGCCCCGCGCGGCGGGTACGGCGCTCACGCCCCACGCCACCCACCCGCTTCAGCCGCCCGCCCCGGCGGCCCTTTCCGCCCCCACTTACCCTGCATCGAGCCGACACCCGGCCGACAATCGGCTGAGATAGCCGCAAATCCCCCCTCTTTTCCGCCCATCGGGCTCGGCCCGGATGCCGAACAATGCATGCTACGAGACATCACGCACGCATTCACATGGCCTCCACGACCGCAAACCCGACCGCCGACAAGCCGGCTTCCTCCGGCAAGTTCAAGCGCATCGCGCTGATCGCCGTCATCGCGCTGGGCGCGGCAGCCGCCGCAGCCGGCGGCATGTACGTGTTCCTGAGCAAGGAAGGCGTCGGCCATGCGAGCAAGCCCGCCGAGCCGGCGCCGCTGGCCGCGCCGGTGTTCTTCCCGCTCGACCCGCTGACCGTGAACCTGCAGTCCGACGACGGCGCGCAGCACTACCTGCGCGTCGGCCTGTCGCTGAAGCTCACCGACTCGAAGGCGCAGGAGCAGCTGACCGCGCGGATGCCGGAGATCCGCAGCCGGATCCTGCTCGCGCTGTCGAACAAGCATCCCGAGGAACTCGCGACGCCGGACGGCAAACGTTCGCTCGCGAAGGAACTGCGGGAGCTGATCGAGCAGCCGACGCAGCCGGGCAACCAGCGCGCGAAGGTCGACGACGTGCTGTTCACCGAGTTCGTCGTCCAGTAACGCGGCCGCGAAAGGAGCGCGTATGGGTCACCAGGAGTTCATGTCCCAGGAGGAGGTCGATGCCCTCCTCAAGGGCGTCACGGGCGAAGCCGATTCAGTCGACGAACAGCGCGACACGTCGGGCGTCCGCCCCTACAACATTGCGACGCAGGAGCGGATCGTCCGCGGCCGGATGCCCGGCCTCGAGATCATCAACGACCGCTTCGCGCGCCTGCTGCGGATCGGCATCTTCAACTTCATGCGGCGCACGGCGGAAATCTCCGTCAGCCAGGTGAAGGTGCAGAAGTACAGCGAGTTCACCCGCAACCTGCCGATCCCGACGAACCTGAACCTGGTGCACGTGAAGCCGCTGCGCGGCACGTCGCTGTTCGTGTTCGACCCGAACCTCGTGTTCTTCGTCGTCGACAACCTGTTCGGCGGCGACGGGCGCTTTCACACGCGCGTCGAGGGCCGCGACTTCACGGCCACCGAGCAGCGGATCATCGGCAAGCTGCTGAACCTCGTGTTCGAGCACTACACGACCGCCTGGAAGAGCGTGCGGCCGCTGCAGTTCGAGTTCGTGCGCTCGGAAATGCACACGCAGTTCGCGAACGTCGCGACGCCGAACGAGATCGTCATCGTCACGCAGTTCTCGATCGAGTTCGGGCCGACGGGCGGCACGCTGCACATCTGCATGCCGTACTCGATGGTCGAGCCGATCCGCGACGTGCTCGCGTCGCCGATCCAGGGCGAGGCGCTCGAAGTCGACCGCCGCTGGGTGCGCGTGCTGTCGCAGCAGGTGCAGTCCGCCGAGGTCGAGCTGACCGCGAACCTCGCCGAGATCTCGTCGAACTTCGAGAAGATCCTGAACCTGCGCGCGGGCGACGTGCTGCCGCTGGAGATCGAGGACACGATCACCGCGAAGGTCGACGGCGTGCCGGTGATGGAATGCGGCTACGGAATTTTCAATGGTCAATATGCGTTGCGCGTGCAGAAGATGATCAGCGCGGGCGATTCGATGAAGGAAGGTGGATATGAGTGAGCTGAACCAGACGCCCGAGGACGACGCACAAGCGATGGCCGACGCGGCCCTCGCGGCATCGGCCGCCGCCGCACAGGCGGCACCGGCCGCGGCGGAGGAAGATCCGGGCATGGACGACTGGGCGGCCGCGCTCGCCGAGCAGAACGAGCAGCCGGTGCCGGCCGGTGCGACAGGCGCCGGCGTGTTCCAGCCGCTGTCGAAGGCCGCGGCAAACACGACGCACAACGACATCGAGATGATTCTCGACATCCCGGTCAAGATGACCGTGGAGCTCGGCCGCACGAAGATCGCGATCCGCAACCTGCTGCAGCTCGCGCAGGGTTCGGTCGTCGAGCTGGACGGCATGGCCGGCGAGCCGATGGACGTGCTCGTGAACGGTTGCCTGATCGCGCAGGGCGAGGTCGTGGTGGTCAACGACAAGTTCGGCATCCGCCTGACCGACATCATCACGCCGGCCGAACGCATCCGGAAACTGAATCGATGAACGTAGTAAAGCCCGGCCGCCGCGTGCGCGTCGCAAGCGTGGCAGCGGCTGCCGCGGCCCTTGCGGCGTCGCTTGCCTGCGTACCGGCCGGCGCCGCCGACATGAACGCGGTGAACCACCCCGGGTCGATCGCATCGAGCGTGATGGTCGGCTCGGCCGCACCGTCGCTCGGCTTCGGCGCGGTGCTGCAGACGCTGGTCGGGCTCGCGGTCGTGATCGGTCTCGTGTTCGCGTGCGCGTGGCTCGCGCGCCGCTTCGGCTTCCAGCATGCCCGCCGCGGCGGCCCGCTGAAGGTCGTGTCGAGCGTCGCGGTCGGCGCGAAGGAAAGCGCGACGATCGTCGAGATCGGCGACACCTGGCTCGTGCTCGGCGTCGCGCCGGGCAACGTGCGATTGCTGCATACGCTGCCGGCCGGCTCGGCGGCGGCCCCGGTTTCCGCTGACGCGCCCGCCGGCGCCGCCCCGTCCGACGGCGGCCTGCCCGGCACGTTCGGCTCGCGGTTTCGCGACGCGCTCGCGGGCGAAGCCGCGAAGCGCCTCGGTCGCGGCAAGGACCGCTGACATGGCGCCGCGCCCTCTTTCCGACCCCGCATTCCGATGAAACACGCCTTCCTGCATCGCGCGGCGCGCTTCGCGCCCGTGCTGATCCTCTGCCTCGCTCCCGCGCTCGCCTGTGCGCAGGCGAACGGCCTGCCCGCGTTCAACGCGAGCCCGGGCCCGCACGGCGGCACCACGTATTCGCTGAGCGTGCAGACGATGCTGCTGCTCACGATGCTGTCGTTCCTGCCGGCGATGCTGCTGATGATGACGAGCTTCACGCGCATCATCATCGTGCTGTCGCTGCTGCGCCAGGCGCTCGGCACCGCGACGACGCCGCCGAACCAGGTGCTCGTCGGCCTCGCGATGTTCCTCACCTTCTTCGTGATGTCGCCGGTGCTCGACCGGGCGTACAACGACGGCTACAAGCCGTTCTCCGACGGCTCGATGCCGATGGAGCAGGCGGTGCAGCGCGGCGTCGCGCCGTTCAAGACCTTCATGCTGAAGCAGACCCGCGAGACCGATCTCGCGCTGTTCGCGAAGATCTCGAAGGCCGCGCCGATGCAGGGGCCCGAGGACGTGCCGCTGTCGCTGCTGGTGCCGGCGTTCGTCACGAGCGAGCTGAAGACCGGCTTCCAGATCGGCTTCACGGTGTTCATCCCGTTCCTGATCATCGACATGGTCGTCGCGAGCGTGCTGATGTCGATGGGGATGATGATGGTGTCGCCGTCCACCGTGTCGCTGCCGTTCAAGCTGATGCTGTTCGTGCTGGTCGACGGCTGGCAGCTGCTGATCGGCTCGCTCGCGCAGAGCTTTACGTAAGCCGCGGAGGAACACGCACGATGACGCCCGAACAAGTGATGACGCTCGCGCACCACGCGATGATGGTCGGCCTGCTGCTGGCCGCCCCGCTGCTGCTGGTCGCACTCGCGGTCGGCCTGGTCGTGAGCCTGTTCCAGGCCGCGACGCAGATCAACGAGGCGACGCTGTCGTTCATCCCGAAGCTGCTCGCGGTCGCCGCGACGCTCGTGATCGCCGGCCCGTGGATGATGACGACGATGCTCGACTACCTGCGGCAGACGCTGCTGCACGTCGCGACGCTCGGCGTCGGCTGAGCCGCGCGCACCACCCGGCGACGATGTTCTCGGTTACCTACGCGCAGCTCAACGGCTGGCTCACGGCGTTCCTGTGGCCATTCGTGAGGATGCTCGCGCTCGTCGCGACCGCGCCCGTCGTCGGCCATGCGGCGGTGCCCATCCGCGTGAAGATCGGCCTCGCCGCGTTCATGGCGCTGGTCGTCGCCCCCACGCTCGGCGCGATGCCGGACGTCACCGTGTTCTCCGCGCAGGGCATCTGGATCGTCGTCATGCAGTTCCTGATCGGCGTCGCGATGGGCTTCACGATGCAGATCGTGTTCGCGGCGGTCGGGGCGGCCGGCGACTTCATCGGGCTGTCGATGGGGCTCGGCTTCGCCACCTTTTTCGATCCGCACACGAGCGGCGCGACGCCCGCGATGGGCCGCTTCCTGAACGCGATCGCGATGCTCGCGTTCCTCGCGGTGGACGGTCACCTGCAGGTGTTCGCCGCGCTCACCGCGTCGTTCCAGTCGCTGCCGGTGTCGGCCGACCTGCTGCACGCGCCCGGCTGGCGCACGCTCGCGTCGTTCGGCACGACGGTGTTCGAGATGGGGCTGCTGCTCGCGCTGCCGGTGATCGCGGCGCTGCTGATCGCGAACCTCGCGCTCGGCATCCTGAACCGCGCGGCGCCGCAGATCGGCGTGTTCCAGGTCGGCTTTCCCGTCACGATGCTCGTCGGGCTGTTGCTCGTGCAACTGATGATCCCGAACCTCGTGCCGTTCGTGGCGCACCTGTTCGACATGGGGCTCGACGCGATGGGGCGGGTGCTGACGGGCTGGCGCTGAGCGCGGGTCATTCGTCCCGACGTACAGGCGTTGCCTCGACCGAGTCATCAAGATTTCGTGTGGGTTCAGGGGCCGTTCATCCGGCCAATTGGCGACGAATCTACGGATTGACCCGGGAACAATGCGTTCGCGTTAGATGAGGATGCTTGCCAGCGTGTTGCGGGCGGCATGGGCGGTGGCGACGACCAAAAAGGGACGACCACCAGGGTAATCACGCAGCACGAAGACCGTTGCGAAAATCAGCCCGCCCCATAAAGCGACTGCCACGTACAGGATGCTGTAGCCGTGCGTTGCACCGAACACAAGAGTGGAAACACCGATCGCTGACCAAACGTTCCCTCCGAATGTGCGGCGAAGCAACCGAATGGGAAGCCACTGGAAGAGAAATGTTTCCACTATTGGTGCAGCGAGCGAGCCAACAGACAGGCGCATCAATAGGTCGTACTTCACTATCTCAGGCAGCGCACCGGAGGACGGGCTGAGTGGTAATCCGAACACAAATTGGCCACCCCAGACAAAAACACCAGCGACGTATGTGAGAACGCAAGTCAGAAGCGCGGAAACGAGTACCGGGCTATGCGAGATAGTGCGAATCACGCTGTTATCAGGGCAGTCTTTAATAGTCGACGACGATGAGATCGACCGGGGAGCGAGTCAATGCGTCAATCAGCCCCTCCCCGCTATTGCAGCAATGCGAGATGAGGAAATCCGGTTCCCATTGAGGCAGACGCTTCAGCATTTCGATTACGACCGGATGGTCGTCGGCAATGGCGATGGTGGTTAGACTCATTGGATCGTCGAAATGAAATATCAAGTCAGAAAGCGAACCGAACAGATTATGAGAAATCAGAGGCGGCACGTTGCGCAACGCGATGCGTCCTCGTCGACCAAGGCTATTGTCGTGATGTCATGCTTCCGTAGTTGATCTGGGCGCAATGGATGATCCTCTTCGTGCTTGCCAAAGCGTAATGCCGAGAAATCAGCATAGATAGGCCTATTGCCATTCCAACCTCCGGCGCAATCCGGCTGGGGGGCGCTCTTCGAGCATTCGCGTCGGATTCGTGGAAAACCCCTAAAGGAACCGCCAACCCGCGAAAGGTTGCAGAAGGTTTCGCCTCCCTATACTCGTCGTGACGATGCATCAAGCATCGCGCCATACGAATACAACGAAGGAGACGATCCCGATGCGACCCATCCTGCGCACCCTCGCCATTGCAGCCAGCCTCAGCTGCGCGCTCGCCGCTCACCCCGCTTTCGCCGACGACGGCGGCAAGATCACGATCATGGTCGGCGGGATCGCGAAGCTGATCTACCTGCCCGCGCGGCTCACGCAGGAACTCGGCTACTTCAAGGCCGAAGGGCTCGACGTCGAGCTGCTGTCGCAGCCGGCCGGCGTCGACGCCGAGAACGAACTGCTGGCAGGCGCCGTGCAGGGCGTGGTCGGCTTCTACGACCACACGGTCGACCTGCAGAGCAAGGGCAAGGACGTGAAGGCGATCGCCGTGCTCTGCCAGGTGCCGGGCGAAGTCGAGATGGTGTCGACCAAGGCCGCGCCGACCTTCAAGTCGATGGCCGACGCGAAGGGCAAGACGCTCGGCGTGACGGGCCTCGGCTCGTCGACCAGCTTCCTCACCCAATACCTTGCGCTCCAGCACGGCGTGCAGTCGACCCAGTACACGATGCTGCCGGTCGGCGCCGACGCGAGCTTCATCGCAGCGATCAAGCAGGGCCGTATCGACGCCGGCATGACGACCGAGCCGACGGTGTCCGCGCTCGAGAAGATGGGCGACGCGAAGGTGCTGGTCGACCTGCGCACGCTCGAAGGCACGCGCGCCGCACTCGGCGGCACCTACCCGGCCGCGAGCCTGTACGTGCAGTCGGCGTGGGCCGATTCGCACAAGGATCAGGCGACCAAGCTCGCGCACGCGTTCGCGAAGACGATGCAGTTCATCCACACGCACAGCGCCGACGAGATCGCCGCGAAGATGCCGGCCGACTACCAGAAGGACAAGGCGCTGTACGTGAGCGCGCTGAAGGCGTCGCTGCCGATGTACACGGCCGACGGCAAGATGCCGGCCGATGGCCCGGCCACCGTGCTGAAGGTGCTGTCGGCGTTCAACCCGTCGGTGAAGGGCAAGCACATCGACCTGGCGCGCACCTACACGAACGATTTCGTGAACGCGAAGTAATCGAACTCGGCAGTCGCGCCGGCGGCGGCGATCCCGCCGCCGTGCGCGCCCCGTTCCGGCCCGGTTGACCGGCCCGGCGCCGCCACGCTGCGACGCTCTCCTCACCCGCAGGATCAATGCGATGAACCAGGCAGTCTCCCCGAGCACACCGGCGATCGAGTTTCGCAACGTGTCGTGCCGCTTCATTTCGCCGGAAGGCAAGGCCACCGTCGCGCTGCGCGACTTCAGCATGAGCGTCGCGCGCGGCGAGTTCATCGCGATCGTCGGCCCGACCGGCTGCGGCAAGTCGACGACGCTGAACCTGATCACCGGGCTGCTCAAGCCCGCAACGGGCGAAGTGCGCGTGATGGGCCGCCCGGTCGACGGGATCGACCCGCGCATCGGCTTCGTGTTCCAGGCCGACGCGGTGTTCCCGTGGCGCAACGTGATCGACAACGTCGCGGCGGGCCCGCTGTTTCGCGGCCGCTCGAAGGACGTCGCGTACACGCAGGCCGAGGAATGGATCCGCAAGGTCGGCCTCGACAAGTTCACGAAGCACTACCCGCACCAGCTGTCCGGCGGGATGAGGAAGCGCGTCGCGCTCGCGCAGACCTTCATCAACCAGCCGGAAATCCTGCTGATGGACGAGCCGTTCTCCGCGCTCGACATGCAGACGCGCACGCTGATGCAGGACGAGCTGCTGCAGCTCTGGTCGGCGAACAAGGGCTCGGTGGTGTTCGTCACGCACGATCTCGAGGAGGCGATCGCGCTGGCCGACCGCGTGTTCGTGCTGACCGCGCGGCCCGCCACGCTCAAGCGCGTGTACGAGATCGACCTGCCGCGCCCGCGCGTCACGTCGGAGATCCGCTACGACACGCGCTTCATCGAAATTTCCAAGGACATCTGGCACGACCTGCGCGAAGAAGTGCAGATCGGCTGACGCATACGCTCAAGGCAAGGACCGCAAGGACAGGAGCATGACCGACATGACGCTTCCCCCCACCGCCATTCCGGCAACGACGCTCGAGGACGAGTCGCGCGCCGCTCAAACCCGCCTGCGCCGCCGCCGGCAACTGATCATCGGCCTGCGGATCGCCGTACTCGTGATCGTGCTCGGCGGGTGGGAACTCGCCGCACGGTTGAAGTGGATCGATCCGTTCTTCTTCTCGCAACCGACGCTGATCTTCGCGCAGATCCAGGACTGGTTCGTGAACGGCACGTCGCAGGGGCCGCTCCTCACGCAGGTGTGGGTCACGCTCGAGGAAACCGGCATCGGCTTCGTGATCGGCTCGGTGGCCGGCGTGATCTGCGGGATCGTGCTCGGCCGCAACAAGCTGATGGCTGACGTGTTCGGCCTGTACATCCAGATCGCGAACTCGATTCCGCGCGTCGTGCTCGGCTCGATCTTCGTGATCGCGCTGGGCCTCGGGATGGCGTCGAAGATCGCGCTGGCCGTCGTGATGGTGTTCTTCGTCGTGTTCGGCAACGCGTTCCAGGGCGTGCGCGAAGCCGACCGCTACCTGATCGCGAACGCGCAGATCCTCGGCGCGTCGCGCCGGCAGATCACCACGTCGGTCGTGATCCCGTCCGCGCTGAGCTGGATTCTCGCCAGCCTGCACGTGAGCTTCGGCTTCGCGCTGGTCGGTGCGGTCGTCGGCGAATTCCTGGGTTCCAAGCAGGGCATCGGCCTGCTAATCTCCACCGCCCAGGGCGCGTTCAACGCGAGCGGCGTGTTCGCGGCGATGATCGTGCTGGCGGTGGTCGCGCTGGCCGCCGACTACCTGCTGACCTGGCTCGAGAAGCGGCTGCTGAAGTGGCGCCCCGCGGCGTTCTGAACGCCGCAGGCGGACGCCTGACATGACACACCCAACCGCGCCGGCGCTCCCGGCGCGGTTCGGCATTTCGGAGAAGGAGCGCAACAGGATGGCGCACAGCCTGCGCGGACGGCTGCTGTGGTGGCTGCTGCTGCCGCTCGCGGTGTTCGTGCTGATCGCCGGCGCGATGTCGTACGACACCGCGCGGACCACGGCCGCGCTCGTGCAGGACAGCGCGCTCGTCGCGTCCGCGCGCACGATCGGCGAGGACGTCGAATGGCGCAACGGGCTGCCGGTCGCCGACGTGCCGCCGGCCGCGCTGGAGATCTTCGAATCGCCGTCGCGCGATTCGGTGTTCTACAAGGTGATCGACGGCCACGACCGCCTGCTCGCGGGCACGCCGGCGCTCGACGTGCCCGCGCGGCATGGCGTCGAGCCGACGCTGTACGACACGTCGCTCGACGGCGTGCCGTTGCGCGCGGTGGCCTACGATCGCCAGCTGTACGACGAGGGGCAGATCGAGACGGTGACGGTGGTCGTCGCGAAGACGACGCGTTCGCACGGCGCGATGGTCGCGACGATCTGGCGGCCGCAGCTGGTGCGCCTGTCGCTGATGCTGGTGCTCGCGATGGGGCTCGTGTACCTCGGCCTCACTTTCGAGATGCGGCCGCTGATGAAGCTGAAGGACGACGTGGCCGACCGCGGGCCGATGGAGCTGGAGCCGATCCGTCCCGAGCGGTTGCAGCACGAGCTGCGGCCGATCGTCGACGCGATCAACCAGTGCATCGCGCGGCTCAACACGCACACGGCCACGCAGCGCCGCTTCATCGCGGATGCCGCGCACCAGCTGCGCACGCCGATCGCGGTGCTCGATACGCAGATCCAGTACGCGCAGCAGCGCGGCAACGACGATCGTGAGCTCGCGTCGGTGCTCGACAGCATGCAGCGCAGCAGCCGCAAGATGGCCGACGTGACCGACAAGCTGCTCCTGCTCGCGCATGCGGAAGCGACGCCGTCGACGCTGCTGACCCATCGCGTCGATCTCGCGGCCGTGGTGTCGAGCGTGCTCGAGGAAACGATCGTGCTCGCGCAGCGGCGCGATATCGATCTCGGGGCCGACCTCGGCGAACGGCTCGACGTCGCGGGCAGCGACAGCCTGCTGACCGCGCTGGTGATGAACCTCGTCGACAACGCGGTGCGCTACACGCAGCCGGGCGGCTGCGTGACGGTGGCCGCCCGCCGCGACGGCGACGCGATCGTGCTCGACGTCGTCGACAACGGCCCGGGCATCCCGGCCGAAGCGCGGCCGCACGTGTTCAAGCGGTTCTACCGCGTGTCGGCCGACACCGAAGGCTCGGGCCTCGGGCTCGCGATCGTCCGCGAGATCGCGCAGGCGCACGGCGGCAGCGCGTCGCTTGCGCCGGGAGCCGGCAATCGCGGTATCGTCGTAACCGTACGGCTGCCCGCCTACGATTGAAGAGAACGCCGTCATGAAACTCCTGCTGGTCGAAGACAACGCCGAACTCGCGCACTGGATCGTGAACCTGCTGCGCGGCGAGGATTTCGCGGTCGATTCCGTCGGCGACGGCGAACGCGCCGACACGGTGCTGAAGACCGAACGCTACGACGCGGTGCTGCTCGACATGCGCCTGCCCGGCATCAGCGGCAAGGAGGTGCTCGCGCGGTTGCGGCGCCGCAACGACAACGTGCCGGTGCTGATGCTGACCGCGCACGGCTCGGTGGACGACAAGGTCGACTGCTTCGGCGCGGGCGCCGACGATTACGTGGTGAAGCCGTTCGAATCGCGCGAGCTGGTTGCGCGGATTCGTGCGCTGATCCGCCGGCAGGCCGGCGTCGGCACGACGCAGCTCGTGTGCGGCGATCTCGTCTACGCATTCGGCACGCGCGAATTCCGCTGCGGCGAAACGGTGCTCGCGCTGCGCCGCCGCGAGCACGCGATCCTCGAAACGCTGATGCTGCAGCAGAACAAGACGGTGTCGAAGGCGCGCCTGATGGACAGCGTGTTCGCGCTCGACGACGAACCGAGCGCCGACGCGATCGACATCTACATCCACCGGCTGCGCAAGCATCTCGCGGGCAGCACGGCCGAGATCATCACGCTGCGCGGGCTCGGTTACATCCTGCGCATGAAGAGCACGCAGGACTGACGGGCCGCGTAGCGAGCCCTGAATACCGATTCGTAGCACGAAACGTCATCGATGCATGCCGGCGCCCCCGGCTTGCCGGCTTCCGCCTGCCTGCCCGATCCGTGATGGTTGCGCGTTCGGTGTTTTCACCGATCCGATTCTTTCCTCCGGGAAAGCGTCGTGAAGGATTGCCCCCTCTACGATGCTATGCGTCGGCCCTCTCGCTGTGGCCGGCAAGAGTCGGCATACATTGCGTACTGCCAACGACCAGATTCCAATGCGGCAGCTCGGAGGAGACGATCTTGAAACGAAAAACCCTTGCCCTTTCCATCGCGGCGGCTGGCCTGTGCGCCGGCACCCAGGCGCATGCGCAATCGAGCGTGCAGCTCTACGGCCTGATGGACCTGAGCTTTCCGACCTACCGGACCCACGCCGACGCGAACGGCAAACACGTGATCGGCATGGGCAACGAAGGCGAACCGTGGTTCAGCGGCAGCCGCTGGGGCCTGCGCGGCGCTGAAGACATCGGCGGCGGCACGAAGATCATCTTCCGCCTCGAAAGCGAATTCGTGGTCGCGAACGGCCAGATGGAAGACGAAGGCCAGATCTTCGACCGCGACGCGTGGGTGGGCGTCGAGGACGAGCGCTTCGGCAAGCTGACGGCCGGCTTCCAGAACACGATCGCCCGCGATGCGGCCACGATCTACGGCGATGCGTACGGTTCCTCGAAGCTGACGACCGAGGAAGGCGGCTGGACCAACTCGAACAACTTCAAGCAGATGATCTTCTACGCGGCCGGCCCGACCGGCACGCGCTACAACAACGGCGTCGCGTGGAAGAAGCTGTTCAGCAACGGCATCTTCGCGAGCGCCGGCTACCAGTTCAGCAACTCGACCTCGTTCGCGACCGGCTCCGCGTATCAGGCCGCGCTCGGCTACAACGGCGGGCCGTTCAACGTGTCGGGCTTCTACAACCACGTGAACCACAACGGCTTCCGGAACCAGACGTTCTCGGTCGGCGGCAACTACACGTTCGACATCGTGCGCCTGAATGCCGGCTACTTCCGCTACAACGGCGACCAGGGCCCGCTCGGCCAGCGTCACGACGATTCGTGGACGGTGTCGATGAAGATCGCGCCGAAGGGCGCGCTCGACTACGAGCTCGGCTACCAGCAGATGCGCATCAAGAACGCCGCGAACAACGCGGACGGCTTCACGCCGAACGCCAACCTCGGCGCGTTCAGCCTGACCAACGGCGTCGCCAACGGCTTCAAGGAGACGATCTACGGGTCGGTGTTCTACCACCTGAGCAAGCGCACCGAGGTGTACCTGGCCGGCGACTACATGAAGCTGCATGGCGGCTACACGGTGTCGTCGACGTTCGGCGCGAAGAACCAGCTCGAACTGACGTCGGGCATCCGCACGCGCTTCTGACCTGAAACGGGGCCAGACGGGCCCCGCCGCACCTCCGTCCGGGATTCTCCATGCGGGCACGCCGGCGCTTGGCGCCGACCGTGCCCTTTTTTTGTCCTTTCCCGAGCGCGCCCGGGACGCCTGCCAGGCGCCCGCCCGTCGGCCATGCGACAACCGGCCCGAAGCCGCTGGCGGCCCGTCCGGCGGGCAATCGCGGCCGATGCCCGCACGCTCGCCCCACATCGGCGCTTGACCTCGGCCGGGTGACTCGATAGCGTTTCGGGTTTGCCCGGGTGGCCGTTGCCGCCGGGGCCGTGAGTGCGCCCGATGTCCTGGCGCGCGCGGCCGGGCTCCGATGGAAAAGACGATGCAGAAACTCGATGCGGCCAGCCCGCAGGCGATGTCGACGGATTTCACCGCCGACAACGTCGCGCGCCTGAAGGCGCTGTTCCCCGAACTCGTGACCGAAGGCCCGGACGGCGCGTCGGTCGACGTCGACGTGCTGAAGGCGCTGGTCGGCGACCGCACGGTCGGCGACGCCGACGAGCGCTACGGCTTCCACTGGCACGGCAAGCGCAGCGCGCGCCAGGCCGCGCTCACGCCGTCGACGGGCACGCTGCGGCCCTGCCCCGACGACAGCGTCGCGTGGGACGACACGCGCCATCTCGTGATCGAGGGCGACAACCTCGACGTGATGAAGCTGCTGCACAAGAGCTACGCGGGCAAGGTGAAGCTCGTCTACATCGACCCGCCGTACAACACCGGCAGCGATTTCGTCTATCCGGACGACTTCAGCGACAGCATCCGCCACTACCTGGCGATGACCGGGCAGACCCACGGCGGCGTGAAGCGCAGCACCAACACCGAAGCGAACGGCCGGTTCCACACCGACTGGCTGAACATGATGTATCCGCGCCTGAAGCTCGCGCACGCGCTGCTGTCCGACGAAGGGCTGATCGCCGTGCACATCGACGAGCATGAGGTGCACGCACTGGTGCTGATGCTGCGCGAGATCTTCGGCGAGGAGAACGAGCTCGGCGTCGCCGTGTGGGACAAGCGCAACCCGAAGGGCGACGCGCGCGGCGTCGCGTACCAGCATGAATCGCTGGTGCTGTTCGCGCGCAACGCCGAGACACTGCTCGAACAGGCGCCGCTCAAGCGCCCGAAGCGCAATGCGCAGCGCATGCTCGACGCCGCGCATGACGCCGTGTACCGCAGCGGCAACGCGAAGGACGCGCAGAAGGCGTACCGCGCATGGATGAAGGCGCAGACCAACCTGTCCGGCGGCGAGGTGATGTACGACCGGCTGTCGCCGGAAGGCCGCGTGTACCGCCTCGTGTCGATGGCCTGGCCGAACAAGAAGAAGGCGCCGGACGAGTATTTCACGCCACTGATCCACCCGGTCACCGGCAAGCCGTGCGCGATGCCGGCGCGCGGCTGGCGCAACCCGCCCGCGACGATGCAGGCGCTGATCGAGCGCGGCCAAATCGAATTCGGCGCGGATGAAACCACGCAGCCGCAGCGGATCTACTACCTCGACGAGAACATGTACGAGAACGTGCCGTCGGTGCTGCCGTTCGCGGGCTCCGACGACGCGTTGCTGAAGACGCTCGGCATCCCGTTCGACCTGCCGAAGCCGGTCGATTTCGCGGCGGCCGTGATCGGCTGGTGCACGCGCGGCGACGACATCGTGCTCGACTGCTTCGCCGGCTCCGGCTCGACCGGCCACGCGGTGATGCAGGTGAACGCGACCGACGGCGGCGCGCGCCGCTACATCCTCGTGCAGCTGCCCGAGGCGCTCGACCGCCGCGACAAGACGCAGACGGCGGCCGCCGACTTCTGCGCGAAGCTGAAGAAGCCGCTGACGCTCGCCGAAATCACGAAGGAACGCCTGCGCCGCGCCGCGCAGCAGGTCGCGCGCGACTATCCGGAAAGCTATGGCGACCTCGGCTTTCGCGTGTACCGGCTCGACACGACCAACGTGATCGAGTGGGACCCGCGCCGCGACGACTTCGACCACGCGCTCTTCGCGTCCGTCGAGCACGTGAAGACCGGCCGCACCGAGGACGACCTGCTCGCCGAGCTGACGCTGAAGCTCGGCCTCGACCTGTGCACGCCGGTCGAGCATCACCAGGTGGCGGGCAAGACCGTGCACCTGATCGGCCGCGCGATCGTCGCGTGCTTCGATGCGCGCATTTCGCGCGACGACGCGGGGCCGCTGGCCGACGGCATCGTCGACCTGCTCGATGCGACCGGCACGACGCACGACGTCACGTGCCTGTTCCGCGACAGCGGCTTCGTCGACGACGTCGCGAAGCTCAATCTCGCCGCGCTGCTCGAACAGCACGGCGTGAAGCGCGTGCGGAGCCTGTGATGCGGCTGCATTTCGAAGCGGATCTCGACTACCAGCGCGAGGCGATCGACGCCGTCTGCGACCTGTTTCGCGGCCAGGAATCGTATCGCGGCGACTTCAGCGTGCTCGCGAACGCCGCGCCCGGCACGACGGCCGCCGCGCAAGGCTCGCTCGGCTTCGCGGTGTCGGAACAGGGTGTCGGCAACCGGCTGTCGCTGACCGACGACGCGCTCGCGCGCAACCTCGCCGACGTGCAGCTGCGCGGCGGGCTGCCGCCGTCCGGCCTGCCCGGCTCGCGCGACTTCACCGTCGAGATGGAAACCGGCACCGGCAAGACCTACGTGTACCTGCGCACGATCTTCGAGCTGAACCGCCGCTACGGCTTCACGAAGTTCGTGATCGTCGTGCCGTCGATCGCGATCAAGGAAGGCGTGCACAAGACGCTCTCGATCACCGAGGATCACTTCCGCGCGCTGTACGCGGGCGTGCCGTACGACTACTTCCTGTACGACTCCGCGAAGCTCGGCCAGGTGCGCCACTTCGCGGCGAGCGCGGCGATCCAGATCATGGTGATGACGGTGGCCGCGATCAACAAGAAGGAAATCAACAACCTCTACAAGGACAGCGAGAAGACCGGCGGCGAGAAGCCGATCGACCTGATCCGCGCGACGCGGCCGATCGTGATCGTCGACGAGCCGCAAAGCGTCGACGGCGGGCTCGAAGGCCGCGGCCGCGAAGCGCTCGCCGCGATGGCGCCGCTCTGCACGCTGCGCTATTCGGCCACGCACGTCGACCGCCACCACATGGTGTACCGGCTCGACGCGGTCGACGCGTACGAGCGCAAGCTGGTCAAGCAGATCGAGATCGCGTCGGCGATCGTCGAGGATGCGCACAACAAGCCGTACGTGCGGCTCGTCGGTGTGTCGAACCGGCGCGGCGCGATCAGCGCGCGCATCGAGCTCGACGTCGCGACGACGGCCGGCGTGAAACGCCAGATCGTGTCGGCCACCGACGGCGACGATCTCGAACGCCTGACCAAGCGCGCGCTGTACGCGGGGCTGCGGATCGGCGAAGTCCATGCGGTGAAGGGTGCCGAATACGTCGAGCTGCGCCATCCGGAAGGCGAGGCGTTCCTGTCGCTCGGCGAGGCGTTCGGCGACATCGACACGCTCGCCGTGCAGCGCGAGATGATCCGCCGCACGATCCGCGAGCATCTGGACAAGGAACTGCGCCTGGCCGAACGCGGCGTGAAGGTGCTGTCGCTGTTCTTCGTCGATTCGGTCGAGCGCTATCGCCGCTACGACGAAAACGGCATGCCCGCGAAGGGCGACTACGCGCTGATCTTCGAAGAGGAATACGCACGTGCGGCACGCGTGCCGGCCTACCGCGCGCTGTTTGACGGCGTCGACGTCGCGCTCGAAGTCGGCCGCGCGCACAACGGCTACTTCTCGATCGACCGCAAGGGCGGCTGGACCGACACGAGCGAAAGCAGCGCCGCGGCGCGCGAGAACGCAGAGCGTGCGTACGGCCTGATCATGCGCGAGAAGGAAGCGCTGCTGTCGTTCGACACGCCGCTGAAGTTCATCTTCTCGCACTCGGCGCTGAAGGAAGGCTGGGACAACCCGAACGTGTTCCAGATCTGCACGCTGCGCGACATCCAGACCGAGCGCGAGCGCCGCCAGACGCTCGGCCGCGGGCTGCGCCTTGCCGTCGACCAGGACGGCGAACGCGTGCGCGATCCGGGCGTGAACACGCTCACCGTGATCGCGACCGAGCGCTACGAGTCGTTCGCGGAGAACCTGCAGAAGGAAATCGAGGCCGACACGGGCATCCGGTTCGGGATCGTCGAGGAACACCAGTTCGCGGCGCTGCCCGTGCAGGAAGGCGACGGGCCCGCGCATGCGCTCGGCGTCGAGCTGTCGCGCGTGCTGTGGAACCACCTGCACGAGCAAGGCTACGTCGACGCGCAAGGCAAGGTGCTCGACCGGCTGAAGGATGCGCTGCGCCAGAGCGCGCTGGTGCTGCCGGAGGCGTTCGAGGTGCTGCGCGCGCCAATCGTCGCGACGCTGCGCAAGCTGTCGGGCCGCTTCGCCGTGCGCAACGCGGACGAGCGCCGTGCGATCGCGCTGCGGCGCGATGCGTCGGGCAAGGCCGTCGTGTTCGGCGAGGATTTCCGCGCGTTGTGGGACCGCATCCGCCATCGCACCGTGTACCGCGTCGAGTTCGACAACGCGAAGCTCGTGCGTGACTGCGCGGCCGCGCTGCACGACGCGCCGGACATCGCCCGCGCACGGCTGCAGTGGCGCAAGGCCGAGATCGACATCGGCAAGGCAGGCATCGAGGCGATCGAGGTGGCCGGCGCCGGCACGGTGCTGCTCGACGAAGGCGAGCTGCCGCTGCCCGACCTGCTCACCGAACTGCAGGACCGCACGCAGCTCACGCGCCGTTCGCTCGCGACGATCCTGGCCGACAGCGGCCGGCTCGAGGATTTCCGCGTGAATCCGCAGCAGTTCATCGCGGTCGCGGCCGATGCGATCAACCGCTGCAAGCGGCTCGCGCTCGTCGCGGGCATCGCGTACCACAAGCTCGGCGAGCGTCATGTGCATGCGCTCGAATCGTTCGAGAGCGAGGCGCTGACCGGCTATCTGCGCAACCTGCGGCCCGATGCGCAGAAGTCGATCCACGAGGCGGTCGTATGCGAGACGGACGCGGAACGCGCGTTCGCCGATGCGCTCGAGGCGCACGACGGCGTGAAGCTGTACGCGAAGCTGCCTGCGTGGTTCCGCGTGCAGACGCCGCTCGGCAGCTATCACCCGGACTGGGCCGTGCTCGCGGAACAGGACGGCGGCGAACGGCTGTACTTCGTCGTCGATACGCCGAATGCGGACGGCCACGTGCCGAGCGAGCACGAGCGGGCGAAGCTCGCGTGCGGCGAGGCGCATTTCCGGGCGCTGGTGGACGGCGACGGCGCGGCGCGCTTCGTGCGCGTGACGCAGGCGGACGCGTTGTTTGAACCTGCAGTGCCCCTGGCGAGCGCCGGGCGCTGAAACGAAGGGCGGCGATGAGCCGCCCTTTTTTATCGGCTTTTTCGACGCGGCCCGGCGCGCTCGCCATGCGCGCGCCTTGCGCCGATTTCCGGTCTGTTACCCGCGTGTCAGCGATCCGTATTCGCGCCCGTTCGCGGCGCGGTTACGGCTGGTTGCAAATCGGGTCGGCACGATGTTTTCGCGCGACAGCCGCGTTGCATTCCCGCCATGAAAAAAGGGCGCCGAAGCGCCCTTCCGTCACGATTGCGCGCCGCGCTTAAAGCGTGCGGCCCAATGCGTGGTGATGCGAATGATGCGTGGCCGTCGACGCGTGCGTCGTGTGGCCATGCGCGTGTGCGTGCGTGTGACCGCGGCCCGGCTGCGCGCCGGCGCGATCGGCGATCGTGTCGGAGCGGTCGGCCGCGCGCGACAGGCCCTTGTCGCGGTCGCCCGCGTGCATGCCGTTCGAGTTGCTCAGCGCATGGCCGCTCATGTGGCCGGCGGACATGCCGCCTGCATTGCCGCCCAGGCCGCCTGCACCGTGACCTCCGCCGCCACCACCGTTTCCACCGCCATTGCCGCCGGCTGCGGCATACGCGGACACCGTGCCGAGCGCGAGCAGCGCGGCCGTCAGTACGGACAGATATCGTTGCTGTTTCATCTTGTGCTCCCTGGAGCGCGTTCGTGTGACTGCATTCTATGAACGCGCCGGATTCGCGCCACGCGACGTTGTAAATGATCGTAACGAGGCGCGCGGCGCGCATTCGTCAGATCAATCCGGATCGTGCTTGAGCGGGGAACGAGGCAGGTGGGCGCGGCGCCGCAGCGCCGCCCCGGTGACGATGATGCTTACTGCGCCGGCTGCATGCCCTGCGCGGCGGCCCTGTGTTGCGCGGCCTGCTCCTGCGCCTGCTTCTTCGCCATGTGGTGGCCGACGATACAGCCGCCCACCGCGCCGACGACCGCGTGGTGCCCCGCATAGTGGCCGGCCACACCGCCGACCACCGCGCCCTTCATGCAGCCCGCCGCGTGCGCGCTGCCGATCGTGGCAAGCGCCACGATGGCCGCGGTGGCACCCAGCCTGATGTGTCGAATGGGCATCATGTTTTCATTCTCCTCGTGTGGAGATCAAGTCGAGCCGCTTCGCTCAATCCCAGCGGCCGCCACGCCAGCCGCCGCGATCGCGCCACTCGTGCTCGCGCCATTCACGGCGGCGCCACTCGTGTTCGCGCCATTCGCGCTGACGCCAGCCGTCGCCACGCCAACCGTCGTCGCGATAGCCGACCGGCGCGTACATGACGGGCGGAGGCGGCGCCACGTAGACGGGCGCCGGCGCCGCATAGGCGGGTACGCCGATGCCGACCGACAGGTCGACGTGGGCCGAGGCGACGCCCGAAGCTGCCAGCGCCGCTACACCGAGAACTGCACCGAGAATGAGTTTCTTGTTCATCTCGCAACTCCCTGCACGTGTCGTGCGTCATGTGAATACGGTTCGGAGTCTAGGCACCGGACACAGACACAGGTGAAACGGGTATGCGAGACAGGTAACGGACGTTTACGGGTTCCCGCAAAGCCTTGCGGGACAAGGAAGAGGCCGCATTCCAAACACCGTTGCAGCGGTGCATCGGAGCGGTAAAAAAGGGATTTTCGGCACGAAACCGGGCGATCGGCACGCGCCGGCGAGCATTGGAAAGCGCCGAAAGCGAACCGCCCGCACCGCACGCGAGCGGTTCGCAAGCACGTGCATCACGCGCGAATATCGTCGACGCTGCGCAGCCAGTGCACGCTGAACAGGTTGTCCGCGTCGGTCCACACGGTATCGGGCACGAATCCAGCGCGGCGCGCGATCGCATGGAAACCGTCGATCGTGAACTTGTGCGAATTCTCCGTGTGGATGCGCTCGCCGGCGTCGAAGCGGAATGCGTGGCCGCGCACGTGCACGATCTGCGCGACGTCGCTGACGAGATGCATCTCGATGCGCTGCCGTGCGCTGTCGTAGAACGCGCAATGCGAGAACGCATCGACGTTGAAATCCGCACCGAGCTCGGTGTTCGCGCGCACCAGCAGGTTCAGGTTGAACTGCGCGGTCACGCGTTGCGCATCGTTGTACGCGTCGTGCAGCGTGCGCTCGTCCTTCACGAGATCGGTGCCGACCAGCAGGCCGCCGCCACGCAGCAGCCGCGCGGCATCGCGCAGGAACGCATCGGCTTCTTCCGGCGCGAAGTTGCCGATCGTCGAGCCGGGAAAGAAGCCGATGCGCCGCGCCGGTGTCGCGGTCAGCTCGGCCAGTTGCTCGGCCTTCGTGTAGTCGGCCGCGATCGGCGCGACGTCGAGCCACGGATACGCGGCACGCAACCGCGCGGCGGCATCGTGCAGGTAGTCGGCCGAGATGTCGACCGGCACGTAGCGCGCCGGCGCGTTCGCATAGTTGCCCGCGAACGCGTCGAGCAGCACGCGGATCTTCTCGAGCGAGCCCGCGCCGAATTCGACGAGTTCCGCATGCGGGCCGACGCGCCGCACGATCTCGGCCGCGCGATCGCGCAGGATGCCGAGCTCGGTGCGGGTCGGGTAATACTCGGGCAACTCGCAGATGCGATCGAACAACGTGGAGCCGGCCGCATCGTAGAAGTATTTCGGCGGAATGCTGCGCGGCGTACGCGACAGTCCGTCGATCAGGTCGCGCTCGAACGCGCTCGGCCGCGAATCGCGGGCGGGTTGCTGGCCACCGCTCGTGGCCGTCTGGTCAGACGTCTCGCGCAAGTCGCACTCCCGTGAATTGCCAGCGCGCGGCCGGCGGAAAGAAATTGCGGTACGTCGGCCGTTCGTGCCCGGGCGGCGTCGCGATGCTGCTGCCGCGCAGGACCTGCTGGCCGACCATGAACTTGCCGTTGTATTCGGCCGCTACCCCGACGAGCGGCCGAAAGCCCGGATACGGCTCGTAGGACGAGCGCGTCCATTGCCACACGTGCCCGAGCATCTGCCGGATGCCTTCGGCGGGGAACGCGGCTTCCCATTCGAATTCGGTCGGCAGGCGCGCGCCGGCCCATTCCGCATACGCGGCCGCTTCGTAGAAGCTCACGTGGCACACCGGCGCGTCGGGTGCGAGCGGCTCGACGCCGTGCAGGCCGAACGTGCGCCGTACGCGCGTGGCGGCCGCATCGTCGTCGTCGGGCATCCAGTACGCGGGCCCTTGCCACCCTTCCCGCTGCACGGTGGCCCAGCCGTCCGACAGCCAGAACTCGGGGCGCGTATAGCCGCCGTCGGCGACGAACGCAGCGAATTCCGCATTCGTCACCAGGCGGCTCGCGATCTCGTACGGCCGCACGAGCGCCGTATGGCGCGGCCGTTCGTTGTCGAACGAGAACGCCTCGCCGTCGTGGCCGATCTCGACGAGCCCGCCCGGCTGATGCAGCCAGTGCTGCGCGCCGGCGTCGCCCGCGGCCATCGCGCCCGCGTCCGTCCCGTTGCGCGGCCGGAACGCCGGCTTCAGCGGGTTACACGAGAACGCGTGCAGCATGTCGGTGACGATCAGCTCCTGATGCTGCTGCTCGTGATGGAGCCCGAGCTCGACCTCGGGCGCGATCGTCTCGAGCAGCGCCGCGTCGGCGCTGGCCAGCGCGCGCAGCATCGCGTCGTCGACGTATTGCCGGTACGCATGCACCTCGTCGAGCGACGGGCGCGTGAGCAGCCCGCGTTGCGGCCGCGGATGGCGCGGGCCGAGCGCTTCGTAATAGGAATTGAAGAGGAACTGGAATGCCGCGTTGAACGGCGCGTAGCCGGGCACGCGTCGCATCAGCACGACGGTTTCGAAGAACCAGGTCGTATGCGCGAGGTGCCATTTCGTCGGACTGGCGTCGGGCATCGACTGCACGGCCTGGTCCTCGGCGGACAACGTCGCGGTCAACGCGACGCTATGGGCGCGCACGTCCTGGTAACGGCGCTGAAGCTGTGATGCAAGGAGGCTCATCGGTTTACCGTCCACGTCGCGATTCGCTGCGTTGCGTGTTGCCGGAAAAAGGAAAGCCTTGCGCGTGATGCGCGCGGCTGACGTGCGACCTGCTGCTGCGTCGTCGGGCAGCCGGCGCGCGCGCCGGGCCGCGGATGCGGCGTCACTTCATCTGCCCGTGCAGAACAGTATGGGCCAGAAATGTGAATGTTGCTGACCGAGATGCGGATGAAACGCCAGATAAATGTAAATGAAAGCAACCGATCAGTTGCCAATTGCTGACAACGGCGCGCATCGAGGGGCATGTGGAGGCCCAGGCGTCGGCCGTTGTGCTCGATTCATGCCGCGGGCGTTCGCGGCCGTGATCGTCTCCCTGATGTGAATGCGAAATCGTCTGACCAGCACTTGCGCGCGAAGCATGCTCGCCGCGTTTGTTGCATTCGACGAGCACCCTGCCCGCCCTTCCCCCGCGGCCTTCCACGCCGATCCGCTCACCGGCTTCAAAAAAAATTTCGCGTCGATGTCACATACGCGGGGGGCTCGCTCGTCATATCCCCGGAACCCACACCAAAGGAGAAGGATCATGACTGCGAAACTCAACCCGTTTGCCGCCGCGCCGGCCCTGATGAAGCACTGGATGACCGTCTCGGTCGCCGCCGCGCAGAGCCTCGAGCCGACGCTCATCGAGCTGGTCAAGATCCGCGCATCGCAGATCAACGCATGCGCGAACTGCATTAACATGCACGCGGCCGAAGCCCGCGAGCAAGGCGAGACCGAGCAGCGCATCTACCTGCTGTCCGCGTGGCGCGAAGCGCCCTGCTACACCGACCGCGAACGCGCGGCGCTCGGCTGGACCGACGCGCTCACGCGACTGTCGGAGGGCCACGCGGCACACGATGCGGCCTACGCGGCGCTGAACGACCACTTCAGCCAGGAGGAACAGGTGAAACTCACGCTGATGATCAACGTGATCAACGGCTGGAACCGGCTCGCGGTCGGCTTCGGGCTGTGGATCGAACCGGCCGATGCAAAGGCCGCCGCCGCGAAGATGGTGGCCTGATGCCGAACCTCGACCCGGCCAACGGCAGCGCCGAAGCACGGGCCGATGCGGCGGCGAGCTTCGACCCGCTGCGCCGCACGCTGATCCGCGTCGCGTACCGGATGCTCGGTTCCGTCGCGGATGCCGAGGACATGGTGCAGGAGGCGTTCATCCGCTGGATGGACGTCGACCGCACCGAGGTGCGCGTGCCTGAAGCGTTCCTGCGCCGCATGGTGATGCGCATGTGCCTCGACCAGCTGAAGTCCGCGCGGCACCAGCGCGAGACCTATGTCGGCCCGTGGCTGCCCGAGCCGGTCGTCGAGGAAGACGAACAGGAAGACGTCACGCTGCCGCTGCTGCTCGCGCTCGAACGGCTCTCGCCGCTCGAACGCGCGGCGTTCCTGCTGCACGACGTATTCGGCCTCGAGTTCGACGAAGTGGCCACGACGATCCAGCGTGACCCGGCCGCGTGCCGGCAGCTCGCCGCGCGGGCCCGCACGCACGTGCGCGAGGCGCGACCGCGCTTCCATGTCGAGAAGCAGCGCGGGATCGAATTGGCGGAAGCGTTTTTTGCGGCGTCACGCAGCGGCGACATGCGCGCGCTCGGCGCGATGCTCGCCGAGGACGTGAGCCTGCACGCGGATGGCGGCGGCAAGCGCCCGGCCGCGGGCACGCCGGTGTTCGGCTTCGAGCGTGTGATGAAGGTGCACGCGTACCTGGCCGAGGTGTTCGCCACGCATGCGTCGACGCTCGTGCGTGCGGGGTTCATCAACGGGCTGCCGGGTTTCGTTACGCAGGAAGCGGACGGCGAGCTGCAGACCACGGCGCTCGAGATCGAGGACGGGAAAATCGTCGCGATCTATGTCGTGCGGAATCCTGACAAGTTGAAGCATCTGCATTGAGTGCGGCGGAATCACGCGTCGGGTGCCGTGCGCATGCGCGGCCGCGATGCGCCCTTTTCTTCGCCCTGCCGCCCTGCTTTACCGGCTGCCGGCCGCTGGCTCCTGCAATCAATACGTCCCGGCCACGAGGTAGATCAAGACACCGAGCAACGGCGTTGCAATCGCAAAACCGGCTGCTGCGAGCCAGTTCGTGCCGCCCTGCGCTTCCAGCAGCGCGAGCAACGATTCGCGGGACGTCGCGCTCGGGCGCAGCTTTTCGATCCTGCGTTCGACGTGCGTCCTGTAGAGGCTGTTCCCGCACCAGCCGAGCGTGACCGCGATCCCGATGGTGACCGGGTCGAACGTGGTCGATTCGAAGTAACGCGGGAAGAACAGCAGCTCGACCAGCGTGATCGCGAGCGTCGCGCCAAGGACGGCGGCCGCCTGCCAGTACATGCAGCGATACGCCATCCACACCGGGCCGAGGAAACAGGCTGCCCAGTTCCACGACTGCCGATTCTTTCGCGATGCGGCGATCTCCCACTTCCTTTCGAACCAGGCGGCTTTCTTGCCGACGTAAGCGGCAATCTCGTCATTGCTCGCGGATGACGTGGCGGTCGTGACGTCGGACATGGTCGTGTGCTCTCAGTCGCGCGGATCGCGCGTCGTTGTTTTGATGTGCTGGAGGTCGGGCGACGGTCGGAACCGCTGCTTCGATGCGCACACAATTCTACGCGCGGCACAGTGGCCGTTGTATGGCGGATCGAGGTGTCGGTGAGGAAGGATGCGATGCCGCGGATCGCGCAACGCATCGGGGCGACATGCGTTGTTTCGGCCGGAAAAAGAAAAACGCCACGCGATGTTGCCGCGTGGCGTTTGTATGTTGGCGAGCCGCATTGCCTGTAGGCAAGTTGTGCTGCCAGACCCCTTCATTTGTTCGTTGGTAGGCTCGATTGGATTCGAACCAACGACCCCCACCATGTCAAGGTGGTGCTCTAACCAACTGAGCTACGAGCCTAAGAAGCCGCGAATTATAGAGAGGGTTTTTGAGGAGCACAAGCCCCTTCGTGAAAATTTTTTGAATCAAGGTGCGCGGAGGCCGACGATCGATGTTGCGTGGCGATGCCGGGAACGTTGGCTTCACCTGTTCGCATCACAGCAAAACGCGTCGATGCGCTGTGGTGTTATCCACATAGCCCTCTGGATAACCCTCCGGCAAGCCTCTGGATTCACAGTGGAACGATTGAGGATATGTCGCCGCGGCTGTGAATCGACGAAAAGTTGTTCTGTGCTGCCGGGAGCTGTTCACGTCGCGCACCCAGGGTTATGCATTCTGCTTCCCGTCGAGAATTCATGGGGTTAGGGACGTTATCCACTGTGAGGCACCGGGTTTGTTAACTATCACTACGTATGTATACGAACTCTGTTAACACCTTTGGATAAGCACAGTCCGCCGACTGTGATCCGCGCAGGATATGCACTGCGTGCAGTGATCGGATAAACGAAACGGCAAGCTATGAGGGCATCGAACGATGCCCGAGCCGCTGTATCTGTAGAATCGCCGGCATTCAGGATGCGAAGGACTGGCGCACAGGTTCACGACAGATGAGTATTTCTTCGTTGGCCCGGCTAGACGCACTCGAGATCGATGCCGTCGTACGCCGGTTGCAACAACACCCGTGCGACATCGTGTTCGAGCAACGCGTGTCGATGCCGGAAGCCGATGTCCTGTGTTTCTGCTACAAAGGCGAGCGATTCAACGTGAAGTTCGATCTCGACTACAGGGAATGATGACGACCGACACGATGAAACCGAAGCAAGACTTGGGCAACGCGAGCGCTGCCCGCAACCGGAGCGGGTAATGGGCCCCATGCACTGCGGTCGGCACGGATGCGACAACGGCATCACGACATCGAAGGGCATCGCCGCGCGCATCCGGCAGCGCGGGCAGTTCATGTCGGGCGAGCTCGTGAAGGTTTCGCTCGACCGACGGAAATACAGCCTGGAAATGTGGATGCTGCGTGCTGAACTTGCCGAGCACGAGGTCGATGCGACCTTTATCGACAACGTTGCGCACGTGACGGCGTTTCCGAAGATCGCGGCGCTGGAGCGCTTGCGGGAGCGTCTGTGTTCGGCATGCCTGGACGAGCTGCTCGTGCGTTCCGGCGAGGTGCCCTATAAACCGACGACGAAAGAGCAAGCGTTCGACACGTCCGTCGTCGCGGCGAATGCGAATTGGCCCCGCGGCTTCGCGCGCTGCGAGTTGCACGGGTTGATCCGACCGACGCGAACCTCACCGGATATCGAGGCCGCTATCTTGTCGATCGACGTGATCCGCGATTGTCACGTCGTGCGGGTGATCAATGCCAGCGTGGAGCATGGGGCCACGCATTGGTTCGACGAAGCGTTCTTGCGCAAGGTGCTCGGGCCGGACATCGACATCGTTGAATCGACGTTTCGCGTCGGTGAGCGGGCGACGTTCGTGCAGATGTGGGACGCCGGTGAGCTCGTGTGTCCGGTGTGCCTGCGAGAGGTGTTGGAACGTAGCGGTCTGCGCAAGGACGACACGCGGACGTGAGCGCAACGGAGCAATCGTGATGGGCATGATCGCGCAATACGACATCGACCCTAACCCGTGATATCCGGAGAGCACCATGAGCAAGCTGAATTTCGGCGTGGTCGATCGTTGTTCCGTCCGGCTCAATACCGCGACGCTGCTCGGCCTGAAGTCCGCCTATGAGGATTTTGCGAAGACCGGTCAGGACCTGCGCAACTTCGAGATCTGCATCGAAGACGAAAGTAAAGCCCGGGCGGATCCGACGCCTGAGGATCACGTCATCAGCGTGACGTTCTCGGCGAAGATGCCGCCGGGCATGCGCGGGCTCGGTAACGCGAGTCCGCTCGGGACGTCGATGAAGTACGTCGTTTCTCCGGAAACCGGCGAGATTCTCAGGGTTTATCTGACCAAGTGACTTCGGAGGTGGTGAAGGTCGTAAGCCTTCACGTGTGGACAACTGCGGCACAAACGATGCGAAACGCTGTGCCGACACAAGGTGAGCGTTTGCCCGGATCACAAGCTGGGCGCGGATCTCGGCGAATGTTGGCCTCGACAAGCCGATCAGAATGTTCGAGCACGCAACTGGACGGAGAGAAGCAAGCCCTGAGAGCGGGGTCCATGCGGAACGTGCAACGTGTTTGTGCGCTTGTCCACAGCGCGGATGTGGACAACTCACACACCCAACAGTCGAATCGCTGTGCGTCGGACAGGTGAGCGCCATGCATTCGACCATGCGAATCAGCCCGAACGTCTTGTCTGACATGGATTTTCCGGAATAGCGCAGGCGATGTGGAGCCTGCTGGCGCGATCCGTCATGATGGAATGCCTTGTGGATATCGATCAGCCAACGCACTCGAAATCCTGTGCATTCAACGGGTGAGGGTACGCGAATTCGGCGAGGATGTTCGCGTTACCTCACGGGTCGTGGATATCGCACTTTCATACAACTCGACTCCACGATTCGCGGTGCGGTTCAGGCACCGACTCGGCGAGCGTCGCGAGAGAAGGCGGCATATGCTAGGACAAAGTCGCCCAGCGAGGGAGACCGTTCGCTATGCTGCCCGTGACACCGCACCGATTCCCGCCGATACACATGAGCGCAACTGCACGGACCATTCTCAAAGCCATTCTGAGCATCCCCATTGCCTTTGGGCTCGCCTATCCCGTTGTCCATTCCTCCGAAGACGGAGGCGTTCTCGGCGAAATAGCGGTGCTTGGGGCGATCGGCAGCATCGTCGCCATCGCGGGTTTCCTGGCGCTGGTCTATGCCTACGCGAGCGACCTCAGGACGACCCTGAAATCGGTCAACCGAGGATCGCGTGCGGCCGAACCCAACAGCGTCTGGCTGATGTTCCTCTTGCCCTACAACTTCATCGAGGACTTCTTCATTATTTCCAACGTTGCGAAGTCCCTGGAAGCGGAGTCTCGTATCAATCCGGCTCTGTCGGGGTTGCGCTCGTTCGGCCGGATCAGCGGCATCGGGTGGTGTCTTGCCCAGGTTCTTTCGTTGATACCCAATACCATTGGCTCGATCGCTGGCGGCGTCGCGGTTTTCCTCTGGGTTTGGCACTGGGTGTTCGTGCGCCGGACGAACAAGATGCTTGCCGGCAGCCAGGTCTCGGTGACGACTCTATCTGGACGGACAGGATCGTAGTCCGCCTTGGAAACCAGATCGCTTACCGGTGATCGATGTGGATATCCTGTTCCGCGGCGACTCGAAACCCTGTGATTCCAAAGGTGAGGGCGCCGGCGTGGCCTCGGTGTGAATAACAGCCCGGGAAAGCCAGTCGAAACGCTGTGCAGGCGAATGGTGAGCGGGCGCCCGTTCAAGCCCGCCGGGCCGCCCCACTAAAGGCGCCGGCGGCTGCCACCAATCGCCAGCCGGGCGCGCATCCTGTCACTTCAAGTCTGCTGATCGAGCGCCTGCACGACCGCTTTCTCCGCGAGACTCCCGGCCGGCCCGACCACCGCATAGTTGAGCCCGTTCACCGATCCATATCGCGCGAGCAACGCACCATCTACGCGTTGCCCGGCCGGCAGCAGCCGATGTTTCGATTCCGCTGGCCGCATATAGAAGCTCAGCGTCCTTCCGGCCTCGTCCTCATAGAGCACCATTGCAGCCGTGGCGCCGCTATCGGTCGTGAACAACCGCCCGCCGACCGGCCTGAACCCCGCCGCGCTCAAATCCGGCAGCTTCGCCGAAGCCCCCACGCGCCGGGTGAGCCACCCCTGCAAATCTCCCGCACCGGTCGGCCGGTAATCGACCTTGGCCGTTTGATCGACCACCATCATCCGGTAAGCCTCGACCGCATCGCTCATCGGCGCGATGGGCGGCGGCGCGTTCCACCCGCGCGCCTGCCAGCCGCCGAACGTCCCGAGCCCGACGCAGAACACGAACGAAGCCGCCATCGCGAACCGCATCCGCGTGCGCTCCATGCGCCGTCCGCGAATCGCCGCCGGGTCGAGCGCGGGGTTATCCGCCGGCATCCGCACGCTCTCGAGCGCGGCCCGCAACCGCTGCGCATCCTGCTGCCATTGCCTGACCTGTTCCGCGCGCTCCGGATGCAGCGCGAGATAGCGCTCGACCGCGGCGCGCGCATCGTCGTCGAGCTGGCCGTCGACGTAGGCCTGGAGGTCGTGTTCGTTCGGAGGCGTGTTCATTTCTTCATCAACCGGAGAGAAGGAGCGGGAAGCTCGCCGTCGCTGAGCTGGCGCAGCGCCTGGCGCGCGCGGGAGAGCCGCGACATCACGGTGCCGATCGGCACGTCGAGCAGGTCAGCGACTTCCTGATAGGTGAAGCCCTCGACGGCGACAAGCAGCAGCAGGCTGCGCTGCTCGTCGGGGAGCCGGCCGAATGCTTCGAGCGTCGCGCGCGCCGCGAATTCGCGTTCGGCGGACGGCCAGTGCGCTTCGTCGTCGTCGCGGATGCGCCCAAGCAGCCACGCGTAGCGCTTCGCGCTGCGCTTGCCGTCGAGAAACTGCCGGTACAGGATCGTGAAGAGCCAGCTGCGCAGCGACGCGTCGTCGCGGCGGCTCGACCAGCGCGACAGCGCACGCTCGAGCGTCGACTGGACGAGATCGTCGGCCGCGTGGACGTCACGCGCGAGCCAGAGCGCGAAGCGTCGCAGCCTGGGGATGAGTTCGCGCAGTGCTTCGTCGTCGAGGGCGGTGGAGGGCATGGCCGGGCCGGTTGCCGAATGGGTCGAGATGCCACGTAGGACGCCGGTGGGCGCCGCTTATTCCACCAGCATACGAAAAAATTTTTCGTGGAATAAAGCGGCGTGGGCGGCGTCCTACGCGGGTTCGACAATGACCTGATGGTCGGGAGTCTATATATGGAGCGATCTTCTTCCTCTTCTTCACCGCGGCGCGAGCCCGGGCGCGGGTGGTGGCGCTGGGCCGCGATCGGCGGCGCGGTGGCCGGCGTGGCCGTGGCGTTCGGGTATGTCGGCGGCTGGCTCGCGCCGGCGCGTCTGACCCCGCACCGGATCGTCGACGCGTTGCAGACGGCCGGCGGCGGCATTCACCCGGGCTTCCGGCGCAATCACGCGAAGGGCGTATGCGTGACCGGTTACTTCGAAGGCAACGGTGCGGCGAGCGCGTATTCGGTCGCGCCGTTCTTCAAGGCGGTGCGCACGCCGGTGGTCGGGCGGTTCGCGTTGCCGGGCGGGAATCCGTATGCGCCCGACAGCAGCGTGCCGATCCGCAGCCTCGCGCTGAGGCTCACCGCGCCGGACGGCGAGCAATGGCGCACCGGGATGAACGCGATGCCCGTGTTTCCGGTGGCGACGCCGCAGGCGTTCTACGCGCAATTGATGGCGACCCGGCCCGATCCGAAGACGGGCAAGCCCGACCCGGCGAAGGTGAAGGCGTTTTTCGGCGGGCATCCGGAGACGGCCGCGTTCCTGCAGTGGATCAAAGGTGCGAAGCCGAGCGCGAGTTACGTCACCGAGAGCTATTACGGGTTGAACGCGTTCTACTTCGTCGACGCGGCGGGCAAGCGCCAGGCGGTGCGATGGCGCGTCGTGCCGGAGCAGACGGCCGGCGCCGGCGACGTCGCGACGGCGGCGGACCCGAACGTGCTGCAGCAGGACGTGACGCAGCGGATCGCTGCCGGTCCGCAGAAGTGGAAGCTGCTGGTCACGCTGGCGGAGCCAGGCGACCCGGTGGACGACGCGACGAAGGTCTGGCCCGCGCAGCGCACGACGATCGATGCGGGCACGCTCGTGCTCGACCACGTGGAGGCGCAGGACAGCGGGCCGTGCCGCGACGTGAATTACGACCCGACGGTGCTGCCGCAGGGGATTCAGGTGTCGGGAGATCCGTTGCTGCCGGCGCGGTCGGCGGCTTACGCGGATTCGTATCTGCGCAGGACCAGTGAAGAGGCCGGGGTAGCGGGCGTGGCGCGATTGAGTGGGGAGGGACGGTGATGAAGGCTTCGACGACGTTTAGCTTGCCGGCGCGGGTGCTGCACTGGGTGATGGCCGCGATGATCATCGCGATGCTGTTCATCGGGGTGGGGATGGTGGCGTCTGTCTCTGAGCGGCATGCGCTTCTGGTGGCGATCCACAAGCCTTTGGGTATTGCCGTACTCGTGCTGGTTTGCGTGCGGATCGTGGTGCGGGTTCTGTCGAAGCCGCCGGCATTGCCCGAGGATCTGCCGTGGTGGCAGAAGGTTGCTGCGCACGGGTCGCATCTCGTGCTGTATGCGCTGATGCTTGCGATGCCGCTGATCGGATGGGCGATGCTGTCGGCGGGCGGGTATCCGGTGACGTTGGGCGGTGGTGTGCAGCTGCCGGCGCTGGTGTCGGCTGATCCGGTGACGTTTGCCTGGCTCCGGGTCGCGCACCGGGTGCTGGCATATCTGTTCTTCGCGACGTTCCTCGCGCACTTTGCCGCGGCGCTGTATCACGGGCTGATTCGACGGGACGGCGTGGTGAGGGCGATGGTAGGGCGGTGAGCGACGGTGGGTTGCGTTCGATGCGGCGGGGCTGTTCACGGGCAACCGGGGCGGCTCCTGCCGTGCCGCTTATATATGACTAATAGAGCCGTTCAGGGCCTCCGGCACCCCATGTCAAAATAATTTCACAAAAGGGGTTGCGGAGACTGGGGCGGGTGCTTAGAATCACGCCTCTTTCGCGCTAACGGAAACGCAGCGCGGGGGAAAAGAGAAGTGCTGCTGTTGATGTCGGTTTTAACGACTCCAGCGCAAATGGAATTAAACCGCAGTCGTCGCAACGAAGTAGTTAAAAAGTTGTTGACGGATTTAAAAAAACGGTTGATAATCTCGCTTCTCTGCTGCTGAAAACGCGGCGCTGCTGGGAAACACGAAGTTCCTCGCAGAATGCTCTTTAAAAATTAACAGCCGATAAGTGTGGGCGCTTGATGAAAGCGAGCTGATCCTCGGATCAGATAGCGAAAGTATCAAGAGTCTCACAC
>NZ_JAUJQE010000010.1:0-267217 GCF_030482505.1 Burkholderia sp. AU45274 | reverse complement strand
GTACCGGTGCCAGCGGGTTCGAGCCGCCGCCGATGCCGCCCAATGCGCCCGTCACCGTGCCGAGGGCGCCGGTCAGTGCGCCGGCCGGGTTGCCGCTACCGAGCGTGCCCGTGACCTGGTTCACGACGCCTTGTACCGGTGCCAGCGGGTTCGAGCCGCCGCCGATGCCGCCCAATGCGCCCGTCACCGTGCCGAGGGCGCCGGTCAGTGCGCCGGCCGGGTTGCCGCTACCGAGCGTGCCCGTGACCTGGTTCACGACACCTTGAACCGGCGCCAGCGGGTTCGAGCCGCCGCCGATACCGCCCAATGCACCCGTGACCGTACCGAGAGCGCCGGTCAATGCACCTGCCGGGTTGCCGCCACTCAGCGCACCCGTCACTTGATTCACGACGCCCTGAACCGGCGCCAGCGGATTCGTGCCACCGCCGATGGAGCCCAGAGCACCCAGTGCCCCCGTCACGTTGCCGAGCGCACCGGTCAACGTGCCTGCCTGATTGCCGGCACCCAGTTCACCGGCCACCGTACCGAGTGCACCCGTCAACGCACCGGCCGGGTTGCCGTTATTGAGCGCCGTCGTCACTTGATTGACGACACCTTGAACCGCCCCCAGCGGGTACGAACCGCCGCCGACATTACCCAGCGCGCCGGTCACTGTGCCGAGTGCGCCGGTCAGTGCGCCTGCCGGGTTGCCGCTGCCAAGTGCGCCCGTCACTTGATTGACGACGCCTTGAACCGGCGCCAGCGGGTTCGAACCACCGCCGATACCGCCCAATGCGCCCGTCACCGTGCCGACGGCACCGGTCAGTGCGCCTGCCGGGTTGCCGCCACCGAGCGCGCCCGTTACCTGATTGACGACACCTTGAACCGGCGCCAGCGGGTTCGAACCACCGCCGATACCGCCCAGTGCGCCCGTGACCGTGCCGAGAGCACCGGTCAACGCGCCTGCCGGGTTGCCGCCACCGAGCGCGCCCGTCACTTGATTGACGACACCTTGAACCGGCGCTAGCGGGTCCGCACCACCGCCGATACCGCCCAGTGCACCCGTCACCGTACCGACGGCGCCGGTCAGTGCGCCTGCCGGGTTACCGCCACCGAGCGCCCCCGTGACCTGATTGACGACGCCTTGAACCGGCGCCAGCGGATTCGAGCCGCCGCCGATGCCGCCCAGTGCGCCCGTGACCGTGCCGAGAGCACCGGTCAACGCGCCTGCCGGGTTACCGCCACCGAGCGCACCCGTGACTTGATTGACGACACCTTGTACCGGCGCCAGCGGATTCGAGCCGCCGCCGATACCGCCCAGTGCGCCCGTCACCGTGCCAAGGGCACCGGTCAGTGCACCAGCCGGGTTGCCGCCACCCAGCGCACCTGTCACTTGATTCACGACGCCTTGAACCGGCGCCAGCGGGTTCGCCCCACCGCCGACATTACCCAGTGCCCCCGTTACCGTGCCAACCGCGTTGCTCAGCGTCCCCGTCGCCGTATTCAGCGCACCGGTCAACGCACCTGCCGGGTTGCCGCCGCTCAGCGCACCCGTCACCTGATTCAGCACACCCTGGACCGGCGCGAGCGGCTGCACCGTGCCGCCGCCACCGCCGAGTGCGCCCGTCACCGCCCCCACGGCGCCCGACAGCACCTGGCCGGGATCGCCCAGCGACGTCTGGATCGCGCCTGCCCCGCCTGCCGCCACCGTGACCGAGCCCAGCGGCGACGTCCCCGTCGCGACCAACCCGACCGACACGCTGTTCGTCGGCGGGTTGACGATCACTTGCGGAATCGGCAGCGCATCAAGGGCCCCCGCCATCGCCGAACCCGAAGCCAGTACCCCGAACACCGTCGCGACCGACAGCGCCACACCCGTCAATTTCAAATTGTGTCCCATCTTTATTTTCCCCATCTCGGTTGGCACAACGTTGATAAAGCATGGGGACGGATTGCACGAAGTGTGCCAATTCGAAAAACGGGATTGATTCGTCTGCCTATTGAAGGGCAATAACGCTTTTTTAATCGATTTCAGACGAAATTCACGGCCTTGGCGCCGCAATCATCCGACGAAAAAGGCCGACTGAACGCGGATGTAACGTAACGTTTGCGAGCCCCGTGGTAACGTGTTCCGGTACATTCCGCGTAACGCCGGAACATCCGCTGCAACGATGCGCCACACCGTCACGAGCGGCTGCCCATTACGCATTTCATCAATATGAAAATGCATTGATAAATCGCCGATTTGCTGATTTTCTTTATTTCGCGATTATCTTTCTTGCCGATTACGCAGATCATTTCCGATTGCGTGATTTCCGATAATTCGGATAGCAGATTGAAACATTGTGAAGGCCGGAGCGCGCGACGCAGCGCGCGCCGCCGGATCAGCCGAAGCGTGCGGGCCGGTACGGATGGGGATCGATATAGGTCGGCGCGCCCGTCATCATTTCGGCGAGCAGGCGGCCGCTTGCGGGGCCGAGCGTGAGCCCGTGATGGCAATGACCGAACGCGAACCACAGGTGGCGATGGCGCGGCGCGGGCCCGATCACCGGGCGCATGTCGGGCGTGCACGGCCGCATCCCGAGCCACGGCTCGGGATCGAGCCGCTCGCCGATGCCGAACGCGTCGCGCGCCAGCGGCTCGGCGCGCGCGAGCTGCACGCCGGTCGGCGGTGCGCCGCGCAGCGCGATCTCGACGCCGGTCGTGAGCCGCAGGCGGCCGCCTTCCATCGGCGCGACGACGAAACCTGCCTCGGTATCGCACACGGGCACGTTCAACGGCGCGCGCGTCGGCCGGTAATGCATGTGATAGCCGCGCTTCGCGCGCAGCGGAATCCGGTAGCCGAGCGGCTCGAAGACGTGATCGGACCACGGCCCGAGCGCCACCACGGCCGAGCGTGCCGAAATCGGCCCGTGCTCGGTACCGACCTGCCAGCCGTCATCCACCTGCACGAGCGTCCTGGCATCGCCAAGCGCGAACGTGCCGCCGTCGCGCTCGAACAGCCGCGCGTAGGCCTTGGTCAGCCCGCCCGGGCTCGACACGGTCTTCGGGTCCTGCCAGTGGAATGCGCCGCAGAACGCGTCGCCGATACCGGGCTCGCGCGCCCGCAACGCACGCGCATCGAGCACGGTCATCCGCAGCCCGTGCGCGTCGGCCACGCGCTGCTGCGCACGGGTTTCCGCATCGAACAGCGCGGGCGAACGGAACGCCTCGATCCACCCGCCGTCGTGCACGAGCGGCTGCGCATCGGTGCGCGCGAGCAGCGCGTCGTGCTCGACCACGCTCGCCGCGACGAGCGGCAACAGGTCGCGCGCGGCGGCCGCGAGCCGCTGCGGCGACGATTCGCGCCAGAAGCGCGCGAGCCAGCCCGCATACGCGGGCAGCGCGCGGTAGTCCCAGTAGAGATCGACCGAGCGGTTGCGCGCATAGCGCAGCAGCGTGCCGAGCCGGCGCGGAAACGCGTACGGCACGACCGACGAGCGCTCGATCAGCCCCGCATTGCCGTGGCTCGTTTCCTCGCCGGGCGCGCGCCGGTCGACGAGCGCGACGCGCAGCCCGCGATCCTGCAGATGCAGCGCCGACGACACGCCGACGATGCCGGCCCCCAGAACGATGACGTCGAAATCCATGGTTCCCCGTACTGCGTCGAGATTCGATGCGACACGCGCCGACGCGGCGGCCGGCGCGCGGCGGTCATGACGATTACTTCGAGACGATGTCGCGCTTGAAGTACTTCTGCGACAGCGCGCTGAGCGTGCCGTCCTTCTTCAGCGCGTCGAGCGCGCCGACGATCTTCGCCTGCAGCGCCTTGTCGTTCTTGCGCATCCCGAAGCCCGTGCCTTCACCGAGCGTCGCCGGATCCTTCAGCGGCTCGCCGACGATCTGGTAGTCGCGGCCGGCCGGCTTGTCGAGGAACCCGTCCTGCGCGGTCTGCGCCTCCTGCACGGCCGCGTCGAGGCGACCCGCGACGAGATCCGCATAGATCTGGTCCTGATCCTGGTACGACACGACGGCCACGCCCGCGTTGGCCCAGTGCGCTTTCAGGAAATCCTCCTGCGACGAGCCCTGCAGCACGCCGACGTGCTTGCCGCGCAGGCTCGCGACGTCGGGCCGCAGCGGCGAGCCGTGCTTGGCGATCATCACGATCGGCACCACGTAGATCGCCGGCGTGAAGTCGATGCTCTGCCGGCGCTTCGACGTGATGTTCATCGCCGAGTTGATCGCGTCGAACTTGCGTGCCTGCAGCGCCGGGATCAGGCCGTCGAACGCGTTCTCGACCCACACGCATTTCATGTTCAGCTTCGCGCACACTGCGTTGCCGATGTCGACGTCGAAGCCCTGCAGCTGGCCGGCCGGCGTCTTGCTCTCGAACGGCGGATAGGCGGCTTCGATCCCGAAGCGCAACGTGGTCTGTTCCGCATGGGCCGTGACGGCCGCGCAGGCAAGCGCCGCAGCGGCGCAAAGGGAGAGCTTCCAGTTCATGACGGTCCTTCCGTTCCGGATTGAGGCGATGAAGATCGGTGCACGACGCCCCCGGGCCGGCCGCCGGGTCGGCATTCGAAGCAGGCAGCCGCCACGCGGCGATGCGTCGAGTCCTGCACGCGAAATATAGACTCAAAGTCTACTATAGACTATAGGGGATACGAGAATCGTGCCCTGATACGCGACGTCGAAAATTCGCCACCCATCCTTAACCCCCTTGATTTACCTGCGATTTTTCCTAACCACGCGACGGCACGACATCTCGAAAAGAAAAATTCTCCCGATTTAGTTTGTCTATATTAGACTTTTCGTCCATCACGAACACTGCCGGACACCGTCGATCGAGACTGTCCTGTCCGGCCCCGACCGGAGATGTCCCCATGACGCAAACCGCCCCGACCCTGCCGCTGACCGTCGACGAAGCCGCGGTGCGCGCGGCCCTGCCGTCGCTCGACGTGCTCGGCACGCTGCGCAGCATGTTCGCGTCGCTCGCCGCGGCGCGCGCGGTGCAGCCGCCGCAAACGCTCACGCTGTTTCCCGACCAGGCCGGCGACTTCATTACGTATCTCGGCGCGCTCGCCGACGCGCAGGTATTCGGCGCGAAGCTGTCGCCGTATGTCGTGACGGGCGGCAAGCCCGACGGGAAACCGATCGTCACTGCGTGGACCGCGCTGATGTCGATGCGCACGGGCCAGCCACTGATGTGGTGCGACGCCGGCCTGCTGACCGTCGAGCGCACGGCCGGCACGACCGCGCTCGCGGTCGACTGCCTCGCGCCGCGCACCGCGCGCCATCTCGCGATCGTCGGCGCGGGCGCGGTCGGCCTCGCGCACCTGCGGCACACGGCGGGCTTGCGCGACTGGGAGACGATCCGCGTGTACTCGCCGTCGCTCGCCGGCGACGCGGCGCAGCAGGCGGCGCTCGCGCAGCTCGATCCGCGTGCGCGCGCCGCGGCGAGCGTCGAAGCCTGCGTGCGCGACGCGGACGTCGTGATGCTGTGCACGTCGTCCGGCACGCCCGTGCTCGGCGACGGGATGCTCACGCGCCCCGCGCTCGTCACGTCGATCAGCACGAACGTCGCGCGCGCCCACGAGATCCCGCCCGCCTGGCTGCCCGACATGGACGTGTACTGCGACTACCGGCATACAACGCCCGCGAGCGCCGGCGAGATGCAGATCGCGGCGGCCGAACACGGCTGGGACGCCGCGCGGATCGCCGGCGACCTGCCCGCGCTCGTCGCCGGCACCTGCCCGTCACCGTCGTATGCCCGTCACGCGTTCTTCCGCTCGATCGGCCTCGGGCTCGAGGACATCGCGATCGCGCACGCGCTGTACACGCACCTGGCACGCGCATGAGCGGCACGCGCGCGCGGGGCCGATACAATGGCGCAACCGCCGCGGCGGCCGCGCGCGGGCGCACGGGCATGCCGGTCAACGGTACGCCGGCACGCCGGCCCGATGCGCTGCCCGGCCCCCGCCCACCCGAGATGGCGAACCCGATGCGCAAGAAGAAATCCCCCGTCAAAGACCTGCTGCTCACCCGCTATGCGCCGATCGCCGACGGTATCGCCGCACTGTTCTTCCCGTACGCGGAAGTCGTGATCCACGACCTGCACGACCAGACCGTGCTGTATCTCGCGAACAACCTGTCGAAGCGCGAGGTCGGCGACGATTCCGCGCTCGAGGAAATCGATCATTCCGCGCGCGAGCGCGTGATCGGCCCGTACGAGAAGCTGAACTGGGACGGCCGGCGGATGCGCTGCGTGAGCAACGTGCTGTTCGACGACGAAGGCCGCCCGGCCGGGATGATGTGCATCAACTTCAACATCGCGGTGTTCGACGAGGTGCGCGCGACGCTCGACCTGTTCATCAAGGGCGCGGGCGTCGTCGCGCAGCCGGACGAGCTGTTCCGCGACGACTGGCAGGAGCGCATCAACACGTTCCTGCACGGCTGGCTGCGCGAGCGGCAGGTCGGGCTGAACGGGCTCACGCGCGAGCACCGGCGCGAGCTCGTCGAAGCGCTTTACGCGGAAGGCGCGTTCCGCGGCAAGAGCGCGGCGAACTATGTCGCGAACGTGCTCGGAATGGGCCGCGCGACGGTCTACAAGCACCTCAAGCACCTGAAGGAAACGCAGGGCGACGCGTAAGCGAACCACCCTTCGGGCAGATTCGCCGCCGCATGCGGCGACGGCCGGGCATCGGCATTCGCTATCGGGACGCCGCTTCCGTGTCTATGCTTCGTGATACGCCGGGCGCCCGTTTCATATGACCGCATGGCCGCCCGGCCAGGACGAAACGTCGAAGTACAAAATGATATAGTCCCGGTTACATTTTTTTGCTGCCCGGAATTGCCCATGACGACCGCTCCCGCCCCGACTGCCCGCCCGACCCTGACCGTCGAAATCTGGTCCGACCTGATCTGCCCGTGGTGCTGGATCGGCAAGCGCCGCTTCGACGAGGCGCTCGCCGCGTTCGCGCACGCCGACCGCGTCGACGTCGCGCTGCGCGCGTACCGGCTGATGCCCGGCCAGCCCGTCGAGCCGGTCGAGGCGATGCTCGGCGGCAAGTACCGGATGTCGCCCGCGCAGGTCGACCAGATGCTGCGCCAGGTGACCGATGCGGCCGCGAGCGTCGGGCTGCGCTACGACCTGCCCGGCACGCTCGTCGGCGATACGCTCGACGGCCACCGGCTCGTGAAGCTCGCGGAAGCGACGGGCCGCGCGCACGCGCTGACCGAGCGGCTGTACCGCGCGTATTTCTGCGAGCACGGCTCGCTGTTCGATCACGCCGAGCTGACCGAATTCGCGGTCGAAGCGGGGCTCGAGCGCTCGGCCGTCGAAGCCGTGCTGCGCAGCGACCTGTACCGCGCCGAAGTCGAGGCCGATGCCGCCCGCGCCGCGCAGATCGGCGGCCGGGGCGTGCCGCTGTTCGTGTTCGGCGGCCGCTATGCGGTGTCGGGCGCGCAACCGGCCGACGCGTTCGCGCAGGCGCTCGACCAGGCATGGCGCGACGGCATCGTCGAACTCGACGGCGGCGACGCAGCCGCGTGCGGCCCAGATGGCTGCGAACTGCCGGCGCGCTCGTAACGCCCGTCGCCTCCATCGCGCGCGTCCCGCCCGGACGCGCGACTACGCATCGCTGCTGCCACAAACCGGCAGGAAGCCCGCGCCGAGGGGGTCTACAATGCAGCCTTTCAAATAACTATCAGAAGGCGGCAAGCCCATGACCCACGGGATTCACGGCGAGAAGCGCTGGTACGCGCTGATCGTCCTCTGCCTCGGCGTGCTGATGATCGTGCTCGACAGCACGATCGTGAACGTTGCACTGCCGTCGATCAGCACCGACCTCCATTTCACCGAGACGGCCCTCGTGTGGGTCGTCAACGCGTACCTGCTGACGTTCGGCGGCTGCCTGCTGCTCGGCGGACGGCTCGGCGACCTGTACGGCCAGCGGCGCATGTTCCTCGCCGGCCTCGTCGTCTTCACGCTCGCATCGCTCGCGTGCGGCCTCGCGCAATCGCAGGCGATGCTGATCGCCGCGCGCGCGGTGCAGGGAATCGGCGGCGCGGTCGTATCGGCGGTCGCGCTGTCGCTGATCATGAATCTCTTCACCGAGCCCGGCGAACGCGCCCGCGCGATGGGCGTGTACGGCTTCGTCTGCGCGGGCGGCGGCAGCATCGGCGTGCTGCTCGGCGGGCTGCTGACGAGCTCGCTGTCATGGCACTGGATCTTCCTCGTCAACCTGCCGATCGGCATCGCGGTCTATGCGATGTGCGCCGCGCTGCTGCCGCGCCTGCGCGCGCCGGCCGGCAACGCGCGGCTCGACGTCGCGGGCGCGATCACCGTCACTGCTTCGTTGATGCTGGCCGTCTACGGGATCGTCGGCGGCAATGAAGCCGGCTGGCTGTCGACGCAGACCGTCGCGCTGATCGGCGCGGCCGCCGCGCTGCTCGCGCTGTTCATCGCGATCGAGGCGCGCGCCGCGCATCCGCTGATGCCGCTCTCGCTGTTCGCCTCGCGCAACGTCGCGCTCGCGAACGTGATCGCCGTGCTGTGGGCGGCCGCGATGTTCGCATGGTTCTTCCTGTCCGCGCTGTACATGCAGCGCGTGCTCGGCTACGGGCCGCTGCAGGTCGGCCTCGCGTTCCTGCCGGCGAACCTGATCATGGCCGCGTTCTCGCTCGGGCTGTCCGCGCGGATCGTAATGCGCTTCGGCATCCGCGGCCCGATCGCGGCCGGCCTGCTGATCGCGGCGTGCGGCCTCGCGTTGTTCTCGCGCGCACCGGTGGACGGCGGCTTCGTCTGGCACGTGCTGCCCGGCATGACGCTGCTCGGCATCGGAGCGGGCGTCGCGTTCAATCCGGTGCTGCTCGCCGCGATGAGCGACGTCGATCCGGCCGATTCCGGGCTCGCGTCGGGGATCGTCAACACCGCGTTCATGATGGGCGGCGCGCTCGGCCTCGCCGTGCTCGCCAGCCTCGCGGCCGCCCGCACCAACGCGCTCGCGGCGGCGAATGCCCCGCTCGACGCGCTGAACGGCGGCTACCATGCGGCCTTCGCGTTCGGCGCGGCATTCGCTGCCGTCGCCGCGCTGATCGGCCTCGCGCTGCGCATCCGGCAGCAGGGTGCGGTCGAAGGCGTCGGCTCCGCGATGCACTGACCGGTGGCCGGCGGCGGGTGGCATCGACCGCCGCCCTCGAACCAGGGCGCGCACTGTCGCGCCCTTTTTTATGCGTGCCGGGCCTGGCACCCGCTCTCGCTTCACCGGGCGCTTCGGGCGGATCAGTCGCGAGGAGAACAGCCATCACGTCCCTCGCTCCGCTCAAACGCCTGTTTTACTTCGGGCCAGATGCCCGCCCCACGGGCTTCCCCCGCCGATTTTTAACGCAGTCGACCATCGACGCGCCACTTTTGCGACAATGGCGGACTTTGATGCGCGCGCCGCGGCCACGCGCCGCCGCCGAACATCGCATAACCGTCGCCGCATAACCGCCTGCTTCCGATGTCGCTTCCCCATATCGATCTGCTGTACTCGTTGTCCGGCCTGTTCGTCGGTATCCTCGTCGGCCTGACGGGCGTTGGCGGTGGTTCGTTGATGACGCCGATCCTCGTGCTGCTGTTCGGCGTCCACCCGGCAACGGCGGTCGGCACCGACCTGCTGTACGCGGCCGCGACCAAGGCCACCGGCACGCTCGTCCACGGCCTGAAAGGCTCGATCGACTGGCGCATCACGGGCCGGCTCGCGGTGGGCAGCGTCCCGGCCGCGGCCGTCACGCTGTGGTGGCTGCATACGCACGGGATGAACACGCCGGGCACCGCGCGGATGATCCAGCTCGTACTCGGCATCGCGCTGCTGCTCACGTCGCTCGCGCTGATCTTCCGGCCGCAGCTCACCGCGTTCGCCGCGCGCAACCCGCTCGCGCCGAGCCCCGCGCGCACGCTGTGGTCGACCGTGCTGACAGGCGCCGTGCTCGGCGTGCTCGTGTCGATGACGTCGGTCGGCGCCGGCGCGATCGGCGTGACCGTGCTCCTGCTGCTGTATCCGATGCTCGCGACCACCCGCATCGTCGGCTCCGACATCGCGCACGCGGTGCCGCTCACGCTCGTCGCGGGCATGGGCCACTGGCTGCTCGGCTCGGTCGACTGGTCGATGCTGCTGTCGCTGCTGCTCGGCTCGCTGCCCGGCATCGTGATCGGCAGCCTGCTGTCGGCGCGCGCGCCCGAACGGCTGCTGCGCAACCTGCTCGCCTCGACGCTCGTCGCGGTCGGCGTGCGGCTCGTGCTGGCGTAACACGCGGCGCAACCGCCCTGTCCTCGATGGTTTGATGCCGTTTCGCGGCCGGCGAACGACGCGCCGACCCACCGCCCGCCGCACATAAAAACAGCCCGACCGGCCTGCGCCGATCGGGCTGTCGTCCATCCGGGGCGGCGCGAGCCGCCCGCGGCGCTTACTGCCCTTGCTGCAACTTCTGCTGCTTGAGCTGCTGCGTGCGCATCTGCAGCTTCAGCACGCGCTGCAGCGCAGTGCGGTTGGCGAGAATGCCGTCATAGAAGTTGGCGAGATCGCCCTTCAGCGCGGTCCGCGACGCGTCGTTCAGGTAGATCATGTGGCCCGACGGGTAGTTCTTGATCGTCAGGTTCTGCGCCTTGAGCGTCGGGTCGAGCGGCATCTGCGCGAGCGTCAGCTCCGTCTGGTGGAACGGCGTGACGGCGTCGAAATAGCCGTTGGCCGACAGCACCTTCAGGTCCGGGTTCACGCTCATCGTCGACGCCAGGTCGCCGGCCGTGTACAGCGTATTGCCGCCGCCCTTGTTCGCGCCGGTCGGATCGGTGTGGCTGAAGTCCCAGTTGTTGAAGACCTGGTCGTTCAGGTCCACGAACGACGACGTCGACGTGTACTTGAGGTCGGTGTTGATGTAGCTGTTCCACAGCACGGTGTACGCGCCGCCCACGTTCGTGATCGACGGATCGTTGCTGCCCGAGTTCGGCAGGATGTACGGCGCGATGCCCTTGCCCGTGAAGTTCGCGCGACCGTCGTACTGGCCGATCTGCGTGCCCGGCACGAGCGTCAGGAAGAACGTGTACGGCGGGTTGTCGTTCGACGACGGCACGTTGCCGAGCGCGGCCGGGTTGCCGAACGTCTGGATCAGCGACGTCGGATCCGTGCCGATGTACGCGCCCATCTGCTGCGCGGTCTGCAGGTTCAGGTTCAGGCGCACGTTCACGAAGCCGCCGTCCTGCGGGTTCGGCTTCTGCGCGAGCGGCGCGAGCGTGTTGTCCGCGTAGTTGCGGGCCTGGACCATGTACGCGTCGAGGTCGGTCGGCGTCGGGTTGAGCGTCGTCTTCTTCCAGTAGAACGCATCGGCCGCGAGCGTCGGGAACGTGCCCGGCGCGGACAGCGCGTTCGCGTAGTCGAGGATCGACGACTGCAGCGTGATCCCGTTCAGGTCGATGCCGTCCTCATGCAGCACCCACGACACGACCGCGCTGCGCGCGGTGCCGTACGACTCGCCGTACAGGAACTTCGGCGAATTCCAGCGCGAGTACTTGGTCAGGTAGCGCTGGATGAAGCGGTCGATCGAGCGGGCGTCCTGGTCGGTGCCCCAGAAGTCCTTGTTCTTCGCCGGGGCGATCGCCGCCGAGTAACCGGTGCCGACCGGGTTGATGAACACGAGGTCGGTACGGTCGAGCAGGCTGTCCGGGTTGTCGAGCAGCTTGTACGGCGCGGGCGGCGTGAAGTTCGGGAACGACGACTGCAGGCGCTTCGGCCCGTACGAGCCGAGCAGCAGGTAGACCGACGACGAGCCGGGGCCGCCGTTGTAGAAGAACGTGACCGGGCGCGGCTTCGACGGGTCCGGATTGTCCTGCGTGTACGCGACGTAGAACATCTTCGCGTTCGGCGCGGACGTGACCGGATCGATCGTCGTCAGGTGGCCCGTGGTGGCCGTGTACTTGATGGTCTTGCCGCCGATCGTGACCGTGCGGTGCACGACGGCCGCCCCTTCCGTGGAATCCGTGACCGCGTCGTTCGGCCCGGTGCCGTACACGTCGTTGTCGATGTACGGCTGGTCGGCCGCGGCGGCCGTTGCGGTGGTGTTGGCCGACGTGCTGGCGCCGGCCGACGTCGCGGCGGCGGCGGCGGCCGAAGCGGCCGGGCTCGACCCGTCGTCGCCGCCGCACCCCGTGACGAGCAGCGCAGCGGCCGCGGCCGCTGCGAGCGGCACGCTCAGTGTCGTTCCGAATAGCGCGAAACCGTCTTTCAAGGACTTCCGTGTCGTCATTATTGCCTCTCGAACAGAACGATAAATACCGCCGGTCGCAAAGGATCATTTGCGCCGGCGCTCCGCACCGGGAATGCATTCGTTATGCGACGCACTCCGAGTTTTTTACCGGCTCGGCGAATACCGACCGGCATGATTTACCCCACCCATATTTTTTGCGACCGCACAATGAAATCAATTCCATTGCGAACGACAATTCGATAATCCGCAGCAATACATATTCATTCGGCGCATTTGCACGCGCACAAAATCGACGGCAAAAACACGCCCTTGCCAGGCCATCCCCGACAAGGGCGCCTCGCTTCGAACAGACGAACAATCCCCCTCGGCGAGATGCCGATTAATCGCAAAATGACGATCAATCGCGACTCGAGCCGATTTAATAAAATCGAAAGGATCGATTAACTAAATGGAAAGGAATATCCTCGTATCTGGAATTTATTAAATTAAGTGAAAATACCGGCGCATATTAGGGTTCAGATTTATCGCCGTAAAGTAATAATTTGTTACGGCGCTCGCCATTCCGATAAAAGGCAGTTCGGGACCGATTCCAGAGCACCCAAAAGAAAAAGCCGGACGAGTGTCCGGCTTCGTGAGCGCGGCGCGGCGCGCGCCGTCAGAGCGGCACGTCGATCGCGCCGGCGCCGGTCGTGATCGCATTCGCGCCCGGCGCGGCCGAGATCGGCGGCAGGTTCGCGCTCGTCAGCGCGGGCGCGGCGCCCGGCGTGCCGCCGCGCGGCACCGTGCGGATCACCTGCGACGGCGGCAACGGCGCGCCGCTCTTCAGGTGCTTCCACATCAGGTTCAGCGCCTGCAGGTTGTAGTAATGAACCGGCACGAAGCGCGTGTCGAAGCCCGGCACCGGCAGGAACGCGTCGAAGTGCTGGCCGTTCGTCACCTCGTAGAACACGAGCTGGCTGCGCCCGCCTTCGCTGATGCCGTTCTGCGCGACGTACGCGCGCGACGCGTGGTTCACGGGCACGAGCGCGTCGCTGCGGCCCTGCACGATGATCGCCGGCTTGCCCTGCAGGTTCGCGTTCACGCGCACCGCGTCGACGTTCGCGGGCATCCCGAGCATCCCGTTCGTCCAGAGCTGGCGCAGGCACAGCGCGCCCGCGAAGCTCCCGTCGGGCGTCGCGAGCCGGTGGTCGACGCCCGCGCCCGTGTTGAACACGAGGCTGATGCCGGCCGTCGGCGGCACACCGTTGCCGACGCCGAACACGGCCGGCATCGGCGACGTGGCGGACGCGACGACGGCGCCCGTCGCCGGGTTCGTCGTCGCGAAGCTGAAATTGCACAGGTTGTCGGTGACGCGCGAGCGCGTGTACGCGTTCGCATACGTGACCGCGATCGCCGGAATCGCCTGCGAATCCCACATCGGCGCCTGCAGCAGGTCGGAATCGGCGAGGTAGCCGGCCGCGTGGAGCTGCGCGAGCGCGTCGGCGGCCTGGCTTTGCGTATCGGCGCCCGACACGAGCCCGGCCGCGGCGAGCGTCGCGCAGCGCTGGGTGCGGATCGACTGCGTGGTCGCCGCCGGCAGCGCGCTCAGGGACGGCGCGTCGGCAAGCGACGCCGACGCGGCCGCGCACGGCTCCAGCAGGTTCGCGAGCGTCGCGTAGTCGGCCAGCGGCCGGCCGAACGACGGCACGGGCTGGCCGCCCGAGCGCACGACCGCGTTCGGCGCCATCCGCACGTTGATCTGCGGCTCGCCGACCACGACCGCGGTGATCCAGCCGCGGTTGTCCTGTTCGGCCGCCGCGAGCGACGCGCCGCCGCCGTTGCTGACCGACGCGGCGATCGTCGTGATGTCACCCGCGCGATAGCGCACGCCGTGATGCGAGCCGTCGACCAGCGGTCCGAACTGCTCGTTGAGCGCCCAGTACGCGAACTCGACCGACTGCAGCGTCACGCGCCCCCAGTCCTGCTCGGGATTCTGCTGCGAATGCGCGTGCTTGAACGCATAGCGGTTCGGGAAGCGGGAATTGAACGTGGCGAGATCGCCGCTGGTGACGTTCGCGGTGAACAGGCTCGCGGTGCCGGCCAGCACCGCGTTGGCGAGCGTGCCGTCGATCAGCGTGATGGTGTCCGACATCAGCTCGTGCGCGCCATTGCCGCCGCCCTTGTCGTTGTAGGCGACCGCGCAGCCGCGCTTGAGCGCCCATTCGCCGGCCGCGGAAATCGCGCCGTACACGCCGCGCGAGCCCGACGACGTCGCGGTGACGATGCACGGCTGCGCGGGATTGAAGCTGGCGGGCACCTGCACGAGCAGCGTGACGTTCTTGCTGCCGCTGCCGTCGTCGGCGTAGGCGAGATATTCGGTGCCGGGAATCTTGCCTTCGCCGAGCGTGTCGTTGCCGTCGAGGTCGACGTTCGGCCCCCAGAAGCGGCCGTAGCCGCCGTTGGCGCTCATGTCGACCAGCGCGCGGTAGTTCGACCAGATCGCGAGACGGCGCAGCTCGGCGCCCGTCGGCCGGGCGGCATTCGCAAAGCCGGGGGCGCTCGCCGAGCCGAGGCCCGTCTTGCCGAGGCCGGCCGTCAGCAGGTCGTCGCTCGCGCCGTCATAGGCCGTCGTGCGCACGCTGCCGGACACGAAACCGGGCAACCGGTTGCGCTCGGCCGACTCGTCGCCGTTACAGGCGCCGAGCATCGCGACCGCGGCCAGCGCCGCGCCGAAAACCATCCGCCTGCCCCACCCGAGTCTCGTCATCGCCGCCCTCTCGATATCGTTATCGGTCCGCCGCCGCTTCGTGCGGTTTGCGGCCTCTCAAGCGCAAACGGGCCCCGGCATGCCGGGGCCCGCCTGAAAACGGGCGCATGCGGCGCTCACGCGCCGTCGCCCGGCGTTACTGCTGCTGAACCGTCAGCTTGTTCGACACCGACGTCACGCCGCTCACGCCCTTCGCCGCCTCTTCCGCCTTGTCGATCTGGGCCTGGTCGGGCACCGTGCCCTCCAGCGTGATCGCGCCGCCCTTCGAGCGCACGACGATGTTCGCCACGTCGATGCCGCCCGCCTTCGTAATGGCCTTGCGCACCGCATAGCCAAGCTTGCGGTTCGCCTTCTTCGCGGTCTTCGCGGCAGCCTTCGGCGCGCTGGTCGCGGCCGCGGGCGCTTCCGTTGCCGCGGCATCGCTCGACTGCGCATACACGCTGCCCGACAGACAGGCCGCCACGGCGGCAACGCCCAACGCTCTCAACACGATCGACTTCATGCTATCTCCTTATCACTCCGGAACGGCCGTGCACAGTACGGCCGATTACCCCCAAAAACAGCCGGCCCGCGCGCGAACGGGCGGGACAGCCGGTGTTTTCCACGGCGATACGAGAGAGGCGAGACGGGCTGGCGGCCGGCGCACGCGAAAGCGGGCCGGCCGGGCCGGACAGCCGCCGGCCGAACGCGCCCGGTCTCATTGCGTGCCGGGTCGCGCGCAAATCGGGCGCGGCTGCGTCGCACAATGTAATCCAGCGCCCGCGGAAGCGCAAAGCTTTTGACGCAGGGCCGCCCGCCACTGTCGCCGCGGGGCCGCGCCAGGCCGCCCCACTCGCGCACGCCCGGTGAAACCGGGTACCATCGCCGCGAGCATCGGCGTCGTCCATGACAACCGTCCGATCGTCACCGATACGTCACGCCAGCGTCATCCGCCGCCCCCATGAAGCCAGCCCGCCCTCGCCCGCCTCGCCGCATCCTCGCCCGCTTCGTCGCGGTATCGTGGCGCGACCTCGCGCTGTCGATCGGCCCGACCGTGCTGCTCGCCGGCGCGGCCGTCTGGCTCGCGGTCAAGCTGATCCAGCCGGCCCCGCCGTCCACGCTCGTGATCTCGTCCGGGCCGCCCGGCAGCACGTACTGGAACGCCGCGCAGAAATACAAGACGATCCTCGCGAAGAACGGCGTCACGCTCGACGTCCAGTCGTCCGAAGGGTCTGCCCAGAACCTCGCGCGGCTGTCGAACCCGAACGCGCCGGTCGACGTCGGCTTCGTGCAGAGCGGCATCGGCCCGAAGGAGCGCGACGAACACCTCGTGTCGCTCGGCAGCATCGGCTACGTGCCGCTCGCGATCATGTATCGCGGCCCGGTCGTCGCACGCCTGTCCGACTTCAAGGGCAAGCGGCTCGCGCTCGGCGCGGAGGGCAGCGGCGCGCGCGAGCTGAGCCTCGCGCTGCTGAAGATGAACGGCATCGTGCCGGGCGGCTCGACCGAGCTGCTGCCGACCGCCGGCGAGGACGCGGCCACCGCGCTGCTCGACGGCAAGATCGACGCGGCGTTCCTGTCCGGCGACTCGACGCAGATCCCGGTGATGGCGAAACTGTTCCGCGCGCCGGGCGTGCACGTGTATTCGTTCACGCAGGCCGAGGCGTACGCGCGGCGCTTTCCGTACCTGACCGCGATCACGCTGCCGATGGGGGTCTACGATCTCGGCCGGAACCTGCCGCCCGCCGACATCCACACGGTCGCGCCGACCATCGAACTCGTCGCGCGCGACTCGCTGCACCCCGCGTTGTCCGACCTGCTGATCGAGGCCGCGCGCGAGGTGCACGGCCACGCGACGATCCTGCAGCACGCGGGTGAATTCCCGTCGCCCGTCACGCGTGGCTTCCAGCTCTCCGACGACGCCGCGCGCTACTACAAATCAGGCAAGACCTTCCTGTACCGGCGGCTGCCGTTCTGGGTCGCGAGCCTCGTCGACCGGCTGCTCGTCGTGGTCGTGCCGCTGATCGTCGTGCTGATCCCCGGGCTGCGGCTCGTGCCGTCGCTGTACGGCTGGCGCGTGCGCTCGCGCATCTACCGCTGGTACGGCGCGCTGATCGCGCTCGAGCGCAGCGCGCTCGGCGAGCACACGGCCGAGGAGCGCGTGCAGTTGCTCGACGAGCTCGACGACATCGAGGAAGCCGTGAACCGGATGAAGATGCCGCTGGCCTATGCCGGGCAGTTCTACGTGCTGCGCGAGCACATCGGTTTCGTGCGCGAACGGCTCACCGCGCACGATCAGGACACGCCGGCCAGCCCGCCGGGCGCCGGCGGCCCGCCGCAGGCACGTGCCGAAGCCGCGCCGCCGGCCGGCACGCCCCCCCGGGCGACTCCCGGTTCCGCGTGAGCGGACGATCCGCGATCATTGCTGCATGCGCGCGCCGCCGCGTAACATGGAGGCCGCCGCCAGGCGCCGCACGCCCCACCTTCTGGAGATCGCCATGACAACCGGCCTCGACACCGCCCAACCCGCCTGGTTCTACGACTTCGTGTCGCCGTTCTCCTACCTGCTCCTCGAACAGCTCGACAAATGGCCGGACGTGCCGTTCGAGCCCGTCGCGGTGTCGCTGCCCGACCTGCAGCGCCACTGGGGGCAACGCTCGAGCGCGGACGTGCCCGCCAAGCGCGTGTTCACGTACCGTCACGCCCTGTTTCGCGCGGAGCAGCTCGGCATCCGCTTCAAGATGCCGCCCGCCCATCCGTTCGATTCCGACAAGGTGTTGCGCCTCGCGATCGCGCTGCGCGCCGACATCGCGACCGTGCTGGAAATGTTCCGCTTCATCTGGCACGACGGCAACGACCCGTCGACGCCGGAAGGCTTCGCGGCACTGTGCGAGCGCGTCGGCGTCGGCCACGGCGACGAGCTGATCGAATTCGAGGAGACGAGCGCGCAGTTGCGCCGCAACACCGACGACGCGATCGCGCTCGGCGTGTTCGGCGTGCCGACGTTCTGGATGAACCAGCAGCTGTTCTGGGGCGAGGACGCGCTGCCGATGGTGCTGTACTGCGCGCGCACGCCGAACTGGCTCGAATCGCGCGAGGTCAAGCGGATCAGCGCGCTGCCGAAGGGCCGTGTGTGATGGCCGGTATCACGCACGCCAATGCGCGGCTGCGGTAAGGTTACGCTTCCCCGCAATCCCCGCCTACGATGGAAGAAGACGACCGTACCGCCTCGCTCGATATCTGGCTCGTGCGCGTGTTGCGCACGCTGCTGCTCGAGCGCAGCGTCACGCAGGCCGCGCTGCGGCTGAACCAGACCCAGCCGGCGATCAGCACCGCGCTGCGCAAGCTGCGCGAGACGCTGAACGACCCGATCCTCGTGCGCGGCAAATCCGGCATGGTGCCGACCGAATACGGCGCGTCGCTGCTCGAGGCCGCGCAGCGCGCGCTGCGCGAGGTCGACTTCATCGCGACGCCGCACGGCGACTTCGATCCGTCGTCCGCACGGCGCACGTTCCGCGTCGCCGCACCCGATTACCTGAACGATTTCTTCATGCCGACGCTGATCGAGCGCTTTCGCGACGCGGCGCCGCATGCGCATCTGGAAATCGATTCGCTGAATCCCGCGCTCGACCACGCGGGCGCGCTCGAATCGGGCGCGCTCGATCTCGTGATCGGCAACTGGCCGAAGCCCGACCCGCAGTTCGCGCGCCAGGACCTGTTCTCCGACACGATCGTGTGCCTGATGCGCGATGCGCACCCGCTCGCACGCGTGCCGCTCACGCGTGAAGCGTACGCATCGGCCGCGCACGTCGCGCCGACGCCCTACACCGGCGACAAGCGCAACGCGATCGAGATCGGCCTGACACGCGCGCGCCTCACGCGGCGCATCGTGACGACGCTGCCCTACTTCGGCATCGTGCCGCAGGTGCTGCTGCAGTCGGACCTGATCTTCACGACGACGCGGCGCTTCGCGACGCACTATGCGCAGTTGCTGCCGCTCGTGGTCGTCACGCCGCCCGTGCCGTTCCCGCGCATCAAGAGCTACCTGCTCACGCATCCGCAGCCCGACCGCCCGACCGACATCGCGTGGCTGTGCGCGCTGATGCAGAGCGTGTCCGACGAGCTGACGGTTCCCCGCAGCCGCAAGCGCTGAGCCGCGGCACAAAGCGCGGCGCGGCCGCTCGAGTTCAGGCCGTGCAGAAGGTTTCCTGCAGATGGGTCCAGCGCACGACACCCGCCGCGTCGCGCTCGAACACGGCGGTTGAACGGCGCGCGGGCAGCTCGCCCGACGCTGCGTGCTGCGCTTCGAGATAGGTGAGCGTCGCATGCGACGCATCGGCCGCGAGCACGCGGGTGTCCGACAGCGTAATGCGCAGCCCCGGTTTCGCGCCGGCGAGCTTTTCGAACAGCGCGCGCGTACCGTCGTGATCGACGACGCGGCCGTCGGTCAGGATCATCGTGAATTCGGCGGAAAACGCGGCGAGCAGCGCATCGAGCGCCTCGGGCGCGGCATCGACGCCGGACAGCCAGCGCTCGATGGCGACGACGCTCGCATCGAGCGCGTCGAGATAAACCTGATGATCGGACATGGCACGTGCACGGTAAGGCGCGGCCGGATGCCGCGCGTCGTCGTGCAGTGTATGCAAAATCGCGCGGCCCCGCGCTGGCCGCGCGGCGCTACCGCGCGCAGGACACGTCGTCGCGCGCACGCCCCGAAGCGGCGGCTTTCGCGTCGGCCACCGGCATGCCCGAGCGCACCTGCAGCAGCTCCGCGCACACGGCCACCGCGATCGCGCCCGGCGCCTTGTCGACGATGCCCGCGACACCGATCGGGCACACCATCTCCACGAGCCGCGCCGGATCGACGCCGCGCGCGGCAAGCCGGCGCTCGAACTTCACGCGCTTGGTGCGCGAACCGATCATCCCGAAGTACGCGTAGTCGCGCCGCCGCATGATCTGCGCGGCGAGCGAGAAGTCGAGCGCGTGGTTGTGCGTCATCACGAGGAAGTACGCGCCGGGCGGCGCGGCGTCGACGACCGCCTCCGGCGTGTCGGTCGGCTCCGGCTGCACGTTCGGCGGACATTCGTCCGGGAACAGCTCGTCGCGCGTGTCGACCCACTGCACGACGCACGGCAGCGCGCCGAGCAGCGTGACGAGCGCGTGACCGACGTGCCCGGCGCCGAACAGCACGATGTGCATCGGCGCGGGCGTGCCGGTCGCGCGGTTGCGCTGGCCGGTGCCCGGCGCGAACGCCGGAGTCGACGCGGTGCGGAGCGAGCGGGCGGGGCCGTTCATGTCAGCCTCCGCCGGGCCGCCCCAAGGAGGCTGACCGTCCCCTCGGGGGGAGCCGTGCATGGGACCGGAGTAAGCGCTGAAGCGCCAACTCCGGTCGACAGCGAACGAAGTGAGCGTCGGGGCTGTTTCATCTCAGCCTGCCTGACCGGCGCGTGCCGCACGCACCGCGCTGACCGCACGCAGGATCGACTCGCCGGTCGCCGGCGCATCGAGCGGCGGGTTCACCTTGTAATCGCCGACCGCGGCCACCGCATCGCGCACCGCGAAGAACACCGAGAACGGCAGCAGCAGCGGCGGCTCGCCGACGGCCTTCGACCGGTGGATGCTGTCCTCGACGTTGCGGTTCTTGAACAGCTTCACGTTGAATTCCGGCGGCGTGTCGTTCACCGTCGGGATCTTGTACGTGGACGGCGCATGCGTCATCAGCTTGCCGCCCTTGTTCCACCACAGCTCCTCGGTCGTGAGCCAGCCCATCCCCTGGATGAACGCGCCTTCGACCTGGCCGATGTCGAGCGCCGGGTTCAGCGACGCCCCCACGTCGTGCAGCGCATCGACGCGCAGCGTGCGCATCTCGCCCGTCAGCGTGTCGATCACGACTTCCGACACGGCCGCGCCGTACGAGTAGTAGTAGAACGGCCGGCCCTGCAGCTTCGACTGATCCCAGTACAGCTTCGGCGTCGCGTAGAAACCGTCGGACCACAGCTGCACGCGCGCGAGGTACGCCTTCGCGATCACTTCGCCGAACGGCACGCCGTTGCCGCCCACCCACACGAAGTCGTTGGCGAACTTCACGTCGGCCGCATCGACCTTGCCGTCGCCGAACTGCTTCGCCGCGAACACCGCGAGCCGCTCGCGCAACTGGCGCGCCGCATCCTGCGCGGCCTTGCCGTTCAGGTCCGAGCCCGTCGACGCAGCGGTCGCGGACGTGTTCGCGACCTTGCTGGTGTCGGTCGCCGTCACGCGGATCCGGCCGAAGCGGATGCCGAGCTCGTGCGCGACGACCTGCGCGACCTTCGTGTTGAGCCCCTGCCCCATCTCCGTGCCGCCGTGGTTCACGAGCACCGAGCCGTCGGTGTAGATGTGCACCAGCGCGCCGGCCTGGTTGAAGTGCGTGACGTTGAACGCGATGCCGAACTTCACCGGCGTGATCGCGATGCCCTTCTTCAGCACCGTGTTGCGTGCGTTGAATTCGCGCACGCCCGCACGCCGCGCGCGGTAGTCGCTCGTCGCTTCGAGTTCGCCGAGCAGCTCCTGCAGCACGTTGTCCTCGACCGTCTGCCCGTACGGCGTGACGTTGCGTTCGGTCTTGCCGTACAGGTTCGCATAGCGGACGTCGAGCGGATCGCGATCGAGCGCGCGCGCGACGTCGTCGAGGATGTACTCGATCGCGAACGCCCCCTGCGGGCCGCCGAATCCGCGGAACGCGGTGTTCGACTGCGTGTTGGTCTTGCCGCAGTAGCCGGCGATGTTCACGTCGCCCAGCCAGTACGCGTTGTCGAAGTGGCACACCGCGCGCGTCATCACCGGGCCCGACAGGTCGGCCGAGAAACCGCAGCGCGACGTCATGTCGAGCGCGACGCCGTCGATGCGACCATCGTCGTCGTAGCCGACGTCGAAGCGGTAATGGAAGTCGTGCCGCTTGCCGGTGATCATCATGTCGTCGTCACGGTCCGGACGCAGCTTCACCGGGCACAGCAGCTTCCACGCGGCGAGCGCCGCACAGCACGCGAACAGGCCCGACTGCGATTCCTTGCCGCCGAACCCGCCGCCCATGCGGCGGCATTCGACGAGCACGTTGTGCGACGCGACGCCGAGCACGTGCGCGACGAGATGCTGCATCTCGCTCGGGTGCTGCGTCGAGCAGTACACGTGCATCCCGTCGTCGTCCTTCGGCACGGCGTACGCGATCTGCCCTTCGAGGTAGAACTGCTCCTGGCCGCCGAGCAGCATTTCGCCCGACTCGCGGTGCGGCGCGACGGCGAGCCGCGCGGCCGCGTCGCCGCGCGCGAGCTTCAGCGGCGGGATCACGTAGGTTTCGGCGGCGCGCGCTTCCTGCGCGGTAAGGATCGCCGGCAGCTCCTCGTAGTCGACCTGGGCGCGGCGCGCGGCGAGCCGCGCGGTTTCATGCGACGTCGCGACGACGATGAACATCGGCTGGCCGACGAACTGCACGATGCCCTTCGCGAGCACCGGGTCGTCGTGGATGATCGGGCCGCAATCGTTGACGCCCGGGATGTCGTCGGCCGTGAACACGGCGACCACGCCCGGCGTCGCGCGCACCGCGTCGAAGTTCATCGACACGATCTTCGCGTGCGGCTTCGCCGACAGGCCGAGCGCCGCGTGCAGCGTGCCCGCGACGACCGGGATGTCGTCGGTGTAGGTGGCACGCCCGCTGACGTGCAGGTGCGCCGATTCGTGCGCGCGCGATACGTGGACCTGCGCGGCGTCGGCTTGCGGGTCGAGGGTGCTCAGGAACGGTTCTGCTTGCTGGTTCATGTTCGGTGTTCTCCGTCTTCAGACGCGCGCCGCGTCGGTGCCGAGTTCAGCGGCCACTTCACGCACATTCAGGGCTTGCGGCGGCAGCGGGTCGTGCGGGCGCGTCTCCAGCCAGAAGCGATACATCAGGTTCTTCGCGGTATCGAGGCGGTACGTGCTCGTCGCGCGCATGTCGGACAGCGGCTGGTAGTCGCGCTCGAGCGCCTGCATCGCGGCCTGCGCGGTGGCTTCGTGCCACTGCGCGCCGTCGAGCACGGCTTCCGTCTGGGTCGCGCGCTTCGGCGTCGCTGCCATCCCGCCGAACGCGATGCGCGGCTCGCGGATCGTGTCGCCGTCCGCAATGAACGCGAACGCCGCGCACACGGCCGAGATGTCGGAGTCGAACCGCTTCGACAGCTTGTACGTGCGGAACTGCAGCTTCTCGCGTGCGCCGGTGCGGGTCGGCACCTTCAGGCCGACGACGAATTCGTGCGGCGCCATGTCCTTCTGCTGATAGCCCGTGTACAGCGCCTCGAGCGGCAGCTCGCGCACCGTGTCGCCGCCGCGCAGCACCACGCGCGCGCCGAGCGCGATCAGGCCCGGCATCGAATCGCCGATCGGCGAGCCGTTCGCGACGTTGCCGCCGATCGTGCCCGCGTTGCGGATCGGCAGCGACGCGAAGCGCTTCCACATCTCGGTCAGTTCCGGATACGGGCCGGCCAGCGCCGCATACCCTTTCTCGACCGTCACGCCAGCACCGATTTCGATCCAGTCGTCGCCGTGCACGATGTTCTGCAGTTCGGCGATCTGGCCGACGTAGATCAGGTCGTCGAGCCGGCGCATCTGCTTGGTGACCCACAGGCCGATGTCGGTGCTGCCCGCGAGAATGCGCGCGTCGGGCCGCTCGGCCTTCAGCGCGGCCAGCGCGTCGAGCGTGCGCGGCGCCGCGAAGCGCGCGCCGTTGATCGTCGTGTAGTCGAACGTATCGTCGCGCTTGAGCGACGCGAGCGTACGGGCCAGCGCGGCGGTGTCGACCGGCGCCGACGGTGCCGGTGCACCTTCGCCGGCCGCGTCGAACATCTGCACGGCCGCATCGACGATCGGGCGATAGCCGGTGCAGCGGCACAGGTTGCCCGTCAGCGCATCGGCGATCTCGGTGCGCGTCGGCACGTCCTTCGCCTTCGCGCACGTGCCGGCACGGCCGCAGCCTTCGTGGCCGTGCTTCTCGTACAGCGCCCACATCGACATCACGAAGCCGGGCGTGCAGAACCCGCATTGCGAACCATGGCAGTCGACCATCGCCTGCTGCACCGGATGCAGCGCACCGTCCGGCTGACGCAGGTCCTCGACCGTCAGCAGCGCCTTGCCGTCCAGCGTCGGCAGGAACTGGATGCATGCGTTGACGGCCTTGAACTCGACCGCGCCGGCGTCGGTCAGCTCGCCGACGACGACCGTGCACGCGCCGCAGTCGCCTTCCGCGCAGCCTTCCTTGGTGCCGGTGCAATGCGCGTCCTCGCGCAGGTATTGCAGCACGGTGCGGGTAACGTCCGCGCCGCTGACTTCGCGGATCGCGTGACGATGGTAGAAGCGGATCGGCTCACTCATGTCTCGATGGTTCTTCAAATGGGGGGCAAGGCGGCCCGCGCTGTGCGCTCGACCGACGTTTTTCTGACAGTTTGCACGCTATCACCATCAAATTTCGCAACCCATAGCCCATCACGCATGGGGCCCATATAACTGCCGCGATATGAGCGCCGGGCCGGCCCGACGGCCTTTCCACACGGTGCTCCCAGCCCCTTCCCTGCTTCCCCGCGACCGCCCGGGATCCTCGAAATCAGGTCGCGATTAACTAAATGGTACCTGCGTGAAAACCGGTTCCATGGGAAAATCCCGATTCCCTTTTTCGCCGTCCTCTGCCCGTTTCGTTCATTCGTTCCGACCCCATGTCAACCGATTCCGCCACACCGCCGCGCAGCGGGTTCGCGGTCACGCTGCAAATCGTGTCCGTCGTCTGCTTCACGTTCATCTGCTATCTGACTATCGGCCTGCCGCTCGCGGTGCTGCCGGGCTTCGTCCATGACGACCTCGGCTTTTCCGCGATCGTCGCGGGCGGCGCGATCAGCGTCCAGTATTTCGCGACGCTCGCGTCGCGGCCGCTGGCCGGGCGCCTGGCCGATACGCTCGGCCCGAAGCAGACGGTGTTGCGCGGGCTGGTCGGTTGCGGCGTGTCGGGCGTGCTGCTGCTCGTCGCGCTGCTGCTCGCGCACTGGCCGGTCGCGAGCCTCGTGCTGCTGGTCGCGAGCCGGCTCGTACTCGGCGTCGGCGAGAGCCTGTGCGGCACCGGCGCGATCCTGTGGGGCATCGGCCGGGTCGGCGTCACGCACAACGCGAAGGTGATCTCGTGGAACGGCATCGCGACCTACGGCGCGCTCGCGCTCGGCGCGCCGGTCGGCGTCGCGATCGCGAATACGCTGAATCCGGCGCTGATCGGCGTGCTCGTGATCGCGCTGGCCGCGATCGGCTTCTACCTCGCGCGCCTGATCGCTTCGGTGCCGCTCGTGCACGGCGAACGGATGTCGTATGCGAGCGTGTTTACGCGGGTACTGCCGCACGGCCTCGGCCTCGCGCTCGGCTCGGCCGGCTTCGGCTCGATCGCGACCTTCGTCACGCTGTATTACGCGGCGCGCCACTGGCCGAACGCCGCCCTGTCGCTGACCGTGTTCGGCACGCTGTTCATCGGCGCGCGCCTGCTGTTCGCGAACACGATCAAGACCTACGGCGGCTTCCGCGTCGCGATCGTGTCGTTTGCATTCGAATGTTCGGGCCTGCTGCTGCTGTGGCTCGCGCCGGTGCCGCACATCGCCCTCGTCGGCGCCGCGCTGACCGGCTTCGGCTTCGCGCTGATCTTCCCGGCGCTCGGGGTCGAGGCCGTCGCGCTCGTGCCGCCCGCGAGCCGCGGCGCGGCGCTGTCCGCGTACTCGGTGTTCCTCGACTTGTCGCTCGGCATCACGGGCCCGCTCGCCGGCTATGTCGCGGGCGCGTTCGGCTATCCGCAGGTGTTCCTGTTCGCGGCGGTGGCGGCTGCCGCGGGCGTCGCGCTGTCGATGGTGCTGTACCAGCGGCAGGCACGGGTCGAGGGAAGCGGCGCGGCGGCATGAGAAGCGGGAGGCGCGTTGCCGCCCGCGCCACGCGGTGTCAACGCAGAAGTACGTTGAAGTCCCGCAATACGCGGACCGCATCGGGATGACGCCTGAATGGAACGGCGCGCCCGAGCGAGAGCTTCGGTTTGGCACGATCGAACAGCACGAGCGCTTCCGACGTGTTGAGATGGCGCGACATATACAAAAACCCGTCGACGCGACGGGGATGCCGGTGGACGGCAAGCGACCACAATTGCGGAACGTCGTACGGTGCGATGGTCGACAACGCACCGTCACCACCGAGATTTTTCAGCGGCAAGCCGTGCAGGACGGCGACGGTCAGCGGCGCGCCGTCAAATGAAAGGACGTAGCGATCGAGTTCGGTCGTCACGAGCGGAATACCGCCCAGCACCAGATCGGCGACTTCGTCGTGCAGCACCGTCTCGGCGAATGCGCAATGCAGATCGAAGCCGAAATAGCTCGTGCCGTACCGCCGCCGCTTGCGCGGATCGTCGAAGCGATTGCCGCCCGATTGTCCGAAGTAAGGCTCGCCGGTCGCATATCGCGAGATACGCACCAGCGCCGTCGGCGCAACTTCGCGAGTCACCAGCGTTGCGCTCACGAAATGTTCCCCCGGCGCCGTCAGCAAACCGACCACCTAGCGCTCGGCGAACGCCGTGGCGGCACGCTCGACTTCATCCACCTTCCCGCGCGACAGCGCGACGAGCGGCGTAACGTTGCCCAGGGACGCCTTCGGCGTCGTGAAGAACTGCCATTTGCTCCATCCCGGCAAACCGCCCAGACATTGGGTCACCTTGCCCAACGTCTTGCGATCGATGTCCCCCGCCAGGTAGAAGGCCGGGTAGTACTGTGCGGCGCCGACATCGACCGTGAAGATCCGGCCGGACGCTACGGCCTTGCTGAGCGCCTGCCGCGTCATGCCGAGGCCGACCCATGTCTGCGCGGCAGGCAGCAGCTTGCCGTCGGCGACCAGCATGCGCCGTTCCGCCTGCACCTGCCGCTCCGGATCGGCGACGACGCCCGCCGCCCGCTTCTTCCCGGCGGTCGGCTTCCTGTCGCGCGTCGCGGCCGCAGCGATGCCGAACGTGATCGTACCGGCCAGATCGATGACCTGCGCGATGCCGACCTTGAACAGGTGTCCCAATTGCTCGTCAGACAGGCTGAGCAGCGCCCGCGCGCGATCCGGGCCGAGCATGGTCGCCGCGCCGACAGCGCTGCGCAGCGCTTCCTCCGTCTCGACGTCCAGAACGACGGCCGTCCCTTCCAGCGTATGAGCCCGCGCAATCATCATCACCTCCCGTCACGACCGGAATGATCAAGCGTAGCCCCGAAGCGAAACCAAGTCAACCGTGTCAACCGAATTGCCCGTTCGTCCCTTTCCTCGATCGTGCGTTCGCGCAGCCCCGTACTTCTCAGGCCGTCCGCAGAAACAACCGCCGCGTCAGGTCGAACGCGACCAGGTTGCCGGCCACCACCAGCAGCAGCCCGACCACCGCGAGCGGCGACCACTGGTAGCCCTCGAACACCGTCGACACGGCCAGCGCGACGATCGGGAACAGCACCGTGCAGTACGCGGCGCGCTCCGGCCCGATCCGGCCGACGAGGGTCAGATAGGCGGTAAAGCCGATCACCGAGCCTGGCACGGCCAGGTAGACGAGCGCGCCGAGATAACGCGGGCTCGTGTCGAGGGTGAACGGCATCCCGGCCACCACGCTGCCGACGGTCAGGATTGCCGCGCCGATCAGCATCGCCCAGCCGTTGGTCGCGAGCGGGTGCAGCCCCATCGACTGCATCCGGCTCGACAGCAGGTTGCCGATCGAGAAACACATCGTGCCGGCGAACGCGATCGCGAGCCCCATCCACGTCGCGTGGTCGTCGAGATGGCCGGCCATCTGCTGCCAGAACAGGCACGCGATGCCGGCCAGCCCGAGCAGCGCACCGGCGATCGCCGACGGCCGCAGCGGACGGCCCATGAACAGCCGGCCGTTGATCGAGTTCAGCAGCGGCGCGGTCGAGAAGATCACCGCGACGAGGCCGCTCGGCACGACCTGCTCCGCATAGTAGAAGCACAGGAAATTCAGGCAGAACAGCGCGAAGCCCTGCGCGAGAAGAAAGCGCCACGCTTCGCGCGGCGGGCGCACCGGCCGGCGCATCACGCGCAGCAACGCGAACAGCACGGCGGCCGCGAGCCAGAAGCGCCATGCGATCGACACGGGCGGCGGCACGGCGCCGAGCTGCCATTTGATCGCGATCCAGGTGGTGCCCCAGATCAGCACGGTGACGAAATAAAGCGACAGGTTCATGGCGGCAACGATCCCAAAAGCAGGTGAAACGGATCCCGACTATGCCGCCGCCCGGCGCGCGCCGATTGTCCGGAATTGCGGTCTTTTTCGGGCCGCCGCACGCGGCGCCGCGCGCCCGCTTATACTCGGCCCATCATGAGCCTCTCCCTTTCCGCGCCCCCCGTCGACCACCCCGCCGCCCTGGCTGGCGGCGATCTGCCGTTCGGCCTGCAGTCGGTCTGCCGCACGCTCGCGGACGCGAACGCGACGCTCGAGCGCTTCGCGTGGCTCGGCGACCATCTGGCGATCGCCGAATGGACGCGGATCACCGACGAAAGCGAGACGGTCTATGAGCAGCCGGGCCACCACACGCTGTCGTGCTACCTCGACGGCGGTTACCGGACCGAACGCCAGCGCGTGCCGCGCTACGGCGCGCCGAGCCTGCTGTGCGCGCTGCCGGGCGACCATGAATCGCGCTGGTGGGTGCGCGGCGAGATGCACTTCATCCACCTGTATTTCCTGCCCGAACACTTCACGCAGCGCGCGATCCGCGAACTCGACCGCGAGCCGCGCGAGCTGAAGCTCGCCGACCGCACTTACTTCGAGGATGCGCGCGTCGCCGCGCTGCTGCGCTCGCTCGCGCTGGACGGCTGGGACGATGCCGACGAACGGCTGCGCGTGAACGAGACCGCGCACGAGGTGCTGAGCCTGCTGCTGCGCGGACAGAGCACGACCCGCACCGACACGTCGTTCCGCGGCGGGCTCGCACCGGCCGTGCGCCGCCGCGTGCGCGACTACATCGACACGTACCTGACGCAACCGCTGACGCTCGGCGAACTCGCCGACGTCGCCGCGCTGTCCGAGTACCACTTCTCGCGGATGTTCCGGCTGTCGTTCGGCCGCGCGCCGCACGCGTGGGTGGCCGAACAGCGCCTCGCGCGGGCACGCGAGCTGCTGCGCACGACGGCGCTGCCGCTCGCGCAGATCGCGGCCGACTGCGGCTATGCGAACGCCGGCCACTTCAGCCATCGCTTTCGCGACGCACATGGCACGACGCCGAACACGTACCGGCGCGCGATGCAGGGCCGCTGAGCGCGGCCCCTTTCTTCGTTTCCCCGCTTACGCGCCGCGCCGCGACAGCTCCTGTTCGAGCGCCGCGACGCCGGCCGGCAGGTCGACCGGCACCTTCAGGTCGACCATCGTGCGGCCGAACGCATGCAGCGTGCGGAACAGATTGTGTTCGCGGCACTGTTCGCCCATCTGCCCGATCCGTACGATCGGCAAGCCGAACGAGCCCGAGATCTCGACCTGATACTGCTTCGAGATATGGCCGCAGACCATTCCCGGCGTGAGTCCTTCCGGCGTCTCGATCCCGACCACTGAATTGAGCCGGCAGTCCTTCGGCGCGTAGAGCTTGAGCCCCATCGACTCGACGCCCGCCTGCAGCGCGAGCGAGCAGCGCAGGTGGCGCGCGAAGCGGCTTTCGAGCGTTTCCGCGCAGACGAGCCGCAGCGCTTCATGCAGCGCGAGCACGCCGGACACGGGCGCCGTGTAGTGATAGCCCGCGTTGTGCCAGAAGTTCTCTGCAAGCGCCATGTCGAGGCACCAGTGCGCATTCGGTTCGGGGCGCTGCTTCATGCGGTCCCATGCGGCGTCGGAGAACGCGATCAGCGACACGCCCGGGATCGACGACAGCCCCTTCTGGCCGCCGGTGATCACCGCGTCGATGCCCCACGCGTCCATCTCGAGCGGCATCGTCGACAGCGTGCACACCGCGTCGACCACGACCAGCGCGCCGGCCGCCTTCGCGAGCGCCGCGATGTCGCGCAGGTCGCGGTTCCACACGGTGTTCGACGTCTCGCCCTGCACGATCGTGACGATCTCGGGCCGCTCGCGCGCGATGGCGTCCGCAATCTCGTCGAGGCTGGCGACCGCGCGGTCGGCCACTTCGAGCGTCGCGACGTCGGCGCCGACGCGCGTGGCCATCTCGGCCATCCGTGCGCTGAAGAAACCGTTGCGGATCGACAGCACGCGCGTGCCGCGCCACGCGAGGTTCGAGATCGCCATTTCCATCGCGGCCGAACCGGGGCCCGCGACGCCGAGCACCCACTTCGTGCGGGTCTGGAACACGTAGCGCGCCATCTCCTTCACCTGCTCGATGATCTTCGCCATCGTCGCGCCGAGGTGGTTGATCACGACCGTGTTCGCCTTCGCGACGGCGGCCGGGATCGGGACCGGGCCGGCCCCCATCATCAGCAGCGGTTCTTCGGGCAGGATCGCGTCGAGCGGCACGACGACGGGACAGGGAATCGGCGAGTAATCGATGGACATGGCTGGTAAAAGGTGACGAAAGGAAGTGCACGGGCGCCCGCCGCGCTGCATGGCGAACTGATCGATCATTCCGCGTTCCGCCGCCTCGCGCAAGAGGCACGCGCGGCCGGACAGGGCGACGGTGGCCCGGTCGCCGAACCGGGCCAGCCGGCCGTGCGCGGGTCGCACGCCGGTCATCCGGATTGAAAACGGATTGCCGGCCAGGGTGTGAAACGGTTCCACTCGTGCGTCAAGCGCACGATTTTCTCCGTCAATAACATCGCGCTCCGTCGACATCGCCGCTTCAGCGCGACTTCCGCATCGATTGAAATAGACCAGAACCGTGACGAAAATCATCACCCAGAATCCGATACGCAAAACTCTCGCACAACCCAAAACACCCATTATTGCGGCATGAAATGGGGCGCGCCTCCTGGCAATACCTGAAAAAAACCACACATATAGCCAACAACCCATTGAATTAAATAGACATTATTCGCACAAAAGATACCTATCCAATATCGTTCCACCTTTGAACGGCAGGCATGCCGGACAGCACTGCGTTTAACGCGTTACTCCCGATTTCGATTTTCCGCAACCCGCCGCTTTTCTCAGGTTGACGGATATCGCTCTGTATTGAACAATCGTCTGCGGAATCGAAGAAAACGATTTTTCGATACGACGAAAAACTGAGGGCCGCGCGATGCGCTTTCGAGGTCGCGCGGCGTAAAGCCACAACCATAATCAATCAACCGGGCCAGAAATACGCAAGCCATGAACCAGATTCAGACCATGCGTGTATTCGTCTGCGTCGCCGAGCAACAGAGCTTCCGGCGCGCGGCGCACCATCTCGGCGTGTCCAATGCACTCGTCACGCGTTCGATCGCGATGCTCGAGGGCCACCTGAACACCCGGCTGATCCACCGCACCACGCGGAACCTGTCGCTCACCGAGGCCGGCGTGCGCTACCTCGACGGGTGCCGGGCGCTGCTCGAGGAATTCGATCACCTCGAATCGTCCGTCGCGCATGCCGTGCGCGAACCGGCCGGCACGCTGCGCGTCGTCGCGTCGGGCCTGCTGTCGCCGCTTGCGCTGACGCCGCTCGTCAGCAGCTTCCGGCGCCGCTACCCCGAGTTGCGCGTGCAGCTGACCGTCGCCGAGGGGCCGCTCGACGTGCTCGATTCCGGGTACGACGTCGGCATCGTCACGGGCAACCGGTTCGACGGCAACCCGACGCTGGTCGGCCATGCCCTTTCACCGAACCCGTTCGTTGCGGTAGCGGCACCGGCCTATCTCGAGCGACGCGGCGAGCCGCGCCTGCCCGACGACCTGCCGGGCCACGACTGGGTCACGCTCGCACCGCACCAGCATGCGCCCGCGTGGCAACTGGTCGGCCACGACGGCGTCGCGCATTCCGTCACGGTGCGCCCGACCTGCACGGTCAACCAGCTCGCGCTCGTCCACGCGGCCGCCGTGGCCGGTGCGGGCATCGCGGTGCTGCCCGAGCCGTGCGTCGCCAGCGCGCTCGCCAGCGGTGCGCTCGTGCGGCTCATGGCCGGCTACCGGATCGACGATCCCGACACGCAGTTGTCGCTCGTCTATCCGAACCGCCAGTACGTGCCGGCCCGCACGCGCAGCTTCGTCGAGCACGCGCTCGATCACTTCAGCGCGCAGCCCGCCCGCGAACGCACCGATTACGGCTTCCTGCGGCCGTCGCGCGGGCCCGACCGCTCCGACATCGTCACGGGGCTGCAGTAAACTGCGCGCGTCAGCCTTCGGAGGTGCAGCGTGCGCGTGATCCTGTTCAGCAGCCGGCAGTACGACGACGATTCGTTTGCTGCCGCCAACCGGCGGTTCGGCTATCGGCTGCACTTCCAGCCATCGCACCTCGACGCGGAAACCGCGATCCTCGCGCATGGCTATGACGTCGTCTGCCCGTTCGTCAACGACACCGTCGACGCGGCCGTCCTCGAACGGCTGGCGGACGGCGGCACGCGCCTGATCGCGCTGCGCTCGGCGGGCTTCAACCACGTCGACCTGGCCGCCGCCGAGCGGCTCGGCATCACGGTCGTGCGCGTGCCCGCCTATTCACCGCACGCGGTTGCCGAGCACGCGGTCGCGCTGATCCTCGCCCTCAACCGCCGCCTGCCGCGCGCCGTCGCGCGCACCCGCGAGGGCGACTTCTCGCTGAACGGCCTGCTCGGCTTCGACCTGCACGGCAAGACCGTCGGCGTGATCGGCACCGGCATCATCGGCAGCGTGTTCGCGAAGATCATGATGGGCTTCGGAATGCACGTGCTCGCGCACTCGGTGCCGCCGTACAACGACGAGCTGATCGCGTTCGGCGCGCGCTATGTCGCGCTCGACGAATTGCTGCACCACGCCGACATCGTCAGCCTGCACTGCCCGCTGCTGCCGGCGACGCACCATCTGATCAACGAACGGACGCTCGCGCGGATGAAGCACGGCGCGATGCTGATCAACACCGGGCGCGGCGGCCTCGTCGACGCGCAGGCGCTGGTCGACGCGCTCAAGAGCGGCCAGCTCGGCCATCTCGGGCTCGACGTGTACGAAGAGGAAAGCGGGCTCTTCTTCGAGGATCACTCCGACCTGCCGCTGCAGGACGACGTGCTCGCGCGGCTGCTGACGTTCCCGAACGTGATCGTCACGTCGCACCAGGCATTCTTCACGCGCGAGGCGCTCGCCGAGATCGCGCACACCACGCTGTTGAACATCGAGGCGTGGCATGCCGGCACGCCGCAGAACGTCGTAACCGCGAATCGCTGAGAAATCGACGAAACCGGCTCATTTCATGGCTGCAAGCGATACCGCAATCGTTTGCTTTTGATCGCCGCTGAAAACACGACCTTTTGCATCAACAATTTCGCGCTTTGTTTCAAATGATGTAACGCGGCGCGTGTACCGTCTGCTATCGTTGCGCCGACGTTATCCCGCCCCCACCCGTCCATGCGTTTCGACGATTCCGACCTCGCCGCCGTCTACCGCGCCATTTTCGAACGGCGCGACATGCGCCACTTCACGCCGGCGCCCGTCGATCCCGCCGTGCTCGCGCGCCTGCTGCGCGCGGCGCATCACGCACCGAGCGTCGGCTTCATGCAGCCGTGGCGCTTCATCCGCATTACCGATCCGGCGCTGCGCACCGCGATCCACGCGCTGGTCGAGGCCGAGCGCCGTGCGACCGCCGACGCGCTCGGCGAGCGCCAGGACGAATTCATGCGGCTGAAGGTCGAAGGCGTGCGCGAATGCGGCGAACTGCTGGTCGTCGCGCTCGCCGACGGCCGCGAGCGCCACGTGTTCGGGCGTCGCACGCTGCCGGAGATGGATCTCGCGTCCGCGGCGTGCGCGATCCAGAACATGTGGCTCGCGGCCCGCGCCGAAGGGCTCGGGATGGGCTGGGTATCGCTGTTCGACGTCGATGCGCTGCGCGCGCTGCTGCGGATGCCCGACGGCGCGAAGCCGATCGCGGTGCTGTGTGTCGGGCACGTCGACGCGTTCTATGCGAAGCCGATGCTCGAGCAGGAACGTTGGGCCGCGCGGATGCCGATCGAAGCGTGCCTGTTCGAAAACGGCTGGGACGATCCGGCCGCGATCAATAGCGCCGGCTCGCCTTCGTCCCCCGCCGACGCGGCGGACGCGGCCACGGAAACCGGGGCCGGCTCGGCAAGCGCTTCGACCACGAGCGTTGGCGGGACCCCCGAACGCATCGCCTGACGAGCCCCCCGCCGTCATCGTTCCGGCCACCGCAATTTCACCGCCGCAAAGGCTGCCGAATCCCACACTGTGAGCGCCACGCGGGCAATCCCGTCGCACGCCGGCAACAACCGTTTTGGCCCCAAGCATAGGGGTTTTCACTGAAGTAGAATCGCGGCTGTCGTTCGCCTTACCGCCCGCCCGTCCCGCGCATCCTGCGCCCGCCCGAGCGGCGGCTTTTCCCGAGCCCACCGCGATGCTCTTACCTCTTTTCGCCCTCGCCGTCGCCGCATTTGGAATCGGTACCACCGAGTTCGTGATCATGGGGCTGCTGCCCAATGTCGCGCGCGATCTTGGCGTGTCGATCCCGGCCGCCGGCATGCTCGTGTCGGGCTATGCGCTCGGCGTGACGATCGGTGCGCCGATCCTCGCGATCGTCACCGCGAAGATGCCGCGCAAGCGCGCGCTGATGGGCCTCATCGGCCTGTTCATCGCGGGCAACCTGTTCTGCGCGATCGCCCCGGGCTATGCGGTGCTGATGGCCGCGCGCGTCGTCACGGCGTTCTGCCACGGCGCGTTCTTCGGGATCGGCTCGGTGGTCGCGAGCAACCTCGTCGCGCCGAACCGTCGCGCGCAGGCGATCGCACTGATGTTCACCGGCTTGACCCTCGCGAACGTGCTCGGCGTGCCGCTCGGCACCGCGCTCGGCCAGGCATACGGCTGGCGCGCGACGTTCTGGGCCGTCACCGGCATCGGCATCGCCGCGGCCGCCGCGCTCGCCGTCTGCCTGCCCAAGAATCTCGCGATGCCCGACACCAGCATCACGCGCGAATTCAGCGTGCTGAAACATCCGCAGGTGCTGATGGTGCTCGGCATCAGCGTGCTCGCCTCGGCCAGCCTGTTCAGCGTGTTCACGTACATCACGCCGATCCTCGAGGATGTGACGGGCTTCTCGCCGCGCCAGGTCACCTACGTGCTGCTGCTGTTCGGCCTCGGGCTGACGGTCGGCGGCACGCTCGGCGGCAAGCTCGCCGACTGGCGCCGGATGCCGTCGCTGATCGCAACGCTCGCGCTGATCGGCGTGGTCCTCGCGCTGTTCGCGGGCACGATGCACCTGCCGTTCGCCGCGCTCGCGACGATCTTCGTGTGGGGCATCCTCGCGTTCGCGATCGTGCCGCCGCTGCAGATCCTGATCGTCGACCGCGCCAGCGACGCGCCGAACCTCGCGTCGACGCTGAACCAGGGTGCGTTCAACCTCGGCAACGCGACGGGCGCTTGGCTCGGCGGGATGGCGATCGGCTCCGGCGTGTCGCTCGTGAACCTGCCGTGGGTCGGTGTCGCGATGGCCGTCGCGGCGCTCGCGCTCACGCTGTGGTCGGCGTCGCTCGAACGTCGACCGGTGGCCGTGCCGACCGAGTACGTGTGACGCAAACCTGTTGAAATCGTTGCGAGCACAACTCCACTCAAAGCTGATGGCCTTCATGGACCTTTCAAGGTCCGCGGTGTAGCATCCCCGCCGATGAAAGCCATTCTTAATCGCGATTTCCTCGCACTCATTCTGAGCGTCGCGGTCGTCGGTCTCGGCACCGGCGCCACGCTGCCGCTCACCGCACTCGCGCTGACCGAAGCCGGACACGGCACCAACGTCGTCGGCATGCTGACGGCCGCGCAGGCCCTCGGCGGCCTCGCGATCGTCCCGTTCGTCACCGCGCTCGCGCGGCACATCGGCTCGCGCCGCGCGATCGTCGTGTCGGTCGTGCTGCTCGCGGCGGCCACCGCGCTGATGCAGTTCACGTCGAACCTGATCCTGTGGGGCGCGCTGCGCGTGCTGTGCGGTGCCGCGCTGATGCTGCTGTTCACGATCGGCGAGGCGTGGGTCAACCAGCTCGCCGACGATTCGACGCGCGGCCGCGTCGTCGCGATCTACGCGACCAATTTCACGCTGTTCCAGATGGCGGGCCCCGTGCTCGTGAGCCAGATCGCCGGGGCGACGAGCATCCGCTTCGCGCTGTGCGGCGCGCTGTTCCTGCTCGCGCTGCCGACGCTTGCGACGATCCGGCGCGCGCCGCTCGCCGGCGACGACGCGCATCACGAAGCGCACGGCCGCTGGCTCGACATCCTGCCGCGCATGCCCGCGCTGATCATCGGCACCGGCTTCTTCGCGCTGTTCGATACGCTCGCGCTGTCGCTGCTGCCGCTCTACGCGATGGATCACGGCGTCGCGAGCGCCACCGCCGTGCTGCTCGCGTCGATCATGCTGTTCGGCGATACCGCGATGCAGTTCCCGATCGGCTGGCTCGCGGACAAGCTCGGCCGCGAACGCGTGCACCTCGGCGCAGGCTGGATCGTGCTCGCCGGCCTGCCGCTGCTGCCGTTCGTGATCGCCAATCCGTGGCTGTGCTGGCCGCTCCTGTTCGTGCTCGGCGCGGCGGCCGGCAGCATCTACACGCTGTCGCTCGTCGCGTGCGGTGAACGCTTTCGCGGCGCGGCGCTCGTCACCGCGAGCTCGCTCGTGTCGGCGTCGTGGAGCGCCGCGAGCTTCGGCGGCCCGCTGGTCGCCGGCGCGTTGATGGAACAACTGGGCAGCCACGCGCTGGTCGGCGTGCTGGTCGTCTGTGTCGCGGCGTTCGTCGCGGCCGCGCTGTGGGAGCGCCGCGTCGCGCCGCAGCGCGCGGTCTGACACCGGGGCGCGAGCACTCCGCTGCGCGCCGCCCAAACGACGACGGCACGAACACGCGCCGCCCGTCCACCGATACGCCGATCACACTGCAAAAACGACGACGGCCCGCGCAATGCGGGCCGTCATGCTCACGTGTGCGCCACGTTGCGCGTTACGCCTTCAACGCCGGCAGGATCTTGCCGACGCACGCGCCGAAGCCGACCCGATAACCGTCGCCCTGGCACCATCCGGCGAGCGTGAGCTCGTCGCCGTCCTCGATGAACGCGCGGCTGCCGCCACCGTTCAGCGCAACCGGCTCCTTGCCGTTCCACGTCAGTTCGAGCAGGCTGCCGAACGAATCCTTCGTCGGCCCGCTGATCGTGCCCGAACCCATCAGATCGCCCACGCGCGTGTTGCAGCCCGCGACCGTGTGATGCGCGAGCTGCTGCGCCATCGTCCAGTACATGTGCTTGAAGTTCGTGCGGCTGATCGACGTGGCTTCGGCCGCCCCTTCCTCACGTAGCGTCACTTCCAGCGCGATGTCGAACGCATGCTTGCCCGCGTGCTGCAGATACGCGAGCGGCTGCGGCGACTGCTCCGGCTGCGCGACGCGGAACGGTTCGAGCGCGTCGAGCGTGACGATCCACGGCGAGATCGTCGTCGCGAAGCCCTTCGAATTGAACGGCCCGAGCGGCACGTATTCCCACTGCTGGATGTCGCGCGCGCTCCAGTCGTTCAGCAGCACCATCCCGAAGATATGCGCTTCCGCGTCCTCGCACGCGATCGGCTCGCCAAGCGCGTTGCCCTTCCCGACGATGAAACCCGTCTCCAGTTCGATGTCGAGCTTGCGGCAGGCACCGAACACCGGGCGCTCCTGGTCGGGCAGCTTCAGTTGCCCGTTCGGGCGCCGCACCGGCGTGCCGCTCACGACCACCGACGACGCGCGGCCGTTGTAGCCGATCGGCATCTCCGACCAGTTCGGCAGCAGCGCATTCTTCGGATCACGGAACATCGAGCCGACGTTGGTCGCGTGCTCCTTCGACGAATAGAAATCGGTGTAGCCGGGAATCTCGACCGGCAGATGCAGCGTCGCGTCGCGTTGCGCGACGAGCACCTGTGCGCGCAGCGCCGTATCGTCACGCAGCCGTGCGTTGTCGCGCGAGAACAGGTCGGACAGCTGCACGCGCACGCTGCGCCATGCGTCGCGGCCGAGCGCGATGAATGCATTGAGCGTCGGCGCGGCGAACACGTCGGCGCCGGCCGGCAGCGTCACGAGGCCCGCACGCGCGAGCGCAGCGAGATCGATGATCTGGTCACCGAGCGCCACGCCCGCACGGCGCGACGCTTGCTTCGCATCGCTGAAGATCCCGAACGGCAGGTTCTGGATCGGGAAATCGCAGGCGGGATCGTTCGCCGTCTCGACCCAGCTCTTGCGGGCCGGGTCGAGCGTCGCGCGCCAGTCTTGGGTATCGCTCATTTTTGCTCCGGGTTGAAATGTTTCTTGATGCCTTGCCAGCATTCGAAGTAGTCGGCCTGCAGCTGCGCGGTGTCGAGCGCGTAGCGCGTCGGCCGGATCAGCGTGCGGGTTTCGAACATGAACGCCATCGTCGCGTCGACCTTGTGCGGCTTCGTCGTGTCGCTCGCGGACGCCTTCTCGAACGTGTCCGCGTCGGGCCCGTGGCCCGACATGCAGTTGTGCAGGCTCGCGCCGCCCGGCACGAAGCCTTCGGCCTTCGCGTCGTACGCGCCGTGCACGAGCCCCATGAATTCGCTCGCGACGTTGCGGTGGAACCAGGGCGGGCGGAACGTATCCTCGGCCGCGAGCCAGCGCGGCGGGAAGATCACGAAGTCGATCGTGTCGACGCCCGGCGTGTCGCTCTGCGACTGCAGCACCAGGAAGATCGACGGATCGGGATGGTCGTAGCTGATCGAGCCGATCGTATTGAACAGGCGCAGGTCGTATTTGTACGGCGCGTAGTTGCCGTGCCACGCGACGACGTCGAGCGGCGAATGGCCGATGTCCGCGCGCCACAGGCGGCCGTTCAGCTTCGCGATCAGTTCGAACGCGCCTTCGCGGTCTTCGTACGCGGCTTGCGGCGTCAGGAAGTCGCGCGGATTCGCGAGACCGTTCGAGCCGATCGGGCCGAGGTCCGGCAGGCGCAGTTGCGCGCCGAAGTTCTCGCAGATGTAGCCGCGCGCGTCGCCGTCCGGCAGCGTGACGGCAAAACGCACGCCGCGCGGGATCACCGCGATCTCGAACGGCTCGATGTCGACCCGGCCGAATTCGGTCGCGATGAACAGCCGCCCGTGCTGCGGCACGATCAGCAGTTCGCCGTCCGCGCTGTAGAAGAAGCGGTCCTGCATCGAGCGGTTCGCCGCGTACAGGTGGATCGCGCAGCCGTTCATCGCAGCGGCCGAGCCGTTGCCGGCCATCGTCACGAGCCCGTCGACGAAGTCGGTCGGCGCGACCGGCATCGGCAGCGGATCCCAGCGCAGCTGGTTCGGCGGTGTCGGCGGCACGTCGGCCGAATCAGCGAATTCCGACACGAGCCGCTGCGGGCCCGCATACGGCTCGAACGGCCGGTGCACGGCCGCCGGGCGGATACGGTACAGCCACGAGCGGCGGTTGTGGCCGCGCGGCGCGGTGAACGCCGTGCCCGACAGCTGCTCCGCGTACAGCCCGTACGGCGCGCGCTGCGGCGAGTTGCGGCCGTGCGGCAGCGCGCCGGGCAGTGCCTCGGTCGCGAATTCGTTCGCGAAACCGCTCTGGTAGCCGGCGGTTGCCGGTTTCGACAGGTCAAGCGTCATCGTTTCCTTTCTCCCTCAATTCATCGCGGCGTTCGGCGCCTGCGCGTCGTTGCGCCGCGTCACACCGGCCAGCCCGAGGACGAACAGCGCCGAGCACAGCACGGGCACCGCGGCCGCGTGGAACAGCGCACCGTTCGACCAGTTGAGCGCAATCAGTTGTCCGCCGACGAGCGGCCCGAGCACCGAGCCGATCCGGCCGATGCCGAGGCTCCAGCCGATGCCCGTCGAGCGCAGCGACGTCGGGTAATACTGGCCCGCGAGCGCGTTCACGGCCGGCTGCCCGCCGACCACGCAGAACCCGCCCGCGAACACGACCACCAGCAGCCACGGCAGCGCATGCGCGACCGAGCCGATCAGCCCCACCGACACGGCCGCGCACGCGAAGCAGGCGAACAGCACGCGCACGAAGCCGTAGCGTTCGATGAACCAGCCGAGCGACAGCGTGCCGATCACGCCGCCCGTCTGCAGCACCGTGCCGACGATCACCGCCGTGCCCTGCGCATAGCCCGCGTCGCGCATCACGGTCGGCAGCCAGTTCGACAGGAAGTACAGATCGATCAGGTTCATGAAGCTGATCGCCCACAGCAGCAGCGTGACCGGCAGGCGGCCGTGGCTGAACAGCTCGGCGACCGGCGCGCCGGTTGCGGCGCGCTCGCGCACGACGATCCGCGTGTTCGCGTCGATGCCGGCCTGCGGCGCGAAATGCGCGAGCCACGCGCGTGCCTGCGCGACGCGCCCTTTCAGCACCAGGAACTGCAGCGACTCGGGCAGCCGCGCGACCATCGCGATCGTCAGCACGAGCGGCACCGCGCCGCCGACGAAGAACACCGACCGCCAGCCGAGCGCCGGAATCAGCGCGGCGCTGATGAAGCCGCCGAGCGCCGCGCCGAGCGTGAAGCCGCACGACACGATCATCATCCGCTTCACGCGATGCGCGGCCGGGCTGAACTCGCCGACCAGCGCCATCGCGTTCGGCATGATGCAGCCGAGGCCAAGGCCCGTGACGAAGCGCAGCGCCATCAGCACCGGGATCGAACCCGCGAACGGCGTCGCGAGCATCGTCACCGCGAAGAACAGCGTCGAGCCGATCAGCACCGGGCGCCGCCCGATCCGGTCGGCCAGCACCGACAGCCCGAGCGCGCCGAGCAGCATCCCGAACAAGCTCGCGCTGAACACGGGCCCCAGCGCCTGCTTCGGCACGCCCCATTCGGCGATCACGCTCGGTGCGACGTAGCCCATCGCCTGCGCATCGAATCCGTCGATCACGAGGCACAGCCCGCACAACACGAGCAGCATCCAGTGGAAGCCCGGGCGATGGGTCTCGTCGATCACGCGCTCGACTTCGAGCACGCGCGCGTCGGCCGGCGCCGCGCTCATTGCGTCACCTCGGCGGCCGGATGCACGGGCGGCGTCACGCCCTGGCGCGCGAGCGCCATCGCTTCGCGCAGCACGTCGGCGTCGCCGATCTGGTTCGCGAGCAGCAGGATCAGCTTCGCGTTGACGAGCTGGCTGTCGGCGTCGGACAGGTCGCGATGCATGTCGATCAGCGCTTCGTAGAACGCGTCCGGATCAGCCAGGCGCGGGCGGGTGTCGAGTGGGGGCATGACGGAGTCTCCGGTGTCTTTATCGTTTTCAGCGTGCGCAGGTCGCGCGCGCCAGTGCGTCGGCCAGCGCCTGACGGTCGAGCGTGCGCGTGCGCGCGCACACGTGCTGGTCGGGACGCAGCAGGTAGAACGTGCCGGGCTTCGCGTCGTAGCGTTGCGCGGCGAAGCCGTCGACATCCTCCACGACGACGACACCCGCGACCGCTTGCGCGTGCCCGGCCGGCACGACGAGCACGGGCCGCACCGGCAGCGCGAGGCCGTCGAGCGCCTGCGCGAGCGCGGCCGCATCGCCCGGCAACCCGAACAGCACGCCGGTGAAGCCGCTGCCCAGATGCTGCAGCAGCCAGCCCGACGCGCCCTGCGCACGCACCGGCGCATCGGCCGCCGCCGCGCCCGGCCGCATCGCGCCCGCGAAGGCGTCGCCGTTGCGGTCCGGTGTGTTCAGAGGCGAATCGGCGAGCACCGCCGGCACCGACAGGCGGCCGCTGTTCACGAGCTTGCGCGCGAACTCGCAGTCGCGCGCCAGCTTCAGCGTCGCGTCGCGGAACACGCGCGATACCGGGCTCTTCGGCGTGATGAAGTCGGTCGAGCGCGTCGAGTTGCGGATGTTCTCGTCGGCCGCGAACTCGCGCTCGCTCGCATACGTGTCGAGCAGGCTGTCGGCCGACCGGCCGTCGAGCACGAGTTTCAGTTTCCACGCGAGGTTGTCGGCGTCCTGCACGCCGCTGTTCGCGCCGCGCGCGCCGAACGGCGACACGCCGTGCGCGGAATCGCCCGCGAACAGCACGCGGCCGTGCCGGAACGATTCCATCCGCTGGCAGCGGAACGTATAGACACTCACCCATTCGAGCTCGAACTCGACGTCCGGCCCGAGCAGCGCACGCACGCGCGGGATCACGCGCTCCGGCTGCTTCTCGGCGACGGGATCGGCATCCCAGCCGAGCTGGAAGTCGATGCGCCATACGTTGTCGGGCTGGCGATGCAGCAGCACCGACTGATTCGGGTGAAACGGCGGGTCGAACCAGAACCAGCGCTCGGTCGGAAACTCCGCCTTCATCTTCACGTCGGCGATCAGGAAACGGTCCTTGAACGTGCGGCCGTGGCTTTCGAGGCCCATCATCGTGCGCATCGGGCTGCGCGAGCCGTCGGCCGCGATCACGTACTGCGCGCGCAGCGTCGCGACGCCCTCCGGCGTTTCGATCGTCAGCACCGCGTGTTCGGCCGACTGGTCGATGCCCGTGACCTTGTGCTTCCAGCGGATGTCGATGTTCGGCAGCTCGAACGCGCGGTCGGCCAGGTAGCCTTCGACGTAGTACTGCTGCAGGTTGATGAACGCGGGGCGCGCATGCCCTTCCTCGGGCAGCAGGTCGAACGCGTACAGCTGCTCGTCCTGCAGGAACACCTTGCCGACGTGCCAGCTCACCCCCTTGTCGACGAAGCGCTCGCCGCAGCCGAGCCGGTCGAAGATCTCGAGCGTGCGCTTCGCGAAGCAGATCGCGCGCGAGCCGGTCGACAGCGTGTCGTCGTCGTCGAGCAGCACGACGCTTACGCCCTGCTGCGCGAGGTCGATCGCGGCCGCGAGGCCCACCGGGCCCGCGCCGACGACGATCACCGGGTGAACGGTCGTGTCCTGCGCACGCGGGCGGTATTCGAACTTCAGCGTCTGGTAATCGATGCTCATGGTCGCCATCCGCTCCTCAACCCTGCCGGGCGCGGGCCGGCACGCCCGTCTTCCCGCCCGTCGCCTGCCGGCGCGCCGCGCCGCTCTCCCGCGTGCCATTCCTGTCAACCGCCACGTCTCGCTCCTTGCTTCCTGTTGATTCGTGAACGGCGCCGTTTCGCGGCGCCCGCATGCCGCATTTCTTGATCGGCGACAAATCCTGGATTTACGAATAGTAAAACCAATTACGAATAGTGAAATCAACGTAAACCCTAGGCGAAGCGTCGACGACGGGATAACCATATGAACGAAACGCCGAGCCGAGCTTGGCCGGCACTGCTAATATCAAGCTACGAGGCGGCCCGTTCGGCCGCCGTTTTTCCTTCTTACGCCGATGATTCCGCCCACCATTCCCGAGCTGGTCGCCCGTGCCGGGCAACTGCCGTATCTGCGGGATCACCTCGCGCTCGCCGATGGCGGCACCGCAAGCGCGAACCTGCCCGAGCGCACGCTCGGCAGCGCCTACGAACCGATCTACGACGTGACGATGCCGGGCGCACCGCAATCGACGTCGTTCGCCGACGCGATCGAGCGCTACGGCGACGAACTCGGCTTCCAGGCCGTGACGGTCGTCACGGGCGCGCCGCACGATCCGGTCGACTCGGCCGTCGACGACCAGACGCTCGTCGCGATCGACCGCCTGTCGCGTGCGCTGCACGCGATCAATTTCTTTGGCGCGCAGCGCCATGGGCTGCTGTTCCTGCGCGTGCACGAACGGCTGCTGAAGAGCGTGAAGTACGACCACGGCAAGCATTTCTCATCGGTGCTGCAGCGCTTCGGGCTGCCGGCCGAGCGGATCGTGATCGAGCTGCCGGCGGTCGCGGTCGCGCACAAGACCTTCCTCGGCTACCTGACGCGCAGCTATCAGCATCACGGCTTCAAGGTCGCCGACAAGCTGCCGGACCCGGGCCGCATCCTCGCGGTCGAATCGGAGATGGCGCGCCCGGACTACATCAAGATGGACGCGGGCATCGCGTTGCGCGACGGGATGGTCAAGGCGCTCGTCGCCTATGCGCAGCGCGTGCGGATTCCGCTGATCTTCGACGGCGTCGTCGACGAAACGCAGTGCGAGCTGCTGCGCCAGTACGACGTCCGGTTCATGCAGGGGCCCGTGTTTGCGAAGGTCGTGACGGCCTGAGCCTCGGTGCATGAGGGGGTTCGCACACGCGGGGCGTCGCGTGCCGACAGTGGAATGCAGGTGATGTAACGTGGGGATCGGGCCGCCTGGCTCGCCCCGTCGTCCGAGGTCCGGCCGGCGGTTGCCGGCCTCGTGGAAAGACCGGCTTAGCGGGAACGCGCGCGCCTCGCTTCCGGCACGGTCGATGTCGGCGGTGACCTACCGCTTACGCCCTTCCACCGTCATCGTACTTGGGCAGATCGTCGTCGATCTCGATGCCCGGGAAGCGATCCCCATACCAGACATGCCAGGCCGGACGTAGCCGCGACGGCTCGTCGAGCGTCGCGTAATTGATCTCGACCGTCCTGGGTGCATCACTGAGCCGGTATTCGAGCTGCGCGCCGCAACGGCCGCAGAAGCGCCGCTCGCCCCACGCGCTCGACGCATACACCGTCGGCTCACCTTGCAGGTATTCGAACGCGTCGATCGGCACCGACGCCGACGCGACGACCGCCGCGCCGGTCGTGCGCTGACAGAGCCGGCAGTGGCAAAAGCCGGCGTCGGCCGGGACATGGGTGATCCGGTACCGGATCGCGCCACATGCGCATCCGCCTTCCATCGATTCTGCGTGAGACATGGCAAGCCTCGTCGTCGGTGAGCTGGCGAACGATCATGCGCGCGGTTCGTCCGTGACACAACCGGCGGCGGTGTCGCGCGCGTACGCTGCCGACCGTACCGGCGACGGCCCCCTACCGCTCGCGCCCCCGCTCAGGCCGTCTGCCCGAGCCGCTGCGCGAGCGCCTTCAGCTTCGGCCCGACCTGCGTACGGAACACGTCCTCGTCCATCGACGATGCGGGGCCGCTGCAGCTCAGGATCAGCCAGCGCCCCTCGCGCGGCTCGCGAAACGGGACGGCCGCCGCGTTGACGTCCATGTGCCACGCCCGAAACGAATAGCAACAGCCACCCGCCGAGAACTCGGCCACCGCCTGCTGCGCGGCGGCGACGAGCGCATCGGCGTCGGCCGCGCCGCCGGCCGCACGATGCAGCTCCGCATAAAGCGCGCGTCGCGCGTCTTCCGGCTGCACGGCCAGGTACGCGCGCCCCATCGAGCTCGTCAGCATCGACAGCCGCGAACCGGGCGCGAGCCCGAGCGTCAGCGCGGTCTCGCTGCGGATCGTCTCCAGGTAGATCATGTCGAGCCCGTCGCGGCAGCCGAGCGACACGGCCGCGCCGATGTCGCGTGCGAGCGCCTGCATGTGCGGCCGTGCGAGGTCGATCGTGCCCGAGCCCGACAGCAGCGCGTAGCCGAGCGACAGCACGCCGGCGTCGAGCGCATACTTTCCGAGCGTCTCGTCGTAACGCAGGTAGCCGAGCACGGTCAGCGTGTAGGCGAGCCGGTTCACCGTCGCCTTCGGCAGCCCCGTGCGCTCCGCGAAGTCGCGGTTGCCGAGCATCGTCTCCCCGGGCCGGAATGCGCGCAGCAGGTCGAGACCGCGCGCGAGCGCGACGACGAACTTGCGTTCGTCGATCGTGGTTTCGTCGATGGTTGAAAGTGTCATCTGGTGCTACACTGGGTTCGATTTGCAAAACATTGTTCCGCACAGCGGAACTTCCGTCAAGCAAACTCTCAGGCAACAAACCCGACTGAATCAGGGACTGACCGCAAAGCATGGGATCCGAGTACGCGCTAAAGCGCTAACTCGGGTCGACCGCAAAGCATGGGACCCGAGTAAGCGCTAAAGCGCTAACTCGGGTCGACAGGAGATGAGACGATGAGTGCTGCAACTTTTCATTGGGACGATCCGCTGCTGCTCGACCAGCAACTGACCGAAGAAGAGCGGATGGTGCGTGATGCCGCGCAGGCGTACGCGCAGGACAAGCTCGCACCGCGCGTCACCGAAGCGTTCCGCCACGAACGCACCGACGCCGAAATCTTCCGCGAGATGGGCGAAGTCGGCCTGCTCGGCCCGACGATTCCCGAGGAATACGGCGGCCCCGGCCTCAACTACGTGAGCTACGGCCTGATCGCCCGCGAAGTCGAGCGCGTCGATTCAGGCTACCGGTCGATGATGTCCGTGCAGTCGTCGCTCGTGATGGTCCCGATCTACGAATTCGGCTCCGACGCGCAGAAGCAGAAGTACCTGCCGAAACTCGCCACCGGCGAATGGATCGGCTGCTTCGGGCTGACCGAGCCGAACCACGGCTCCGATCCGGGCAGCATGGTCACCCGCGCGAAAAAAGTGCCCGGCGGCTACTCGCTGTCCGGTGCGAAGATGTGGATCACCAACTCGCCGATCGCCGACGTGTTCGTCGTGTGGGCGAAGCTCGAAGAGAACGGCAAGGACGCGATCCGCGGCTTCATCCTCGAGAAAGGCTGGAAAGGCCTGTCGGCGCCCGCGATCCACGGCAAGGTCGGGCTGCGCGCGTCGATCACCGGCGAGATCGTCCTCGACGAGGTGTTCGTGCCGGAAGAGAACCTGATGCCGAACGTGAGCGGCCTGCGCGGCCCGTTCACGTGCCTGAACTCGGCGCGCTACGGGATCGCATGGGGCGCGCTCGGCGCCGCCGAGTCCTGCTGGCACACCGCGCGCCAGTACGTGCTCGACCGCCAGCAGTTCGGCCGGCCGCTCGCCGCAAACCAGCTGATCCAGAAGAAGCTCGCCGACATGCAGACCGAAATCACCCTCGGCCTGCAAGGCGTGCTGCGCCTCGGCCGGATGAAGGACGAAGGCACGGCGGCCGTCGAGATCACGTCGATCATGAAGCGCAACTCGTGCGGCAAGGCGCTCGACATCGCACGACTCGCGCGCGACATGCTCGGCGGCAACGGTATCTCCGACGAATTCGGCGTCGCGCGCCACCTCGTGAACCTCGAAGTGGTCAACACGTACGAAGGCACGCACGACATCCACGCACTGATCCTCGGCCGCGCGCAGACGGGCATCCAGGCATTCTTCTGATCGTCCGGATGCGGCGAGCGCGGCAAGCACGCCGCGCCGTGCTCGCGCAAAAGACACGGCCCGCCCGGCAGTCATGCCGGGCGGGCCGTTTTTCATCGGATCCGCGCACCAGGCCGCCGGCCCGGTAGCGCGTTCCTCTGCAGCCGATGCTTACTTGTTCGGCTGCGGCGTGAGGCGCAGATACGGACGCACCGCGTTGAAGCCCTTCGGGAAGCGTTTCTTCAGCTCTTCCGGATCCTGCAGCGACGGGACGATCACGACGTCGTCGCCATCCTTCCAGTTGCCGGGCGTCGCGACCTTGTAGTTGTCGGTCAGCTGCAGCGAGTCGATCACGCGCAGCACTTCGTCGAAGTTGCGGCCCGTACTGGCCGGATACGTGATGGTGAGCCGCACCTTCTTGTTCGGGTCGATCACGAACAGCGAACGCACCGTCAGCGTTTCGTTCGCGTTCGGGTGGATCATGTCATACAGCTGCGAAACCTTGCGGTCCGCATCGGCGATGATCGGGAAGCCGACGACCGTCGACTGCGTATCGTTGATGTCGTTGATCCAGCCCTTGTGCGACTCGACACCGTCGACCGACAGCGCGATCACTTTTACATTGCGTTTCTCGAATTCGCCCTTCAGCTTCGAGGTCAGCCCGAGTTCGGTCGTGCACACCGGCGTGTAGTCGGCCGGATGGGAGAACAGGACGCCCCAGCTGTTGCCGAGCCATTCGTGAAACTTGATCGGGCCCAGGCTCGATTCCTGCTCGAAATCCGGTGCGATGTCGCCAAGACGCAGACTCATGATGTTCCCTCCTCGAACGATGCTGGTTGAAACCGCGCCCGGATCGGCGCGGGAAAGTCTGTCAGCTTACGGGAAGCAATGGGGCATGCGAACGATTATTCCGTTTGATATTCATACTTTTTTGTCATTTTTGCCTGGTGTCGGGGCGGGACAACCGGCCGAAAGGGAAACTTTTCAACCCGTTTGTCGCTCTGTTCATGATTGCGAGTCGTTTACCATGCAGTCTTGCACCGCCACCGTGTGTCTTCCCGGCTCGCCAGCAGGCAGGCGTTTCGCTAGGATATGAACCTGCAGCATGACAGCACGAAGGGAGTTGCAATGTCGGAAATCAACAAGGAGAAACTGATGTCGGATATCAAAACCGTTCTCTCGGACGCCGAAGACCTGCTCAAGCAAGCTGCGAGCAGCACGGGCGACCGTGCGGCCGAGCTGCGCGAGAAAGCCATGTCGCGCCTCAAGCAGGCCAAGGAAAAGGCGGCCGACGTCCAGGTCGTGGTGGTCGAGAAAGGCAAGAAGGCCGCACGCGCGACCGACGACTACGTGCACGAGCATCCGTGGACGTCGATCGGCGTTGCCGCCGGCGTGGGCGTGCTGATCGGCCTGCTGATCAACCGCAAGTAACGCGCTCTGCGCCGTTTCGTCCCGTTGGCCGCGTCGCGCGGCCTGCGGGCGTCGAAGCCAGCCGGCGGTTTCCGCCGGCCGGCTTTGTCCTAGCTGCACACTGCACGCGCACGCACCTCACCCATGACGACAGACACCACCTCGCAGCCGTCCGGCCAAGGACCGCTGCGCCGCCTCGTCGGCTCCGCGATCGGCCTTCTGCAAACGCGCCTCGAACTGGTGGGCATCGAGCTTGCCGAGGAGAAGGAGCGCCTGATGGGCGTGCTGTTCCTCGGGCTCGCCGCGATGATGCTCGCCACGATGGCGCTCATCAGCCTGACCGTGCTCATCGCGATCGCGTTCTGGGATACCTACCGCTGGCAGTCGCTCGCGGCGATCACCGCGCTGTATGCCGCGGGCGGGATCGCTTGCGCACTGAAGGCCCGCTCGGGCCTGCGCGACGCGCCGACCGTATTCGAGGCGACGCTCGCCGAACTCGAGAAAGACCGCGAACTGTTCCGCGGCAAGCCGTGAACGCAGTCGCGCTCACCCCTCCCACCTACTTCGCCGACGCGCCATGAGCCAGAACGTCACGGGCAATTCACCCCGCTCCCATTCGTCGCGATCGAACTGGAGCGCGTCGCAGCATCGCGCGCTCCGCAAGGAACTGCTGATCCTGCGATCCGAAGTCGAGCGGCTCGAACTCGCGGAAGCCGCCGGCGACATGCGCCGCGCAGTGACGCGCTTCAGCTGGCTCAAGGTGTTCATCCCCGGCCTGTCCAGCAGCAAGTTCAGCCAGTCTGCCAAGAACCTGAACGCGAACCTCGGACAGCTCGTCAACCAGTATCCGATGCTGAGCTCGCTCGCATCGCTCGTGCTCGCCAAACCCGTTCGCTCGCTGCTGCGCGCGAGTGCGGGCCCCGCGCTGAAGTGGGGCACCCTCGGTTTCGCGGCGTGGGAGGTCTACCGGATCTGGAAGCAGTCCCGCGACGAGCGCGGACTCGACACGCACGACGACTGACCGTCGTCGGCATCCCGCGCGCACGGCCAAGCGCCGTGGCGCGCCCTCCCGCCGCATTCAACGCACGCCCCAGCACGCCGCGACCTGTCCGTCGGCGCCGTCACTTCGCACATTGCCTTTCGTCCCGTCCGAACGCAGCGTGAATGCACCGCACGCGTCGTCGTGCATCGGGCCCGTGTCGAGCGGGATGGCCTCCAGGTCATAACTCGCCGGCGAATCGTCGCGGTCCGGCCGCCTGAGCGCCAGTCGATAGACCGCGCGCCCGTCCGGCGGCGCTTGTGTGAGCGCCGTCGGCAATGCCGAAGGCGGCACACCGTCCAGTGTTTCAAGATATTGGGCCGCACGGTACAACGCGGCGACCGCCGACGCGCGATGAACGCGCACGACATGCTCGCGATACGACGGGATGCCCCATCCGGCCAGCACCGCAACGATCGCGAGCACGATCATCAGTTCGATCAGCGTGAATCCCGCCGAGCGGTACACGGACGCGCGACCGTTCATCGAAGCACCGTCGCGACGCGACGCCAGTGCAGGGCGACGATGTGTCCATCGCGGATCGCGACCTGGTGCTGCAGCCAGACTGCGCTCGATGCATGCGCACCGACGCCACGGGCGGTGACGACGTAAGCGCGGCCGCCGGCCGGCCCCGCCCCGCGCCACGCTTCGATCAGGCATCGCGGCGGTTGAACGGCCATCGGCCATCCGGCGAACGGCGCGAACGCTTCGGCGGCCACCAGCGCCGGCATGCGCCGCCACGCGTCGGGCTCCGCGCGCGACTCGCCTTCGCTCACGTACGGCACCGCGCCCCGGCGCAATCGCGCGGTGCACGCTGCCAGCGCGGCATCGGCCGCGTGGAATGCAACCAGCCGATCGGACAATGCGCGCGTGCGGCGCGACTCCGTCAGTGCGGCTTCGAACCACGTGCCGGTCAGCGCCGCCACCGCTGCGCCAACCGCGATCACCGCAGGCAATGCAAGGCCCGCGTCGCGACGCCAATCGCGGCTGGCTGACCGCAAACGTATGTGCGGCGCTTGCCGGCTCGCGGTTTGGACTTTCGCGCCTGCAGCCTGCCGCGGACCGTCACTGCGTGTTTCGATTCGCTCATGCGTGTTGCGGGTCGCAACGCACCGCGACCTCTTGCGCGCATACGGCCTCGCTCCGTTCATCGCGGCACCTCGGGTTCATCCGTGACATCACGCGACGTATCGTCGAATGTGCGCGCGGCATTGCGCAACGCGACGATGCGATCGAGCGTCAGACGCACGCGGCCGTCTTGCGCAACGACAATGCGGCCGTCGCAGTCGACGTGCCGCACCGGCTCGCCCGTCGGTTCGCCGCGCGCCCGCACGCAGACATGCACCGCCACGACATCGCGCCAGTCGTCGCCGCGCAATGCATCGGCATCGATGAACTGCGTGGCGCCGCGGCGAAGATAGCGCACCCGCAACTGATCGATTCCCGACACGACCGGCTGCGGCGTGCCCGGACGGCCGCTTCCTTCGCAATACAGTTCAGGTTCGCCCGTCGACGGACTGGTGTGCACATCGAAGCGGTTCTCCACCGGCGCACGTTCGCCGGACACGCCGACACCCTGCCCGAGGCAATCCGACACCTGGCCGCTAACGGTGAGCCACGTCGACACGGCATCGCCGACATACCGGATCAGCAAAGCGTCCGACGCACCGCGCACCGGCTCGCACCGTACCTGCGCGCCCTCTCCCCTCACGCGCGCCATCGAACAGCCGAATACGGGTGGCAACGACGAGACGCCTTCCAAATCGAGCGGCCGAAATCCGGCCATCTGGACCTGCTGGCCGATCAGCATCAGTGCGGTGCCAGCCGCATCGCGCATCCGGAACCCGTCGTCCGCGCGCCGCTGTGCGACGCGCTGCGCGTGGTACAGCGCACCGGCCGCCGCGAGCACGAGCAGACCGACGGTCATCGCAATCAGCACTTCAAGCAACGTATGCGCACGCATGCGGCGATCAGCGTTCATCGGCTTCAGCCTCCCGATACGGAATCCGGACGCACGACGGCGGCTGCGCCGAGCTTCCCGCCGCTTCGCATCGCGGCCCGGTGGCCGCATTGGCGCCGCGCCAGCCGACAACCGTGTAGCGAACGCCATCCGGCCCGTCACCGCGCGTCATCGTGCCGCCGGGCAGCGACGCTGCGGCTCGCGCCGCGAGGCCATCGTCGGCCACCGCAGCGACGTGCAAGCGCTCGATACGCGCATCGGCCAGCCACAGCGCGCGCTCACGCCAGATCGTCGCGCGCTGCGCACGCGCCATCGCAAGCTGGCTGCCCGCTACCGCCAGCATGACGGTCGCGAGCAGCGCGATGGCCAGCATCGATTCGATCAGCGACGTGCCGCGCATGGCGTTGCGCATGACGCTCACGCCGCGTCGCAACGGCCGGCGACAACCCGCGCCCGGCCGCCTGCCGCGATCCGCACGCAGCGCGACGTATGCGCGTCGTCCGCCCCCGGCACGTCGCGTCGCGGACGCAATTCGAAGCGCCGGATGCCACCGATTGCCTGTCCGACCGGCGGTGCGAACGCGAGATCGTGCGCGGCACCCGCGACAGCCACTTCGGCATCGCGCGGATAGCGCCGCAGCACGCGCGACTGCCCGTCGACCTGCCCGCTGACGATCCAGTCACACGACCATTCAGCCGGATCGCACCGCTCACCCGCACGCAGACAGGTGCCGCCGCCACCCGCCCGGCACAGCGTGACGCGCACGCCGAGACGCGTCGCCTCGTTACGTGCAAACGACAGCGCACCGAGCAACGCGCGCGAGCGTGCATCCACGCGTTCGCGCATGCGCCACTGGTCGAACGCAGGCGCAGCATAAAGCGCGAGCCCGGCCGCCAGCGAGATGGCGACCATCAGTTCGACGAGCGTGAATCCGCCCGCGCGTCGCAATACATTCTTCAGGGGTTGAGCGTGCAGTCCCATCGCAGTCGTCCGTCGCCAAGGTGATGCGACGACTGTAGCGACACGTGCGGACACGCACCATTTGCCGAATGGCTGACTGGCGGCATGCGATCGCGACCGACACAATCGGCGCGAACTGACCCAACGGAGTAGACGATGAACGAACGCAGCGCGTCAGCGCTTACGTGGAGTCTTGGCGGGAGAGGCGCGACGGAACTCTTCGATCACGTCGGCAAATTCGGAAACGTCCTCGAACCGGCGATACACCGATGCGAAGCGGACATAAGCGATCGTATCGAGCCCGCGCAACTCGTTCATCACGAGTTCGCCGAGTTTCTCGCTACGCACTTCGCGCTCGCCTGTCGCGAGCAGTTGATATTCGATGCGGGCGACCGCCGCGTCGATCGCGTCGGCAGCGACCGGCCGCTTGCGCAGCGCGAGTTGCATGCTGGCGACGAGCTTGCGACGGTCGAATTCCGTGCGGCTGCCGTCTTTCTTCACGACGAACGGCAGGGACAGCTCGACCCGCTCGTACGTCGTGAAGCGCTTGTCGCAAGCCGAGCAGCGACGGCGCCGCCGGATCGCGGCGCCATCTTCGGACACGCGGGAATCCACGACCTGCGTGTCGTCATGCCGGCAGAACGGGCAGCGCATCGTCGATCAGCGATAGACCGGGAAACGCTTGGTCAGCTCGGCGACCTGCGCGCGCACGCGCTCGATCGTCGCTGCATCTTCCGGATTGTCCAGCACGTCCGCGATCAGGTTGCCCACCTGCTCCGCTTCCGCCGGACCGAAGCCACGCGTCGTCATCGCCGGCGAACCCAGGCGCACGCCGCTCGTCACGAACGGCTTTTCCGGATCGTTCGGGATCGCGTTCTTGTTCACCGTGATGTGCGCCGCGCCCAGTGCCGCTTCCGCTGCCTTGCCCGTGATGTTCTTTGCACGCAGGTCCACCAGCATCACGTGGCTTTCCGTGCGGCCCGACACGATCCGCAGGCCGCGCTTCACCAGCGTTTCAGCCAGCACGCGGGCGTTCTCGACCACCTTTTCCTGGTACGCCTTGAACTCCGGCGACAGCGCTTCCTTGAACGCCACCGCCTTGCCCGCGATCACGTGCATCAGCGGGCCGCCCTGGATCCCCGGGAAAATCGCCGAGTTGATCGGCTTCTCGTACTCGGCCTTCATCAGGATCACGCCGCCGCGCGGGCCGCGCAGGCTCTTGTGCGTCGTCGTCGTCACGAAGTCCGCGTGCGGCACCGGGTTCGGGTACACGCCCGCTGCGATCAGGCCCGCGTAGTGGGCCATGTCGACCATCAGGTACGCACCGACCGACTTCGCGATCTTCGCCAGACGTTCGAAATCGATCTTCAGCGAGAACGCCGACGCGCCCGCGACGATCAGCTTCGGCTTGTGCTCCTGAGCCAGCTTCTCGGCCGCTTCATAGTCGATGTCTTCGTTCTCGTTCAGGCCGTAGCTCACCACGTTGAACCACTTGCCCGACATGTTCACCGGCGAACCGTGCGTCAGGTGGCCGCCGTGCGCGAGGCTCATGCCCATGATCGTGTCGCCCGGCTTGAGCATCGCGAAGAACACGCCCTGGTTCGCCTGCGAGCCCGAGTTCGGCTGCACGTTCGCGGCTTCCGCGCCGAACAGCTGCTTCACGCGGTCGATCGCCAGCTGCTCGACCACATCGACGTATTCGCAACCGCCGTAGTAGCGCTTGCCCGGATAGCCTTCCGCGTACTTGTTCGTGAGTTGCGAACCCTGTGCGGCCATCACCGCCGGGCTCGTGTAGTTTTCCGACGCGATCAGCTCGATGTGATCTTCCTGGCGGCGGTTTTCCTGCTCGATCGCGGCAAAGATTTCGGGATCGACGTTCGCAATGGTGCTTTGGGCTCTGTCAAACATACGGTTTCCGTTAAGTGTGTACAGGTTGACCGGAGCGGCCGAGTACGGTGCGCTGCTGGCGGGACCAGCTCGACGTGGCGGAAGAATCCGTATGACGCGAGGCAGGACAGCCACCGGCGATGCACGCGACGGCGCACAACGGCTGCCCAGGCGAACGGCAAAAACGGCGCCCCGCGCTTCACGGTGGGATGCTCCACCTTGAACCCGAAGGGTTCTATCGCCAGTCACGCAGGGGTGATGAGCGCGTTAGTGTATTGGATGCGTCATGAATAGGCAACCGCACGGCGGTGCGCCGGAAGCAATTGGGGCCAGACTCTACGCGCCCGTGCGGGAACGCTGTGCCGCCTTGCCGCGGTGCGGCAATCTCAGTAGGCTTGCGGGATATCACTCGCTATTTTGTCATCCACCAGGAGCAGCAATGATCGTGTTCGTCACAGGCGCGTCCGCCGGCTTCGGCGCCGCCATCGCCCGTGCCTTCGTCAAGGGAGGCCACCGCGTCGTCGCGACCGCGCGCCGCAAGGATCGTCTCGATGCGCTCGCCGCCGAACTCGGCGATTCCCTTCTGCCGCTCGAGCTCGACGTACGCGATCGCGCGGCCGTCGAGGCCGTGCCGGCCGCCCTTCCCGCCGAATTCGCGGCGCTCGACGTGCTCGTCAACAACGCCGGCCTCGCGCTCGGCGTCGAGCCGGCCCAAAAGGCCAGTCTCGACGAATGGCACACGATGATCGACACGAACTGCACGGGCCTCGTCACGGTCACGCACGCGCTGCTGCCCGGCATGATCGACCGCGGCCGCGGCCACATCTTCAATATCGGCTCGGTCGCGGGCTCGTACCCTTATGCGGGCGGCAACGTCTACGGCGCGACCAAGGCTTTCGTCAGACAATTCAGCCTGAACCTGCGCGCCGACCTGCTCGGCACGCCGCTGCGCGTCACCGACATCGAGCCTGGCCTGTGCGGCGGCACCGAATTCTCGAACATCCGCTATCGCGGCGACGACGCCAAGGCGGCGAACGTCTACAACAATGTTCAGCCGCTGATGCCCGAGGACATCGCCGACACGATCTACTGGATCGCGACGCGCCCGGCGCATGTCAACGTCAACACGATCGAGCTGATGCCGATCGCGCAAGCCCCCGGCGGCCCGACCGTCCACCGCGGCTGAAGCCACGCGGGCCCGGCCCCTCCGGGCCGGCCCGCGGTGTGCTACGGCATACTACATTCCGTTACGAATCGGTTACGAATCAGGCTCTTGCCTTCCGGTAGAATGCGCGCCATGACCCAGCCTACCCGCTCCCCGGAAGCGCCGTCCGGCTTCATCTGGCCGGTGCGCGTGTACTACGAGGATACCGACGCAGGCGGCATCGTCTTCTATGCCAACTACCTGAAGTTCTTCGAACGCGCCCGCACCGAGTGGCTGCGCGCATGCGGCATCGACCAGCGCCAGCTCGCCGACGACACCGACGCGATCTTCGTCGTCCGCAGCACGTCGCTCGACTACCGCGCCCCGGCGCGACTCGACGACACGCTGGCGATCACGAGCCGGCCCGGACGCATCGGCCGCGCGTCGGTGGAATTCGCGCAGGAAGCCTGGTGCGGAGACACGCTGCTCGTATCCGGGCACATCCGTCTCGGCTGCGTCGACCGTACCGGCATCCGGCCCGCGGCCATCCCGCCGGCCGTGCTCGACGCGCTGCAGCGCGGGCCCGTCATCGACGACGGGCAGACTGCACTGTCAACGAAGCTCGCATGAGCGCCGTTTAGACAAAGCCTATGAACTTGCCTTTCTGATTCGATACTAAGCAAGGTTCGGCGCCAGGCATGGCCGGCGCGCCGCGCCACACGCATACCGGGCGCCCCGAAGGGACGTTACTCAAACCTCTATGAACACTTCTCAAGACCTGTCGATCATTTCCCTCGTCCTCAACGCGAGCGTGCTGGCCCAGGCCGTGATGGGGCTGCTGCTGCTGCTGTCGCTGATGTCGTGGACCTTCATCTTCCGCAAGTGGTTTGCGATCCGCCGTGCGCGCGCGCAGACCGAACGCTTCGAGAAGGATTTCTGGTCGGGTGGCGACCTGCAGGCGCTGTACCAGAGCGCAGCCAACAACCGCCACACGATCGGCGCGCTCGAGCGGATCTTCGAGTCGGGCATGCGCGAATTCCTGAAGGCGAAGGAAAAGCGCATCAGCGATCCGGGCCTCGTGCTCGACGGTGCGCGCCGCGCGATGCGCGCGTCGTTCCAGCGTGAAATGGACGTGCTCGAAGCGAACCTCGCGTTCCTCGCATCGGTCGGCTCGGTCAGCCCGTACATCGGTCTGTTCGGCACGGTCTGGGGGATCATGAACTCGTTCCGCGGCCTCGCGAACGTGCAGCAGGCCACGCTCGCCAACGTCGCACCGGGCATCGCCGAGGCGCTCGTCGCCACCGCGATCGGCCTGTTCGCCGCGATTCCGGCGGTGGTCGCGTACAACCGCTACGCGCACGACATCGACCGCCTCGCGATCCGCTTCGAGACCTTCATCGAAGAGTTCTCGAACATCCTGCAGCGTCAGGCCCAGTAAGGAGCGCGCCATGGCAGGAAGCCCCATCCGATCCAGCATGCGCGGCGGCCGCTCGCGCCGCGCAATGGCCGACATCAACGTCGTGCCGTACATCGACGTGATGCTGGTGCTGCTCGTGATCTTCATGGTCACCGCACCGCTCGTCGCCCCGTCGATCATCAACTTGCCGACCGTCGGCAACGCCGCGCCGCAGGAGCAGACACCGCCCGTCGTCGTCAACATCAAGGCCGATCGCACGATGAGCGTCAAGTACAAGGGCGACTCGGGCGCGACCCAGGAAGACACGATGACGAAGGCCGAGCTCGACAGCTTCATCGTGGCCCGGCAGGCTGACCATCCCGACCAGCCGGTCGTGATCGCGGCCGACAAGACGGTGCAGTACGATGCCGTCATGACCGTGATGTCCGATCTGAAGGCGCGCGGCGTCAAGCGCGTCGGCCTCCTCGTCAAATCGCAATGAACCGGCAGCAATCCACGCGCAGCTCCGCCTACCCGCCTCAGCCTCCCCGCGAGCGCGGCACCTGGCGCGCATTCGCGCTCGCCGCGCTGATGCACGTGCTGCTCGCGCTGTTCCTGTATCACGGCGTGCAGTGGCAGAACAGCACGCCGGCCGGCGCCGAAGCCGAGCTGTGGACCGAGGTGCCCGATGTCCCCGCGCCGCGGCCCGTTGTCACACCCGCACCGCCCGTGAAGGTCGCGCCGCCCCCTCCCCCGGTGCGCGACGAGCAGGCCGACATCGCGCTGCAGCAGAAGAAGCGGCAGCAGGAAGCGGCCGCGCGTGAAGCACTGCTCGAGCAACAGCGTCGCGCGCAGCAATTGAAGGCCCAGCAGGAAGAGCAAGCCCGGCGCGCGCAGCTCGCGGCGCAGCAGGCAGCCGCACTCGCCGCGCAAAAGGCCGCGGAACGCGACAAGCAGAAGCAGGCCGACAAGCTCAAGCAACAGCAGCTCGCCGAGCAGCAGAAGCTCGAGCAGCAGAAACTCCAGCAGCAAAAGCAGGCGCAACTTGAAGCGCAGCAGGCGGCGAAGGCGAAGGCCGACGCGGCCGCGAAGGCAAAGGCGGAAGCCCAGGCCAAGGCGAAGGCCGAAGCCACGGCGCGCGCGAAGGCCAATGCGGCAGCGAACGCGAAGCTCGACCGCGAGCGCAGCGCACGCCTGGCACAGATGCAGGGCCTGTCCGGCGCCGGTGAAGGCGGCGGCGAAGGCCTCGCGAAAAGCGGCACGGGCACGGGCTCAGGCGGCAATGCCGCGACGCCCGGCTATGCCGACAAGGTGCGCCGCCGCGTCAAGCCGAACATCGTTTGGGGCGGCGAGCGAGCAGGCCTGACCACCGTCGTCAAGATTCGGTGCACGCCGTCCGGTGACGTATTGAGCGCATCGGTTTCCCGCTCCAGCGGGAATTCGGGGTGGGATCAAGCCGTGGTGAGTGCAATCCACGCATCGGTCCCGTTGCCGCCCGATTCTAACGGTCGTACCCCGTCTGACATTACGATTACCTTCAAGGCGGCGGAGTGAAAAGAATTGCGCTTACACTCCGGGCGTCGCTGTCGGACGGGAACGAATCGGGTATTTTTACTGTCTCTGCCGTTGCGCAGCGATCCAAGCCATACGGGAAGCAAGAAGCATGAGTTTGATGACAAAGCTAGGTTTCAGGGCACTCGTGGCCTCGTGTCTGATTACGGCGGGCAGCGCCGCTAACGCCCAGGTCAACGTGCTGATCACCGGTGTCGGGTCGACCCAGTTCCCCATCGCCACGGCGAATTTCGCGAATGAGGCGAACCTGCCGCAGCAGGTCACGTCGATCGTCCGCGCCGACCTCGCCCGCAGCGGCAAATTCACCAACATCGACGCCGGCAGCACGCCCGTGCCGGAGAGCGCATCGGTCGATCTCGGCGCATGGAAGGCCAAGGGCGCGAATGCGTTCGTCGCCGGCAGCGTGAACCGCGAGGCGAACGGCCAGTACAAGGTCAACTTCATCCTGTACGACACCGTGAAGCAGCAAAGCCTCGGCGGCCTGTCCCTGACGGCCACCGACACCACGCTGCGCACGGCCGGCCACAAGATCGCCGACTACATCTACCAGAAGCTGCTCGGCGTGCGCGGCGTGTTCGCCACGCGCCTGTCGTACGTGATCAAGACCGGCAACCGCTACCAGTTGCAGATCTCGGATTCGGACGGCCAGAACGCGCGCATCGCGCTGTCGAGCACCGAACCGATCATCTCGCCGTCCTGGTCGCCGAGCGGCACGAAGGTCGCGTATGTCTCGTTCGAGCGCAAGAAGCCGATCGTCTACATCCACGACCTGCCGACCGGCCGTCGCTACATCGTCTCCGACCAGAAGGGCAACAACAGCGCACCGGCCTGGTCGCCGGACAGCAACACGCTGGCCGTCGCGCTGTCGCTGACGGGCAATACGCAAATCTATACGGTCAACTCGACGGGCGGCGGCCTGCGCCGCCTCACGCAGAGCAGCTCGATCGACACCGAGCCGTTCTACTCGCCGGACGGCCGCTGGATCTACTTCACGAGCGACCGCGGCGGCGCGCCGCAGATCTACCGGATGCCGGCACAGGGTGAAAGCGCCGGTGCCGCGCAGCGCGTGACTTTCACCGGCAGCTACAACACGAGTCCGCGTATCAGCCCGGACGGCAAGCTGCTCGCTTACATCTCCCGCACGGGTGGGGGCTTCAAGCTGTACGTTCAGGATCTGCAGTCCGGCGCGGCGAACGCCATCACGAATACGAATCGCGACGAATCGCCGAGCTTCGCGGCAAACGGCCAGTACCTTCTGTACGCTACCCAGTCGGGTGGTCGCAATGTTCTGGCAGCAGTGCCCTCGGACGGCAGCGCGCCGCCGCAAATCCTGTCCGTCCAGGGCGGCTCCGTACGTGAGCCGTCGTGGGGGCCCTTCATGCAATGACCACAAGGAGAGTAAACATGATGTCGAATAAAGCTCGTCTGGCCCTGGCCGTGATGATGATCAGCGCGCTCGCAGCGTGCAAGTCGGGCGTGAAGCTCGACGACAAGGCGAATGCCGGCGGTGCGGTCAGCACGCAACCGAGCGCCGACAACGTCGCGCAAGTGAACGTCGATCCGCTGAACGACCCGAACAGCCCGCTCGCGAAGCGCAGCATCTACTTCGACTTCGACAGCTATTCGGTGAAGGACGAGTACCAGCCGCTGATGCAGCAGCACGCTCAGTACCTGAAGAGCCACCCGCAGCGCCACGTGCTGATCCAGGGCAACACCGACGAACGCGGCACGAGCGAGTACAACCTCGCGCTGGGCCAGAAGCGTGCGGAAGCCGTTCGTCGCGCGATGGCACTGCTCGGCGTGAACGATTCGCAAATGGAAGCCGTGAGCCTCGGCAAGGAAAAGCCGCAGGCAGCGGGTCACGACGAAGCATCGTGGGCGCAGAACCGTCGCGCCGACCTCGTCTACCAACAGTAAGTAACGGAAGAATCGCCGTATGACGCACCGTGTATCCCTGCTGCGCGTTGCCGCAGCATTCTGCGTCGCCGGCGCGGCGTGGTCGGCCGCGCCGGCGCACGCCGGCGTGTTCGACGACAACGAAGCGCGCCGCGCCGTGCTCGATCTGCGCAGCAAAACCGACAACCTGGCGAGCCAGTTGTCCGCCGCCCAGCGTACGATCCTCGATCAATCCGGCCGTCTCGACCAGCTGAACCAGCAGGTCGCGACGCTGCGCGGCGAGAACGAGGACCTGACGAACCGGCTGACGACGCTCGAGCGGCAGCAGAAGGAGTACTACCAGGATCTCGACACGCGGCTCAAGAAGTTCGAGCCGCAGCAGGCGACGATCGATGGTGTCGAAGGCACCGTGCAGCCGGGTGAAACGGATGCGCTCAGCGCGGCGCAGCAGCAGTTCCGCAACGGCAACTTCAAGGCGGCCGCGGCTTCGTTCCGCGCGTTCATCGCGAAGTATCCGCAGAGCCCCTACCAGCCGACCGCGCAGTACTGGTACGGCAATGCGCAATACGCGCTGCGCGACTACCGCGGTTCGACTGCAACGTGGCAAGGGATCGTCAGCAAGTTCCCGCAACATCCGCGCGCAGCCGACGCCCTGGTGGCAATCGGTACGAACCAGCTCGAACAAGGCCAGAAGGCGGCCGCGAAGAAGACGTTCGAGCAGGTCGTGTCGCAGTACGCCGGGTCGAACGCAGCGCAGACCGCGCAGGGCAAGCTCGAGACGATCAAATAATTATCGCGGCGGGTTGTTGACAGCCTGACAACCCGTCGCTATAATCTTTTGCTCTTTGGGTCGTTGTCCAAGTTGTTGAAGCAACGAACCAACAGGTTTCAAGAACGTGGGGTGGTAACTCAGTTGGTTAGAGTATCTGACTTTTAATCAGAGAGTCGAGGGTTCGAGTCCCTCCCACCCTACCAACTATCTTTGATAGTGCAAATTAAAGCCTCCCAAGCGGAGGCTTTTTTGCATTCGCCTCCTGTTGCGTCGAGCTACCCCGTTCTGACTGAGTGCGCGCGCATCCTTCATCGGTCTGGCTTGCCGGTGACCACATCGCATCCAAGCGTCACCTCAAGACTCAAACAATTGCCCCAGGACCCTACAGTGTCCATCGTGCGACTCACAATCGCGTAGTCCGCACTCCGCAGTTCCTCAATCCAGGGTATGTAAATCTGCTTGATCGCATGTTCGCGTCACACACGACCTGCCTAGGATCCGGCAAAGAACCCAGCCATATGATCAGGCTCTAGGCGTGTTTTATAACGCGCCCATCACCACAAGAAGTGAAGTCGGACATAGCTCTATCGCGCTAACGCTCATGGCAAGAACACATGCGAGACGACCCAACGACGCGGCGCAATCAGTTCCAACATGAGCCCGTCATGGCAATGACCCATACCAGCACAGAACATGACGCCCTCCCTCAACAGACGCGAACGGGGCACAATATTGACACCGCGAGGGCCACCGCCATCCATCGCCGCACAGCATTCCGGATCGTCACGCGGCCTTACTCCAAAAGAACCGCCGCATGACTCGAAGATCGCACATTCCATGTCCCACCACTGGCGTCGCGCTCGTCTTCGCTACGATTCAATCACTCGCCATATTATGGGCGCTGCCTACCGGCGACCTCCTGCCTCAATCTGCTCAACTGCTCGACATAGCCGTTGAACGTTGCATCAACAGCCGCAACCCTGGCCTCCCACCCGAAATTTAAATACCTCATAGCTACTCGCACACTCACTCCGCGATCAGAAAGTTCCGATGGAATGGTTGGAATAGTTAGCTGCGGGTCACTCGTCGAAAAAAAGTATGTTGCTCCAGCCCTGAAATCGGCGTTATTCAAAATTTTTCCGGAAAATTCTGTGTCACCGACTTCCGATGCAATGGTTATTGCCTCGACCTGCACAACAACACTTTCATTAGATGGATCAAGACGCAATGATTTTAAATTTTTACCAGGAGCAATAAAAAATTCAAATATCTCCATCTCTCCGTCACCCTTAATACGGCGCGTCTCCGACAAATCTTCGAAGTAGCCAGCTCCGAAATTGAAAAATATTTGAAAAAAATCACCATCGGGCTGCATCCGCTTAACACGAAAGCACCCCCCTCCGCTTTCGCTACGTGAAGCATCAGAATTTGAATCGATGCCATCGGCATCACTCATTTTAGACACATCATCTTCGCGAAATCCGAGCCTCTCAAAAAAATCGCGCTCCTCACGTAGCCGGTGCGCATTAAAATCACTTTGCGATATCAATTGAATCTGTTGTAAATTCGCACCATTGACTTGCAATACTTCAGGCAACACTGGAGCATACTTGCCGGCAACGATGCGCCGCCCCAATATGTTGGTTGATTCCGGCGCCCGCCGAATCACGCACATCGAATCATGAAACTCGATTGATCTGATTTCTTTTAGATCCGAAAACCTAAAATCGACACCGTGAATTTTCGAGAAATTATCCAGCAAATCAAACATACCCTCATCTCCACCCCAATTATTTCGATTGACAATATCGATAATAATCTTAAAAAATGAAATTGCCGATGATCTCAAAAACAATCCGCCCTCAAACTCCGGCCAGTAACTGCAGTGCAAATCCTCAACTATATAAACACCACCATCGCGCAACATCGGAAAATATCTAGCAAACGATTTTATTACATCACTTGAACGATGCGATCCGTCATCTATAACCACATCAAAATACTCAGACCGCTTTTCGATGGCAATCCTTGAATCTTCGAAATTAATATCACCGACGACGACGTATATTCTTGGGTCATCAAAAATTAAATCCCCACACTTTTCGTTTACATCACATCCAACAATACTCGTCGCATGGGAGAAATATTTTGCCCAAATCTCCAACGACCCTCCATTTTGAACACCAATTTCGAGCAGACTTCCAACACTCTCGCGAATGCCCCCAAATACGTCGTCGTAAACATCAATATAATGAGACCACTTGTCCGAAACCTTCCCCTCATGAGTCTCATACAACTTACAAATGGAATTTGAAGTCAAGCTCGATTCCTCCGTAACACTTCGGATCGTCGTTATGCTACCCAAGCCCACCATGCAAAGGTAGCGCGAAATTACCTAGTGCTATATCGGCACAACCCGGGAGCACCTTGAGATCACCAGATCGCAACAACGCACTCCGTGAAATACTCAGAAACCCCTACGTGCAATTGTGGCAATCCCAACTCTTGATGGACTGGCGAGCGTGTATAATTTTCCGTTTAAGCTCAAATTGGGGTTATACACTGGATCATCCTGAATGTACTTTCCCCATCGAGCCCGCATGCATTCGAGTTCGCGCAATGCCCGCTTTATCTTTTCCGGATTATCATCTAGGCCACGAGACGCCGATTCATGATGAAACAATTCCGCGTGCGGCGTCCAGACGTTGCGGTAACCTGCATCATGAAGTTTCAGACAAAAATCAACGTCATTAAATGCCACAACGAAACTCTCCTCATCCAATCCACCAACCATTTCGAACAAAGACTTCTTAACAATCAAACATGCCGCCGTGACCGCCAAATAGCAATTAACATAGCACGCATTTCCAAAATAACCGGTTGACGAACGGGCCTCGTAGCGGTGAACATGATCCGCTCCACCGTGGATACCCATGATCACACCAGCATGCTGAATTCTCCCGTCCGGATATAACAATTTCGCACCGACTGCCCCAACCCCTTCCTGCTGCGCACAAAAGACCATTTCATCAAGCCAGTGAGGCGAGAGCACTTCTATATCGTTGTTAAGCAATCCGATGAACTCGCCTCTCGCCAGCTCAACCGCCCGGTTATTCAAAAGGGAATAATTGAACGGAACATCCATGCGAACAACCGAAATTTTCGCATCTTCATTGATTTCACTTAAATATTTGAGGCTTTCCGCCTCGTTCGACCCATTGTCAATCACGATAATTTCGAAATTTTGGTATCGCGTTTTTTCGAAAATCGAATCTATACATTGGCGAAGCAAATCACAACGATTTCTCGTCGGGATAATCAGCGAAACGAGTGGCTCGTGTCCCGTCCTTGCACACTCAACACGACGACCGTGAGAGGACATCGAGACATTTACAACCTTCCCAAATTTCTTAAAATACGCTTGGAGCTGTTGACGCTCCCGAATCAACGAGCCCCCCCCGTTCAACCCTCCCATCCTTTTCTCATTTATTTTATGCGCGAGCACCACAGGAACATGAATAATATTTCGAGGAGAAATGTTATCAAGCACCTCCAATGCCACACCAAAAGCAGCCAAATCGTGGATATCAGATATAGAATTAATCGCCCCCTTCAGCGCACCGACCCGAAAGGCCGTCATGCCCGACAATATGTTTTTCGAAAAAAATAATTCTTTGTTCCAGCACCCTTTGAAGTATGGAGAATGGCGATTTCCGTCAAAGTCAATCGAATCCTCATCTCCAAAAATAACATCCGCTGACTGCGCGTTAGCGATAGCCGCTTTCAATGCTCGGGCAGCAGCGTCCGAGACGATATATTCATCACCTACTATAAATAGCCAATCGTCGTCATCCAGGGAAGTAAGTGAATTGTCAAAATCAACCTCCTCGAAATTTGCATCAATCTGATTTTGACTGCTCCGCTCCGCAGGTTCATCAAGTTTGAAAACGGCAGGAGTTCCCGCTTTTCCCCTTTTAAACATCACTAACACATCTTCGAAATTCTCCTTGAATCCAATGAGAGGTTTTTTTGCTTCCAGCACATCATCGCTTTTCCGGATATCTTGGTCGATGAATATTCCACGACGGCCCAGCATCCGGGCCATTCTATCAGCCTCTGATTTAAATATAGAATTCAGAATATTTCTCTCATATTCCTTAATCCATATCGCGTAGGGAATTCCACCTGATAAATCACGAAAAATGAGACAATAATCCCGCCATTTTTGTTTGAGTGAGACTTCGAGTGCGTTTACCCCAACATAATCAGGGTGAAGCGCAGTCAGCTTTTTATCAATTCTAGATTCCGCGAACTTCGCAGACAGGCGCACGAGTTTAAAATGCGAAATACTCCTCACCATATTTTCTCGATTAAAACCCACACGCAAATCATCCAACATTTTATCGATAAGGACGATTCTCTTGCCAATTTTCCGATTCGCAAGGGGGATTTCAACGTTCCATTCAGTGTTATTTTTATGCCCAGCTTCATCCAGATTCAATCTTCCAATGACATCCTCTCCTTCAGCCAACACCTCTATCTCCAGCATGTACCAGCCCGCCGGAATCTTCGATTTTATTTCGATTTCGACAACTGGCCCGGTAGACGTTGACTTCGCATGGTCACCCTCCTTTCCTCTAGTAATCAACAGGCTTTTCAGTCCCCAGTGAAATCGAAGGATATTACGAAGCATCTAAAATTACTCGTCTCAAATTACAAAAAAGGGCGCCAATTTGGCGCCCTTTAAATTAACCAGCAGAAAATAGTCGACGCACCGAATTTGCGACATCTCGACTCAATTGATGAACATTCGATTTTCCATCGAAAAACCAATCTATTTTAGCCCTGCCACCACGGGCAGTCATCGACTCCTCGGCAAGATTTCGCAGCTCAAATGCGACATCCTCCAGATCAAAGCTATCAAACGATCGAATATTCTCATGCAGATCCGACAAGTTCTTATTCTTGTACGTATTCGTTAATACAAGCAAGCCGGCTTCCGCCATTTCCAGAGGAGGGTAACTGGGATGCGGCGATACCATGAGGGACAAGCCCAGACGCGCAACAGACAACCATCGAGCATACTCATCCAACGTAAGCCGGCCAAAAACTTCAATACGATCTGTCGATAGATATGAATTCGCATCGAAATCCTCCCCGACCGCCAGGAATCTCCAATCTCTCCAGAATTCCGGATCCTTTTGAGTTGCATATGCAATTAGAGAATCGGCAAATTCAAGGCAATTTCGTTGCGCATGCGGACGCATGTAAATCAGCATAACGTTCTCACGCCGCTGCGTCCGATCAACCGCCGACATAATCTCTTCGTTTACTGGAGGATTATAAACATGACCCTCGTCAAAGTACCCTTCCCTCTTAAAATAATCCGCCAAAATTTCTGTATTAAAAACTGGAATTACCTCATCCGGATACTTATACGTGGACTCAGCGAGCATAAATTTGCTCGACCATGGATAAAAACCACTTTCGTAATCCTGGATCAGATAGACATACTTGCCCGGCGACGATCCATAAATGGTTTCCTGCTGCTTCAAAATATCCCGAGCCAACTTAGCTGTCCACCACGACGTAGCCACAAACACATCGGACTGTCGCACAGAAATCGGCAGACTTGATCTCTTAGTTCCATCGCATACAACATTGATCTTATTTGCGTCGTCATCACAAATATCACATATAGACTGTCCTGGTTCCGGAGCATATTGATTCGACATCGGAATATCGGTCGAAATCACTCGACAATCGAAATCACCTCCGAGCGCCTCCTTGACTCCGGAGAATAGCCGCAACGCCTCGGAAACACCTGCATAGCCTTTGCTTTTTTCGGCTCCGGGAATTAGCAAATTCAGTCGAGGGCGTGAATTTCCGCTCCTGATGGCCGAAAAATCACGAATCTCAGGATAATTACGTACCAGTGATGTCTTACGAGACGAAATCGGAAGAATACTCTGCTTATACAATCCAAGATCCGCTGCATCGACGGCCGGCGCTCCCGATACGACCCTGAAACGTATCCATTTAAAGCCAGAAATTTCGCATATCAAGAAAAACGCACGCTCGATGGCATGAGCCATCGTACCGTCGACTTGACCGGCCTCGGGATCAAAATGATATGTCTTTAGTTCAAGATCAAGCAAACTACGGATTGCTGCTGACCGGAACCAGAACATGGAACCCGATGGCAATTCGAGCAAGTTCGAGTCATTTACGCTCAATTCACCATTCGTCATCAACTCGACCAACGCATTAACTTGCGAAACGTTACCGCCCCATTGAATCAGCGGATCGATCGGTGGATATTCGACTGGCGCGACCATTCCGATTGATTTATCGGAAAACAGTGCAATGATGTTATCGACTAAATTTTGAGAACCAAGATTCGAGTCAAACAGATAATTACGCCATTCGTCAAACGCCTTTGCATAATGAGTAGACTTCTTGGAATGAATATGTACACAAAGATCGACCTCGCGAATTTTATCCGCAAAACCGACGATCATTGGCGCGATATCCCGGCCACGATTTTCCAGAACTCGAACCTCAACCGGATGCAGCGACTCTTTTTCGGCGTATTTAGAAATAAACTCTGCTTTTGCAGGACTATCGGTAGAAATAAAAATGGTACACGGATTACGCACATTTTTCGATAACTCGATAACCCGACCGATCATATCCGGGTAAAAAAGATGTGCAAAAATTCCAACCTTTTCATCACCCTTCTTGTCGGCGACAGGTTTTACATTTTTCTTGACACCATCCAATTCTGCAGCATGACTATTCGGATTTCTATCCGCATGAAGAATTGGCTGTTGCACCGGACGGATCGAATGTCCCTTCTGGTAGCCGTGGCTCAAATAGTATTCAATTGGAGTACTATTTACCGGGATGCTAGCGTGATAATTCGTTAAATAAAACTGGTTATCAAAGAGTGGATGCGGGTAGCAGACCTCTCTCGATCCGGCAGCGATATAGTGAAGCAAGGGATTGATGTTCGCCGCTGCAACGTCTGGACGATGCGTCAAATAATATTCCGCCGAGAAGAGCGGATGCGGATTCTTCCAGTCACGCTCCGCAATAAGAAAATCAACCAGGCCCAATTCATGGTGCTTGTTCTTTCCTTGCGCCGCGTAATATTTTGCGTCAAACAACGGATGCGGATCCACCTTGCCCATCGTCGTGAAATAATGCTCTAAAGCTGACATGCCCCGATCTATCGGCATTCCTGCAATTTCGCACTTCTCCGCATAGAATTCCGCATTGAATGCCGGATGAGGCGATACATGAGTCCGTTCGCTTCTAACGAGATAGTCGGTAAAAAGGTCGATTTGTGGATCTGCCTCCGAACCGATTTGGCCATGATACCAATCCGCCGAAAAAAGCGGATTTGGAACGTGGCCCCGATGCCAGCCGTCGGTCAGATAGTGGTAGAGAGGATCTCCCCATACGCCATCATACTGATCAACATACCATTCAGACCAAAATGTCGGACCAGGCTGATAACCCAGCCGCCAACCGATTTCAACATAATGCTGAAAAGCACCCTCGTCATCATTGATATCGTATGTTTTCCTATACCACTCCGAGTTAAATAGCGGGTGCGGGTCTCGATTTTCTCGGCAACCAAATTGCCGAAAGTGCGAATAAGGATTAGTCTGAGCTCCTTCGATATCCGCGTTCCGACCATTGTAAAAACTCGGAATAAAATATGCAGATGGCGAGTGACTACCAATCTCTCCGCCGGAACATTGCTTTTCGTAATGACGAAGTACACTTTCGGCATCGATCAGATTTCCGTATTTTCGACGATACCAGTGAACGTCAAGGATCGCGTCAATCAATGCTCGTTCATTTCGCTCAATTCCCGTAGAATTCCTTCTATCGAAAGCAGCAGCACCAGGTAGATTGATAAATTTTGAACGATTCATTTTTTCCCGCGGAATGGTAAGTTCTTCATTTTGAGTGATTATAGGGCTGACAATCGCCCCTTGTAATTTATTATCAATTATTGTTATGCGCCTCTCGAGCACCTCCAGACGCTGTGAAGACTGCGTCGGCCATGTACGCCTCAACAGCGCATGGATTGCCCCGAGAACAGGAAGCTTGCTTCGGCGAAATTTCGAAATTTCGTCATCAAGATCCACTAGGCATGGTACCTTGCTCGATCCTTCTTGACCGGTTCTCAGTTGCTTAAGGATCTCCAGCTTCTTCACTCCCGATCTCAAACGAGACAGGTAGTACTGCAATCCCTCGGGATCCGGCGATCGCCCGAGAATGCACGCATAGGCAGTTGCAATAAACTTCTCGTCATCGTACTTCTGAAGGTCAGCAACTTTCGTTGGAAGAGCTACGGAGTTGTATCCCATAGATTACCTATCTTTATATCTATTGTTACTCGAATGGCGACGCTGCTTCGCCAGCTTCAATTCATCTTAAGCATGCTGCCAACGTCGAAATTACGGCACGCAGTTAGCCCTCAGCAGAATAGAAGTCGAGCGCACTCCCAACATCCTCGAAACTATTCAATTTTCCACGCGACAGCACGGCCGCCCGTGTACAGTGAGCTTGAATATACGTAATATCGTGTGAAACTATAATCATAGCGCGATCTTTACGCTTCTCAAAAAGCTCTATATGACATTTCTTGTGAAAATTACTATCGCCGACCGCTACAATTTCGTCGATCAAAAAGCAGTCGAATTCGATAGCCATCGATATGGCAAACGCCAATCGGGCGCGCATTCCGGAGGAATACTTCTTAACTGGCTCATGCAGATAGGAACCTAGTTCGGAGAATTCTCGTACAAACTCAATAGCGGGATCAATGGGCGCTCCGTAGACACGACATGTGAAACGAACGTTATCCAGTCCTGACAAGCTTCCTTGAAAAGCTCCGCCAAATGCCAATGGCCATGAAATGCTAATGCCCCGATCGATAGTCCCGGCGGTGGGCTGCTCCACACCACTTATAAGTCTGATCAGCGTGGACTTACCCGCGCCGTTTCGGCCAAGTATGCCAATACGCTCGCCTTTTTTGATGGAAAACGAAACATCGTCAAGCACCTTTCGTGCACCATCGCGCGTCCCGTATATCTTTGAAACATTCCGGATAGAGATCATTCAGGCTCCACACGCCGACCCGCTTCGCGCACGAAAATTAATCCCATTAGCAACATCACTAGATCTACAAAGGCAAGATACGCCGGATCCTCGTAAGTCCGAACCTGACCACCGAAATATCCGTGTCTGATCATTTCGGTGCCATGCACCATTGGCACCCATAAAATCAAACTATGGAAGCGCTCCGGCAACCAGTTGACCATGAAGCCAGCACCAGACAGGGGAAACATCAAATATGTGACAATGTGCCACACTCTCTCGATAACTTCCGATCTTTCCGAAAGTGCGCCAACAATCAAACTGAGACTAAAAGCAAACAATGCAAGAAGAAGCCATCCAACGGCAACCGTCAAGATATCAACCGGCATCTTCATCCATCCGAACGAAACAAACAGAATCGTAAGCACGATCATCGAACAGGTCGCGCCGGAAATTTCCAGGATGAGCCGGGCAGCTAAAACGTCGATCACCTGAACGTTTCGGTGATATAACAACGAATGGTTAACTTCAATTGCCTTTACTGAGCGATTGCTGGTATTCCGCCATAATATCAAGGACGAGTAACCGGTCACGGCGAACGCTACGATCGGAAGACTACTACCGTGAGTCAGTCCAATCACCGACCAGAGCGTGGTGATTCCTAACGTAAACAACATCGGCTCAAAGAATAGCCACAGAAAACCGACATTATGTCGCCCGTAACGAGTAATGATTTCGCGCATCAAAAGGGCGCCAATCACTCGCCCTTGAATTTTCAACGAATTGAGAAAATCGTTCCGTTTCTCCATATCAATTCCGGTGCTCTTTCACTCCAGACACAAAAATCGTTGCGATACCCCAAATTACCAGACCGACAATAAATGTAGCCGCAATCGATCGTAGTCGGCGCGGCTCGACCGCCATATCGGGTTCGTTGGGCTGGACGATGCGCTCCAGATACAGTTGCTGCCGCTGCGCCTCCGCTCGCGCATTCTCAAGTGAGGTCATTGCCGAAGCGAGTTCCTTCGACGTAAATTCCGCATCAAGCTGAAGACGCGCATAGGCTGCGGCCTTCGTGGATAGGGAGGAGCGCTTGCCCGTAACGTCACCGGACGACTGAGCAATTTGCTGCGTCAAAACTTCGATTGAAGTTTTCAATGCGTTAATTTGAGGATTTTTAGGTGCAATCTTCTCCAACTGAGCCAGTTGAGCCTGTTCATCAAAGAGATTTTTTTGCAACGCCGCAACTTGCACCAGCTGAGTAGCAGACTGCTTATCCGGATCAAAAACGGTATTCGAATTTCGGAATGCAGCTAATGCCGCAGCCGCATTTTTAGCCTGTTGATTCGCAGCATCCACTCGACGCTGTGAAAATGTGACAGCATCCTTTGTCGCACGCTCATTTATCTTATTAATGAGACCTTCGCTCAAATCCAAAAGCTTCTCATTGATGCTTTTAGCCTCTTGCGACGAAAACGATCTGACCTTCAGTGTCGTGATCGACGACACTGTATCCAGATCGACATTTACAATGTGCGAAGAATAATACTTCCAGAGAGCCTCATTTCCGTCGCCAAAAATCTTCAAATATCGACTGGCAAAATCACCTTTTTCACTATATTCGCGTGCAATCTCACCATTCTGATTCAACACCGACAGCGCATCTCGCGATTGAATATAGTCAATCACCGGATATGTATCATCTTGCGCCTTCGACAACCCGGTACCTTGCAGCAGGGCACCCATGAAACCAGCCTGATTGCTCTTTTCCGCGCTCCGAACGATAAATCGCGACTCGGATATATAAACATCAGATGCAATGAGTCCGTAATACGTTGTCGCAACAACTGTCGGCAACAACACAGTGATCGCAAAAATACGATCGACACTCTTGATTCGGGCCACAACGCCCTTTTTTACACCGCTGTGGCGTACACTAGAAACACCACCACCGATCTCAGTATTCGACATTTATTTCAAATCCAGCATTTCAATCCGCAATTCAATTTCGACGCCTCAAGACAAGCAACGAACGATCGCGAAATCCAGGAGAAGTTATTTATCAAAGTCTACAATCAAACCATTGACGCACTTCGGTACGACTGGCGATCAACTGCCGATCGGCCAAGATCCGTGCCGTTGTCGATTGAAGGGTCCGAGCGGAGGCTGAATTCCCGCAATGCCGTCGGCATTGTACAATAATTGACCGATGCACGATCGGGCAAATCGCGCTGAGCACTCGTTCGATGCGAAAAATCTATCGATTTTTGTATTTAATAGAATATTTCAATTGCAAATCCTTGCACTTTTAAAAACGTCCGACACATACGTGTAGCAATCTTAGTGCATTCGCCTCAATATTTCATTAGGCCTACTACGCCATTGATGATTATTTTTCAATGAAAACGCACGTAATCGCCCTGCTGATATGCACTGCCTGCTCCACTGGAAAGATCCAAGCCCGTGACATTCGCAGTGCTTCCGCAACTCAGCTCGCTCCAGCCCAAATTACTCCGCCCACTCGCATTCAGAATCTATCACTTCCAGCCCCCTCGTCTACGGCCTGCTCTCCAGCACGGAAGGTCGGATTCGTGGGTGACGGGACGTTTGACAATGCCCCTGTCTGGCAGCGGTGGATATCATCGCTGTCTGGAAGAAGTGCATGCATTCAGTTCGAGGCCGGAACGTTTAGGTTTGATGCCACTGTCGATGTCAACCTCGCCTCGCGGCAAACGATCCGGGTCACCGGCATGGCCCAAGACGGAACCGAGCTTTGGTTTCCCAACTCCGATGGCATCCGCGTAGTAATAAATACTATGCTCGAACCTGGATTCATCGAATCCTCATCGATAACCGCCGATAAATTTGCGCTCACCACGAGCAATCGCAACAGATCAATTGGCCTTCAGATCATCGGAAACACTTCGAATGGTTATATTCCTAGGCAAACCAATATCGATCAAATTTCATTCCATGGACATGATCTAAATTCCGCCTGGAAAACCGATCTTTATTTAGAGAATATCTCGAATGTTACAATAGAACGCTCCGGATTTTACGGCATCCCGAATAACAACACCGAGGGCAGCGGAATCGAGTACAGAGGGGTGTCAGAAAAAAATACACCCACAATCTTAAACGTCACCAATTCGATTGTATTTTTTCGTCAAACAGGAATAAAAACGTCGGGGTACTGGCAGGGCCTTAACGTATCACAAACAAATATTGTTGATACGGAGATTGGCGTGGATTGTTCAGCAAAATCCCCTCAACCGCAATGCAACATCTCGAATTCCCAGATCAATTCAGCCAGAGGCGCCATTCGATACTCAAACATAATAACGTCAATAATATCTGGAAATTTATTTTATCAGGGCGCTTACCACGGAATGGTTGACCGGGACCCCATCATATCGCTTTCCGCTGGAAGCACGAACAACATCATCACAAACAATATATTCAGCGCATTTTCACGAGATCACGCCACTCCATATTGTATCAAGATGGCGGATTCATCGACGACCAATCAAGTTATCAATAGCAACGTATTCGCAGGCTGCTCGACTGCGGTGGCATTTAGTGATATATCGCCAGCGTCGTCACAACTTGTTGGCAATACCTTCCAGTCCACCGTAAAATCAGCCACGTCCGGTAATATCGAAGGTCTTACTCGCTTCGACAGCTTTCATCAGACACTAAATTCACGCTGACACGTACAGTTTTCAATATGGGACAAAATCTCGTCACGTCATCTAGCAGCGCATGAGGTAGTTCAGGAGTTCTCGCACTCGACCGATCCAGGCACTTCGGGAGAGAGGCAAGAAACCTTGACACAGAATCAACCTCGTCCCACCTAGCCGCCGCGACGAACGGCGAGCAGCGCCGTGTTCGCCTGCGGGGAGTTGGACGCCACCGGGCTGTCCAGGCTGAATGCAAAGTGGAATCTCTTCAGCGCGCGGCGACTGCGCGACTTGGTGCAGCTTCAACATGCTCGCGCCATGGGTCGCGATACAGTTGCGAAGAAGGGTAACCAGATCATCGGAGCCCGGCTCGACCGCGATGTCGAACGCATCGACATCCGGGATCGCGCCAGCCTGCGCGCGTGCCTGCGTATCGAATGCGTCGATGCCGCTAGCTACGCTGTTCGTCACGAACAGGTGCCGGCCGATCGCGGACAGCGCAAGCGCGGCAGACCGTCCGGACCCAATGCAGGCCGCACCCCGGTCCCGACTGCAATGACGGCCGGCGCATCAGTCTTCGCAAACATTGCCAGTGCAGGTACTGCTTTGGCACGCGCGCCAGCCACCAGCACCAGCATCGCGAACACTGCGGAAAGTACCGCGAAATACAGGATCCTTGGCTTGAAATCGCCTTTCACTCTCTTGTTCTAGGCAAGTGAGAAAGCAGCACCGTACGACACATCAGCGCACGCTCACGTCGCGCAGCACGCCACCATATCCCGTGTACAGATTGCCGTCGGGCAGCAACTGCCGCTGCGCAAGCTGCCGATGCACGACCGGCAGGTGATGGAACGGCATCCGCGCGAACAGGTGATGTTCGATATGAAAATGAATCGCGTGCGGGCCGAACAGGAACGTCTGCCACGAACGCCGGACGATCGTGCGCGCGTTGCGGCTCTGGTCGGCAGCGGCCGGCAGCCCCGCATGCTCGAAGATCGCGCGCACCTGCCCGGCCAGCGGCAGCAGCGTGACGGACGGCACGATCCACAACGTGACGTACAGCAGCGGATGCCCGGCCCATGCGAGCGCGCCGAACAGCACACCGTTGCCGGCCAGCATCGACGCGACTTCCCACGCGGCGTACATGCGCGACTTCCCGACCTTCGGCAACGCATGCGCAAACTCGCCGCGGGCGAGCTTCACGACGCTCGTCACGTAGCCGATCCCGCATGCGTACGCGAGCAGGCGGCCGATCAGCCGCCGGCGCGTCACCGGATAGTCGTGCACGCCGAACAGCAGCGCGACGGGATCGTCCGCCGCCATCGGTGCGCGATGGTGCTTCAGATGGCCGGCACGATACGTCCGCAGCGACAGCCATAGCGGGCCGGCCGCGAACAGTTGGCCCAGCGCATCGTTGACGCGCCGGTTCCGCGCCAGCAGACCATGCGCGCCTTCGTGCATCATGACCGCGAGCGCAAGCTGGCTGCGCGCAATCACGATCGCGGCCAACGCGTACACGAGCGGATGCGCAAACGCGATTGCAACCGCGAACGCGACGGCAATCATCAGCCAGTCGCCTGCCAACGCTGCGCCCACACGCAACGCGCTCACGCGAAACAGCGCGGGATCGGGCACGAACCGCGCAAGCTCGGCATCCGGCCCGGCATGATGAACGTGGGCATCCGTCACGCGAGCCTCCCGCGCAGCGATCGCCGCTCGACCCAGAGCGCACTGACCATCGCGAGCGCCACGCCACCCAGCACGTCGACAACCGTATGCTGCTTGAGCGTCAGCGTCGACGCGCAGATCAGCAGGCCGACCGCCACAGTCACGAGTCGTCGCCGATCCACCAGCATCCGGCAGGCAAGGCACGTTACAGCGACATGCAGGCTCGGAAAGCCATTGGCCGCGAGATCGAGCTGCCACATGCGCGCGAGACGGTGGCGTACGAACGTATTGCCGATCTCCGCGACGTCGGGCCGCGGCACGGCTTCCGGAAACAGCAGGAAGCACACGACACCGAGCACGAACGCGATCAACACGGCCTCCTTGAATGCGGCGAACGCAAGCGGCCGCGCATACGCGGCAAGCGCAATCACGAACGGAAAGAAGCCGACATAGACGAACCACGACCATGCGATGAACGGAATCCGCGCATCGATCGACGTGGCAAACACGTAGCGCGGCGTGACGCTACGCTCCAGCAGAAAGAAGATCGCGAGGCCGGCTGCCATGCCGAACGTCGCGGCCAGCATCTGCCGGATATCGGGCCGGCGATCGTCACGAAACGACAGCGAACTCATCGTGGTGCCGGCGCCTCGCATCGCGTCTCCGCATCGGCCACCTTCGCATGCGGACGCAACGCGAGGAGGCGCGACGTCCATGCGTCGACGCGCGCACGCGCATGCTCGCGGCCGGCGATCGTTCCTGCCTGCGTACCGGGATGGCGCATCAATTCGGCTGCGGCCTGCCCGACTTCCTGCCGGAACGCGCCCGCATCGCCGCGCCAAGTGACGACGCGATGCACGAGCTGCAGCCGTGCAGCGCGAGCGGCGTTGCTCGCCTGCTCGGGCTGGTCGGACTGCACGAGCAGGATCGGGCGGTGATACACGCGTGCGATCGACAGCGCAGCCATGCCGGGCGCCGACACGATCAGCGGTGCATGGGCGGCGCGCGTCACCCAGTCGGCGTCGACCCCGGTCCAGCCGTCGTGTCCGGCGTAGCCCTCGCCCACGCGATGGGTGGCGAGCCCCGCGTCGCGCATGCCAGCCGACAACGCATCGGCGAGCGCGATATCGCGGAAGTGCGGGTTCAGATAAATGGCGGCTGCAGCCGGTTTCGAAGCGGGTTGCCCGGCGACGATCGGCACTGGCGTCGGCAGACGGTAATGCGCGCACGATCGCCGGACGGCATCGGCGGCATCGTACGCAAAGTCGTGTTCGATGCAGCACCGCGCCGAATCGATCTGCCAGTCGACGATCCGTGCAAATGCACGCGCCAGTGCGCGCGGCAGCCGTGCATCGAAATTCTCGGTCAACGCGCGGCGCAGGCTGCCGCCATACACGTGGACGATGCGGCGCCGCCAGCCCGGCATCGCCCCCATGAACAGCAGCGCCGGATGAAACGAGTCGTTGACCACGAGATCGGCATCGCGGACGATCGCACGCAGCCGCGCGATGTCTCGCAGCATGCGCGTCGGCCTGAACACGTAGTGCGCGACATTGCGATCGGTCGCGTCGCGCAGCATGTTCTGTCGTTCGTCGAACTGCACCGCGTAGTGACGGGACAGCACGGCCGCGTCGATGTCGAACGCAGCCAGGAACGCCTGCCCCGCATCGGATGTCGTCAGCACGTCGACCTGGGCGCCGGCCGCACGCAGCGCATGCACGAGCAGTTGCGCGCGCATCAGGTGGCCGCGTGCGTCGGCCGTCGCGAGATAGACGATCCGCGGCATCATGCGCGCGGACGAAGCGACTGGAACCAGCCGGCCGCGACCATCGCCAGCGCGCCCGTCACGCCGAAACCGGCCTCGATCGCGCGGATCTCGTTCAGCAACGCGGCGAGATGCGCTGCCTCGGACGGCGCAACCAGACGGCGCAGCGTGTCCGAGCAGAGCCGGACATGCCGCGTCTCGTCGGCGAGCACGCGCGAGAGCAGCGGGTACAACGGATGGGCATCGCCGATCGTCGCGCAGTGACGCGCGAGTATGCGCATCGCCATCTGTTCCGCGCACAGGCCCGTCGCATAGGCCGGCACGAGCACGCCTTGCGAGAAATGCGGCGCATGGCGCTGCGCAAGCCGGCGCCATCGCATGATCTTGCGCCGGCTCAACCAGTCGGGCTCGTGCGGTGCAGTCGACGGCGCGACACCGCGCTCGCGCAGCGCATCGGCGAACGCCGCTGCGTGGCGACGCTCGTCCGCGAGGTGCTGCTCGATCCGCGGTGCAAGCCAGTCCGGTGGCTGTCCGGTCCAGTCCTCGTGCAACGCGCACTCGGTCGCTTCCTCGCCGATCAGGTACATGCGCAGCACCCAGCGCTCGCCATGCACGCTGCGATGCAACTGCCGGATCGCCGCCCGCTTGAGGCGATCGACGAGGTACGCGCGCACCCGCGCCGCCCCGCGCGGCACGGGCGCCTCGAGACAATCGAAGCGTGCATCGTGCGCTGCCTGCGGCGACGCCGGCAGTTCGCCTGCCGCGCTCATGCCGGCTCGCCTCGTGCAGACGCGGACTTCGTCGCAGCCGCCGCGGCGCCAGCCGGATCGCGACGCCATCCGAGGATCAGGCCGATGAAGCTTTCCTGCATGAACGCGTGCGCGGATGCGGCTGCACCCGCAAATGCTTCCTCGCGGCCGTTGACGCGCAGATAGCCATTACCGTCACGCGCACCGAACTCGATCCGGTCGTTCTTCCTGAAGCCGCGCGTAAGCATGTCCTTCACCAGCGCGCTGCCGTCCAGGCCGAACAGGAACAGCTCGCGCCGGGCGACCCACACCGGAATGTGATTGCTCAGTGCATCGAAGCGAATCGTCCACGTGCCGGATGCGAGTGCGCGATCGACGTCGGCATCGTGCGGCGCGTTCGATGCAAAGCTCGCACGCGCGACCGACTTCGTCAGTCCGCCGACGCCGAGCCCAATCGTGATGTCGTCCGCGAACGGCTGCTTCGGATCGGTCGCGCTCACCTTCACGAGATGCCGCGCGAGACGCGATGCCAGCGACGGATGCGCGAACAGTGCCAGCGTTTCGTCCGGCGTGAGCACGTCGCGCTCGCCCTCACCCTCCTTCACCCGCACGCGATACGGATCGATCCGGACCTCCGTGAACGTGCCGTGCACGGGCGCATGGACGTACACGTCGCGGTCCCATTTCGCGCCGTCGCGACGCAGCAGCACGTGCACGCTCAGCGGCACGCGCCGGCCTTCGCCGTCGACGCCCGTGCCCTGCAGCAGCACGTCGCCGAGCACGTCCTTCGTGCGGCGCGTCGCATCGCTCGAGAAGACGATCGCGTGCGCATCGGTATCGATGCTCGCGTGAACGTCCGGCGCATCGAGCGCGACGCGATTGCAGTCCGCGGCTGCCGCGTTCATGAACGGGCAGCCGCTTTGCGATGCGAAGTGGTAGATCCCGCGCCCCGCATGGTCGACCGGCGCGGCATGGGCGCCAACGCTGGCGGCAAACAGGGCGAGGCAGGCAACACGGGTGGCGAGCGTGGACATGGTCGTTGTCAGGATGGATGCTGGGTGTCGGCGTGTCGTGGCCGCGCGTGATGCGCGGCGCCGGTTCAATGACGGTGATAGGACAGCGCGTCGAGATCGCGCCGGGCCGATGCACGCCCGGCGAGACCGAAACCGCGTGCGAGTGCGCCGAGCGTATCGACGGCGGACGCCGCGATCGTAACGCCGACGGCCGCGAGATAGCGGACGACGCCAAGCTGCGGCAACTCCTGGTGATTCAGCGCACGCAGGCTGTAGCCGAGCCGCATCGCCATCACGCAGAACGGGCCGAGCGGGCCGCTGCGACCGAGCCACTGCCAGCCGCGCGGCAGGTACGCGTTCACGAGATACGGCGTCAGCCCGACGCTGTCCTCGCCGCGCATCCAGCGCAGCTTCAGCGATTCGCGTTGCGTGTCCGGCAGCCGATGTTCGGTGTGCGCGGCCGGTGCGAACTCGACGGCCACGCCGGCTGCCTGCATCCGCAGCCCCATCACCTGGCAATGCGCGCGATAGACGCCGTCGAGCGGCTCGTAGCGGAATTGCGCGAACACGTCGCGCCGGAACGCGACGTTGTTCGCGTAGAAATTGCGTGTCGCACCGTCACGCAGCGGGCTCGGAAAATACATGAAATCGATCGACGTCAGCGCGATGCCGAGCACGTTCGGCGCATAGCTGGTGCGCCCCGCCACCGCGACGGGCGCATCGTCGGCTTCGCGCGCGAACGGTGCGAGCAGGTGCTCGAGCCAGTCGTCGGCCGGCCTGCAATCGGCATCGCCGAACACGACGATGTCGCAACGGGCCGCGTCGACGCGGTCGAACCCGTCGTTCTTCGCATCGTAGTAGCCGGTGCTTGCGCCGATCTCGACGAAGTCGATCGGGCGGCCGGCCAGCGCGGCGATCTCCTGGCACGCATCGGCCGGCAGCCCGTCATGCGTGATGATCCATTGCGCGAGTGCCGCGGGTGGCACGGTCTGCTTCGACAGCGCCGAGACGAGGCGCTTCAGGCTGTCGACGGCCTGCACGAGCCCCGCGCCGCCGCGCAGGTTGTTCGTCTCCAGCACGAGCGCGGCCCGCGCCGCCACGGCACGGGCCGCCGCGCGGGTGTGCCGCGTGGTTTCTGTGAAGTCTGGCATCCGGAATATCTCCATCGTCATGCGCACCGGCATGGATGAAACGAATGGGCGGGGAGCCCGCCGCGCATCGGCGAATGCGGGTTCGCCCACGACCGTCGTCGCAAAACGGGCGCCCTCGAAGGCGCCCGCTTCGCGTGCCGTCACTCCTGGACGGACGGCGCCGATTCGGCGTCGGGATAGCGCGGCTTCGCGTTCTGCAAGTCACGCGTGTTCTTCTGCACGGCGACCGAGCCGAACAGCGCGAGCACGAACGACATCGCGTAGAAGCCCTTCTCGCTCAACTGCAGCGTCGCGTTGAAGAGGCCGACGACCAGCAGCGCGATCGACAGCAGCAGCGCGATCCAGCTGAGGCCGTAGTAGATGCCGGTGACGGGAATGCCTTCCGCGCGGTCGCGGACGCTCTTCTGCAGCGAGATTGCCGCATAGAGACCGAACACCAGCACGGTGAAGTAGTAGCCCTTCTCGTTGAGCTGCATGCCGGCGTTCCAGAGACCGATCAGGAATGCCGCGAAACCGGCGAGCAGCGCGGCCCACGACGCGGCCACGAACGCGAACGACGGCTGCTGGATGGTGGTCTGGTTCATTGCTTTGCCCTCTCTTTCTTTTTGTTCGAAATCGTTTTCGTTGAACTTCGTTTCGCGCATGGTAGCAGCTTTGGCGCGTGCCACGACAGCGTCGCTTGCAGTCTTACATGCCGCGCTGCGCCCGCCGCCAGCGTCCCGGCGTCGTGCCGAGCACCGCGCGAAACGCCTTGCCGAACGCAGCCTCGGACTGGTAGCCGACCGCCTGACCGATTTCCGCCTGCCCGCGCTGCGTATCCTGCAGCAGCGCGCACGCGTGCATCATCCGGATCTGCGCGACGAACGCGCCGACGCTCATCCCGGCCCGCTCGCGAAAATGGCGTGCGTACGTCGCGCGCGACATCGCGGAGGCGTCGCCGAGCGACTCCACCGTCCACGGTTTTTCCGGCGCCTGCAGCACGGCCTGGACCGACGGGCCGAGCCGCGCGTCGGCCGCCAGCGCCAGCCAGCCCGACGGCACGCGCGCACCCCGCCCGTATGCGCGCAGGGCGTACGCGAGCAGCGCCTGGCCGAGCGCGTTCACGATCGCGCCGGCGCCCGGCTGCCCGTTCGACGCCTCGGTGCGCAGCACGCTCGTCAGCAGTTGCAGCGGCGCGAACCCCGACGCCTCGCGCAACCCGACATGCAGCACGTGCGGCAGCGTGCGCATCAGCAATTCGCCCGCGCCGCGCGCATAGACGAACCGCCCGCACAGCAGGTCCACGCTCGCGCCGCCCGGTTCGGCCGGATCGAGATTCGACTTGACCGGCAGCACCGCGCCGCCGCCGGCGCCCTGTTCACGCAGCGCCGCAGCCGGCCGCGATCGGCCGGCCCCCGCGTCGAGCAGGTCGTGCGCGCCACCCGCGGGCAGCAGCACGAAATCGCCGTCGGCGAGCTGCAGCGTGCGCCCGTCCGCGGTACGCAGCCGGCAGGTTCCGGCCAGCACCAGGTGAAATGCCGCCTCGCCGGACGGCAGCGGGTCGTGCGGCATCGCGAATGGCCCGTCGAGCAAGCAGCGCACGTCGAGCTCGACATGGCTGCGGCCCAGCGACAGGAGTTGACTCAACGCGTCCATGAGACGATTGCGCTAAAAATTGACACTCTAGCGTATCGAAACCCTCAGCGCGAGCGATCAGAATAGCCCTGCATCGCCCGAGATCGCGGCCCCCGCCGCCCTCCTCACCCCTACTCGAAAGGACGCATCATGCTGAACTGGAACGAATACCGGAAGGAACTCTCGACGCGCATCGGCGAGATCGCCAAGCTGTCGCCCGATACGCTGGCCGGCTACAAGGCGCTGTCGGGCGCCGGCGCCAAGACGGGCCATCTCGACGCGAAGACGCGCGAACTGATCGCGCTCGCGGTCGCCGTCACGACGCGCTGCGACGGCTGTATCGCCGTGCACACCGCGGAAGCGGCCAAGCATGGCGCGACCAAGGAGGAAGTGGCGGAAGCGCTCGGCGTCGCGATTGCGCTGAACGCGGGTGCGGCGCTCGTCTATTCGGCGCGGGTGATGGACGCGCTCGGCGAGTGAACCTGACGGCCGCGGCGTCGCCGTCAGGCGGTGACGCCCGGCCGCATTGGCCGCATGGGCTGCATGGCCGCCGGTTGCGCATCGCGCATCCGGAGGGGCGCCCGATGTATGAAGATTGGCCAGCCTACCTGCCCGAATGACCGGCCGCGTGCGCCCAGGCACGGATGCGCCGCGAAGTCGGCTACCATGCTGCGAACGATCCATCGTGAAGGAGCGCTCCATGTGCCGCTGGCTCGCCTATACGGGTAATCCGCTTCATCTCGAGACTGTCCTGTTCCGCGCGAAGCATTCGCTGATCGACCAGAGCCTGCATTCGGAGCTGGGGGCGACGACCACCAACGGCGACGGCTTCGGCATCGGCTGGTACGGGCGCCCCGACGAACTCCCGTTCCGCTACCGCTCCGTGCATCCCGCGTGGAACGACCGCAACCTGCGCGAAGCCGCGCGCGCGATCCGCTCGCGGATGTTCATCGCGCACATCCGCGCGGCCACCGACACCCCCGTGCAGGAAACCAACTGCCACCCGTTCCGCCACGGCCGCTGGCTGTTCGCGCACAACGGGCTGATCCGCGATTTCCACAAGCTGCGCCGCGACCTGACGATGAAGGTCGATCCCGCGCTGTTCCCGACGCTCGAAGGCTCGACCGACTCCGAACTGATGTTCCGCCTCGCGCTGACCTATGGCCTCGAGCAGACGCCGCTACCGGCGCTCGAGAGGATGGTCGGCGTAGTCGAAGAGAGCGCCGCGCGGCATCGCGTGGCCGACCCGCTCAACATGACGATCTGCGCGACCGACGGCGAACGGATCATCGCGGTGCGCTATTCGAGCGAACGGCAGTCGCGCTCGCTGTTCCACAGTACGTCGTTCAAGCACCTGCACGAGCTGTATCCGCACAACCCGCGCATCGCCGAAGCCGGCGACGACGCGTTCATGGTCGTGTCCGAGCCGCTCGTCGACTTGCGGGGCGCGTGGGAGGAAGTACCGGAGAGCACGGCGATCGTTGCGCAGGGGGCCGATGTGCAGCAGCGGCCGTTCGGGCCGCGGCACAAGTAGCGCATTGATACCGTTGACCGCATCGAGACGGCGGTATCAGACACACGTGCACGAAGCAATTCGTTAAAAAAGGAAGGGATTACAAACTTTCCGTCGCGTTACAATCCGCCCCAGGAGTAAACCGAACCCAAGAATGCAACTTCACGGTCGCCCGCACCTCACATCGGAAATGCCCCAGGATTTCAAGAATTTGTCACCCGCCACGCCGACGAACGGTTGCTCCACCAGTCCGGACGGAAAACAGGATCGCGCCTTCGTGGTGTGGCTGACCGGTATCTCCGGCGCAGGCAAATCGACGCTGGCGACTTTGCTACAGGAACACCTCGATGGCCGCGGACTTCGCACCTATCTGCTGGATGCCGACCGCCTGCGCGAGGGGCTGAACCGGGATCTCGGATTCAGCGATGCCGATCGCCATGAAAATATCCGGCGAACCGCCGAGGTGGCGAGGCTGCTTGTGGATGCCGGATTCGTCGTCATCGCTGCGCTGATCTCACCATTCCAGGAGGCGCGCGCCAAAGCGCGGGCGCGCTTTGCGGCCGGTACGTTCATCGAGGTCTTTGTCGATACTGCACTCGAAGTCGCAGAGGCTCGCGACCCGAAGGGACTCTATGCGTTGGCAAGGCAAGGCGCGATTCGCCAATTTACCGGCATCGATTCCGTCTATGAGCCACCGCAGTCCCCTGACGTTCATGTCAGGACGGCCGAGGCAAGTCCCTCGGAGTGTGTGGACGCGATCATCCGGAAACTGCCGCTGGGCGGCTGACGCCGTCGCGATCGAACGTCATCCCACGCGCGTCGGTGTGCTATTCGTGCGAATGGCAACCACGCTCGCACAAGATGCCAACATACCCACCGCCGGCCGTTCAGTCCGCGGCACAAGTAGCACGACGGGCTGTCACTCGCGCCGTCAGGCGCGGCGAGAAAACCGCATCCGGATCGAATCGAACTCGACGGGCAGCCGACGCGACCGTGCACGCGGCCGCGGCAGTGCACTGAACCCCAGCCGCTCGTACAGCGCGCGGGCCCGCACGTTGCGCGTCAGCACGTCGAGCACGACGTCGCGGCTGCCGTCGGCCGGCAACGCGCCGGAATCGAGCGCATCGCGGAACAGCGCACTGAAGATACCCGTGCCGCGCTGCCGTTCGTCGGTCGCGCAATGCGCGATGAGGATCTGCGAACGCTTCGGCGCCGGGAGTTCCGTTTCGAGGATCAGCCCGCGCAGCAACTGGCCGATCGTGCGGCGCACGCCGAAGAAGCGCGCCAGCGCCCACACGACATGCGCGTCGTCGAACATCGTCTGCTGTCCGTCGTGGATCGCCATCACGGCGAGCACGGTGCCGTCGTCGGCGACTGCGACGCGATGCCGGCGCCACGAGAAGCGCCCGTAACGCGACCGAAACGCCTGCTGCAAAAACGCAACGCAGCGTGCATCGCTTTCGCCGAGAAAGAACCCGAATTCGGCCACGCCGGACGCAAACACGAGCGGTCCGCACGCAGCCGCATCATCCGCATCCGCCGCGCGAAACCGCACGCGCTCACCGGCGCGCGGCACCGCGTGCGCGAACGCACCGGCCAGCGTCACGCGCTGCGCCCCGCGAGACGCGACAACACGGCGACCGTCCGGCTGATCTGCTCCGGCTCATGCGTCGAGCAGATGAAGAAGCGCAGGCGCGCGGCCTTTTCCTCGACGGCCGGATAGAAGATCGGCTGCACGTTGATCCCTTCGTCGAACATCGCATTGGCCCATTGCGCGGCTTTCAGCGAGCTCCCCGTGATCACCGGCACGACCGCGAACCCGGCGCTCGTGCCCGTGTTCAACCCGGCGGCGCGCGCCTCGGTCAGGAACTGCCGCCCGCGCGCCTGCAGTTGCGCGACGCGCTCCGGCTCGGCCTGCAGGCGCTCGAGCGCGGCCAGCGACGCTTCGGCGAGCGTCGGCGCGAGCCCGACGCTGTACAGAAAGCCCGGCGCCAGGTGCCGCAGCATGTCGACCAGCGGCTGGCAGCCGGCGATGAAACCGCCGCAGCCGGCCAGCGTCTTGCTCATCGTGCCCATCCACATGTCGACCTGGTCGGGCGCGACGCCGCAGTGCTCGCGGATGCCCTTGCCGGTCGCGCCGAGCACGCCGAGCGAATGCGCCTCGTCGACCAGCAGGAATGCGCCGTGGCGCGTCTTCACGTCGACGAAACGCTGCAGGTCGGGGAAATCGCCGTCCATGCTGTACAGCCCTTCGATCGCGATCAGCACGTGCCGGTATTCGCGGCGCACGCGCGACAGCAGTTCGTCGAGCGCCTGCCAGTCGTTGTGCGCGAAGCTCAGCCGCTTCGCGCCGCTCAGCTGCGCGCCCTGCACGATGCTGTTGTGCGCGAGCGAATCGTGCACGACCAGATCGCCCGGGCCGAACAGCGCGCCGATCACGGTCACGTTCGTCGCATGGCCGCTCACGAACGCGACGCAATCGTCGGTCTCGTAGAACGCGGCCAGCGCGCGCTCGAGATCGCGCTGCACCGGACGTTCGCCCGCGACCATCCGGCTGGCGGAGGCCGACGTGCCGTAACGGTCGATCGCGGCTTTCGCGCGCGACGACACGGCCGGATCGCCGGCCAGGCCGAGGTAGTTGTAGTTCGCGAAGTTCAGGTACTCGCGGCCGCCGATCTGCGTCGTCGCACCGGCCACGCCTTCATGCACGCGGAAAAACGGCGAGTCGACGCGCAGCTTCTCGCCCATCTCGCGCATGATCCGGACCTGCTGATACTGCGGCATCGACTCGAAGCGGCTGCGCGCCGATGCGGTCTGCGCGGCCAGCGTGCCGGGCACGCCCGGCGCCGCAGCCGCATCGGTCGCGCGCTCCAGTTGCCGTTTCAGCGCTTTCGCCGCCAGTTGCTGGCGAAGATGCTCTCCCAGTGCCATTGCTTCCTTCGCTGTATCTCGAAAAGGCGCTATGTTACGCCGCGCATCATGAAAAAGCGTGGTGTCACGCGTCGGGAAACTCGGCCCACTGCCACGCATCGGGTTCGGCCAGCAGCGCGTCCACCAGCCGGAAATTCATCTCGTGGCTCGGCCGCAGTGCGCTCACGCGCGCCAGCAGCGGCGCGCCGGCCAGCGCGAGATCGCCGACCAGGTCGAGCACGCGATGCCGGACGAACTCTTCCGGCAGCCGCATCCCGCCCAGCACGCGATTGCCGACGATGGACGCCGTGCACGACGGCCGCGCGCCGCGCAGGATCGGCACGCCGCGCAAATAACCGGCGACGATCGCGGGCACGGCCCACTTCACGCGGCCATACGAGCGCGACGGTGCGATTTCGGTCGCGAATGCGGCCGGCGTCAGCGCCCCATCCCAGTGCATGTCGCCGAAGCCACGCAGGTCGTTGCGCACGCTCAGTTCGTAACGCGGCGCCGGTTCGATCCGCATTTCGCGCCGCTGGTCGCCGTCGCCGTCCGTGACGACGACGGGCCGCAGCACGCGGATGAAGCGCTTCGGCGCATCGAGCGCGACACGGCCGCACGCGCGGATGGCGTCCACCCACGGCGCGGCGCTGCCATCGAGAATCGGCACTTCTTCCGCATCGATCTCGACGATCGCGTGATCGATCTCGCATGCAAGCAGCGACGCGAGCAGGTGCTCGATCGTGCGAACGCCGACGCCGTCGGCATTGCGCAGCATCGTGCACAGCGGCTGCGCGCGGCGCAGCGCGGGATCGACCGGCAGCGTCGCGAGCGTGCGCCCCTGCGCGACGCGACGGAACGCGATGCCCGTCACGCCCTCTTCCGGACGCCCGGGCAGGATCCGCACACCCACCCGGCGCCCCGTGTGCAGCCCGTGACCGTCGATCGCCAGCGGCCGTGCCAGCGTGCCCTGACGCGTCGCCCACCCGGACGGCGCGCTCATCGCGCGACCTCCAGCGTCGGCGACGCCTGGCCCGCCACGGGCGCCTGCCGCGCATCGAGCATCGCGCGCGCTTCGCCGTCGATCGCATGCTTCGCCGCGAGCGCCGCGACGGCCTCCTGCGCGGCATCCGTCGCGGAACCGGCATCCGCATCGGTCGACGCGCCGATCGAATCGACGATACGTCCGGCCAGCGTCGTCACCGACGCGCCTTCGGCAATCGCCATCACCGACAGCTTGACCTCGAACGCTTCCTCGACCGCGAGGCCGAGTTCCATCCCCATCAGCGAATCCATGCCCATGTCGAGCACCGACTTGTCGAGCGCGATGCGATCCGGCGTCATGTGCAAAATCCGCGCGATCTGCGCCTGCAGCGTCCGCGCCACCAGCGCGATCGCTTCGTCGCGCGGCAATGCCAGCACTTCTTCCCGCAACTGCGTGCCGCCGTCGCGCGCATCACCGCTGCTCGCGTGCGATTGCAGCAGCGAATACCGGCGCGCCTTCGCGGCCGGCATCCCGCGCGCTACCGCGTGCCAGTCGAGCCGGACCACGGCCTCGCCGGCCGCGCCCGCGACCAGCGTGCGTTCAAGCGCGACCATCGCTTCGTCGGACGTGATCGACGCACCGCCGATCCGCGACTGCAGCGCCTCGCGCGTATCCGCGTGGCGCGCGAGGAAGCCGACGTCCTCGAGCGGCCCCCAGGCCATGAACGTGCCCGGCAATCCCGCCGCGCGACGATGTTCGACGAGCGCCTCGAGGAAGGTGTTGGCCGCGACGTAGTTCGACTGCCCCGGATTGCCGAGATAGGTCGTCGCCGACGAATAGACCACGAACAGGTCAAGCGACAACGCGCGCGTCGCGCGATGCAGGTTCCACGCGCCGGCCACCTTCGGTGCGAGCACCGCGGCCATGCGCGCATCGTCGAGATTGCGCACGAGGCCGTCATCGATCGACATCGCGGAATGCAGCACGCCCTTGAGCGGACTGCCGCGCCGGACGATCGCATCGATCATCGCGTCGACCGCCGCGGCGTCGGTCACATCGCACGACACGACATCGACCGTGACGCCGAGCGTCGTGCGCCAGCGCTCGACTTCCTCGCGTGCGGCCGCAGCGAGCTCGCCGGAACGGCTCGCCAGCGTCAGCCGGCGCGCGCCGCGCTCGACCATCCAGCGCGCGCTCGCGAAACCTAGCCCGCCCGTGCCGCCGACCACCAGGTACGTGCCAAGCGGATCGAGCGCGAGCGAACCCGCGCGCGTGACGCCGCGCGTCGGGGCCGGCGTGCCGGACGGATAGGTCACGAGTACCTTGCCGATCTGGCGCGCCTGCTGCATGTAGCGGAACGCATCTTCCGCCCGTTCGGCCGGAAACGCGCGATACGGCAGCGGATGCAGCACGCCTGCCTCGAACAGCGCCATCACTTCGCCGAACAGGCGCGCGGTCAGCTCCGGGAGCGCCCCCATCAGCTGGTCGGCGTCGATGCCGAAATAGCTGATGTTGTTGCGGAACGGCCGCAGCCCGATATGGCTGTTTTCATAGAAGTCGCGCTTGCCGAGCTCGAGGAAACGACCGAACGGCCGCAGCGTATCGATGCTGCGCACCATCGCTTCGCCGGCGAGCGAATTCAGCACGATGTCGATGCCCTGGCCGCCCGTCAGCGCGCGAATCTCGTCCGCGAACGCGAGGCTGCGCGAATCGAGCACGTGGTCCGCGCCGAGCAGACGCACGAACTCGCGCTTCTCGTCGCTGCCGGCCGTCGCGAACACTTCCGCGCCGAAGTGGCGCGCGAGCTGGATCGCGGCGATCCCGACTCCACCCGCGCCGCCGTGCACGAGCACACGCTCGCCGCGACGCAGCCGCGCAAGCTCGACGAGTGCGTAGTACGCGGTGAAGAACGTGGTCGGCACGGTCGCCGCTTCCTCGAACGACAGCCGCTCGGGTTTCAGTGCAATTGCTTGCGCGCGCGTCCTGACGCGCGTCGCGAACGAAGCCGGCGCGAAGCCGAGCATCGCATCGCCCGGCGCGAATGCCGTCACCGCGTTGCCCACCCGCACGACGCGGCCGGACAGTTCCATCCCGATCGTCGCGCCCGCGAAGCCGGTCTCGACCGCTTCATCGGACAAGAGCCCCATCGCATACATCACGTCGCGGAAATTGAGGCCGGTGGCAACGGGCTCGATCTCCACCTCATCGTCACCCAGCGGGCTTTCCGGCAACGCGAACCATTCGAGATTGCGCAACGAGCCCGGCGCGTCGAACGCGAGCACGGCCGCACGCGCGATCGCACCATCGTTGCGGGCCGCGGCCTGCGCGGCGGTCAGCATACGCGGCACCTGCCGCCCGTGTGCACCCAGGACGACTTCTTCCTCGACCGCCGCGCCGGTCAGCTCGCGAATCAGCGCGTCAGGGATCCGGTCCGCCGCTCGATCGACGTCGATCAGGCGGCACGCGAGTTCGGGATGCTCGTTCGCCAGCACGCGACCGAGACCCCACAGCGTGGCCTGTTCCGGATGCGCATTCGCGGTCCCGGCGAACGGCGCGCCGCCACGCGTGACGACGGTCAGCCGCGTGGCCGCGTTCGGCTGCACACCGAGCGTGCGAACGAGTTCCGCAAGAGCGATCACGCCGTTACGCTGCGCGGCCATCAGGCCATCCCCCGTCGCCGATTCGGCGAGCGGCGTTTCCGGCGCGCAGAAGACAACATGCGCCGGCCGTCCGGCCGGCAACGACGCAATCGCATCGGCCGCGTGCGTGACGTCGACGATATCGGCCGGATAGCCCGCGCGCGCCAGTGCATCGGCGAGCCGCCCGCCGAAACTACCGGCGGCATCCGGTGCGTGCATCACGAGCCATTGCTCGCTGCGTGCAAGCGTATCGAGATCGCTCGGATCCTCGCCGCGTTGCGCGACCACAGCGCTCGCGGGGTTGCGCGCGATGACGAACGTCGGCGTGCCGTCCAGATCGAGCGATTGCTCGACGTGCCGCACGACGTCGACGAAGCCCGCGCGTTCGAGTGCCGCATCGAGATCCGCCGGCGCCAGCGGCACGGGCGCATCGGCTTCCGTCGACGAAGCCTGCGCGCCGAATACGATGTCGGAGAAACGGCCGCGACGCGACTCGGCCAGCAGCAGCAATCCGCCCGGCGCCAGCCATGACCGCATTGCATTCAGCGCGTCGGCCACATCGTGCCGGCCGCTCAACGCGCGGTTCGCGACGATCAGGTCGTAGGGGCCGGCTTCGTCGGCCGCCAGCGACAACCGCTCGCCCGACTGCAACGCAACCGTGCGCACCGCCGCTTCCGCATCGGCGTCGAACCCGGCGAGTTGACCGGCAGTCGCCGCAATTGTGTGATCGCAGCGCGCGGCCGCGAGATGCATGCCGAGCGTCTGCAGCACGTCACCGTCCGTCGCGCCCAGCTCGAGCACACGCAACCGGCGTGCCGGTTGCCATGCGCCGACTGCCTGCTCGACGCTTGCGGTCAGCAACGCGTGCACGTGCTGCCACGTCGGCGATGCGGCAAGGAGTTGTTCGACCAGGCTGTGGCCGGTCGGCGACAGCAGGCGGGCGCCGTCCTTCGCGCCATTCAGCACGTCCGGCAACGCCGCGCCGCAATGCGCGAGCAGCGTCAGCTCGGCCACGTGACCCGGCGATTCGGCCAGCAGCCCGCGCCACAGCTCGTCGAGCGGCGGCAACGCCGCGCACGCCGCGTCGTCGCGCACGAGCAGCGCGCCATCGCGATGAGCGAGACCGTCTTCGACCAGCATATCGGCAAGACGTGCGGCCAATGCCTCACGCCCGGCCGCCGGCTGCCATGCCCCGCCGAACGCGCCGAGCGCATCGAACGCGCGGAGCGCGTAGAGGCTCGCCAGCACGTCGAGCAGCGGCAGGATTTCGGTCAGATGCTGCGTCCGGCGGCCGTCGTGCCCGGCTGCATCGAGCCGTGCGGCAGCAAGCGCGAGCAACGCGTCGGGGGCCGGCAAACCGGCTGCATTGACGTCACCCGGCAGCGGCACTTCTTCAAGGCGGTAGACGAAGCGCGCGGGCAGGTTCTGACGGCGGCCGACGAGGTCGACACGCCGGAACCGGCATGCGCCGAGCCGCGCGACGATCGCGCCGCGCGCGTCGAGGAATTCGAAATGCGCGACGATCGAATGCGGGCTGTGGCGGTCGATCCGCACCAGTACCCGCTCGACCGTGTCGCCGCGCAGATAGTCGACCCGGCCGATCTGCACCGGCACGTAAGCCGGATGCTCGCCTTCGCGCGCGTGCGCGGCAAGCAGTGCGAACAGCGGATGAAACCCGCTGTCCATCAGCGCCGGATGCAGCAGATAGGCAGACAATGCCCGCGCGTCGCCGCATGCTGCCGGCGCGGCAACGTCGGCCAGCGCCGCGCCGTCATCCGCGGAGACCCGCACGGTGCGGACCCAGCGGAATGCCGGCCCGTAGCTGAGGCCGATGGCCGCCGTGTTTGCATACAGCGTGTCGCCGTCGGCCGCGGGCAACGCGAGCAGACGATCGAGCGCGTCGGACGGCACGACGCTCGCATCGCCGAGCGTGTTGCCGCTTTCCAGCATCCGCCCCGTCACGTTCAGCGTCCATGCACCATCGGACATCCGGTCGCGCGTCTCGATCGTGAAGGTCGCGGTACGCGGCTCGATCACGAGCCGGAACAGCTTCGCCTGCTGCGGCTGGAATACCACCGGCGTGCGGATCTCGACGTTTTCGAGCGCCGCATCCGGCGTATCGAAGAAGGTGCGTGCCGCGGCGAGCGCCATCTCCACGTACCCGGCCCCCGGGAACGCCACGCCGCCGTCGACGACGTGATCGGCCAGCATCGGCAGCTTCGCCGGATCGAGCTGGTTTTCCCACGCGAATGCGTGCTCGTGGAGACGATAGCCGAGCAGCGGATGCTCGCGGCGACGATTGACGAGGCCATAGCCTTCGACGGTCGGCGTCAGCCAGAAATGGTCGCGCTGCCATGGATAGGACGGCAATGCAGCACGCGCTTCGCCCGGCGCGAAGCGGTCGGGATCAACGCTCGCACCGTGCGCGATCGCCGCGAGAATCGCTTGCCGCAGCGTCGCCGCGCTGCCGTGATCGCGCTTGAGCGTCGGCAGCGCCACGCCGGTCGCGCCGGCGGCCGCGAATGCCTGCTTCACGTACGTGCGCAGGATCGAATGCGGCGAGACCTCGACGAACAGCCGGACGCCCTGCTCGATCAGATGCGCGATGCCGTCGCCGAAGCGCACCGGCTCGCGAATGTTGCGCCACCAGTAACGAGCATCGAGCTCGGTGCCGGCCAGCGCGCCACCGGTCACGGTCGACACGAACGTGCCGTTGCCCGGCTGCGGCCGCAGGCTCGCCAGCTCGGCCAGCACGACCGGCTCGATGCGGTCCATGTGGCTGCTGTGGAACGCGTAGTCGAGATCCAGCATCTGGAAGAACTTGCCGCTGCCGCGCAACGCGGCCTCCAATGCCTGCAGGCCCTGCAGCTCGCCCGCGAGCGTCACCGCGTCGGGGCTGTTGATGCCCGCGATCTCGACGCGCCGCGCCAGCCCGTGGCGCGCGATCAGTTCGCGCGCCGCCGCGTCGCCGATGCCGACCGCCGCCATCCGGCCGCTGCCGCGCGTCATCGCTTGCGCGCGGCTGCGGATCTTGATCACGCGAACCGCGTCGGCGAGCGACAGCGCGCCCGTCACCCACGCCGCGGCAATCTCGCCGACGCTATGGCCGATCGCCGCGTCGTAACGCATCCCGCGCGCGTCGATCACGCGAATCATGCCGACCTGGATCGCGAACAGCAGCGGCTGCGCGTTCTCCGTCGCGGCGAGCCATTCGGCACCCGCGCCGGCCAACCATTCCGCGCTCGGGCCGCCGCGCATCACGTCGACGAGCGACGGGCTGCCATCGGCGCACCACAGCGCGTCGACTTCGTCGAGCGCCGCGCGGAACACGGCGTTCTCCGCATAGAGTTCGTTGCCCATCCCGACCCACTGGCAGCCGTTGCCAGAGAAGACGAGCGCGGTGCGAACCGCGTCGGCCGGGGCCTGGCCGGTTGCCACGCAGGCCGGCAGGCCTTCCGCTGCCGGCTGGGCCAGTGCCGCGAGTGCCGTGCGCCCTTCGGCCAGGTCGGCCGGCGCGACGATCGCGCGATGCTCGAGCCATTGACGACGACGTGCGGCCGCTGCGGCCAGTGCCTGCCAGTCGCCGCCGTTGTCGAGCGCCACCAGATAGCGGCCCGCGAGCGCGCTGAGCGGGTTCGCGCTGCGCGCGGTCAGCACGAGCGGAGACAGTTGCGCTTGCGTCGGCTCGGGCTCACGCGCGGCCGCCAACGCCGCGTTTGCAACCGGCGCCTCCGTCAGCACGACGTGTGCGTTCGTCCCGCCGAAGCCGAACGAGTTGACGCCGACCGTCAGCGGCGCGTCGCCCGCGTCGAGCGGCATGTAGCGATCGACGACGCGCAAACGCCCGCCGTCGAAATCGATCCCGGGATTGGGCGTGACGAAATGCAGCGAGCGCGGTACCGCGCGATGCTTCAGGCACAGCACGGCCTTCAGCAGCCCGGCCATGCCGGATGCGGTCTCGAGATGGCCGATGTTGGTCTTGACCGAACCGATGAGCAGCGGACGGTCCGCCGGGCGCTCGCCCGACACGACGTCGATCAGCGCACGCGCTTCGATCGGATCGCCGACCGCCGTGCCGGTGCCGTGCGCTTCGAGATACGCCAGCGACTGCGGATCGATGCCCGCGCGCGCGTACACGCTGCGCAGCAGCGACGCCTGCGCGGCCGCGCCCGGCACGCTGATGCCGCCCGGCGAGTGGCCGACCGAGTTCACGCCGGAGCCGGCGATCACCGCGTGGATCGTGTCGCCGTCGGCGAGCGCGCGATCGAGCGGCTTGAGCAGCACGAACGCGCCGCCTTCCGAGCGGACATAGCCGTCGCCGGTTGCATCGAACGTGCGGCAACGGCCGCGCGGCGACAGCATCGACGCCTTGGAGAAGCTGACGAAACCGAACGGGTGCAGCAGCAGGTTGACGCCGCCCGCGAGCGCCACGTCGGCTTCGCCGGACTGCAGCGCCTTGACGGCCTGGTGGAGCGCGACGAGCGACGACGAGCAGGCCGTGTCGACGGACATGCTCGGGCCGCGCAGGTCGAACAGGTAGGACACGCGGTTCGACGCGATGCTCAGGGTGTTGCCGGTCGCCGAATATGGATCGATCACGTTCAGATCGTCCATGTTGCGGTTGCCGTAATCCATGCTGGCGGCGCCGACGAAGACGCCGCAGTTGCTGCCGCGCATGTCGGCGGGGCGCACGCCCGCGTCCTCGAACGCTTCCCATGCGAGTTCGAGCAGCAGGCGCTGCTGGGGGTCCATCTGGGCCGCTTCGCGCGGGGAAATGCCGAAGAACGCGGCATCGAAGCCGGCGACGTTGTCGACGACGCCGGCCGAGAACGTGTAGCTCTTGCCCGGCTCGCGCTTGGACGGGTGCTGGTAGAAATCGGTGCCGAAGCGGTCGGCGGGGATTTCGGTGACTGCGTCGCGTTCGTCGCGCAGCAGTTGCCAGAAGTCGCCAAGATTGTTAGCGCTCCCGGGAAACCGACAAGCCACCCCAATTATTGCAATCTTACTGTTCATCTTTTATGTCGCTTTCTCGGATGCGCACGGCTCTTCCGCACGATTTCCGTCATCTTGTACCACACTCAGCAGTGCCGCCCCAAGCTCTTCGGCTGCCAAATTCCGGCATTCTGGAGCATCTGTGCCGTAATTTCGCCAAATAAAGTAGTCGCTGGTTTGTGGAGAAACGCCCAGCTTTTCGAATACGTGAGGTAACGCGGGAACATGGTCGCCGTAAAAACAAACGACTGTTTCACGATCGCCGGCGCGCAAATGATCGAGCAAGCGGCCGATCATAGCGTCGGCGTTTTCAATATGGCGGAGGTATGCAGTCAGGTCGCGCCAGGAAGCGCCCTCGCCCAGAGTATGCCTTGAAGACGATTCGCCCGGCAAAACCTGCTCGAGATGCAATGGGCCGTGGTTCTCCATCGTCATTGCGAAGATGAACTGTGGGTGGTCGCGCGGCGCATCGAGCGCAGCAACGATCGCATCCGCGACAGCCGAATCCGAAATATACGGCCCGCAACGACGCGCCGCCGCAAAATGTTCGATATCGAGGAATCGCTCGAATCCAAGCATTGGAAATACGCGCTTCCGACCGAAGAAATCGGCGTAATACGGGTGAACGGCCAGGGTTTCGTAATTTCCACGCGAAAACCAGCGTGCAAGGGATGCGCAAGCATTACGCACAAATGCGTAAGGATAGAAGCGCGCATATCCCAGCGATGCCTGCGGCAGCCCTGTCAACACGGCAAACTCCGTGCGCATCGTGTTGGCCCCCCAAGCCGGCACAGACAGCTTTCCGTGATACACCGATTCGCCGCGTGCGCGGTCCAGACAGGCGTATGCCGACGAATCGAGCGCACCGCTGATACGACGCATGTCGAAGTACGATTCGCTCTGGATCAAGATCACGTCCGGGTGCCGGCGGGGTCCCCCGGTCGCATAGGGCCCGGTCACGAGCGAGCGCCTGAAAAGCGCCAGTGTCGATGGACGCAAACCGTTCAGCAGATACGCAACAAAGACGGCAAAAAAACCGTTCCTGGACTGATCGGCAGCCGGCTCAAGTGTCAGCGTCAAGCGCGCAGCAAGCAGCTGTCCGGCGAAAAGCGATGCAACGACCAACCACCACGCTGCGAAACTGGAACCTGATGCAGTCGGCCGCTCGGCGATGAAACCACCAATCACGATCACAATCCCGCCTGCGATGGCGGCGACCTTGCCTAGGCTTAAAAACGGCAGATACAGTCGTGGATGCGAAAACAGCTGGCTGAAAAGGCTGAGATCGGTAAACACGAACGGTTCACGCAACGACTCGTACTTTGCGTTGCTGACCGCAGCGACAAGACCGACGAGCGCAACCGAAGTGCACGCCGAGATGATCGGGCGTGACGTGACGGCCAGTACGATTCCGAAAACGAACGATACCGCAAGAATATGGAGCATCAACGCGGCTACCGGACGACGCCAACCTGCTCGCGGCATCGCGATCCTGTCCGGCACGAACGATAGTCCTGCTGCAACAACAAGCGTCAACGCGATTCCACCGTTCAATTGACACGCTCCTCGCGTGGCAGATAAGACAGGCGATCAAGAATTGCATCGGCCAACTGAACCGGGAGTATCGTCAACAAGCGCATCCCCACCGACAATAGCTTTGGAAAGGCAATTTCAGCGCGCCCGGCGTCGAGCTTGCGACGAATGTGGGCCGCAGCACGGTCTGCGCTCCACATGAATGGCCTGTCGCCAGGAAACACATCGCTCATCGCAGTACTCACGAAACCGGGAAGAATGACGGTCATCCCGACGCCGTCTCGGGCCAGGAGTGGCCGCACCGAATCTCCATATGCCTTGATTGCAGCCTTGCTCGCGCAGTATGCGGGCGAAATCGCCATCCCGCGGAGCGACGCCAAGGAACTGACCATCGCGACGCGTCCCTGCTTGCGCAAACGCATCCGATCAAGTACCGGCAGCACCGTATGCATTGAGCCGTAGAAATTTGTGTCGACAACGGCACACGTACGATCTAGCCCTTCCCAGTCGCCCGCCGACGCGAGCGTGCTCGCGATCCCCGCATTCGCGATCAACAGGTCGATGGGATAGCGATTGTCAAAGTCGACCAGCCAGGCGCCAATTGCGGCGGCATCACGAACGTCAACCACGCCAGTCAACACCTCTGCCCCACGCGCTCGACACGCCTCGGCAGTCACTTCAAGTTCCGCCGCATTGCGGGCGACAAGCCCCAGCACGCAACCCGGCTGCGCATAGGCGTATGCGAGAGCCCGGCCCAAACCTGCGCTTGCACCGGTGATCACGACTCGCTGCGTCATCGCACTAGACACGCGAAGCCTCCAGTCGACGTACCGTTTCAGAAACGGCCATGGCGATACCTCTACGCGTATAGAAATCACCGTTGATCTGTGTATGGTGAATCACGTAGTCAAGAAAGGCTTGATAGAGTGCCATATCCGGCGGTTCAGCCTCGCTCCAGAAGGAGTGCAGCCCTTGCTGCCACGTGAGCCCCGGGATGTCATAAATTGCGTCGCCCAGTGCGATGAGCGGACGCCGGTGATGCAAAGCCGAGAGACCCACCGTACTGTTGACTAGGACGACACCCAGCGCGTGATCGAGCAGCGTCGGCAAATGGCCGGCGTCGATGAAGCGCAGCCGATTTTCGATATCGAGTTCCCGGGCAAGCGATTGCGCATAGCGGCGATAGTCGATCAGCCCCGTGTCAAGCGGATGATTTTTGATCACCAGGCAGTTCCCGATCGGCGCGTGTGAAGCAAATGACCGCATGACCTGCTCGATCGCGTGCCGAACCCCATCGAACTCGGAGTGGACGACGATCTGCGTATCCGAGTTGAGCTGGAGCGGAAACAGATAGTACGGCAGCCTCGACTCCAGCAACTCCCGGGTCACCTCGTCCGCATGTCGGTGTTGCCACCGCGATTTCAACGCACGCGAGGCAAGTCCCGCGTACTCTACGAATCCGTTTTGGGGCCGATGGCTTCGATAGTGCGGAAAGCGGAACGCATACAGCGCATTCGCAAGACGGTAGCGGATATCGTGAAACGCCCGCTCACGCAGGTTATAGCCGGTCTCTCGCCCAGGCGCACTGGCAGGAATGTCGGCCCGATGCTCCAGATACCACGCCGGATCACGCGGTAGCAGCGAACGGCCGTTGACACCATGCTGTTCAAACGTGAGCCAGTTCGGACGAACGTAGCCCTCTTCGAACACACGCACGGCAACGCCGGCCTGCTTTGCGACGGCATGCACCGGGCGGTGGATGGGCCGGCAATCCCCGAACATCAACACATCGGTAAATTTTCCACCAGCTAGGACTTCCGAGTACCAGTCCGGTAACAACTCCGACGACGACGTAAAATTCCAAGCATCGCAAACACCCCCATACAAGGCATCTCCGCCGCAAAAATTCACTCGACGGACAGCATGCCCGCGCTCGGTCAAGGCAACCGCAAGGCGCCCGAAAAACGGCGAAGCCGTACCTTGCAAAAGCAAAAAGGAACGTCGCATGCGGTAAAGCAACGGGAAGTAATGTGAGTTGTAAGCAGAACAGGCAGCAGCCTACCGAGGCAGATCCGTAGAATCATGCGGCGGCCGGCAGAAATTTTATGTTCCGTAGGCAAAATAGACCGCGCAGGGCGGTTGCAATATACAACATTGCAGCCCAAACGAATACCACCCGGCCCAAAATAACAACACGCAAACCGCCATCAATTAAGGTAGCGAAGTCACAACAAAATCTCTACAATGCCGCCCCTTCCGCGGAAGCCCCGAGCTGCCGGAACGTCGCAAGCCCCTTCAAACCTACACTTTACGAGTCGGAGCGACCAAGAGGAGCGAGTTCAGCGCGCGTACGAGCCGGGCACATGAAACACAATTTCGCACCGCCCAGCGATCACGCCTACAATCTCCTCACCTCCGTTTCGAGGGGGAACCGTTGTCCTGCCCCCCTCGCACTCCTTAGTACGTACGCGCCTGCTCGAATTGCGCAAACGCATCGGCATTTAGAAATGAGTCAACCGAACCCACCCGACACCCCGCGACGGCGCATTCTACTGGAAATGCGCCCTGCTCTCGACGGCTTCGCCGGCATCCCGCAGGAGACCCGACTCCTGTTCCGCAATCTAGCGACCAGCCCCTTGATCGAAATTGCCGGCTTGCTTCAAACATCGCTGCGATTTCTCAGCCCCGGAACCTTGCTACCCAATGACGGCAAGGACGACGACACGCACCCCATAAGCGAGCGATTTAATCAATATTCCAGAACGATCGTTAGCCTGGATACGAAACCGAACAACAAGTTGCTGAGTGAAATCGAGCTGTATTTGAAGCGCAGGCGAGTCGCGTATGGATTGATGCTAAAGACCGCTCTACTCGGCGGACGCAACACGATCCCGCTTACACATTTCGACTCGCGTCATTTTGAGGAATACGTGTGGCAAGCCCTGTTCAGTAAAACCTTGCCAGCCGAGGATTTTTCACACGTCACATTACGCCCGTTCCGCGTATGCACGGTCCCGTGGAACATAATGCAGTCAGCCGGATTGCTGTCTCTCAAATGGCGAAAACGCGCCGTTTATCCGACAATTGATACCACTGGGCACGACGTCTTTATCGCACAGACGCCTTATCCTGGCCGGGTTGCGCCAGGCACGAAGTTAGTGGTCCGGTATCATGACGCTCTACCGATTTTCATGCCGCATGCTTTCGCAAACAAATCAAGACACCAGGCAACACACTTTCGCGCCTTGGCAGACAACGTCGCGCAAGGAGCTTATTTCGCGTGCGTATCGGAGTCTACCCGCCAAGATTTGCTGAGTGTATTTCCGGAGCTTGAAACACGCAGCGTCACGATCCCCAATATGGTGTCACACCATTTCTTTTCGGAAGATTCGCCAACTAGTCACGTCGAATCTATAGTCCGAACTAGACGAAACACCAGCATTAGCGACACTCCATTTCAGCACCCGCCAGGCGTAACGTTCCGCTATCTACTGATGGTGTCGACGCTTGAGCCGCGAAAGAATCATGCATTGCTGATATCTGCGTTTGCGGCACTTCGAGCCTCTACCGATCCGGAACTGAAGCTCATAATTGTAGGCAGCATTGGATGGGACGCTGACTCAATCATCCGGGATATGCAACCCTGGCTTGAACAGGATGCAATCTACCCACTGGAAAGGGTTCCAGCCGATGAGTTGAGGGTACTTTACCGCCACGCGACTGCAACCGTCTGCCCGAGTGTGGCGGAGGGTTTCGATTTTTCGGGCGTCGAAGCGATGCGCAGCGGCAGTGTGGTTGCAGCATCGGATATACCGGTGCACCGGGAAATTTACGCTGATGCTGCTGAGTACTTCGATGCGCATAGTGCGGCGAGTTTGACCGACAGTTTGAGACGGATGCTGACCTCACCTGAAGCTAGCGCGAAGCGTCAGCACGCGATCGAACGCGGCGCAGCAATTTCGGAGCAATACCTCCCCGACAACATCCTCCCTCAGTGGGAGGCATTTCTTTCACGGGTAGGCCCAACGGCATAAGTACAGCGCGAGGAGCAAATTTACCGCTCCTCGCCGAACATACCAGCAAATTCTAGTTAGAAATACTCAGCGTCAGCAAATGCAGATGCTGCCGCATCCTTCGCAGACACGATCGCCTCACCTTCAACCGGCCACTCGATCGCAATCGCAGGATCATCCCAACGGATCGCACGTTCTGCGTCCGGGTACCAATAGTCGGTTGTCTTATACAAAAACTCAGCCGACTCGGACGTTACAACGAAACCGTGCGCAAAGCCTTCAGGCACCCAGAGCTGCCGCTTGTTTTCCGCCGACAGGGTAACGCCGACCCACTGACCGAACGTTGGCGACGCGCGGCGAATATCCACTGCAACATCAAACACCTCACCCGCCACTACGCGCACCAATTTGCCTTGCGCATGATGAATCTGATAGTGCAACCCGCGCACAACGTGTTTTGCTGACTTCGAATGATTGTCCTGAACGAAGACAACAGGTCGACCGACGGCCGCCTCGAAAACCTGTTGGTTGAAACTCTCGAAGAAAAATCCACGCGAATCACCAAATACCCTCGGCTCGAAAATCTTGACGTCGGGAATAGCAGTCTCAATCACGTTCATCGTGCAGTTTCCCTCAGAATGTCCTTCAAATACCGACCATAGCCATTCTTGCTCAGCGGCTGCGCAAGACGAAGCAATTGCTCATCATCGATGTAACCAAGTCGGTATGCCACCTCCTCGATACACGCCACCTTCAAGCCTTGGCGATGCTCCACCGTAGCGATGAATTGTGACGCACTGAGCATCGAATCGTGCGTACCGGTGTCCAGCCACGCATAACCACGCCCCATTGTCTGCACATCGAGCGTACCCTCCTTAAGATAGAGCGCGTTGAGGTCGGTAATCTCGAGCTCTCCACGCGGCGACGGCTTGATCGACTTCGCGAAGTCTACGACGTGCTCGTCGTAGAAATAGAGGCCTGTCACTGCAAAGTGCGATTTCGGCTGCTCTGGCTTTTCCTCGATACTGATGGCCTTACCCGCGTCATTGAACTCAACGACCCCGTAACGCTCCGGATCCTGTACGTGATAAGCGAACACGCTAGCCCCGGACGTCTTGGCAGCGGCCTTTTGCAGCAACAACGCAAAATCGTGGCCGTAGAAAATGTTGTCACCGAGGATCAACGCTGACGGATCGCGACCGATAAACGACTCGCCAAGCAAGAACGCCTGCGCGAGCCCGTCGGGACTCGGCTGCACCTTGTATTCCAGGTTGATACCCCATTGCGATCCGTCGCCGAGCAACTGCTCGAAGCGAGGCGTGTCCTGAGGCGTCGAAATGATCAGGATGTCCCGGATTCCCGCGAGCAGTAAGGTGCTCAGCGGGTAATAGATCATCGGCTTGTCGTAAATAGGCAGGAGTTGCTTACTAACGACCTGCGTCGCGGGATAAAGCCTGGTGCCGGACCCACCGGCGAGAATAATGCCCTTTCGTTTCATATTGTCGCTACTCCTGCCTCAGTCGTGTATTTCAGAAAAGACGTGATCGACGCCATGGCGCCAATCAGGCAGATGTAGCCCGAACGCACCGGTCAACTTGCTGCAATCCAGCCGCGAATTGGCGGGACGCCTTGCTGGCAAAGGATATTCGTACGTCGCAATCGGCAGAATTTCTTCCGCCTTCAGTTTTAACGCAAGACCGCTTCGCTCCGCTGCGGCCACCACATGGCGCGCGTACTCATACCATGTCGTCTCGCCTCCGGCAGCCAAATGGTAGGTGCCATAGTCAAAAGCATCAGGCTGCTGACCATGTCGCGCAAGAAGAAGTGCCGTAACGTCGGCGATGAGAGCCGCGGAAGTCGGCGCGCCCACCTGATCCGCAACAATTTTAAGCTGCTCACGTTCACGAGCAAGACGCAAGATGGTCTTCAGAAAGTTGGCACCATGCGCTCCGACGACCCAACTGGTCCGCAAAATCAGATGCCGGCCTCCGGAGCGGCGCACCGCCTGCTCCCCCTCCCACTTTGTCAAACCATAGACGGACTGCGGGTCTGCCTGGTCCGACTCTCGGTAGGGCGTGGTTCCCGAACCCGAAAATACGTAGTCAGTCGAGTAGTGAACGATCGTTGCTCCGTGCGCGGCGGCCCACTCTGCCATGACACCCGGCGCCGCGCTGTTGATTGCACGCGCGACATCGGGCTCGCTCTCAGCCTTGTCGACAGCCGTATAAGCGGCCGGATTGACGATCACATCGGGCCGCTCTCGCTCAAGCACAGCGAGAATGCTGTCGGTCTTGCAGAGATCCATGTCCTGCCGGGTCAGCGCCGTAACCATACCCAACGGAGCAAGCGAGCGGCGCAACTCAAATCCGACCTGACCGTTAGCTCCACTAATCAGAATTCGCCGCATCGTCATGCTCCGTATTGCGACTCGATCCACGAGCGATACTGCCCACTTGTCACGTTCGCCACCCATGCTTGATTTTCAAGATACCACGCGACAGTTTTGCGTATCCCCGTCTCAAATGTTTCGACCGGCTTCCACCCCAGATCGCGCTCGAGCTTGCGCGCATCGATCGCGTACCGACGATCGTGGCCAGGACGATCCTGAACGAAACTGATTTGCGTCGCATACGACTCTCCGTCCACACGCGGCTTCAATTCGTCAAGAATCGAGCAAATCGTACGCACGACATCGAGATTGGCTTTTTCGTTCCATCCACCGACATTGTAGGTCTCGCCCAAGACACCCGACTTCAAAACCGCTCGAATCGCAGAGCAATGATCTTTCACATAGAGCCAGTCGCGAATCTGCTGACCATCACCATAAATAGGCAAAATCTTTCCAGCCAGCGCATTGAGAATGACAAGCGGAATAAGTTTCTCAGGAAAATGATACGGACCGTAGTTATTCGAACAGTTTGTCGTCACCGCAGGCAGGCCGTACGTGTGATGCCACGCCCGAACCAAATGGTCAGAAGCAGCCTTGCTGGCAGAATACGGGCTGTTCGGTTCGTACGGATTCGTTTCTGCAAATGGCGGATCGCTCTCGTCAAGCGTGCCGAATACCTCATCGGTCGACACATGAAGAAACCGGAACGCCTGACGTTCGTCGCTGGGGAGTTCGCTCCAGAAACCGCGCACGGCTTCAAGCAGATTGAACGTGCCCACCACATTCGTCTGAATGAACTCCCCTGGCCCCGTAATCGAACGATCTACATGGGATTCAGCTGCGAAATTCACAACGGCGCGAGGCCGGTACTGCTCAAGCAGCGAGCTGATAAGCTCACGATCGCCAATATCGCCGCGTACAAATGTGTGACGATTATCGCCATCCAGCGATTTCAGCGTATCAAGATTTCCAGCATAGGTCAGCTTATCGAGGTTGAGGATGTGCTCGTCGCTATTTGCAAGCCAATCCAGTACAAAATTGGCGCCGATAAAGCCAGCCCCGCCAGTAACGAGCAACATAAGTTCTCCCAGTCATGTAATCAAACAGAAAATCGAAAACAATTAACCCGAAGATCGGATTCGCGTTTGATTTTCTCAAATTATTATATTGACACATCCACGACCTTTAGAGTCAGGCCAGGAAATTCAAAAAATCGCACTCCAACGGAGATCAACCTCGTGCGCACCACCGATTTTCTCAGCATTCAGGAGCGCACGATCCTCTCCACATTTTTCGAGTTATCGCGTAACTTGGACACCCGTCAGGACAGGATATGCAGCCGAGAATACGAGATTCAAAACCTTCTGAAGCTCAGTGACAGGTGCATTAGACACATACAACAAGTCCTTGTTGTCCATCATGAAATTTCGCGCAATAAAAAACGAATTGGGATCATGGAGATCTAGTCGATAGACAACTGGCACTTTCCCGTCAGCAGTCGTACGCGCAGGCTGATCCGGCCAATTGAGAGCGTTTGCGTCCTCCATACGGAAGACGAACACCCCTTGTGCGTCGGCGCGCGAGTCTTCAAGCCCGCCGGCACGCGCAAGCGCCTGCGCGAGCGAGATACCCTGAGCTTCGAAATTGATTTCCTGATTCTTGCCGGTCGCCCCTAACGCCAGGAAGCTATATGGCTGGAAAAGCGCGGTGACGACATCGCCAGCACGCAGCGGAACATTTTGCCTCGGATCGCGAATCACGGTTTCAAGCGGCAGTGCAACCACCTTGTCACCACGGGTCACCTGCAGCGTGATCTTGTCGATTGGCTGGCGTACGCCGCCAGCGCTCGCCAGCGCATCTAGCAGCCGCTCGCCACGAGCAGACAACTGCATGCGGTTGCTGTTCACCACGTCCCCAACCACAGTCACGTATGAGGTCGCATTGCGAGAAAGCTTGACTAGGACCTGCGGATCGTGTGCGATATTCTTCAATCGATTTGTGATATCGCCAGCCAATTGTGTCGGTGTGCGGTTGGTCGCCTTGACATTGGCGATGAACGGTACGCTGATATAGCCGCTACCATCGATTGTCTGGTCCGGCAGCACCGTCACGCGAGCATTGCTGGGCCCGCTACGGTTGTCGCCCTGCGACGCCCCGAACAGCATTGCAGGAGGCGCCTCCCAGATCGACACTTCGATCGTATCGCCAACACCCAGTTGCTGCTGGAAGTTCGCTGAACCGCCAAGTGCCGTCGCAAAATCAGCACGGCCTCTCTCCGCAAAGAGCTTCCGAGCAATGTCGTCGGTTATGTCGACAACCTGGATTCCGGTCGCACCCTGGGTGGCAGATGAGGAATTCGCTGCTCGGTTGACCCGCGAGGCACTTGGCCCCGATGTCGGGATGGCGGAGCAACCAGCGAGTACGCCGATCAGCAGCAAGGGCGTTACGGCACGGCTTAGCAAATACGACATGTAGCGCGGATTTAAAAATAGACTGGCGCGAATTGTCGCACAGTGCGAGATATCATAGAATGATTTGGTCATTTCTGTTGCTTGAGTCTTCGAAGTTCAGCAAACGAACGCCATCCCACGACGATCGCCGCCTGCGCAGCGCAATACTATTACATCCCTGTGACACAATTTCTTCTGGACGTCACCCGACTTGTCAAACGTTTTCATAAAGGCCTGATTCCCACCGGCGTCGATCGAGTCGGGCTAGCTTACATTGAAAGATATGGCGAGCGAGCCCGTGGGATTCTGAGTGAACAGGGCTTCTCTGCGATAATGTCGGATCGGGACTCCCAGCGCATCTTCTCGCTGCTCCTGTCGGCAAAACAAGACACCGGATTGCTGCGCAGGCTTGTCGCTCGAACCTTGCTCCGGTCACTTGCCTCGCCCGAATCAGAACGCGCCACACTCCTCCATACCAGTCACAATGGCATGGAGTTTCCGCGCTACTATCGGGCCATGAAGAAGCGCAATGTCCGCACGGTCTTCATGGTGCACGACCTCATCCCGCTAACTCACGCTGAATACTGCCGCCCAGGCGTCGACGAGGCGCATCGCAAACGTATCCGGACTGCATTACGACATGCGAGCGGCCTAATTGCCAATTCTCGGGGCACGCTCGATGCGCTCGTCGACGAGGCACAACTGGCGGGTTTGCCGTTGCCCCCTAGCGTCGTTGCACATCTCGCGCCAGCGCCGGCGCACCGGATCACAAGCGCCCCGCCGCCGAGCGAACCATACTTTGTCATGCTTGGCACCATCGAACCCCGGAAGAATCACTGGTTCATGCTGCATGTATGGCGCAGACTTGTCGAACTGCATGGTGACACCGCACCGAAGCTCGTGATTGTCGGCCGTCGTGGCTGGGAATGCGAAAACGTCGTCGACATGCTCGAACGCTGCGCCGAACTGCGAGGCTTTGTCGTTGAGGAGCCGGACTGTTCGGACGAGCGCCTGAGCGCGCTGTTGCAACGTGCTCGTGCGCTGCTTTTCCCGTCTTTTGCGGAAGGTTACGGCCTGCCCCTCGTCGAAGCGCTCGGGCTGAACGTACCCGTGCTGGCAAGTGACATCGCGATATTTCATGAGATCGCTGATGACATCCCCGATTATCTCGATCCGCTGGACGGACCGGGATGGCAGGCGCGGATAATGTCGTACGCAACAAGGGACAGCCCGGAGCGCTCGGCTCAACTCTTGCGTATTCCCCGCTTTCGCGTGCCAACGTGGTGCGATCATTTTGACCGCGTCGATGCATTTCTCGCCACACTGAACTGAACGATGACTCGCCTGATTTTCGCCCGGATGGAAGCGGTGCGCGTACAACCAATCAATCGCTATCGGGCAATCCGAGCCACATGCGGCGCATAGTCAACGGCATCGCGGCGATCTGGCACCGCCACATGATACGCGCAAGGCTACGCCCTCTCGCCGGTTGGTCACGCGGAGGAATCGTTGCGGGCCCAATCGCTGGACGACCATCTACCGGATTGCCGCCCCTGTCGTGGCTGCCATCGATTGGCGGCGAAAACGCCGATCAGTTCGTCGCCGCACTGAACACGAAATTGCAGCTTGCACCACGGACAAAAACGTCACCGGTAATAGAAACGCTGATGTCCCGTGTTTTAGCATCGGATGCGCTGCACATGCGCACCAGGAATATCGCCTTGCCGAGCGATCTGGAACACGATGCAATGCGCCCGGCTGTCCTCCTGATCGACGAGCGAACGCATTCGGCAGTCGATCGTGACTCACGACCGACTCAGCGCGTGAAACAATTTCGAGAAATGGTTGCCCAAGTCTGCAATCTTGATCACGGCGCGTCAATCTGGATATTGCGCAGCAACGATCCAGGAAGCGGCCCCTGGCTGTCGTCGCACGTCTCAATGCCGGACAGCGCGCGCTTCCTCCACGCAAACACGTCACTGTGCGATCTCCTTCGTCACGTCAACCGCGTGTACGTCGTCACGGCGTCGGAAGGCATGGGCGCACTGCTCGCGAGCGTGCCGCTGCATGTGTTCGGTCACCCGCTCTATGCCGGATGGGGATTGACTAGTGACGCCCGGTCACTGCCCGGTCGCGTTGCACGCCCGACGATCGCAGCACTGTTCGAATGTATATTTCTGGAGCACGTGCATTATCTTGACCCGATAACGTACGGTCCCGGAACGCTCGGCTCGTTGCTCGATTTCATCGAAGTGCAACACTCAATCGCACGGAGATTCACAGGCATCGATCAGCTCGTGGGCATCCGCTTTCAATGGTGGAAACGGCCGTTTGCTACACCCTTTCTGACCGCGGGCGGCGGGCGGCTTCGCTGGGCGGACGGATCGCATCCAACGAAACAGGGCGAATTCGCCGCCTTCTGGGGGGCACGCACGGCGGACAAACTGTCCAGCGCGCCACATCTCCGAATCGAAGATGGTTTTATCCATTCCGCAGGCTTGGGATCGGATATGTCACCGCCGCGCAGCCAGGTCGTTGATCTCCGAGGCATCTATTTCGACGCCAGCACACCCAGCGACCTGACTGATCTGCTGAATCACGAGACTTTTAACGACGCTGAACTGGCGCGAGCAGCAGCATTGCGGCACAAGATCGTCAGCGCGGGCTTGACCAAATACAACCTGGGTCGCCGAGCACCAAAATGGCGTGCCCCGGACGGCAAAACCATCATTCTTGTGCCGGGCCAAGTCGCTGACGACGCGTCAATCCGGCTCGGCACGCGTGGCATTAACAGCCTGGATATGTTGCTGCGCCGCGTGCGCGAGCGTCAACCCAGCGCGTTTATCGTGTACAAGCCTCATCCGGATGTTTTGTCCGGAAACCGGAACGGCCTCATCAACGCCGCCCAGCTTGCGAACATCGTCGACTCCGAGTCGGACATGATTTCGCTGATCGAGGCTGCCGACGAAGTGCACACACTGTCGTCCCTCGCCGGATTCGACGCGTTGCTGCGAGGCAAAACAGTGTGCACGTACGGGTTACCGTTCTATGCCGGCTGGGGTCTGACCGAGGATAACCTCGCACCGCTGCCTTGGCGCGAACGGACACTGTCGCTCGATATGTTGGTGGCTGGTACCCTCCTGCGCTATCCGCTTTACTGGGACTGGCAGCTCCAGCTCTTTACCACTCCCGAAGCCGTCGTCAGCCAACTATCGGAAGCTGCTGCGCGCCCGCTCAGAACCGTCGCTCGGGATCGCTGGCGCCCATATCTGAAGGCATTTCGCTGGACTCGCAACGCCTTGCGCCACCTTTCCTGGCGCTATCGACAGTACTCAACTCATCGAGACCCAGCATAATCGAGCATGCAAATCAAAGCGCCAACCTTTTGCACGGCGCCGAGCTGCATAACTATCATCGGGTTGCCCACGGACCTATGTCACAGTATAAAAATCGCGGCGACACCTCTCCTCGCGCCCGCCTTTTCCCAGTTCCCCCGGAGAACGCATGATAGAGCTCGCCACCGCCCAGCAATTCCTGATGACCCGCGGTCTCGACTTCGGCCTCAACCTCCTCGCCGCGATCGTGTTGTGGTTCGTCGGCCGCGTGGCGATCCGCATCGCCACGCGCCTGCTCGGCAAGGTCGTCCGCCGCAGCGGCAAGGTCGACCCGACACTGACCGACTACCTGACGTCCGTCGTCGGCGTGCTGCTGACGATTCTGCTAATCCTCGCGATCCTGCAAATCTTCGGTGTGCAGACGACCTCGTTCGCCGCCCTGCTCGCCGGCCTCGGCCTCGCGATCGGCACCGCCTGGGGCGGCTTGCTCGCGCATTTCGCCGCAGGAGTGTTCATGCAGGTGCTGCGTCCGTTCAAGATCGGCGACGTGATCAACGCAGGCGGCGTCACCGGCACGGTCAAGGAGCTCGGCCTGTTCGGCACGACGATCGTCACCGCCGACAACATCGTGACGATCGTCGGCAACAACAAGATCTTCTCGGACAACATCGCGAACTACAGCGCAACGTCGTATCGTCGCGTCGACCTGACCGCGAAGATCGCGAACGGCGTCGATGCGGTCGACGCGATCAATCGCCTGAAGACGTCGATCCAGCAGATCCCGAACGTGCTGACGACCCCGGCGCCGGACGTCGGCGTGCTGCAGTTCACACCGGAAGGCCCGTTGCTGTTCGTGCGCCCGTCCACGGCCCCCGAGAACTACTGGCAGGTGTACTGCGATACCAACCGCGTGATCCTCGATACGTTCCGCGACGCGCAATACCCGACGCCCGAAACCCCGGTCTCGCACCGCACTGCTTGACGGCGCAGTCCATCAACGAACGTGACGCGATCACATTTCAAACTTCCTACAACCCCTCGTCCTTCGGAACGAGGGGTTGACTGTCAAGGTCGACCCTAACCCTGGCGCTTTGGTTTGTACTGCAAGGTTCCGGGCGGATCAGGACTGACTATCCGCGCTTCGACTATGGCGCTACAGCAGCCATCTTCCCAACACAGCACACGCGAACTTCCCTCACGACGGAACAAAAACAAGGCGGGGAATGACCACCGTCACCGGAGTAGAATTAACAGATTATCGGAATACTTACAGTTGCTTACAGCAAATTGAAACATCACCTTCTCATCGCTGGCACGGGTCGTGCCGGAACAAGCTTCCTGGTCCAATATCTCACAGCGTGCGGACTCGAAACTCATCTCAGCAGAAATCCCGATGGTTGGATCGACGAGAATGCCAATGCGGGCCTTGAAGACTTTCCAGCAAAGGATGCCGACCTCCCCTATGTCGTCAAGTCCCCATGGCTCTATGAATTTGTCAATGAGCTACTGGCGCGCGATGACGTCCAGGTCGATGCCGTCATCGTCCCCATGCGGGATCTTGTGGAAGCCGCCACTAGCAGAGTAGTAAACGAATTGCGTGCACGCCTCGGGCGCGAAGAAATTCCCAATGAACTGACGCGCTGGCATACGTGGGGAACCGTACCAGGGGGCACGGTCTATTCGTTGAACCCGATCGACCAAGCGCGGCTACTATCGATGGGTTTCCACCAAGTAATCCATGCCTGTGTAAAGAAGCGCGTACCGCTTATCTTCCTCGAGTTCCCGCGGTTCATCACCGATGGCAAATATCTCTATGAACAATTGCGATCGGTCCTGGCTGGAATCGATTCATCCAGGGCAATGCGCTCGCACGCCCAAACGGCCCGGCCCGACAAAGTAAGGATTGCTAGCGAACTTGCGAATTCAGCAAGCATTTCAAAAGGAGATCTCTTTCCGAGCTTCGATTCGCTTGATCGGGTCGCGCTTCACCGAGAGATCACAAACGCACGGCGCGATCGCGATATTCATCGCACGGAAGCGGAACACCTGAAATCCGTCATTGTTGATGTCGAACGAAGACTGGGACAGAGCATACCTTCTGCAGCGAAAATCCAACTTTTTGTTGATTTTGGTAACGGCTTTTCGGAAGAGCATTCGTCAAGCCAAGCCATCGATCAGCACAAGGTTTCCGCAAGATATGTCTTTAACGTCGATCGCACCACCGACATTAAGACACTGCGACTCGACCCGATCGATGACTCTGCGGTCCTGATTGTCGAAGATGCCATCCTCACTCGACCGAACGATTCGATCAACTTGATGGACAAGCTGACATCAAATTGCTCATTCAGCGTAGACGGCATTCTCTACTTCGAGAGCAAGGACCCTCAGATCATCTTCAACGACATCCAGATTCAGTCACCAGACCCAACCGCTTTCCGTCTCGAATTTCAGATCAATTTCCTCAAGATCGGCATAGACGCGCAACTTGCCTGTGCGAAACTCGCGTGCCAACACGGCGAGATTCGGGCAAGGGAGCTGGAAGCTGAGGTAACGCAGTTACAGGGGGCATTACATGCGCACGTCAGCGCGCGCGAAGAACAGACCAGGTTGACGCAATCCCTTGAGGACGCTCATCGGCAAACCTTGCAGACGATGCAACTGGAACTCGCGCGCCGCGACACCCAGCATGCGGCGGCGATGGAACTGCTGAAAGCACAATTCGAGACTGCAACGCGCAGTTCGGACGAGCAGCATACCCGATTGACTCAATCTCTTGAGGATGCCCACCGGCAAACTTTGCAGGCATTGAAGCAGGATCTCGCACAACGCGACACTCAGCACAACGCGGCAATCGAATTGCTGAAAGCTCAGTTCGAAGCAGCAGCGCGCATTTCGGAAGAGCAGCAGACTGCGCTGGCGCAAGAATACAAAACGACAAACGCCGCCTTGACGGCATCCCATACAACCGCGCTTGAGCTCCAAGCGGAAAAGCAACGTGCTGCTCACGAATCGGCGATAGACTCCCTTCGCTCAGCCCATCAGAATGCCATTCGAGCAATTGAGGATCGGATTCGCGAGGTCATCGAACAGCAAATCGTTGAACTCGTCGCGTTCGATAGTACGATTTTGAGTTGGTTCGCGAGCGCGGAGTCCATGCTCGATCAATTCGACGGATTCACCGAATTGCAACGACTGCGGCCGATAGACGTAGCAGCAACCACTGAGCCGGATCTCCCTCAGCAGCCCGCCGTTCCCGAACTGTCAGACGCTCCGGCGACGCGTTCGCTAGGCTTCCATAACGAACATGCTTCGTGCAATCCGGATGCACTGTCAACCGCTCTCACCAAACTAGCATCGGAATTTGCCCAATACGAGCCGAGTTCTCGCGGTAGCCAATCGAGTCTCGGTAAACGCTACCTCGCAGCTCTTGCTTCGCTTCGACACGATCACGCGCATGCCGCGGAGCAGTTCGCGACTCGAAACCACCAACTGCTGACATGCCAACTGGAAAATCTTGCACAGGCAGAGCGGAAACACGGGAACGAGGTAAAGGACCTAATGGAACAGATCGAGGCACTTGAAGCAACCATTGAAACCATTCGGAAATGGAAGGGCTTCCGAACCGTCGCTTGGCTGAATGAGCGAAGCAATTAAGCTCCCCCGAACGCGTTGGCAGTCCGGCAGCCAACACGTCACTGAGCAGGCTAAAGTAAGACGCGGCGCGCCCGAGCCTCACGCCTCAAACAGCAGTGCTCTCAGTCGCCGCAGCCCGGAACGGCGATGCCCTTCCTTGCCCCCAGACAACCGTGTCAGTCCGTTCGGCACAACGATCTTCAACGCCGAATCCAGCAAATCTAGACCATGCTGATCAGCCGGCACTGGACGAAAAAAAGCGTGGCACCCGCCACGCTTTTTCATTGAACCAAAAAGAAAACGAACCGCTCCCCGCTCAGCGCCCGCCCGTCTTCTGCGCGTTATCCGACCGCCGCCCCCGCACCAGCTTCCACACCGCGCCAAGCGCGACCGGCACGACCGCCGCCCCGATCCCGACCAGCACGATCACGTTCAGGTACTGGCGGATGAACGGGATGTTGCCGAAGAAATAGCCGAGCAGCACGAGCAGCAGCACCCACACCAGCGCACCGATCACGTTGAAGAGCTGGAAGCGAGCGGCGCTCATCGACGACGCACCCGCCACGAACGGCGCGAACGTCCGCACGACCGGAATGAAGCGTGCGAGCACGATCGTCTTGCCGCCGTGCTTGTCGTAGAACGAGTGGGTCTTCTGCAGCGCGGCGCGATCGAGGAAGCGCTCGAGCACCGGGATATGCGTATTGAACACCTTCGGGCCGATCCAGCGGCCGATCATGTAGTTCACCGTGTTGCCGGAAATCGCCGCGACGAGCAGCAGCACGATCAGCAGGCCGACATTCATCTCGCCCGTCGCCGCGAACGCGCCGCCGATGAACAGCAGCGAATCGCCGGGCAGGAACGGAAACACGACGAGCCCCGTCTCGCAGAACACGATCAGGAACAGCACGAGATAGACCCACGCGCCGTACTGCCGGATGAAATCGCCGAGGAAAGCGTCGATATGCAGGACAAGGTTGACGAAATGAAGCAGCGTATCCAAATGCGATTCCTCGAAGGCGATAGGGCCGGAACGGCCGAAAAAGGCTGAAGCGCCCACCGGTCAAGGCCGGGCGTGTTACGGACCCATGATACCGAAACTACCTTAAGGCTCCGTGAAAAAACGTAACCGCCGGTCGCCCCGGCACGCATTCGCCGCCTCGCTATAATTCGGCCATGTCCGATATCACCGAAACGGCCGCGGGCGCCGCGCCCGCCCCCGCTCCGCGCCCGCTGCGCGCGATCCAGCCCCTGCCCGACCAGCTGATCAGCCAGATCGCCGCCGGCGAGGTCGTCGAACGCCCGGCGTCGGTCGTCAAGGAACTGCTCGAAAACGCGATGGACGCCGGTGCCAGCACGCTACGCATCGTGCTGGAAGAAGGCGGCGTCAAGCGCATCTCGATCACCGACGACGGTTGCGGGATTCCGCCGGACGAGCTGGCGCTCGCACTGATGCGCCATGCGACCAGCAAGATCCGCTCGCTCGAGGAGCTCGAGGCGGTCGCGACGCTCGGGTTCCGCGGAGAAGCGCTCGCGTCGATCGCGTCGGTCGCCGAGATGTCGATCACGAGCCGGACGGCCGAGGCCGCGCACGCGATGAAGATCGACGCGCAGACGGGCGTGCTGTCGCCGGCCGCCGGGGCGACCGGCACGACGATCGAGGTGCGCGAGCTGTACTTCAACACGCCCGCGCGGCGCAAGTTCCTGAAGAGCGAGCAGACCGAGTTCGGCCACTGCCTGGAAATGATTCGCCGCGCGGCGCTCGCGCGGCCGGACGTCGCGATCTCGGTGCTGCACAACGGCAAGGCGGTCGAGCACTGGAATGCGACCGAGCCGGCGCAGCGCGTCGCGAAGATCCTCGGCGACAGCTTCGCGACCGCGCACCTGCCGCTCGACGAGCAGGCCGGCCCGCTCGCGGTCTACGGCTGCGCCGGCCTGCCGACCGCAAGCCGCGGTCGCGCCGACCAGCAATACTTCTTCGTCAACGGCCGCTTCGTACGCGACAAGCTGCTGACGCACGCAGTACGCGCGGCCTACGAGGACGTGCTGCACGGCGACCGCTACCCGTCGTATGTGCTGTTTCTTGACCTTCCTCCTGAAGCCGTCGACGTGAACGTGCACCCGTCGAAGATCGAGGTGCGCTTCCGCGATTCGCGCTCGATCCACCAATATGTTTTCCATGCGGTCCAGCGCGCACTGGCGCGCCACGCGGGCGCGTCGCCGGAAACCACGGCGGGCGGCCATGCTGCGCAACTCTCACCGGCGCCGCGTGGGCCCGCTTCGTTCCTGGACACACCGCTCGGGCAAAGCCAGGGCCACGCAACCGGCAGCGGCGGTAGCGGCTTCTCGTCGCCGTCGTCGTCCTCATCGTCGGGCAACACGTGGATGCGCCAGGCGCGGATGACCCAGGGCACGCTGCCCGTTGCGCAGCCGCTCGCGCTCTATGACGCGCTGCTCGGCCGCAAGGACACGGGCGCGGGCACGCCGGACGGCACGACGACCCTCGCACGCGATTCGGCCGACGCGCCGATCGCACCGCTGTCGGGCTTCACCGCGTCGCCGATCGCCGCGACCACGCACGACGAGCAGCCACTCGGCTTCGCGCTGGGCCAGATCCACGGCATTTACGTGCTCGCGCAAAATGCGCACGGCCTCGTGATCGTCGACATGCACGCGGCGCACGAGCGGATCCTGTACGAACAGTTCAAGAACGCGCTTGCCGACCGCTCGGTCGCCGTGCAGGCGCTGCTGCTGCCGATCTCGATGACGGCCACGCCGGTCGAGATCGGTACGGTCGAGGAAGAGCGCGACACGCTCGAATCGCTCGGCTTCGACCTGGCGGTGCTGTCGCCGACGACGCTCGCGATCCGCGCGGTCCCGGCGCTGCTGAAGGATGCCGACCTGCAGTCGCTCGCGCGCGCGGTGCTCGCCGATCTGCACGCGTTCGGCGGCTCGCGCGTGCTCACCGAGCGTCAGCACGAACTGCTCGGCACGCTCGCGTGTCATCACGCGGTGCGCGCGAACCGGCGCCTGACGCTCGACGAGATGAACGCGCTGCTGCGGCAGATGGAAGCGACCGAACGCGCGGACCAGTGCAATCACGGCCGGCCGACGTGGTATCAGCTCACGCTGAACGATCTCGACCGCCTCTTCATGCGCGGCCAATGAGCGCAGCACAGCACGCCACCCCCAGCCCGACGACGATCGCCTGCCTGCTCGGCCCCACCGCATCGGGCAAGACGGCCGCGGCGCTGGCGCTCGCCGCGCGTCGCCCGATCGAGATCGTCAGCGTCGATTCGGCGCTCGTCTACCGCGACATGGATATCGGTACCGCGAAACCGTCGCGCGACGAGCGCGCGAGCGTGCCGCATCACCTGATCGACATCATCGATCCGGCCGACGCGTATTCGGCCGCGAGCTTCCGCGCGGACACGCTGCGCCTGATCGGCGAGATCGCCGCGCGCGGCCGCACGCCGCTGCTCGCGGGCGGCACGATGCTGTACTACAAGGCGCTGACGCAGGGACTCAACGACCTGCCGGGCGCCGATCCGGACGTACGCGCGACACTCGATGCCGAAGCCGAGCGCGATGGCTGGCCCGCGCTGCATGCGCGGCTCGCGCAGGTCGATCCCGACACGGCCGCGCGGCTCGCACCGAACGATTCGCAGCGGATCCAGCGTGCGCTCGAAGTGTTCATGCTGAGCGGGCAGCCGATGTCGGTGCTGCTTGCCGCGCCGCGGCGCACCGACGATGCGGCCGCCGCTTACCGCTTCGTGCCGGTCGCGCTCGAACCGTCGGATCGCGCAGTACTGCACAAACGGATCGAACAGCGCTTCGATGCGATGCTCGACGCGGGCTTCATCGACGAAGTCGAACGGCTGCGTCGTCGCGAGGACCTCCATCCCGATCTGCCGTCGATGCGCTGCGTCGGCTACCGGCAGGCGTGGGAATTCCTCGACGGCGACACCGACTACCGGACGATGCGCGACAAGGGCATCTTCGCGACGCGCCAGCTCTGCAAGCGCCAGATCACCTGGCTGCGCGCGATGCCGGAGCGGATCGTCGTCGACTGCATCGCGCCGGACTCGACGGCCCGCGCACTCGACGCGCTCGAACGCGTGCTCGACGGCCGCACGCCGGGCTGACCGCGTCAGCCGCGCTTGCGCGCTGCCAGGCGCGCACGGGCGCCGTCGACGATCAACGCAACGCCACGCTCGAACGCCTCGTCGCCGCTGCGCGCGCGCAGCGCGGCCCAGCCTTTCGCGAGCAGCGGATACTCGGCCGCGTCCGGCAGCGGCGCATCGGCGTCGCCGTCCGGTTCCGCCTGCTCTTCCAGCACCCATCCGACCACGAAGCGGCCCAGCGCATACATCACGTCGACCGCCTCGTCCGGCGCGAAACCCGCGTCGCCGAGCAGCGCGACCTTGCGTTCGATCGAGCCGAAATGCAGCGCGCGCGGCCGCGTCCCGGCATGCAGGCGCGCGCCGTCGCGATAGGCCAGCAGCGCACGACGAAAACTGCGCGCGTTGTCCAAAAGCCACGCATCCCACGCTTCGCCCGGCCGCGGCAGCGACGCATCGTGACGCTCGAGCATGATCGCCTCGGCCATCGCGTCGAGCAGTTCGCCCTTGTTCTTGAAATGCCAGTAAAGCGTCGGCGACTGCACGCCGAGCCGCTCGGCGAGCTTGCGCGTCGACAGCCCGTCGATGCCGACTTCGTCGAGCAGGTCGAGCGCCGCGCGCAATACCGTGTCGCGCGTCAGCCGCGCCCCTGTGTCCTTCATCTCTATCACCGATAGGGAAAGCTGTGGAATAATCGCCACTCTATCACCGATAGAGTCACGCTCTTGAATCCATCCCTGATCGCCATCCTGGCCACGGTCCTGCTCGACGCGATCGGCGTCGGGATCGTGATGCCGATCCTGCCCGGGCTGCTGCGCTCGCTCGCCGACGCAGGCAGCACCGACACCCATTACGGGATCCTGCTTGCGCTGTATGCGTTCGCGCAGTTCCTGTGCGCCCCGCTGCTCGGCGCGCTGAGCGACCGTTTCGGCCGCCGGCCGGTCCTGCTCGCGTCGCTCGCGGGCGCCGCGCTCGACTACCTGCTGATGGCGCTCGCGCCGACGCTCGCCTGGCTTTATGTGGGGCGGCTGATCGCAGGCATCACCGGCGCGAACGTCGCGGTCGCGACTGCCTATGTCACCGACGTCACCGCCGAACCCGATCGCGCACGACGCTTCGGCCAGCTCGGCGCGATGATGGGCATCGGCTTCATCGCCGGCCCGCTGATCGGCGGCCTGCTCGGCGCGCTGCACCTGCGCGCACCGTTCGTCGCAGCCGCCGTGCTCAACGCGCTCAATCTCGCGCTGGTCTGGCGTGCGCTGCCGGAATCGCGGCCGCGTTCGGCCCGCGAAAGCCATGCGGTTGGCGCGCTCAATCCGTTCGCCAGCCTGCGCCGGCTGACCGGCACGCCCGCGCTCGCACCGCTGATCGGCATTTACGTGATCGTGGCGCTGGTGTCGCAGGCGCCCGCAACACTGTGGATCCTGTACGGCCAGGAGCATTTCGGCTGGTCGACGCCGATCGCGGGGCTGTCGCTGGCGGGCTACGGCGCGTGTCACGCACTCGCGCAGGCCTTCGCGATCGGGCCGCTGATCGCGCGGCTCGGCGAGCGCCGCGCGCTTGCACTGGGTCTCGCAGGCGATGCGCTGGGGCTCGCGGCAATTGCGTTCGCGACCGCCGCGTGGGTGCCGTTCGCGCTGCTGCCGCTGTTCGCGGCAGGCGGAATGACGCTGCCGGCCCTGCAGGCGATGCTCGCGCGGCAGGTCGACGATGCGCGCCAGGGTGAGCTGCAAGGCGCGCTCGCGAGCGTGGCGAGCCTGATCGGCGTCGCGGGGCCGCTGGTCGTCACCGCGACCTATGCGGCGACACGCGCGACGTGGCCGGGGCTCGTCTGGGCCGCGGCCGCGCTGCTTTATCTGCTCGTCCCGCCGTTGCTGGCCGGTGCGCGGCCGGCGGGCGCGACACGGCCGTCCGCATGAGCGTCAGCGGGCACCGTCGTGCTCAATGCGCAAGCGTCACGAGATTCGCGTCGCGCACGAGCTGCCAGCGGCCGTCGGCCTTGCGGAAGATCGTCAGCGTATGGCCCGACCGGCGGATCGTCTCGCCGCCCGGCGGGGTCGCCTCGATCTCGATGAAATTGCGCATGTACGCCCAGTCGCCCAGCACGCGCAGTTCGTCGATCCGGTAACGGCCGTCGATCGTCGGCGCGTTGCCGCCCCCGGCGTTCGCGTCGCGCGACGCGGCCGCAAACGCCGCCTTGTCGAACGGCGGCTTGCCGGCCACCATGAAGATCGCGTCGTCGGCGATCAGGTCGAGCACCGTCGCCAGGTCGCCACGCCGGCTCGACACGAACCAGTTGTCCACGAGCTCGCGGATCGCGCGTTCGTCTTCGGTCATCGTCGTCCCTCCTTCATCGGCGCGCGCCCGTACGCCACGCAACGCCCGAAAAAAACCGCCCGGATCGACTCCGGGCGGCTTTCCTTGCTGCATCTGCTGCGGGCAGTGCGTCAGACCACGACCGTCTGCGCCTCGCCTTCGCGGGTCGCACGCACGGTACCGATCTTCCACACCTGTTCGCCGGCGGCGGTCAGGTCGGCGATCGCTGCGTCGGCATCGGCCGCCGACACGATCACGGCCATGCCGATGCCGCAGTTGAACACGCGGTGCATTTCGGCATCGGCGACACCGCCGTGCTCCTGCAGCCACTTGAACAGCGGCGGCAGCGGCCATGCGTTCTGGTCGAGCTCGGCGGTGAGGCCTTCGCGCAGCACGCGCGGAATGTTCTCGACGAGACCGCCGCCCGTGATGTGCGCCATGCCCTTCACCGACAGCTTCTGCATCAGCGCGAGCAGCGGCTTCACGTAGATGCGGGTCGGCGCCATCAGCGCGTCGGCCAGCGAGCGGCCGTGGAAATCGGCCGACAGGTCGGGGTTCGCGCGCTCGATGATCTTGCGCACGAGCGAGAAGCCGTTCGAGTGGATGCCGCTCGATGCGAGGCCCAGCACCACGTCGCCTTCGGCGATCGTGCTGCCGTCGATGATCTTGCTCTTCTCGACCGCGCCGACCGCGAAGCCGGCCAGGTCGTATTCGCCGTCCGGGTACATGCCCGGCATTTCGGCCGTCTCACCGCCGATCAGCGCGCAGCCCGACAGTTCGCAACCCTGCGCGATGCCCTTGACGACCGTTGCCGCGGTGTCGACGTCGAGCTTGCCGCACGCGAAGTAGTCGAGGAAGAACAGCGGCTCGGCGCCCTGCACGAGGATGTCGTTCACGCTCATCGCGACGAGATCCTGGCCGACGGTGTCGTGTTTGTTCAGATGAAACGCCAGCTTGAGCTTGGTGCCCACGCCGTCGGTGCCCGATACGAGCACGGGCTCCTTGTACTTCTTCGGCACTTCGAACAGCGCGCCGAACCCGCCGATGCCGCCGAGCACGCCGTCGCGCAGGGTTTTCTTCGCAAAAGGCTTGATCTTGTCGATGAGTGCGTCGCCCGCGTCGATGTCGACACCTGCGTCGCGATAGGACAGACCCTGAGCGTCGGGAGCGGATTTCGGAGGATTCATGGGGGAATGCGAGAAGGTCGGTAAAATGCGATTTTACCCGAAGCCGGCCCGTTGGCCGGAATTCCCAGCACCGAATCGTCAGGGATTGCATCTTGGTCAACACGTCCCCGTTTTCATCGCCGAGCGAACCGCGCCGAAACCGGCGTGGCGCCGTGCGTGCGGCCGCGCGTGAAGCCCGTGAAGACGCAAGCCCCGGCGCGTGCCCGGCGTACGGCGCGCGTATTTTCAACCGACCCGCATTGTGACTGTTGTGTCTCGTCAACTGACGCTCGATCTCGGCACGCCGCCGCCCGCCACGTTCGACAACTTCATCATGAACGAGGAGAACGACGAGCTCATCTCGCGCCTGCAGAAGCTCGACCTCGCGCTCGCGGCGGGCCCCGTGCCGGACCGGTCGTTCTACATCTGGGGCGAGCCCGGCTGCGGCCGCACCCATCTGCTGCAGGCGCTCGTGAGCGACGCGTCGTACGGCTATGCGCGCTACCTGACGCCGCAGAGCCCGCTCGGCGCGTTCACGTTCGACCCGCGCATCGGCATCTACGCGATCGACGACTGCGACCGGATGAGCGACACGCAGCAGGTCGCGCTGTTCAACCTGTTCAACGAAGTGCGCGCGCACCCGTCGAGCGCGTTCGTCGCGGCAGGCCCCGCGGCACCGCTCGCGCTCGACGTGCGCGAGGATCTCCGCACGCGCCTCGGCTGGGGGCTCGTGTTCCACCTGTCGCCGCCGTCCGACGCCGGCAAGATCGCCGTGCTCAAGCTCGCGGCGAAGGAGCGCGGAATCGCGCTCACCGACGACATCGCCGCCTACCTGCTGACCCATTTCCGCCGCGACATGCCGAGCCTGATGGCGCTGCTCGACGCGCTCGACCGCTTCTCGCTCGAGCAGAAACGCGCCGTCACGCTGCCGTTGCTGCGCCGCATGCTGGCGCGTCCCGGCGACGACATCACACCACCGGGCACGGGCCCGAACCGCTTCGAGTAAAATGCGCTTCCATGACTAATCTGGCACTCTTTGACCTCGATCACACGCTGATCCCGACCGATAGCGACCACGAATGGGGCCGCTTCATGGTGAAGCTCGGCATCGTCGACGCGGAAAGCTTCTCGCGTCAGAACGATCAGTTCTTCGCCGACTACAAGGCCGGCAAGCTCGACATCCACGCGTACCTCACGGCGATGATCACGCCGCTCGCGAAATATTCGCGCGCGCAGCTGGCCGAATGGCACGATCAGTACATGCACGAGGTGATCCGGCCCGCCATGACACCCGCCGCGCTCGAGCTCGTGCGCAAGCACCTCGATGCGGGCGACCTGTGCTGCGTCGTGACGGCGACCAACGAATTCATCACGCGCCCGATCGCGTCCGCGTTCGGCGTCGACACGCTGATCGCCTGCGAGGTCGAAACGACCGACGGGCATCCCGATTCGCCGTACACGGGCCGGCCGACCGGCACGCCGAGCTATCGCGAAGGCAAGATCGTGCGGACCGAAGCGTGGCTCGCGTCGCTCGGCAAGCAATGGAGCGACTTCCCGCACACCTATTTCTACAGCGACTCGCACAACGACATCCCGTTGCTCGAGAAAGTCACCGACCCGATCGCGACCAACCCTGACGACACGCTGCGTGCGCATGCAAGCAACCGCGGCTGGCGCATCCTCGATCTCTTCTGAACGTCGTGATCAAAAAATTCATCCGCAAGCTGCTCGGCCAGGACGAAACCGAGCAAACGTCTCCCGCAACGGCCCCGGCCGACGAAGCGGCCCCTGCTACCCCGCGCGCCCCGAAGGGCGCCCGCGGCGGCGGCGCGAAGAAACCGCGCAGCAACCATGAACCGACCGTCGTGCCGGCCAGCGTGCACGGCATCAACCCGGCGCTGATCTCGAAGAATGCCGTGCGCGTGACCGACACGCTGCAGCAGGCGGGCTTCCGTGCCTTCATCGTCGGCGGTGCGGTACGCGACCTGCTGCTCGGCATCGCGCCGAAGGACTTCGACGTCGCGACCGACGCCACGCCGACCGAGGTGCAGCGCCTGTTCCGCCGCGCACGCCTGATCGGCCGCCGCTTCCAGATCGTGCACGTGCAGTTCGGCCAGGAGCTGATCGAGGTCTCGACGTTCCGCGCGCTGGTCGATGCGCCGCCCGAGGCGGCCGCTGCCGAGCCGCCGAAGCGCCTGAAGCGCGACGAACTCGATCGCCGCACGCATGCGGTGGACGCGAGCGGCCGCGTGCTGCGCGACAACGTGTGGGGCGAGCAGCACGAAGACGCCGCGCGCCGCGACTTCACGATCAACGCGATGTACTACGACCCGTCGACGCAGACGGTGCTCGACTACCACGACGGGATGGCCGACGTGCGCGCCCGCCTGTTGCGGATGATCGGCGATCCGGCCACGCGCTTCCGCGAAGATCCGGTGCGGATGCTGCGCGTCGTGCGCTTTGCAGCCAAGCTCGGTTTCGAGATCGAGCCGCATACGCGCGAACCGATCAACGCGCTCGCCGACCTGATCAACAACGTGCCGGCCGCGCGCCTGTTCGACGAAATGCTGAAGCTGCTGCTGTCGGGCCACGCGCTCGCGTGCCTGCAGCGGCTGCGCAAGGAGGGCCTGCACCACGGGCTGCTGCCGCTGCTCGACGTCGTGCTCGAACAGCCGCAGGGCGAGAAGTTCATCACGCTCGCGCTGAACAACACCGATGCACGCGTGCGCGCCGGCAAGCCGGTCTCGCCGGGCTTCCTGTTCGCGACGCTGCTGTGGCACGACATGCGCCAGCGCTTCGAGCAATACACGGCCGAAGGCGAAATCCCGGTGCCGGCGCTCCATCGCGCGATGGACGACGTGCTCGACATGCAGACCGAGAAACTCGCGATCCACAAGCGTTACTCGGCCGACATGCGCGAGATCTGGGGCCTGCAGCTGCGTCTCGAGAAACGCTCGGGCCGCAGCGCGATGCGGCTGCTGGAACACCAAAGGTTTAGAGCGGGGTATGATTTCCTCCTGTTACGCTGCGAATCCGGCGAGCTCGATATGGAAGTCGGACAGTGGTGGACGGATTTCATCGAAGGCGACGCGGCCGCTCGCGAGGCATTGCTCACGCAGGGCGGCACGAAGGAAAAATCGCCCCGCAAGCGGCGCCGCCGCGGCGGCGTGCGAAACCGCAAGCCGGGTGAAGGTGCCGCCGAGCCGGCACCGGACGCCTCGGGCGGTTCCGACGACTGACGCGCTCGCCGGCGAACGACGTAGGAAGTGATGCCATGACGGTTGCATATATCGGACTGGGGGCGAATCTCGGCGATGCGCGCCAGACCCTGAAGGACGCGGTGGTGTGCCTTGCGCAGCAGCGCACCATCTCGATCCTCGGCAAATCGAGCCTGTATCGCACGGCGCCCTTCGAAGCGGGCGGCGACGACTACTACAACTGCGTCGTCAAGCTCGACACGACGCTGTCGGCCCGCGAGCTGCTCGCGCTGTGCCAGAAGATCGAACATCACTTCGGCCGCGAGCGCCCGTATCGCAATGCGCCGCGCACGCTCGATCTCGACATCCTGCTGTTCGGCGACGATTCGATCGACGAGCCTGACCTGATCGTCCCGCATCCGCGCCTCACCGACCGTGCGTTCGCGCTCGTGCCGCTCGTCGAGATCGAGCCGGCACTCGACATCCCCGCGCGCGGCCGGGCCGACACCTTCCTCGCCGCCGTCGCGGACCAGCGCGTCGAGAAGGTGCAGACCTGCCAGTGCCTGATGCAGAAGGCGCTCGCTGCCAGCGAAGACGCCGACAAGAACCGCTGCCGATGACCCCGACTCCCCTCACCGTCACCGCGCCCGACCTGCGCGCCCCGCACCGCTATCTCGTGATCGAAGGCCCGATCGGCGTCGGCAAGACGACGCTCGCGCGCCTGCTCGGCGAACGCTGGTCGATGCAGACGCTGCTCGAGCGCCCGCAGGACAACCCGTTCCTCGAACGCTTCTATCGCGATACCGCGCGCTACGCGCTGCCCGTGCAGCTGTCGTTCGCGCTGCAGCGCGCGCAGCAGGCACGCGAGTTGATCGGTGCGCTCGAAACGGGCCGCCCGGTCATCGCCGATTTCATGCCGCAGAAGAACGACATCTTCGCGCGGCTGAACCTGCCGGAAGACGAGTGGCAGCTCTACCGCTCGGTCGCGACGCACGTGGACGTGCCGCAGGCGCCGTCGCCCGATCTCGTCGTCTACCTGCAGGCGAGCCCCGAAGTGCTGTTCTCGCGCATCCAGAAGCGCGGGCTGCCGATGGAGCTGCAGATCAGCGATGCGTACCTGCGCTCGCTCGTCGACGCGTACAACGAATTCTTCTACCACTACGACCGCACGCCGGTGCTGACGGTCGCCGCGGAACACCTGAATCCGCTGGATTCCCCCGAAGATCTCGCCCTGCTGGTCGAGCGCATCGAGACGATGCGCGGCCGCAAGGAATTCTTCGTCAAGGGCGAGACGACGCGCTGACGCGTCCTCGCCTGTCGTTCCTCACCTATTCGAACCGGATTTCCCATGACCTATCTCCAGGAATCGAGCCGGCCTGCCGTCACGGTGCCCAAGCTGCAGGCAATGCGCGACGCCGGCGAGAAGATCGCGATGCTCACCTGCTACGACGCGAGCTTTGCCGCACTGCTCGACCGTTCGGGCGTCGACGTGCTGCTGATCGGCGATTCGCTCGGCAACGTGCTGCAGGGCCACACGACCACGCTGCCCGTGTCGCTCGACGACATCGCGTATCACACCGCCTGCGTCGCCCGCGCGCAGCCGCGCGCGCTGATCATGGCCGACCTGCCGTTCGGCACGTACGGCACGCCGGCCGAGGCATTCGCAAGCAGCGTCAAGCTGATGCGCGCTGGTGCGCAGATGGTCAAGCTCGAAGGCGGCGAATGGCTCGCCGAGACGGTCCGCTTCCTCGTCGAGCGCGCGGTGCCCGTGTGTGCGCACGTGGGCCTCACGCCGCAGTCGGTGCATGCGTTCGGCGGCTTCAAGGTGCAAGGCAAGACCGAAGCCGGTGCGGCGCAACTGCTGCGCGACGCGCGTGCGGTCGAAGCGGCCGGGGCGCAGGTCGTCCTGCTCGAAGCCGTGCCGACGCTGATCGGTTCCGAGGTCACGCAGATGCTGCGCGTGCCGACGATCGGCATCGGTGCAGGCGCCGACTGCTCGGGCCAGGTGCTCGTGCTGCACGACATGCTCGGCGTGTTCCCCGGCAAGCGGCCGCGCTTCGTGAAGGATTTCATGCAGGGCGAGCCGAACATCCAGGCGGCCGTCGAAGCATACGTGCGCGCGGTGAAGGATGGTTCGTTCCCGGGCCCGGAACACTCGTTCTGATCGGGCCGGCAGCGCCGTGGGGCGCTGCCGACGACCGCATAACACACTCGCTGACGCGGCCAGCAATACGGTATGCCGTTTCTCGTACAGCATCGCCGGACAACGCGTACTTTCTAACTCGTCCTATTTCCGCTCATCTTCGCCGCTGCGACCATCAAACCTTCGTCAACCGAAGGAGTGGTAAAAGATGGCTCATGTGTATGAGAAGGCGGCCGAACTCGTCGGGCAAAAGCTGGCGGGCGACGGCGAATGCGTCGCGCTGGTCAAAATTTATACTTCCGTCGGCCCCACCGCCATCTGGCGCCCGGAAAAAAAAGCAAGCGGCGACTGGAGTATTCGCGCCGGAACCGTGATTGCAACTTTCGAGAATGATCGCTACCCAAGCCGATCGCATGGCAATCATGCGGCGTTCTATCTGGGCCAGGATGTGCGCGGTATCCACGTCGTTGAACAATGGCGCTCACTCAAGGCAATTCAGAGGAGATGCATTCCGTTCAAAGGCAAAGACAAAAATGGCCGTTACATCGACCCGAGCAATAACGCCGATGCATTTTCTGTCGTGAAATGATGATGCTCATCCGCCAAAATCCGTATCGATTGCTCGCCGTCGCTGCGCTCGCATACGTTTCGCTCGTCGCATCACCCGCGTCCGCCGCGACAACGGATTGTCCTACGCGACTCGCCGTTACCCAGCAGCTCGACGGTCAACCGCCCGATGGTTGGAAAAGCTTCGACACGCAAAGCTCCTATCCGCTTGCCAGCGTCACCTTCTGGTCAGGGCCGCCGGATCGGATGGCGTCGTTGTTGCCGAACCGCTCGCGCTCCGAGTCCAAAGGCGACATTTATATCTGGTCGCTCGCCGAAAGCCGTGAAGACTACTGGATTTCGTGCGACTACGGCAATACGAGCGTTGTAATCGCACGGCCACTGGGCAAGCAGGCACAGACTTGCGTCGCGCGCTACAGACGTGGGCACGCCATCGTACAAAGCTGGCAATGTACACCGCAGAAGTAATCTGCGTTCAGGCCGATGTGCAGCCGTGAATCAGCCGCGCCGCCACCGGCCCGCGCAGCGCATTGCAAATCATCAACTCATCCGCGTTCAGCACATCGTCGAGCGTCAGCGCACGCTCTTTTGCGCCGAGTACCGGATCGTCGAGCAGCACGCCGCGCATCACGCCCGGCAGCACGCCCGATTCGAGCGGCGGCGTCACCCACTGGCCGTCGAGCTTCACGAACAGGTTCGAGCGCCCGCCTTCCGTTACCTCGCCGCGCTCGTTGACGAACAGCATGTCGAACCCGCCGAGCGCCTCCGCAGCCTGCCACGCGCGGTCGTATTCCGCACGGCGCGTGGTCTTGTGCAGCAGCAGCGCGTCGCTCGCACGGGTCGGTGCGAAGCCGTGCGCGGACGCCAGCAGCACGCCGACCGGCCCCGCCGGCAACGGCTTGAGCGGCGCCGTGATGATCTCGATCGTGCCGTCCTTCGCGAGCGCGAGCTTCATCCGGTAAGCGCCGTCGCCGTCGAACGCCGCGCAGCGCGCATCGATCTCGCGACACAATGCGTCGGCGTCGAAGCGGAAGCCGAATGCATCCGCGCTACGCTGCAGCCGCGCGAGATGGCGATCGAGATGCCGGATGCCGTCCGCACGCGTGGCGGCCGTCGTTTCGAACAGCTGGAAGCCGGGATCGGCGTCCGTCAGGAATCGCGCTTTCAATTCGCACTCCGCATATTCGTCGGCCGCGACGCTGTCGAGCACGATGCCCGCGCCGACGCCCATCGTGCCGCAGCGCCGTCCGGCTGCGGCAGTGACCGTGCCGTCCGCGTCGTTGCCAACGCCGGCCGCATCGAGCGTCAGCGTCCGGATCGCCACCGACAGGCAGAAATCGCCGCAGCCGGCCGTGCCGCCGTGCGACGCATCGCCCGCGACTTCATTCGGCGCATCGAGCCAGCCGATCGCGCCCGTATAGAGCCCGCGCGGCGTCGACTCGATCGCGTCGATCAGTTCCATCGTCTTGTGCTTCGGCGCGCCCGTGATCGATCCGCACGGAAACAGCGCACGCAGCATCTGCGCGAACGTCGTCCCGTCGCGCCAGCCGGCCTCGACCGTCGACGTCATCTGCCACACCGACGCATACGGCTCGACGGAGAACAGCGCCGGCACGCGGACCGTGCCGGTGCGCGCGATCCGCGACACGTCGTTGCGCAGCAGGTCGACGATCATCACGTTTTCCGCGCGGTTCTTCGGATCGTTCGCGAGGAACGTGGCCGCCGCCGCATCGTCGCGAGGGTCGGCCGAACGCGGTGCCGTGCCCTTCATCGGCCGCGCGCGCAGCACGTCGCCGTGCTTCTCGACGAACAGCTCGGGCGAGCACGACACGACCCACGGTCCGTCGGGCAACGCGATCAGCGCGCCGTAGCGCACGGGCTGGCGCGCGCGCAGCCGCCGGTACAGCGCGAGCGGCGTGCCGAACACGTCGAAGTTCAGCCGGTACGTGTAGTTGACCTGATACGAATCGCCCGCGCGCAGCGCGTCGTGCACCGCGGCGATCGCTGCATCGAACGCATCGCGCGACACGCTCTTTTCGACATGCGCGACGCCCGCGATCGACGGCGCGCCGCCGCCATCCTGCTGCGCGAGCCACGCGTCGACTTCGTCGCGCGACAGGCGCTCGCAGCGCGCAAACAGCAAAAAGCGCAGCGGGGCATGGCCCGGCTGCGCTCGTTGCAAATCTCGTCCGAATTCGTAATCGCCGACGACGACCGCATGCAGCCCCTCGCGCAGATCCTGCGCCACCGCCGCGTCGACCTCGTCGAGCCGAGCCGGATCCGTGCACACGCGTTCGCGCACGAACCCCGAATACAAACGACTCGACCGCGCGAACGCGGTCGAGTCGCAATCGTCCAAGAGCGCGAACGACGCGCTCTCGTTGCCTTCAGTCATGCTGTTACTCGAGTTACTCGAAGAAGCTCTTCACACGATCGAACCAGCTCTTGCTCTGCGGGCTGTGACGCGCGCCGCCCTCGGCCAGCGATTTCTCGAACTGCTTGAGCAGGTCGCGCTGGTTGTCGGTCAGCTTCACCGGCGTCTCGACCTGCACGTGGACGTACAGATCGCCCGCGATGCTCGAACGCAGCCCCTTGATGCCCTTGCCGCGCAGGCGGAACGTCTTGCCCGACTGCGTGCCTTCCGGCACCGGGAACGACGCACGGCCGGCCAGCGTCGGCACCTCGATCTCGCCGCCGAGCGCGGCGGTCGTGAACGGGATCGGCATCTGGCAGTGGAGATCGTCGCCGTCGCGCTCGAACACCGAATGCGGCTTGATGTGGATCTCGACGTACAGGTCGCCCGGCGGCCCGCCGTTGATGCCCGGCTCGCCGTTGCCGGCCGAGCGGATCCGCATCCCGTCGTCGATCCCGGCCGGGATCTTCACTTCGAGCGTCTTGGTTTCCTTCACCTTGCCCGACCCGTGGCAATGCACGCACGGCTCGGGGATGTAGGTGCCCGTGCCGTGGCACTTCGGGCAGGTCTGCTGGATGCTGAAGAAGCCCTGCGACATGCGCACCGTGCCCTGGCCGTGACAGGTCGGGCAGGTTTCCGGCTTCGTGCCGGGCTTCGCACCCGACCCGTGGCAGACCTCGCACGACACCCAGCTCGGCACGCGGATCTGCGTGTCGTAGCCGTGTGCGGCCTGCTCGAGCGTGATTTCCATGCTGTAGCGCAGGTCGGCGCCGCGATACACCTGCGGGCCGCCACGGCCGCCGCGCGCGGCGCCGCCCGCCGCCTGGCCAAAGATGTCGCCGAAGATGTCGCCGAACGCGTCCGCGAAGCCGCCGAAGCCCTGTGCGCCCGCACCGCCCATGTTCGGATCGACGCCCGCGTGGCCGTACTGGTCGTACGCTGCCCGCTTCTGGCCGTCCGACAGCATTTCATAGGCTTCCTTCACCTCCTTGAAATGCTCTTCCGCATCCTTGCTGTCCGGATTGCGGTCAGGGTGATACTTCATCGCAAGCTTGCGATACGCCTTCTTGATTTCGTCGTCGCTCGCATTCTTCGCGACGCCCAGAACCTCGTAGTAATCCCGTTTCGCCATATCGATTCACTGTGCCGCCACGCATCGCGCACGCGGCGGCTCCTTTCGCCTGCAGTAAAGTCTCTCGACTCGTCTGGCGCTGCGCCCGCCGCGGACGGCGCGTGCAGCACCCGCCAAAAAACAAATGTGCCCGGAGGGCCGCGAAGCCCGCCAGGCGTGGAGTCGATCCGGCCATCCGGAAGGAAAGACAGACCGCTTGTCAGCCAACCCGTCAGCCGCACGCCGCGCGCGGGTGGCGCGCGGCGTGCGGCACCGGGGCAACCCGGCTTAGTCCTTCTTCACTTCCTTGAACTCGGCGTCGACGACATCGTCGGCAGCCTGTTGCGCACCGCCCGCGTGGGCCGCGCCTTCCGCTGCGCCCGCTGCACCGGCCGCACCTGCTTGCTGGGCCTGCATGTCGGCGTACATCTTTTCGCCGAGCTTCTGCGACACCTTGCCGAGCTCCTCGACCTTCGCGTCGATCGCAGCCTTGTCGGCCGACGAGTCCTTCAGCACTTCCTCGAGCGACTTCAGCGACGCTTCGATGGCTTCCTTCTCGCCCGCGTCCAGCTTGTCGCCGTACTCGGTCAGCGCCTTCTTCGTGCTGTGGACCAGCGCGTCGCCCTGGTTGCGCGAATCAGCCAGCTCGCGCAGCTTGTGATCTTCCGCTGCGTTCGCTTCCGCGTCCTTGATCATCTGGTCGATTTCAGCCTCGGACAGACCCGAATTCGCCTTGATCGTGATCTTGTTTTCCTTGCCGGTCGCCTTGTCCTTCGCGCCGACGTGCAGGATGCCGTTCGCGTCGATGTCGAAGGTCACTTCGATCTGCGGCACGCCGCGCGGTGCCGGCGGGATGCCTTCGAGGTTGAACTCGCCGAGCAGCTTGTTGCCGGCTGCCATTTCGCGTTCGCCCTGGAACACCTTGATCGTCACGGCGCCCTGGTTGTCGTCCGCCGTCGAGTACACCTGGGCGTGCTTCGTCGGGATCGTCGTGTTCTTGCTGATCATCTTCGTCATCACGCCGCCGAGCGTCTCGATGCCGAGCGACAGCGGGGTCACGTCGAGCAGCAGCACGTCCTTGCGGTCGCCCGACAGGACCTGGCCCTGGATCGCCGCGCCGACTGCGACGGCTTCGTCCGGGTTCACGTCACGGCGCGGATCCTTGCCGAAGAATTCCTTCACCTTCTCCAGCACCTTCGGCATGCGCGTCTGGCCGCCGACCAGGATCACGTCGTCGATGTCCGACACCTTGACGCCTGCGTCCTTGATCGCGATGCGGCACGGTTCGATCGTGCGCTCGACGAGGTCTTCCACCAGCGCTTCCAGCTTCGCGCGGGTGATCTTCAGGTTCAAGTGCTTCGGGCCCGACGCGTCAGCCGTGATGTACGGCAGGTTGATTTCGGTCTGCTGGCTCGACGACAGCTCGATCTTCGCCTTTTCAGCGGCTTCCTTCAGGCGCTGCAGCGCGAGCACGTCCTTCGACAGGTCGACGCCCTGCTCCTTCTTGAACTCGCCGATGATGTAATCGATGATGCGCTGGTCGAAGTCTTCACCGCCGAGGAACGTGTCGCCGTTGGTCGACAGCACTTCGAACTGCATTTCGCCGTCGACGTCCGCGATTTCGATGATCGACACGTCGAACGTACCGCCGCCGAGGTCATACACGGCGATCTTGCGGTCGCCCTTCTCGGCCTTGTCGAGGCCGAACGCGAGCGCAGCCGCGGTCGGCTCGTTGATGATCCGCTTGACTTCGAGGCCCGCGATGCGGCCGGCGTCCTTGGTTGCCTGGCGCTGGCTGTCGTTGAAGTACGCCGGCACCGTGATCACGGCTTCCGTGACCGGCTCGCCGAGGTAGTCTTCGGCCGTCTTCTTCATCTTGCGCAGCACTTCCGCCGACACTTGCGGCGGCGCGAGCTTCTCGCCGTGTGCCTCGACCCATGCATCGCCGTTGTCGGCCTTGATGATGGCGTACGGCATCAGGCCGATGTCCTTCTGGACTTCCTTCTCTTCGAAGCGGCGGCCGATCAGGCGCTTCACGGCGAACAGCGTGTTCTTCGGGTTGGTCACCGACTGGCGCTTGGCCGGCGCGCCGACCAGCACTTCGTTGTCGTCCATGTAGGCGATGATCGACGGCGTGGTGCGCGTGCCTTCCGAGTTCTCGATGACCTTGACCTGGTTGCCTTCCATGATGGCGACGCACGAGTTCGTGGTGCCGAGGTCAATACCGATGATCTTTCCCATTTTTTCCTAATCTCCAGAAATGCTTGTTTGCTGCGCAAAATCCCGCGTTTTGGGGCGGTTTCGCGCGCCAGAATTCAACTCTGTTCCCGAAATGCGTCCGTCCGGTTCGTTTTCAAGACCCGACGTGCGATGCGGATATTAAATTTTTTCAATCGCTGCCGGCTAGCGGATCGCCCCCGACGGATTGCCGCCCAGCGGATTGCCGCCCGCCGCGGCGATTTTCGCGCGTGCCGCCGACACCGCTGCCTGGAACTGCGCGAGGCCATGCCAGCCCGTCGCGCGGCCGAGCCGCTTGCCGCGGTGGAAGAAGAACCACGTCGGCACGCCGTGCAGCCCGAAGCGGCGCCCCAGCTGGTGGTGTTCGTACACGTTGCAATGGAACCACTTCAGGTCCAGCGCGCGGATCGCGTCGGGCTGGGCGAGCATCGCCTTCTTCGCGATCTCGCAGTTGAAGCAGTCGACGCCCCAGAAGAACACCACCGCGAGCGCATCGCCCGCGCCGTCGATCGCCGCGTCGAACGTGCCGGCGTCCAGCGCCTGCATGTCGAACGCGTCGAACGCGGCCGGATCGACGCCGGCTGGCAGCATCGCGACGGCCTTACTTCGGCTGCGCGACGGTGACGAGCGCCGGACGCAGCACGCGGTCGGCGATCATGTAGCCCTTTTGCAGCACGGTGACGACGGTGTTCGGCTCCTGGTCGGCCGGCACCATCGAAATGGCCTGGTGCTGGTGCGGATCGAACTTCTCGCCAACCGGGTTCAGCGCGACGACGCGGCCCTTCTCGAGCGCGCTCGTCAGCTGGCGCAGCGTCAGCTCGACGCCTTCGCGCACCTTCGCGATATCGCCGGACGTATCGTTGACGGCCGCTTCCAGGCTGTCCAGCACGGGCAGCAGGTGCTCCGCAAAGCTCTCGATCGCGAACTTGTGCGCCTTCGAGACGTCGTCCTGCGCGCGGCGGCGGACGTTCTCGGTTTCGGCCTTCGCCCGCAGGAAGCTCTCCTGCAGCTCGGCGACCTTGGCTTGAGCCTCCGCGAGCGCCGCGTCGGCTGCTTCGGCGGCGGGAGCAGCGCCTTGCGCCGCCTGCTTCTCGCTGCCGATCTCTTCGGCCGATTGGGATGCCGGGTTCTCTTGCGTGTTTTCCATGTCGCTGAAAGTCGATTAGAGGTTGAAGCCAAATCGGCAACCGCCGGACCGTATATCCGGTGGCACCGCACATTGCTGGTGCAAATAAGGGTGAAAACGACGATTTCAAGAGGGTTATTCGCCGGCATTCTCCAATACCGCGAAACAACCGCGCGTCACGCCGGGGCATCGGCCGCATAGTCCGCCAGATCGGGCGAAACGGCCGGTAACAACGCTTACCTGGCAAGTACTAGCTTGGCACAGGCCCGCTGCACTACACTCCACTCAAGCGTCGGAAAAGCGTGTTTACCCCTAGCTGACTGACGCCTGACATCCACCTGGCGCCGTTTTCACCCTTCTTCTCGAGGGGAGTACCATGAAACTGACGTTTGCGATCTCGGTGGTCGCGCTGGTACTCATTGCCGGCACCACCACCATCTGCCTGTCGGGAGCCGTCACCGACCGCACGACCGAATACGGAAGCGCGCGGGCGACGTTCGACCAGATGTTCAGCTCCCACCAGAAAATCTGTCGATGATGCGCCGGTCGCGCTTCGTCGGCCGGCCGTGCAATTCGGCTGCCGGCTCGCGATACGTGCGGCGCCGCTCCAGTTCGGCGAGCCGCGCGGCCCGCCCCGCTTCCGTCTCCGCGTAAAGCGTCTGCGCGACGCTCGCCGGCCCGCGCACGTCGCACACGCCGAGCACGGCAATGTGCCAGACGATGCCGTCGATCGCAATCTCGACCTCGTCGCCCACCCGCACTTCCTTCGCCGGCTTGACCGCCGCGCCGCCAATCTTCACGTGCCCCTTGTCCACCGCATCGGTCGCGAGCGAGCGCGTCTTGAAGAACCGGGCCGCCCACAGCCATTTATCGATGCGCAGCTTCGCGCCCGGTTCGGTCGAAATCTTGTAATTCATCGCGCTCAACTCACCGTTTCGGGCTGCGCGGCCTTGACCGGCCAGCCCTGCAGATTCTCGGCGACGATCTCGCCGAGCGCGCCGATCCACGCGGACGCGCCATTCAGGCACGGAATCCGGTGGAACGCCTTGCCGCCGCCGGCGAGGAACTCGTCGCGCACTTCCATGCCGATCTCCTCGATCGTCTCCAGGCAATCGGCCGTGAAACCGGGACAGAACACGTCGGCCCGCCGCACGCCGGCCTCGCCGAACTCGCGCAGCGTCGGCGCGGTGTAAGGCTGCAGCCATTCGGCCTTGCCGAAACGCGACTGGAACGTGACGCGGCATTCGGTCGTCGACAGCCCGAGCGCGGCCATCAGCAGCGCACCCGTCTGCTGGCACTGGTCGTGATAGGGATCGCCGAGGTCGAGCGTGCGCTTCGGCACGCCGTGAAAGCTCAGCACGAGCTTGTCGCCGGCCGCGAAATCGGGCCGGCCGTGCTGCGCCCAATACTGGCGCACCTGCTCGGCCAGCGCATGGATATAGGCCGGATGGTCGGCGTAGTGCCGTACCGTGCGCACCTCGGGCTGATTGCGCATGCGCGCGAGCGCGTCGAAGGCGGCGTCGAACGCCGTGGCGGTGGTCGACGCCGAGTATTGCGGATACATCGGCATCAGCAGCACGCGCTCGACGCCCGCCCGCTTGAACTGCGCGAGCGCGTGCGAAATGTTCGGGCTGCCGTAGCGCATCGCGTAGTCGACCATCACGTGATAGCCGTTCGACGTGAGCAGGTGCCGCACGCTGTCGGTCTGGCGCTCCGTGTACACGCGCAGCGGCGAGCCCTCGGGCATCCAGACCGCCGCGTATTTCTTCGCGGACGCGCGGCCGCGCAGCGGCAGGATCAACGTGCGCAGCAGCACCTGCCAGACGGCCTGCGGAATCTCGACGACCCGCGGATCCGACAGGAATTCGGCCAGGTAGCGCCGCACCGCGCGCGGTGTCGGGGCGTCGGGCGTGCCGAGATTGATCAGCAGCACACCGATGCGATGGGCAGCCGCGGTGCTCGAAGGCGGCTCAAGATCGAAACGCATGGGCAATTACGTGCTCGGGGCACGGGACCGGACGGCTCTCAATTATAGCGGGCCGCTCCGCGCCGGTCGGCTGGCCGTTCGGCCGACTGCCGGCACACGCGGTGCCGCGGCACGATGACGGGGCAGGATCGGGCCGGCGACGGCAGGCTACTGCTGGCTCAGCGTGAGCGACAGCAGGCGCGCGGTGATGTCGACGATCGGTATCACGCGGTTGTACGCCATGCGGGTCGGGCCGATCACGCCGAGCGTGCCGACGATCTGCCCGTTCACCTCGTAAGGCGCGGTAACGACGCTCATTTCCTCGATCGGCACGAGCGTCGATTCGCCGCCAATGAAGATCTGCACGCCCTGGGCGTGGCTCGACACGTCGAGCAGTTGCAGGAGGCCCGTCTTTTGGTCGAATACGTCGAACAGCTTGCGCAGTCGCGCCATGTCGGACGAGAGATCCGCCACTTCGAGCAGGTTGCGCTCGCCGGAAATCAGCACGGTGTCCTCGGTGTCGGGCACCTCGGTGCTGGCCGTCACGGCGGCGTGCATCAGCGCGGTCATGTCGCCGCGCAACTGGTCGATCTCGTCGCGCAGGCGGCGGCGCACCTCGTCGAACGACAGGCCGGCGAAATGCGCGTTGATGTAGTTGGACGCCTCCGTCAGTTGCGACGGCGAGTAATCGCGCGGCGTCGCGAGCATCCGGTTCTGCACGTCGCCTTCGGGCGTGACGATGATCAGCAGGATGCGCTTGTCCGACAGGCGCATGAACTCGATCTGCTTGAACACGTGGCTGCGGCGCGGCGTCAGCACCACGCCCGCGAACTGCGACAGGTTCGACAGCACGCTCGCGGCGGCCGCCACGACCCGCTGCTGCGGCTCGCCCGCCTGCAGCGTGTTCTGCACCTGCCGCGCGACGGCTTCGGCGTCGATCGGCGCCTCGACCGTCAGCATCGTGTCGACGAACAGCCGGTAGCCGCGCGGCGTCGGCACGCGGCCGGCCGACGTGTGCGGGCTCGACACGAGGCCGAGCTCCTCCAGGTCGGACATCACGTTGCGGATCGTTGCCGGGCTCAGCTCGAGCCCGGAGTAACGGGACAACGTGCGCGATCCGACTGGCTGACCGTCGGCGATATACCGTTCGATCAGGGTTTTCAGGAGGGTTCGTGCGCGAGGATCTAGCATGGTGGAAAATTTTAGCGCAACCGCGCGACCGCGGCGAGTGGCGTCGGCTACCGTTGCGCGGGCCGGCCCGATCCGGCCCCGACCGCGCACAGCCGGTTCTTTTCGTCAACGAGCTATGGTGTAATGCCGGCATGAAAACCGGTAATCAGTTCAACACTGTCGCGCTCGTCGGCCGGAGCAACACGCCGAACATCGCCGAGCCGCTCGCCACGCTGGCCGCCTGCGTCGCCAAGCGGGGCTTCGAGGTCGTCTTCGAAGCCGAGACCGCGCGCGAGATCGGCATCACCGGCTACCCGGCGCTGACCCCGGCCGAAATCGGGGCGCGTGCCGATGTGGCGGTCGTGCTGGGCGGCGACGGGACGATGCTCGGCATCGGCCGTCAGCTCGCGCCGTACAAGACACCGCTGATCGGGATCAACCACGGGCGGCTCGGCTTCATCACCGATATCGCGGCGGCCGACATGCAGGCGCTCGTCCCGGTGATCCTGTCGGGCAAGTTCGAACGCGAGGAGCGCGCGCTGCTCGAGGCCCGGATCATGCGCGACGGCGAACCGATCTACCACGCGCTCGCCTTCAACGACGTCGTCGTGAACCGCAGCGGCTTCTCCGGAATGGTCGAGCTGCGCGCATCGGTCGACGGCCGGTACATGTACAACCAGCGTTCGGACGGCCTGATCGTCGCCACGCCGACCGGCTCGACCGCTTACGCGCTGTCGTCGGCCGGCCCGATCCTCCATCCGCAGCTGGCAGGCATCGTGCTCGTGCCGATCGCGCCGCACGCGCTGTCGAACCGGCCGATCGTGCTGCCCGACGATTCGAAAATCGCGATCCAGATCGTCGGCGGGCGCGACGTCAACGTGAACTTCGACATGCAGTCGTTCACCGCGCTCGAACTGAACGACACGATCGAGGTGCGCCGCTCGAAGCACACGGTGCCGTTCCTGCACCCGATCGGCTACAGCTACTACGCGACGCTGCGCAAGAAGCTGCACTGGAACGAACACGCCTCGAACGAAGACGACAAGGCGTCCTGACGCCGCTCTGCCCGACACCATGCTCCGCCACCTCTCGATCCGCGACTTCGTCATCGTCGCCGCGCTCGATCTCGAATTCGACAGCGGCTTTTCCGTGTTTTCCGGTGAAACCGGCGCCGGGAAATCGATCCTGATCGACGCCCTCGCCCTCGCGCTCGGCGAACGTGCCGACGCGAGCGTCGTGCGCACCGGCTGCAGCCGCGCCGACATCACCGCCGAATTCACGCCGCACGACCGCGTCGCGCGCTGGCTCGACGAACACGCGTTCGACACCGAGGACACCGTGATGCTGCGCCGCGTGATCGATGCGAACGGCCGGTCGCGCGCGTTCATCAACGGCACCAGCGCGACGCTCGCGCAGCTGCGCGAGCTCGGCGAGATGCTCGTGGACATCCACGGCCAGCATGCGCACCAGCTGCTGATGCGGCCCGACGCGCAGCGCGAGCTGTTCGATACGCACGCGGGGCTCGTCGCCGATGCCGCGAACGTCGCGCGCGCATGGCGCGTGTGGCGCGACGCGACGCAGGCGATCGACGCTGCAAAAGCGCACGAGCGCGAGCTGCAGCTCGAGCGCGAAAAGCTCGCCTGGCAGCTCGCCGAACTCGACAAGCTCGCGCCGCAGCCCGGCGAATGGGACGAAGTCAGCAACGAACACAAGCGCCTGTCGCATTCGGCGAACCTGATCGAAGGCGTGCGCGGTGCGCTCAACGCGCTGTCGGAGTCCGACGACGCGATGCTCGCGCAGCTCGGCGCGATCGTGTCGAAGCTGCGCAGCCTCGCCGACTACGACACCTCGCTCGGCGACGCGCTCGCGTCGCTCGAACCGGCCGAGATCCAGTTGCAGGAAGCCGTCTATTCGCTGCAGCACTATGCGCAGCGCGTCGATCTCGATCCCGAACGGCTCGCGCAGGTCGAAACGCGTCTCGATGCGCTGCACTCGACCGCCCGCAAGTTCCGCTTGCCGCCCGACACGCTGCACGAAGAACACGCGGCACGCCGCGCGCAGCTCGCCGCACTCGATGCGGCGGCCGATCTCGGCGCGCTCGTGGCGGCGCAGGCCAAGGCGCGGGAAGCCTATCTCGCCGACGCCAAACACCTGTCCAAGGCACGCGCGCAGGCCGCCAAGGCGCTCGGCACGGCCGTCACGGCCGGCATGCAGGAACTGTCGATGGCGGGCGGGAGCTTCGAAGTCGCGCTCGTGCCGCTCGCCGACGGCGGCCCGCACGGGCTCGAGCAGGTCGAATTCCGGGTCGCCGGGCACCCCGGCGTGCCGCTGCGGCCGCTCGCGAAGGTGGCGTCGGGCGGCGAGCTCGCGCGGATCAGCCTCGCGCTCGCGGTGATCGCCAGCGCGGCAAGCCCGACGCCGACGCTGATCTTCGACGAAGTCGATACGGGGATCGGCGGCGGCGTCGCCGAAGTGGTCGGCCGCCTGCTGCACCAGCTCGGGCGCGATCGCCAGGTGCTGTGCGTGACGCACCTGCCGCAGGTCGCCGCGCGCGGTGATCACCACTACCAGGTCGCAAAAGGCGCCGACGACCGTGGCGGCACGGTGTCGACCGTCGTCGCGCTCGACCGCGCCAACCGCATCGAGGAAGTCGCGCGGATGCTCGGCGGGCTCGAGATCACGGCGACCACGCGCAAACACGCGAAGGAAATGCTCGCCGCATAAGGCACGGATACGCGGGAATGCACGCTCAGCCAACGTGAAAACGTAAAAAAGGCCGTTCCGGGTAATACCGGAGCGGCCTTTTGATGGGTTCCGACGTATCCGACGCGCTTCGCGGCACGGCGAACTGACCGGGTGGCACCAGATCGAACGGCACGCGCCAGCGCGGTCGCCCGCGCCGGCGCCTCGCCGTGCCTACTTGCCCTTGCACGTCGCGTGCATGTTCGCGACACCCTTCTCGCGCCACGCGCCCCACTCACCGCCCGTCCCCGGCACATCGCCGAGCACCCACCAGCCGTTGAGCCAGGTCTTGCCGGCGTGGCTGACCTCGTGGCACGGCGTCGCGTAGGTCTTCTTCTTGTCCCAGGCAGGCGCGCCCGTGGCCACGTCGGCACGCACCATGACGCCATGCGTCGCCACCGCACTGCGGTTCTGCGCATCGGTCACGGTCAGCTTCACGTCGTAGCGCTGCGCCTGCGTCGCCTTCGGCGCAACGAACGATGCATTCGCACCCTGCTGGTCGATCGCGAGTCCTGCCGGCGCGGTCCACGCATACTTCAGCCCCTTGCCGGTCGACGCCGCGCCGGACAACGCGACGGTCGCGCCACCGTCGACCGTCGCCGGCCCGCTGATCGCGGCCCGCGGCGGCGGGACGATTTCCTGCGCCTTCACCTTGACGACATGCGACGCCTGCGCCGTGTAGCCCTTGTCGTTGGTCACGGTCAGATCGAAGGCGTAATCGCGGTCCCGTTCGAACGCGGGCGCAACGAACTTCAGTTCCGCGCCGTTCGGTTTCGCATCGATGCCGGCCGGGGCCGTCCACGCATGGCGCAACTGCTCGCCGACCGACGATGCGCCCGACAACACAACCGTCGCGCCCGCGTTCGCCTGTTGCGGGCCGATGACGGCCGCCTGCGGCAGCAGCACCCCGTCGTTCTTCACCTCGACCACCGCGCCGTTCGGCCCGACCGACTTGACGGTGACGATCTTGCCCGACAGCGTGTCGTGCAACGCATGACCCGGCATCAGCGGCGCGTCCTTCATGCCCTGCGCGCTGCCCGGCGTCGCATCGACCAGCGTATTGGTCAGCACATTGCCGGCGTGTGCGACGGTTCGCACGATCACGCCATTGACGAACGGGTCGTCGGACTTCCAGTTGTCGAAGCCGGGCTGCGGCTGGCGAAACTCGAGCCACAGCGTCGAGCCGTCGGCGCGCGCCAGACGGTACGCCTTCGCACCCGACGCTTTGCCCCACAGCGGCGCGAGTTGGTACGTGCCCTCGCCCCTGATCTCGGGTACGTCGGCTTCGGTCAGCCAGCCTCTGAGCAACTGGTAGCTCGCCGGATACAAACGCCGTCCACCGCCGCCCATCGTGTCGGACGGATCGTCGACCCCGCCCGCGCGACACGCGCTGCCTACTTCGACCGTGCCGCCCGGCGTCGGGCAGTTGACGAGCGAGCCCGGATGCCGCGCGCCGAGGCTGTGACCGAATTCGTGGGACCACATCCAGTAACCCTGGCCGCTCGCGTTCGACAGGATCCAGTTGCCGGGAACCGCCGCCAGGCCGGCCCAGTTGCAGCTGCTCATTTTCGGCAGTTCGACGAACAGGTAGTCGAACTTGTCCGGGTTCACGCCGCGGGCGAACGCCGCGCTGCGCGCCGCCGCGCGAATCGCGCCGGAATCGCAACTGGCCGGACGGTCGCCCAGGTTGACGCTGTCGAGCGTCTGACCGTGCAACGTCAGCTTGCCGTGCGACGCGACCTCGACATAACGCCGCAGCGACGAATAGTCGTCGCCGTCGCCGAACACCGCCTTGCGCACCACTTCGCTATCGGACGGTTGCGAGTCGTTGAAGTGCGTCACCATCAGCAACGCCGACTTGTCGCCGAGCAGCGGGCGCTGCGACGGCGCGATCGATGCGGACGACCGCCAGACCGACGCCGGCTGGCCGCGCAGGTTCTGCATCGCGACGCCGGCGCTCCCTTCCCGCGGCGCCAGCACTTCGTTGGATCGGCCGGTGTTGACCCGGTACCGGTTGCCGAACGACACGCGGCCGTCGATGCCGATGTCCGCTCGCCAGTCGCGCATCGTCTGGTCGCCCTCGCTGCAGACGCCGACCGACACGCGCCCCATGCCGTTGTCGCCGGTGGCCGAATGCAGGCACATCTTCGTGCCGCGCGCCGCGCTCGCGCCGGCGTTGATGATGCGCTGGAAGCCGTCGCGCGGCTCGAAGGTCCAGTCCTGCGCGGCGCTGCCGTCGCATGCCGCGAACACGGCCGCGTTGTCGGCCGGCTGCCAGGCCAGGCACTGGCCATCGCCACGCGACAGGTTCTTCAGCGGGGTGGAAGCCGTTTCCGCTGCACCAGCGGAAACGGAGAACAGTCCAGCGACGGCCGCGGACAGCGCCGTCGTGGCAAGAGAGTAGCGGATAGGTTTCAAGATGAGTCGAGATCGCTGGTGGCGCACACGGCACCGGTTGAACGGAAAGCCGGATTCTTCCGATACCCGCCCTTCCGCTCAAACAATCTCAAACGAATCTCAATGCCGGCCGCTGCCGCGCGCCCGGCGTGCCGCGGTCAGATTCCGCCGAACACGCGCTCCCACAGCGCCGTCACGGCCGCCCGCTCGTCGGCCACCACGGCCGGATCGACCCGCGCCTTCTCCATCCCGTCGAGCCGCAGCTTGTGCTGCAGCTTCCGGTACTTGCGGTACGCCGCGCCGACGCGCTCGGCCTCGTCCTCACCCATCAGCCCGAAGCGCGCGACCTCGCGCAGCAGCGCGATGTTGCCCGTGTTGCGGATCAGCTCGGCATCGCTCGACGCGTGCAGCAGCACCCAGTACTGGACGATGAACTCGATGTCGACCATCCCGCCGCGATCGTGCTTCAGGTCGAACAGCTCGGTCTGGTTCGGGTGGCCGGCGAACACCTTGCCGCGCATGTCGACGATTTCCTTCGCGAGCACGCCGCCGTCGCGCGGCGTCGTCAGCACCTGCTGGCGAATCGCCTCGAAGTCCGCGCCGATCTGCGCGTCGCCCGCGCTGTAGCGGGCCCGCGTGAGCGCCTGATGCTCCCAGACCCACGCGGTATTCGCGGCGTCGCCCTCGCGCAGCTGGTAGCGGCGGAACGCGTCGAGATCGGTGACGAGCAGCCCGGCCTCGCCGTTCGGCCGCAGCCGCAGGTCGATGTCGAACAGCGCGCCCGCCCCGGTCGCCGTGGTGAGCCACGTGATCAGGCGCCGCGTGAAGGTCGTGTAGACGTCCGCCGAACGCTCGTCGGCGTCGTCGTACAGGAAGATCAGGTCGAGATCCGATGCGTAGCCGAGCTCCTTGCCGCCCAGCTTGCCGTACGCGATCACCGCGAACTTCGGCACGTCGCGATGGCGCTTCGCGAGCTGCGACCAGACGACTTCGATCGTCACGTCGAGCACCGCGTCGGCCAGCTCGGACAGCCGGTCGCTCACGTGCTCGACCGACAGTTGCCCGGCCAGGTCGATCAGCAGGATCCGGAACACCTCCGCGTGCTGCGCGTGCCGCAGCAGGTCCATCTGTTGCTCGGGGCCGTCGGCCGCGGCGAGGCGCGCGCGCAGCGCGTCCTTGAACGCGGGCCAGTCGAACGGGCTCGCGATCGCCTCGTCGTCGAGCAGTTCGTCGAGCAGTTGCGGATGGCGGATCAGGTAGCCGCCGCCCCAGCGCGTCGCACCGAGCACCGACAGCACGCGGTCGAGCGCGGCCGGATATTCGGTCAGCAGCGCGAGATAGACACCGCGCCGGCTGACCGTCTCGAGCAGGTCGAACAGGCGCACGATCGTGTCGTCGCGGCGCGCGGCGTCGATGTTCGGCGCGGCGTCGAGCGCCCGCTGCGCGACGCTGTCGAAGCGCTGCCGGCTCTTTTCCGGTAGGCCCGTGTAGCGCGACGACTGCCAGATCGCGCGCAGCCGGGCGAGCACGGTGGCCGGATCCGTAAAACCGAGGCCGTCGAGACGCGCGACCAGCGCGTCGTCCTCGCCGTCGTCGGCCAGCGCGCCGCTCCAGATCCACGCGGCGGCCGTGTCGTCGCCGGCCCCGCAGGGCGCGCCGCTCGCCTTGTCGGCAAAAATCTGGTCAAACTGCGCTTCGACGAACGTGCGGTGGCCGTCCAGCACCGTCATCAGCGCCGCATAGTCGGCGAAGCCCAGCGACGCGGCCAGCGCCGCGCGCTCGTCCGGCTCGACCGGCATCGCGTGCGTCTGCGCGTCGTTGCGGTACTGCAGACGGTGCTCGAGCGTGCGCAGGAAGTTGTAGGCCTCGGTCAGGCGCGCACGCACATCCTCGCCGATCAGCCCGCGCGCCTGCGCATGGCGCAGCACCGCAAGCGTCGGCCGCACGCGGAATTCCGCATCCTGGCCGCCGCGGATCAGCTGGAACACCTGGGCACTGAATTCGATCTCGCGGATCCCGCCGCGCCCGAGCTTGATGTCGTCGGCCTTGTCGGGCCGCATCGACGCGCGGCGCGCGGCTTCCTGCCGGATCTGCTGGTGCAGCGAGCGGATCGCGCCGATCACGCCGAAGTCGAGGTAGCGGCGGTACACGAACGGCTTGACGAGCGACTCGAGTTGCGACGCCAGCCGTTGCGCCGCGTCGCTGTCGCCTTCCGACACGAGCCGCCCCTTGATCCACGCATAGCGCTCCCACTCGCGCCCCTGTACGTAGAAATACTCCTCGAGCATGCCGAGGCTGCAGACGAGCGGCCCCGAATCGCCGTTCGGACGCAGCCGCATGTCGACGCGAAACACGTAGCCGTCGGCCGTGACTTCCGACAACACGCCGATCAGCCGCCGGCCGAGCCGCGTGAAGTATTCCTGCGTGGACAGCGGCGAACGCGCGCCGCCGGTCGTCTCGCCGTCGTCCTCGTAGACGAAGATCAGGTCGATGTCCGACGACACGTTCAGCTCGCGGCCGCCAAGCTTGCCCATCCCGACCACGCCGAGCACGACGCGCTGGCCGTCGGCGCCGCGCGGCTCGCCGTACAGCGCCTCGAGCTCGGCCGACAGCAGCGCGAGCGAGCGCTGCACGGCCACTTCCGCGAGATCGGTCATCGCGCCCGTCACCTCGGCGACGTCCGCCAGCCCGCGCAGGTCGCGCTCCGCCACCGCGCCGAATGCCTCGGCGCGCAGTTGCCGCAGCGCGCGCTTCAGGTGCTCCTCGGTCGGCGCGGCGGCGCCGGCCGGCGTTGCCAGCAGTTCGGTGAGGCGCGCGTCGAGCTGCGCGCGACCGAGCGGCGCGGCCGCCCACGCGGCGACCTGGTCGACGAGCGCGGGTCGCGCGGCGGCCGCGCGGGCCAGGTAACGGGAATAGGACGTGCTGATCAGGGCGGAAGCGTCGGTCATCGAGAAGCGGGCCTGGCGGAACGGCCGGCCGGCACGGGAACGCATGCGCGCCCCACTCCCGACCGGCTCCATGGACTCGGCGCGGCATCGCGGGGCGGGTACGCCCGTCGCGAAACCGCGCGCCGGAAAGCCCGTGCCGCGCTGCCGCATCGGCCGCCGGCACGAACCCGTGTGATACATTTCAACGTCAGTCTGCAAAACTACCATATCGCCGCCCGTCCGCCGCATGTCCGACCGTCAGGAATCCGCCGTAGCTGCGCCCGAAGCGGGACCTCCGAAGCACGATCATCCGGTCTTGCGTCGCGTGTTCAGGGTGACGCTGGCAGTCGGGATCGGCACCTACTTCATCGCGTCCGGCACCTTCCTCGGGCTGCGCTACGTCCTGCTGCCCCGCATCGACGAATTCCGTCCGCGCATCGAACGCGCGGTGTCCGACAAGCTCCACGCGCAGCTTTCAATCGGCAAGCTTTCCCCGAACTGGTCCGGCATGCAGCCGGGCGTCGAACTCACGAACCTGACGATCCGCGGCCATGACGGCAAGGTCGCGCTGTCGGTGCCGCATGCGACGGCCGCGCTGTCGTGGATGTCGCTGCTGAGGCTGTCGCCCGCGCTGTCGAGCCTGATCGTCGACCAGCCCGACCTGGTCGTCGCGCGGGCGGCCGACGGCTCGCTGAGCATCGCGGGCGTCGGCGTGGCGACCACCCACGGTGGCAACGACACGTTCGGCACGTGGCTGCTGAAACAGGAGGCGATCGTGCTGCGCGGCGGCACGCTGCGCTGGCGCGACGCGCAGCATGACGCGCCGGAGCTCGTGCTGTCGGGCATCCGGCTCGCGGTGCTCAATGCCGGCCGCGTGCACAAGGCCGCGCTGCAGGCGCCCGCGAACGGCACGCTGCTGCTCGGCCCGCTCGACTTCCGTGCGCGCTTCAAGCACAAGCCGCTCGCGCCGGTCGGCAAGCCGGCGAACTGGACGGGCGACGCGTACCTGTCGACGGGCCCGGTCGACCTGCAGACGCTGGCGCGCTACCTCGACATGCCGCTCACGATCCACGCGGGCCGGATCGACAACGCGATCTGGGCCACCTTCGGCGACGGCCACCTGCATTCGGCGGGCGGCGACCTGCAAGGCGCGGACGTCGCGCTGCGCGTGCGCCCGACGCAGCCGCGGCTCGACGTGCCGACGGTCGGCTTCGGCTGGGACATGCAGCTCGACGCCGGCCACGACTACACGCTGCACCTGACACGCTTCAACGCGGAGCTCGGCCAGCCGCCGCTGCCGGACGGCACGCCGCTCGCCCGCTCGCTCGCGCTGTCGACGCTGACGGCCCGCTACCGCGTGCCGACCGCGAACCAGGGGCAGTTGTTGAGCGTCGTCGGCGACCGCGTCGATCTCGGCATCCTCAGCGAGTTCATCCGCGGGCTGCCGCTGCCGGCACGCCTGCGCAACGAGCTGATCAAGCTTGACCCGCGCGGGATGGTGTCGAACTATCACATCGAGGTCGAGCGCGCGAAACCCGCGCATGCCGACCTCGCCGACGAGGAGCGGCGCACGGGCGCCGCGCCGATCGTGCGCTACCGCTTCCTCGGCGATCTCCAGGGCATCAGCTTCGCCGCGCAGGAGCCGCCGCCCGGGCTCTCGCCGCGCGGCCACCCGCGCGCCGGCTGGCCGGGTGTCGAGAACCTGTGGGGCCGCGTCGACGCGAACGAGACGGGCGGCTCCGCGCATTTCGACACGGTCAACGCGGCCGTCACGGTGCCCGGCGAATTCGACGAGCCGCGCCTGACGTTCGACCGGCTGCGCGGCAATGCGAAATGGACGATCACGCCCGCGCCCGGCGAGAAGCACGCGCGCGTCGACGTATCGCTGCCCGACCTGCTCGTCTCGAACCCCGATGCCGAAATCGCGGTGTCGGGCTCGTACGCGAACCCCGGCCACGGCCGCGGCACGCTCGACCTGCGCGCCGATTTCGCCCGCGCGTCGGTGGCGCGCATCCCGCGCTACCTGCCGACCGGGATGTCCGAACACCTGCGCGACTATCTCGGCCACGCGCTGCAGGACGGCCAGGTGACCAAGGGCGCGTCGATCGTCGCCCGTGGGCCGCTCGAGAAATTCCCGTTCGAACACGAGCCGGACGCCGGCGTGTTCCACATCGTCGCGCCGTTCACCGGCGGCCGGTTCGAACCGACGCCGTACCCGCCGCGCAAGCTCGCGAACGGCACGCCGAGCGTCTGGCCGGCGCTCGACGGGATCGACGGCGTATTCGAACTCGCGCAGAACAAGCTGCGCTTCGACATCCACCGCGCACACTACAAGCGCGTCGCGCTGACGAAGGTCGCCGGCCGCATCGACGATCTCGGCAATCCGACCCACTCGCCGCTCATCATCGACGGCCATGCGCAGGGCCCGCTCGCCGACCTGATCGACTACGCGGACAACAGCTCACTCGGCACGATGAGCGGACATATCGGCCAGCGGATCGATGCGCAGGGCCCCGCGTCGCTCGGGCTCAAGATCACGATTCCGCAGCACGTCGCGCATCCGCACACGCACGTCGAAGGCGCGCTCGCATTCGGCGGCAACACGCTGACGACCAGCGGCGTGCCGCCGCTGTCCGCACTGCGCGGCAGTGTCCGGTTCACCGAGGCCGGCGCGTCGCTGCACGAACTGTCGGGGCGCTTCCTCGGCGGCCCGGTGCGCGCGAACGGCAACTTCCAGTCGCACGGGCCGTACACGGTGGACGTCGACGGCCGGCTCGCACTCGACGCCGCGCGCGGCCTGAACCTGCACGGCCCGGCCGCCGCGCTGCTCGAGCACGTGGTCGGCGACGCGCCGTACAAGGTCGCCGTGCGCGGCGCGCCGGGCCGCCTGCCCGACATCAGCGCGCGTTCCGACCTGACCGGCGTCGCGCTGAATTTCCCCGCGCCGTTCGCGAAGGCGGCCGGCACGCCGATGCCGTTCAGCTTCACGCTGCAGCCGGCGCCGCAGGCGGACGGCAAGCGTCTCGAGCACGCCGACCTGACGCTCGGCCCCGTATCCGCGACCTACCTGCTCGACGCGACGCGCGGCCAGCCGCTGCGCGCGGTGCGCGGCGCGATGGGCATTCACCGGATGCCCGACATGCCGCAGGACGGCGTGAGCGCGGCCGTCGACGTCAACGAACTGGACGCCGACGCGTGGCTTGCGCTGGCCCATACGCTGAAGTCCGACACGCCGCGCGCGCCGGAGCCGCAGGCCGCGCCGCGCGTCGATTTCGCAAGCTTCGCGCCGAAGCGTTTCGCGCTCCACTTCGGCACGCTGAAGCTGCTCAAGCGCAACTGGGAAAACGTGATCATCGGCGCGTCTCACGTCGACGAGCTGTGGCAGGCGAACATCGCGTCGAACCAGGTGTCGGGCTACCTGTCGTGGGCGCCGGGCGGCGGCCACAACGGCGCGGGCGTGTTGAACGCGCGGCTCGCGAAGCTCGTGGTGCCCGACAGCGCACAGCACGATCTCGTCGGCCGCGCGATGAACCTGCCGACGCCGACCGACCGCCCGATGCCGTCCATCGACCTGATCGTCGACCAGGTCGTCGCGCGCAACCACGACATCGGCCGCCTCGTCGTCAACGCGCGCAACATCGACGAAGCCGGCACGCCGGTCTGGCAGCTCGACAAGCTGGAACTGTCGAACCCGGACGCGAAGCTGACGGCGACCGGCAACTGGCGCACGTCGCGCCGCGCACTCGCCCGCGGCGCCGACGAGAGCGACGCACCGCGCCGCACCGTGTTCGACTTCAAGCTCGACATCGGCAACGCGGGCGCGCTGCTCGACCGCGTCGGCCTGCCGCGCACGCTCGCGGACGGCCATGGCTCGGTGACCGGCAAGGTCGGCTGGCGCGGCGGCCCGACCGCGCTCGACTTCCCGTCGCTCGGCGGCCAGATCGCGATCGATCTCGAACACGGCCAGATCCTGAAGGTCGACCCGGGCGCCGCGAAGCTGCTCGGCGTGCTGAGCCTGCAGAGCCTCGCGCGCTTCCTGACGCTGAATTTCCGCGACGTGATCGGCAAGGGGCTGCCGTTCGACAAGATCACCGGCACCGGCCAGATCTCGAACGGGATCGCCCGCACCGACGACTTCTCGATGATGACGGGGCCCGCGAACGTCTCCGTGCGCGGCGCGGTCGATCTCGGCGCCGAGACGCAGGACCTGCACGCGCACGTCGCACCGAAGATCAGCGCGGGCGCCGCCGCGATCGGCGCGGCCATCATCAACCCGCTGCTTGGCGTCGGCGTGCTGGCCGCGAACTACGCGCTGTCGGAAACGCTGTCGCGCGCGTTCGCGCTCGACTACGCGATCACCGGCTCGTGGGCGCACCCGCACATCGAGCGGGTGCGGGGCGATCAGGGTAAGATGAATCACGGTCCGGCCGATGCGGCGAATCATTGAGCCGCGCATCGAATCGCGCACGGTGCCGGGCCGCACCCCATTTATGACGCAACCGATCCTGCGATGACCGACCACACCCGTTCCGCCACGCCCTTCCAGGTCGCCGCGCTGCAGATGGTGAGCACGCCGGACATCGCGCGCAATCTCGCCGAAGCCCGCCGCCTGATCGCGGAAGCCGCCGGCGAAGGCGCGCAGCTCGTGCTGCTGCCCGAGTATTTCTGCTTCATGGGCCACCGCGACACCGACAAGCTCGCGCTCGCCGAACCCTACCAGGACGGCCCGATCCAGCGCTTCCTCGCGGACGCCGCGCGTCGCCACGGCGTCTGGGTGATCGGCGGCACGCTGCCGCTGAAGGCGCCGGAACCCGATCGCGTGCTCAACACGACGCTCGTGTTCGATCCGTCCGGCAACGAAGCCGCACGCTACGACAAGATCCACCTGTTCAACTTCGAGAAAGGCGACGAGTCGTTCGACGAGGCGCGCACGATCCGCGCGGGCGATACGGTCGTCGCGTTCGACGCGCCGTTCGGGCGGGTCGGCCTGTCGGTCTGTTACGATCTCCGCTTTCCGGAGCTGTATCGCAGGATGGGCGACTGCACGCTGATCGTCGTCCCGTCGGCGTTTACGTATACGACGGGCCGCGCGCACTGGGAAACGCTGCTGCGCGCGCGGGCCGTCGAGAACCAGTGCTACGTGCTCGCGGCCGCGCAAGGCGGCAAGCACGAGAACGGCCGGCGCACCTGGGGCCACAGCATGCTGATCGACCCGTGGGGCGAGATCGTCGCGGTCCGCGACGTGGGCGCCAGCGTCGTGCTCGGCGCGATCGATCCGCAACGCATCGCCGACGTGCGCCAGAGCCTGCCCGCGTGGCGGCACCGCGTGCTGACCTGAATCCGCCGCGCCGCTTGAAACGCCGCGCGGCCAACCCATCTGCCCAGAAGCACCCGACAACTTTTTGAGAAACCCCGATATCCGCATGAACATCATCGAACCCGGCATCCGCAACCTCGCGCTGGCGAAGGACATCCTGCTCACGCCGTACGGCCTCGACGAAAGCCTGCTCACGCGCACGATCGCCGACATCTTCACGCATCGCGTCGACTACGCGGACCTGTACTTCCAGGCCACCCGCAGCGAAGCGTGGAGCCTCGAGGAAGGCATCGTCAAATCGGGCAGCTTCAGCATCGACCAGGGCGTCGGCGTGCGCGCGGTCGCGGGCGACCGCACCGCGTTCGCGTATTCCGACGACCTGTCGCCGGAAGCGATCGCGCAAGCCGCTGCCGCCACCAAGGCGATCGCGGCGGCCGGCGGCGGCCGCCAGAAGATCAAGGCAGCATCGTCGCTGAAGGGCATCTCGGGCCGCGACCTGTACCTGCCGTCCGATCCGCTCGCGTCGCTCGACGCGACGGCCAAGGTCAAGCTGCTCGAGCGCATCGAGCAGATGGCACGCGGCCGCGACCCGCGCATCACGCAGGTGATGGCGGGCCTCGCCGGCGAATACGACGTCGTGCTGGTCGCCCGCAGCGACGGCGCGCTCGCGGCCGACATCCGCCCGCTCGTGCGCGTGTCGGTCACGGTGATCGCCGAGCAGAACGGCCGCCGCGAGATCGGCTCCGGCGGCGGCGGCGGCCGCTTCGACTACGGCTACTTCACCGACGACGTGCTGTCGCGCTACGTCGACGACGCCGTCCATGCGGCGCTCGTGAACCTCGACGCCCGCCCCGCGCCGGCCGGCGCGATGACGGTCGTGCTCGGGCCGGGCTGGCCGGGCGTGCTGCTGCACGAGGCGATCGGCCACGGCCTCGAGGGCGACTTCAACCGCAAGGGCTCGTCGGCATTCGCGGGCCGGATCGGCGAGCGCGTCGCCGCGAAGGGCGTGACCGTCGTCGACGACGGCACGCTGCCGAACCGCCGCGGCTCGCTGAACATCGACGACGAAGGCAACCCGACGCAGTGCACGACGCTGATCGAGGACGGCATCCTGAAGGGCTACATCCAGGACACGCTGAACGCGCGCCTGATGAAGATGCCGGTTACCGGCAACGCGCGCCGCGAGTCGTACGCGGCGCTGCCGATGCCGCGCATGACCAACACGTACATGCTGAACGGCGACAAGGATCCGCAGGAAATCATCGCATCGGTGAAGAACGGCCTGTACGCGGTGAACTTCGGCGGCGGCCAGGTCGACATCACGAACGGCAAGTTCGTGTTCTCGGCGTCCGAGGCGTACATGATCGAGAACGGCAAGATCACCTACCCGGTGAAGGGTGCGACGCTGATCGGCAGCGGCCCGGAATCGCTGAAGGACGTGAGCATGATCGGCAACGACATGTCGCTCGACTCGGGTGTGGGCGTGTGCGGCAAGGAAGGCCAGAGCGTGCCGGTCGGCGTCGGCCAGCCGACCCTGCGGATCGACAGGATGACGGTCGGCGGTACGGCATAACCGCATCGCGGCGCAGACATTCCGCGCATTTTGAAGAAAACGCGCGGAATGTCCGCATTTTTGACGTTTCCCGGTTGCCAGCCGCCCGGCGACGGGGTATAAATTCCGAATCAACTTTTTTGACGAACCGAATCTCCGTCATGTCCGCCAAGTTTTACTTTTACTTTTTTTGGTATCTCAGACCGCTGGCGGATCGAGAGGGTTGATGGCGCGTAAAGCGCAACCGAAATTCCCGAAAAAACCGCCGGCGAACCCGGCGGTTTTTTTTCGCCCTTCGCCACCCGGTCGCCGCCGCTGCGGTCCCGCGGCCCCGACCGACACCACTGAATCGCTTGAATTGATGAATCTGCCGCACGCGCACTCGCACTGACCGAACCGCGCCCGGAACCAAGGAGAAACAGCATGCCCCCGCACAACACCGACGACGTCCGCATTCGCGAACTCAAGGAACTGACGCCGCCCGCCCACCTGATCCGCGAATTCGCGTGCTCCGAAGCCGCGTCCGAGCTGATCTACAACTCGCGCCAGTCGATGCACCGCATCCTGCACGGGATGGACGACCGGCTGATCGTCGTCATCGGGCCGTGCTCGATCCATGACACGAAGGCGGCGATCGAATACGCGGGCCGGCTGGTGAAGGAGCGCGAGCGCTTCAAGGGCGAACTGGAAATCGTGATGCGCGTGTACTTCGAGAAGCCGCGCACGACGGTCGGCTGGAAGGGCCTCATCAACGATCCGCACCTCGACAACAGCTTCAAGATCAACGAAGGGCTGCGCACCGCGCGCGAGCTGCTGCTGCAGATCAACGAAATGGGGCTGCCGGCCGCGACCGAATACCTCGACATGATCAGCCCGCAGTACATCGCCGACCTGATCTCGTGGGGTGCGATCGGCGCGCGCACGACGGAATCGCAGGTGCACCGCGAGCTCGCGTCGGGGCTGTCGTGCCCGGTCGGCTTCAAGAACGGCACCGACGGCAACGTGAAGATCGCGGTCGACGCGATCAAGGCCGCCTCGCAGCCGCACCATTTCCTGTCGGTGACGAAGGGCGGCCATTCGGCGATCGTGTCGACGGCGGGCAACGAGGACTGCCACGTGATCCTGCGCGGCGGCAAGGCGCCGAACTACGACGCGGACAGCGTGAACGCCGCGTGCGCGGACATCGGCAAGGCCGGGCTCGCCGCGCGCCTGATGATCGACGCGAGCCACGCGAACAGCTCGAAGAAGCACGAGAACCAGATCCCCGTCTGTGCCGACATCGGCCGCCAGATCGCGGCCGGCGACGCCCGCATCGTCGGCGTGATGATCGAGTCGCATCTCGTCGAGGGGCGCCAGGACCTGAAGGAAGGCTGCGAGCTGACCTACGGCCAGAGCATCACCGATGCGTGCATCGCATGGGACGACAGCGTGAAGGTGCTCGAAGGCCTCGCGGAGTCGGTGAAGGCGCGTCGCGTCACGCGCGGCAGCGGGAACTGACGACGCAAACAGGCTGGCCGCATGACCCCGCCTGCCGGCGGGCTGGCCATGCGGCCAGCGTGCGGTCGTCATTTCACTCTGCTAGACTAGCTAACGCTATCTAGCTAACTAGGGGGGGCGACGATGCCGACTGTCAACATGCATGATGCCAAGTCGCGGCTCTCAAGCCTCGTCGAAGCGCTTGAATTGGGGCGCGAGTCCGAAGTCGTGATTGCCCGCAATGGTCATCCGGTTGCGCGGATCGTTCCTTACGCGGCGCCGAAGCGAATCGGCGCCGCTCGTCAATTGCTTGCCGGGCTGAACATCCCGACAACCGTCGAGGCATTCAATGCCGGTGACGCATCGATCGCGGCCGACTTCGATGCCAGCTTGGAACAAGGGCTCGCGCCGTGAAGCTGCTGCTCGATACGCACATCGCACTATGGGCGGCTGAAGGCGCACCTCAACTTTCGGCGACCGCAGCCGCGTTGATCGAGCATCCCGAGAACACGCTGTACGTCAGCGCTGCGTCCATCTGGGAAATCGCGATCAAATACCGCAAAGGCAATCTGCCCGTTCACCCACGTGATGCACGCTCGGCATTTCGGCTCGCCGGTTTTGCGGAGTTACCGATCAGCAGCGATCACGTCGAAGGTGTCGCCGCGTTGCCCGATTTTCCAGATCACGCCGATCCGTTTGACCGCGTGATGGTCGCGCAGGCGCTCCATGAAGGCATGCCGCTCGTCAGTGCTGATCCGAAAGTGTGGCGTTATCACGCGACGCTGATGCTGCGCGCCTGACGCCCTATGCGCGCAACAAAAATGCCCGGCTCGCGCCGGGCATTTTCATTGGCGGGAGGCGATCCGCCCGCGCATCACTCGAGCGCGCCCGAACCGAAGATCTCGGTGTTCACGCGTTCCGGCGCGACGCCCAGCGCGACGAGCGCGTCACGCTGCGCCTTCATGAACCCGATCGGGCCGCAGATGTAATAGTCGGCGTCCGTCACCCGCGCGTACTGCTGCACGCGTTCCGGCGTGAGGCGCCCTTCCAGGTCGTGGTCGATGCCGGCGCGATCGTTCGGGCCGACCAGCTCGTACACCACCGTGCGCTTGACGTTCGCATGGTCGCGCACCGTATCGTTCAGCCAGTCGCGGAACGCATGCACCGCGCCCGAGCGGCAGGCATGGACGAACCGCACTTCGCGCCGGCTGCCCTCGGCGATCAGCGTCGACGCCATCGACATCATCGGCGTGATGCCGACACCGCCGGAGATCAGCACCACCGGCGTCTCGACGCCACGCTTCAGCGAGAATTCGCCCATCGGCGCGGTCACTTCGACGATCGCGCCCTCTTCCACGCCGTCGTGCATCAGCGTCGACACCTTGCCGGCCGGAATGACTTCCGGCTTGCCGGCTTCACGCTTCACCGAAATGCGCAGCCACTTGCCGTGCGGCGCGTCGGACAGGCTGTACTGGCGCGGCTGGTCGACGCCGAGGTCGCCGACGAAGCGCTTCACGGTGATGTACTGGCCCGGCTCGAACGTCGGCGCCGCGCCGCCGTCGGCCGGCGTCAGGTAGAACGACGTGATCTCGTCGCTTTCGCGCACCTTGCGCTCGACCTTGAACGGGCGGAACCCGCTCCACGCGGCGCCCGCGTACAGGTCGGCCTCGACGCCGATCAGGATCTGCGCGAGCTGGCCGTACGCGACGCGCCATGCCTCGAGCGTCTCGGCATCGACCGCGTCGCCCAGCACTTCAACGATCGACGCGAGCAGGTTCTCGCCGACGATCGGGTAATGCTCGGGGCGGATGTTCAGGCTCGCGTGCTTGTGCGCAATCTTGGTCACGGCGCCGCCCAGCGCGCCGAGGTTGTCGATGTTCGCCGCATACGCGTAGACGGCCTTCGCGAGCGTTTCAGGCTGGCTGCCCGTCTTCTGGTGCGTCTGGTTGAACAGGTTCTTGAGTTCCGGATGGCGCGCGAACATGCGCTGGTAGAAGTGCTTCGTGATCGTCGCGCCGTGCACGGCGAGGACAGGGGCAGTGGCCTTCACGCGAGCCATCTGGTCAGCGGTGATGTGGGTCATGTTCGTTCTCCGTTAAACATGCACACACAATACATCTTTAAAAATGGACGCCCCTCGGGCAAATTGTCGCAGTGCGTCAAAGGGGCAAACGGTCAGCGGACGCGACCGCGCTCCCACAGCACGTCCGATCCGCCGTCGGTGCGGTTCAGCACGCGCGCCAGCACGAACAGCAGGTCCGACAGCCGGTTCACGTAGCGCCGCGGCGCATCATTGAGCGTCTCGGTGCGCCCGAGCGCGACGATCGAGCGCTCCGCGCGGCGGCATACGGTTCGGCACACGTGCGCGAGCGACGCCGCGCGCGAGCCGGCCGGCAGGATGAATTCCTTCAGCGGCGGCAGCGTCGCGTTGTAGTCGGCGAGCCAGCGGTCGAGACGCGCGAGATGCGTGTCGTCGAGCACGGTATGGCCGGGAATGCACAGTTCGCCGCCGAGATCGAACAGGTCGTGCTGGATCGTGACGAGCGCCGTGCGGATGTCGTCCGGCAGCGTTTCGGCGAGCAGCACGCCGAGGTTCGAGTTCAGTTCGTCGACGTCGCCGATCGCGGCGATCCGCGTGTCGTCCTTGCCGATGCGCCGGCCGTCGCCGAGCCCGGTGGTGCCATCGTCGCCCGTGCGCGTGGCGATCTTGCTCAAGCGGTTGCCCATGCGAATGTCCTCTCGTGCGTGGCCGCGACGCGGCCCGGTTGCGTTCGAACGCGATTATCGCAGCCCGCGGAGGCGGGCGCAGCGGGCGTTACAGCGTAGAATGGGCCGAAACCCTGCAGCACGGGAGCCGGGCCGGTGCCAACGCGCTCACCCGGATCGACAAGGAGACGTACGTGAATCACCCTGCCCAGCCGGCCGCCACGCGCCGCCCCCTTCCCCCTGCCATGCTCGATGCGCTGCGCGCCGCCTTCGGCGAGCGCGTGTCGACCGCCGACGCCGTCCGCGCCCACCACGGCCGCGACGAATCAGCGTTCGACCCGCAGCTACCCGACGCCGTCGTGTTCGCGCACAGCGCGGACGACGTGCGCGAAGTCGTGTCGCTGTGCTCGCTGTACAGCGTCCCGCTGATCCCGTACGGCGCCGGCTCGTCGCTCGAGGGCCATCTGCTCGCGGTGCGCGGCGGCGTCTCGCTCGACCTGTCGGAAATGAACCGCGTGCTGTCGATCAACGCCGAAGACCTGACCGTGACGGTCGAGCCGGGCATCACGCGCAAGGCGCTCAACGAAGCGCTGCGCGACACCGGCCTGTTCTTCCCGATCGACCCGGGCGCCGACGCGAGCATCGGCGGGATGACCGCCACACGCGCGTCGGGCACCAACGCCGTGCGCTACGGCACGATGCGCGAGAACGTGCTCGGCCTGACCGCCGTGCTCGCCGACGGCCGCGTGGTGAAAACCGGCTCGCGCGCCCGCAAGTCGTCGGCCGGCTACGACCTCACGCGCCTGTTCGTCGGCTCCGAAGGCACGCTCGGCGTGATCACCGAGATCACGCTGCGCCTGCATCCGCTGCCCGAAGCCGTATCCGCCGCGATCTGCACGTTCCCGTCGATGGGCGACGCGGTGCGCACCGTGATCGAGACGATCCAGATCGGCGTGCCGATCGCGCGCGTCGAATTCGTCGATGCGCTCGCCGTGCGCTCGATCAACCGCCATTCGAACCTGACGCTCGCCGAAGCGCCGACGCTGTTCTTCGAATTCCACGGCACCGAGGCCGGCGTGAAGGAACAGGCCGAGCTCGTGCAGGCGCTCGCCGGCCAGAACAACGGCCAGGGCTTCGAATGGGCCACCCGCCCCGAGGACCGCAGCCGGCTCTGGGCCGCCCGCCACAACGCGTATTTCGCGATGCTGCAGTTGAAACCCGGCTGCCGCGCGGTGACGACCGACGTGTGCGTGCCGATCTCGCAGCTCGCCGCGTGCGTCGAGGAAACCGAGGTCGACCTGCGCGCGTCGTCGCTGCCCTGCCCGATCGTCGGCCACGTCGGCGACGGCAATTTCCACGTCGCGATCCTGATCGACCCCGACAAGCCCGAGGAAATCGCCGAAGCCGAGCACATCAACGACCGGATCGTCGAACGCGCGCTGCGCCTCGGCGGCACCTGCACGGGCGAGCACGGCGTCGGGCTGCACAAGATGCGCTTCCTGCCGAAGGAGCACGGCGACAACGCGATCGACACGATGCGGGCGATCAAGCTCGCGCTCGATCCGCGCAACCTGATGAATCCGGGCAAGATTTTCACGTGCTGACACGGTGCGCGACACCGCGCCGCCTGCTGCAGGAGACCCCATGAACGCTCCCGTCGAACTGTCGAGCGCGGCACGCGCGCAGCGCCAGCGTGAAGTCGTGCAGGCGCTGATGGCCGTGCTGCCGACACACTGCCTGCTGTACCGCGACGAAGACACGGCGCCGTACGAATGCGACGGCCTGTCCGCGTACCGCCGCCTGCCGCTCGCGGTCGCGCTGCCCGAAACGGAATCGCAGGTACAGCGGATCGTGCAGATCTGCCGCCGCATGGAGGTGCCGATCGTGCCGCGCGGCGCGGGCACGAGCCTGTCGGGCGGCGCGCTGCCGATGGCTCTCGGCGTCGTGCTGTCGCTGGCGCGCTTCACGCGCATCGTCGAAGTCGATCCTTACGCCCGCACGGCAACCGTGCAGCCCGGCGTGCGCAACCTTGCGATCTCGGAAGCCGCCGCGCCGTACGGCCTGTATTACGCGCCCGATCCGTCGTCGCAGATCGCGTGCACGATCGGCGGCAACGTCGCGGAGAATTCCGGCGGCGTCCACTGCCTGAAATACGGGCTGACGGTGCACAACGTGATGCGCGTGCGTGCGGTGACGATCGACGGCGAGATCGTCGAATTCGGCTCGCTCGCGCTCGACATGCCGGGCCTCGACCTGCTCGCCGTGATGATCGGCAGCGAAGGGATGTTCGCGATCGTCACCGAGGTCACGGTGAAGCTGATCCCGAAGCCGCAAACGGCCCAGCTCGTGATGGCGAGCTTCGACGACGTCGTCAAGGGCGGCGAGGCCGTCGCGGCGATCATCGCGTCGGGGATCATCCCGGCCGGGCTCGAAATGATGGACAAGCCGGCCACGCAGGCCGTCGAGTCCTTCACGCATGCCGGCTACGACCTCGACGCGAAGGCGATCCTGCTGTGCGAATCGGACGGCACGCCGGAGGAAGTCGCGGAAGAGATCGTGCGGATGACGGCCGTGCTGCGCGAGCATGGCGCGACACGCATCCAGGTATCGCGCAACGAGAGCGAGCGGCTGCGCTACTGGTCGGGCCGCAAGAACGCGTTCCCGGCCGCCGGCCGTATTTCGCCCGACTATTACTGCATGGACGGCACCGTGCCGCGCCGCGCGATCGGCCCGCTGCTCGCGCGCATCGAGCAGCTCGAAACGCGCTACGGGCTGCGCTGCATCAACGTGTTCCATGCGGGCGACGGCAACATGCATCCGCTGATCCTGTACAACGCGAACGATCCGGACGAACTGCACCGTGCCGAGCAGTTCGGTGCGGAAATCCTCGAATGCTGCGTGGAATTCGGCGGCAGCGTGACGGGCGAGCACGGCGTCGGCATCGAGAAGCTCAATTCGATGTGCGTACAGTTCTCGCCGCAGGAGCGCGATGCGTTCTTCGCGGTCAAGCGCGCGTTCGATCCGGCGGGGCTGCTGAACCCGGACAAGGGCATCCCGACCCGCGCGCGCTGCGCCGAGTACGGTCGCCAGCACGTGCGCGGCGGGCTGCTGCCGCACCCCGACCTGCCGCGCTTCTGAGCCTCACCCCCGGTACGCGGCCCGTTCGAGCGACGGCGCAAGCTTGCGGCCTGCAATACGGGGCTTAGGGATAGTCGCGATGTGGATTCGCGCCACCCCGGTACAATCGACCGAACAACAAGTCGAGGCAGCAACAGAACATGGAAGAGGACGACATCGTCGCCGGATGGGCCGAGCGTATCCGCGCCGCCAGTGCCGACGGCCGGCCGCTGCGGATTCGCGGCGGCGGCACCAAGGACTGGTACGGCCAGGCGCTCGAGGGCGAGATACTCGACACGCGCGCGTTTCAGGGCGTCGTGTCGTACGACCCGGCCGAACTCGTCGTCACGGTCCGCGCGGGCACGCCGCTCGCGCAGCTTGAAACCGTCCTCGCCGAGTGCGGCCAGATGCTGCCGTTCGAGCCGCCGCACTTCGGCCGCTCGGCCACCGTCGGCGGCTGCGTCGCGGCCGGCCTGGCGGGCCCGCGGCGCGCCACCTGCGGCGCGCCGCGCGATTTCGTGCTCGGCGTCACGCTGATGAACGGCCGCGGCGAAATGCTGCGTTTCGGCGGTCAGGTCGTGAAGAACGTCGCCGGCTACGACGTGTCGCGGCTGATGGCCGGCGCGCTCGGCACGCTCGGGCTGATGCTCGACCTGTCGCTCAAGGTGCTGCCGATGCCCGTCGCCGAAGTCACGCTGAAGTTCGAGATGACCGCGACCGACGCGGTGCGCAAGCTCAACGAGTGGGGCGGCCATCCGCTGCCCGTCAGCGCGAGCGGCTGGCGCAACGGCACGCTCGTGCTGCGCCTGTCGGGCGCCGAAGCGGCCGTGAAATCCGCGAAGACGCTGCTCGGCGGCGAAGTCGTCGACGCGGTCGAGGCCGAACGCTTCTGGGCCGGCCTGCGCGAGCATACCGACCCGTTCTTCAACGGCATCCCGCCCGGCTATGCGCTGTGGCGCCTCGCGCTGCCGTCGATCACCGAACCGATGCACCTGCCCGGCACCCAGCTGATGGAATGGGGCGGCGCGCAGCGCTGGTGGATCACCGACGCCGACGCGCAGACCGTGCGAATGAGCGCGAAGCAGGCCGGCGGCCACGCGACGCTGTTCCGTGCGGGCGACGCGTACGACCGCAGCGCGGGCGTGTTCACGCCGCTCCCCGCCCCGATGATGAAAATCCACCGCGGGCTGAAGGCCGCGTTCGACCCCGCGCGCATCTTCAACCGCGGCCGGCTCTACCCCGATCTTTAGGGTCTGTTTACCGATGGAACGCACATGCGAATGCCCGAAATCGCCCGTAGGGCACGAAGTGAGGAGCGCCGTTCGGCCTTGCCAAACGCCCCGAAGGAAGTCCCCTTGGGGGACAAGCGACGAGCGACGCCGCCATACGGGCGATTTCGGGCATTCCCGTGACATGTTTTTTTTAATTTGGGGTTGCCCCGAGAACGGCCGCTCGCCGCGTTGCGCTCCTTGGCGATACGTCAGTATTCGCGGCGTCGCGCGCCTCGCGAGCGGCCGTTCTCGGGGCAACGCATGTGCGTTCCATCGGTAAACAGACCCTAAGCTCGATGCAAACGAACCTCGCCGATTTCATCCGCAATACGCCCGACGGCGACGAAGCCGACGCGATATTGCGCAAGTGCGTGCATTGCGGGTTCTGCACCGCGACCTGCCCGACCTACCAGTTGCTCGGCGACGAACTCGACGGCCCGCGCGGCCGGATCTACCTGATCAAGCAGATGGTCGAAGGCGCACCTGTCACGCGCAGCACTCAGCAGCACCTCGACCGCTGCCTCACCTGCCGCAGCTGCGAGACGACCTGCCCGTCCGGCGTCCAGTACGGCCGGCTCGTCGAGATCGGCCGCAAGCACGTCGAGGCGCAGGTGCAGCGCCCGGCGCAGCAGCGTCTCGTGCGCCGCCTGCTCGCGAGCCTGGTGCCGAACGAGGCGCTGTTCTCGCCGGTGATGCGGCTCGGCCAGCACGTGCGGCCGCTGCTGCCGAAGCGGCTGCGCGACAAGGTGCCGCCGCGCACGCGGCTGCTCGAATGGCCGCACCTCACGCATACGCGCAAGATGCTGATGCTCGGCGGCTGCGTGCAGCCGTCGATGCTGCCGAACATCAACATCGCGACCGCGCGCGTGCTGGACGCGCTCGGCATCGAGACGGTCGTCTCGCCCGACGCGGGCTGCTGCGGCGCGATCCGCCTGCACCTGAACTATCACGACGAAGCGCTCGACGACGCGCGCCGCAACATCGACGCGTGGTGGCCCCATGTCGAACAGGGTGTCGAGGCGATCGTGATGAATGCGTCGGGCTGCGGCGCGACGGTGCTCGAATACGCGCACCTGCTGCGCGACGACCCGGCCTACGCGGAGAAAGCGCAGCGCATCGTGTCGCTCACGCGCGACATCTCCGACGTGCTGCTCGCGTTCGAGGCCGAGTTGGCGACGCTCGCGCGGCGCCGCGCGATCCATACGGTCGCGTACCACCCGCCGTGCACGCTGCAGCACGGCCAGCAGTCGCGCGGCAAGGTCGAACGCCTGCTCGAGACGCTCGGCATCGATGTGCGGCTGCCGGCCGACAGCCATCTGTGCTGCGGGTCGGCCGGCACCTATTCGCTGACGCAGCCGTCGCTGTCGTACCGGTTGCGCAAGCAGAAGCTGCTGAAGCTGCAGGCGCTCGAACCGCAGATGATCGTCTCCGGCAACATCGGCTGCATCGCGCACCTGCAAAGCGGCACGCAGATTCCGGTCACCCACTGGATCCAGCTCGTCGAGCATCTGCTGTACGGCTAGCGCGTGCTCATACGAATGACGGGTGGACGCTGGGCCTCGCGCACGGCGTCCGTATAATGGGCGAATCGATGCGTCGCGTGCCGCGGCGCATCCGCACCATGCCCGCTTCCATGCCCGCTTCCGTGCCTGCTTTCGTGCCCGTCATGTCCGATCTCGCCGCCCGTCTCGCCTCCGTTCATCGCCGCATCGCCGACGCCGCCCGCGCGGCCGGCCGCGATCCCGCCACCGTGTCGCTGCTCGCCGTGTCCAAAACCTTTCCCGCCGACGACGTGCGCGCCGCGCATGCGGCCGGGCAGCGTGCCTTCGGCGAAAACTACGTGCAGGAGTCGATCGACAAGATCGACGCGCTCGCCGACCTGCGTGCGGACCTCGAATGGCATTTCATCGGGCCGCTGCAATCGAACAAGACGCGCCCGGTTGCCGAACGCTTCGACTGGGTCCATTCGGTCGACCGGCTGAAGATCGCGCAGCGCCTGTCGGAACAGCGCCCCGCGCACCTGCCGCCGCTCAACATCTGCGTGCAGGTGAACATCAGCGGCGAGGCGTCGAAGAGCGGCGTTGCGCCGGCCGACGTGGCCGAGGTTGCGCGCGCGGTCGCCGCGCTGCCGTCGCTGCGGTTGCGCGGGCTGATGGCGATTCCCGAACCGGCCGGCGACACCGACGCGCAACGCGCGCCGCATCGTGCGCTGCGTGCGCTGTTCGACACGTTGCGTGCCGACGGCCTGCCGCTCGACACGTTGTCGATGGGCATGTCCGCCGATCTCGATGCGGCCGTGCTCGAAGGCGCGACGATCGTGCGCGTCGGCACCGCGATCTTCGGCGCGCGCGATTACTCGCACTGAGCGCCACGCCCTTTCTGCCCTACCGTTCACTCACTTGCTCAATCGGACATCATGAAAATCGCATTCATCGGCGGCGGCAACATGGCCGCGGCCCTGATCGGCGGCCTGATCAAGCGCGGCGTTGCCGCTGACGGCCTGTATGCCATCGACGTCAACGAAGAGGTGCGCGCGCGCGCCGCCCAGCAGTTCGGCGTGCGCACCGGCGCGGCCATCGACGCGACGCTCGCCGACTACGACGCGGTCGTGCTCGCGGTGAAGCCGCAGGTGCTGAAGGACGTCGCGCAGGCGCTCGCACCGCACCTGAAGACGCAACTCGTGATCAGCATCGCGGCCGGGATCCGCGGCAGCGATCTCGCACGCTGGCTCGGCGATTACGCACGCGTCGTGCGCACGATGCCGAACACGCCCGCACTCGTCGGCATGGGCGTGACGGGCCTCGCCGCACTGCCGGGCGTCGACGCGGCGGGCCGCGAACTCGCGTCGAACGTGCTGGGTGCAGTCGGTGAAATCGTGTGGTTCGACGACGAGTCGAAGCTCGACGCCGTCACGGCCATTTCGGGCAGCGGCCCCGCGTACGTGTTCTATTTCATCGAAGCGCTGCAGGAAGCCGCGCGCCAGCTCGGCATGAACGACGAACAGGGCCGTGCGCTCGCGGTCGCGACGTTCACGGGTGCCGCGCAACTGGCCGCGCAATCGGGCGAGCCGGCGAGCGTGCTGCGCGAGCGCGTGACGTCGAAGGGCGGCACGACGGCCGCCGCGCTCGCGTCGTTCGACGCGCAAGGCGTGAAGGATGCGATCGTGCGCGGTGCGCTCGCGGCCGAAGCGCGTGCGAAGGAAATGGGCGACGAGCTCGGCCGCGCGTGAGCGCGCTGGCGGTAGCAGCCCGGCGCTCGCTGTACGCGTTGGGCGCCCCGCCCCGTCATGCTGATTTGCACGAACAACAAAAAAGCGGCCCAGGCCGCTTTTTTGTTGGTACCGCGTCTAGCATCGCATACCGCCTGCGGTGCGATCGCGAAATTCAGCTCCCCGCCAGCAGGTAATGCACGGCGATCCCGGCGAACAGCACGCCGCCGAGCCAGTTGTTGTGCCGGAACGCCGCGAAGCACGGCATCCGCTCGCGGTCCTTGATCAGCGTGTAGTGATACAACGCGCAGCCGACCGCCGCCGCCCAGCCGGCCCAGTATGCGAGGCCGAAGCCGAGCGTCACGCCGATCCACACGTAGATGCCGAGTGTCACCGCGTAGCACAGCATCACGGCCGCGACGTCGAAGCGGCCGAACGTCAGCGCGGACGTGCGGATGCCGATCTTGATGTCGTCGTCGCGATCGACCATCGCGTATTCCGTATCGTACGCGACCGACCAGAAGATGTTCGCGACCAGCATCACCCACGCGATCGTCGGCACCGTGTCCTGCACGGCCGCGAACGCCATCGGGATGCCGAAGCCGAACGCGATGCCCAGATAGGCCTGCGGAATCGCAAAGAAGCGCTTCATGAACGGATACGAGCCCGCGACGAACAGCGCGACGACGGACAGCTGCTTCGTCAGCGTGTTGAGCGGCAGGATCAGCAGGAACGAGATGAACGCGAGCCCGACCGCGATCGCGATGGCCTCCCATGCGCGGATCTTGCCCGACGTCAGCGGCCGGTCGGCCGTGCGCTTTACATGGCGGTCGAAGTCGCGGTCGGCGTAATCGTTCATCGCGCAGCCGGCCGAGCGCATCAGCAACGTGCCGAGCGAGAAGATCACGAGCAGCGGCCAGCGCGGATGGCCGTCGGACGCGATCCACAGCGCGTTGAGCGTCGGCCACAGCAGCAGCAGGCTGCCGATCGGCTTGTCCATCCGGACGAGCCGCAGATACAGGGGAAAGCGGGCAAGCATGGCGAAGCACCGGGAAGATAACCCCGGCATTTTAGAGCCGAGCGGCGCCTCGCGTCATGTCGGCAAGGCCCGCGGGCGCTCGCGGCCGGACGCCGGCGCGCTGCCCGCGCCCGCTGCACATGGCCGAGCGGCAACGCGCATCAATCAAGGGACAGAGCCGGCGCACGCACGGATCCGCGCAGCGCGCCGGACTGGGTTCGGCCCGACGACGGTGAATCAATCAGGGCCGGAGTCACGATGCGCAGGCTTCGGCCAGCCTGCCGCGCGTTGCACGCCTACGCGAGCAACGACCGCAGCATCCACGCGGTTTTTTCATGAATTTGCAGGCGCTGCGTCAGCAGGTCGGCGGTCGGCTCGTCGCTCGCCGCATCGGCAAGCGGAAAGATCGCACGCGCGGTACGCACGACGGCCTCGTGCCCTTCGACGAGCTGGCGGATCATGTCTTCGGCAGCGGGCACACCGTTCGCTTCCGGCACCGACGACAGTTTCGCGAAATCACCGAAGGTGCCCGGCGCGACGACGCCGAGCGTGCGAATGCGTTCGGCGACTGAATCGACCGCGAGCCACAATTCGTTGTACTGCTCCTCGAACATCAGGTGCAGCGTGTTGAACATCGGGCCCGTGACGTTCCAGTGGAAATTGTGGGTCTTCAGGTACAGCGTGAACGTATCGGCAAGCAGGCGCGACAGGCCTTCCGCGATCTTCTTGCGGTCCTTGTCGCTGATGCCGATGTTGATCTGGGCAGCTTGAGTTTTCCTGGCCATGTTCGGACTCCTTATTCAATGAAGCAGGGCAATGAAAGTGAATCGGACTACCTGCCTATTGATACCACACCAGCCGCACGCGCGTGGCGCGCGAAACGCCGCGCTCAGGCGGCCGCGATCGCGTGCAGCGCCTGCGACACCAGTTCGGCCGCCCCGCCGATGACGATGGCGGATCCGACGACGTATCGCGCGACCTCTGCCGGCGACGCCAGTACAGCGCGCGTTCTCAACATCATTTGCGTCATGATCGTCACTCCTTCAACAACACTCAGGGTCAGGAAGAAACGGCCGGTCGGACGACCGGCCGTTTCCCGTTACTGCCTCACCGCACTACCGCGCAGCGACGCTTACGCGAGGTCGAAGCGGTCCAGGTTCATCACCTTGTTCCAGGCCGCGACGAAGTCGTGCGCGAACTTCTCCTTCGCATCCGCGCTGCCGTACACCTCGGCCAGTGCACGCAGTTGCGCATGCGAGCCGAAGATCAGGTCGACGCGCGAGCCCGTCCACTTGACCTGCCCCGTCGCCCGATCGCGCCCTTCGAACACGTCGTTCGCGGCCGACACCGGCTTCCATTCCGTGCCCATGTCGAGCAGGTTCACGAAGAAGTCGTTCGTCAGCGCTTCCGGACGATCGGTGAACACGCCCAGCTTCGCATCGCCGGCGTTCGCACCCAGCACGCGCAGGCCACCGACGAGCACCGTCATCTCGGGCGCGGTCAGCGTCAGCAGTTGCGCCTTGTCGACCAGCAGCGCCTCGGCCGGCGTCTTGTATGCGCTCTTCAAGTAGTTGCGGAAACCGTCCGCGACCGGCTCGAGCACGGCCATCGCTTCGATATCGGTCTCTTCCTGCGACGCATCCGCACGGCCCGGTGCGAACGGCACCGTCACCGCGACGCCCGCGTTCTTCGCAGCCTGCTCGACACCGGCCGCACCGGCCAGCACGATCAGGTCGGCGAGCGACACCTTCTTGCCGCCCGTCTGCGCATCGTTGAACGCCTTCTGCACGCCTTCGAGCGTCTCGAGCACCGTCGCGAGTTCAGCCGGACGGTTCACTTCCCAGTCCTTCTGCGGCGCCAGGCGGATACGCGCACCGTTCGCGCCGCCGCGCTTGTCCGACCCGCGGAACGTCGCAGCCGACGCCCATGCGGTCGACACGAGCTGCGACACCGACAGGCCCGTGGCCAGCACCTTCGCCTTCAGCTCGGCGACGTCGGCGGCGTCGATCAGCGGGTGATCGACCGCCGGGATCGGGTCCTGCCACAGCAGATGTTCCGCCGGCACGTCCGGGCCGAGATAGCGGGAACGCGGGCCCATGTCGCGGTGCGTGAGCTTGAACCAGGCGCGCGCGAACGCGTCGGCGAACTCGGCCGGGTTCTCGTAGAAGCGGCGCGAAATCTTCTCGTAGGCCGGATCGAACCGCAGCGACAGGTCGGTCGTCAGCATCGTCGGGCGATGCTTCTTCGACGCGTCGAATGCATCCGGAATCACCTCGCCTGCATCCTTCGCGACCCACTGGTGCGCGCCGGCCGGGCTCTTCGTGAGCTCCCACTCGTAGCTGAACAGGTGCTTGAAGAAGTCGTTGCTCCACTGCGTCGGCGTCGACGTCCACGTGACTTCGAGGCCGCTCGTGATGGCATCCTTGCCCTTGCCCGTGCCGAACGTGCTCTTCCAGCCGAGCCCCTGCTGCTCGAGGCCCGCGGCTTCCGGCTCGGGGCCGACGTTCGACGCCGGACCGGCGCCGTGCGTCTTGCCGAACGTATGGCCGCCCGCGATCAGCGCGACCGTCTCTTCGTCGTTCATCGCCATGCGCGCGAACGTCTCGCGGATGTCATGCGCGGCGGCGACCGGGTCGGGGTTGCCGTCCGGACCTTCCGGGTTCACGTAGATCAGGCCCATCTGCACCGCGGCGAGCGGGCTTTCGAGCTCGCGCTTGCCCGAGTAGCGGCTGTTCGGGCCGCCGCTCAGTTCCAGCCAGATCTTTTCCGAACCCCAGTACACGTCGTCCGGTTCCCACGTATCGACGCGGCCGCCGGCGTAGCCGAAGGTCTTGAAGCCCATCGATTCGAGCGCGACGTTGCCGGTCAGGATCAGCAGGTCGGCCCACGAGATGTTGCGGCCGTACTTCTGCTTGATCGGCCACAGCAGGCGGCGCGCCTTGTCGAGGCTGACGTTGTCCGGCCAGCTGTTGAGCGGCGCGAAGCGCTGCTGCCCGCCGCCCGCGCCGCCGCGGCCGTCGGCCGTGCGGTACGTGCCGGCGCTGTGCCAGGCCATGCGGACGAACAGGCCGCCATAGTGGCCGAAGTCGGCCGGCCACCAGTCCTGCGACGCCGTCATCAGTGCGTGCAGGTCCTGCTTCACCGCCTCGAGGTCCAGCTTCTTGAACGCTTCGGCGTAGTCGAAATCCTTGTCCATCGGATCGGACAGCGCCGAATGCCGATGCAGGATGTTCAGGTTCAGCTGATTCGGCCACCAGTCCTTGTTCGTCGTGCCGCCACCAGCGGTGTGGTTGAACGGGCACTTCGTTTCGTTCGACATGCTTTTTCTCCTTGTCTTGCTCGTAGGCCCCCACGTGCCAGGCGCGGTTCGTGGAGCATTGCGGGGGGATGAAACGGAACAGGCGGTTCCTCCTGTCGTACTACGGGACGTCGTGCGCGGCCTGCGACCCGCTTTCCCGCTGCGACGCGCCGCAGGCGGGGCGCTCGGGAAAGCGGCTGCCGGCAGTCGTCGTGCCGGCGAGGCGGGCGGCTTTTCGGGTATCGGACATGCAATGCTCCCTCATGGCTCGGCGGCAGTTAGTCGGGGGAACACAGGACCGGTGTGCGGCGGCACTCATCCGCCATACACACGATCCGCCAGGTACGCGAACGCAATCGGACGCAGGCTGCGAACCGCCGCCCTGGCGCGATGTACGACCGCGTCGCGCGACGGGATGTTCCGCTGCGCGTGCTGCAATACCGACCGCATCATGACATCCTCCTTTGACGCTTGCATCCAACGTGCTGATCGGTCGTCGACATCACGCCGATCCATGGAGAAGATTCTATCTACATCTATCGATTAATTGAATTTGATAAATTTCATCTATTCGATAGAGAAAAATAAACGGGGTCGCAAGACCCCGTTCATCGTGCTGCCACACGCGCATGCAGGAGCGTGCTCAGTTCATCGTCGCCGGCATGTCGAGCTTCGCGACACCCGGCAGCTCACACGCGGAAATCGCGTCGCTGATCGCGTCGATCGCGGGCATCCGCGTGAAGCTCTTGCGCCACACGAGCACCACGCGGCGGTCGGGCACCGGCTCGTTGAACGGCACGTATGACAGCAGTTCGGCATCGGGGCCATTCGCGCGCGGGCCGACCTCGGCGACCGACATCCGCGGCAGCACGGTGATGCCGACACCGCTTGCGACCATGTGGCGGATCGTCTCGAGCGACGAGCCCTCGAAGGTCTTCTGGATGCCGTCGGCCGTCTGCGAGAAGCGCATCAGTTCCGGGCACACGCCGAGCACGTGATCGCGGAAGCAGTGGCCGTTGCCGAGCAGCAGCATGGTTTCCTGCTTGAGATCCTCGGCGTCGATTTCCTCGCGCTTCTCCCACGGATGGCCGGCGGGCAGCGCGACGACGAACGGTTCGTCGTACAGCGGGCGCACCATCAGGCCGGTTTCCGGGAACGGCAGCGCCATGATCGCGGCGTCGATCTCGCCCTGCTTGAGCAGTTCGAGCAGCTTCAGCGTGTAGTTTTCCTGCAGCATCAGCGGCATCTGCGGGACACGCTGGATCATCTGCTTGACGAGCGTCGGCAGCAGATAGGGCCCGATCGTGTAGATCACACCGAGGCGGAACGGGCCGACCAGCGGATCCTTGCCCTGCTTCGCGATCTCCTTGATCGCGAAAGTCTGCTCGAGCACGCGCTGCGCCTGCGTGACGATCTGGTCACCGATCGGCGTGACGCTCACTTCGCTCGCGCCGCGTTCGAAAATCTGCACGTTGAGCTCGTCTTCGAGCTTCTTGATCGCCACCGACAGCGTCGGCTGGCTCACGAAGCATGCTTCGGCCGCGCGGCCGAAATGCCGTTCGCGCGCGACCGCGACGATGTATTTCAATTCAGTCAGCGTCATTGTGGGTCAATCAGAGATATACAAGCGATAGGTTTAATTTATACACCCTGTGACACCGGTTCGCCAAGTTTCTCAGCATCTGAATGCTTCAAACGGCGGTGTTAAATCCGGCCCGGACCCGCGGATCAGGCCTTCAGATACTGCTCCCGCGCACCGAGCCAGCGCGCGAGATGCTGCGTGACGACCTCCGGATACGCGGCAATCAGCCGCGACGCGGCTTCGCGGGCCGGCTCGATCAACCAGCCGTCGGTCTCGAGGTTCGCGAAGCGCAGCATCGCCGCGCCCGACTGGCGTGCGCCGAGGAATTCGCCGGGGCCGCGGATCTCGAGGTCGCGCCGCGCGATCTCGAAGCCGTCGGTCGTCTCGCGCATCGTCTTCAGCCGCTCGCGGCCTGTGAGCGACAGCGGCCCCGTGTACAGCAGCACGCACACCGACGCCGCGGTGCCGCGCCCGACCCGGCCGCGCAGCTGGTGCAGCTGCGCAAGGCCGAAACGCTCGGCGTGCTCGATCACCATCAGCGACGCGTTCGGCACGTCGACGCCGACCTCGATCACGGTCGTCGCGACGAGCAGTTGCACGTCGTTGCGCGTGAACGCTTCCATCACGGCCGCCTTGTCGGCCGGCGACAGCCGGCCGTGCACGAGCCCGACCTTCAGCTCCGGGAGCGCGGCGGCCAGCGTCTCGTATGTCTCGACGGCCGTCTGCAGTTGCAGCGTCTCGCTCTCCTCGATCAGCGGGCACACCCAGTACACCTGGCGCCCGGTCAGCGCGGCCTCGCGCACGCGGGCGATCACCTCCTCGCGCCGCGCATCGCCGACGAGGCGCGTCAGCACCGGCGTGCGGCCCGGCGGCAGCTCGTCGATCGTCGAGACTTCGAGATCGGCGTAATACGTCATCGCGAGCGTGCGCGGAATCGGCGTGGCCGACATCATCAGCTGGTGCGGCTGGAAGTCGCGCGCGCCGTTGGCCGCGTTCGCGGCCTTCGCACGCAGCGCGAGCCGCTGCTCGACGCCGAAGCGGTGCTGTTCGTCGACGATCACGAGGCCGAGCCGCGCGAATTCGACCGTGTCCTGGATGATCGCGTGCGTGCCGATCACGAGCTGCGCGGTGCCGAGCGCGGCCGCCTCGATCGCCGCGCGCTTCTCCTTCGCCTTCAGGCTGCCCGCGAGCCACGCGACCGTGACGCCCAGCGGCTCGAGCCACGCGCGCAGCTTGCGCGCGTGCTGCTCCGCGAGGATTTCGGTGGGCGCCATCAGCGCGGCCTGGTAGCCGGCGTCGATCGCCTGCGTGGCGGCCAGCGCCGCGACGACCGTCTTGCCGCTGCCGACGTCGCCCTGCAGCAGGCGCTGCATCGGGTGCGCAAGGGTAAGATCGTTCGCGATTTCGTCGACGACGCGCGCCTGCGCGCCCGTCAGCGTGAACGGCAGCGCGGCGTAGAGCCGGGTCGTCAGTGCCTCGGCATCGCTCGCGGCGCGGCGCGGCATCGCGGGCGCCGCACGCGTGCGGCGCTCCTCATGCGCCCGCTTGAGCGACAACTGCTGCGCGAGCAGCTCCTCGAACTTGATGCGCGTCCACGCCGGATGCGAGCCGTCCATCAGCGCGGCTTCGTCGGAATCGACGCGCGGGTGGTGCAGGATGCGCACCGCCTGCTCGAGCGTCGGCACGTCGAGCGGCTTCAGATAGTCGCGCTGGATCTCGGGCGGCAGCAGCTCGGGCAGCGGCGTGCGCTCGACCGCGTTCTCGATCGCCTTGCGCAGATAGGCCTGCGACACGCCGGCCGTGCTCGGATAGACGGGCGTGAGCACCTGCGGCAGCGGCGCATCCGCTTCGACCACGCGCACCGCCGGATGCACCATCTCCATCCCGAAGAAACCGCCGCGCACGTCGCCGCGCACGCGCAGCCGCTGGCCGACGGCCATCTGCTTGACCTGCGAGCCGTAGAAATTCAGGAAGCGCAGCACGAGATGCTCGCCGTCGTCGTCCTGGATCTTCACGACCAGCTGGCGGCGCGGCCGGTATGCGACCTCGTTGTCGAACACGACGCCTTCGGTCTGCGCGATGCCGCCCGGCAGCAGCTCGCCGATCGGCGTGAGCGTGGTTTCGTCCTCGTAGCGCATCGGCAGATGCAGCACGAGATCGATCGAGCGCGTGAGGCCGAGCTTCGCGAGCTTGTCGACCGTCTTCACGGGTTTATCGGCGGCGGCCTTCTTCTTGCGCTTCGCGCCGGCCGCGCCTGCCGCGTCGCTTTCAGCCGCGCCATTGGCATCGGGCGCGGCGGCGGCCGGCTGCGCGAGCCTGCCGTCGGCGCCGCGCTTCGGGCCGGCGCGGCGCGGGGCGGCGCGCTCCGTGGAATCACGCTCGCCCGCGCGTTGCGCGGGCGGCGCGACATCGTCCGCGTCGAACGGATCGGCGGAATCGGCAACGGCAGCGGGGGAACGGCGTGGTGACACAGGCATCGGATCGTCTGGGTGCTTCGCAAGGCAAGTACAATAGCGGCTTTCACGTCGTCCGAACGAACGACGCCGGCCAGGCCGCGCATCCCGCCATCATAGCGGCTCGCGCGCCCGATTTACGCGTTTCCGCCCCGCCGGCGACGCCCGCCGGCCGCTTCGAACCAGCCCGCATGTTCACGCTTTCCGATTTCGATTTCAATCTGCCTCCCGAGCTGATTGCACAAACCGCGCTGCCCGATCGCACCGCGAGCCGCCTGCTCGAGGTCGACGGCACCGTCGCGCCCGCACGCCTGGTCGACCGCCATTTCACCGCGCTGCCGTCGTGCATCGCGGCCGGCGACCTGCTCGTCTTCAACGATACCAAGGTGCTGAAGGCGCGTTTCTTCGGCCAGAAGGCCAGCGGCGGCAAGATCGAGGTGCTGATCGAGCGCGTGACCGGCACGCACACGGCGCTCGCGCAGATCCGCGCGAGCAAGTCGCCGGGCGCCGGCACGACGCTGCGGCTCGCCGATGCGTTCGACGTGACGGTGGGCGAGCGCGTCGACCCGTTCTTCACGCTGAACTTCCCCGCGCCGTGCCTCGACCTGATCGATCAGTACGGCCGCCTGCCGCTGCCGCCCTATATCGAACACGATCCGGACGCGACCGACGAGACGCGCTACCAGACCGTCTACGCGAGCAACCCGGGCGCGGTCGCAGCGCCCACGGCCGGGCTGCACTTCGACCAGCCGATGCTCGACCGGCTCGACGCGATGGGCGTCGAGCGCGCGACGCTGACGCTGCACGTCGGCGCCGGCACGTTCCAGCCGGTGCGCGTCGACAACATCGCCGAGCACAAGATGCACAGCGAGTGGTACGACCTGCCGCAGTCGCTCGTCGACAAGATCGCCGCGACCCGTGCGCGCGGCGGCAACGTGATCGCGGTCGGCACGACGTCGATGCGCGCGCTCGAAGCCGCGGCGCGCGCGGCCGACGAAGCGGGCCGCCCGCTCGCGGCCACGCAGGCCGAGACCGACATCTTCATCACGCCCGGCTATCGTTTCCGCGTGGTCGACCGGCTCGTCACGAACTTCCACCTGCCGAAGTCGACGCTGCTGATGCTGGTGTCCGCGTTCGCGGGCGTCGAGACGATCCGCGCCGCGTACCGGCACGCGATCGACGAGCGCTACCGCTTCTTCAGCTACGGCGACGCGATGCTGCTCACGCGGCGCGACGCGCCGGAGGCGCCGAGCGCGTAAGCGGGGCATGCGCGACGGCCCTCGCACCGCGCGGCCGTCGCGCCCCCGTTTTCCCGCCGCGCGCGCTACGATGGCGCGCACCTGTTTTCTTCCCCGCCGCCGGCTTCCGGCGGCGTTTCCAACATGCGCCGGACTGTTTTCCGGTAGCAAGGAGCACCCTACGATGACCGAAGGTTCATCCCACGATACGCACGCTGATACGCACGCCCCCGTGCAGGACCGCCCGGCGAACGGGCTCGAATTCGAACTGCTGACGACCGACGGCCATGCGCGCCGTGGCCGCGTGAAGCTCAACCATGGCGTGGTCGAGACGCCGATCTTCATGCCGGTCGGCACGTACGGCACCGTGAAGGCGATCCAGCCGCGCGAGCTGCACGAGATCAAGGCCCAGATCATCCTCGGCAACACGTTCCACCTGTGGCTGCGCCCGGGCCTCGACACGATCGACGCGCACGGCGGCCTGCACGCCTTCATGGGCTGGAACAAGCCGATCCTGACCGACTCGGGCGGCTTCCAGGTGTTCTCGCTCGGCGACCTGCGCAAGATCACCGAGGACGGCGTGACGTTCGCGTCGCCGATCAACGGCGACAAGCTGTTCCTGTCGCCGGAAGTGTCGATGCAGATCCAGAAGGTGCTGAACTCCGACGTCGTGATGCAGTTCGACGAGTGCACGCCGTATGCGACCAACGGCGTGCCGACCACGCACAAGGAAGCGGCCGACTCGATGCGCATGTCGCTGCGCTGGGCGAAGCGCTCGCTCGACGAGTTCAACCGGCTCGGCAACCCGAACGCGCTGTTCGGGATCGTCCAGGGCGGGATGTTCGAGGACCTGCGCGACGAATCGCTCGCGGGCCTCGCGGAACTCGGCTTCCACGGCCTCGCGATCGGCGGGCTGTCGGTGGGCGAGCCGAAGGAAGACATGATGCGCGTGCTGCGCCACGTCGGCCCGAAGCTGCCGGCCAACAAGCCGCACTACCTGATGGGCGTGGGCACGCCGGAGGACCTGGTCGAGGGCGTCGCCAACGGCGTCGACATGTTCGACTGCGTGATGCCGACCCGCAACGCGCGCAACGGCTGGCTGTTCACGCGCTTCGGCGACGTGAAGATCCGCAACGCGACGCACAAGAACTCGCTGAAGCCGCTCGATGCGAGCTGCACGTGCTACACGTGCCAGAACTTCTCGCGCGGCTACCTGCATCACCTGCACCGCGTGGGCGAGATCCTCGGCGCCCAGCTCAACACGATCCACAACCTGCACTACTACCTGCAGCTGATGAGCGAGATCCGCGAAGCGATCGAGACCCACACGTTCGACGCGTTCCGCCAGCGCTTCGCGGAGGATCGCGCCAGAGGGGTCGACTGACGGACGGTCGCGCCGCCCTTGATAAGACAAGCACTAAACGGATCGAAAATCTTTTGGGACTCGTCCTAAACAAGCGCGTCCCAACTGCCGCTCGGAACCGACAAACATTACAATTGCCTTTCCATACAAGTCGCAACGGTACCGGTTCACGCTTTAACAGCTTGATCCGAAAGCGCATTTGCCGATCCGTTTGCGCATGGGGCCGGTGGTAGAATAACCGGCTTATTTTTCGATCTTCCCCTACGGAGAGACCAACGTGCCGTTCATTTCCAACGCGTTCGCCCAAGGTGCCGGTGGCGCCGAATCGAGCCTGATGAGCTTCCTGCCGCTCATCCTGATGTTTGCCGTGCTCTACTTCATCATGATCCGTCCGCAGATGAAGCGTCAGAAGGAGCACCGCAACATGCTCGCGGCCATGGCCAAGGGCGACGAAGTCGTCACGAGCGGCGGCCTCGTGGGCAAGGTGACGAAGGTCACCGAAGGCTACATCGGCGTCGAAATTGCCGAAGGCACCGAAATCACCGTGCAGAAGGCCGCGGTCACGACCATTCTGCCGAAGGGCACGATCAAGTCGCTGTAAGCCCTTCACCGAGCGTCCGGCTCCCCGCGCCGTGCCCGCCTGAGAGAGCGGGCCGCCGCGGCGCCGGACGCGACGCTTTCACGCCAACCACCCGTTCGGCCCCCTCATGAATCGTTATCCACTCTGGAAATATGTCGTGATGGTCGTGGCGCTCGCCATCGGCCTTCTGTACACATTGCCCAACTTCTTCGGCGAATCGCCGGCGGTGCAGGTGTCGAGCGGCAAGGCCACGGTCAAGCTCGACTCGACCACGCTGACCCAGGTCGAATCGGCGCTCGCCTCCGCGCAGATCACGCCGGACGACGTCACCTTCGAGAACACGGCGACCAACGCGAACATCCGCGTGCGCCTGAAGGACACCGATACGCAGCTGCGCGTCAAGGACCTGCTGCAGAAGTCGCTGAACACCGACCCGAACGATCCGCAGTACGTCGTCGCCCTGAACCTGCAGAGCGCGTCGCCGCGCTGGCTGACCTCCCTGCACGCGCTGCCGATGTATCTCGGCCTCGACCTGCGTGGCGGCGTCCACTTCCTGCTCCAGGTCGACATGACGGGCGCGCTCACGAAGAAGCTCGATTCCGACGCGTCCGACGCGCGCACGCTGCTGCGCGACAAGAACATCCGCGACGGCGGCGTGAGCCGCGTCGACCAGTCCGTGGTCGTCAACTTCAGCGATGCGCAGACGGCGGAAGACGCCCGCAAGCTGCTCGCGCTGTCGATCACCGAACTGCAATGGGCGACCCAGCCCGGCGGCGGCGGCACGCAGGTCGTCGGCACGTTCACGCCGGCCGTGCAGAAGTCCGTCGAGGACGCCGCGCTCAAGCAGAACCTGACGACGCTCCACAACCGCGTGAACGAACTCGGCGTGTCCGAGCCGATCCTGCAGCAGCAAGGTAGCGACCGCATCGTCGTCGAGCTGCCGGGCGTGCAGGACACCGCGAAGGCGAAGGACATCATCGGCCGCACCGCGACGCTCGAGGCGCGCCTCGCCGATCCGATCAACACGCACCCGAACCCGAACGACCCGGTGCCGCCGGGTGAAGAGCTGTTCACGCAGGGCAACCAGGCGCCGGTGCTGCTGAAGAAGGACGTGATCTTCACGGGCGACCGCATCATCGATGCATCGGCCGGCTTCGACGATCACCAGCGTCCGTCGGTCAACATCCGCCTCGATTCGGCGGGTGGCCGCTCGGTGCGCGCGGTCTCGCGCGAGAACATCGGCAAACCGATGGCGATGGTGCTGTTCGAGAAGGGCAAGGGCGAAGTGCTGACGGTCGCGACGATCCAGTCGGAACTCGGCGACCGCTTCCAGATCACCGGCCAGCCGACGCCGCAAGCCGCGGCCGACCTCGCGCTGCTGCTGCGCGCCGGTTCGCTCGCCGCGCCGATGGACATCATCGAGGAACGCACGATCGGCCCGAGCCTCGGCGCCGACAACATCAAGATGGGCATCCACTCGGTGATCTGGGGCTTCTGCGCGATCGCCGTGTTCATGATCGCGTACTACATGCTGTTCGGCGTGATCTCGGTGATCGGCCTGTCGGTGAACCTGCTGCTGCTCGTCGCCGTGCTGTCGCTGATGCAGGCGACGCTGACGCTGCCCGGTATCGCCGCCATCGCGCTCGCGCTCGGTATGGCGATCGACGCGAACGTGCTGATCAACGAGCGCGTGCGTGAAGAACTGCGCGCCGGCCAGCCGCCGCAGACCGCGATCCAGGCCGGCTACGCGCATGCGTGGGCGACGATTCTCGACTCGAACGTCACGACGCTGATCGCCGGCCTCGCGCTGCTCGCGTTCGGCTCGGGCCCGGTTCGCGCGTTCGCGATCGTGCACTGCCTCGGTATCCTGACGTCGATGTTCTCCGCGGTGTTCTTCTCGCGCGGGATCGTCAACCTCTGGTACGGCGGCCGCAAGAAGCTGAAGTCGCTCGCGATCGGCCAGGTGTGGAAGCCGGAAGGCGCCGCTGCCGCCGCGTCGTTCACCGACGCCGACGAATCGACCGACACCGCACGCGCCGCGAAGCTCGCCGCCCCCGCGAAGGGCAACGCGCCGCGCGCCGGCAAGCCGCAGCTGCGCAACCGCGCGCAGCAGGGCGTGTCGCCGAAGAAACCGGGCTCGACCCAATAAGGCCCCGGAGAAGACCATGGAATTTTTCCGCATCCGTAAAGACATTCCGTTCATGCGGCACGCGCTGGTGTTCAACGTGATCTCGCTGGTCACGTTCCTCGCCGCCGTGTTCTTCCTGTTCCACCGCGGGCTGCACCTGTCCGTCGAATTCACCGGCGGGACGGTGATCGAGGTGCAGTACCAGCAGGCCGCTGAACTCGAACCGGTGCGCGCGACGCTCGGCAAGCTCGGCTACGCCGACGCGCAGGTGCAGAACTTCGGCACGTCGCGCAACGTGCTGATCCGCCTGCAGCTGAAGGAAGGCCTCACGTCCGCGCAGCAGAGCGACCAGGTGATGGGCGCGCTGAAGGCGCAGAACCCGGACGTCACGCTGCAGCGCGTCGAGTTCGTCGGCCCGCAGGTCGGCCGGGAGCTCGCGACCGACGGCCTGCTCGCGCTCGCGTGCGTCGTGATCGGCATCGTGATCTACCTGTCGTTCCGCTTCGAGTGGAAGTACGCGGTGGCCGGCATCATCGCCAACCTGCACGACATCGTGATCATTCTCGGCTTCTTCGCGTTCTTCCAGTGGGAGTTCTCGCTGGCGGTGCTCGCGGCGATCCTCGCGGTGCTCGGCTACTCGGTCAACGAGTCGGTCGTCATCTTCGACCGGATCCGCGAAACGTTCCGCCGCGAACGCAAGATGAGCGTGCAGGAAGTGATCAACCACGCGATCACGACCACGATGTCGCGTACGATCATCACGCACACGTCGACCGAAATGATGGTGCTGTCGATGTTCTTCTTCGGCGGCCCGACGCTGCACTACTTCGCACTCGCGCTGACGGTCGGCATCATGTTCGGCATCTACTCGTCGGTGTTCGTCGCGGGCTCGCTCGCGATGTGGCTCGGCATCAAGCGCGAAGACCTGATCAAGGAAAAGAAGTCCGCGCACGATCCGGACGATCCGAACGCAGGCGCGCAGGTTTAAGCGCCACGCTGCTTCGGCACAGACGAAAAGCCGGCCCGGTTGGGCCGGCTTTTTCATGCCCGCGCCACCGCCGCGCATCGCGCCGCCCGCCGGCCGTGCGTCAACGGGACAGCGCCTTCGCCCTCCGTTCAAACGTGCGGTTCCGATGATGCCTCCCACGCGTGTCGTGCTTCGCCTTGCCGTTTGCGCCGCCGTCACGGCCGCGCTCCTGCCGTGCGCGTCATCCGTCGGTGCGCAACAGCCGGCGTCCGCCCCGCCCGCTTCTGCCGCTTCTGCCGCTTCGGCGCCCGCAGCCGCTTCGCCCGCCCCCACCCAACCGCCCTCGCCCTGCCCGCCCGACTGGGAGCCGCAGATCTGCGAGCTCAAGGCGGCGGTGGAAGTCCTGAAGCGGCAGCACCTGACCGACATCGACATCGGCGCACTGCTCGACGCAACGACCCACGCGGGGATCAAGACGCTGCCGTACGCGCGTTTCTTCGACGCGAAGGAGGAGCAGGCGCGGCGCGACGACGAACGGCGCGCGCGCGACGGCACGCCCGGCATCGGCATCGTGTTCGAGACGCGGCCCGACGGGCTGCACATCGTCGACGTGATTCCCGACGCACCGGCGGAAAAGGCCGGCGTGCGCCCCGACGATCTCGTCGTCGCGATGAACGATACGAGCGTCGTCGGCATCGACCCCGCCGACCTGACCAGACTCGCCAAGGGCGACGCGGGCGTGCCGCTGAAGCTCACGGTCCAGCGCGGCCCGTCGCACGCGGTGCTGAGCGTCGCGCCCGTGCGGACGATCCTCAAGCCCCATCCGGCGACCGCGAAGCGGCTCGACGGCGACATCCTGTACACGCGGCTGTCGAGCTTCCCCGAACCGGCAGTCGGCGACTACATCGACGCGGTGCAGGCGGCGCGCCGCACGGGGCCGCCGGTGAAAGGCGTGATCCTCGACCTGCGCATCAACGGCGGCGGCGCGCTCAATGCGGCGATCGGCATCACCGCGCTGTTCGCCGGCCGCGACCGCACCGCGATGGTGACGGTCGAGCGCGGCGACGCCAACCGCCGCCGCTACACGACCAACTGGCCCGACTATGCATTGCCGGTCATGCACAGCCAGGATCCGCTCGCGCCGCTGCAGGCGGACGACTGGTGGCGCACCGTGCCGCTCGTCGTGCTCGTCGACGGACAGAGCGCGTCGGCGGCCGAAGCGACCGCGGCGGCGCTGAAGGATCTCGGCCGCGCGAAGCTGCTCGGCATGCCGACCTACGGGAAGGGGCTTGCGCAGACGGGCGTCGACCTGATCGACGGCACGCGCCTGAATTTCACGTACGCGCGCAACCTGCGGCCGAACGGCTGCCCAATGGACGGCTACGGCGTCGTGCCGGACTGGCTCGTGCCGCCGCGCCGCGACTCGGACGTCGACGGCGTGCTGCTGTGGTACCGGGAAGCCGATCTCGCCCGCGCGCCGTATGCGGACCGGCTGGCGCCCGATCCGTTCGCGAAGGTGCGCAAGGAACGGCAGAAGCGGCGCGAGCAGCGAGCGCTCGCGAAGATCGATACCGCGAAGAGCGCGGCGCTGCCGCAGCGCGAGTTCGGCACGGCCACCGACTGGCAGGTCGGTCAGGCGCTGGCGGCGCTCGCCGGGCGCCCGGTGCGAACCGTCGAAGCCAGGCCGCAGTTGATGCCCGCCCAACCCGTGTGCGAGCGCGCCGGCAACTGACGCGCGCCGCCCGTCCCGTTACCGGAACCCGAACCGCTTGCGCAGCACGACCAGCGCCACGAGGCTCAGCACGGCCGCGAACATCAGGTAGAAGCTCGGCGCGTTCTTCATTCCGGTCGCCTTGATCAGCCACGCGATGATGAACGGCCCGAAGCCGCCGAAGATCGTCACCGCGACGTTATACGCGAGCGACATCCCAGTCGTGCGCGTCTGCACCGGAAACACTTCCGACAGCAAACCCGGCAGCGCCGCGAAGTAGCCCGTCATCAGGAACGCGAGCAGCACCTGCAGCGCGATCAGCGTGCCGAAGCCCGGATGCGCGACCAGGTACGCGAACGCCGGATAGATCAGCACGAGGATGCCGATGGCCGGCGCGATCATCACGCGCACGCGGCCGTAGGTGTCCGACCAGTGGCCGACGAGCGGCGCGAACGCCATCTGGATCACGCCGACCACCAGGATCGCCGCGAACGCGGCCGACGGCGCGAGGCCGAGCTGCTTCACGCCGTAGGTCGGCATGAACAGCACGAGATAAGTCGCGACCGTGCCGAGCACGACCACGCCCATCGCGGCGACGAGGCGCGCCTTGTGCGACGCGAACGTGTCGCGCAGCGGGTTCGCGGTGCCTTCCGACGCGAGGAATTCGGGGGTCTCGTCGACCTTCGTGCGGATGTAGTACGCAACCGGCCCGAGCAGCAGGCCGAAGAAGAACGGCACGCGCCAGCCCCACGACGCCATCTGCGCGGCCGTGAGCTGCGCGTTCAGCACGGTGCCGAAGCCGGCGGCGAGCAGCGTCGTGAGCCCCTGGCTCGCGACCTGCCAGCTCGCGAAGAAGCCGCGCCGGCCCGGCACGTGCTCGGCGAGGAACGCGGTCGCGCTGCCGAACTCGCCGCCGGCGGAGAAACCCTGCATCAGCCGCGCGGCGACGAGGATCACGGGCGCCGCGACGCCGATCGTCTCGTAGGTCGGCAGCACCGCGATGATCAGCGTGCCGCCCATCATCAGCAGGATGGACAGCGTGAGCGCGGCCTTGCGGCCGGCGCGGTCGGCATACGCGCCGAGCACGATCGCGCCGAGCGGGCGCATGAAGAACGACACGCCGAACGTGCCGAGCGTGAGCAGCAGCGACACGGTGTCGTTGCCGGCCGGGAAGAACAGCTTCGAGATCGTCACCGCGAAGAAGCCGTAGACGACGAGATCGAACCACTCGAGCGCATTGCCGATCGACGCGGCGACCACCGCGCGCCACACGCGCGGCGACGAGGCAATGGAACGGGACTGCGTGACGGCATGCATCGGCGATCTCCTTGTCGTTGTACGTTCTGTTCGAGGCGGCCGCTCGCGCGCCGTCGGCCTGCCCGGCGCCGGGTACGGCGCTCGGGCGATTATAGGCGCGCAAATAAAAACCGCCGCGCCCCCTGACGGGAACGCGGCGGCGGGCTCGCGACGGGCCGGCGCGACGGCCGGCCCGACCGGCGGGCTTACTGCTGCTTGAGCGCTTCGGCCGTGATCAGCAGCTTCGTCTTCATCTTGAAGCCGTACTGCTTGCCGTAGTCGAGGCCGAAATCGCTGCGGTCGAATTCGCCGACCGCGTCGACGCCGCACACTTCACGCTTGAGCATCGGGTGCGGCATGCACTTGAACGAGTCGATCTTCAGCGTGACCGGCTTCGTGACGCCATGCAGCGTCAGGTTGCCGACCACCGATACCGGCTTGTCGCCGTCGAACTTGATCGCGCCCTTGTAGTTCGCCTGCGGGAACTTGGCGACGTCGAAGAACTCGGCCGTCTGCAGATGCTCGTCGAGCTTCGTGCTGCCGGTGTGGATCGACGCGATGTCGGTCGTCACGTCGACCGTCCCCGTCTTCGCCGCGCGGTCGAGCGTCACGGAGCCGCTCGACTTGTCGAACTTGCCGCGCCAGACCGACAGGCCGCCCATGTGGTCAGCCTCGAAGCTCGGGTACGTGTGGCTCGGGTCGAACTGGTACGTGACGCTTTCGGCGAATGCCGAGAACGACAGCGACGCTGCCAGCGCGCCTGCGGCGATGATCAGTTGCTTTTTCAAACCTTTTCTCCTTGGAACAGCGCCGCGCCCTCGCGCGGCATTCGGGTGAGGCGACAGTGCGCCGCTTACTTGGTGGCGACGAGATGGAACTTGATCTGCACTTCGTCCGCGACGACCGACGTGTCCTTCCACTCGCCGGTGCCGACGTTGAACGCCGAGCGCTTGATCGGCAGCACGCCGTCGAAGGTCTGCGTCGCGCCGCTCTGCGTGACCGTGACGGGCACCGTGACGTTCTCGGACTTGCCCTTGATCGTCAGCTTGCCGGTCACGTTGTACTTGTTGCCGCCCGCCGGCGCGATCGCCGACGACACGAACGTGGCCTGCGGATACGCCTTCGCGTCGAACCAGTCCTTGCCGGCGACCTGGTCGTTGTACATCTTGTCGCCGAGGTCATAGCTGGCGACGTCGATCGTCATCTGGGCGCTGCCCTGCGCGGCTTTCGCCGGGTCGAACTTCACCTGCGCGGAAAACTTCTTGAACGCGCCTTCGGTCGGCACGTTCATCTGCTTCGACACGGCGGACACCTTGCTCTTCGCGAGATCGACATCGGCGAGCGCCGCGCCCGACGCGACAAGTGACGCCGCGGCGAACGCGGTCAGCATGGAGCGGGAGAAAGACACTTTCATGGGATCCTTCATTTGGCAAAGGGAAGCATCCGCGACAGCAGGCCGTCGCGGTCCAACAACTGGTGCTTGAGCGCCGCGACCACGTGCAGCGAAACGAGCGCAAGCAGAATGTAATTCAATGACACGTGAAGCGTCTTGAAGGTTTCCTTCAGCACCGGATCGGGGTCGATCAGCCGCGGCAGCGGCACGATGCCGAGGTAGACGACCGGGATGTTCGACGCCGAGCTGTACAGGTAGCCCGTCACCGGAATCACGATCATCAGCAGGTACAGCAGGATGTGCACGCCGTGCGACGCCGCACGCTGCCACGCGGGCGTGCCGCCCGGCAGCGCCGGCGGCACATGGGTCGCACGCCACAGCACGCGCGCGACGGCCAGCGCGAATACCGTCACGCCGATCCACTTGTGCCACGAGAAGTACTTCAGCTTGGTCGGCGTGAAGCCGGGGATGTCGGTCATCACCCAGCCCAGCGCGAACGCGCAGACGATCAGCAGCGCGATCAGCCAGTGCAGCGCGATCGCCGTCTGCGTATAGCGTACCGGCCTGGCCGGCAGCGATTTCGATGCCATCTTGGATTCCTCAGTTCAGCGAACGGCCGCGCCGGCCATACGTCCGACGCTTGTCAAGGGCGCCATGCTACCGCAACCTTTTGACGCGCGCGGACTCTGAAGACAGGCCCGCCAGCCGGCTGACAGCTTCCTGTCATGTTACCGATCAGTCACCGAACTGGCGATCGTTGACACACCGAAAAAGGCCTTTTGGTAAGATTGGCGCGGGTTCCGGCCCCGTCGACGCGTCTCCCCAGCCGTCGCACCACTGCCTTTTCCATGCAACGATACGACCTGATTGCCTGCCACGAATGCGACGCACTGTTGCATAAACCGCGCCTGAGCGGCCGCGAGATCGCGCGCTGTCCGCGCTGCGACGCGCTGCTCTATCGCAACAGCACCACGCAGATCGAGCGCATCACCGCGCTCGCGGTCGCGGCGCTCGTCACGTTCATCATTGCGCAGACGTTCCCGATCCTCGAAATGGACCTGAACGGCACGCGCGTGCAGACGACGCTGATCGGCGCGATCGACACGCTGTGGCATCAGGACATGGCGGTCGTCGGCGTGATGGTGTTCTGCTCGACCGTGCTGTTCCCGCTCGTCGAGATGGCCGCGCTGCTTTACGTGCTGCTGCCGATCCGCCGCGGCGTCGTGCCGCCGGGCCTGAACCTCGTGCTGCGCACGATCCAGCTCGTGCGGCCGTGGGGGATGATCGAGGTGTTCATGCTCGGCATCGTGGTCACGATCGTGAAGATGGTGAGCCTCGCGCGCGTCGTGCCCGACGCGGCGCTGTTCGCGTTCGGCGCGCTCACGCTGATGATCGCCGTCGTGCTGATGTTCGACCCGCGCACGGTGTGGGACATCGCCGACGACCTGCGCGCCGGCCGCTCGCCCGCGGGGCCTGACACCGCGGCGGCGCTGCCGGACGCGCCCCGCCGATGACGACGCCGACCGCCGCCCGCGAGGGCTACGTCAGCTGCCACGCGTGCGGGCTCGTGCAGACGCTCGACCAACCGCACGCGCATTGCGCGCGCTGCGGCAGCGCGCTGCACGTGCGCACGCCGAACAGCATCATGCGCACGTGGGCGCTGCTGCTCGCGGCCGCGATCCTGTATATCCCGGCGAACCTGCTGCCGATCATGCGCACGTCGTCGATCGTCGGCTCCCAGGAAGACACGATCATGAGCGGCGTCATCTATTTCTGGACGTCCGGCGACTGGCCGCTCGCCGTCGTCGTGTTCGTCGCCAGCATCCTCGTGCCGATGCTCAAGCTCGGCGTGCTGCTGATCATCGTGATCAGCGCGCAGCGCCGCGCCGCCTGGCGGCCGCTGCAGCGCACGCGCCTCTACCGGATCGTCGAACGCATCGGCCGCTGGTCGATGCTCGACATCTTCGTCGTAACGCTGACCGTCGCGCTCGTCCATTTTCGTTCGCTCGCCGTCATCACGGCCGGCCCCGGCGCGCTCGCGTTCGGTTCCGTCGTGATCCTGACGATGCTCGCATCGATGCAGTTCGATCCCCGCCTGATCTGGGATCCAGTCGAAACCTCAGGGAATCACCATGAATAGTCCACAAGGCCCGCAGCACGACGCGCCCCGGCCGCCCGATCCGACGATCTCGACGAAAAGCGGCTGGCTGCCGTCGCTCGTCTGGCTCGTGCCGCTGATCGCCGCGCTGATCGGCATCGGCCTCGTGATCAAGTCCGTACGCGAGCGCGGCCCGGAAATCACGATCAGCTTCCACAGCGCCGAAGGGCTCGAGCCGGGCAAGACCCAGGTCAAGTACAAGGACGTCGAGATCGGCATGGTCAAGACGATCAAGCTGTCGAAAGACCTGTCGCGCGTGCTCGTCCAGGTGCAGCTCAAGAAGGAAGCGGAGGATTTCGCGGTCAAGGGCTCGCGCTTCTGGATCGTGCGGCCGCGCGTCGGCGCGACCGGCGTGTCGGGGCTCGGCACGCTGCTGTCGGGCGCGTACATCGGCGTCGACGCCGGGCGCTCGGAGGATACGCTGACCGACTTCACGGGACTCGAGTCACCGCCCGCCGTCACGGGCGACCAGAAAGGCACGCAGTACGTGCTGCGCGGCGATTCGCTCGGCTCGGTCGACATCGGCTCGCCGGTCTACTACCGCCGCGTGCAGGTCGGCCAGGTGGTCGGCTTCTCGCTCGACAAGGACGGCACCGGCGTCACGTTCAACGTGTTCGTCAACGCGCCGTACAACCAGTACGTCGGCGTGAATTCGCGCTGGTGGCAGGCAAGCGGCGTGGACCTGCGGCTCGACTCGAGCGGCCTGAAGCTGAACACGCAGTCGCTCGCGACGGTGATCCTCGGCGGCATCGCGTTCCAGACGCCGCCGAACCAGGGCTCCGGCGCGACCGCGCCGAACAACACGACGTTCCGCCTCGCGTCCGACGAGGGCGACGCGATGCGCGACCCGGACGGCCAGCCGCTGCAGGTCGTGATGAACTTCAACCAGTCGCTGCGCGGGCTCGCGGTCGGCGCGACGGTCGACTTCCGCGGCATCGTGCTCGGCGAAGTGACGAACATCGGCATCGACTTCGATCCGAAGACGAAGAACTTCCTGATGCCGGTGACGATGAACGTGTATCCGGAACGCCTCGGCCGCCGCTTCCGCGAAACGATCGAGAGCAAGGGCGAACCGGCCCGCCGCGAGATCGTCGAGCGGCTCGTCCAGCACGGGCTGCGCGGCCAGCTGCGCACCGGCAACCTGCTGACGAGCCAGCTGTACGTCGCGCTCGACTTCTTCCCGAAGGCGCCGGCCGTGAAGATCGACACGGCGCGCCAGCCGCTCGAGCTGCCGACCGTGCCGAACACGCTCGACGAGCTGCAGCTGCAGGTCGCCGACATCGCGAAGAAGCTCGACAAGGTGCCGTTCGACCAGATCGGCGCGAACCTGAACAGCGCGCTGTCGAACGCCGACAAGCTGTTCAAGCAGCTCGACACGCAGGTCGCGCCGGAAGCGCGCGACACGCTGTCGGCCGCGAAGCAGACCTTCTCGACCGCCGAAGCGACGCTGCAGCAGGATTCGCCGCTGCAGTCCGACGTGCGCGGTGCGCTGAAGGAGCTCACGCGCACGCTGCAATCGCTGAACGCGCTCGCCGACTATCTGGAGCGCCACCCCGAATCGCTGCTCAAGGGCAAGCCAGGAGATAAACAATGACGACGACACGCGTGAACGGTTTCGCGAGCGGCGCGGCGGCAGCTGTCGCCGCCCTCGCGCTCGCCGCGTGCAGCTCGCCGCCCGCGCGGTTCTACACGCTCAGCCCGGCCGATGCCGCGGCACCGCTGCGCACCGCGCCGGCCAACCCGGCGTTCCTGATCGAGGTGCCGTCCGTCGGCGTGCCCGAGCAGGTCGCGAAGAACCAGCTGGTCGTGCAGAAGAACGCCGCGCAGGTCGACGTGCTCGAGCAGGAACGCTGGGCGTCGCCGCCCGCCGACGAGATCCGTCGCGCGCTGTCGGACGATCTCGCCGCGCAGCTCGGCACGATCGACGTCGCGAACTCCGCGACCCCGCCCGGCGTGCCGGTGTACCGGATCAGCGTGAACGTGCAGCGCTTCGAGTCGTGGCCCGGCAAACGCGCGGCGGTCGACGCCGTGTGGAGCGTGCGCTCGCTCGCCACGCAGGCCGTGATGACCTGCCGCACGAGCGTCGCGGAACCGGTCGCCGACGGCTACGACGCGCTCGTCGCCGGCCACCGGCGCGCGCTCGACGTGATTGCCACGCAAGCCGCGGCCGGCGTGCGCGCGATGGCCGCGCGCCGCGGCACGGCGACTGCCACGGCGCCCGCTGCCGGCAGCAAGACGGCCGCCGCGCCGGTCGTGCCGTGCCCGGCCAACCCGACCTCCGGCGGCGACGCCGGCGCGACGGGCAAGTCCGGCGCGTAAGCGGGCGGCGCGCAGGCGAGCGCTCGACGGCGTGCTCGCCCGCGCGGTTTCGGGCGGCGTGACCGGGATCGTCGACGACGCGCTGGCCGCCGTCGGCGTTGCGGCGCCGCCCGCCTCCCGTCACGCTCATCGGCCAAACGGCCTCTTTACATTGTTTGTCAAAGTCGGCCGGAACCGGCGCCATGCGACACGGTCGGCTTGCGTTTTCCGGCCCGATTGACGATCCTACGCACTTTCCGGCTCGCGCCGTTCGTCGTGCGCGCCAGCCAGCGGCGCCGGGCCGCGTTCGGCCCGACCGCCGTGCCTCCCGGCGCCTGCACGCGATCGGCGTGCACCGCAGCGGGGCAGCCGCATCGCGGGTCGCCGCGCATCGTCCGGCAACCGGCCCCGTCTCACCCGTTCTCCCCGGCGCCGCGCCGTTTCCCCGGCCGGCAATCCGAACCCGCCCGCCGAGGGCTTTCGTTATTCCGTTTATGTTTCGTTCCCTGACGACCCTGATCAAGAAGTGGCGCGCGTCGCGCAATGCCGGTCACCAGCTCGATGCGCTGCTCGCGCACGCCGACGCCGATGCGTCGTACGCCGAGCGCAGCGAATGGCTGATCGAGCTCGCGCACTGGCTGCGCCGCACCGGCACGATGCAGGCCGCACCCGACGCGCCGGCCGATCGCGACGCCGATGCGCGCGCGTATCCGGCCCATGCGCGGTTGCGCTACCTGTTCCACGTGCTCGATCGCAATCCCGCGTGGAAAACCCACGCCGCGCGCATCCTGCGCGGCATCCTGCGCGAGTGCGACGGCATCTCGCTCCTGTGCGACGCCGGCATGCCCGTGCACTCGGGCTTCTTCGGCGCGCTGTTCGAGCGGATCGACGCGTCGCTGATCCCGCCCGCGCCGAACCGCCGCGAGCTGTCCGCGCTGTTCACGCTGATGTTCCCGACGCCGGAAGACGCGCAATGGATCGACGCGCTGCCCGACGATCTCCTCACGCGCCTCGCCGAGCTGATCTCGTTCGACGTCACCGACGAAGAGCGCCACGAGCCGGGCTCGTTCTCGCGCGACCTGCTGGCCGCGCTGCACAACCTGACCTGCCAGATCAGCTCGACCGGCCTGTCGCAGACGGTGCGCAGCCGGCTCTCCGACGACGACGCACGCAAGCCGCTCGAAACCCAGCCGTTCTACCGCCTCACGCGCGCGATGCTCGCGGTCGAGACCGCGCACGCGGCCGTCGAGGACGGCGGCGACCCGAGCAAATTGCTGCACGAGGTGAACTACCTGCGCGTGCTGCTCGACGAATGCCGGATCGCCGTCGACGACGTGTTCTCGCACCTGTACCGCAACGGCGTGTCGGTCGACATCGTGTTCCAGGTCGAACGGATGCGCATGCGCATCGTGCGCGCCGAGATGCTGCTGAACGCGTGGATGGCGCGCGACGACCTGCACGGCATGGCGCACCTGACGGCCGAGCTCATCGACGCGAACCACAACAGCCAGAGCGTGTCGCACCTCGTGCGCAGCAACTTCTCGCTGTTCGCGCGCAAGCTCGTCGAGACCAATGCGGACACCGGCGAGCACTACATCTCGCGTGGTCGCGCCGAGTACCTGAAGATGCTGCGGATGGCCGCGGGCGGCGGCCTCGTCACGGTCGTGACCGTGTGCGTGAAGTTCGCGATCACGGGCGCGCACCTGCAGTCGATGCTCGAAGGGCTGCTCGCGGGCGTCAACTACGCGGCCAGCTTCATGCTGATGCACTTCCTGCACTTCACGCTCGCGACCAAGCAGCCCGCGATGACCGCGCCGACCCTCGCGCGCGAGCTCGACGACACCGGCCACGAGGAAGGCGTGAAGGCGTTCGTCGCGTCGGTGATCGCGCTGATCCGCACGCAGGCCGCTGCCATTTCCGGCAACGTGCTCGTCGTGCTGCCCGTGTGCCTGCTGGTGCAGCTGTTCGCGGGCCACGTGATGCACGCGAACCTGATCTCGCCGGAGAAGGCGCACGCGACCCTGCACTCGTTCTCGCTGCTCGGCCCGACGCCGCTCTACGCGGCGCTGACCGGCGTGCTGCTGTGGGCGTCGAGCCTGCTCGCGGGCTGGGCCGACAACTGGTTCGTGCTGCACCGGGTCGGCGACGCGCTCACGTACAACCGCCGGCTGCGCCTCACGCTCGGTCAGGCCGGTGCCGCGAAGCTCGCGCACTTCTGCCGGTCGAACGTGGCCGGCGTGGTCGCGAACGTCGGGCTCGGCCTGATGCTCGGCCTCGTTCCGGCGATCGTCACCGTGTTCATGTTCCCGTTCGAGGTGCGGCACGTGACGCTGTCGGCCGGCTCGATCGGCATCGCGCTCGGCGTGCTGGGCAAGGATACGCTCGGCACGCCCGAGCTGTGGTGGGCCGGCGCCGGCGTGCTCAGCATGGCGATCCTCAACGTGCTCGTGAGCTTCGCGCTCGCGTTCACGATGGCCGTGCGCTCGCGCAGCCTGCGCCGGACCAAGGTGCGCGCGCTCGTCGCCGCGATCGTCCGCACGGTGCTGTCCAATCCGCTCGCGCTGTTCTGGCCGGGCAGCAGCCCAGCCGCGCGCGCCGGCCAGCCGGGCTCGCACTGAGCCCGCGGCGGCATGGCGGTGCCCGCCCGGGCGCAGCCGCACGGCCTGCCGGCACGCGTGTGGGGCGCCCCGGCCCGCGCCGCGGCACCGAAAGGCGACGCAACGCCGGCCCCGGCCGCCCGCGCCGCGTACAATAGTGGACTTTTGCACGTCCTCACCCGCCTTATGTCCTCGCCCACCCTGTACGAATTCTTTGCCCCCTGCCCGCGCGGCCTCGAAGCGGCGCTTGCCGCCGAGCTGGCCGAAATCGCCGGCCGCCACCTGAACGGCGCGCCGTTCACCGCGGGCGCGCAGGTGCCGGGCGGCGTCCACTTCAGCGGCGGCTGGGCCGCCGGCATGGCCGCGAACCTCCATTCGCGGATCGCGAGCCGGGTCCTGCTGAAGATCGCGCACCGCGCGTACCGCAACGAGCAGGACGTCTACGCGCTCGCGCTCGAGCAGCCGTGGGAGCGCTGGTTCGCGGCGACGCAGACGCTGCGCGTCGACATCACCGCGATCAAGTCCCCGCTGAAGAGCCTCGAATTCGCGACGTTGCGCGTGAAGGACGCGATCTGCGACCGGATGCGCGACAAGACCGGCGCGCGCCCCAGCATCGACACGGGTGCGCCGGACGTGCGCGTGTTCGCCTTCCTGACCGCGGGCGAGTGCACGCTGTACCTCGACACGTCGGGCGAGCCGCTGTTCAAGCGCGGCTGGCGTCTCGACAAGGGCGCGGCGCCGCTGCGCGAGAACCTCGCGGCCGGCATCCTGCGCCTGACGGGCTGGACGCCCGGCACGGCGCTGTACGACCCGATGTGCGGCAGCGGCACGTTCCTCGCGGAAGCCGCGCAGATCGCGCTCGGCGTGGCGCCGGGCGTCGAGCGCCGGTTCGGCTTCGAGAAGCTCAAGCAGTACGACATCACCGCGTGGCAGGGGCTGAAGGTCCCCGCGCTGGACGCGAAGCGCGCGGCGCGCGGCAAACGCGGCGAAGCGCTCGGCGTGTACGGCAGCGACATCTCCGGCGACATGCTCGAGAAGGCGCGCGCGAACCTCGAGCGTGCAGGCGTGCCGTCGGTATGGCTCAAGCAGGTCGACGCGCGCGGGATGACGCCGCCGTGCGACGGCCCGGGCATCATCCTCGCGAACCCGCCGTACGGCGAGCGGATCGAGGTGCGCGGCCGCAGCGCGCGCGGCGAGGTGCGCGAGACGGGCCGCAACCGCGGCAACGACGACGCCTTCCGCCGCACCCACACCGACGCACCCGACAGCGAGTTCTTCAACGCGCTCGGCGATGCGCTGAAGCAGCGCTTCACGGGCTGGCAGGCGTTCCTGCTGACGTCCGACCGTTCGCTGCCGGGCCAGCTGCGGCTGCGCGAATCGGCGAAGACGCCGCTGTTCAACGGCGCGCTCGAATGCCGGCTGTTCCGCTTCGACCTGATCGCCGGCAGCGTGAAGGCGCGCCCGGCCACGCCGGAAGGCGACGCGTAACCGGCATCATGATCGCCACGGGGCCGCCGCTGCGGCTCCGCTACGACAACCGGAACGCCGCCGTTACCGCACCCGCGGCAACGGCGGCGTTGCGTTTCAGTGCTTCGAGCACGCCCAGCGCCCCATCGTGAACGGCAGCGCCTGCCCCGTCTCGAGCAGCGTCTTCAGGCTCGACAGCACGACCGGCCAGCCGCCGCGAATCCCGCGATCCATCTCCGAACCCGGCACCAGCCCGTCGTGCGTGACCGTCAGCTTCACGACGCCCTCGTGCGGCTCGACGAGATAGGTCACGCGCGACGCCTCCCCCTCCCCTGACGGCGTACGCCACGTGACGACCAGCCGGTGCGGCGGATCGTTCTCGACCACTTCGCCGACGATGTCGACCCGCGACGGATCGTCGTAGTCCTGATGTTCCCAGCGCGAGCCCGGTCGCCAGTCGGGCGACGCGTTGCGGTGCCGCACCCAGTAGTCCTTCGTCAGCTCGGCGTTGGTGAGCGCATCGAACACACGCTCGGGCGTCGATGCAATGAACGTCACGTACACAAAGGCCGGATTACTCATCGTTGTCTCCCGATTCGCCGGCCGCTTCCAGCCCGCGCTTGAGGTCCGCCAGCGCCTGCAGCCGCTGACGCTCGAACTTGCCGATCCAGCGTTCCGCGATGTCGTGGATCGGCACCGGATTCAGGTAATGCAGCTTCTCCCGGCCGCGCCACGTCGTCGCGACGAGATTCGCGGCCTCGAGCACCGCGAGATGCTTGCTCACCGCCTGCCGGCTCATCGCGAGCCCGTCGCACAGCTCGGACAGGGTTTGCCCGCTTTTCGCGTGCAGCAAATCAAGCAACTGGCGGCGCGTGGCGTCGGCCAGCGCCTTGAAAACGAGATCCATGCCACTCCCGGGTCAATGGCCTTATTATGCAACCAATCAGTTGCATGTCAAGGGTGACAACTCTACTGACAATACGGTGTCAGCAGGCCGCGATCACACTGCAATCCCGGCGCAATGCAAGACCGGTTTCCGCACCGAATCCGAACAACAAACAACGCAACAAGGAGCTCGTCATGACGTCCGCAACTGCCACCGCCACCGTGGAACGCGCGATCGCGTGGTTCGACATTCCGTCCCTCGATTTCGACCGGGCGATCCGCTTTTACGAAACCGTGCTGCAGACGACGCTGCAGCGCGCAGTCATCGGCGGCGTGCCGATGGCCACGTTCGACCGCGACGCATCGAGCACGGGCGGCAGCATCGTGTTCGATCCGCAGCAGCTGAAGCCGAGCGCGAACGGCGTGCTCGTCTACCTGAACGCCGGCGAATCGGTCGTCGCGGCGCTCGAACGCGCGAAGCGCGCGGGCGGCGTCGTGCAGGGCTCGGTCGTCGAGCTGCCGAACAACTACGGCTACGTCGGCTACCTGATCGACACGGAAGGCAACCGCGTCGGCCTGCACGCGCCGAAATGCCACTGAGCGCAGCGGCCGTCGGGCCCGCGCGGCGCTATCATCGCGAAGTCCCCACTGCCGTTGGAATCGAGGTGCCGTCATGACGCGCCGTGCCGACCGCCTGTTCCAGATCGCCGAGCTGCTGCGCGGCCGTCGTCTCACGACCGCGCAGCAACTGGCCGACTGGCTGTCGGTGTCGCCGCGCACCGTCTACCGCGACGTGCGCGACCTGCAACTGTCAGGGGTGCCGATCGAAGGCGAAGCCGGCATCGGCTACCGGCTGAACCGCAACGCGAGCCTGCCGCCGCTCACGTTCACGGCCGAGGAGCTGGCGGCGCTCGCCACCGGCGCACGCATGCTCGAAACCTGGGGCGGTGCGCGCTTCGCGAGCGGCGCGCGCTCGGCGCTCGCGAAGATCGCGTCGGCGATGCCGGCCGACAAGCGCACGGCGCTCGACCGCCTGCCCGTGTTCGCGCCGTCGTTCCACATCGACGAGACGTTTTGCGCGAAAGTCGACGCGATCCACCAGGCCATCGACACGCGCCACGTCGTCAGCTTCGGCTACCGCGACCGGCTCGGCGCGCATTCGCAACGCCGCGTGTGGCCGCTCGGGCTCGTCTACTGGGGCGGGCGCTGGACGATCGGCGCGTGGTGCGAGCTGCGCGACGATTTCCGTACCTTCGACATCGCGCGGATGGGCGACATCACCGTGCACGAGCAGTTTCCGGACATGGAAGGGCGGCGGATCGCCGACTACATGCGGATCGCGGAAGCGCCGATGCGCTGACGCGGCACGACGGCGGGTGCAATGCGCGCCGCCGCCGTTCATCTTCCGGGCCGCCGTGCGGCGCCTAGCCGCCCCGCCCTACCCGCCGAACACCACCGTCCGCTTCGGCCGCTCGTCGACGTGCAGCGAGAACACGTCGGGCCGCGCGTAATGCCCGACCACGTCGAAGTCGTAGCGCGCCCGCACGAGTTCATCGGTATCGATGCGCGCGGTCACGAGCCCGGCTTCGCCGATCAGCGGCTCCGTCAGCAGGTCGCCGAGCGGCCCGACGATCACGCTACCGCCACGGATCAGCGGCCGCTCCGGATCCCAGCCCGGCACGTCGATGCCGAGCGCACGCGGCGACGGCTGCACCTGGCACGCGCTGACGACGAAGCAGCGCCCTTCGTGCGCGATGTGCCGCATCGAGCTCTGCCAGACGTCGCGCTCGTCGACGGTCGGCGCGCACCAGATCTGCACGCCCTTCGCGTACATCGCGCAGCGCAGCAGCGGCATGTGGTTCTCCCAGCAGATCGCGGCGCCCGCGCGGCCCGCGGCCGTGTCGACCACGGGCAGCGTCGAGCCGTCGCCCTGCCCCCAGATCAGCCGCTCGGTGCCGGTCGGCATCAGCTTGCGGTGCTTCGCGACGAGCCCGTCGCGCGGATCGAAGAACAGCGCCGTGCAGTACAGCGTGCTGCCGCCGCGCTCGATCACGCCGACCACGAGGCTCGCGCCCGTGCGCTGCGACAGCGCGGCCAGTTCGTCGGTTTCCGGCCCCGGCACGTCGATTGCCTGCGCGGCATAGCGCGCATACGCGTCGCGGCCTTCGGGCAGCCGGTAGCCGAGCCGCGTGCCGAAGATCTCGCCTTTCGGATAGCCGCCGAGCACGGCCTCGGGCAACACGACGAGCGACGCGCCGCTGTCGCGGATCGCGGTTTCGTAGCCGAGGATCGTGTCGAGCGTGGCACGCGTGCCGGCGGGCGATGCGCCGATCTGCAGCGCGGCGATGACTGACGTGGACATGAAGGCGTCTCCGGTGAATGGGGTAACGCCATCTTTATCGATAAGATGTCATCGATCAAATCGATAGAACGATAAGTGTCATGAATGCTGATGATATCGCCGGCCTCGACCTGAACCTGCTGAAAGTGTTCGAGGCGCTGTACGAGGAAGGCGGCGCGAGCCGCGCGGCGCTGCGGCTCGGCCTTACGCAGTCGGCGGTGAGCGCGGCGCTCGCGCGGCTGCGCGTGATCTATGCCGATCCGCTGTTCGTGCGCACCGGCCGCGGGCTCGCGCCGACGCCGCGCGCGGACGAGCTGAAGCCGATCCTGTCCGACGCGCTCGACCGCTGTCGCGAAAGCCTCGCGATCGCGGCCGACGGCGGCGAGCGCATCGGCCGCACGATCTCGATCGGGCTGTCGGACGACTTCGAGATCGCGCTCGGCCGCGCACTGATCGACGCCGTCGCGCGGGAAGCCGCCGGGATCCGGCTGATCTTCCGCCAGACGCACAGCGGCATCGCCGGCGACGCGCTGCTGCGACACGGCGTCGACCTCGCGATCGCGTCGGGCGGCTTCTCGGCGAACGGGCTCAGCCGGCGCGCGGTCGCGACGGGCGGCTACGCGTGCCTGATCGACCCGGCCGCCGGCCCGAAGCCGCCGCGCACACTCACGCTCGCCGATTTCCTGCGGCGCGACCACCTGCTCGTGTCGTCGGGCGGCGTGATCGGGATCGTCGACGAGGCGCTGGCCACGCTCGGCCACAAGCGGCGCGTCGCGGCGTCGACCACGCATTTCGCCGCGCTGCCGTACCTGCTCGCCGGCTCCGGCGCGGTCGCGACGATTCCCGCGCACGCGGCGCGCGCGATCGCGCAATCCACCCCGCTGCGCGCGCTCGCGTGCCCGGTCGACTTGCCGCACTACCCGGTCGAAATCGGCTGGCGCACGAGCACGCAGCGCGACCCGGCGATCGTGCGCGTACGCGACACGATCGCTGCGTGCGTCGCCCATCTCGTCGCACCATGAAAAAGGCCCGACTGACTGGTGCCAGTCGGGCCTGCCCGGTCACGCTGCCCATGATTCGAAGCACACAGCCACGTCACTCGCACGTGCGTCATTCGACCGACTTCACCATGTCCTCGATGACCTTCTTCGCATCGCCGAACACCATCATCGTCTTGTCCATGTAGAACAGGTCGTTGTCGAGGCCCGCGTAGCCGGCCGCCATCGAGCGCTTGTTGACGATCACCGTGCGCGCCTTGTACGCCTCGATGATCGGCATCCCCGCGATCGGCGACGCCGGATCGTTCTTCGCGGCCGGGTTCACGACGTCGTTCGCGCCGAGCACCAGCACGACGTCGACCTGGCCGAATTCGCCGTTGATGTCCTCCATCTCGTGCACGATCTCGTACGGCACTTCCGCTTCCGCGAGCAGCACGTTCATGTGCCCGGGCATCCGCCCCGCGACCGGATGGATCGCGTACTTCACGTCGATGCCCTTGTCGACCAGCTTGTCGGTCAGCTCCTTCAGCGCGTGCTGCGCACGGGCCACGGCCAGCCCGTAGCCCGGCACGATCACGACCGTCTCCGCGTTGCCGAGCATGAACGACGCGTCTTCGGCCGAGCCCGCCTTCACCGGCCGCTGCTCCTTCGCGCCCGCCGCGCCACCCGCCGCCGCGTCGCCACCGAAGCCGCCGAGGAGCACGTTGAAGAACGAGCGGTTCATCGCGTGGCACATGATGTACGACAGGATCGCGCCCGACGAGCCGACGAGGGAGCCTGCGATGATCAGCATCGCGTTGTTCAGCGAGAAGCCGATGCCGGCCGCGGCCCACCCCGAATACGAGTTCAGCATCGACACGACCACCGGCATGTCCGCGCCGCCGATCGGGATGATGATCAGCACGCCGAGCGCGAACGCGATCGCCGTCATGATGATGAACGGCAGCCACGACTGCGTGATGAAGAACAGGATGCCGAAGCCGAGCATCGCGAGCGCGAGCATCAGGTTGAGCAGGTGCTGGCCCGCGTACACGACCGGCGCGCCCTGGAACAGCCGGAACCGGTATTTGCCCGACAGCTTGCCGAACGCGATCACCGAACCGGAGAACGTGATCGCGCCGACGACCGTGCCGATGAACAGCTCGACGCGGTTGCCGAACGGGATGAAGTTCGACGACACCGCGTCCTGCGGCACCAGCCCGAACGCTTCCGGCTCCGACACCACCGCATACGCGATGCACACGGCCGCGAGACCGATCAGCGAATGCATCGCCGCGACGAGCTCCGGCATCTTCGTCATCTCGACGCGCGCGGCGACGAACGCCCCCACGCCACCGCCGACGATCAGCGCGCCGAGCACCAGCGCGATGCCGAGCGGCAGGTTCGCGCCGAGCCACTCGGCCTGCTTGACGATCAGCGCGACCGTCGTGAGGATCGCGATGGCCATCCCGGCCATCCCGAACAGGTTGCCGCGCCGCGCGCTCTTGGGGTTCGACAGGCCCTTCAGCGCCTGGATGAAGCACACCGACGCGACGAGATACAGCAGCGTGACGACGTTCATGCTCATCGCGCGCCCTCCTTGCCGCCGTCGGCCGGCTTCGGCGCCTTCTTGCGGAACATCTCGAGCATGCGCCTCGTCACGAGGAAACCGCCGAACACGTTGACGGCCGCGAGCGCGACCGCGAGCGTGCCGAACACCTTGCCGGTCGTGCCGACGGTCAGCACCGCCGCCAGCATCGCGCCGACGATCACGATCGCCGAGATCGCGTTGGTCACGGCCATCAGCGGCGTATGCAGCGCCGGCGTGACGTTCCACACCACGTGGTAGCCGACGTACACCGCCAGCACGAAGATGATCACGTTGATCACCGTGTGATTGATGACTTCCATGGTCGCCTTCTCCCCGGTTACTTGCGCGCGACTTCGCCGTCGCGGCACAGGAGCGTCGCGGCGACGATGTCGTCGGTCAGGTCGATGTTCAGCGTGCCGTCCTTCGTGACGATCAGCTTCATGAAGTCGAGCAGGTTGCGCGCATACAGCGCCGACGCGTCCGCCGCGACCATCGACGCGAGATTCGTGTAGCCCGCGATCGTCACGCCGTCGTGCACGATCACCTGGTCGGCGACCGTCAGCGGACAGTTGCCGCTCTTGCGGCCGTCGAATTCCGGGCCGCGGCCGGCCGCGAGATCGACGAGCACCGAGCCCGGCTTCATCGACTGCACGGTTTCGACGGAGATCAAGGTCGGCGCCGGGCGCCCGGGAATCAGCGCGGTGGTGATCACGATGTCGGCCTGCTTCGCCCGCTCGTGCACCAGCGCGGCCTGGCGGCCGAGCCACGACGGCGGCATCGGGCGCGCGTAGCCGCCCACGCCCTGCGCCGCGTCGCGCTCTTCGTCGGTGTCGTACGGGACGTCGAGGAATTTCGCGCCGAGCGACTCGATCTGCTCCTTCACGGCCGGCCGCACGTCGGACGCCTCGATCACCGCGCCGAGGCGCTTCGCGGTCGCGATCGCCTGCAGGCCCGCGACGCCCGCGCCGAGAATCAGCACGCGCGCGGCCTTCACGGTGCCCGCGGCCGTCATCAGCATCGGAAAGAAGCGCGGATACAGCGCCGCGGCCACCAGCACGGCCTTGTAGCCCGCGATGTTCGCCTGCGACGACAGCACGTCGAGGCTCTGCGCGCGCGTCGTGCGCGGCGCGGCTTCGAGCGCGAAGGCCGTCACGCCGGCCGCGGCCAGCTTCGCCGCCTGCTCGCCGTCGAACGGATCGAGCATGCCGACCAGCACCGAGCCGCGCTTGAGCAACGGCAGTTCGGCGTCGGTGGGCGCCTGGACCTTCAGCACGATGTCGACGTCGAACGCGGCCGACTGGCCGGTCAGTTCGGCACCGGCGGCCGCATAGGCGCCGTCGGGATAACTCGCGGCGACGCCGGCCCCTCTCGCGACGCTGACCCGATGCCCGGCCGCCGCGTATTTCTTCACGGTTTCCGGCGTCGCGGCCACCCGCGCCTCGTTCGCCCGCGTTTCGGCAGGCACGCCAATATGCATCGTCGGTCCCTCCGTCATCGTCAGTGTTTCGTTTCCTGCGTTTTCTACTGCGCAACGAGCCGGCAGGCTGACTACCGGCTCACGAGCGACGACACTCACCTTCCACTTTAGGCGAAAGCGAGGGCCGTACCAGCAGCTCCACACGGGCGCGCCTGATGGCGCGCCAGCCCGGCCGGCGTCGCCGCGCATCGGCAGGACAGACGAATTGCGAGGGTCGGATTCGTTTAGCGAGGTGACCGGCAGCGTTCGGGCGCAACCGGTAAAATGCCGAACCATGAAACCCGAAATCTGGACCCCGCATGTGACGGTCGCCGCGCTCGTCGAGCACGCCGGCCGCTTTCTCATGATCGAGGAAGAAACCTCGTCGGGCCTGCGCATCAACCAGCCGGCAGGCCATCTCGAAGCCGGCGAAACGCTGGCCGACGCCGTGATCCGAGAAACGCTCGAGGAAACCGCGCACCCGTTCACGCCCGACGCGCTCGTCGGCGTCTATCTCGCGCACTACGACCGCCCCGGCACCGCCGGCGCGACCTACCTGCGCTTCACGTTCTGCGGCACGGCCAGCGAGCCGATCGCGGGCCACGCGCTCGACGACGGCATCGTCCGCACGCTGTGGATGACCGCCGACGAGCTGCGCGCGTGCGGCGAGCGCCATCGCTCGCCCGCGGTGATGCGCTGCGTCGACGATTACCTCGCCGGGCGGCGCATTCCGCTCGATTTCGTGCACACGCATTCGGTCGCGCCGCGCCCCGAAGCATTCGAACGTCAGGCGGTCAACAAATGAGCAAGCGCCGTGTAGTGGTGGGCATGTCGGGCGGCGTCGATTCGTCGGTGACCGCTTGGCTGCTGAAGGAGCAGGGTTACGACGTGGTCGGCCTGTTCATGAAGAACTGGGAAGACGACGACGACGGCGAATACTGCTCGACGCGCCAGGACTGGATCGACGTCGTGTCGGTGGCCGACCTGATCGGCATCGACGTGGAAGCCGTCAACTTCGCGGCCGAATACAAGGACCGCGTGTTCGCCGAATTCCTGCGCGAATATTCGGCCGGCCGCACGCCGAACCCCGACGTGCTGTGCAACGCCGAGATCAAGTTCAAGGCGTTCCTCGATCACGCGATGTCGCTCGACGCGGAAATGATCGCGACCGGCCACTATGCGCGCGTGCGCGAGCGTGACGGGCGTTTCGAACTGCTGAAGGCCTTCGATCATACGAAAGACCAGTCGTACTTCCTGCACCGGCTGAACCAGGCGCAGTTGTCGAAGACGATGTTCCCGCTCGGCGAGATCCCGAAGACGAAGGTGCGCGAGATCGCCGCGCAGATCGGGCTGCCGAACGCGAAGAAGAAGGATTCGACCGGCATCTGCTTCATCGGCGAACGGCCGTTCCGCGATTTCCTGAACCGCTATCTGCCGACCCAACCCGGCCCGATGAAGACGCCGGACGGCAAGGTCGTCGGCGAGCACATCGGTCTCGCGTTCTACACGTTCGGCCAGCGCAAGGGCATCGGCCTCGGCGGCAGCAAGACCGGCAACGGCGATCCGTGGTTCGTCGCCGCGAAGGACATCGCGTCGAACACGCTGTACGTCGTGCAGGGCCACGATCATCCGTGGCTGCTGGCGCGCGAGCTGGTCGCGGGCAACGTGAGCTGGGTCGCCGGCGAACCGCCGGCCGAAGGTTTCGCGTGCGGGGCGAAGACGCGCTACCGGCAGGCCGACGCGGCGTGCGCATTCGGCGCCGCCACGCCCAGCCCGGCAGGCGAGGCGCGCTTCTCGCTCGCGTTCGACGACGCGCAGTGGGCCGTCACGCCCGGCCAGTCGGCCGTGCTGTACGACGGCGAGATCTGCCTCGGCGGCGGGATCATCGAATCCGCGCTGTCCGGCAACACGCAGGCGAACGCAGCACCGGCCCTCGCGCTCGCCCGCTGACGCGCCGCCGGCGCCGCGCAAGCGGGCGCCGGCCGGACGCGGCCCCGCCACTCACCGCATGTTCCGCACCGACGCGTCGTAGCGCTCGCGCGCCGCGTCCAGCTCGGGAAAATGGCGCTCGGCCCAGCGGTCGAGCGCCACGAGCGTCTCCACGAGCGACCCCGCCACCGCCGTCAACCGGTACTCGACGTGTGCGCGTCGCGCCGCCACCGCGATGCGTTCGATCAGCCCGTTGCGCTCCAGCTCGCGCAGCGTCTGCGTCAACACCTTCTGGGAAATCCCGCCGATACGCTTGAGCAGCTCGCCATTGCGCAGCGGCCGCTCGGCCAACGCCGGCAGGATCAGCAGCGACCACTTGCCGGCGACCAGCGCGAGCGCATCGCGCGCTGAGCAGTCCGCCGCGTAGACGTCGCCGGGAAATGCCATGGTTACCTCCGGGTGCGTGATTGCGCGGCCCCACCGCCGCCGGCCATCATCGTCGCACACTCCCGGAGCCCGCCATGCATGCGCTGATCGTCGTTGCCCATCCCGAACCGCAGTCGTTCAACGCCACCCTCGCCGGCACGGCGGCCGACGCCTGGCGCGCGGGCGGCCATGCCGTGACGGTCGCGAACCTGTATGGCGAGACATTCGACCCGTGCGAGGCACCGCGCCATTACGCGGATCGGCTCGATCCCACCTGCTTCGACGCGCAGCGCGAGCAGCGCCATCACTGGGAACGCGGCACGCTCGCGCCCGAGATCGCCCATCATGTCGGCCTGCTGAAGCAAGCCGATGCGCTGATCCTGCAGTTCCCGCTGTGGTGGTTCGGCGCGCCCGCGATCCTGAAGGGCTGGATGGATCGCGTGTTCGTCTACGGCGGCCTTTACAGCAGCCGGCAGCGCCACGATCGCGGCGTGCTGCAAGGGCGGCGCGCGTTGCTGAGCGTCACGACCGGCTCGTCGGCCGCCGCCTGCGCGTCCGATGGCCGTGAAGGCGATACCCGCCTGCTGCTGTGGCCGATCATGTACGCGCTGCGCTACGTCGGCTTCGACGTGCTCGAACCGCACCTGGTCCACGACGTCCGCGGCGGCCTGGCAGGCGACGCCGCGCGACGACAGGACGCGCGCCTCGCACGCTGCCTCGTCGACTACCGCGCGCGGCTGCGCGACTGGCCCGCATGGCCGCGCGTGCCGTTCAACCGCGACGAGGACTTCGACGACGACGCCAGGCTGAAACCCGGCACCCTGGCGTACAGCCCGTTCATCCGCCCGACCGAGACCGGCCGGTAGCCGCCGGCTCGGCAACGCGAGCTTCACGACACCCGTAGTAGACTCTCGACCATCGTGGGCGCCGGCGGCGGCGGGTACGGCACGGGCACCATGCCCGCCGGGCCTGCGCGATGCCTCGGGCGCCGACCTGCCGGCCGCCGCGCGATCCTGGCGACGTGACGGCCATCCAGACAATTACGATGGAGTCCCCATGTTTTCCCGACGCTATATCGCGATGTGGTGCGCGGTCCTGCTGTTCGTGGCCGTCGCGGCGCTCGCCGCCCGGCACACGATCGCGTGGCTGTGGCTCGTGATCCCGGCCGCGCTCGTCGCGCTCGGCCTGTACGACCTGAAGCAGGACCGCCACGCGATCCTGCGCAACTACCCGCTCTGGGGCCACTTCCGCTTCCTGTTCGAATTCATCCGACCTGAAATCCGCCAGTATTTCGTCGAGGACGACACCGACGAAAAGCCGTTCTCGCGTGCGCAGCGCAGCCTCGTCTACCAGCGCGCGAAGAACGTCGCCGACAACCGCCCGTACGGCACCGAGCTGAACGTGAAGGCCGTCGCGCACGAATGGATCAGCCATTCGCTCGCGCCGACGAAGCTGCCGAACCACGATTTCCGCATCCGCGTCGGCGCGAACCGCGCGCAACCGTATGACATTTCGATCTTCAACATCTCGGCGATGAGCTTCGGCTCGCTGTCCGCGAACGCGATCCGCTCGCTGAACCTCGGTGCGAAGAAAGGCGGTTTCGCGCACGACACGGGCGAAGGCTCGCTGTCGAAGTACCACCGCGAAAACGGCGGCGACATCATCTGGGAAATCGCGTCCGGCTACTTCGGCTGCCGCAACGACGACGGCACCTTCAACCCCGACAAGTTCGCGAAGCAGGCCGCCGATCCGCAGGTCAAGATGATCGAGGTGAAGCTGTCGCAGGGTGCGAAGCCCGGCCACGGCGGCGTGCTGCCGGCCGCGAAGATCACGCCGGAAATCGCCGAGACGCGCGGCGTGCCGATGGGCAAGGACTGCATCTCGCCGGCGACACACTCGGAGTTCTCGACGCCGCGCGGGCTGCTCGAATTCGTCGACCGGCTGCGCACGCTGTCGGGCGGCAAGCCGACCGGCTTCAAGCTGTGCATCGGCCATCCGTGGGAATTCTTCGGGATCGCGAAGGCGATGCTCGAGACCGGCATCGTGCCGGACTTCATCGTCGTCGACGGCGCGGAAGGCGGCACGGGCGCGGCGCCGCTCGAATTCACCGACCACGTCGGCGTGCCGCTGCAGGAAGGGCTGCTGCTCGTGCACAACACGCTCGTCGGGATCGGCGTGCGCGATCGCGTGAAGCTCGGCGCGAGCGGCAAGATCATCACCGCGTTCGACATCGCGCGTACGCTCGCGATCGGCGCGGACTGGGTGAACTCGGCGCGCGGCTTCATGTTCGCGGTCGGCTGTATCCAGGCGCAGCACTGCCACACCGATCGCTGCCCGACCGGCGTCGCGACCCAGGACCCGGTGCGCCAGCGCGCGCTCGTCGTGCCCGACAAGGCCGAGCGCGTGTACAACTTCCACCGCAATACGCTGCATGCGTTGCAGGAACTCGTGCAGGCGGCCGGCCTCGCGCACCCGTCCGAGCTGCGCGCGCATCACATCGTGCAGCGGGTCGCGCCGCATGAAGTGCGGCTGATGTCGCAGTTGCTGAAGTACCTGAAACCCGGTGCGCTGCTCGACGGCCAGACCTGCGGCTTCTCGCTGTACGACAAGTGGTGGCCGATTGCGCGCAGCGATTCGTTCACGCTCGGCGAAGCCGTGTACGCATCGATCGAATGACGCGGGCGCCCCCCCCGCCGCGGGGCGGCCCGGCAAAAAGAAAAGCGCCCCGCGGGGCGCTTTTCTTTTGTCTGCCGAATGGCGTGAAACGCGTGAAGCGCGTGAATGCGTCGCGTGCGGCTCAGCTCTGCGGCAGCGTGTCGGCGAACGACGGCCGCTGCAGCAGCTTCGCGAAGTGCTTGTCGAGGTTCGGGTGGCGATCGCGCCAGTTGAGCTCGGGCATCCGGAAGTCGAGATAGCCGAGCGCGCAGCCGAGTGCGATGTCGGCGAGCGTGTAATGATTACCGACGCACCACGTCTTGCCGCCGAGGCCCTGCGACATCGCGACGAGGCCGTCGTCGATCTTGCGTTGCTGGCGCGCGATCCAGCTCGCGCTGCGCTGCGCCTCGTCGCGCATCGTATGTTCGACGCGAATCGCGACCGCCGCGTCGATCACGCCGTCGCCCAGCGCTTCCCAGCACCGCACCTCGAGGCGCTCGCGGCCCGACGGCGGAATCAGCTTGCCGACCGGCGACAACGTATCGACATATTCGCAGATCACGCGGGAATCAAACACCGCGGCACCATCCTCCATCACGAGGCACGGGACCTTGCCGAGCGGATTCGAGGCATGAATATCCGTCTCCGGCGCCCACACGTTCTCGAGCTCCAGCTTGTAGTCGATCTTCTTTTCAGCCAGCACGATCCGCGCCTTGCGGACGTACGGGCTGCTGAGCGAACCGATTAATTTCATCATCTGCCTTTTTAAGGGAACCGCCGAGAGTATACGTTGTCGCCGATCATAACCGGCCAGCGTCGCGCGACAGAAAATCGCCCGGACGGCCTGTGGATGGTTTGCAACAACCGCCGCGCGGGCCTTCCAGGGCGGCTTCCCGCCCCCTCTCTCACGCACGGCGTCCCGCGGCGCTACAATCGCACGAATGAACGCGCCCCTCGATACCGCCATCGCCGTCGACGTCTACCGCCAGCGCCGTGAACGCGTGCTTGCCGCACTGCGTGCCGCCGGCGGCGGCGTCGCCATCGTCCCCACCGCGCCCGAAGTGCCGCGCAATCGCGATACGGACTATCCGTACCGGTTCGACAGCTACTTCCACTACCTGACAGGCTTCAGCGAGCCGGATGCCGTGCTCGTGCTGAACGCGGCCGCGCCGCACGGCGCGCCGGAGTCGATCCTGTTCTGCCGCGCCAAGAACGCCGACCGCGAAATCTGGGAAGGCTTCCATTACGGGCCCGAAGCCGCGCGCGATGCGTTCGGCTTCGACGCGGCGTTCGCCGTCGACGTGATCGATACCGAGATGCCGCGCCTGCTCGCCGACGCGGGCACCGTGCACTACCGGTTCGGCGCATCGGCCGACTTCGAGCGCCGGCTCGCGGGCTGGGTCGACGCGGTGCGCGCGCTGGCGCGCACGGGTGTCGCCGCGCCGGACGCGATGCTCGACCTCACGCCGCTGCTCGACGACATGCGGCTCGTGAAGGACGAGCACGAACTCGCGATCATGATGCGCGCCGCGCACATCTCCGCCCTTGCGCACCGCCGCGCGATGCAGGCGTGCCGCCCCGGCATCCGCGAATACGAACTCGAGGCCGAGCTGCTGTATGTGTTCCGCAAGCACGGCGCGCAGTCGCCCGCGTACGGCTCGATCGTCGCGGCCGGCGCGAACGCGTGCGTGCTGCACTACCCGGCCGGCAACGCAACCGCACAAGATGGCGACCTGATCCTGATCGACGCCGCGTGCGAACTCGACGGCTACGCGTCGGACATCACGCGCACGTTCCCGGCCAACGGGCGCTTCTCGCCCGCGCAACGCACGCTGTACGACATCGTGCTCGCCGCGCAACAGGCCGCGATCGACGCGACGCGCGCCGGCGTGCCGTTCGAGGCGCCGCACGACGCCGCCGTGCGCGTGCTCGCGCAGGGGCTGCTCGACACCGGCATCATCCCGAAAACGCGCTTCTCGAACGTCGACGACGTGATCGCCGAGCGCGCCTACGCACGCTTCTACATGCATCGCACCGGCCACTGGATCGGGATGGACGTGCACGATTGCGGCGACTACCGCGAGCGGCTCGCCGAGCGTGACGGCAACGGCGCGCTGCCGTGGCGCACGCTGAAAGCCGGCATGACGCTGACGATCGAGCCCGGCCTGTACGTGCGCGCCGCCGACGACGTGCCGCCCGAGTACTGGAACATCGGCATCCGCATCGAGGACGACGCGATCGTGCGCGAGCACGGCTGCGAGCTGATCACGCGCGGCGTGCCCGTCGCGGCGGACGAGATCGAAGCACTGATGCGCGCGGGCGCATGACCGGCCGCCGCCGACCGTTACCTCCGTTTCACGAATCAAGATGACGACCGCCTCCTCCCCGGCCACGCCGGACTACGATCTCGCCATCGTCGGCGCGGGCCCCGTCGGGCTCGCGCTCGCCGGCTGGCTCGCGCGCCGCAGCGCCACGCAGCACGCATCGATCGCACTGATCGATGCACGCGAACCGGCCGCCAGCGCGAACGATCCGCGCGCGATCGCCGTGTCGCACGGCAGCCGCGTGCTGCTCGACACGCTCGCGTGGCCCGCCGACGCGACGCCGATCGAACATATCCACGTGTCGCAGCGCGGCCATTTCGGCCGCACGCTGATCGACCGCGACGAGCACGACGTCGCCGCGCTCGGCTACGTCGTGCGCTACGGCTCGCTCGTGCAGGCGCTCGCGGGCGCCGTGCGCGGCACGCGCGTCGACTGGCTCACGTCGACCACCGCGCGCGCGCCGCAGCAGGATGCCGACGGCGTCACGCTGACGCTCGACGGCCCGCAGGGCGAGCGCACGCTGCGCGCACGCGTCGTCATCAATGCCGAAGGCGGGCTGTTCCACGAACAGCAGGCCGACGCCAGCAAACATCGCCGCGACTACGGGCAGACCGCGATCGTCGGCACGGTCACGGTATCGGCGCCGCGCCCGAACGTCGCGTGGGAACGCTTCACGCACGAAGGCCCGCTCGCGCTACTGCCGCTCGGCGGGCCGCGCCAGGCCGAGTACGCGCTCGTCTGGTGCTGCACGCCCGACGAAGCGGCGCGGCGCGCCGCGCTGCCCGACGATGCGTTCCTGCGCGAGCTCGGCCGCGCATTCGGCGAACGCATGGGCGACTTCGTCGCGATCGCGGGGCGCGCATCGTTCCCGCTCGGCCTGACCGCCGCGCAGACGCTCGTCAACGGCCGCGTCGCGATCGTCGGCAATGCCGCGCAGACCCTGCACCCCGTCGCGGGCCAGGGGCTCAACCTCGGGCTGCGCGATGCGCATACGCTCGTCGATACGCTGTCCGCGCAAGGCTTCGAGGCCACCGCGCTCGCCACCTTCAACGCGCGCCGCGCACTCGACCGGCGCTTCACGATCGGCGCGACCGACACGCTGGCACGCCTGTTCACGATCGACTCGGGCCCGCTCCCGCTGCTGCGCGGCGCGGCACTCACCGCGCTCGAGTTCGTGCCGCCGCTCAAGAAGGTGATCGCGCGACAGATGATGTTCGGCCAGCGCAACTGACCCGCGGCGCGCACAGTCGCGCCGCTCAAACCGGGTCAAATCGGCAGGGCATGGGAATACGGTAAAATGCGCGTTTCCGTCTGCCCTTTCCCTGCCCGCGCCCGCCGCGGGCGGTGCCATTGCGATGCCCGTTATCGGCCCTCACGTATTGCGTAACAACCTGTTCGTCGCCCCGATGGCCGGCGTGACGGATCGTCCGTTCCGCCAGCTCTGCAAGCGGCTGGGAGCCGGTTACGCCGTGTCCGAGATGGTCGCGTCCAACGCGCAGCTGTGGAAAAGCGCGAAGACGATGCGGCGCGCGAACCACGAAGGCGAGGTGGAACCGATTGCGGTCCAGATCGCCGGCGCCGATCCGGCGATGATGGCCGAAGCGGCCCGCTACAACGTCGACAACGGCGCGCAGATCATCGACATCAACATGGGCTGCCCGGCGAAGAAGGTCTGCAACGTCGCGGCCGGCTCCGCGCTGCTGCAGAACGAGCCGCTCGTGCAGCGCATCGTCGAGGCCGTCGTCGCGGCGGTCGGCACGGGGCCCGATGCGGTGCCCGTCACGCTGAAGATCCGCACCGGCTGGGATCGCGAGCACAAGAACGCGATCACGGTTGCGCGCCTGGCCGAAGCCGCCGGCATCTCGATGCTGACCGTGCACGGCCGCACGCGCGCCGACCTGTACCGCGGCGACGCCGAATACGACACCATCGCGGCCGTGAAGGCGGCGGTGCGGATTCCGGTGGTCGCGAACGGCGACATCACGTCGCCCGCGAAGGCGAAGGCCGTGCTCGACGCCACCGGCGCCGACGCCCTGATGATCGGTCGTGCCGCGCAAGGTCGGCCGTGGCTGTTCCGCGAAATCGATCATTTCCTGCAAACCGGCGAGCTGCTGCCCCCGCCGCGGATCGACGAGATCCAGCACGTGATGAACGAACACCTGGAAGACCACTACGCTTTCTATGGTGAATTCACGGGAGTCCGTACTGCGCGCAAGCACATCGGCTGGTACACTCGCGGCCTTTCCGGTGCCAACGGGTTCCGGCACAGGATGAACACGCTCGATTCCACCCGCGAGCAGCTCGCCGCCGTCAATGCATTCTTCGAGGCGCAAAAGGCGCTGTCGGACCACCTCGTCTACGTCGATGACGAAGAGGAAAACGGCCAGGGCGAGTCGGACGACCATAACCAGTTAGCAGCATGAGCAAGCACAACATCGAACAATGTGTCCGCGAGAGCCTGGACGTGTATTTCCGGGATCTAGACGGCTCCAATCCGCACGACGTCTATGAAATGGTGATGTCCTGCGTCGAAAAGCCGATGCTCGAGGTCGTGCTCGTACAGGCCGGCGGCAACCAGTCGCTCGCCGCGGAGTACCTCGGCATCAATCGCAATACGCTGCGCAAGAAGCTGCAGCAGCACGGCCTGCTGTAGGCGGCCGTCCCGTCCCCGTTTCCCTGGCTATTGGTGGTTCCATCATGATCAAGCAAGCGCTCATTTCCGTTTCCGACAAGACCGGCATCGTCGACTTCGCGAAGTCGCTGTCCGACCTCGGCGTCAAGCTGCTGTCGACGGGCGGCACCGCGAAACTCCTCGCCGACGCCGGCCTGCCCGTGACCGAAGTGGCTGATTACACGGGCTTCCCGGAAATGCTCGATGGGCGCGTAAAGACGCTCCACCCGAAGGTGCACGGCGGCATCCTCGCCCGCCGCGACCTGCCCGAGCACATGCAGGCGCTGGAACAGCACGGCATCCCGACGATCGACCTGCTCGTCGTGAACCTGTACCCGTTCGTCGCGACGATCGCGAAGGACGACTGCACGCTCGCCGACGCGATCGAGAACATCGACATCGGCGGCCCGACGATGCTGCGCTCGGCCGCGAAGAACCACCGCGACGTGACGGTCGTCGTCGATCCGGCCGATTACGCGGTCGTGCTCGATGAAATGAAGGCGAACGGCAACGCGGTCGGCTACGCGACCAACTTCCGCCTCGCGACGAAGGTGTTCGCGCACACCGCGCAATACGACGGCGCGATCACGAACTACCTGACGAGCCTGACCGACGAGCTGAAGCACGCGTCGCGCAGCGCGTACCCGGCCACGCTGAACCTGGCGTTCGACAAGGTGCAGGACCTGCGCTACGGCGAGAACCCGCACCAGAGCGCCGCGTTCTACCGCGACCTCGCGACGCCGGCCGGCGCGCTGGCGAACTACCGCCAGCTGCAGGGCAAGGAACTGTCGTACAACAACATCGCCGACTCCGACGCGGCGTGGGAATGCGTGAAGACGTTCGACGCGCCGGCCTGCGTGATCATCAAGCACGCGAACCCGTGCGGCGTCGCAGTCGGCAACGATTCGGCCGACGCATACGCGAAGGCATTCCAGACCGACCCGACGTCGGCATTCGGCGGCATCATCGCGTTCAACCGCGAAGTCGACGAAGCGGCTGCCCAGGCCGTCGCGAAGCAGTTCGTCGAAGTGCTGATCGCACCGTCGTTCTCCGACGCCGCGAAGCAGGTTTTCGCCGCTAAGCAGAACGTGCGCCTGCTCGAGATCGCACTCGGCGAAGGCCATAACGCATTCGACCTGAAGCGCGTGGGCGGCGGCCTGCTCGTGCAGTCGCTCGATTCGCGCAACGTGCAACCGAGCGAGCTGCGCGTCGTCACGAAGCGCCAGCCCACCGCGAAGGAAATGGACGACCTGCTGTTCGCATGGCGCGTCGCGAAGTACGTGAAGTCGAACGCGATCGTGTTCTGCGGCAACGGCATGACGCTCGGCGTCGGCGCAGGCCAGATGAGCCGCGTCGATTCCGCGCGCATCGCGAGCATCAAGGCGCAGAACGCCGGCCTGACGCTGGCCGGTTCGGCAGTCGCATCGGATGCGTTCTTCCCGTTCCGCGACGGCCTCGACGTCGTCGTGGCAGCCGGCGCGACCTGCGTGATCCAGCCGGGCGGCTCGATGCGCGACGACGAAGTGATCGCGGCGGCCGACGAGCACGGCATCGCGATGGTCCTGACGGGCGTGCGCCACTTCCGTCACTGATCGCATGCGGCCCGCGCGGCCGCCGCACGACGACCCGGCGGCATCGCACCCGCCGGGTTTTTTATTGCGCGGCGCCTTCGCGCACGACCGGCGACCGGCTTGCCGCACCAATCGTTGTAGTATCGCTGCATCACGCCATTCTCCTCACTCATGCGAATTCTCGGCATCGACCCCGGCCTGCGCGTCACCGGCTTCGGCGTCATCGACGTCAGCGGCCACCGGCTCGCGTATGTCACGAGCGGCGTAATCCGCACGCCGACGGCCGACCTGGCCACCCGGCTCGGCACGATCTTCCAGGGCGTCTCGACCATCGTGCGCGAGCACGCCCCCGACCAGGCCGCGATCGAAAAGGTGTTCGTCAACGTGAACCCGCAGTCGACGCTGCTGCTCGGCCAGGCGCGCGGCGCCGCGATCTGCGGCCTCGTCGCGGGCGGCCTGCCCGTCGCCGAATACACGGCGCTGCAGCTCAAGCAGGCCGTGGTCGGCTACGGCCGCGCGACCAAGACGCAGATGCAGGAAATGGTCACGCGGCTGCTCAACCTCTCCGGCCAACCGGGTTCCGACGCGGCCGACGCGCTCGGCATGGCGATCTGCCACGCGCACGGCGGCGATACGCTCAACACGCTCGGCGGCCTCGCGCCGGCGCTCGCGAAGAAAGGGCTGCGCGTGCGGCGCGGGCGGCTGGTCGGCTGACGGCGGCGCCCCCTTCACACGGCATGCCGGATCGGCCGCCGTGCCTGCACGCGATGCACACGCGCCATGCATCGCCCCGGCCTGATGGCCGACTCCGTCGGCATCGCGCCGCACGTGCGCTACACTCGCGCTTTCTTCCTCGCATCAAGCCATCCATGATCGGTCGCATCGCCGGCATCCTGCTCGAAAAGAACCCGCCCCACCTGCTCGTCGACTGCAACGGCGTCGGCTACGAGATCGACGTGCCGATGAGCACCTTCTACAACCTGCCGCAAACCGGCGAGCGCGTCGTGCTGCTCACGCAGCAGATCGTCCGCGAGGACGCGCACCTGCTGTACGGCTTCCTGACGCCGCAGGAGCGCACGACCTTCCGCGAGCTGCTGAAGATCACCGGCATCGGCGCGCGCATGGCGCTCGCCGTGCTGTCCGGCATGAGCGTGCAGGAACTCGCGCAGGCCGTGACGATGCAGGACGCCGCGCGCCTCACGCGCCTGCCCGGCATCGGCAAGAAGACGGCCGAACGCCTGCTGCTCGAACTGAAGGGCAAGCTCGGCGCCGATCTCGGCGCGCTCGCCGGCGCCGCCTCGCCGTCCGACCACGCGACCGACATCCTCAACGCGCTGCTCGCGCTCGGCTATTCCGAAAAGGAAGGCCTCGCCGCGATCAAGAACGTGCCGGCCGGCACCGGCGTATCCGAAGGCATCAAGCTCGCGTTGAAGGCGCTGTCGAAGGTCTAACGCCCGCGTGACGCGCTGCCGAGCGGTGCGTTGAAGCCAGTGTCGCGCAGCCGCGCAACGCTCGCCAGTCGGCCGTTCGGTCAGGTGGGCGGGACTGTGGCGCGCGGTACAATGGCCGCATGATTGAAACCGACAAACTCGCCACCGAGCAGCGGATCATCGCCGCCACGCCCGCCTCGTCGCACGAGGAGGTGTTCGAACGTGCGCTGCGGCCGCGCCAGCTCGACGACTACGTCGGCCAGGAAAAGGTACGCGGCCAGCTCGAGATCTTCATCGAAGCCGCCAAGCGCCGCTCCGAGCCGCTCGACCACGTGCTGCTGTTCGGGCCGCCGGGCCTCGGCAAGACGACGCTCGCACACATCATCGCGCGGGAGATGGGCGTGAACCTGCGCCAGACGTCGGGCCCCGTGCTCGAGCGCGCGGGCGATCTCGCCGCGCTGCTGACGAACCTCGAAGCGAACGACGTGCTGTTCATCGACGAGATCCACCGGCTGTCGCCGGTCGTCGAGGAAATCCTGTATCCGGCACTCGAGGATTACCAGATCGACATCATGATCGGCGAAGGCCCGGCCGCGCGCAGCGTGAAGCTCGACCTGCAGCCGTTCACGCTGGTCGGCGCCACCACCCGCGCCGGGATGCTGACCAACCCGCTGCGCGATCGTTTCGGGATCGTCGCACGCCTCGAGTTCTATGATGCCGATCAACTGTCGCGCATCGTGCGGCGCTCGGCGTCGCTGCTGAACGCGCAGATCGATCCGAACGGCGCGCTCGAAATCGCGAAGCGTTCGCGCGGCACGCCGCGGATCGCGAACCGGCTGCTGCGCCGCGTGCGCGACTTCGCGGAAGTGAAGGCCGACGGCCAGATCACCGCGGCCGTCGCCGATGCCGCGCTCGCGATGCTCGACGTCGATCCGGTCGGCTTCGACCTGATGGACCGCAAGCTGCTCGAGGCGATCCTGTACAAGTTCGACGGCGGCCCGGTCGGCATCGACAACCTCGCGGCGGCGATCGGCGAAGAGCGCGACACGATCGAGGACGTACTCGAGCCGTACCTGATCCAGCAGGGCTTCCTGCAGCGCACGCCGCGCGGGCGCGTCGCGACGCTGCTTACGTATCGCCACTTCGGGCTTTCCGTGCCCGACACCGGCCGCACCGAACGCGGCGAGTGGGATACCCCCGACGGGAAGTAACCCGTCGCCCGAGCCGCCCCACCATGACGACGCCACCCAGCTCCCGCCCCGCCGCACCCGCACCGGGCCCGCGCTGGGCCGAGCCGATCCGCAAGCGGCTCGTGGCCGGCGTCACGCACCTGACCGTGGGTGGCGGCGGCCCGTCACTCGACCTCTCTTCACCGCTGGGAGACCCGGGGCTGTTCGGTCCCGAGGCCGTCTGCTGGCGTGTGCATGCCGACTTCACGTCGATGATGACGGGCGGCATCGCGGCGCTGCTGCTGCAGGCGCTCCACCCGCTCGCGCTCGCGGGCGTCTGGGATCACTCGTCGTTCCGCACCGACATCCTCGGCCGCTTGCGACGCACCGCCACGTTCATCACCGGTACGACGTTCGGCAGTCGCGCGGACGCCCTCGCGCTGATCAAGCGCGTGAAATCGATCCACGCGCACATCTCGGGCACCGCGCCGGACGGCCGCCCGTACCGCGCCGACGATCCGGCGTTGCTGACCTGGGTGCATGTCGCGGAAGTGTCGAGTTTCCTCGCCGCGCACCTGCGCTATGTGAATCCCGCGCTGCCGGGCGAGTTGCAGGACCGCTACTACGCTGAAACGGCATTGGTCGCCGAGCTGCTCGGCGCACACGAGGTGCCCCGTTCGCGTGCCGAGGTGGCCGCCTATCTCGCGCGCATGCAGCCCGAGCTCGAGGCCGGGCCGCGCACGTTCGACGTGATGTCCATCCTGCTGAACGTGCCGGTCGCGAAGCCCGCGCTGCGGCCGGCCGCGTCGCTGGTGATGCATGCGGGCATCGACCTGCTGCCGCCGTGGGCGCAGCGCATGCTCGGCGTGTCGGCGTTCGCGCCGCTGCGCCGCGCGGTGGTCCGGCCGGGCATCCGGGTCGTCGCACCCGTGCTGCGCTGGGCGCTCGTGAACGGCGCGTCAAAACGTGCGCGCCGCCGCGCCACAGCGACGCCGCCCGACGGCACCCCGCCTGCCTGACGATTCGCTTCCTCTTATCATTTCAATTTACTGTCAAATACCTGTGACAAGCTGACGGGCTTGCACCCGCGCACGGTCGCACGTGCCGCACGTCCCGCCTGTCCGTGACCCGCGCGGTGTCCCGCCCACCCGACCGACACCCGATGCCCGCGATGCCACGCCTGCCGATCCGTTTCGCCCTTGCCGCCAGCCTGTCCACCGTCTTCGCCCTCACCGCCTGCGGGGGCGACGATGTCACTGCCGTCGCTCGTTCGGACGCACAAACGCCGTCCGGCGGCACCCCGACCACGCCTGCCCCTACGCCGCCCGCCACCGTCACGCCGCAACCGGGCAAGTGGAAGACCGCGCGCGCGGGCGACCTGATCGACGTGACGCTCGGCGACCTCCATCCGACGCAAGGCGCGATCGGCTACGACCAGATCTATTACAAGCTCGGCCGCTACGAACTGCAGCCCGACAAGAAATTCGACGACTTCTGCGCGGACGAGGGCCTCGGCGGCGTCGCGTCGAGCGGCTACACAGCCAGGTCGACGCTGCGCGAGCCCGCGAGCTACACGTGCACGACGACCGACGCGAACGCCCGCGACCGCTCGGTGCTGAACCCGGTCGTGATCGGCCCGAACGGCGATGCGCTGTACCTGACCGACGGCCACCACGGCCTGTCGACCTACTTCGAGACGCCCGACGGCGGCCCGGCGCTGCACGTGCACGTCGTCGTCAAGGACAACCTCAGCGACTACTCGGGCGACGCGTTCTGGCAGCAGATGCAGAGCCGCGGCTATCTGCGCCTCAAGAATGGCGACGGCAAGGCGATCACGACCGCGCAACTGCCGACCGGGCTCGGCCTGAAACTCGGGATGACGAATGACCGCTACCGCTCGCTCGTCTATTTCACGCGCGACATCGGCTACAGCAAGCCCGCACAAGCCACCGACTATCTCGAGTTCTACTGGGCCGACTGGCTGCGCGCGCAACCGGGCACGTTCTCGCTCGCCGGCTATGACCTGACGCGCGCCGGCACAACTGACCCGGATCCGGCAAAGGCCGACACCGGCTACCTGAACGCGGTCTGGAATGCGTCGACGCGCATGGTCGCGGCCACGGACCCGGTGATCGACGGCAAGACGGGCGCCGACCTCGGGCGCGCGGACACGATCAACGGCGGCAAGAAATACAACAAGGGGGAATTCGACAAGCTGCGCCAGCCGATCACGGCGGACAAGCCCGGCAAGATCGCGTACGCGCTCGACTACAAGACGCGCCACGCGCTGCCGCAGTAAGCAGCCGGCACCACGCAGGAAGGAAGTCCCGGCCGGCGATGCCGGACGGGCCTGCAGGCTCAGAGCACCTTGCGGTACCCGTCGTCGTCGCTCGCGGCGTCCAGGTGCGACACGTCGGCCCACTGCACGACCTGCGCGCGGCCGTCGACGTAATCGACGACGTTGATGCTCGTGTTGAGCAGCTGATAATTGCGCGGCGCCGACAGCTCGATGCCGTTCGCGAAACGATAGACGCAGTCGAGCACGCCGCCATGCGCGACGCACGCGATCCGGCCTCCCGGATGCTCGGCGACGATCGGTTCGAGCGCATGCAGCACGCGGTGGTAGAACTCGCGCTGCGACTCGCCGCCCTCCGGCGCGAAGCCGGGGTCGCGCGTCTGCCAGGCCGCGTACGCGTCGGGGAACAGCGTCTCGATCTCGGCGCTGTCGTGCCCCTGAAACTGGCCGTACGAGCGTTCGCGCAGCCCTTCCCGCAGCCGCGGCGCAAGCCCGAGCGCGTCGGCGAACGGCTGCGCGGTCTGCTGCGCACGCATCAGGTCGCTCGAATAGATCGCGTCGAGCCGTGCACCGTCACGCGCGTCGCGCGCGAGCCGTGCGGCCAGCTTTTGTGCCTGCTCGAGGCCCGTTTCGGCCAGCGGGATGTCGATATGACCCTGGATGCGCTTGATGCGATTCCAGGCCGTCTCGCCATGGCGGATGAAAAGAATCTGCGTGGTGGCCATCGCGGCGCGTCTCCGGGGAAGAATCAGGGCCGCACTTGCAGCCAGAAGGTCACGGGGCCGTCGTTGACGAGCGACACCTGCATGTCGGCGCCGAACTCGCCCGTCTCGACGACCGGATGGCGCGCCCGCGCGGCCGCCACGAAATAGTCGAACAGCCGCGCGCCTTCGTCGGGCGGCGCGGCCGGCGTGAAGCTCGGACGCAGCCCGCTGTTGGTATCGGCCGCCAGCGTGAACTGCGACACGAGCAGCAGGCCACCTGCGCGGCCCTCGCCGTCGATATTCGACACCGGCAGGTTCATCTTGCCGGCGGCGTCGCTGAACACGCGGTAGCCGAGCATCTTCGCGAGCAGCTTGTCGGCCGCTGCGTCGGTGTCGCCGCGCTCCGCGCAGACCAGCGCGAGCAGGCCCGCGCCGATCTCGCCCGTCGTGCGATCGCCGACGCGCACGTCGGCGCGCTTCACGCGCTGGATCAGCGCGATCATGCGGTCAGCGTGACGCGTGCGAAGCGGCGCTTGCCGACCTGCACGACGAACTCGCCGGCGTCGACCTTCAGGCCCTTGTCCGACACGGTCGCGCCATCGATCTTCACGCCGCCCTGCTCGATGTTGCGCAGTGCCTCGCTCGTCGACGGCACGAGGCCGGCCTGCTTCAGCAACTGGCCGATCGCGAGCGGCGCGCCCGCGAGCGTGACCGACGGAATGTCGTCCGGCACGCCGCCCTTCGCGCGGTGGTTGAAGTCCTCGAGCGCACGCTCGGCGTCGGCCTGCGAGTGGAAGCGCGCGACGATTTCCTGCGCGAGCAGCACCTTGAAGTCGCGCGGGTTGCGGCCGCCTTCGATCTCGCGCTTGAAGCCGCCGATCTCGTCCATCGGACGGAACGACAGCAGCTCGAAGTAACGCCACATCAGCGTGTCCGAGATGCTCATCAGCTTGCCGAACATGTCGTTCGGCTGCTCGCTGATGCCGACGTAGTTGCCCTTCGACTTCGACATCTTCTCGACGCCGTCGAGGCCTTCGAGCAGCGGCATCGTGAGAATGCACTGCTGTTCCTGGCCATACTGCTTCTGCAGTTCGCGGCCGACCAGCAGGTTGAATTTCTGGTCGGTGCCGCCGAGCTCGAGGTCGGCGTTCAGCGCGACCGAGTCGTAGCCCTGCATCAGCGGGTACAGGAATTCGTGGATCGAGATCGGCACGCCGCCCTGGAAGCGCTTCGTGAAGTCCTCGCGCTCGAGGATCCGCGCGACCGTGTAGCGCGACGCGAGCTTGATCATCCCGTCCGCGCCGAGCGGCATCGACCATTCGCTGTTGTAGCGGATTTCGGTCTTGTCGCGGTCGAGCACGAGCGCGGCCTGCTCGAAGTAGGTCTTCGCGTTCGATTCGATCTGTTCGCGCGTGAGCGGCGGCCGCGTCGCGTTGCGGCCCGACGGGTCGCCGATCAGCGACGTGAAATCGCCGATCAGGAAGATGACCGTGTGGCCGAGATCCTGCAGCTGACGCATCTTGTTCAGCACGACCGTGTGGCCGATGTGGATGTCAGGCGCGGTCGGGTCGAGGCCGAGCTTGATGCGAAGCGGCGTGCCCGTCGCCGCGCTGCGCGCGAGCTTCTGCGCGAACTCTTCCTCGACCAGCAGCTCGTCGACGCCGCGCTTCGTGACGGCGAGCGCATGCCGGACTTCGTCGGTGATCGGGAAAACAGGCTTGGAACTGGGTTCGGTGCTCATCGGTGCCAGGAAGAATGTCGCAAAAACAGGGATTTTCCCATAACTTGCGCGCCCATCGCTTAACGGCGCGTCACGTTGCGCGGATAATCGGGCGCAAGGCGCGCGGCACCGGCCCGCGTCGCACGATCCAGGAGAACCCAACGTGCCGCAACGACAGCCGCAAAATGCCCATCCGGCCGACGGCATCTACTTCGGGCTGATGTCGGGAACCAGCATGGACGGCGTCGATGGCGTCGCCGTGCGTTTCGAGGCCGGCAAGGCACCGGTCGTGCTCGCGGAAGCGTTCGTCGGCTTCGCGCAATCGCTGCGCGACGCGCTGTTCGCGCTGCAGCAGCCCGGCGACGATGAAATCGACCGCGAATCGCTCGCGGCGAACGCGCTGGTCGCGCGCTATGCGGTGTGCTGCCACGAATTGCAGCGCACCGCCGGGCTGTCGCGCGACGAAATCCGCGCGATCGGCGTGCACGGCCAGACCGTGCGCCATCGCCCCGAGCGCGGCTATACGCGGCAGATCAACAACCCGGCGCTGCTCGCCGAGCTGACCCAGCTCGACGTGATCGCCGATTTCCGCAGCCGCGACGTCGCCGCGGGCGGCCATGGCGCGCCGCTCGCGCCGGCCTTCCATGCGACGGTGTTCGGCGCGCCGGGCGAAACGCGCGTCGTCTGCAATCTCGGCGGGATCAGCAACATCACGATCCTGCCCGGCGAAGGCGGCGACGTGCGCGGCTTCGACTGCGGCCCCGCGAACGCGCTGCTCGACGAATGGGCGACCCGCCATCTCGGCAAGCCGTACGACGACGGCGGCAAGTTCGCCGCGCGCGGCACCGTCCACGCGCCGCTGCTCGACGCGCTGCTCGACGAGCCGTATTTCGCCGCACCGCCGCCGAAAAGCACCGGGCGCGACCTGTTCAATCCCGCATGGCTCGACGCGAAGCTCACCGCGTTCGCGCAGGTCACGCCGGAGGACGTGCAGGCGACCCTTACCGCGCTCACGGCCGTGTCGGTCGCACGCGAGATCGCGCAGCACGCAGCGGGCTGCAAGGCCGTGTTCGTCTGCGGCGGCGGCGCACGCAATCCGGTGCTGCTCGACGCGCTCCGGAACGCACTGCGCGAGGCCGGCGTGCCGGCCACGGTCGATACGACGGCCGCGCTCGGCGTGCCGCCGCAGCAGGTCGAGGCGCTCGCCTTCGCGTGGCTCGCGTACCGCTTCACCGCGCGCCAGCCCGGCAATCTCGCGACGGTCACGGGCGCAGCCGGCAATCGCGTGCTGGGCGCGCTCTATCCGCGCTGACGCGGCACCTGCCGCACGGCGGGCGCCGCATCGCCAAAGCGAACGGGCATAAAAAAACGGGGCATGAAGCCCCGTTTTTCATTCCGGCGAACCGGATCGGATCTGCCGTGTGCTCAGACCGAGAACGACGAGCCGCACCCGCAGGTGGTGCTCGCGTTCGGGTTCTTGATCACGAACTGGGCGCCGTTGAGGTCGTCCTTGTAGTCGATCTCGGCGCCGACCAGGTACTGGTAGCTCATCGAGTCGATCAGGAGCTGGACGCCGTTCTTGTTCATCACGGTGTCGTCCTCGTTGACTTCCTCGTCGAACGTGAAGCCATACTGGAAGCCGGAGCAGCCGCCGCCCTGCACGAACACGCGCAGCTTCAGGTCGGGATTGCCCTCTTCGTCGATCAGTTGCTTGACCTTGTCGGCTGCGGCGTCGGTGAAGACGAACGGAACCGGCATTTCGGCCGTCGTTGCTGCGGATTCGGTAACAGCGTTCATTGCGAACTCTCCAAAAAGCTTTAGCCGCTATTGTAGGGCCGATCAGAAGATCGTGCTGAAGTCCATGAAATCAATAGGTTCTTGTCGATTTCGTCAAACTCGCCCGCGCGGGCCGCGGCAGCACGCGCCTGGAAGCGGACATAAAAAAACCGCCAGCGCGAACGCTGGCGGTTTTTCCGGCGGACGCCGCCCGGGAGCGGCGAGGCCATGAAGCGGAATTAACGCTTCGAGAACTGCTTTGCGCGACGTGCCTTGCGCAGACCAACCTTCTTACGCTCGACTTCACGTGCATCGCGCGTGACGAAGCCTGCGTTCGACAGCGACGGCTTCAGCGTCGCATCGTAGTCGATCAGTGCACGGGTGATGCCGTGGCGCACTGCACCTGCCTGACCCGTTTCGCCGCCGCCGTTGACGTTGACCTTGATGTCGAACGTCTGGCCGTGGTTCGTGAGTTCCAGCGGTTGACGCACGATCATCAGCGACGTTTCGCGCGAGAAGTAGTCAGCGATGGGCTTGCCGTTGACGATGATGTCGCCCTTGCCAGCCTTGATGAAGACACGTGCGACTGCGCTCTTGCGGCGGCCCGTACCGTAGTTCCAGTTACCGATCATGTGGGCTCCCCTTAGATCTCGAGCGCCTTCGGCTGTTGCGCCGAATGCGGATGCGTAGCTTCAGCGTAGACCTTCAGCTTCTTGATCATCGCGTAGCCGAGCGGGCCCTTCGGCAGCATGCCCTTGACCGCTTTCTCGAGCGCGCGGCCCGGGAAGCGTTCTTGCATCTTGCCGAACGTCGTTTCATAGATACCGCCCGGGTAGCCCGAGTGACGGTAGTACTTCTTGTCCAGAGTCTTGTTGCCCGTGACCTTCAACTTGCTTGCGTTGATGATGATGATGAAATCACCAGTGTCGACGTGCGGGGTGAACTCAGGCTTGTGCTTGCCGCGCAGACGGCGTGCCACTTCGCTGGCAACACGGCCGAGAACCTTATCCGTCGCGTCAATCACGTACCATTCGCGCGTCACCTCATGGGCTTTTGCGGAAAACGTCTTCATGATCGATCCAAAAAAATTGCTTAGCCCGGTGTGTTCTTCCTGCTTGTCTGTGTGCGCTTCGAGGCGCGGTGCAGGCTCTCCCTGTTCTTTTTCCGTGGGCATGAATGCGGAAAAGCCCTGAATTATAAAGGAAATACGGCAACGCGGTCAAAGGGAATCCACTTCCCGTGTCCACGGCGGCCGAAATGGGCCAAAATCCGTTCGTGCCCCGACAAGCCAGGCGAACCGAGCGCCCGGGGAGGCACCCATCGACGCGCGGCACATGACCATCCCGCGCCAGACCGGCCAAATCTGGAAAACAACAAACAAGCATGATGAATCAACGACTTACGCCCTTCCTTGCGGCCGCGCTGCTGGCCGCCGCGGCGCCTGCCGTCGCCGCCCGCACCGACTGCGAAGCCAAGCTCGACGCACTCGATACCCGCATTATCGAAGCCCGCGCCGCCCATGCCGAGGATCGCGTCGCCCGCCTGCGCGCGGTGCGCGAGCGCGTCCGGCACTTCTGCGCGCGCGGCCATGGTCATGCGTCGGCCGTCCACGTTCCTGCACCTGACACACGCATGCCCGGCACGGCGCCCGGCGGCGCGACGTCACAGTCGGACGCAAAGCAACCGGCATAACGATGCCGGGATGCGAGGCGCGCAAGCCGCGCGCCGATGTTTGCATGGGACGAAAAAAAGCCCGAACGGCTGGTTCGGGCTTAATCCACCATAGGAGGAGGGTGGAGGAGACATTCGGAGGTTGCCGCAGCGCGACAACCAATGAGGCTCATTATACGAATGCGTCGCCGACTTCACAAGAAAATTTGCATTGCGAAATCAAACACCATAATGCGGAATATTTCGCATCTCGTTTGAAAAAATCATTTTTCCTTTGAAATCAATCACCTGATCCCGTCTGGCAGGCTCGAAAACGCCCCGCTTCTAGAGCAAAACCCCTAAATCCGAGGGGGAAATGGCCGTCCGGCGCGTCGCTCGTGCGGCGCCGGCATTGCGCGTCGTGCAGCGCATCAGCCGTCCGTTGCGCAGCGGGCTACAATGCCGGATCGAATCCGAATCAGGCAACGCTGGAGTGCAAGCATGGAATGCAAAGTAAGCTGGATGGGCCAGGACGGCATGGCGTTTTCCGCCGAGACCGGCAGCGGCCACCTCGTCACGATGGATGGCGCGCCCGAAGGCGGCGGCCACAACCTCGCGCCGCGCCCGATGGAAATGGTGCTGCTCGGCACCGGCGGCTGCACGGCCTATGACGTCGTGCTGATCCTGAAGAAGAGCCGCCAGGAAGTCAGCGGCTGCTCGGTCACGCTGAAGGCCGAGCGCGCGAGCGAAGATCCGAAGGTGTTCACGAAGGTGCACTTCCACTTCACCGTCACCGGGCGCAACCTGAACCCGTCCACGGTCGAACGCGCGATCAACCTGTCGCACGACAAGTATTGCTCCGCGTCGATCATGATCGCGAAGACGGCCGAACTCACGCATTCGTTCGACATCGTCGCCGGCTGAACGCACGGCGAGCGCGCATGAAAAAAGGGCCGGCGCTCCGCGGGGAGACGCCGGCCCTTTCGCATTCGAACCGCAAAGCAGGCCGATAAGCCGGATTCTGTGCACGCTGCGCGCCGAAGCACGCAACGCGTGGCAGCCATTCCTCTAGGCGCGCCATTGCTGACGCGCTCAAGCTTCCTACCCGCAGACGAGACGGGGGCCCCGTCCTGCATCCGAAAATGCGCGCCTGCCTACTTGGAATTGCTCCGGGTGGAGGTTACCGTGCCGGCGAACGTCGCCGTCGCCGCGGTGCGCTCTTACCGCACCGTTTCACCCTTACCTGATCCCGGCTTGCGCCGGGCCATCGGCGGTTTGCTTTCTGTTGCCCTGTTCCGCGTGTCGCCACGGATGGCCGTTAGCCATCACCCTGCCCTGTGGAGTCCGGACTTTCCTCGCCCCCGCGCGCCCGAAGGCGGCGAGGCCGCGACTGCCTGGCCTGCTTTGCGACGCGCATTCTAGCACTGCGCGCCGCAGGCCGCATGGGGCCGGGTTCGCGCGACGGCGCGGTGGCTTACGCCAGCTTCCAGCCGATCGTCTCGCCGCCGCGCAGCGGCACGACGGGTGTATCGCCCGCGAAGATCTCGCGCGGCAGTTCCCATGCCTCGCGACGCAGCGTGACGGTCTCGGCGCTGCGCGGCAGCCCGTAGAAATCGGCGCCGAAGAAGCTCGCGAAGCCTTCCAGCTTGTCGAGCGCGCCGGCGGTGTCGAACGCTTCCGCATACAGTTCGAGCGCGTGCAGCGCCGTGTAGCAGCCCGCGCAGCCGCACGCGGTTTCCTTCGCGTCGCGCGCATGCGGCGCGCTGTCGGTGCCGAGGAAGAAGCGCGGGTTGCCCGACGTCGCGGCCTCGACCAGCGCGACGCGATGCGTCTCGCGCTTCAGCACCGGCAGGCAGTAGTAATGCGGGCGAATCCCGCCGACGAACAACGCGTTGCGGTTGTACAGCAGGTGATGCGCGGTGATCGTCGCGCCGAGCAGGCCGGGCGCCGCGTCGGCGTCGCGCACGTAGTCGGCCGCGTCCTTCGTCGTGATGTGCTCGAACACGACCTTCAGGCCCGGGAAATCGCGGCGCAGCGGCGTCATCACGCGGTCGATGAAGATCTTCTCGCGGTCGAACAGGTCGATCGACGCATCGGTCACCTCGCCGTGCACGAGCAGCGGCATGCCGGTTTCCTGCATCGCCTCGAGCGTCTTCGCGCATTTCGCGAGATCGGTGACGCCGTGGTCGGAATTCGTCGTCGCGCCCGCCGGATACAGCTTCACGCCGTGCACGAAGCCGCTTTCGCGCGCGCGGCGGATCTCGTCGGGCGGCGTGTTGTCGGTCAGGTACAGCGTCATCAGCGGTTCGAACGTCATTCCGGCCGGCAGCGCGGCCAGGATGCGCTCGCGATAGGCCTGCGCCTGCGCGGTGGTCGTCACCGGCGGCTTCAGGTTCGGCATGACGATCGCGCGGCCGAACTGGCGCGCGGTGTGCGGCAGCACGGCGGCCAGCATGTCGCCGTCGCGCAGGTGAAGGTGCCAGTCGTCGGGACGGGCGAGCGAGAGCGTCGCCGGGGAGGAAGCGTTCGAGGCAGTCATAGGAGGCGTCGTGAGGAACGGGCTGGCCATCGGCGGGGCCGGAACGCGCGTGCGCGGGCCGACTGACGGCAAACCGCAACACGGGGCCTTCGGCCGGCGGAATCCGCTTTTTACCGCTCAGGGCTCGGTGATATGCTAGAAGCCGCATTGTACCGGGGTTCGCCCGGTTCGTTACCCCCCGCCTCAGCCTGCTGCCCCAAGTAAAATGTGCCAACTCTTAGGAATGAACTGCGCCGCGCCGACGGACGTCACATTCTCCTTCACAGGTTTCGCGGCCCGGGGCGGGCTCACCGATCACCATGCCGACGGCTGGGGCATCGCGTTCTTCGAAGATAAGGCCTGCCGCCTGTTCATCGATCACCAGGCCTCGGCCACGTCGCCGATCGCCGAAATGGTGAAGCGCTACCCGATCAAGTCCAAGAACACGATCGCGCACATCCGCAAGGCGACGCAAGGCCACATCCTGCTGGAGAACAGCCATCCGTTCATGCGCGAGCTGTGGGGCCGGCACTGGATCTTCGCGCACAACGGCGACCTGCAGGACTACGCCCCGGACATGGACGGCAGCGTCTACCATCCGGTCGGCACGACCGACAGCGAACAGGCGTTCTGCGTGCTGATGCAGGGGCTGCGTGAAGCGTTCCCCGGCGCGCAGCCGCCGTTGCCCGAACTGTTCGAGCGCGTCGGCGAGCTGACGCGCGGCATCACCGATCACGGCGTGTTCAACTTCCTGATGTCGAACGGCCAGGCGCTGTTCGCGCATTGCTCGACGCGGCTGCACTACCTCGTGCGGCGCTGGCCGTTCTCGACCGCGCACCTCGTCGACGAAGACCTGTCGATCGACTTCGCGAAATACACGACGCCCGAGGATCGCGTCGCGGTGATCGCGACGCAGCCGCTCACCGACAACGAAGTCTGGACCGCGTTCGAGCCGGGCGAGCTGATCATGTTCCAGTGCGGCGACGTCGCCGCGCGGATGCGGATCCCGGTGCCGGAACGCGTGCTCGAGAAGCTGCGCAATCCGGCGCTCGACGCGTCGGCATCGGCGCCGCGCGATACGCGCGAGGTGCTCGCCACCGCCGCCGAAGTCGATTCCGACGACGCGATCGACTTCTGAGCGTCCGGCGCGCAAGCGCCCTCCTCCTTTCACCTCGGCACGTCGACGGCCCGCCGTGCCCGATCGCGGCGGCGGCTTCACGCGCCCACGATTCAGTTGATGTTGTTCACCGTCGGAACAGATCGCCCACGCCAGCGCCGACTGCGTTTCATCCGGATCACAATCCGGCATTTCGAAGCGACGCCGCGCAACACTTCATTCAGATTTAATTTATTTTCAATAAAATCAATTCAGATATAAAAAATAAAATACGGCACCGGACTTCAGATAATCCGGCAACCGCATTTTAACGCACCAATCCGGCGCACACCGTGCGCCACCTCACCGAGCCGGCAATCGCCGATTCGCATCGCTCAAATCCACCAAAGCCTTGTACAACAAGGCCTTCAGTTCGATTCATCACACAATACAAAAATAGCGGATGCAATCGACAAGATTGCCGCATTTGTTAGCTTCCCGACAATCGATCACGCGCCCGATCAATAGACTCCGCCCATCCTCGGTGTAACGAATTGCGATTCGCGGAGAAACGGCCACGGCCGCCGCACACCCATTCACGCCATTCTCCACCGCGGATTGCGATTTCACTGCGCCGCGGTGAAAACCACATCAAAAGAAGAGAGAGGGGCTTGTCGTGAATCATTCATTTCGATCGATATGGAGCGAGACCACCGGCTGCTGGGTCGCGGTTGCGGAAACGACACGGGCGCGCGGCAAGCGTTCGCGCAGCGCTTCCTGCGCGAGCCGCCGCGCCGCACACGCGGCAACATGCCGGATCTCGCTTCGCATCGCGGTAGCCGGCGTTGCGCTGGCCGCGCTGTCGGCCGGCGCCGCGCATGCCTCGACCTGCGGCGGCACGGCCGTCGCGAACGGCGGCACCTGCGCACCCGGCAGTTTCAGCCCGACCGTCAACGACAACCTGGCAGGCTCCGCCACCGTCTCGGGCGGCGACACCATCGGCGTGTCGGGCGCGTGGGCCGGCGCCGGCGGCGACCCGGGCTACACGCTCACGCCGATCGGCAGCACGACCATCGTGTCGGGCAACCCGAACCAGCCGCTGCTGTCGCTCGGCGGCAAGACGCACAGCGTCAGCACACCCGACTCGATCACCGGCACCCGCACGTCGGTCGCGACCTACGATTCGTCCGCGTTCTCCGCGTCGACGGCCGGCACGACCCCGGTACCCGTCTACCACGACGTGAACGGCGATCAGTACGTGAACACGCGCATCGGCACCGTCGCCGCCACCGGCGGCACGCTCAACGTGTCGATCGGCAATGCGGCGAACGCGCCCGATGCGGCCGGCAACGCGATCGAGATGGCGGCGAAGCAGACCGACCTGACCTTCGCGGACGGCACGGGCGCCGCGAAAAGCACCGTCACCTGGAACTCGCGCAACCAGGTCCGGTTCACCACCGGCGACTATCTTGCGGACGGCGGCGCCGTCGGCAGCCGCCAGCTCGACGTGCCGGCCTACGCGGGCACCTTCACCGCATTCGACGGCAGCACGTGGAAGGTCACCGACGCCGCATCGCTCGCCGCGTACAACGACTTTCTCGTGCGCTCGGTGCAAAGCGGCACGCTCGGCTCGCAGGCCGCCTACGACAGCGCGCTCGGCCAGGCCGTCACGTTCTCGCAGCAATCCTTCCAGTATCAGAACAACGTGTCCCCGGGCGACAAGAACACGCTGCCGATCGGTTTCCTGTCGGCGATGCACGGCACCGGCGCGAACGCGACACTGCAGATCGGCAAGGACGGCCAGATCGACTTCCGCGGCGTCAACACGATCGACTCGAGCTCGGCCGTCCTCGCGGAAAACGGCGCGCACTTCATCAACGACGGGCGCCTGTCGGGCGACTTCACGCTGGTGCGCCTGCTGAGCGGCGCAAGCGGCGTCAACAACGGCGTGATCTCGTCCGGGTACGCGTCCGGCGACGACTTCGACACGAGCGGCAACGCGCCGCCGAACAACTTCGGCTACCACGCGTACACCGAAGGCAACGGCGTGTTTGCGAATGGCGCGGGCACGTCGTTCGCCAACCACGGCGTGATGAACGTCGGCGCGTGGACGCTCGACGGCAACCAGCCGGACCTGCAGAACTACGCGGTCGCCGTGACAGGCGGCGCGACCGCGTCGAACGCCGGCACGATCAATGTCGGCGTCAATGCGACGACGCTCGACAGCCAGGTGATCGGCGGCCTCGTCGATGGCGGCAGCTTCACGAACGAAGCGGGCGGCACGATCACCCTCGGCCGCTCGGCGCAGTACGCGCCCGGCGGAACGGCAAGCGACGTCGCACTCGCCGCGCACGCATACGGCATCCTGCTCGGCAATTCCGGCACCGCGAGCAACCTCGGCACGATCGTGATCGGCTCGCAGACGCAGAACGGCGCCGCGCTGGCGAGCATCGGCTCGGCGTCCGGCACGCTGACCAACGCGGGCGCGATCGTCGTCAACGGCGCGGCGTCCGGCACGCCGCTCGCCAACGTCGGCATGCTCGCGGCCAACACGGCCGCGACCGTGACCAACACCGGCACCATCACGCTGAATGGCGTCAACGGCATCGGCATCATGGTCGTCGGCACCGGTGCGCAGGCAACGTCCGCGCTGTCGAGCGGCACGATCAACGTCGCCGGCGGCCTCGATCCGGCCTCGAGCACGCGTAACTACGGCGTGTGGGCCGAAGGGCCGCGCGCCACGGCCACGCTCGACGGCGCGCTCAACCTGACGGGCACCGGCGCGATCGGCGTGCATGCACGCTCGGGCGCGACGATCAACGTCGGCGCCAATGCCGTGCCGGCCTTCATGTCGGGCGCCAACCAGATCGGCTTCTACGCGTATGGCGCGGGCTCGAAGATCAACGTCGCCGCGCAGCACCTGAGCGTCGACACCGACGATTCGACGCTGTTCCGCGTCGCGGGCGGCGCGGCCTACACGGGCACGTCGACGGCCGGCGCGCTGACGACCGACGTCAACGGCCAGCGCGCGCACGGCGTGCTCGCGACCGACGCCGGCACCGTGCTGTCGACCGGCAACGCGACCTACAACGTCAACGGCGCGAACGGCATCGCGATCGCGGTCGAAGGCGGCGCACAAGGCACGATCGACGCGGGCGCGACGATCAACCTGAACGCGGCCGGTGCGATCGCCGGCGTCGTCGACGGCCAGGCGCACGACCTCGCCGGCGCCAATGCCGGCGCACCGGTCGCGACGACGCTCACCAACCACGCCGCGGTCACGTCATCGACGGCCGGTGTCACCGGCTTCGTCGCGCAGAACCTCGGCACGCTCGAGAACCGCGACACGGTGCTGCTGACGGGCGCCGGCTCGACCGGCGTCGTGATCGGCACGCTCGGCACGGTGAACAACGCGTCGACGATCCGCGTATCCGACGGCACCGGCGCGCTCGTCCAGGGGGCGTCGGCAACGCTCGACAACGCCGGTTCGATCGAAGCCGACGACGGCATCGCGGGCGTCCACCTGACGGGCGCCGGCGCATCGGTCGCGCTGTCGGGCGCCGGCACCGTGATCGCGAACGGCAGCGCCGACGGCGTGCTGATCGACTCGACCGTGACGGGCGGCGGGCTGGCAGCCGGCACGACATCGATCGCGGTCGGCGGCTCGGGCAAGGGGATCGACAACCAGGGGACGAACGCGACGATCGCGCTGGCCGGCACGCAGATCGGCACGACCGGCCGTGGCGCCGACGGCCTGTCGTCGACGGGAGCCGGCGCGCGCATCGCGACCGATGCAGCGACCGTCGTCCACACCAGCGGCGACAACGCACACGGCTTCTTCGTGTCGGGGGCGGATTCGACGCTGGCGGCCAACGGTACGACCGTCGCGACGACCGGCGCGGGTTCGGCCGCGATCGTGACGATCGGCGGCGCGACCGCGCTGCTGTCGGGCGCGAAGATCACCACGTCGGGCGCGACGTCCGACGGCCTCGTCGCGCAAAACGGCGGCCGCATCGGCGATACGGGCTCGACGATCGCCAGCGCCGCCGGCAACGGCGCCACCGCCGACAGCGGCGGCGTGCTCGCGCTGACCGGCACGGCGCTCAAGGGTGCGACGGCCGGCGTGCTGACGTCCGATACGCTCGCAAACGGCGCGACGAGCTCGGTGCTCGTCGACGGCGGCAGCATCACGTCCGTCACCGGGCCGGCTTTCGCCGTGCGCGGCGGCACGGCCGACGTCGCCGTGCGCAACGGCACGGTCGTGACGGCCGGCAACGGCACGCTGCTCGACCTGTCGAACGGCAGCCACGCCACCTTCACCGCATCGGCCGTGAACCTGGCCGGCGACATCGTCTCCGACGCATCGAGCACCGGCAACGTGTTCCTCGCGAGCGGCACGACGCTGACCGGCAAGATCGATCCGGTCGCACTGACCGTCGACAACACCAGCACGTGGCGCATGACGGGCAGCTCGGTCCTGAGCAGCCTGAACAACGCGGGCCTCGTCGCATTCGCCGCACCGACCGGTTCGCCGACGCTCGCGGGCAGCTACAAGACGCTGACGACCGGCAGCTACGTCGGCAACGGCGGCACGATCGCGCTCAACACGTTCCTCGGCACCGACGCCTCGCCGACCGATCGGGTGATCGTGAGCGGCGGCACCGCGAGCGGCACGACGGGCCTGAAGATCGCCAACACGGCCGGCACCGGCGCGCAGACGAGGGGTGACGGGATTCCGGTGGTCGTCACGGCCAACGGCGGCACGACCACCGCATCGGCATTCCAGCTCGCGGGCCCCGTGCAGGCAGGCGCATACGAATACCGGCTCTATCGCGGCGGACAAGGTGACGCGAACGGCTGGTACCTGCGGTCGCAACTCGATCCGTCGGACCCCGGCGACCCGATCCACCCGTCCGGCGGCGGTGACCGCGGCAACAACGGGAATGGCAACGGCGGCACGCTCGCGTATCGCCCCGGGGTCTCGGGCTATGCCCTCACGCCGCTGCTCAACGCCGACTACGGCTTCTCCACACTCGGCAAGCTGCACGAGCGCGTCGGCGACATCTACAACCTCGAAAAGCAGCAGCCGGGCAATCGCGACGGCGTGTGGGGGCGCATCGGCGGCCAGAGCCTCGACGCAAACGCGGGGCGCTTCTCGGCAGACGAGCGCACGTTCTTCGCGCAATTCGGCAAGGACTGGACGCTCGACCAGGCACCGAACGGCGGCGGCAGCACGCATGCGGGCGTGACGGCCAGCATCGGCGTGTCGAACGCGAGCTTCAGCGACATGGCGCGCGCCGAGACGGCCAACCTGTCGACGTCGACGGGCTCGGTCGAGATGCACGCACAGAGCATCGGCGGCTACTGGACGAAGTACCTGTCCGACGGCACGTACTTCGACAGCGTCGGTCAGGTCACGCACTACGGCAACCGCTATCGCGACAGCTATGGCAACGAGGCGTCGCAGAACGGCTTCGGCATCGCACTGTCGCAGGAAGTCGGCAAGCCGTTCGCGATCGGCGCGCTGCCGGTCGCGGTCGAGCCGCAGGCGCAGCTCATGTACCAGTACTTGAAGCTGAACGGGTTCAACGACAACGTCTCGGCGGTATCGGGTACGACGACGAACGCGCTGCGCGGACGCGTCGGCGTGCGCATCTTCCGGCCGAACCTCCAGTCGGATTCGGGCGGCGGCGCCGCCACGCCGTACTTCACGGCCGACGTGCTGCACGACTTCGTATCGCCGGGCCAGACCGTCGTCGGCGGCACGCCGTTCGCGACGCATCTCGGCCGCACGTGGTATGAACTCGGCGTCGGCGTGACCGCGGGCTTCGGCAAGTCGGGCGAGCTGTACGCGAACGCGAAGATCGCGCGCAACATCGGCGGCGACTACCGGCGCGGCATCGTCGGGCAGGTCGGCTACCGCTACAGCTGGTAACGGCGCGCACTCGCGTAACGGCGGACGAAAAAAAACCGCCCGGCGCTCGGCCGGGCGGTTTTCGTATCGGCGCATCGGCAGCGCCGACGGGCGCGAACGCTCAGTGCAGGATCTTCGCGAGGAAGTCCTTCGCGCGTTCCGATTTCGGATTCGAGAAGAAATCGTCCTTGCGGTCGTCCTCGACGATCGCGCCCTTGTCCATGAAGATCACGCGGTGCGCGACCTTCTTCGCGAAGCCCATCTCGTGCGTGACGACCATCATCGTCATCCCTTCCTGCGCGAGTTCGACCATCACGTCGAGCACTTCGTTGATCATCTCGGGGTCGAGCGCGGACGTCGGCTCGTCGAACAGCATCGCGATCGGATCCATCGACAGCGCGCGCGCGATCGCGACACGCTGCTGCTGGCCGCCCGACAGCTGGCCCGGGAACTTGTGCGCATGCGCCTTCAGGCCGACGCGGTCGAGCAGCTTCATGCCCTTCTCGTTCGCCTCGTCCTTGCCGCGGCCGAGCACCTTGATCTGCGCGAGCGTCAGGTTCTCGGTAATCGACAGGTGCGGGAACAGCTCGAAATGCTGGAACACCATCCCGACCTTCGAGCGCAGCTTCGACAGGTTCGTCTTCTTGTCGCCGACCGACTGGCCGTTCACGAGGATCTCGCCCTGCTGGAACGGCTCGAGGCCGTTCACGGTCTTGATCAGCGTGGATTTACCCGAGCCCGACGGGCCGCACACGACGACCACTTCGCCTTTCTTGACCTCGGTCGTGCAGTCGGTGAGAACCTGAAACTGGCCGTACCACTTCGAAACGTTCTTGATGGAAATCATCTTGTGACCTTTTTCTGGAGACCCTTGACGAGTGCAGACGCCAACGAGCAAATCACGAAATAGCATGCGCCGGCGAACAGGACCATCTCGACGGTCGTGCCGTCGCGATCGCCGATGTTGGCCGCCGTGCGGAAGAAGTCCGCGAGACTGATCACGTACACGAGCGACGTATCCTGGAACAGGACGATCGCCTGCGTGAGCAGCAGCGGCACCATCGCGCGGAACGCCTGCGGCAGGATCACGAGGCGCATCGCCTGCGCGTAGTTCATGCCGAGCGCGAACGCGGCATTCACCTGCCCGCGCGGCACCGCCTGGATGCCGGCGCGGATGATCTCGGAATAATACGCGGCTTCGAACAGCGAGAACGCGACCATCGCCGAGGCGAGACGGATGTCGATCGTCGGCGACAACCCGAGCACGCCCTGCAGCAGCTGCGGCACGATCAGGAAGAACCACAGCAGCACCATCACGAGCGGGATCGAACGGAACACCGTCACGTACGCTTTCGCGAACCATGCGAGCGGCGTCACGCCGGACAGCCGCAGCAGCGCGAGCAGCGTGCCCCAGACGATCCCGACCACGATCGCGATCAGCGTGATCTGGAACGTGACGACCGCCCCCGTCCACAGCGTCGGCAGCGCGCCGGGAATACTACTCCAGTCGAACTGATGCATCACTTGCCTCCGATATAGCCGGGCAGCCGCGTACGGCCTTCGATCCAGCGCATGAACGCCATCACGACGAGGTTGATGATCACGTAGGCGAGCGTCACCGCGATGAACGATTCATACGTCTGCGCGGTGTAGTCGACGAGCTGGCGCGCCTGCGCGGACAGGTCGAGCAGGCCGATCGTCGACGCGACGGCGGAGTTCTTGAAGATGTTCAGGAATTCCGACGTGAGCGGCGGCACGATGATCCGGTACGCAACGGGCAGCAGCACGTAGCGGTACGTCTGCCATTGCGTGAAGCCCATCGCGAGACCGGCGGCGCGCTGGCCCTTCGGCAGCGCGTTGATCCCCGAGCGCACCTGTTCGCACACGCGCGCGCCCGTGAACAGGCCGAGACAGATGATCGACGCGGTAAAGAACTGCGTGGCGGGCGGCAACTGCTTGATCCAGGTGCCGATCGACGCGGGCAGCAGCTCCGGTATCACGAGATACCAGATGAAGAACTGCACGATCAGCGGAATGTTCCGGAAGATCGACACGTACAGGGTGCCGATCGCGGACAGCCATTTGTTCGGCACGGTGCGCAGCACGCCGAACAGCGAACCGACGATCAGCGCGATGACCCAGGCGACGAGCGACACTTCGATGGTCACCCAGAAGCCGGACATCAGCCATCCGAAATAAGTCGTCGGCTCGCCGGTCGATACGGGGCTCAGGAAGATGCCCCAGTTCCAGTGGTAAGACATGGGCAAGACTCCAGCAAAAAGAGACGGAAGAAGCGGGGCCTCTTCCGTCTCATTAGCGTCATTTCTGCATCAACGGCCGTGCGGTCAGTCGAGCGCCTTGTCGTTCGGGTTCGCGTACAGCTTCTTCATCGAATCGGACAGCGGGAAGTTGAGGTTCAGCCCCTTCGGCGGGATCGGGTTCTCGAACCACTTCGCGTAGATCTTCGCGGCTTCGCCCGACTTCTCGACTTGCGAGATCGCGTCGTCGACGACCTTCTTGAAGTCCGCATCGCCCTTGCGCATCATGCAGCCGTACGCCTCTTCCGATTGCGGCGTGCCGACGATCACCCACTCGCCCGGCTGCTTCGCCTTCGCGCGCTCGCCCGCGAGCAGCGCGTCATCCATCATGAACGCGACCGCGCGGCCCGATTCCAGCGTATTGAACGAATCGCCGTGATCCTTCGCGCTGATGATGTTCATGCCGAGCTGCTTGTCGTTGTTCATCTTGCGCAGCAGGCGCTCCGACGTCGTGCCGGCGGTGGTCACGACCGTCTTGCCCTTCAGGTCGGCGAAATCCTTGACGCCCGAATCCTTCTTCGTCATCAGGCGCGTGCCGATCACGAAGATCGTGTCGGAGAACGAGGCCTGCTGCTGGCGTTCCGCGTTGTTGGTGGTCGAGCCGCACTCGATGTCGACCGTGCCGTTCTGCACGAGCGGGATGCGGTTCTGCGACGTGACCGGAATGTTCTTCACCTGCAGGTTCGGCAGGTTCAGCTTCTTCTTCACCGCGTCGACCACCTTCAGCTGGAATTCGCGCGAATAGCCGACTACCTGCTGGTTCTGGTCGTAGTAGGAGAACGGAATCGACGATTCGCGGTGCCCCAGCGCGATCACGCCCGTGTCCTTGATCTTCTTCAGCGTGCCCGTCTCCTGAGCATGCGCGCCGCTTGCGAACGCGCAAAGCGCCGCGAACATCAGGACTGCCTTTTGGTATTTCATTTTGGTCATCTCCTTGGCTAAAACCCGCGCCAGTGTATCAAAGTAATATTTTTGAAAGTACTGGTTGTTTACCGCACTACGAATCGCGCTGCGCGAAGCCTTCCTCCCGGCTTCGGGCGCCCCTTCCGGCGCCTGAATGCGCGCGCGGGCGATGCCGGATTCGGCACCGCCCGCGAGGGTTCATGCACGCAACCGGATGGATTGCGTCATGGATTGATCGTAGTCAACCGATCTGAAATCGGCAACTGCCGATCAGGGGTACAGGCCGCGCATTTCGCGCGCCATCAGGATGCGCTTGCACGCAACGATGAACGCTGCGGTACGCACCGACACCTTGTGCTCTTCCGCGACCGCCCACACGCCGGAGAACGCTTCGCGCATCACGCGTTCGAGACGGTGGTTGATCTCGTCTTCCGTCCAGAAGAAGCTCGAGAAATCCTGCACCCATTCGAAGTACGACACGGTCACGCCACCCGCGTTCGCGATCACGTCCGGAATCACCAGCACGCCGTTCGCGGTCAGGATGTCGTCCGCCGCCGTCGTCGTCGGGCCGTTCGCGCCTTCGACGATGATCTTCGTGCGGATCTTCCCTGCGTTCTTCTCGGTGATCTGGTTTTCCAGTGCCGCCGGGATCAGGATGTCGGTTTCGACCGTCCAGAACTCGTCATTCGGCATCGGCTCCGCGCCTTCGAAGCCCGCGACGCCGCCCGTGCGTGCGACGTGGTCGAGCAGCTTGTTCGAATCCAGACCGGCCGGCTGGTAGATCGTGCCCGTGTGATCCTGCACCGCGATCACCTTCGCACCCGCTTCCTGGAACAGCTTCGCCGCGATGCCGCCGACGTTGCCGAAGCCCTGCACCGCGATGCGTGCGCCTTCGATCTCGAGGCCCTTCTTCTTCGCCGCTTCGCTGCCGACGACGAACACGCCGCGGCCCGTTGCTTCCTTGCGGCCGAGCGAACCGCCGAGCGCGATCGGCTTGCCGGTCACGACGCCGGTCGACGTCTGGCCCTGGTTCATCGAGTACGTGTCCATCATCCACGCCATCACCTGTTCGTTGGTGTTGACGTCCGGCGCCGGAATGTCGGTGTTCGGGCCGATGATGATGCCGATTTCGCTGGTGTAGCGGCGCGTCACGCGCTCGAGCTCACCACGCGACAGCTTGCGCGGGTCGACGCGGATACCGCCCTTCGCGCCGCCGTACGGCACGTTCACGGCCGCGTTCTTGACCGACATCCATGCGGACAGTGCCATCACTTCCGACAGCGTCACGTCCTGGTGGTAACGCACGCCGCCCTTGCCCGGGCCGCGCGACACGTTGTGCTGCACGCGATAGCCTTCGAAGTGCGCGACGGTCCCGTTATCGAGCTCGATGGGGCAGTCGACGATCAGGATGCGCTTCGGGCGCTTCAGCGTTTCGAGCCAGCGCGACAGCGAGCCGAGATACGGCGCGACGCGATCGACTTGCTGAAGGTAGTTGCCCCACGGGCCGAGATCGTCGGCGTGCAGGTAGGACGGGATGGACTGCAATTGCGAAGACATGGATGCTCCAACGGTCAACAGGTGCGCACATTGTCGAAAAACCCGTTTTTTTTATCCAATGCCGTTTGCTTATTCGATTATGCGTTTCTTGCATGATCGCGATTTTTCGCAAATCCGCGGTCGATTTGCGCAAGAACGCCCGCGATCGATCGTGCATCGCGTACGTGAAAAATCGTGTTTCCTGGCGGCGGGACGGCCGCCGGACAGCCGTCCGACAGGCTTCGCAAGCTCGACGACAGCAGGCCGGCGGTTAACCCGCGGTTTCGCGCAATTCGTCGCGCACGACGTCCCACAGCGCACGCACGAGCTTCTGGCGGGGATCGTCGCCCTGCAGCGCGAGCTTGTCGCAGTACAGCCGGATCTCCATCGTCAGCGTGAACGGGTGCGCGCCGCCGCGCACCGACCGGTCGAGCCGGATCAGGCGGCCGCCCGCGACCGCATCCTCGACCGCGCTGTGCGGCAGGAACGCGACCCCGTGGCCCGCGAGCGCCATCGCCTTCAGCCCTTCGGCCATGTCGGTCTCGTAGACGCGATCGAGGAACAGCGGTGTCGTCGCATTCGCGACGATGACTTCCGTCATCCGGCCGAGATACGCGTTCGGCGTATAGGACAGGTACGGCACGCGCGCGTCGGCCGTGCCGGGCAGCGTATAGCGCGGCCGCCCCGCGCGGCCCGGCGCCGAGAACGGGCTGATCGGCTCGCTGCCGAGAATCAGCATGTCGTAGCGCGCCGGGTCGAGCGCGACCGGATGGCTCGGGTGGTGGTAGCCCATCACGAGATCGCAGCCGCCCTCGACGAGCGACAGCACCGCGTCGTGCACGTTCAGCGCCCGCAGCCGCGTGTGGACCTGGCCCATCTTCGCCTCGATCCGCTGCAGCCAGCGCGGGAAATACGTGAGCGACAGCGTATGCGGCACCGCGAACTCGATCGTCGGCACCGGCGCGCCGACGTGGCCGCGCAGCAGCGTGCGCGCCTCGTGCGCCTGCGACAGCATCGTCAGCGCCTGTTCGTAGAAGATCTGCCCGGCCTGCGTGAGCCGCGTCGGATAAACCGAACGATCGATCAGTTCGGTCGCGAGCCACGCCTCGAGCGCCTGGATGCGCCGCGAAAACGCCGGCTGCGACACGTGCCGCAGCTCGGCGGACCGGCTAAAGCTGCGCGTTTCCGCGAGCGAAACGAAGTCTTCGAGCCATTTCAGTTCCATGCAGGCGGGCGCGGCGGGCGACAGTCGGGAAGAAGCCTGCATTCTACCGGCGGGCGGGCCCCGCCGGCGGCGCGGCGAGCGGCCCGGCGCCCTGCCGCGCACGCGCGCCGGCGCGGTATCCGCGCGCGGCGGCGCCCGCCGGCCGCGTGCGGCCGGGATCGTCCCGCGCCAATGGTAAAATGCCGGATTCTCCCTCCCCTCGCTCGACCCGGCCCCAAGGCCCGCCCGATCATGTCCGACACTCGTCCCGATACGCTTTTCGCCCTCACCGCGCTTTCGCCCATCGACGGCCGCTACGCCAGCAAGACCGAAGCGCTGCGCGACTGGCTCTCCGAAGCCGCCTTCATGCGCCACCGCGTCACCGTCGAGGTGCACTGGCTGATCGCGCTGTCGCGCGCCGGCTTCGCGGAAGTCCCGCGCTTCTCCGATGCGTCCGAACAGTTCCTGCTGCAGCTCGCCGAGCGCTTCACCGCGCACGACGCCGCCCGCATCAAGGACATCGAGCGCGTGACGAACCACGACGTGAAGGCCGTCGAATACTGGCTGAAGGAATCGGTGAAGGGCCAGGAAGAACTCGAAAAGGCCAGCGAATTCATCCACTTCGCGTGCACGTCGGAAGACATCAACAACACGTCGCACGGCATGATGCTCGCCGGTGCGCGCGAGCACGTGATCCTGCCGGCCCTGCGCACGGTCTACCAGCGCCTCGTCGCACTCGCGCACGCGCACGCCGAGCAGCCGATGCTGTCGCGCACGCACGGCCAGCCGGCCAGTCCGACGACGCTCGGCAAGGAACTCGCGAACGTCGCGGCCCGCCTCGCCCGTGCGATCACGCGCATCGAGAAGGTCGAGATCCTCGGCAAGATGAACGGCGCGGTCGGCAACTTCAACGCGCATCTGTCGGCGTATCCGGAATTCGACTGGGAAGCGTTCTCGCGCGACGTGATCGAGAACCGCCTGAAGCTCACGTTCAACCCGTACACGATCCAGATCGAGCCGCACGACTACATGGCCGAGCTGTTCGACGCCGTGGCGCGCGCGAACACGATCCTGCTCGACCTCGACCGCGACGTGTGGGGCTACATCTCGGTCGGCTACTTCAAGCAGAAGACGAAGGCCGGTGAAATCGGCTCGTCGACGATGCCGCACAAGGTCAACCCGATCGACTTCGAGAACTCGGAAGGCAACCTCGGCCTCGCGAACGCGACGCTGCGCCACCTCGCCGACAAGCTGCCGGTGTCGCGCTGGCAGCGCGACCTGACCGACTCGACGGTGCTGCGCAACATGGGCGTCGCGCTCGGCTACTCGCTGCTCGCGTACGACTCGCTGATCCGCGGCCTCGACAAGCTCGAAGTGAACCCGCAGCGCCTGAACGAAGACCTCGACAACTGCTGGGAAGTGCTCGCCGAGCCGGTGCAGACGGTGATGCGCCGCTACGGCATCGAGAACCCGTACGAGCAGCTGAAGGAACTGACGCGCGGCAAGGGCATCACGCGCGAAGCGCTGCAGGAATTCGTCGGCACGCTCGCGATCCCGCAAGACGCGAAGGATCTCCTGCTCGCGATGACGCCGGCGTCGTACATCGGCAAGGCCGTCGAACTCGCGAAGCGGATCGCGTAAGCGCCGCCGTCTGCGCACGTAAAAAAGCCCGATGCGAGCAATCGCATCGGGCTTTTTCGTTGCCTGCCGCGGCAGCATCAGAACGAGATCATCCGCCCCGGGTTGAGCGCGCTCATCACGCTCATCGCGGCCTTCGCGGCGGGAATCGCGATCGGCGACAACTGGCGGCCGAGCGGAATCGCGCGATGGTCGATGCCGGTCAGCATCGAGAAATCGTCGTTACGGCCGACGAAATCGTCGCAGATCGCCTTGCCGATCCGCACCGTCTGCGCGACGCCGTGGCCGCTCCAGCCCTGCACCATGTACATCGGCACACGGCCGTCGGTCTTGCGGCTGTCGGTCGCGCCGTTCAGCGTGAAGTCGCTGACGCCGCTCCAGCAGTAGTCGAGCGCGAAACGGCCGTCGTGCTGCGGGAACACCGTGTTCAGCCGCGTCAGCAGGTACGCGTTCACGTCGGGCTGCGCCCAGCACGTGCCGGTGCCCTGCCCGCCGAACAGCAGGCGGTTGCCGCGGACCGGCCGGTAATAGTCGATCTGGAACTGCGTGTCGTACACGGGCATGCCGGCCGGCATCAGCGTCGCGACGTCGACGTCGAGCGGCGCCGTCACGCTCACGTAGGTAAAGAACGGCACCGTGGTCGCCGCGCCGTCGTCGAGCAGCCGGAACGTCGTGTTGTGCAGCGCGAGCACGACGCCGCGGCGCGCGGTGATCGTGCCGCCCGGCGTCGTCGCGACGACGCCCTCCGGCGTCTCGTCGAGCTCGAGCACCTCGGTGCCCTCGAACAGCGCGCCGCCGTTCAGCCGGAAGCCGTGCACGAGGCCGCGCACCAGCGCGAGCGGATGAATCTGTCCGCCGATCGCGTCGATCGCCGCACCGTGGTACAGCCCCGAGCGCACGTAGTCGTCATGCAGCTGATGGCGGCCGACGAGCGTCACGCCCGCGTCGCCGAGATGACGGCGCGCATCCGCGCCGTCCAGCAGCGCGCTCATGTGGCCCGGGTGAACCGCCGCGGTGATGTGGCCGCGCTTGCGGTCGAGCTCGAGCGCGTAACGTGCGCCGATCGCATCGATCAGGTCCATCGATTCGGCCGACGCGAAGCGCCACAGCCGCTTCGCGTCGTCGTGGGACAGGTAGTCGATCATGTCGGCGGCTTCCCAGCGCGCGAGGCCGGGCGTGAGCTGCCCGCCGTTGCGGCCCGATGCGGCCGAGCCGACGTGGTGCTTGTCGACGAGGATCGTGTCGACACCCGCTTCCGCGAGATGCAGCGCGGCCGACGCGCCGAGCAGGCCCGCGCCGATCACGAGCACGTCGCAGACGGCGTCGTGCGCGAGCGGCGCGCTGTTCGCGTGGCGTGACAGCGACGCTTCATACCAGTTCGCCGGGCGCTCGCCGTCGTAGCGGGCCGGGTCGCACCAGTTCCAGTTGTCTTTTTCGATGTTCAGTTGCGTTTGTTCGAAACGCGATTCGCCCTGGATCAGGGGTTGATTGTTGAAAGTCATGATTGCACTTGCATGGTCTTGGGCCGCCTGTCGAAGGGCCTCGTTGCGTCGAGGCTTCGCGGGTGGGGCAGCCGGTTCCACATGGGTGTCAACGAGAAAAGGGGCGTGATGGCCCGTGTTGACGGCGGCACGCTCGTGCCGCCTGGATCCCGGACTGTGCGAAAGCACGTATTGAAAGGTGCCGGGACACCCAATTTCTACACCGCAGAAATAATTCTACAGTGTAGAATAAGCTTTCGTCAAGTTTACAGCCGGTGCCGCACCGGCTCGCCAGCCCGCATCGATGAAAGACAAACCCGCCCAGGGCCCGCGCGGCCTCGACAAGGATGCGATCGTCGCGGCCGCGCTCGCGCTGCTCGAAGACGTCGGCGAAGCCGCGTTCAGCGTGCGCAAGCTCGCGCAGTCGGTCGGCTGCGACCCGATGAGCGTGCTGTACCACTTCAAGTCGAAGGAAGGCCTGAGCCGTGCGATCGCGAACGCGCTGTCGCGCTCGCTCGTGCCGGTCGACGCCGCACTGCCGTGGCGCGAACGGCTGCGCGACCTCGCTCGCCAGTACCGCGCGCTCGCGCTGCGCTACCCGGCGGCGTTCGCGCTGCTGCAGCGGCACATGAGCACCGGGCCGGCCGATCTCGCGCACATCGAGGCCGTGCATCGCGCGCTGGCCGACGCCGGCATCCCGCGCGCGGCGCTGCCGTCGGTGTGCGTCGGCTGGTATGCGAGCGTGATCGGGCTGGCCGCGGCCGAAGCCGGCGGCCTCACGCGCGCCGCGAACGACGTCGAGCTCGCGGAAATGGCAGCGCTGTCCGACGCCGCGCATCCGCTCGTCAAGGCGGCCGCCCCGCTCTATGCGCAGCTCGATCCGGCCGCCGTGCACGACACGATGCTCGACGTGCTGCTCGACGGCATCGCGAAGCAGGCGCACGCGGCCTGACCGGCCCGCGAAGACGAGCCGCCAACGAAAAAGGCGCCCGAAGGCGCCTTTTCCATGACGATTGCCGCGAACCGCGCTCAGTGCTGCTGCGCGATGCCGATCTTCAGCATGACCTGATCGACGATCTGCTCGGGCGTCAGCTCGATGCTGACCTCGATCGCTTCGTCCGGGCCCGGCTCCTCGAGCGTGTCGAGCTGGCTCTTCAGCAGCGACGGATCGAAGAAATGGCCGGTGCGGCTCTTCAGGCGCTCGTGCAACACCTCGAACGAACCCTTCAGATACACGAACCGCACGTCGGTGTCGGTGCCGCGCAGCACGTCGCGGTACGACCGCTTCAGCGACGAGCACGTGAACACGGCCGTCTCACCGGCACGCTGCTTTTCCTCGATGGCCGCGCGGATCGTGCGCAGCCACGGCCAGCGGTCGTCGTCGGTCAGCGGAATGCCGTGGTGCATCTTTTCCTTGTTCGCCGCGCTGTGAAACGCGTCGCCATCGGTATAGCTGCACGACAGGCGTTCCGCCAGCATTTCGCCGATCAGCGACTTGCCGGCGCCCGACACGCCCATTGCGATCAGAATCATTGACTACCCCTTGTTACAGAACCATGCTCAGCAGCAGTGTAAAGCCGAGGCCGAGCACCGAGATGATCGTTTCGAGCAACGACCAGGTCTTGAACGTCTGACCGACCGTCATCCCGAAGTATTCCTTGATCAGCCAGAAGCCGCCGTCGTTCACGTGCGAGAAGATCAGCGAGCCCGAGCCGGTGGCGAGCACCAGCAGTTCCGGGCTGACCGCCGCGCCGGACGCCGCCGCGATCGGCGCGACGATGCCGCAGGCCGTCGTCATCGCGACCGTCGCCGAACCCGTCGCGAGACGCATCAGCGCGGCGACGAACCAGCCGAGCAGCAGCGGCGACAGGTGCGCGTGCTTCGCGGTCTCGACGATCTGCTGCGAAATCCCGCTGTCGCGCAGGACGCCGCCGAAGCCGCCGCCCGCGCCGACGATCAGCGTGATGCCCGCGATCGGTGCCAGGCATTCGCCGCAGAACTTCTGGATCTGGTCGCGGTTGAAGCCCTGCAGCTTGCCGAACGTGAAGAAGCTCACGAGCACGGCGATCAGCAGCGCGACGTCCGAGTTGCCGGCAAAGCGCAGCAGGTTGTTCGGCAGCGACTTCGGCGTGAACACCAGGTCGGCCCAGCTGCCGACGAGCATCAGCACGACGGGCAGCAGGATCGTGAACAGCGTGATGCCGAAGCTCGGCAGTTCGCGCTTTTCACCGTTCGCGCGCGAGTCGACGAACTGCGCGGCGAGCGGGTTGTTCTCCGGCAGCTTCACGAACTTCGAGATCGTCAGCGCGAACAGCGGGCCCGCGATGATCGCGGTCGGCACGCCGACGATCAGGCCGAACGCGATCGTCTTGCCGATATCGGCGCCGTATTGCTGAACGGCCAGCAGCGCGGCCGGGTGCGGCGGGATCAGGCCGTGCACGACGGACAGGCCGGCCACCATCGGCAGGCCGACGACGAGCAGCGACTTGCCGGTGCGCTTCGCGACGTTGAACGCGATCGGGATCAGCAGCACGAAGCCGACTTCGAAGAACACCGGCAGGCCGACGATGATCGCGACGAACATCATCGCCCAGTGGATGTTCTTTTCACCGAACCAGTCGATCAGCGTGGTCGCGATCCGTTCGGCGCCGCCCGATTCGGCCATCATCTTGCCGAGCATCGTGCCGAGGCCGACGACGATCGCGATGTGGCCGAGCGTACCGCCGGTGCCCGTCTCGAACGACTTGACGATCTTGTCCATCGGCATGCCGACGGCCAGGCCGAGGCCGAGCGACACGATGATCAGCACCAGGAACGGGTAGATCTTGTAGCGCGCGATCATCAGGATCAGCGCGGCAATCGCGATCAGCGTGAATACGAGCAGCATGCTGCCTTGGACAGCCCCCATGTGGCACTCCTCCTAGAATTGTTCGAACCGGGCGAGTTGTTGCGAGTATGCCCGGCTATGCAGGTCTCCGAAACACGGGGGGTACCCACCCCGTCAGGACGCTGAATTTTACTTATCTTTACGGTCCACGGATAGAACCGGTTCCATCAGCAAAAACCCTCGGTAAAACAAGCACTAAGGCTCGCTTTCCGAGGGTCAAACCGTCATCTCGTACAAGTCTTATCGGGGAAGCTGGCTCGCGGCTTGCGCGAGGCGCGTGACTTCGGCCCAGTCCTGCGCGGCGAGCGCGGCTTTCGGCGTGAGCCACGAACCGCCGACGCACACGACGTTCGGCAGTTTCAGGAAATTCGGCGCGGTTTCGACGGTGATGCCGCCGGTCGGGCAGAACTTCAGCGCCGGGAACGGGCCGTGGAACGCCTGCAGCATCGGCACGCCGCCCGCTTGCTGCGCGGGGAAGAACTTCACGATCTCGTAGCCGAATTCGAGCGCCTGGATGATGTCGCTCGGCGTCATCACGCCCGGCAGCAGCGGCAGGCCCGCGTCGAGCGACGCGAGGTGCAGCTCCTTCGTCAGGCCCGGCGACACGCCGAACTTCGCGCCCGCGCGCTTGGCCTGCTCGCAATGCTCGGGCTTCGTGATCGTGCCGACGCCGACGACGATGTCGTCCGCGAGCTGGCTGGCGCGCTGGATCGCTTCCAGGCCGGCCGGCGTGCGCAGCGTGATCTCGAGCACCTTCACGCCGCCTGCGTGCAGCGCACGCGACACGTGTTCGCCCTGCTCGACCGAGTCGAATGCGAGCACCGGGATGACCGGGCCCAGCTTCACGATTTCAGCAATCGTCTTCATTGAATTGGCTCCTTGAAATTCATGCGGCGACGTGGGCGGCCGTTTCGCCGACCAGCGCGCCGAAAACCGATGCGCCCTGCTCGGCCGGCGCGGCGGCCGCGCGGAACACGCCGAACAGTTCACGCCCGAAACCGACCTCGTTCTCGGCCTGGTGCAGCGGCTGCGCGACCGGGCGTGCCTGCCACTCGGCGGCGTCGACCTCGATGTCGAGCACGCCGGCTTCCGCGTCGATCACGAGCGTATCGCCCGTCTTCACCTTGCCGAGCGGGCCGGCCAGCAGCGCTTCCGGCGACACGTGGATCACGGCCGGCACCTTGCCCGACGCGCCCGACATGCGGCCGTCGGTAACCAGCGCGACGTGGAAGCCCTGATCCTGCAGCACGCCGAGCAGCGGCGTCAAACGGTGCAGTTCGGGCATCCCGTTCGCGCGCGCGCCCTGGAAGCGCACCACCGCGACGAAATCGCGCTTCAGCTCGCCGCGATCGAATGCTTCCTGCACGGCTTCCTGCGAATCGAACACGATCGCAGGCGCCGTCACCTTGCGGTGCTCGGGCGCGACCGCCGAAATCTTGATCACGCCGCGGCCGAGCCGGCCCTGCATCAGGCGCAGGCCACCGTCCGGCTGGAACGGGTCGCGGATGCCGCGCAGCACCTTCGTGTCGTGGCTCTCGGCCGCGCCGTCGACCCACGTCAGCTTGCCGTCGATCAGCTTCGGCTCCTTCGTGTAGTGCGCGAGACCCTTGCCGGCGACCGTCGTCACGTCCTCGTGCAGCAGCCCGCCTTCGAGCAGGTTGCGTACCAGGAAGGCCACGCCGCCCGCCGCGTGGAAATGGTTCACGTCGGCCTTGCCGTTCGGGTAGATCTTCGCGAGCAGCGGCACGACGGCCGACAGTTCGTCGAAATCGTTCCAGTCGATCAGGATGCCGGCCGCGCGCGCGATCGCGACGAGGTGCAGCGTGTGGTTGGTCGAGCCGCCCGTCGCGAGCAGCGCGACGATCCCGTTGACGATCGCCTTCTCGTCGATCACGTGGCCGATCGGCGTGTAGTGGCCGCGCTCGACGGTCAGGTCGAGCACGCGGCGCGCAGCCTCGGCGGTGAGCGCGGTGCGCAGCGGCGTGTGCGGGTGGACGAATGCCGAGCCCGGCAGATGCAGCCCCATCAGCTCCATCAGCATCTGGTTGCTGTTCGCGGTGCCGTAGAACGTGCAGGTGCCGTGGCCGTGATAGGCGGCGGATTCGGCTTCGAGCAGCGCGTCGCGGCCGACCTGGCCGGTCGCGAACTGCTGGCGGATCTTCGCCTTGTCGTCGTTCGACAGGCCGCTCGTCATCGGGCCGGCCGGCACGAAGATCGTCGGCAGGTGGCCGAACTGCAGCGCGCCGATCAGCAAACCCGGCACGATCTTGTCGCAGATGCCGAGGCAGAGCGCCGCGTCGAACATGTTGTGCGTGAGCGCGATCGCCGTGCCCATCGCGATCGCCTCGCGCGAGAACAGCGACAGCTCCATCCCCGGGTTGCCCTGCGTGACGCCGTCGCACATCGCCGGCACGCCGCCCGCGAACTGCGCGACCCCGCCGTTCTCGCGCGCGGCCGTCTTGATGATCTCGGGGAAATCCTTGTACGGCGCATGCGCGGACAGCATCTCGTTGTACGAGGACACGATGCCGATGTTCGGCTCGCGGATCGCCTTGATCGAGAACTTGTCGTTACCCTCGAGGCCGGCGAAGCCGTGCGCGAGGTTCGCGCACGATAGCGCGCCGCGTGCCGGGAACTTGCCCTGCGCGCCGTCGATGCGCTGCAGATAGGCGGAACGGGTCGATTGGCTGCGGGCGATCACGCGTTCGGTGACCTTCGCCAGAGTGGGGTGCAGCGACGTCATGCTGGGCGCTCCTGTATGCCGGCCGACACCGGCGGTTGGAATCGTGGGGACGGTCGAATGCGTCGACAGAACGAAGCCAGTCTAGTAGAAAAACTACAAGCATGCAATGCGGATTCGTCGACCCGCAACCCCCATTCCCGCTACCAGTAAGGCACAACCTAGTGAAAACCCTAACCAACCTCACTGAAAGCACTGCGCCCACGCTAGTATTTTCTTGTAGATTTTCTACAATTCGATTGCGATACACTCGCTCATCCGAACCCGATTTCTGCCTGCCGTCCCATGCTGCCCCGCATTGAAGCGATCCGCACCGAGTTGCGCCCGTCCGAGCGCAAGCTCGCCGACTACATCCTCGCCGCGCCGCGCGAGGTGCTCGACCTCGCGATGACCGAGCTGTCGACGCGCGCGGGCGTCAGCCAGCCGACGATCGCCCGCTTCTGCCAGGCGCTCGGCTGCAGCGGCTTTCGCGAATTCAAGATCCGGCTCGCGCAGAGCGTCGCGCCGGGCGTGTCGTCGGTCTATCGCGACGTCGAGCCCGACGAACCGGCGCCCGGCATCATCGGCAAGGTGTTCGACCGCACGATCGGTGCACTGATCGAGGTGCGCAACAGCCTGTCCGCCGGCAGCGTCGCCGAGGCGATCGGGCTGCTGTCGAACGCGTCGCGGATCGAGTTCTACGGCGCCGGCGGCTCGGGCATCGCCGCGCAGGACATCCAGCACAAGTTCTTCCGGCTCGGCGTGCCGAGCGTCGCGTATTCGGATCCGCACACGTTCTCGATGTCGTCGGCGCTGCTCGGCCCGCACGACGTCGTCGTCGCGATCTCGAACACCGGCCGCACGCGCGACATCGTCGACGCCGCGCGCTCCGCACTCGCGTGCGGCGCGAAGGTCGTCGCGATCACGCAGAGCCATTCGCCGCTCGCGAAGCTCGCGACGGTGAGTCTCGCGTCGAACGTCGCGGAGGAAACGGACGTGTTCTCGCCGATGACGTCGCGGATGTCGCATCTCGCGATCGGCGACATCCTCGCGGTCGGCGTCGCGCTGTCACGCGGCCCCGCGCTGATGGAACGGGTCGGCCGCGCGAAGGAGGCGATCACGCGCCGCCGGATCGACGACGGCACGAAGGATTGAGCAGACGCCCGCGCCGACCGCGTGCACAAACCGTAAACGACAAACGGCGCCCCGCAGGGCGCCGTTTGCCTATCAGGCCGCGCCGGCAACTGCGCCGGCGATGCCGCTCAGAACGGCTTGATCACGACCAGCGCGACCGCCGCGAGCATGCCGAGCACCGGCAGCTCGTTGAACACGCGATACCACTTGTCGGTGCGGCGGTTCTCGCCGCGCTCGAACACCCGCAGCAGATACCCGCAATACGCGTGATAGACGATCAGCAGCAGCACGACCGTCACCTTCGCGTGAATCCAGCCCTGCCCCTGCCCGATGCCGATCGACAGCCAGAGCCACAGCCCGCAGGCCAGCGCCGGCACCGCGATCATCGTCATGAAGCGGAACAGCTTGCGCGCCATCAGCAGCAGGCGACGCACGGCGGCCGGATCGGTTTCCATGGCCAGGTTCACGTAGATGCGCGGCAGGTAGAACAACCCTGCAAACCACGCGGCGATCAGAACGATATGGAACGTCTTGACCCAGAGCATCGCCATCGATTGTGCGCCTCGCTGTTTATTGGCGGCCTTCGCCGTGTCCGAGCACGACGTACTTCAGCGACGTCAAGCCTTCCAGGCCGACGGGGCCGCGCGCGTGCAGCTTGTCGTTCGAGATGCCGATTTCCGCGCCGAGGCCGAATTCGAAGCCGTCCGCGAAGCGCGTCGATGCGTTGACCATCACGCTCGCCGAGTCGACCTCGCGCAGGAACCGCATCGCGCGGTCGTGATCCTCGGTGACGATCGCGTCCGTGTGGTGCGAGCCGTAGTGATTGATGTGCTCGATCGCGGCGTCGGGGCCGTCGACGACCTTGATCGCGAGCACCGGCGCGAGATACTCGGTGTGCCAGTCTTCCTCGGTGGCATCGACGAGCGGGCCGACGCCCGCATCGGCGAGCACCGCGCGCGCGGCCGCGTCGACGCGCAGTTCGACCTGCTTGTCGCGATACAGCTTGCCGAGCGGCGGCAGCAGCTTCGCCGCGACGCCGCTCGCGACGAGCAGCGTCTCCATCGTGTTGCAGGTGCCGTAGCGGTGCGTCTTCGCGTTGTCGCAGACGGTCAGCGCCTTGGCGAGATCGGCGCGATCGTCGACGTACACGTGGCAGATGCCGTCGAGGTGCTTGATCATCGGCACGCGCGCCTCGTTGATCAGGCGCTCGATCAGGCTCTTGCCGCCGCGCGGCACGATCACGTCGACGTACTCGGTCATCGTGATCAGCTTGCCGACCGCCGCGCGATCGGCCGTCGCGACGACCTGCACCGCGTCCTGCGGCAGGCCGGCTGCCTCGAGCCCTTCGCCGATCAGCTTCGCGAGCGCCGCGTTCGATTCGAGCGCCTCGGAGCCGCCGCGCAGGATCGTCGCGTTGCCCGACTTCAGGCACAGCGCCGCCGCGTCGATCGTCACGTTCGGGCGCGATTCGTAGATGATGCCGATCACGCCGAGCGGCACGCGCATCTGGCCGACCTGGATGCCGCTCGGGCGGTACTTGAGGTTGCTGATCTCGCCGATCGGATCGGCCAGCGACGCCACCTGGCGCAAGCCCTCGACCATCGTCTTCAGCGCCTTGTCCGACAGCGTCAGGCGATCGACGAACGCGGCATCCATCCCCTTTTCACGGGCACGGGCGACATCGCGCGCATTCGCGTCCTTCAGCACCTGTGCGTCGCGTTCGATCGCGCGCGCCACGGCGTCGAGCGCCGCGTTCTTCGCCGCCGTGCTGGCGCGCGCCATCGCGCGGGAAGCGTGCCGGGCGCGACGGCCCAGGTCGGTCATGTACTGATCGATATCCATCGTGTGACTCGAGAAGCGCGCCGCGCGGGGCGGCATGAATTCGTGGGGAAGCGTGAGCGGCGGCGGCCGGAAGGCCGCGCCAGCCATCGAAACATTGTAAGCGGGTTGCGCAGCGCGCGCTGAAGGCCCGAACGGGACTTAGCGTCGCACGCGCCCCGCGGTCGGCGGTCGCTCGCCGCGGGCACCGGCCACCGTCATCGCGAGCTGGAACAGCCCGTCCCACGGATCGGGCGGCGGTTCGTCCTGCGTACGGCGCCCCGGCGCGACGGCCGTGAGCCCCTTGACCTGACGGTCGAGCTTCGCGGCAAATGCGAGCGCCTTCTCGAGCACGGCTTCGGACACGCGATTCAGCGCGGGACCGATCAGCCGCTCGCGCGGCCCCCACACACGGTTCTCGCGCAGCAGCGTTGCCAGCGGCTTGCCGGCCGTCGTGCCGCGCTTGATCCGCAGCAGCGTGCGTAATTCCTCGACGACGGCCCACATCACGAGCACGATCGCCTCGCCCTCGCCCTTCAGCCCGTCGATCATCCGCGCGAGCCGCGCGGCGTCGCCGGCGAGCATGGCTTCGTTCAGCTTGAAGACGTCGTAACGCGCGACGTTCAGCACCGCGTCGTGCACCTGCTCGAACGACAGCGCACCCTGCGGATACAGCAGCCCGAGCTTCTGGATTTCCTGGTGTGCGGCGAGCAGGTTGCCTTCGACGCGCTCGGCGATGAACTGCAGCGCGCGCCGCCCGTCCTCGCCGGGCGCGGCGCGCTGTCCCTGCAGCGCGAGGCGCTGGCCGATCCAGTTCGGCAGCTGCGCGCGGTCGACCGGATCGATCTTCAGCGCGACGCCGCCGTTCTGCAGCGCGGTGAACCACGCGGATTTCTGCGTGGCCGCGTCGAGACGCGGCAGCGTGACGAGCATCAGCGCGTCGGGGTTCGGCGTGGCCGCGAGCGTCTTCAGCGCATCGGCGCCTTCCTTGCCGGGCTTGCCCGACGGAATGCGCAGCTCGATCAGCTGGCGCTCGCCGAACAGCGACATCGCCTGGGTCGCGCCGAGCAGCACGCTCCAGTCGAAGCCGCGCTCGACCGTATGCACCGAACGCTCGGTGAAGCCGGCCGCGCGCGCGGCCGCACGAATGCGGTCGCACGCTTCCTGCGCGAGCAGCGGCTCGTCGCCGTAGACGGTATAGAGCCCGGCCAACCCCTTCGCGAGGTGCGGCTCCAGCGCATCAAGTCGCAGTTGCATCGATACGTGCGCCGTCGATCAGAGCGGCGGCGGCGGCAGCGGCGCGCGCGGTGCGACGCCCGGCACCACGTCTTCCGGCGCCGGCGTCAGCGAATGGACGATCGCGAGACGCCGCATCAGCTGGTCGACCGCGTCGCTCTGCATGTCGGCGTACAGGAGGTCCGCTTCCTGCGCCTTCGCGTTCGTGTACTGATCGCTGTACGTCATCGCGCGGTTCAGCGCGATCGCGCTCGGCGGGATCAGCACGGTGCCGTCCTTGCTCGTCAACTGATAACGCAACGTATAGAAGAGCGCGTATTCCTGCGCCGAACCGTACTTGTTGAGCGTCAGCGTGTTCTGGCCACGCGATTCCCACATGGTCAGCACGGCGTCGGCGTCGTCCGCCGACTTGACGATCTTCGTGTCGCTGCCGGCCTCGACGAGGCGCACGAGACGCGCCTCGACCGGCGCCGGCGCGCCGGCGATCAGCAGGTGCTTGAACGCGTAGTCCTGCTGGCCGCGCAACTGGAAGCCGCATGCCGACAGTGCAACCGCGCTGCCGACAGCGAGCATCAAAAACGATCTGCGGATCACCTTCGCTCCTTCTGGGTACGTCCGATGGCCAGCGGCCGTCAGACGACGATGTTCACGAGGCGGCCCGGCACGACGACGATCTTCTTCGCCGGCTTGCCGTCGCTGAACTTCGCGAACGCGTCGTCGGCCACTGCCGCGGCTTCGATCGCCTCGCGGCTCGCGTCCTTCGCCACCTTCAGCGCGCCGCGCACCTTGCCGTTCACCTGCAGCACGAGTTCGATCTCGGCCTGCTCGAGCGCGGCCTCGTCGACCTTCGGCCACGGTGCGTCGAGCAGCGGGCCGAATTCGTCCGCATAGCCCAGCGCCTTCCACAGCTCGAACGTGACGTGCGGCACGACCGGGTACAGCACACGCAGCAGCACGCCGTACGTTTCACGCAGCACGCCGGGCGTCGCGCCCTTCGCACCGTCGATCGCGTTCAGCATCTTCATCGCGGCCGACACGACCGTGTTGTACTGCAGGCGCTGGTAGTCGAAATCGGCCTGCTTCAGCACGCTGTAGATCTCGCGGCGCAGCGCCTTGTCGGCGTCACCGAGCGCGGCCGCATCGAAGCCCGCGCGCGCGGCGAGCGCTTCGCGGTTCGTCGCGCCGAAGCTCCACACGCGGCGCAGGAAGCGGCTCGCGCCCTCGACGCCCGCACCCGACCACTCGAGCTGCTGCTCGGGCGGCGCGGCGAACATCGTGAACAGGCGCGCGGTATCGGCGCCGTACTGGTCGATCAACAGCTGCGGATCGACACCGTTGTTCTTCGACTTCGACATCTTCTCGATGCCGCCGAGCACGACCGGCTGGCCGTCCGCGTTCAGCGTCGCGCCGACCGGGCGGCCCTTGTCGTCGTGCGTGACCGTCACGTCGAGCGGGTTGTACCAGGTCTTCTTGCCCGATGCGTCCTCGCGGTAGTACGTCTCGTTCAGCACCATGCCCTGCGTGAGCAGGTTCTTCGCCGGCTCGCCGAACTTCACGAGGCCGAGGTCGCGCATCACCTTGGTCCAGAAGCGCGAATACAGCAGGTGCAGGATCGCGTGCTCGATGCCGCCGATGTACTGGTCCATCGGCATCCAGTAGTCGGTGCGCGCGTCGACCATCGTCTCGGCGTCCGGCGCCGTGTAGCGCGAGAAGTACCACGACGAATCGACGAAGGTGTCCATCGTGTCGGTTTCGCGCTTGGCCGCCGCGCCGCACTTCGGGCACGTGCAGTTCAGGAACGCTTCCGACTTCGCGAGCGGGTTGCCCGAGCCGTCCGGCACGAGGTCTTCCGGCAGCACGACGGGCAGATCCTGCTCGGGCACCGGCACGTCGCCGCACGACGGGCAGTGGATGATCGGGATCGGCGTGCCCCAGTAGCGCTGGCGCGACACGCCCCAGTCGCGCAGGCGCCACGTGACCTGCTTGTCGCCGAAGCCGCCGGCGTTCAGGTCGGCCGCGACCGCGTCGACGGCTTCCGCATAGTGCAGGCCGTCGTACTTGCCGCTGTTCACGCAGACCGCGGTTTCCTTGTCGCCGTACCACTCCTGCCAGGCGTCGAGCGAGTACTGCTGGCCTTCGGCCGAGATCACCTGCTTGATCGGCAGGTCGTATTTCTTCGCGAACGCGAAATCGCGCTCGTCGTGGCCCGGCACGCCCATCACCGCGCCTTCGCCATAGCTCATCAGCACGTAGTTGCCGATCCACACCTCGACCGGCTCGCCGGTCAGCGGATGCGTGACCGAGAAGCCCGTCGCGACGCCCTTCTTCTCCATCGTCGCGACGTCAGCCTCGGCGACGCCGCCGCGCTTGCATTCGTCGATGAACGCGAGCAGCTCGGGCTTGTCCTGCGCGAGGCGCGTGGCGAGCGGATGCTCGGCCGCGATCGCGCAGAACGTGACGCCCATGATCGTGTCGGCACGCGTCGTGAACACGCGCAGCAGCTTCTTCTCGCCGTCGAGTTCGTACGGGAAGCCGAAGTTCACGCCGAAGCTCTTGCCGATCCAGTTCTGCTGCATGATCTTCACGCGCTCGGGCCAGCCGAGGCCGTCGAGGTCGTTCAGCAGCTCATCCGCGTACTGCGTGATGCGCAGGTAGTACATCGGGATCTCGCGCTTCTCGACGAGCGCGCCCGACCGCCAGCCGCGGCCGTCGATCACCTGCTCGTTCGCGAGCACGGTCTGGTCGACCGGGTCCCAGTTCACGGTGCCCGTCTTCTTGTACGCGATGCCCTTTTCGAGCATCTTCAGGAACAGCCACTGGTTCCACTTGTAGTAGTCGGGCTTGCACGTCGCGATTTCGCGCGACCAGTCGATCGCGAGGCCCATCGACTGCATCTGGCCCTTCATGTAGTCGATGTTGTCGTAGGTCCACTTCGCGGGCGGCACGCCGTTAGCCATCGCGGCGTTCTCGGCCGGCATCCCGAACGCGTCCCAGCCCATCGGCATCAGCGTGTTGTAGCCGTTCATCCGCAGATAGCGGTACATCACGTCGTTGATCGTGTAGTTGCGCACGTGACCCATGTGCAGCTTGCCGGACGGGTACGGCAGCATCGACACGCAGTAGAACTTCGGCTTCTGCGAATCTTCCTTCGTCTTGTAGGCGTCGGCTGCGCGCCAGTCGCCCTGGGCGGCGGCTTCGACGTCGGCGGGTACGTATCTCTCGTGCATGGTGTGGTTCGGACTAGGCTTTAAGCGACGCGACGGCGCGCGCGCAGGAGTGGATCGAAAATCGTGCTTGCCCGGCGGACCTGCAGGTTCGCTGTAGCCGGACCTGTTCGCGGTTGCCGGGCATTTTCCGGGTAACCCGCAGCATGCCCGGGTAGCCTGGAAAATTCCGGGTTACCTGAAAAAAGCCTGCCAACCGGGAAAAACGTTGATTATACCGTCCGCGCCGGCCCATTCGACCGGTCTTGCGGCGTGCGGCCCGATCCCGTGGCCGGGACAGGCCCGCCGGCTCCGCTCAGCGGTTGGCCGGCACGGCGGGCGCCGCCGCGGAACCGCCCGCCTGCGGCGGCACGTCGGTCACGAAGCCGATCCGCGTGAGGCCGGCGGCCTGCGCGGCGCCCATCACCTGCGCGATCACGTCGTAGCGGGTCGCACGCGACGCGCGCAGCCGCAACTCGGGCGGCGCGCCGCCCGCGGCGGCGGCCCGGAAGCGCGCGGGCAGCGCATCGAGCGCGACCGGTGAGTCGTCCCAGTACAGCTTGCCCGCGTCGTCGATCGACAAGGTGACGGATTGCGGCGTGTCGCGCGCGACGCTGGCCGCGACTTTCGGCAAGTCGAGCCGGATCGCGTGCGTCATCAGCGGCGCGGTGATGATGAAGATGACGAGCAGCACCAGCATCACGTCGATCAGCGGAGTCATGTTGATCTCCGCCATCGGCGCGGACGTCTTGTGGTGCTCGAGTCCGCCGAATGCCATGGTCGCTCCTCCGGAATGGGCGCGTCAGGCTTCCTGCGCGCACACGAACACGTGCAGGTCGCGCGCGAAGCCGTCGAGTTCCTCGGCGAGCTGCCGCACGAGCCGCCCGAGGATGTTGTAGGCCAGCACCGCGGGAATCGCGACGACGAGCCCGAACGCGGTCATGATCAGCGCCTCGCCGACCGGCCCCGCGACGTTCTCGATCTGCGCCTGCCCGCTCGCGGCGATGCTGCCGAGCGCGTGGTAGATGCCCCACACGGTGCCGAGCAGCCCGACGAACGGTGCGGTGCTGCCGATCGACGCGAGCAGCACCTGGCCGAATTCGAGGCGCCGCTGCGAGCGCAGCATCGCGTGCCGCAACGCGCGCAGCACGCGTTCGCCGCGCTCGACGCGCGCGGCCAGGGCAGCCGGGTCGTGGTCGTCAGCCGCATCGCGCGCGGCTTCGGCGAGCGGCACGAACACGCGCTCGCGATCGGCGCCGGCGAGCGCGGCGATGCCCGCGTCGAGCGACGGCGCGCGCCAGAACGCGGCAAGCGCGCGCGGCCCCTGCCGCTTCGCGCGGACCAGGAGCCAGGCTTTCATGAGGAGGAAGCACCAGCTGGCGACGGACATCGCCAGCAGCACATAGGCGACGGCATGCGTGATCGCATCGCCGCTTTCGAGGTAGTGGACAACGCCGGTGGGTATCGCCATCGGAGTTTCCCCGTGGTGTCAGCGCAGGCCGAGCACGTCCTGCATGTCGAACAGGCCGGCGCCGCGCGCCGACAGGAAGTGGACCGCGCGCAGCGCGCCCTGCGCGTACGACACGCGGCTCGACGACTTGTGCGTGATCTCGATGCGCTCGCCGATCCCGGCGAACAGCACGGTGTGATCGCCGACGATGTCGCCGCCGCGCACCGCGGCAAAGCCGATCGACGACGGATCGCGCTCGCCCGTCACGCCGTGGCGGCCGTACACCGCGCAATCGTCGAGCGAGCGCCCGAGCGCGCCGGCGACGGCTTCGCCCATCATCAGCGCGGTGCCCGACGGCGCGTCGACCTTGTGGCGGTGATGCGCCTCGATGATCTCGATGTCGTAGCCATGCGAGAAATGCTTCGCCGCGAATTCGAGCAGCTTCAGCGTGACGTTCACGCCGACGCTCATGTTCGCCGCGAACACGATGCCGATCTTGCCCGCCGCCGCTTGCAACTCGGCCTTCTGCTCGGCGGTGAAGCCGGTCGTGCCGATCACGAGCTTCACGTCGTGGCGCAGCGCGGCCTCGATATGGGCCATCGTGCCTTCCGGACGCGTGAAATCGATCAGGGTGTCGGCCTGCGCGAACACGGCGTCGAGGTCGGCGGTGAGCTTGACCCCGGTTTCCTTGCCGAGGAACGCGCCGGCGTCCTGGCCGAGGAACGGCGAATCGGCGCGGTCGAGCGCGCCGACGAGCTGCGCGTCGGCATCGTTGAGAACGGCTTCGATCAGCATCCGGCCCATTCGGCCCGATGCCCCGGCAATCGCAATCTTCATGGCTTTCTACACGACAGGTATAAAAGCGGGCGGCGCATGCCGCCCTGTTTCCGCACGCCGGCTGCTTACTGGGCCGGCGCGGTGAGCGGCTGGTTCTGCAGGTTGTCCGAGCCTTGCGGGCCGACCGGCGGTGCAGCCTCGTTCGACGCGTTCGGCTGCGGCGGCCGATGGAACTGGAACTGCGGCTGGATCGCCGGCGCGGCGCCCGGCGGCTGGCCGCCCGGCACCGGCGCGCCGGCCGAGGCTTTCGCGGCCGGCGTGAACCGGCGCGAACCCGAACCCTGCCCCGACACCTGGTTGGTCGCGCGGTTCGCCGCGCGGGCGGCCTGCGCGTTCGCATCCTGGTCAACCACCGCAGCGGACGCCGGCACGGTGGACGGGCTGGCGACAGCGTCCGGCGCCGGCGCGCTCGCGGCCGCTTGCGCGGCGCTCGCGGCGGCGGCAGCCTCGGCGGCCTTCTTCGCCGCTGCGGCCGCCTTCGCCTTCTTGCCGCCGCGGTCGCCGTCGATATCGGCCAGCAGGTCGAGTTCCGAAGGCAGGTTGTCCGCCCCCGTCCAGCTCGCCAGGCGATCGCCCGAGAACGTCACGACGAGATCGCGCTGCTGGACGACTGCCGTCGAGCCGCGCTTGAAGTAAAAGAGGTAGTCCCAACGGTCGGCGTGGAACATGTCGGCCAGCAACGGGGTGCCGAGCAACGCGCGCACCTGCTCGCGCGACATGCCGACCTGCAGCTGCGCGGCCTTCTCCTGCGACACGAAGTTGCCTTGCACGACGGTGATCCGGTAGGGGGTGATGCTCTGCGCGATGCGCTGCGTCACGCTGTCGTACGACGAACAACCAGCCAGCGCGGCAACGGCGGCGGCAGCGATGATGACACTCCGCATGCGGCTCCTCTGAAAGTGCGAAAGAGATTCTGGAATCATTTCCCTCACCGTGCAGGCCCGTGTGCAGGCCGCGCGTGTTTCTGGAACGGCGAAAAGCCGGTAACATTGAAGCCCTGCATTGTACTCTAGGGATGCCTAGCCATGACCAATCCGACGGATCTCAAGAATATCGGGCTAAAGGCCACCCTACCGCGCCTCAAGATTCTCGAGATCTTCCAGCAAAGCCCGGTGCGCCACCTGACGGCAGAAGACGTCTACCGGAACCTGCTCAACGAGCAGCTCGACATCGGGCTGGCCACCGTCTATCGCGTGCTGACGCAGTTCGAGCAGGCCGGCCTGCTCACGCGCAGCAACTTCGAATCCGGCAAGGCCGTGTTCGAACTGAACGAAGGCTCGCACCACGATCACCTCGTGTGCCTCGATTGCGGCCGTGTCGAGGAATTCTTCGACGCCGAGATCGAAGGCCGCCAGCAGGCGATCGCGAAGGAGCGCGGCTTCCGGCTCCAGGAGCACTCGCTCGCGATGTACGGTTCGTGCACGACCGAGAACTGCCCGCACCGCAAGCACTGATTCGCGCGCCTCGCGCACGCAGCACGGCCCGGCCGGCATCTTGCCGCCCGGGCCGTGTTCTTTTCGGGATAACGGCGACGCGCCGCCGCGTGGGTCGTGTGCCCCAGGCTTTCGGCAACCCTTCGACACGCCCGCCCGGGCGGCCGTCAGGCAGCCGGAGCCGGGCGTTGCCCTTGCGTCAGGCCGCGCAGGCCGGCTCGAACTCGAGCGCCCACGCACGCTCGAGCGGGATTTCGTCGCAGTTCGGCTGCGGCCCGCCGCGATCGACGATCACGAAATCGCTGACCGCGTCGAGCGCGAGCAGCGGATGGTGCCAGACGCCCTTCGCATAATTCACGCCCTGCCACCCTTCCGCGAGGAACGCGCGCATCGCGTCCGGCCGGAATTCGCCCGCGGGCGCGACGACGATCGCGTAGCGCGACACGGCCGCGAGCGGGATGAATGCCTGGCTGCCGTGCGGATGGCGCTCCATCAGCGTGACCGCGACCGGCAGCGCGCGCGGCTGCGCGCGGAACACGCTGACGAGCGGGCGGCCGCCGTCCGCGCACACGTCGATCGTCGCGAGATCGTGGAAGCGCTCGGTCGTGCCGCCGTTGATCGGAAAATGCCGCGCGCCTTCGAGCGCGATCACGTCGCCGAACGGCGCGAACGCTTCGCGCGTCAGGCGCTCGACGCGCAGGATCCGGGATTCGCTCATGCCGTTGCCCTCCTTCAAGCCGGCTCGCCCCACAGACGCAGGCGCGACACGCCGCCGTCCGGGAAGATGTTGAAACGCACGTGCGTGACGGGGCCGAGCGCGGCAAGCTGGTCGAACGTGTGGACGTGGTTCATCTGCAGCTTCTGCTCGACGAGCAGTTCGGCCCAGAACATCGCCTGCGTGACGAGCGAATCGTCGGTGCCGCCCGCGACCCGCGCGGCCTGCAGCGAGCAGCGGTCGGGGAAATTGCCCTTGAAGAACGCGGTATCGACCTCGACGCGCCGGATGATGCCCGGCCGCGCGAGCGCGACGATCGCCCAGTCGTTGCCGGGCTCGCGGCGCCGCCGCGTTTCCCAGCCGTCGCCCATGTTCACGCCGCGCCCCGGCATCAGCATCTGCGACGCCGGGCCGAAGTGCTGGTTGTTCGCGGCCACCAGGTAGCCGCCGTTCTCGATCGCCGCGAGATCGACGAGCTCGCCGGCCGGCACCTGGCGCCAGTCGCGCTGCGGCTGGCCGTACACGCGCAGCCGCGCGAGGCCGCCGTCCGGGTACAGGTTCACGCGCAGGTGCGTATAGGGCTGCGCATCGTCGACACTCACGTAGTGATGCGAATTGCCCTGCAGCGTCGTCGCCGGGACGATCGGGTGCCATTCGGCGTCATCAGGCGGCGTGTCGCCTTCGGCGACGCACGCGTCGATCGACGCGGCCGGCGGGAAGTTGCCGGTGAAGTGGCTCGTATCGAGGTCGACGCCGTGGATCACGCCCGGCCGCGCGAGCCGCACCACGCAGAAGTCGTGGCCGGTCGTGCGCTTGCGGCGCGTTTCCCAGCCGTCCATCCACTTGCCGTGGTCGTCGTACTTGCCGGGGATGAACACGGCAGGCTCGGGATTCAGCATGCGCTCCTTCGGCGCGAAGAATTCGTCGCTGGCAAAGAGCGCCTGCGCCCCGAGACGCGGGTCGGCGAGGTTCATGTAACGCCGCGTGAAGGCCGGCGCATTCGGATCGAGGATGGGGGCTGCCATGTCGTCTCCTGAGTTTGGATGGCGTGCCGGCGCATCGAGGCGCCGGCCGCATGAATTCGGGTGCGCGGGACGACCAGGGGAAGCCGCCCCGCGCGGGGGTGCGCTCAGAGCGCGTGAGCCTGGTCGCCGGCGACCGGCGCCGCGCGGCCTTCCTCTTCGGCCGGCACGTAGCGCAGCTCGCGATTCAGCACGCGGGTCGCGCGGGCACGATCGATGTCGTTCTCCCACACCGCGACGACCACCGTCGCGACGCAGTTGCCGATCAGGTTGGTCAGCGCGCGGGCGATGCCGACGAACCAGTCGACCGGCAGGATCAGCACGAGGCCGAGCACCGGAATCGCCGGGATCGCCGACAGCGTCGCCGCGAGGATCACGATCGCCGAGCCCGGGATCCCGTGCGCGCCCTTCGACGTGACGAGCGACACGAGCAGCACGACGATCAGGTCATGCGTCGACAGCGGCGTGTTGGTGGCCTGCGCGATGAACAGCACCGCGAGCGTCAGGTAGATCGAGAAGCCGTCGAGGTTGAACGAATAGCCGGTCGGGATCACGAGGCCGACCGTCGAATCCTTCACGCCCATGTATTCGAGCTTGCGCATCACCTGCGGCAGCACCGCGTCCGACGACGCCGTGCCGAGCACGATCGACAGTTCCTCGCGCAGGTAGCGGATCAGCTTGAACACCGAGAAGCCCGCGAGCCGCATCACCGCGCCGAGCACGACCGTGACGAACACGAAGCAGCTCAGGTAGAACACCGCGACCAGGTAGCCGAGCTGCTTGAGCGACGCGACGCCGTACTTGCCGGTCGTGAACGCGATCGCGCCGAGCACGCCGAGCGGCGCGAGCTTGATGATGAAGCCGATGATCCGGAAGAACACGTGCGACAGTTCCTCGATCAGCGAGTTGACGCGCTGCGCCTTGTCGCCGAGCAGCGACAGCGCGGAGCCGAACAGCACCGCGAACACGAGAATCTGCAGGATGTCGCCCTTCGCGAACGCGTCGATCGCGGTCTCGGGGATGATCTTCATCAGGTAGCCGGCCGTGTCCTTCAGGCTTTCGGCGTTCTTCGCGTACGACGCGAGCGACGACGCGTCGAGCGAGCGCAGGTCGATGTTCATCCCGACACCCGGGCGCGTGAGCCACGCGAGCACGAGGCCGATGCCGAGCGCGAGCGTCGTCATGATCTCGAAGTAGATGACGGCCTTCAGGCCGACCCGGCCGACCTTCTTCAGGTCGCCCGCATTGGCCATCCCGCTGACCACCACGCAGAACACGATCGGCCCGATCACCATCTTGATGAGCTTCAGGAAGCCGTCGCCGAGCGGTCGCAGCGACTCGGCGAAATGCGGGAAGAACGCGCCGAGCGCGATCCCTAGAATCAATGCGACGACTACTCGGCCAAACAGCGAATTGAGGAATTTCGACACGGCGCTCTCCCGATCCAACGGTTGCAGTTTCGTCTGTTCATACTGGTAAGACCAGTGATGTTATGGTGGATAGTAGGAAGCCGATATAGTCACGTCAAGGACGGACAAAATAGGGATTTCCCGCCCCTGCCTGCCCTGGTTTCGATGCACCGTGAGGGGCGGATCGTGGCTTTCCCGTAGGCCGGCCATGCACCGCCTGCGTGCGGATTACAATGCCGGTCAGACCGGCCCAAGTTCACATCATGAAAAACGTTCCGCATACCGTGACCGACGCCGCCATCGCGACGATCCGCGACCGGATCGAGGCAGGCGTTTATCCGGTCGGCAGCCTGCTGCCGGCCCAGCGCCAGCTCTCCGAGGAGCTGGAGATCAGCCGCGCGTCGCTGCGCGAGGCGCTGTCGACGCTCGAGGCGCTCGGGATGCTGCGCATCCGCGCCGGCAAGGGCGTGTACGTCGAAAGCGCGCAGGCCACGGCCGCGCATGCATGGCGCTTCGCCGAGCAGTCGTCGCCGCCCGACACGTATCAGATGCGCTATGCGCTCGAAGGGTTCGCCGCGCGGATGGCCGCGCACGTCGTCAGTGACGACGACATCGCGTGGTTCGAGGACAACCTCGCCGACCTGCACGTCGCGCTCACCGAAAACGCGCTCGACGACGCGTCGCAACTCGACTTCGATTTCCACATGCGGATCATCCATCTCGCCGGCAACGCGGCGATCGAATCGGTGCTGCGCAGCAGCGCGGACATCATGAAGGAAAGCCAGCGCATGCCGTTCTACCGGCGCGAGCTGCTGCTGTCGACGTGGCAGGAGCACCGCGCGATCGTCGACGCGCTGATCGCGCGCGATGCGGGCGCCGCCGGCATTGCGATCGAAACGCACATCGCGAACGCCGCGCAGCGCGCGGGCATCTTCTTCCCGACACCCCGCACGTGACGGCCCGGGCGGCCGCCCGTCGCGCGCGCCGCCCGGTCTTGCCGGTCAACCTCCCGACGGATCCCGATACGCGAGCGCACGCTCGATGAACGCACGCGCCGCAACGCTGCGGTACGCGCCCTTGCGCGTGAGCAGCGCGGCCGTGCGCGCGGGCAGCGGCGGATCGATCTCCAGCGCGCACAGGTCGGCGCTCTCGCGCGCGACCGCGTCGGGCAGCACCGTCGCGAGCCGGCCGCACCGCACGAGCTCCAGCACCGCGCTGACCGTATTCGTCTCGATCGCGATCTTCGGCTGCGCGCCGTGTTCGATGAAATACCGGTCGATGCGCTCGCGCGTCGCGAACGCGCGGCTCAGCAGCACCAGTGGCTCGCCGCCGAGCTCGGCCGGCGTCAGCGCGCGACGGCGCCGTGCAAGACGATGCGTGCGGCCCGTCACGAGCGCGAGCGGCTCGTCCCACAGCGGCAGCGCGTCGATGTCCGGCGCACGCGGCGGCATGAACGCGAAGCCCGCGTCGAGCCGGTCGTCGGCGAGCAGCGCCTCGATGCGCGCCTGCGGCATCGCATCGATCGTCAGCGCGACGTTCGGATAGTCGGCATGGAACGCGTCGATCAGCGAGCCGCTCAGGTAGGCCGCGAAGGTCGGCATCATCGCGAGCCGCAGCGACCCGCTGCCGAGATCGGCGACGTCGTGCAGCGCGCGCTGACCCGCATCGAGCTCGTGCAGCGCGGCGCGCGCATGGCGCGCATAGACTTCGCCGAACTCGGTGAGCTGCACCGTGCGGCCCGAGCGGTCGAACAACGGCACGCCGAGCGTGTCCTCGAGCTGGCGCACCTGCTGCGACAGCGTCGGCTGCGACACGTGCAGCGCGTCGGCCGCGCGCGTGAAACTGCGCTGCTCGGCGACGGCCAGGAAATAGCGGATGTGGCGGAGGAGCATGGCGGCCGAGGTATTGGTTTTGCCAATGATGCGCATAACGATCCAGTCTTGGACGCTATGGCTCGATTCCCGCATCATACGCACATCCGTTCCCGTGCATGACCGCTGCCAGCGCACCGGAACGGCTCGCCCGGGCCCGCCCTGCCTCCGCCCGCCGCACGACGAACCGCCGCCCGCCCGATCCGGGCCCGGCCGCGATCCGCCCGGCGCGCATCGGCTCACCGCCGATCCGTCGACGCCGGCCCCGATTTCCGTCACCCCGCGCATCCGACGGCTCCGTGCCGCCGGCCGGCGCCGCTGTTTTTCGCGACCATGGAACCGCATCACGACACCCATCCTCCCCTGACCCGCGCCATGACGCTGCTGTTCGCCTGCGCGTGCGGCATCGTCATCGGCAACATCTATTACGCGCAGCCGCTGCTCGCCGCGATCGCGCGCAGCTTCGGGCGCGCGCCGACCGAGCTCGGCTATCTCGTCACGCTGACCCAGCTCGGCTATGCGGCGAGCCTGCTGCTGATCGTCCCGCTCGGCGACGCAGTCAACCGTCATACGCTGATCGTGCGGCTGCTGATGCTCAACGTCGTCGCGCTGGTCGCGGTCACGTTCAGCACGAACTTCACGATGTTCGTCGTCGCGAACGTCGCGGTCGGCTTCGTCACCTGTTCGACGCAGCTGCTCGTGCCGTTCGCCGCATCGCTTGCCGATGCGCGCTCGCGCGGCCGCGCGGTCGGCACCGTGATGAGCGGGCTGCTGCTCGGCATCCTGCTCGCGCGCGTCGCGGCCGGAGCGATCGCCGACGGGTTCGGCTGGCGTGCGGTGTACGGCATCGCGACGGTGATGGTGGCGGCGCTGACCGTCGTGCTCGCCGTGAAGCTGCCGAAGGATCGCCGCAATGCGCGCCTCGACTATGCGGCGCTGATGAAGTCGCTCGTCGCGCTGGTGCGCGCACAACCGCTGATCGCGCTGCGCTCGACCTACGGCGCGCTCGTGTTCGCGTGCTTCAGCCTGCTGTGGACAGGCCTCACGTTCCTGCTCAGCCAGCCGCCGTACAGCTATTCCGAAGGGCAGATCGGCCTGTTCGGCATCGTCGGCGCAGTCGGTGCGCTCGCGGCGACGTCAGCCGGCCGGCTCGTCGATCGCGGGCACGGCAACGCGGCAACGGGGCTGTTCGCGGCGGCCGTGCTCGCGTCGTTCGCACTGATCGCTGCCGGCGCGCACTCGCTCGCGGCGCTGATCGCAGGCATCCTGCTGCTCGACGTCGGCGTGCAGGGCATGCACATCTCGAACCAGAGCGTGATCTATGCGCTGGCCGGCAACGCGCGCAGCCGCGTGACGACGATCTACCTGACGAGCTACTTCATCGGCGGCGCATTCGGGTCGTTCGCGGCGAGCGTCGCGTACGGCATCGACGGCTGGCGCGGCGTGTGCATCGCGGGCGCGGCGCTTGCCGGCGTGCTGATCGCGCTGTGGCTCGCATCGCAGCGCGTCGGCGTGCGGCAGGTCACGCAGTAATGCAGTAGCGCGTTTTCGCAGCACGACGAAAAAAGGCACGCCGCGCAAATCGCGGGCGTGCCTTCTTTTGACGACGTCGATAGCGTCCGTCGCGCACTAGCGCGTGATCGTCACGCGGCCTCGTCCGCGAAGTCGATCAGCACCTTCATCGCGCGCTGCCGGTCGCCGGCCAGTTCGAACGCGAGGTTCGCGTCGCGCATCGGGAACACGCGCGTGACGGCCGGCCGCAGGTCGACGCGCCCCGCGTTGATCAACTGCACCGCGAGCGCGAATTCCGCATGAAAACGGAACGACCCGCAGATCGACAGCTCCTTCGCGACCACGACGTTCTGCGGCAGGCTGACATCGCCGCCGAGCCCGAGCTGCACGACGACCCCACGTGGACGCATCACGTCCAGCCCGTCACGCAGCGCGCGTGCATTGCCCGAACACTCGATCATCACGTCGAACGTGCCCTTGTCGGCGCCGTAGCGCTCGACCCAGCCGGCATCGACCACCGCATTGATCGTGCGGTCGGCGCCGAGCGCGCTCGCCACGGCCAGCGGCGCCTCGACGACGTCGGTCGCGACGATCTCCGCCGCGCCGTGCACGCGCGCCGCCGCCACCGCCAGCACGCCGATCGGCCCGCAGCCCGACACCAGCACGCGCTTGCCGATCAGCGGGCCCGCGCGCGACACCGCATGCAGCCCGACCGCGAACGGTTCGGCGAGCGCCGCGAGCGACAGCGGCACGTGATCGGCGACCTTCACGCACTGCACCGCGTCGCACACGAGCGCATTGCGGAACGCGCCCTGCACGTGCGGCATCCGCATCGCGCTGCCGTAGAAGCGCATGTCGAGACACTGGTTCGGCAGCCCTTCGAGGCAATAGCGGCACGCGCCGCACGGCCGGCTCGGATTGACCGCGACGCGATCGCCGACCTTCACCGACGTCACGTCCGGCGCGACTTCCGCGACCGTGCCGGCCACCTCGTGGCCAAGCACCATCGGCTGCTGCAGCCGAATCGCGCCGAAGCCGCCGTGCCGGAAATAATGGAGATCGGAGCCGCAGATGCCGCCCATCGCGACATCGACGCGCACCTGGCCCGGGCCGATCTCGCCCGCGTCCTGCTCTTCGACCCGCAGGTCGTTCGGCCCGTGGATCACGACACACATGCAACGCATACGCATGACAGCCTCCTCAGACGACCGGCGTGACCAGCGGCTCGCCGGCGAAGTGCGCGGCAAGGTTGTCGCGCACGAGCCAGCCCATCGCCTGGCGCGTCTCGATCGTGCCGCTCGCATGGTGCGGCTGCAGCAGCACGTTCGGCAACGCGAGGAAACGCGGGTCGATGCGCGGCTCGTTCCAGAACACGTCGAGCGCCGCGCCGGCGATCGCGTTGCGCTCGAGCGCGTCGAGCAGCGCCGGTTCGTCGACGGTCGTGCCGCGCGACACGTTCACCAGATAGCCGTGCGGCCCGAGCGCTTCGAGCACGGCCGCATCGACGAGGTGGCGCGTCGTCGGTCCGCCCGCGAGCGTGACGATCAGCAGGTCGCACCAGCCGGCCAGCTCGGCGAGGTCGCCGAAGAAGCGGTGCGGACTGTCCGCGCGCGGCGCGACGTCGAAGTAGCCGAGCTCGACGTCGAAGCCCGACAGCCGGCGCGCAATCGTCGTGCCGATCCGGCCGAAGCCGACCACGCCGACGCGCTTGCCATACAGCCGCGTGACGAGCGGCATGTCGCCGTCGCGCCACGCGCCGGAACGCACATACGCGTCGCCCGCGCCGATGCGGCGCATCATCGCGAGCGCGAGCCCGACGCCGAGATCGGCCACGTCGCCGGTCAGCACGTCGGGCGTGTTGGTCACGCGAATGCCGCGCTCACGCGCGGCGGCGAGATCGATCGCATCGGTGCCGACGCCGTAGCAGGAGATGATCTCGAGCTTCGGCAACGCGGCGATCAGTGCGGCATTCGCACCGAGATCGCCGCGCGTCGCGATCGCGCGCACGCCGGCGCCGTGTTCGGCGAGGAACGCCGTGCGATCGGCGGCCTCCCACAGCCGGTGGACGTCATAGCCTGCCGACAGCCATGCGTCGTCCCACGGCTGGTAAGGGCCCGTCATCAGCAGTGCGGGCCGCTGGGTCGATTCGTGCGCCATCTGCGCTTGCTCCTGTCGAGATAAGTGGAATGCGAAAGCGAGCCGGGCCGCGTCAGCCGCCCGGCCCGTTCATGCGTGCCGCGCGAGCGGATCGGCGTCCGGTGCCGGCGCCGCCTGCGCCGCGTCGAGCGGATCGTCGAGATCGCGGTTCAAGGTTTCCGGCATCCGCGACGTCGTGAACAGCGTGATCAGCGTCAGCAGCGCCAGGTACGCGGCGATCGGCACCCACGCGCGCACGCCGGCCGCATGGTCGCCGCCGTGCAGCGCGATCACGGTCGCGATGATCGTCGCGCCGACGAGCGGCGCGATCCCGCCCGCGAGCACCGCCGACACTTCACGCGAGAACGACACGCCCATGTAGCGATGGCGCGCGCCGAACAGTTCGGGCAGCAGCGCGGCCTGCGCGCCGAGCATCCCCCAGTTCGCGAAGCCCTGCGCGACCGAGATCGCGATCACGCTCGCGACCACGTTGCCGTGGCTGAAGATCCACCACACCGGGAATGCGAGCGCGAGCTGCAGCCACGCGAACGTGCGATACACGCGCACGCGGCCGAAACGGTCGCTCAGCCAGCCGGCCAGCGGCACCGTGCATGCGCCGACGGTCGCCGCGCACACCAGCGCGAGCGCACCGATCGGCCCCTTCATCCCGATCACGCCGGCGAGATAGCTGACCGCGAGCGCCTGGTAGATCGACGAGCCGCCGTTCTCGGCCACCCGCAGGCCGATGCCGATCAGCAGCGAGCGCTTCGAATGCTGCACGGCGCTCTTCAGCGGATTCGCCAGGACCTGCGCACGCTTCTCGAGCCGCACGAAGGTCGGCGACTCGTGCAGCCGCACACGCATGTAGATCCCGACTGCGACGATCACCGCGCTGAACAGGAACGGCACGCGCCAGCCCCAGCCGTCGGTCACGCGGTCGAGGTTCGCGAGCAGCAGGAAATAGACGGCCGCCGCCAGCACCGTGCCGAGCTGGATGCCGAGAAACGGCAGCGACGCATAGAAGCCGCGCTTGCCCGGCGGCGCATACTCGGTCATCAGCACCGCGGCGCCGGCCTGCTCCGCGCCCGCACCGAGGCCCTGCAGGATGCGCAGCAGGATCAGCAGCGCGGGCGCCCAGTAACCGGCCGTCGCGAAAGTCGGCAGCACGCCGATCAGCGTGCTCGCGACACCCATCAGCAGCACCGTCGCGGTCAGCACGAACTTGCGGCCGATCCGGTCGCCGAGCACACCGAACACGACGCCGCCGAGCGGGCGCACCGCGAAGCCGACGAAGTAGGTGCCGAAGCTCGCGATCAGCCGCATCTCGGCGGTCTGCGCGGGGAAGAACAGCGGCCCGAACACGAGGGCCGATGCGAGCGTGTACAACGCGAAATCGTAGTATTCGAGCGCGCTGCCGAGCGAGCAGGTCCATGCCGCGCGGTTGAGCTGCTTCGTGTCGACGCCGCGGCGCTCGACGGTCTCGCCCGGCGCAGCGGACCCTGCATCGTGCCGCGCGGGCGGCGGGGAAATGCGATCCATCGTTGTCTCCTGTCTCCTGCCTTCCGTTCCGGAACCCGGCCGCGTATCGCGCGGCCGGACATCGGCCCGCTCGTGCGGCGGGCTCTTCTGGGAATTCGGATGCCGGCGCAGCCGGCGCAACGGCACGCCGCGGGCGCGCCGCGGGCGCGCCGCCGCTCAGACGGCGCTGGTCAAGCCGCCGTCGACGAACAGCGTCTGGCCGTTCACGAAATCGGATGCGGCCGACGCGAGGAAGATCGCCGCGCCGCACAGCTCGTCGACGCGCCCCCAGCGGCCGGCCGGCGTGCGCTTGCACAGCCAGTCCGAGAACGCCGCGTCGTCGACCAGCGCGCGGTTGAGTTCGGTTTCGAAATAGCCGGGCGCGAGGCCGTTCGCCTGGATGCCGTGGCGCGCCCAGTCGGCGCACATCCCCTTCGTCAGCATCCGCACCGCGCCCTTGGTCGCCGCGTACGGCGCGATCGTCGGCCGTGCGAGCTCGCTCTGCACCGAGCAGATGTTGATGATCTTGCCGCGGCCGCGCGCGATCATGTGCCGCGCGACCGCCTGCGCGACATTGAACACGCCGTCGAGGTTCACGCGCATCAGCGCATGCCAGTCGTCGGGTTCGAACGCGTCGAGCGGTGCGCGGCGCTGGATGCCCGCGTTGTTCACGAGGATGTCGATCGCGCCGACGCGCGCCTCGAAATCGTCGATCGCCGCGCGCACCTGCGCGTGCTCGGCGACGTCGAATACCGCGTAGTCGGCCGTGAAGCCTTCCTCGCGCAGATGCCGCACGAGCGCTGCGGCCTTCTCCTCATTGCGATCGTTGATGACGATCGCCGCCCCCGCTTCGGCCAGCCCGCGGGCGAGCGTCAGCCCGATTCCGCGTCCGGAACCGGTAATCAGTGCGCGGCGGCCGTCGAGGCGGAACCGTTCAAGCGCGTCGGTCATGCGTGTCTCCTCGTGCCAGTCGAGCCGGCGGCCCATCGCAGCCGGTCTCGCGTTGACGATATCTTCGGCTGCCGGCCGGGCGCCGCGCCAATGGTCTTTTTTGATCCGGTTATCATGAAACTTGATCACCGCCCTCGCCTGCCCGCCGCCCATGGAACTCAAGCAATTGCGCGCCTTCGTCACGCTCGCGGAAGAGCTGCATTTCGGGCGCGCCGCGCAGCGCCTGTTCATCGTGCAGCCCGCGCTGAGCATGCAGATCAAGGCGCTCGAGGAAGAACTCGGCGCGCGCCTGTTCGAGCGCGACCGGCACAAGGTCGAACTGAGCGATACGGGGCGCGTGTTCCTGCCCGAGGCGCGCGCCACGCTGCAGCAGGCCGCGCGCGCGGAACAGATGGCGCGGCTGTCGAGCCGCGGCGAGATCGGCACGCTGCGGATCGCGTTCGTGTCGTCGGTGCTGCCCGCGCTGCTGCCGGCCGTGCTGCGCACGATGCGCGAGCGCTATCCGCTGATCACGCTCGAACTGAAGGACCTGCCGACCCCCGACCAGATCGCCGCGCTGCGCGACCGGCGGATCGATTTCGGGATGATCCGGCTGCCGGCCGCGTATGCGGGCATCGACACGCGCGTGGTGCTGGAGGAAGGTTTCGTCGTCGCGCTGCCGCTCGACCATCCGCTCGCCGCGCACGATGCGATCGCGCCGGCCGCGCTGCGCGGCCAGCCCGCGTTCGTGCTCGCGCGCCGCTACGCGCCGGGCTTTCACGACGACATGCTGCTCGCGCTGAGCCGCGCGGGCACGACGCTCGAGATCGCGCAGGAGTTCGGGGAATTCACGACGATGCTCGCGCTCGTCGCGGCGGGGATGGGGATCGGGCTGATTCCGGCGGAGGCCGCCAGCGCGTTGCCGCCGAACGTGCTCGCGCGGCCGCTCGACCTGGCCGGGCATCGCACCGGCATCGGCCTTGCGTGGACCGACCTCGACAGCCCGCTGAAGCGCGCGTTCGTCGCGGCGCTCGAGCAGGTGACGGCAATATCGAGCCATAGCGGCGGGCAATAAAAAAGCCCGGCCGGAAAACTGAACTGCACCCCAAAAGTTGGACATCGATCCAACCTTTGGGGTGTTTTTCATGAGCAAGTACACGGAGCAGTTCAAGGTATCCATTGCAGAGGAGTACGAGTCCGGCCACGCTGGGTTCCGTGAGA